>CBDCUA010000007.1:0-1836421 GCA_965222495.1 Phycisphaeraceae bacterium | reverse complement strand
GCCCCTTGAAGGTGAACCAACAGCAACAGCATCAGCACGACCAACCTGGTGATCGTACCAAATCGAACCCGACCGCTCAGATAGCGGCTGACAATGTGTTGATAGGACAATCTGCTGACCATCCCAAACGCCGCCATCAGCATGATTGTGACCATACCGATCGCCGCCAGTCGAATCGGCCAATTCATAGGGTCTCCGTCAACCAGAAAGTGTTGATGAAGCAACACCAGGCTCGCGACAGTGCCGGCAGCGCCAGGAGAGGGAAGACCTTCAAAACTGGTGTGCTCAGCGCCCTGGTTCTGTGAAAGCGTCAGATTGAATCGTGCCAACCGCAGTGCCGCACACGCCACGTAGATGCAGGCAATGATGACCACAAAACGATCAAACATCTGGTCATTGCGCACCGAGAGAAATGGCGTCGCGACACCGATCAACTGGACGGCAAGAAACGCCGGGGCCACACCGAATGTGACCATATCTGCCATGGAATCCAACTGTTCTCCCAAGTCGCTTGTGTTACGGGTCAGACGGGCCACCCGCCCGTCCAATGCATCCAGGACCATACCCAGAAAGATCAATGCGGCCGAAAAGGTGAGCGGCGTCCATTGCAACGGCATGACCGTTTCGACCGGTCGACTGGCCAAAAATACGGAACCAAACCCGCACAACAAATTCCCCAACGTCAACATCGTCGGTAGAACGGAAATGGTGCGCACGGCCGCTCGTCTGGCGCCAGAATCAATCCCCGACGATTCATCTTCGCCATCGGTAGCTTGGGTTGGCGGCCGATCATCTGAAAGACGGTAAACCATTGTTCTTAATATGATACTCTACCCACATTGCTTTGATCCATCGACAGGCGTACGCTACCAAACACGATGCAACCAATCGCCACCCCACCGTCACCGACCACTTGCACCCCCAGCCCCAACGCACCGAGCCGGTGGCGTTCAACAGCGATACCCGTAGGCCTGATCGCCGTGAGCTCGATCCTTTTGGTCATCGGACACCGGCTGGACGCCTCTGACGACGGCGTGGGCACCCACACGCAGCTGGGACTGTTACCTTGCGGGTTTCTGGCAGCGACGGGCTTGCCGTGTGCCACTTGTGGGGTGACCACCGCGTTTACCCACGCGGTTCACGGCCGATTGGTCATTGCGTTCAAGACACAACCCGCCGGATTGGCCTGCGCACTGATCACCGCCGTCGGTATGATCATCGGCGTCTATGCCCTTACGACAGGAACGCCACTGGGTCCGCTGGCACGCTGGCTGTGGCGACCGGGAACGGTCGGTGTGCTCGGTGCTTTGGTGATCGGTTCTTGGATATACAAATCACTGCTCATGGTTTGGGGAGCACACGGTTAATGCACCAGTTTGCTCGGTCCAGACCGATCAGCGAGCTTTGGCCCCCACCCACTGCGCCGATCAACACGGTGTCGGGGTTCAGCCGGCTGGGTGTGATCAAGGGTCGGTGTCTGTCCAAACACGTCAGATCCACCAGCAACCGCCGCGGTCGGCCACTGGATCGTTCGTTCGTTGATGATGGGCCTCTGGGTGTGTAGCGCCGGCGGATGTAACCTGCTCGGCTTCGCCGCCCATGTGGTCACCGGCGGTGACAGCGGCAAAACGGTTACGGTTGCAGCGGAATACCGTGGGTTAGAACACCGAACCGTTGCGGTGCTTGTCTCGGCAGACGAATACACTTTTTTTGAATACCCCGATGCCTCAGAGGCCGTTTGCCGGCAAGCCAGCGCTGGCCTGGCGGCAAACGTTCCCGGTATTGAGCTGGTCGATCCACTGCAGATAAGCCGATTTCAACAGGAAAATCCCTTTTGGAACACGCTGCGCTTTACCGAGTTGCTCAAGCGATTGCAGGTCGATCGAATCATCTACGTTGACCTGGTTCAATACGCACTGCATGAGCCGGGCAACGTTCACCTTTGGCGCGGGTCCATGGTGACAAACGTTGCTGTGGCGGCGTCCGATGCCCCAAACGCAGACAACTTTGTTTACAAAAAAACGCTACAGATCCGTTTTCCCGAAGCGGATTCGATCGGTCTACTTAATGCGAATCAGCAGACGATTCGGCTCGGGATGCTGCGCGACTTTTCGCGTGAATTGGTTGATCTGTTCCGCGACCACGAGGTGGTCCAACGGTAAATCGTAACCGACCGACGATCGTTTGCGGCCAGCCGACAGCAACACCGCCAAATCAAACACCTGGCAGGAGAACCACGAGCGTGCGATCGCATCTTATTCCAAAACCCACGGAGATGGGACGTGCGACCGTGTACCGGTTGGTAATTTTGGTGACGTTGTGCGCAGCGACAGGTTGTCAAGCTGTCGCCTACGTCGCCTATGTATTCTTCCCGAAAAAAACCAAAGCTCGGCATCAGCTGGCGGACACCACGACCGCGGTGCTTGTGGACGATCCTTCCCACCTGTTAGGTGACCGCACACTGTCAGTCCACATGGCCAATCATGTCGGGTTTCACCTGACTCAGCAGGGGATCTTAAGTCAAGCCCACCTGGTGCCGCCCGGCCATATTTACGAGCTGGCGGGCCGGTTGGGAGACCAATTCGCTCGCACACCTGTGGATCAGGTCGGTCGCCAACTCAAGGCGTCGCAGGTGATCCACGTCTATGTGACGTCGGTGAGCCATGACCAAGAGCCGGGGCTGATCCGCCCCACCGCGACCCTACAGGTGAAGGTCATCGACGCCGTCGAAGGCAAACGCCTGTTCCCTCCTACGGGGCCTGACCACACCTTTAGCGGCACGTCCCACCCTCACGGCACTGTCGTGGCCACGATGCGCCACCGTCCCGTCGACAACGAAAGTCCACTGGCGGTGCGACAAGTTAGAAAGCTATTGACCGAGCGAGCGGGACTTGAGGTCGCCAGAGTGTTTTTCGACCATTTGCCCCGACAACCCGGTGATCTCCTTGAAGACTAGCCACCTCCATTTTCTTGATCGGTAGCCCTGATCCGAGTCTACTGCACTGACTGTCGGTGAACCCATGCGTGTGCTTCATCTACTTGACGCTGCAAGTCCACAATCGACAGGCACGACCTTTGCACTGCTCACCGAATCATTGGGTCGGCTTGGTCACTTCGATCAACAAGTGGTGCTGTTAGGTGGTACGTCGTTGACACGCAGCGCCGTGATCGCCGGTGTTCAGGCACCCGTCACGCTAAACGTCCCGTTGGGTCAACCGCTTTTGGCCGGATGGCAGCTATACAGATATGCGCGCCGGCACGGACCTTTCGATGTCATTCACTGTTGGTCGATCAGTTCGCTTTCCCTGACAACGCTGTTGTTCCCGACACTTCCACGGATCTTGACCCTGCTGGTCACGCCCTGTCGTCGGTCGGTTCACTGGGCCAGCACGTTGTTGCGTGACGCCCCGGGGCGTACGGTGCTCCTGCCCATCAGCTCAACGATCCGCCAAGCCGTGCTTGCCGGCGGTGCCACGCCGTCGGCAGTCCATGTGGTAAGACCGGGAATCGATTTGGGAAAAATCGAACTGGCAAGGCGGTCGGCATTGCGCAAGGCGTGGAACGCAAAAGATCAGAACGTCAAAATACTCGCCCTACTCAGTGACCCAAGCGAACGGTCCGACGCGGCGGCCGCGGGCATGGCCATGACCATGGCTCAAGAAAGCCAAGCCGCGGCGGGTTTCGATCTGCGGATGCTGGTCCATCCAAATCAGACCCACCGTTACAGGTGCCAATACACGCAGCATCACCTGGGACGAAGGGCATCGATTATCCAGGAAGCGGCGCTGGATCAGCCCTGGACTGTGCTGCCAGCGTGCGACTTGGCCCTGGCCGTGGGCAGTGGCGCTGGTGGCTTGAGTCTGCTCTGGGCCATGGCCGGCAATATCCCGATCGTTGGCGAAGCGACAAATGCCATCAGTGAAATTGTCGAGCATGATCACTCGGCACTGCTAGCGCCGCCAGGATCTGCTCAGAAAATCGCGTTCCGTATGACTCAACTGCTCAACGACAAGCAGCTTGCATGGCGGCTTTGCGACACAGCCCGCCACGAAGCGTATAGTTACTTTTCTCGGCAACGCTACTGCAAGTGCTTGCGAACCGTTTACCTGCAGATGACCCAGGGGCGCCAAGTTGAAGTGCCGCCGATGGAGATCACAGGTGGTCTGCGGTTCGCAGGCCGGGCCTAGACCCTCATCCCGCGCCCCCATGCCACGCTAGATTGCCGGTACTTTGGCTTGAGGACCCTAACGGTTTTAAAAGACGCACCCGGTCGACGCGCGCAACGCGAATCCGATCCCTTCGCCGAGAATGATCAAAACAGACGCCACATAAAGAATACCCGTCGCCGACTGATTCGCGCGACGTTTGACACAATCGTACACCATGAAAATAAAGACGCCAGGTCCCACGAGTCCCACGGCATATCGAGCAACAATCATCATCTGAATCCACAAACGCTCAGGACCCGCCGGCTGTTGTGCGCCCCAATATGACCACATGCCAAATAGGCTGCTGGAGATCGTGCGCATCAAAAGCAACAATATGAGCATCCACACAAGACGCAGGAATGGGGCCTGCGTCATCTCACCGCCAGCCGTCAAGTAGGCGTGACCCAGCAGCATGGTCATGAGAAACCCACCCAAAAGCCCGGCGCTAAGCGGTGCGGTTACAAACAACCGCACCGAATCCCAAAACGGATCGTGCAACCGATCCGTGACAAGCGCAGCCCCTCCCGGAATCGTACCAACCAGCCACAGCACCAAACAGATGGCCACAAACCCGGCGGTCGCCGCGACTCTCTGGCCTAGCCGCAGCCCCATCTGAACCGCCAGAAGTTGTAATGCAAAGATCAAAACAATGGCGGTATACGCTTTCCACCCGGCCAATAACGCTTGGGCATCTGCTTCGGTAAGCACAATGGTTGTGGCGGCGACAGCCAGCAGACACACAGCGATGATCCCCCCCAATCGCAGCCACCGCAGTGTGACCTGATGTGGGTCGCTGACCGCTTGGGTCAAACCGATCCCACCGGCAATCAGCATCAGCATCACGGTCACCATGCCCCTAGTGTAGTGAATTGTCCGACAGCGCCTCTGGGCGGCCGCCGAACCGGTCAGTAGAATGGCCGTCATGGCCTCGTCACCCAAGTCGGCCCACAGGCCTAGGGGAAAATTCGCGGACGCGTTTCCGGGTCCGCGTTCTCTGTGCGAACAATGTGGCTATTGCTTGCAAGGCCTGGAGCTCCATCAGACCTGCCCCGAATGTGGCACCGAGGTGGATCGATCGTCGCCCAAACACCGGCCGGGTTTACCCTGGCAACAATGCATCACCGTGACATCATGGCTGACCACGGTCTTCTGGTTGGTCTTTCGACCCGGTGCCAGCTACCGCCGCCTGCACATCGGAGGATCGAACCGACGCGATCGCCTATTCATGAGCACGTTTACACTGGGACTCAGTGTCATGATCTTATTGACCGATTGGACCAACGACACGCCTAACCCGTGGTTCAAGGCGGCCGTGATTGTCGTGGGTATACCCGTGGCAAGCTATGTGGAAGTGTTAGGGGTCACGTTCTTCAGTCGTCAGAAGGGATGGCGCGTGCCTTTCCGACGGGCCGAACGTGTCGCGTGTTATGCTTCGGTGGGGTGGGTACCGGTCATGTGGATGGCAACGAAGTCTCAAACCATTATTGAAAATGGATTTATAAATCGATGGTGGATTCCGGCGTGGGGACCACCCCACACCGCTGCGATTGGCTTTTCCGTGTCGATGCTGCTGCTGATGATCAGCATCCTTTGGTTTGAATTACTGGTTTGGATTGGAGTTAGAAGGGTACGCTTCGCCAACATGCCGGACCAGGTGCGCTAGGGCCAAACCAATGCCCCTGCCGGCATATAGAACCCGCCGGCGGCTTGACCTAAGTGTGATCTCTTTGCTAACATTGTTTAGTCATTATTTAATTCATTTAATAAGCTCTTAAACGATAACAGCACCCTAAGTGTCATTATTTAGAAAAGAAATTTATACTTTCGAGATCGTGGCTGTAGATCAACAGTAACCGGTACGTGCCTGGCGTTTGAAACCTGTAAGGCGCGTCCGATCAGTCCGGCAGAGCTATGGGAAATGGCAGCCGGCCGTCTAAATATGGACGGATTTTATAGATTGACGATGATTTCTCGCTTTGGCGTTCCAGTAAGGCTAGTCAAAATGGACTGCATCGGTAACATTGAGCGACCTGGTCTTCGAAACCTTATCGACATCACAGGGCACCCTAAATGGGCGCCTAAGCTCAATGAAATGATGCACTAGCACACCAAGCGATTTCTCGTCCATCCTCGGTTGATCGGCGTGGTGTTACAGCTGGTCTGCTCTGGGAATATTCTCTTAGTCGGACAACCTACAGGCAGGCACGTACCTCAACTCATCTGGGTTCGTCGGTTCCTCTAGTGAGCCATGACCCGGTGTAGAAAGGGGCTGTGTGGATGCCTGTATGGCTTTTAGCTGACGTATCTTCGGCCGGCGCACTAGGTATCGGTGTTGCCGGACTGGCCGCTGGGATCGCCGCGGCGATCGTCGCAGGACGTCTGATCGGAAATCATGCCGTCACGGGTGCTCGCAGGCAGGCTCAGCAGCTACTAAAAGAAGCCAATGCCGAAGCTCAAACCCTAAGCAAACAGATCGAATTGGATGCACGTAACGACCTGGCCAAACGCCGGGAAGAGTTTCAACAGCAGGCCAATCAGTCTCGAAATGAACTTAAAGATATCGAGCGGCGGTTGACCAAGCGAGAAGACAACCTGGACCGAAAGCTTGATGTGTTGACGACCAAGGAGCGGTACCTCGAAGAGTTGGAATCAAAAGTCAAACTCAGCCAGGAACGCGTCACCGCCAGGGATACCGAGCTTGATGAACTGATCGCTAAGCATAAAAATTTATTGGCAACCGCCGTGGAAGAGCAAAAATCTACGCTGCTGCGTATCAGTAACCTAGGCGAATCCGAAGCCCGCAAAGAAGCGCTAAAGGTGATCGAACATGAGGTCCAGCACGAAGCGGCTCAGCTGATCCGCCGTGAGATGGACATGGCCGAAGAGCAGGCCAAAGATAGCGCTTTGAAGATCACCCTCCAGGCCATGCAGCGCTATGCTTCGGAGCATACCGCGGACAACACCGTGTCAGCAGTCGTGATCCCAAGTGACGATATGAAGGGTCGGGTTATCGGCCGTGAAGGTCGGAATATACGTGCGTTTGAGAAGGCCACGGGCGTGGATGTCATCGTAGATGACACGCCCGGGGTGGTGGTCGTCTCGTGTTTCGATCCTGTCCGACGGGCCACGGCCGCCGAATCACTGCGAAAGCTGTTAGAAGACGGTCGTATCCACCCGACACGTATTGAAGAGGTGGTTGAACAGAACCAAAAAGAAATGGCTCAGCGGATCACCAAGTTTGGGCGTGACGCGTGTATTGAAGCCAACATTCAGGGCCTACATCCCAAGATCTCTGAAGTGATGGGCCGGCTTCACTATCGGACCAGCTACGGCCAAAACATCCTGCGCCACTCCATTGAGGTCGCCTACCTCTGTCAAGTCACCGCAGACGAGCTGGGACTGGACGGTGCCGTGGCGCGGCGGTGTGGATTTTTGCACGATATCGGCAAAGCAATGGATCATGATGTCGAGGGCGGCCATCCTCAGATCGGTATGGATTTCTGCAAAAAATTTGGTGAGAAAGAGGCGGTGCTTAACGCGATCGGTGGGCATCACAATGACATCCCCGCCACGACACCCTACACGCCCATCGTGATGGTCGCCGATGCCATCAGTGGCGCCAGACCAGGCGCCCGACGCGAAACGTTGGAAAAATACATTAAGCGTCTCGAACAGCTTGAGTCCATCGCCAACGGGATGGGTGGCGTCAAACAGGCGTTTGCCATCCAAGCCGGTCGCGAAATCCGTGTGGTGGTCGATCCTGACACAGTCGACGACTCCCAGTGCGTGGTGGTCGCACGTGACATTGCCAAACGGGTCAGCGACGAGATGACGTTCCCGGGAGAGATTCGTGTGACGGTGCTACGGGAAATGCGGACCGTTCAGTACGCAAGATAGATATAGCAAATCTCTCTAGCGACCAAACGAGCCAGAGGTCGTATGTCTATGAAGCAAACCTCCCAGTGAGGTATGTTCGAAATGTTGTGGTAAAGGTCAAATGGGGAATGCAGGCTGATTAAGCATGAGCTGCGCCCAACCATGACCGAATTCTCAAAGATACTGCTGTTACCGGGGATCTACCGCATCGACATACTGACAGTGGGCCTTGCTGTGGGCTACATGGGCTACCGGCTGTTCCACTTGGGGCTCTACGGCGAGGCCGGCACGATGGCCGCCCAATGGAGCGACAACAAGCTGATCGCAGCACCCGGGACGTTCTTCTCGCTGTTCGATGCCGTCATCGTGTGTGTGGGCGTCGCCAAAGGCATTGGTATCCGAAGCGGTGAGGCTACCGGCACGCAGATGAATTTGGGTCAGCAGTCATCTACGCAGAATGTTGCGCCAGCAATAAACGCCAACGACGCCGTGGAATGGAAAACCGATTCTGCCCTGAGTGGTCTGCCTGATCGGAAGGAAGGATTCGTCGATATCAAAAGCGATACTGATCGCGAAAGCGTTAAACGAATTCAGGAGGCCCTAAGGGAATTAGTCGAAGATGGTGGCGGTAGCGACGGCGATTCGACTCCAGAGTAACACGGTTTTTCGACAAACAATAACGCGTCGGTCGCCATACGATGGTCTGCTTACAAATCCATTACCGGGTAGGAGGCGGGGTTGCCCCCGCCGTCCTCCCACACCACCGTGCGTACGGTTCCGTACACGGCGGTTCAATTGAGACGCTCCAGTCGTCGTGACTGCTGGACGAGGCTGATGAGTCCAAGCTGGCTGAGGTAACGAGTTGGGACCGCCTGGTTCATGTGGCTGGCGCCAGCATTCCACCAGGGACCTCGGCCATTCGTCGCTGAGATCCAGGCCCGTTCATGGGCTAGACCTCGCCGGATCAGTTGCTTGGCTCGGGTCCAGGGCCGCTTCCACTGACGCCATAGGATGGCACGCAGCTTCCGCCGGATCCATTGGTCGATCCGTTCAAAGGTGATCCGTACCTGCGATTTCCGGTAATACGACACCCAGCCGATCAAGACCGGACGCAGCTCCTCCAAGACGCGCCGAAGGCTACGGCCACGTCCGCGGCGAAACTGTTCCCGTAGGCGGCCCTTGAATCGCTTGATCGATTCAGTCGCCACCTTCAACTTCGGCTGATAATGCATGGTGAATGTGTAACCCAGAAACTTGCGATTCCAGGGACGATCCACTGCACTCTTATCTGGATTGACCGCCAAACGCAAACGCTTCGCCAAGAAGCGTTCGATGGAGGTGAGCACACGCTTGCCCGCACGATACGACTGGACGTACACGTTACAGTCATCCGCATAGCGAACGAAGCGATGACCGCGTCGCTCCAGTTCTTTGTCCAACTCGTCGAGTAAGACATTACTGAGCAACGGTGACAACGGACCCCCCTGGGGGGTTCCCTGGGTCCGTGGCGACACCAATCCTCCCTTGAGCATCCCCGCCTGCAGATATCCGCGGATCAGCCATAGGATACGTTTATCCTCGATCCGTCGAGCCAAACGTGACATCAGCACGTCGTGGTTCACGCGGTCAAAGAATTTCTCGAGGTCCATGTCGACCACCCAGCGGTGGCCGGCTGCGATGTGGGCACGTGCTCGCTCCAGTGCCTGGTGGGCACTGCGTTTGGGACGGAAGCCGAAGCTTGAATCCGAAAACGTGGGGTCGAACACGGGTTGAACCACTTGCAAAAGGGCCTGTTGAATCAGTCGATCCAGAACCGTCGGGATACCCAGCATACGCAGGCCTTTGCCACCGGCCTTGGGGATGTGCACCTCCCGAACCGGTGACGGTTTGTACCTGCCGCTGAGCAATTCTTCCCGGATGACTTGCCATCGTTCGTGAAGCATGGGCATCAGTTCGTCGACGGTCATCCCGTCCACACCCGGCGCCCCTTGGTTGCTTACGACCCGTTGGTAAGCCGCCAGCATGTTCTCACGGCATAGAACCTCCTCCATCATCAACGTACTCTGGTCCCCGACGGGATCATCGCATGCCGAGCCTGCTTGACGCACGCCCTGCTTACCCTCGGCGGTTCCGCCGCCTACTCTGGGCAGTCGCTCCGGCGTCTCAGCCTTCTTGTCTGCGTCTTGTTCAGGCATCGAATGCTCTGCATCGGTTCGGTCTAAACTGTTCGGCCCTTCACGACGCAACGCACGCCGCTAATATGGCCTCGGCTGACTTCTGACGTCCCATCAGCCCGCTTTACAACGGACCTAGCCCGAAGGCAGAACGTCAGATCTCTCAGGGTAAGACGCGTGACTTTCCTCCCATCAACCCGCCGCATATACGTCGGCTCGGTCCGGATGACATCGGGCTTCGAGTCTATGAGCCCTCTCGCCCACCAAGCCGACGCCTCATATACGATTCGTGTTCCTCGGGCCGGGAGTTTGCCTGCCGCTTCCTTCAGACCCCACCTCGCGATGGACGCCCTTGCGGTTCGGCTAGGAGTTCCTGTCATCGGGTCCTCCACCGGGACTTTCACCCGGCGAGTCAATTCCCGGGTCGCTTTCGCTTACCGGTTGACAGCGTCAGGTCATGACGCTGTCGCGCCATGCCTGACGCAACCAAAAAAAAACCCAGAAGCTTCCGCTTCTGGGTTCACGTCTGTGTGTTTGATAGGGAGAACTGGCTACCTTCCCCTATGCCATCCTACCAAGTATCGTCTTCGCCCTTCACGGCGCTGTGCAGTTCAAAGTCGTCGAAAATAATGGCCTCAGTATACTGACCTTCGGTACTCGTAAAATCCAGTCCAATCATTTTTGCGTTCGTGACGACATCGGTGTAACTGTCAGACCCGTCGGCGATCACCATATCTGCAGGATCTAAACTAAAGGTCACGTGCTGGACCTTGTGGGTTAACGACTGTCCGGCTCCTGAGATGTAGGTGGTCTCTCCGTTACTCACCGCCAGCTTGACACGGGTGTTCGTCGTGGACTTGTCAGAGCGGATCTTGACGGTCGCTTTGGCGTACTCGTTTAGATCTTCGGGATTCTTAAATACAAAACGAACAGCGCCGAATCGATTCGGCCAAAACGCCCCGTACAAACCGCTACGCCGACCGGCGATGACCTGCCCGTCAGTGCCTGTGGCGTAAATGTTGTCATTGGTTGCCGTACCGAAACGACTCCAGGGCTGAGAGTTCCAGCTCTTGCCAATGACCTCCCCTTTCTTGTACGTCTCGAAGTTGTCCACGGTCCTGTCCGCTTGAGCGGCGGTACAAAACACGAGCGCCACAGAAAAGGCCAAAATCAACTTGGTTAGATACCACGTCTTCATCGCTAAGGATCTCCTTGTATATAACTCAGTGTACTGGTACTAATTAAACAATACAGCGATTTGACCAGCCAGTCAACGGATGCCCTGCATTGGACGTCCCAGACCGCGATGATCGGCTGTGACCACCACGCCCGCTGCCACACGCGGTGACAAGTGCTCACCAAATGTTGGATCAGCCAGCCACCGATCGATGGGATGCCCCTACGCCACGGTCGCCACGCCCCCGAACCGCCTTATGAACTTGGGTAAATTCGCGTCCTTCATCGGTCGCCTTATACGCGGTCAAACCTAGCCGGTGGCCAGCAAACACCCGCCAGCACGGCCAAGCACGCTTGGGTACGAACCTCTGTTGTTCTCTACCCCGCGTTGGCAGATGATGCGCTAGATTGAATCCGAACGGGGGACAAACCGGCAGTGAGCGTTCGATTGCCATCGCGGTGATCCGGTTTTTTGTATCTCGGTGGTGTGTTCTGCAGGCCCAGGCCCCCCGAAAGGCGCATCAAAAACCTCTGACCAACCCCGGCTGTCCCACGAGGCCCTTCATGACTGATCCGTACAAGAAGGTCTCACAAAAAGCTAAGGCTGATCAGAGGTTCCCAGACGAAACGCGATTCGAAGAATCTCACTTTCCAGCGACTGAAGGTCGACGCTATTTACCAAGGTCAGAGAAAATCTATGCTTTTCTCTCACGCCGCCGAATACCGATCAACACCAGGCCTGTGCCCAAAAGTGCGATCGAAGCCGGTTCTGGCACCAGCGCCACGTGACCGATGGAAAACCCTTCCCCACCAGTGGATCCGCCCCGCTGAATCTGAAAACCGAGGCTGGTAACACTGGCCAGTGCGCCCATAAAGTCATCTGGACCCGGTACGTTACCTTCGACAAACTGGGTGGGATCAAAGTTGAACTCATAGGTGTTTAATGTCCCCGCCGACGGCACACTGATCGGTGCGGTGCCGACGTAAGCCTCGCCGTTTGTACCGGTAAAACTGGCAACGATCTGAGCGCCTGACGATCCGATGCCACCCTGATCGCCATGTGACTGGAGGCTCACCTTGAACCCAGAGAAGGTCCGCAAGTCCATCCCGTTGGTGAAATACCTGGCGGTAAGATTGTCCCCAAGACTCCAGTCTGCGAAAACAGTACCGCTCTGGGTGCCAGACACCACGTCCGCTGGCTTATTGGACACAAACACGCCGTCTGCGGTGGCCACGCCAAAGCGTACCCAGGTATTCGGTTCAAACACAAAAATGTTGTCCGGGTTGGATACGGGTGTCGTTAGGTAATTCGCGCCTTCAGTAAACCCAGGCGCAAGTTGAAGTTCATAACTCTCAAAGTCTTCGAGAATCTTATCGGCGTGAGCACGATAAGTCGCCGAAAGCGTCAAACCAAAAGCGGCCACACTCACTGCGACGGCAAAACACTTGCTCCTTGTCATTGCGGGATCTCCTTGTCTGGGTAATTTGGTAGTCAGCCGAACGCTCAATGTTTTCGAATCTATCAATCACTACGGTAAAATTTTACAGTCCTTTTTGTGGACCATTTTGCCCAGCTTAACTCAAAGAAGTAACGCTAAACGTGTTCAAATTCGCCATGATCGCCATCGTTTATCGATTAATCACCGGCAAACGAGTCGCGACCCGCGGACACGTACCTCCTTGTGAGCATCAATTATCAAGATATTATCTCACGACAAAACCTACCCTCACCCAACAACGCTACAGGACAGATTTCGCGGTGGGACCCCCCCCCTGTCAATACATGATCCTCCCTTTTATTGACTATTAATGATAGTCCGAAATATGGAAGGCGCCAACCCCTTCTCAAAAATTTTGCCCGCAAATAAAATTTTCTTGTCTTTTTTGTGGATTGGAGGGGGCCGGGGATCTCAACGGCACACATCTACGATCGGACCGCACCACCGTCTCAGATGGTTTGTATGAAATTTGGACAAAATAGCGATAACGATTCATTGGACGGTCAAACGATCACAGCAATGATGACGAATGGTCGATCATCTTTAAGCTCAGAACTGTGGGATATACAAAACAAATAAGATCCATTTTTTCCTTGTTTGGATAGATCTCGTCAAGACACTTTTTGATCGAAGCGTGTCAGGGTGATGCTATACAGAAGAGCCCCAATGAACGTCGTGGGTCTGTTGGTGATCGCAAGCGTGGCTTGCCTGACCATGCTTAGCACAAGCTGTCGGGTTGAACCCGACTTGGCCCAGCAGGCAACCCTCCACCAACCCGTGTTTGCGATGAAAATCAAACAACACGAATGGTTCGCCACAGACACTGAACTGGACCGGCTGGTGGAATTCTGCTTGGAATACGGTGTAAATCGACTCATGGTAAAAGTTCAGCTGATTCCAGAACAGGCACAAACCCAGCTAAAGAATGTGCGGTATCACCAGGAGCTGTCTCGATTGATCACCAGGGCCGCCTCCCACGGTATCGACGTCGAGGCGATTCAGGACATCCCCGAACTGGCGCTTGAGCCGAACCACGCTGATGCATTAACAAACTTGAACGCGATCATCGCCTTCAATCGGACCCTCCCACACCGAGCCCGCCTCGTGGGTGTGCACTACGAAATCTCGCTTCACCTGCTGCCGCAATGGCAAACACACCGCCAGGATGTTATGCAGCAGTGTCTTGACTTGCTGGCAACGATCAAGGCCACGCTCAAACAAAATCGAACCTCGATGGACCTGTCAGCAACGATGCCTCACTGGTATGACAACCGGTTTATCGAAGACGACAGTTGTGTCGTAGCGTATTACGGCCAATCAAAAAACTTTCATGAACACCTACAAGACTTGACTGACTATATGGTTGTCCAGTGTCGTCGCCGCCGCCATGATAACGAAGGTTCGATCAACCAACAGGTCCAAACGGAATTGGATTACGCGCATTGGATTGATCGATCAATCAGTGTGTCAATGGAAACGTCTCGACTAGACGACGCCAGGGAAGACTCCTACCACGGTCGACCCGCGTGGGAATTCTGGCTGCACAAACGGGAAGCTGAGCAAGCGTACAGCGAGCATGAAGCATTTCGCGGTGTGGTGGTCAATCGTTATGACACGTTTCGGCAATTGGTCACCGCCCACCCGACCCCGCCGGAACACGAGCCGATCCGACACGTTTTTGGGATGTGGGTCTGGCATGAACAGTGGGTCAGGGACGAACAAGAACACGGCCGTTTGCTGGCGTTCTGCCAAGAGTACGGTATTAATCTTCTACCGATTCAGATCCACGTGGACACCGCATCGGTCAAACGGGGTCAACCTCAGCTACGATACCCAAACCAGTTGCGTCGTCTGATCCAAAAAGCCAGCAGCTTGGGCATCCGCGTTGAAATGTTAGATGGCGCGCCGGAAATGGGGCTCGCCGAGAACCGACCTTCCGTCTTGGCGATCCTGGATATGATCCTGGCGTTTGATCGGACACTCCCGCCAGGGGCGGGGATCGTGGGCATTCACTACGACATTGAGCCATACCTACTGCCACAATGGAATACACCCAAACGTCAGGAGATCATGCATCAATACCTTGAGCTATTTGAAGCCGCCGGTCTTAAGCTAAAGCTTGACGCACCACGATTAACACTGTCTGCCAGTATTCCCTTCTGGTACGACCACAAAACCGCCGACGATGATCATTGCATCTTGGAATACAATGGTCAACGCAAGAATTTTCACGAACATATCCAAGATTTAACAGACTATGTCGCGGTCATGTCCTATCGGCGTCATGCATTGGGTGACGACTCGATTACCCAACATGTAGAGGTCGAACGCGCCTACGCCGAATGGATCGGTCGCTATGTCTGCGCGGGCATGGAAACCATGCAGCTTGAAGATGAGCCCGAGGTATCGTTTTACGGCGTGCCAACCGAAGAGTTTTGGTTTCAAAAACAGAAGGTTGAACAGGCTCTGGACGATCGTGGTGGATTTGGCGGTATTGTGGTCCACAGCTATGAGACATTTGAACCCTATCTGGCGAAAAATCGCGACGCCGTAGAACCCAAAACGGCCCCATGATGGCTCTAGGGATCAGGCCAGGTCGTGATCGCGCAAAAGTTGTAACAAGCCACCGCCACGTTCACGGGGCCAATAGCGCAAATACCATTCTGTGGCTTAACCGGGTCACCGCCCTTTGGACGGCATGGGGAAAGGCCTTACCGCCGCTGCTTGCCGGCGCGATCGGCAAAAAGTTTCTTCGCCTCACCGGCAAGGTAAAAACTACCGGCGACCACAATCAGGTCTTCCCGACTCACCGCCCGTCCCGCTAATTGCAATGCTTCGTCTAGATTTGCTGCGGCTTGAGTCATTTTACCGGATAGCTCACCAAAACGTGCCACCAGATCCGACGGTTCCATAGCACGCGGGTTGCCTTTGGCACGCGTAAAAATGACCTTGTCCGCTCCCAAGGCAACTTGTTTGAGCATCCCTTGGATATCCTTATCCTGACCGCAGCCGAAGATCAGCACGAGCGAGTCGTAAGCGATATACGCACCCAGTGCTTTGATCAAACACTGGATCGATGCCGCGTTATGAGCACCATCGATCAGGACATGCGGCTGGTCCCACACGCGCTCCATCCGGCCAGCCAGTGTGGTTGCCGCCAGACCCGACGTTACCTTCTCGTCGGGAATCACAAAACCGCAACCCTTGAGCTTATCCAAAATCGCAAGTGCCAAACCACAGTTATATGCCTGGTGTTCGCCACGCAGAGGAACCGGCAAGTGCTCCCACCGACTGGTGGGCGTGGTCAGACACACCCGTGTGTGTGGTCCCAAATCACGGCTGGCTTCGAATCGATAGCTAAAATCGATGTCCCGGCCGGTGTACTCCAGCGAAGCACCTATTTTTTGGGCCGCGTCTTCAAAACACTTGACCACGGAAGGGTCCTGCTCGATGCTGACCGAAGGCACATTCTTCTTAAAAATACCGGCTTTTTCTGCGGCAATGGCCTCCAGGTCGGTCCCCAGTACATTGGTATGATCGATACTGATACGGGCCATGCCACAAACCAGGGGTGTGATCACGTTCGTGGCGTCCAATCGTCCCCCTAATCCGGTTTCGATCACCGCAATATCGACCGCTTGATCCGCAAAATAACGCAGCGCAACAGCCGTCATGACCTCAAAAAAAGTGGGACGGTTACCGTCCATCGATTTCTCGCCGGCCGCGATAAGCTTGAAGATCTCGGTCGCATCGCTGTGACTGATCATTTGCCCGTCAATGGTGATTCT
The DNA here is from genome assembly GCA_965222495.1 of Phycisphaeraceae bacterium. Taxonomy (GTDB): domain Bacteria; phylum Planctomycetota; class Phycisphaerae; order Phycisphaerales; family Phycisphaeraceae; genus CBDCUA01. The sequence continues at coordinate 1,819,700 of CBDCUA010000007.1, read as the reverse complement.
CTCGCGTAGATCCACCAAGTGAGGACTCGAATACAACCCGACCGTGTATCCACTCGCCTTTAGCATGCTCGAAACCATTGCGCAAGTGGATCCCTTGCCTTTGCTTCCGGCCACGTGAACAAATTTGATCTGTTGATGAGGATTACCCAGCAAACTCAGCAGCTTGCGCATTCTGTCTAGGCTAAACGTCCGGCTGTTGTAAGGCACGATCCGCATTCGCTCGTAATTGCTGTGCTCGTGTAGCCAGCGCAGAGCGGTGGTATAGTTGGTGATGACCCCAGCGCCTCTGGTCAACGCCGCGGATTTGGTCGATGCCGACGCGCTGGCGTGTTTGGCGGTCGGGCCGGCGACCATTTCGGCAGATTTGCCCCCCCGGCTCCGAGATTTGGTAGCAGATGCCTTCATAAGACGCATAGTGTAGCAACGCACTATATGAAGGTCAAATTAACGCCTGTAAGTACTTTGTTGAATTAAGCTTGGAGAACCGACGCCAGACGATTCGCCCAATGTTCATGACGAACACACAGAGCTTGAACACGGGCGCACCTGGTTCAAGATGACGTGACCCACGTCATCGACGGCGTCAGTTGGTCGACACCGAACATGTAAGGCCGAAGCGGCTGGGGCACCGTGACCGATCCGTCTTGATTCTGATACATCTCCAATAGCGGAATCAAGATCCGAGGACTGGCAACCACCGTGTTGTTGAGCGTATGACAAAATCGTGTCTTCCCATGACGATCCCGATAGCGAAGATTCATCCGACGTGCCTGAAAATCGTAGAAACGTGAAGCCGAGTGTGTTTCACACCACGCGTTACGCGACGGCATCCACGTTTCAATATCGTATTTGGCCGCCTGTCCCTGCCCAAGGTCACCGGTGCACACGCGCACGATACGGTAGGGTAGCTGGAGGGACTGCAGGACCAGCTCCGCATTTTCTAGGATGACGCGGTGCCAGTGCTTGGACTCTTGGGTGTCACCGGAACAAATCACCACCTGCTCTACTTTGTCAAATTGATGGATGCGATAGAGCCCGGCGGTGTCTTTGCCGTATGTCCCTGCTTCCCGGCGAAAACAAGGGCTCATGGCGACGTACTTGCGTGGCAACGACTGTTCGTCGAGGGTTTCATCCATGTGATAGGCCGTCAGCGGGACTTCTGCGGTACCCACCAGGAAGGCCGACGGATCTTCCTCTGTCATCGCATAGCTTTGTCGACGGCCCAGCGGAAAATACCCGGTACCGCGCATCGCTGCTTCGCGCACAATCACGGGTACGGTCATCGGTGTAAATCCGCGCCGGACCATCTGGTCCAACGCATACCGCAGCACCGCCTGATGCAACATGGTGCCGGCGCCTGTGAGAAAGTAACTGCGAGAGCCAGCCAGCTTGACGCCACGCAGGATATCGACAAGCCCTAGATCGGCGCCCAACGTGATGTGGTCCTTGGGTTGAAATTCGAACGCCCGCACGGTGCCCCACCGGCAAATCTCGACGTTTTCAGACTCACTTTTCCCAATCGGCACCTCGTCATCAGGCGGTTGAGGCACGTGCAACAGAATCTGATCAATCTGTTGCTGAAGCTCAGTGATCTGCATCGCCAGCTTGTGTGCTTCTTGCTTCAGCGCACCGGGACGCTGCTGAAGTTGTCGCATCTTATCTTGGAGGTTGGTTCGATCTTGGTTTGAGGCTTTTTTGAGTTGATCCGCCAGCTGCCCGATTTTCTTACCAATCTGATTCTTTTCAGCGGCGATCTCTTGACTCTCGGTCAACAGTCGCCGGTGCTGGCCGTCCAGCTCGAGAAAGCGATCGATGTCGACCTCGATACACTTATGCAGGGCAGCGGTTCGGTAGCGATCCGGATCTTCACGTAAATCTTTGATATCGATCATAGTCGTCGCTATCAAATCAACGCAGAGATCGTACGGATGCCGTGAATAGAGTAAAAATATTGATCCGGTCCCGTGGCGGGTCAGCCGGAAAAACGTCGCGATGGCCGCCAACGCACCCACTTGGCAAGCGTCCGCCGTGCGGGATCGACCCAATAGGCACACATGACGCGAAACCGCAGCCTGCGTAACTGCGGATCGCCCGGTCGAAGCGTTGTGGCGCGGCGCCACCAGTAGTAAGCACGCCGCCTTTGGCACGTCTGTAGGTAGGCCACTACCAGTTGCGCCATGGCGGCGGTGTTACGGGGCGTTAGCCGAATACACCGATGATACTGGGCAATCCCTTCCTGCGTTTTGCCCTCTGCAACCCACGCCATCCCGCGACACAACAGCGCTGCAGCAAGCTGCTCCTTGTTAGGCCGGGGTGTGTCAACCATCGCTTCGATCACAGGTGAAAGGACCCGCACCGCGTCCTGAGGCCGATGCCGCTCCATGAGCATCTGTCCTAACTGCAGGGCTTGGGGAACGGTCTGACCACTGCGTTCCAGTTCGGCCGACAAGTGTCTTTTAACCAGCTGGTCATCGCCACGGTGCTGGGCCACGCGAGCCAGGCACAGGTGCACGCCAGGATGATCCGGAGCCAACCGACGTGCCATCTCAAGCTCGGCCGTCGCCGCCTCCAGCTGGCCGGCGATCAGTGACAACTCCCCCAAGTGTAAGTAGGCTTCGGTCGCCACAGGGTCCTGTTCGAGCACGCGGTTGAACTTCTCGCGCGCTTTGGTATGCCTGCCCAGTTCGACCAACAGATTGCCCTGCTGTAACAATGTTTCAACATCGCCAGGGTCTTGGCGCAACTGCAACGTAAACAACTGGCTGGCTCGGTCAAGCTGGCCTCGCTGCCAGTGAGCCCGGGCCAGGTTAGCGTAGACATCCGGATAATGCGGGTCGATTTTAAGCACCCGATGCCAACACCAGATGGCCCGATCAAGATCACCTCGCAACGCCAAGCTCAGCGCAACGTGATCGTAGCATTGGGGGCAATCTTCGTTGATCTGCTGAGCGAGATAGAACATCTGCTCGGCCATGTCATGGTCACCCAATTGGGTATACGCCGCAATCCGATAGCAGTAGGAAGGCTCATAGTCTGGATCATCTTCGCTGACCTGAGCCAGCGCACCGATCGCCCGCTGGCAACGGCCACTGCGTAACAGAGCCACGCCCAAATGAAACATTGCTTCGGTGTCCTGACCACGAATCCTCAACACATGCTCGAAGCTGGCAATCGCTTCGTCGTATCGATGCATCGCCTCAAGGGTCAATCCCATACCAAAATGCCAATCGCTTTGGTTGGGATTCACCGCCAGAGCCAGTTTAAGCTCGTCCAGTGCCTTGTCCCATTGCCCCGCTTCATAAAACTGATGGGCCCGTTCAGCGTGGTACTCTGCGTTGTGCCATTCGTTCATCTTCTAAGACACCCAATCGATTGATTATCGGGCCTATTTTAGCATGAATCCAGGTAAAGGTATCGGACAATCGAAGACCTGATCGCCAAATGTACAGGGTGATTAAAGTGGCCAACCGCCTCCAAAGCGCTATTATAAACTAAACAGGGTCAATGAAAGCAGCGTTCCCCTCTAAGCGTCACCTTTCTTACACTTGCTTGGGACCGCCACGCATGACGACGATAAGATCATATCTACAACTGTCTTGTATTGCATCCCGCGCCGCTCTGAGACGAGCTGACTTTGGGCAACAGGTCCGCCGGCTTAGCTGCCAACTGACGGGTGCGTTTCTCTGTGTGGCGATCTCTGTTTCGTGTTCAACGCCGCACACGAATCAGCCCTGGTGGGGAACCAAAGCGACACACCATACGCAAGTCGATTTGCTGCTGGGCGTGTTCAATAACAGTGAGTTTGAAGCCGACCGTCGCCAACGGGCCGCCGAACAGCTGATCGCCTTGGGCGATCAGCTGGTGATCAAAGTGTTTGTTGCACAGTTAACGCATGACGGCGACCCGACGACCAAACAGTTGATCCTCCGAGCTTTGGCCAGCGCCGATCGCTCACCACCGACCGCATTCCAACCGCACCTCATGCGGCTGTTGTCGCAGGCTCAAGAACCACATTTGAACGACTTGGCCGCCGCGCTCGGGCGGTATTTGAACGCAAAGCTGACGCGGAAGCTCGCCCGCATCGCGCTGAACGCTCGTTTCAGTGTCAGCCACCGCTACGGTGCGGCTCTGACCCTGGGATACGACCACAGCCCTATCGCTGCACGAGCATTGATGGCACTGCTTGAGTCGGATCAGCCGACTGCCGTTCAGGATGCGGCTTATCAGGCGTTGGCACGGTCGGCCTGTGTGAACCCCGATGAGCATGATTATGGGTATTGGCAGCATTGGTGGGCCAAGCGTCGGGACCTATCGGATCGACTCTGGTATGAAACACTCGTGGGCGAATTGGTCCGTCGGAACACATCTTTGATGGGTCAGTCCCATCAAGTCACGGAGCGATTGACAGATGTCCAACGGCAGCTCTACCGGACCATGCCCCAAGACGACAGACCGGCATTCTTGGTCACCATGTTAAGTGACCCGTTTGATGCGATCCGGCAGTTGGCAATTGACTTGTGTGTTCAACGCTTAATCGACACCCAAGAAATTGAGCCAGATGTACGCAACGCACTGCGAAAACGCCTAGACGACCCAAACGCCGGTATCCGACAACACGCCGTCCTATTGCTGCGAGATCTTGGCGACGACGAGGCCGCCGACACAGTCGCTCAGCGTCTGGTGTCAGGTCAAGAGCGCCACCCCCGCGTCCGCCGGGCCTGCCTGGCCATGTTGGCCCAGCGCCCTCGTGCGGCCGTGATTGATCACGCCCTGGGTTGGTTGGATGATTCTTGGTTAGGTCCGGAATCAGCAGGTGTCCTGGCTGCCGCTACAGATTTGGGATTGCTCGACCCTTTTCAATCAAGCCAAGCCGCCATACGTGTGCGCGAACAGTTGTATAAGGATCAGATACCGGAGCCCAAATTTATCCAGTTGCTTGGACGGGTTGGTGACGACCGAGACTGGGACAGAATCGCCGCTTGGATCAATAGCGATCATGATGCGGTCAAACAGTCCGCGGCACAGGCATGGGCTCAGTCGAACCAGCCTCTGCGGGTCCTGCTCCAACACGCCGCCGATCCGGTCCTTCAACAGATTGTCATTGCCGCCGCTCGGCAACGAGGATTCCTACCAGAGACCCTTCACACACTGATCGATCACAAACCCGATCAGGATCAGGTTGTGCAGACATGGCAATTTGCGGTGGTGGCTGTTGCGGGCCGCGTCCCGGCGACGGTCGCCCTGCAGGCCGAAAACCGATTGGCACAAAAGGGATCAACACCCGAGTTGCGTGAACAGGTTCTTTCGGCGGCGATCAATCGCCTGTTACCCGACTACAGGCTAGATGGCGGTGACCGTCCACGGCAAGGGGATGTCAAAGATCAGATGCAACAACAGGAGCACCCGTCCTTGATTGATCTGCTGCTGACTCGCGCTGGCGTGTACCTGTCATCGGGCGATCCGCCCCGAGCCCTGGCCGACTATGGTCGGCTCGAATCGGCGGTGGGCTCAATGGCGCCGTCACAGCTTCGGATGTATCAGCTGGGCGTGCTGCGTGCGCGGATTGCCGCCGGACATCTTGAGTCGGCGTTTGATTGGGCCACACAAATGGGACTATCCGCACCAGCGACCGACGAAGACGCTGCGATGGCCGACCAAATTGTCACCGCGTTGTTGGAGGCCGCTGGGCGAACGGTGTCCCTGAACCATGCCCCACCTGAACAGAAAGAAATGGTGCGCCGGGTCCTAAGCCAGTTACACCAGTTGTGGGGTTCGGCGGTCTCGGCAGGTGTTCGTCAGCAACTCAAGCAGCTCGAACAGGAACTGGTCGACGTATCGGAAAAGTCCACCTCACCACCGTCGGAGTCGGACGAGCATTCCAACGTCAACGGAGCGACAAGCAAGCCTCACGCCGCTCAAACCGCCCCGACCCCACCGCAGTGATCAAGCAGAAAGGCTTGTCGTCCATTGTACCCAGACCCACCCCGGCTCTGTGTTTGGGGGAGAATCGTACCCATCCAAATTCACCCGCACGCAAAACCTGCGAATACCGAATTTTGCCTTAAACAAGCCCTGGACACATTCGTCTCGTACAGATAACACGCGGTGCGTACCCTCGATTTTTGGACGCCCGACGCGGCATTTTTATCGCCGTTGAGTATACTTCTTTGATCATGGACCACTCTAGGACCTTTTTACCATGCAAACCACAGTCATAGGCAAAGCATTTGTGCTGGGCGATGATGTCGATACCGACCAAATTATCCCGGCTCAGTACCTGGCTTACGATCCGGCCAACCCAGAAGAAAGAAAGTACTTTGGCATGTATGCCATGGCCGGTGTGCCGCAGAAACAATCGGGTCTGCCCGCCGGCGGCGTCCGCTTCGTGGCCGAAGGACAGTTTAGCAGTCCCTACCGGATTGTGATCGGCGGCAAGAACTTCGGTTGTGGTTCGTCACGGGAACACGCACCCCTTGCCATGGCCGAAGCGGGCGCCGTGGCGGTCGTCGCTGAGTTTTACGCACGGATTTTCTTCCGTAATTGCGTGAACGGGGGCTACCTCCTGCCCTGCGAATGCAACCAACGCCTTGTGGAAGAGATCTCCACAGGTGACACGTGCCAAATCGATCTTGACGCACAGACCTTAACGAATCAGACCACAGGCAAATCGTACGCGCTCAACCCGTTAGGCGACGTCAAACCGATCATTGATGCGGGTGGGATATTTAAGTATGCCAACACCGTGGGGATGCTCGAACGCTAACACCGTATCAACGACACGCGCAATCTGCGACCCGTATCACGACCCAACCGCCTGATTTATCAATAGAGTCATGACCCTATGATGGACAAGAACGACTTTAAGACCAAACACAACCTGGGCAAAGCCTATGACCAGTACATCCACACTGGCACACCACAACAGCGTGACAACTGGCAACGGATCTACGACCAAGCCCAGCTGACAGACACCCAACGTCAACTGATTGCGTCGTTCGTCCGTCCCATCAAGGCCATTGCACTATCGGGCATTTGGTGTGGGGACTGCGTCCAGCAAGGCCCGTTGTTTCAACGGATCGCCGAGGCCAACCCCGCGAAGATCGATCTGCGATGGCTAGACCGTGACGAGCACAGCGATCTGCAAGAAAAAGTTCGGATCAACGGTGGCAACCGCGTGCCGATCGTGATCTTCGGTGCCGAAGATTACGAAATGGTGGGTTGGTACGGCGACCGAACACTTTCACGCTACCGGCGGATGGCCCAGAGCCAACTGGGAGCCAGTTGTCCACTGCCTGGGGCACCGGTTGACGACGATGAATGGCGTGCAGCGCTTCAGGATTGGCTTGATCAGTTTGAGCGTGTGCACCTGCTGCTGCGACTCAGCGGACGGCTACGACAAAAGCATGGGGATTGACCGAACAGATGACCAGCGTCGTCATGACACAGCTGTTTGAAAAGCAACTGACACCGGTCGCCGGCTACGCAAGAGTCGCACTAGAACAAGGCATTGATTCGAGTCCAAGCGGCTTGACATATGCCGTGCCTGAGACGATCCAAAACCTCCGCGAGGGCGACCGTGTCACGGTCCCGTTAGGTAAAAAGAACAAGTCAGTCTCCGGCTACGTGGTCGATCTTGCCCAAGGCGACGATGCACACACCAATCCACCGCCTTGGGTGGCAGCCGTGACAAGACCAGGCCCCACACGGTCAGGCTTTGCCATCAAGACCATCCTTGCACGCGATCCCATGGGAATTTCTTTGACGCCCGATCTGGTGACGCTGGCAAAATGGATCTCCGGCTATTACTGCTGCCCACTGGGGATGGTCTTTGCCACCATGCTTCCCGCTGCGGTCAAACGCGGCACCGGTCGCGTGACCCAAACGAGGATCCGGCTGTCGAGCCCGCCCGGACAGCCTGCGGTGCCGCCCAAGATCACCAAACTCGAGCGCTCGGTACTCGATGTGGCTCAACAGCTCACCGAGGCCGACAACCGGTGGTTTGAGATCAAACAACTTGCCGAAGCCGCGGGGGCGCGCACCGTTAGACCGGTCAAACAACTGATTAACAAAGGACTGCTAATCGCCCAACAACACACCCTGTGGCCCGGTGATCCCAGCGGACTACCCAGATCGCAGACGCCATCTGCGGCGGATGGCGACTTGCCACTGACCGACGACCAACGCCGAGCCATTGACCAGCTGGTGGACAAGCTGCATCGCGGATTCAGTGTGCATCTTCTCCACGGTGTGACCGGCAGCGGTAAAACGCGAGTGTACCTGAGTGTCATTGAGCAGATGTTCAAAGCACACGGCGGTCAACTGTCTGGTCAAGAAGGGCCAGGAGCCGTGATCCTGGTCCCTGAAATCGCGCTGACCGACCAAACTGTCACTCAGTTTTCCGATCGCTTTGATGGCGTCGCCGCCTTGCATTCAGGCCTTACGGCCTCTCAGCGTCACGAGCAATGGCGACGTATTCGCAGCGGTCAGGCGAAGATTGTGATCGGCGCCAGATCGGCGATTTTCGCTCCCTTGCCCAACATCGGCATGGTCATCGTCGATGAGGAGCATGACTCGAGCTACAAACAAGATCAATTACCCCGCTACCATGGACGTGATGTCGCCATTAGACGTGGACAGATCCTCAATGTGCCGGTTGTGCTGGGGTCGGCAACGCCCAGCCTGGAAAGCTACTTCAATGCCACCCGGCGTCACCCAAATACAGACACAGCCCCGTCCAGGCGATCCTACCATCTGTTGCGGTTGCCCCGACGGGTTGCTGGGTTAAAGCTGCCCGACGTCCAGATCATCGATATGAAACAGGACCGCCGCAGTCGGCACCCCGGCGGTGTGCACCTGTTGAGCCAGCGTCTAGAACAGACACTTGGTCAAACACTGGCCGCCAGAGGCCAAGCCATGTTGCTATTGAACCGCCGCGGTTATGCAAACTACATCGCGTGTCCCGACCGGCGATGTGGGTGGCTGATGAACTGCGATTATTGCGATGCGATGATGGTCTACCACAAACAACCGGACCTGCCCACGGCTGGTGTGCTGCGATGCCACCACTGTCGGGCCGAACAGATCTTGCCGGGCTGTTGTCCGCTGTGTGAAAAAAAAATCACCGTGTTTGGTACGGGCACACAACGTGTCGAAGAAGAAATCGAAAAAAAATTCCCCGGTATCCGATTGCTGCGAATGGACTCAGATTCAATGCGCACCGGCCGTGACTATCGGCAAAGTCTCGAAGCGTTTGGCGATGGCCAACTGGATGTGCTGGTCGGGACACAGATGATCGCCAAGGGCTTGGACTTCCCCAATGTGCGACTGGTGGGTGTGATTTGTGCCGACACGTCGCTTCACATCCCTGACTTTCGGGCCTCGGAGCGAACATTTCAGTTGATCGCTCAAGTCGCCGGGCGGGCGGGGCGAGGCGATCCCCGACTGCTGGGCACCGTGATTGTGCAGACGTTCAACCCCGACGACCCGTCCATCATCTTGGCCAGCCGCCACGATTATGACACGTTTGCCCGTCGTGAGCTGGACCTGCGGCGTCAGGTCGGGTTACCCCCGTGGTCGCGCATGGTTCGGATCGTTGTACGGGATCAGGACCACGGAGCGTGTGAACAACGTGCGTTCGACCTCACCGAATCTTTGGCCAAATATATCACCCAATTAGGAAAGGGGACCGGTGCGGTTCATCTTCGCGGTCCGACAACCTGCCCCATCGCCCGAATCGCTGGTTTTCACCGGCAGCAGATCGAGCTGGTCGCTACTGAAGCCGAAGCCGCCGCCACAGTTCAGAAATTGCTCACGGCATTGCGCAATGCCCGGCTTGTGCGAAGTGACTTGCACACGGCGGTCGATGTCGACCCAGTGGTGCTGCTGTAATGACCATTTCTCTAACCCGTACGCTGGGAAAAATGCGCCGAATGTGATCACTTGATATTGACCACAGACACACCAGACCATGCAAACCTAATGGCCCGGGGCGTCCTGCTGGGAAAACGTCGTCGGTAGCTTCCGGTACATAAAAGTAAAATAGCCAGCTGCAAGCAGCATGCCCGGTATCCACCAACACAGAGCGATCGCCAGGCTGGATTCTGTGGTGGCGGCTGCCTGAACCGTTAGCCCGTGGGCCGGGTGACGACCGGGCAGCGCGTAAGGGTAGATACCGATCGCAGCGCTGGCCACCATCCCGTACAAATAAATAGCCGACGCCAGATACGCCCAATGACCACGGCCACGGTGATGAAAAACACCAGAGCCGACTAGCCCCACCATCGCGACCGTCGGGAACAACACCCCCCAGGGTCGATCCGCCAGGCTCAATAGTGGGTTCGGGTGGACCCAAAAGCTCACACATGAAACGGCAACAGATGCACCCATGACCAAAGGCCATAAACCACGGGCCAGGCGACCCGACCGCCGCTGCACATGTCCATCCGTACGGGCGCTAAGCCATAGCGCCCCGTGATGGGCCAACGCTGACACCGCGGTGCACCCGACCACCACGGTATACCAGTCCAACACGCCCGTCTGCAGACTCACCCTAAAGTCAGTCCAGAGCGGTTCGAAGAATACGCCATCTACGTTAAGCGGTACACCCCGTACCACGTTGCCCAGTGCGATGCCCAGAAACAACGCCAGAAGCAGACTGGCGATCGCAAACGCGGCGTCCCAAAACTCGGTCCACAGCCGGTCTTCGAGTTGATGCCGTAGTTCGATTCCCAGCGCACGAAAGACCAAAAGCCACATCACCATCATCAGCGGTAGATAGAAACCGCTTAGTGACACGGCATAGAGCTTCGGAAACGCAAAAAATAGCGTTCCGCCAGCGGCGACCAGCCACACTTCGTGGCCATCCCACACCGGTCCCACACTCGCGATCACCTGCTTGCGCTGGTCTGGTGTGCGTGCCACAAACAGATGCAGCATACCCACGCCCAGGTCCATCCCATCGAGCACCACATATGTCGCCAGCATCCACCACAGCAAGCAAAACCAAAGTGTTTCCATCCGTCGTCTTTCTAACCCACTTCGATCACGGTGACGACCGGTGTCCGTCAGTGGCCTCGGGACCGCGTGCGATGATCCGCACGGCGACAAAGAAATAGAGCAGCGACAACATGGCGTACAGTCCCATGAAACCCAACAGTGAAAACAGTGCGTTGCCCGTCGACACGTGTTGGGAATAACCGTCGGCGGTGCGCATCAAGCCATAAATCAACCACGGCTGCCGGCCCAGTTCTGCGGTCATCCACCCAGCCGTATTGGCGATAAACGGAAACGGAAGGCACAGCATCAAAATCCAGAGTATCCATCGTCGTCTGTACAGGGTACCCCGCCACAGAAAGTACGCGCTGGTTGCCATCACGGCGATAAAAACCGTTCCCAAGCCTGCCATCACGTGGTAGGCGTAATACAAAAGCTCGATCTGGTCGGGCCACAGGTCACGATCATACTGGCTTAGGCCAACGATCTTCGCGTTCCATCGTTGGTGCGTCAGAAACGATAAGACACCCGGCAACACCACTGGGTTGTCCAAACGCATTTGCTGCACGTTGGGCTGGCCGATGAGAATCATCCCGACCGTTTCGTGGGTATGGAAGTGACCTTCCATCGCCGCGAACGTCACCGGCTGGTGTTTCGCGACGAGCTTGGCATGCATGTCCCCCGTGGGAAACGCGGCCAAAACGGTCGCCACGACGCCCACCGTCACGGCGACAGACACGCATTTTTGGCCCGAAAGCCGGTGCTCGTGGCGCAAGATGTAATAGGCCCCGATTCCAGCGACGACAAAGCTGGCGGTGATGGTGGTGCCCACCATGGTGTGCAGGTACTGTGGGATCAGCCAGGGGTTCGTCAACACCGCCCACAAGCTCGTCAGTTCAATAACACCTCCGGGACCGATCTCGTAGCCGACCGGGTGTTGCATCCAGGCATTTGCACTCACGATAAAGAAGCCGCTGAGCCACGTGCCCACAAACAACAACAGCGCCACCAGCCAATGGCCGCGTGGCCCCAGCCGTCGCTGTTCATACAAAAGCAAGTAGAGAAACGAAGACTCCAAGAAAAACGCAAACACGCCCTCCAAAGCAAGCACCTGGCCAATGATGCCGCCCGTGGCTTGTGCGAAGCGCGACCAGTTGGTCCCAAACTGAAATTCCATCGGGATCCCTGTGACCACACCCATCACAAAGGTCACACCAAAGATCTTTATCCAGAATCCAGCGGTGCGATCGGCCACCGCATCACCTCTTATCGCCATGGTCTTTAACACAAAGATCAGCAGCGCCAGACCCATCGTTAGCTGCGGAAAGATGTAGTGATAGATGATGGTCAACGCGAAATGCAGTCTGTGAATGGTCAGCTGGTCCATCGGAATCTACATACACCACCAATCGATCACCATCATCGTTCAACGGTCAAGATCATATATCAAAAATTTTCATTGGCACGCAACCCGTCTACGCGCGGTCTCTTGACAGACCAGATCCCGGCGAAAGATCTTGTTTGCCTCGAACCGCTTTTTTGGGTGCATGAGAGTTGGATTTGATAAATCGTTGCCTTGACAAAGGTGGATCAGAAACACCTCCGTTGGAGACTCTGCCATGGGATACCAGCGGACCAACCTGCTGACCTAACGAATAAACGCCTCACACACACGGCGTATTCTTCCATCACGACACGATCGGGACGAGTCTTTGTTTGTGCCGCACCCAAGCTGGTAGATGTGGCGTGAGATCAGATTGAGGCTGGTCGGTGGGCTAGGCACCAAAAGACCTAACGTGTACACGACAAGAGATCTCTGGGCTTTCTTTGGCTCGGCGGGTCAATGGACATCGGATTGCCAGCCAAGATCACGGTCAGCCACGGCCAGCCACATGCTTTTGATTTGGTCTAAAGCAACTTGATCGGGGCGTGGAGCATGGAAGCCGCTTATGGCTCCCCAGCCCCCGACGTGGTGGAAGCGTCGGTCGGCGACGTGTTTGGCCGCCGACGGACCTGGATGCTGTGGAACGCTACGTCACATCCAGACGCACCCAGGCCCAGTGAATCAGAATCGAGCTGCGTCCAAGGGTGTCGTACATTTAGCAATGACTCACGCCCCGACCAACGCACCACGGGTTGGTCCTGTAGATCGACCTCGATGGTCGCCTGGCCGTCCGCTGACTCGATACGGATGCCGACGGTGTAGGGTCGTTGGTTGGCGAAACCTGCGACAACACCCGTTCCGTTGCTGTGAATCGCTTCCTGATCAATCCACTGCAGCCCGCTGGCCTGGCCGTCTTCGGCACCCAAGACCACCATCACCTGATGTTCCCCCACCGGGAGAAACACCCCCACGCCGCCATTGCCGTCTTGACGGCTAAACCTAATCCGTGCTTCGTAGTTGCCACGAATCGAAAACGGCACTGACAAACGTGCTGCCTCCGAGGCGGCAACCGATAAGTCATCATCCTGCCACGACCACGTGCCTGCGACGACGTGGCGATCCACGTCGACCAACTTCATCAGACTGATCCAGCGTAACGGATCCTCTTGATCCGCCGGCAAGCGCAGGGCCGCTCGCTGCCGGGCGTTCCACCAAAGCGTCCCGACGATCCAGGTTCCTAGGACCAACGCGACCAGGGTCATCAAGAGGATGGGTCGCCGTCCTGTCCTGGCTTTGAATACCCTCTTACGTCGGACAGGTTTCGCTTTCTCCAACGCATCGTGAAGCTGAAAAAGATCGGGCTGAGCGGGCCCTCGAACCGTGGTTTCGAGCGCTTCACGCAGGGCCGTGAGCAGATCTTCGTAGCTGAGGTACCGCGAATCTGGATCGGTTTGGAGCATCCGCCCGACCACCGCTGCGGTTTCAGGATGAAGCGACGATCGCACACGCCGAACATCCGGAACAGGTGCCTGGATTCTGGCTTTGAGCACCTGGTCGACCGTCTGACCCTCAAAGGGCGTTTTCGCCGTCAACGCCTGGTACAGCGTGGCACCGAGGCTAAATTGATCCGCTCTGTGATCGACGGCATTTTTCAGCACGATCTCCGGTGCCACATAATGAGGCGTCCCGTAGGCCCTGTTCGACTGACCGCCGTGGGTGAATCTGGCGACGCCGAAATCTACCAGTTTGGCCACACCACGGTCGTCGAGAAGAATATTTGCTGGCTTGACATCACCGTGAATGATTCCAACACCCAGCGCTGCCCGCAAGCCCTCGGCCACGTCAATGATGATCTGTAACGCCCTGGCTTCATTGAGCGGGGCATCTTCATTGATAATCGTGTCCAGCCGGCCACCGTCGACCAACTCCATCACGATATAGGGATGGTCACCGGCTTCGTCGATGGAAAAGACCTGAACCACATTTGGGTGATTCAATGCCGCTAGAGCCCGGGCTTCTCGGACGCATCCACCGGTGCGGCCAGGACCGGTGCCTGGTGCACAACGAATCATCTTGATCGCCACGTGCCTCCGCAGTGTCTGGTCAAATGCTCGATAGACACACCCCATAGACCCTTTGCCTAGGATCTCTGTCAACTGGAATTGATCTAGCTGGACGGGAACCACCACCGCCGCTCGGCAGTGTGGACAGACCATGGAGGAAAAGGCTTCGGCAAGCCCAACCGGTACATCTTGACCGCAGCGACGGCACAGGACCTGACGAACCCGGTGAATCCCGGGCCCACCGAACTTGGCGCTCTGCTTGACACGCTGCTTGGTTTCAAACCCCGTTGCCATCACTACATCAACTGTTCACCCAGCTCGCTGGGCGAACGGGCCCCCGACCGTACGCTGGACGTTCCTGCCCTTTCATCGGCCTATGGCAACCACGGGTCGTCAGTTAGATGGCGAAGTTAAAAAAAAACAGTCGACACAATCGGACCAATACCCCCACGGGGTACGACGGGAACCAACGGCACGTTCCCCATGGCCCCGATCGGGTGCGATCACCAGCGGGCAGATGGAACCGCTTCTGACCACCACCATCGATAGGCCATGCGCATCGGACACGATCAGAGAGCGATCATGTTTGACACCGACCAACAGAGACACCTGTCATCACAACCGTCAGGTGTCACTGCCGACTCGACATTGATGTTTTGGTTATTGGGGACCGAAGTTAGGGTCATCTAAAGATCGGAGCACTCCGCCTCTACTACCCCGGCTCACCGTCCCCAAAAATGACTCGACCCAATCGAACCACGTTCGCGCCTTCCTCGATCGCGACCTCAAAATCGTCAGACATCCCCATAGAAAGGATGTTGCAGTCCGATCCCCCCACGCCCGCCGTGCGGACTTCATGAAAAATCTCAGCCGTATGGGCAAACACCGGCCGGGCGTCTTCTGGTTTTTCACATCGAGGGGCCATGGCCATCAACCCCCGAAACCTCAGGTGCATCATCGTATCAATCTGTTCTGCCAGATGAATCACAGCCGGTGAAACCACGCCAAACTTGTTGGGCTCGCCGCTAGCGTTGACTTGGATCAGGATGTCCACCACACGGTCCGTCCGCGCCGCATAGGCGTGGATTTCCTCCGCCAGCCGAAGGCTATCGACGCTGTGAATCAGCTGAATCGACGGCACGACTTGTTTGACTTTGTTTCTCTGAAGATGACCGATCATGTGCCAGCGGACCTTAGCGGTACCGGCACACTGACCCGATGCGACCTTGCTGGACGCGCCCGGAAGAGCTCGCTTGCGCGCTACAAACTCTTCAATGAGCGCCACACGCTGGGACAACTGCTGAACCCGACTCTCACCCAAATCCGTGTGACCCATGTCCACCAACGAACGGATCTGGTCCGGGGTCGCGGTCTTGGTCACGGCCACGAACAGCACATCACCGGCGCGGCGACCCGACCGCACAGCGGCCTGAGCGACCCTGTCCGCGACGCGTCGATAGGCATCGCGGAGATCGTGAGGCCCAGACATTTTGTGTGAACCAGCGATCTGGGTAGCCGCCATAAGACAAGAGAATAGACAATTAACCAGCCGATGCAAGCTTCCGTTGTCGTAACAACTTCCAACCCACAATCGCCGCCACACAAAAAATTCCGACCGCGATCAGCGCCGCTTGTGTCGCAAACGACCAGTCCCGTAGCGTCTGCAGGTCCACCGTCTTGGCAAGGTACCAGGCCAACAGCACGACCGTCGGAACACTTAACAGCGCCGCCAATCCGTCACACAGCACCATTTTCCACGCCGGGAGCTTGAATGCACCAGCACTAAAATAAATGGGGGTCCGTAAACCCGGCATGAATCTCGCCAAAAAGAGCGTCTTGCCGCCGTGTTTGTGGAACGACACCTCAGCCTTGACCAACCTCTCCGGCCTGAGATATCGCTTCAAAACTGGTAGCTTGGGCACGTGGTGACCGTACCGCCGGCCGAGAAAATAGACAAGAAAATCAGCGCCCACCACCGCGATAAAGGTGACCGGTAACATGATGGCAATATCAGCCTGGCCTATGCCGCACAGATAGCCGCCCACCAGCAGCGGGAGGTCTTCAGGGATGGGCATGCCAAACCCTCCGGCAAGCAAGACCAACACAACCCCCAGGTAAGGCAGGTGAACGATCAGTTGTTCGATCGCTTGGTTCATAAGCGACAAAATTGTAGCGACTCTAGACGCACCGAGGCCCCTTGACTTATGGGTGTTGCTCCAGCCACTGAATCGCCTCATCGCGGCTGGTCACAGCGCCCTCCAATTGGGCATCGTATACCGCTTCCAATAATCGGCGAAATATGGGCCCGGGTTTGCGTCCCATGGCAATCAGATCGTCGCCACTGACCCACGGCGTCGGGGATATACCCTGCGCGATCAGGCCCTGCCACTGGTCGGCAATGCCTTTGGCGCTGGCCCGGGCGTCGGGGTGATCTGCCATGGCATGGACCAAAGCGTTCACCTGAGGCCAGTGCCCGGCAGCCAATAACCGCTTTTGTCCGGCGACCCGTAATCCCGACCAACCAAGAGCGACCGGAAGCAGCTCTACGGTCCGTCTCAATGCGGTTCGGTGCCGATTGCTCAGGCACAGCGCCCGCCGCCATCGCGTGATAATCGGACCCAGTTCATGATCGACCAGCCGCTGAACGACCGTCGATAGCGGTTCTGTCGCCGGGTCGGGATCGGTGTGAGTCAATGCGTGAGGCGGCTGAAGTTGAATGGCAGAAAAATGCCGATCGAGTAACCACGCCGCCAGGATTGTCGGGTAACCGACGACAGCAGACTGGGTCTGGTGATATCTGACCAGCCCGGTAACCGTTGGCAGCGGACAGTTGCTGGGGTCTTCTTCAAGCATAGGACCGTCCAGGTGCAGTTGTTGGATCCACTGGATCGCCTGGACGATACGGGTGGACGTCGCCCCAGTGCTGTCGTCACTGGAAGGGGTGAGCATCCACATCGCCTCTTGTCCGATACGGTGCCGGCTAATTCGTCCCAAGTCCTTTGCGTGGAGTTTGATCGCGTCGGCGGTATGGGATTCGATTTGGAACTTGAGCCGCGCCGCGAAGCGAACCGCACGTAACAACCGAAGATAATCTTCACAGAGCCTCGACTCAGGATCGCCCACCGCCCGGACAAGCCCGGCTCGCAGGTCTGCCTGACCACCGACAAAATCGATGATCCGGTCATCTTTTTTTTCGGCGAAAGGATCCTCAAATAGCGCATTGATCGTAAAATCGCGCCGCTGAGCGTCACTACGAGCATCGGTGTAACGGACCTTCGACGGCCGCCGACCGTCTTGATACCCCCATTCGGTCCGAAATGTAGCGACCTCCACGACACAGTCCGCGTTCGGCCCTCCAGCTTGAACGTGCACCTGCACGACACCGAACGATTCCCCAACCGACCGGCTCCGCCTAAATAACCCGCGCACCTTTTCAGGCCGGGCGTCCGTGGCCACATCGTAGTCTTTCGGGGATAGGCCCAGCAGCTGATCTCGCACACACCCGCCAGCGAGATAAGCCACGTGCCCGGCCCGCCGCAGCACCGCAACAATGCCCACGGCTGCTTCCCGTGCTGACCGTGCATCAGGCTCAGGATGATCGATGCGAGCCATGAACAGGACAGTCGTGTGTTAAATCCGTCCGACAAACATTTTAGGCACAACCAGTGTTTTCGATCTACTGATTGAGAGTGTGTGACCACCTCTTTTTAATACGCGAAAAATGATCAAGGAATCGTGGCCACTGATGCTGTCTGGATCGCCTCAGCGGCATGGGCGACCACTTCCTCAATGGGCACCGTTTGTGCTTTGGCAGCGCACCGCAATTTGACTTCGACGCAACCTTGGGCCAAAGCCCGTTCTCCGACCGTAATCCTTAGCGGGATACCCACCAGGTCCGCATCCTTGAACTTCACACCCGGCCGCTCATCTCGGTCATCGACCAGCACGTCTAAACCACGCGACTCGAGCTGGTCGGCAAGGCGATCGGCGGTCTGGCCCATGGCCGCGTCGTATTGGATCGGTGTGATGATCACCTGGTAAGGCGCGATGGATACCGGCCAAATGATTCCGTGATCGTCGTAACCACCCTCACGCTCAATTGCGGCAGCGAGGATGCGATTGACACCAATACCGTAGCAGCCCATCAACACCGGTGCCCGCTGGTTGTGCTTATCCAGTACCGTCACGTCAAGGGCACGCGAATACTTATTGCCGAGCTTAAACACATGACCGATCTCAATGCCCTTGGTAGCGTGCAGGATCCCCCCATCGTTCTTCGGCGAAGGATCGCCATCGACCGCGTTCCGGATATCCGACACGACCAGACGATCCCGATCCGAATCGTTCAGTTTATCGAGCAGATCGCGTTGCCAGCAGTAGTGCTTCACATGGCGATCAACCTCATTGGCCCCGGTGACCCAAAACCCACCCTGTGCCGCATCAATGTCCACCGCCATGAAAACGTTCTGGTGGCCTAAAAAAGCGTGGGGTCCGACGAATCCGATTGCAAAACCATCCCGCAGGGCCAGTGGTTCTGGGGCGATGTCGATCTGCACCGGTCGCTCGAGGCAGCGTCGCAGGTGGCTGGCCAATTTGCTCTCGTTGACACTGTGATCGCCGCGCACCACCGCGATCACATAACACGGCTGTGACCCTTCTTCGGACTCCGAAGCGTCACCGGGCCGGGTGGCCAGGTAGACAAGGGTTTTGAGCATATGCTGCGGTTTGAGTTTGGTCTTTAACTGTTTCTTGAAGAACGCAACCACCTGCTCAATCCCGGGGCAGCTTGGCGTATGAACAACTTCCAACTGGCCGGTGGGCGCCTCATCTAGGTGGACGTCCCGGGTGCCGATTTCGCACCGCTGCACATTTGCAGCGTAGTTGCCCTGATCGGACTTCAAGATCATATCCTCGCCGACCGGTGACGGGACCATAAACTCATGGGACGCCGAACCCCCGATCGGGCCGCTCTCAGCTTCCACCACCTCATACGGGACACCACACCTCCGGAAGATACGGCAGTAGGCATCAAACTGGCTCTGATACGTCCGTTCAAGACCGCCCGGCCCATCAAGCTCGAGGTGAAACGAGTAGGCGTCCTTCATCTGAAACTCACGAGACCGCAAAGCTCCAAAACGAGGCCGAAACTCGTCGCGAAACTTGGTCTGAATCTGAAACAGGGTGATGGGCAGCTGCTTGTAACTGGAAATATGGGCACCCACCAGCTGCGTGATCACCTCCTCATGCGTTGGGCCCAGCGCGTGAGGACGGCCGTGTCTGTCTTTGACCACAAACAGGTTATCGCCATAGTCGGCAGACCGGCCGGTCTGCTGCCACAGTTCGATCGGTTGCAGCGCTGGAAGCAGGACCTCCACTGCGCCGGCGGCTTCCATTTCCTGACGTATGATTGTTTTGACTTTGTGAAGGCTGCGCAATCCCAACGGCAAGTAGTCGTAGATCCCTGAACCGAGTTTGTGGATAAAACCGCCCCGCAGCAACAGTCGATGGCTGGGCACCTCCGCTTCGGCGGGCACCTGCCGAGACGTGGGGATCAATGTGTGCGACCACATGGTGGGCATCGTCAAGCGTCTCCGCGATCAGGAATGATTTATTGAAAACGACCGTTTGGCGACAGGCATGAACTCCTGACACTCCCCCCAGAAAAGACCGTGGACATCGCCAGCGGCCTCAATTAAATCCCCATTTTAGTGCGTTTGGCGTCCCATTCCGCCTGTTCTCGCTGGTTAGACGTTTCCAGTGGGCAACCCGACCGCAGGGCCTCGAGCTCCAGGCGACTCAAATGCAGTCCCCCCAGACGGTAGTCTTCAAACGCCTGAGCCGTCACCGGTACAATCGGCTTAATCAAGGCAAACATGGCATTGGCATAGTCACGGATCTCCTGCTGGGCGTGCGGGTCCATCCTGAGACTCAAGAAATGCAGCGTGTTGTGCAGATCACACTTCCAGTACCATTGCGTGTACACGTTGACCGGCAGGCCGATCCTTGCCAGTTCTCGGCTCACCCCTTTTTCTAACAGCCGCTCGTACTGCTGGTACTGAGCTTGACACGTCTGGAGATACGACAAGAACTGCTGGGCCGTGCCCACATCGACCGGTTCGTCTCCCCCCTGCCGATTTAACTGAGACTGGGCACGTGTATTCTCAACCGTCGGGATGTAGAACTGATCAGGCACCACAGAATACCGGGCCGAGTACTCGTTCACGTTAGCGGTGCGGTGCCGAATCCACTGGCGAGCAATGAAGATGGGCATGACCACGTGAAACTTAAATTCGACCATTTCGAAGGGCGTGGTGTGCCGGTGCCGCAAAAGGTACCGGATCAAGCCACGATCCTCGTTGACGCGTTTGGTACCCTGGCCGTAACTCACGCGAGCCGCTTGTACGATCGCGGCATCGGCGGTCTGGTCCCGCGGGACCAACCGCGGCATGACATCGACCAACGCGATCAGTCCGTGGTCGTGGACATTGATCTCCCAGCGTCCCGCACCGTCCATCACATCGACCACATCGCTCTCAAACGATTTTCGCTGAATCCCGTGCGCGGTGGTGGTGGCGGTCGTCGTCGTGCTCATGGATTCCATCATACCCAAATCTTGGTAAACTACCCACGTGATCGCGACGCTGGCCACAAGCTCGTTTTATCATTACGCTCCAGTAGGGGTATTGCTGCTGATGGCGGTCGCCTTCGGCGTGGGGAACCTGATCCTGACCAGCGTCATTGGGCCAGGTCGCCAAGGTCAAATCAAGGGGATGGCCTATGAGTCGGGCGTAAACCCGATCGGCTCAGCGCGCCAGCGATTCAATGTTCGGTTCTACATCGTCGCCATGACCTTTCTGGTCTTCGACGTCGAGATTGTCTTTCTTTACCCGTGGGCAACCACGTTCCCAAGCTTGTCCGACGATAGCCAACTGAGTTTGCTGTTCTTGGGTCGGATGATGTTCTTTGTTTTGACCAGCGTGATCGCCTTTGCATACGCCTGGCGAAAAGGGGTGTTCCGGTACGACTAGAGCCTGTCGGAACTTTTGGCGTCAGTCCGGTTTGACGTCTTGATCGGCCCCACCACACCCCAAAAGCAATGATGGACCCGCAAAGACAGGACCAGACCATGTTTGGCGCCATTAACGACGGTGCGGCCGCGATCGGACAGGCAACGGCGAAAGCCATCGGCGCTCAAACAATCCCATTGACAAAATGAGGGTCGTTGGGGTACCTTTGTTGTGTTGGCGCTCGTGTTTTAGAACTCACACACCATCCCCCTAAAGTTAATAAGAAGAAGGGAGATCATAATCGTGATGACAAAGAAGGCAGAGCAGGCTGTGCTGGCTCTGATCGCCGCGATAGCGTTGTTGGTCACATCCAGTGCCAACGCAGAGATGTTCGTCCGGATCAGCACGGTGCTCGGCGATATTGATCTAGAGCTCTTTGAGAAGGATGCCCCGAAGACCGTGGCCAACTTCATGAACTATGTGAACGATGGCGACTACGCCAATAGTCTTGTCCATCGCTTGGCTCGTGGTTTTGTGATCCAAGGTGGCGGTTTTACGCCCGGCGCCAGCGGGATTGAACGGATCCCCACGGACGCCCCAGTGGAAAACGAATTCAAACGGTCCAACACCCGTGGAACCATTGCGATGGCCAAAATTGGTGGTGATCCCGATAGCGCCACAAACCAATGGTTTATTAACCTGACTGACAATGACGGCAGCGGGGCGACGAACCTCGACACGAGCAATGGCGGGTTTACCGTCTTTGGTCAAGTGATTCGAGGGCTAGAAGAAGTTGTCGACGCCATCGCCAGTCTGCCTCGAGCCGATTTGACCTCCCTGCCCAGCGCGTTGGTCGACGTCACCTTTAATCCGACAGACATCGGGGGGGCGTTTTCGGAAACACCTCTGGTCAACTATACCCAGCAGAATCTTGATAATGGCGAGCCGATAGAGCCTGAGCACCTGGTGATGGTCAATGACATTACCGTGATCCCCGAGCCAGCCAGTATCACCATCCTCCTGGCTATCTGCGGCCTCACGGCAACAAACCGCCGGCGTCGGTAGACGGTGTACGGCCGCCGTCGTAGACTTTGGTCACCGCTGCGCTACGGGCAAGTCGACTGCTTCAAGAGATGATCGGCGTCTGTATGGTTCTGGGCGTTTGCCTGCCCCCCCTGTGGCTTGGACCGTCGTCCCCAGACAACAGAGATGACATGCCCGGGGTATACCTACATCGGCCCGCATGCTTTACGTGATACCAATCACAAAAATGATCGCCAGTTGCCCGGCAACTAAAACTGTACCGGCAGGCCCTCGGCCTTCCACTTCTGGACCAGGAGCCTAGATTCATCGATTGCTTTCTGCAACCGCTGTAGCGCATCGTTAAAATTGTCATATAGTGCTGGATCATAAAGTAATTTTCCCACACTACCCTGTCCCGAACGGGTCTTATCAACGACCATCTTCGTGACACCGATCAAACCGGCCAGGTCATCGGCGACCGCGACGTAGCGCTTCTCCAGACGGTGAAGACTGCCCTCGGCCCGCTGGGTCAAACGGCGTGCGTTGGCGACCGTCGCCACGAAGTCCTGCTGGAGCTGCGGATCGTTGACCCAACGGTTCAGCCCTTCTGTCACCTGACGCAGCTCCTGTAAACGCATGTCAGCGCGGGCTATGATCGTGGTCAGGTTTGCAACCGCTTCCTGCGAATCCACCTGTTGCGCCGATCGTGTTTCAATCATTTGATTGAGATTCTGCCCCACCACGTTCCACTGGTGGCTTAGTCGGGCAAACCGTTGGGTTAACTTTTCGAATTGCTGAGTCGGCTCACGCAGGGCGGCCTCCAGCTCACCGGCAAATTGACTAACCAACGTGAGGGATTCCCCCTGGATGACCGCGGTGCCGTCGGCGGGAAGCCACTTGACCCCAGGCTTGCCGCTCATGTGCTCGACGTCAAACGCCAAAGACGGATTGCCTCCCAACAGCGGGCTCTCGGCCTTGACCTGCACCCCCTGCGGTATCCGCACGTCTCGGCGAATCAGCGTGACCACGTCCACCCCCTGTTGAGCCCGATCCCGTAAACGGACCGAGGTCACCCGACCAATGTCGATCCCGCTGAGTCGAACGCGACTGCCTTCTGTCAAACCACTGGCATTGCTTAGCAGGACCCTCACCTGATACCCCCGCTCTAACCACGCAGGGACATACCCGAATAACAAGAGTAAGCACAGCCCACCGGCTAGGCCTGTCAGCGTGGTGACACCCACGACGATGTTACGCGTCCGTTCGGTCATCCGACGCTCCTGCTGTTCCGATCACCAGCCCGATCAAGTTACACTCCGATGGGCTGGAAGCCTTCACGGATACGGTCAAGATCTTCCTGATCGGCCCGGCCGTGGATGAACCGCTGAACGAAATCGTTGTCGGATCGATAGAACGCGGCCGGGTCACCGTCGGCAATGATCTGGCCATGGTAGAGCATGACGATTCGGTCGGCAATTTTGTCGGCGCTGGCCATGTCGTGAGTCACCACGACACTGGTGATCCCGAGCCGCTTGCTCAACGAAACGATCAGCTCGTTGATCACATCAGCACGGATCGGATCCAATCCCGTTGTGGGCTCATCGTACAACACGACCTGCGGCTCTAAGACAATCGCACGTGCCAGGGCCACGCGCTTACGCTGCCCGCCCGACAGCTCTGCCGGCATGGACGATTCGATGCCACCCAGTCCCACCAACCGAAGTGCCCGCTGGCATCTCTGGCGCCGCTGGGTAGCGGACATGGTCGTGTGCTGAACCAGGGGGAAACAGACGTTGTCGCCCACATTCATCGAATCAAACAGCGCACCCATTTGAAAAAGAAAGCCAATTTTTTTGCGTACATCGACCAGATCAATTTCGCCAAGCTGATCCACCCGGTGATTTTCAAAGTAGATTTCACCGCGGTCCGGCTTGAGCAACCCCACAATCTGCTTCAGAAGCACGCTTTTGCCCGTGCCACTGGGACCCACCACCACGGTCGTCTGCCCGCGATACAAATCAACACTGACGCCTCTAAGCACGCGAAGCGAACCGAACGAAACATGCAAGTCAACCAACCGAACGATGGCGTCAGAGGGCCGTTGGGTCGAATCCGCCTCAACCTCAACCACCGCCCCCAGGGGCGGGACACGGGGCAAACGGTGCGCTGCGGTACGATACGCCGGCTTTTTGTTCATGACATCACACCACGGGCAAAGAACTGGCGGATCGCCGTTGCCACTTCCTCTTGCTGAGACACTGTCAGCCCGGGGTAAATCGGCAAACTCATAACTTCACTGGCAGCTTTTTCAGCCACAGGGTAGTCTCCCTGCTGAGCCTCAAGATAGGCGAAGCAAGGCTGACGATGAAGGGGTATCGGATAGTAGACCTCATGGCCAATCCCTCGATCCTTCAGATACTGGCTCAGCGCTTGGCGGCGTCCGTCGTTCACACGAATGGTATATTGATTGTAGACGTGAAATTTGTGGGCCGCTTCGCTGGGCAGTCGCAGCGGTAAATCTGCCAGCAACTGGTGATACCGTCCGGCCGCCGTCCGTCGAGCATCGTTCCACGAGGTCAGATTCGGCAGCTTGACGCTCAGCATCGCCGCCTGCAGCGCATCGATCCGAAAGTTGCCTCCGATCTCCAGATGGTGGTACGTCGAGCCCTGGCCGTGCACCCGTAGGCGCTGCAGGCGTCCGGCCAGCTGAGGATCACCGGTCGTGCACGCGCCGGCGTCACCCAGGGCCGACAGGTTTTTGGTCGGATAGAAACTGAAACACCCCACGTCACCAATCGACCCCACCGGAAGCGACCGATCCAGTGCACCTATCGCTTGCGCAGCGTCTTCGACGACACGAATACCCCGCGCTCTGGCCGTGTGCATGATCGGTTCCATGCAGGCCGCTTGACCGTAAAGATGAACGGGGATGATCGCCTTGGTTTTGCTCGTAATCGCGGCCTCGATCAGACTCGGGTCGATGTTTAGTGTCACGGGGTCAATATCGACGAATACCGGTTGGGCACCCAACCGTGTAATACCCGCTGCGGTCGCGAAAAAGGTAAATGGACTGGTGATCACCTCGTCGCCTGGTCCGACTTCCAACGCCATCAACGCCATCAGCAATGCATCGGTGCCGCTAGACACACCAACGGCGTGGCCGACTTGACACCTATCGGCCAGTTGCTGTTCAAACGATCGAACGTGGCTACCCAACACAAATTGGCCCGAGCGTACGATCTGCTCAAACGCATTCTGCATCTGCGGCAACAGTGACATGTGCTGCTGACTCAAATCTAACAGAGGTACGGCCACCGTACATACACCCCCGGCCACGGTTGTCATAACGTCAGTTGTCACGGCCAAGGTCATCGACACCGGCCTGATCATCCGAATCCATCCCGAACCGCTTTAGCCACTGCTGCACTTCAAGCTGAGTCAGCGGCCCGTCCAACTTGCCACGATGCGTCGGCTCTCCGAAAACGCCACCGGCCGCCGCAAGGAGGCGGACGAATTCTACACGACCGATCACCCGGCAGCGCCGGCGCCGCGCCGCTTTCTGGATCTGGCGGTCGCTTGATACCACGGTTAGTCGCCGGGGAGCAGAGCTGGTGCGAATCATCTGGGTGATCACGTCGTCGGCCGATTGACCGCGCCCCGAGTACCGCAGGTCGACCGTCGGAACCGGCGAGTGGCTAGGGCCATGGGGTTTTACGCTGCCATCGCACACCACCACGATGCCATCGCCAGCCCAGGCGGTCCGGGCCAATAGCCGGCACAGCCGGCTCTCGTCCAGACCGGCAAGCGCCGCAGGCATATCGGTATGCAACACGTTGTAGCAATCCACCACCAGTGGCATTACCGGAATCATACCCACCGATCTTGCCGATAAAAGCCCGAGCCCTTAAGCTAGCATGGCGGTTGTAGAAACGCAGAAAAGCCGTCTTACTGCATGGCCGTACTTGCGTTGCGGCCCCGGTGGACACCCAACCCCGTGTACCTAACAAGGAGCGGCGTATATGAGTCAGCGTCAGGTCCCACACAGCCAAGACGGCAGTGGCATGGAGTCGGTGCTCCACGAATCTCGCATGTTTCCGCCACCGCCCCATTTTAGCGCCGGGGCCCATGTCAAATCATTTGAGCAGTACGAGCAGATGTACAACGAGTCGATCGCTAATCCTGAAAAGTTTTGGGGAGAAAAGGCCGCCGATCTTTACTGGTTCAAGAAGTGGTCTCGTGTCTTGGAGTGGAACTTACCTGACGCAAAATGGTTTGTCGGCGGTAAAACCAACCTCTGCTACAACTGCGTCGATCGACAGGTCAAAAGCGGTTTGGGTGACAAAACAGCGATCGTCTGGGAAGGCGAACCGGTCAAAAACGGCAAACCCGAGGTCAGACGGTTAACCTACAGGGACCTGCTAAGGGAGACCGGAAAATTCGCCAATGTGCTCAAAAAATTAGGTGTCAAAAAGGGCGACGTGGTGACCATCTACATGCCCATGGTGCCGGAATTGGCCGTTGCAATGCTGGCCTGCGCGCGCATCGGTGCTCCCCACTCGATCATTTTTGGCGGTTTTAGCGCTTCGGCGATCCGTGACCGGGTTCAAGACGCAAGTTCTAAGATCATCATTACAGCGGACGCCGGCTATCGTCGCGGCAAGCATGTACCGCTGAAAGCCACTGTAGACGAAGCTCTTCAGGAATCGGCGGACCACACAGCACGGCAGTTGGTCAAGAACGTGGTGGTGCTCGAGCACTGCGGCAACAAGGTCACCATGGTCGCAGGCCGTGACCATCCGTGGCAGGAGCTGATGGCTCAAGCGTCTGAAGAATGTCCTTGTGAAGAGATGGATGCAGAGGACTTGCTGTTCATTCTCTATACCTCGGGCACAACCGGTAAACCCAAAGGTATCATGCACACCACTGGGGGGTACATGGTGTATACCTACCTCACAAGCCGGTATGTATTTGATCTGGACGATGAAAACGCTGATGAGCTTTATTGGTGCACCGCCGACATTGGCTGGATCACCGGCCACAGCTATGTCATCTATGGCATCTTGCCCAACCGCGTGCCAACATTGATGTACGAAGGGGCACCCAATTTTCCGGCCCCCGACCGGTTCTGGGATATCGTCAGTCGGCATAAGATCACGAAGTTTTACACCGCTCCGACCGCAATCCGC
Organism: Phycisphaeraceae bacterium; assembly: GCA_965222495.1. Classification (GTDB taxonomy): domain Bacteria; phylum Planctomycetota; class Phycisphaerae; order Phycisphaerales; family Phycisphaeraceae; genus CBDCUA01. The sequence goes on along the minus strand of CBDCUA010000007.1, from coordinate 1,792,045 downwards.
GCGTTTATGAAATGGGGTGACGAACACCCCAGCAAACATGACCTGTCCAGTCTATCGGTGCTGGGTACCGTCGGTGAACCGATTAACCCTGAGGCTTGGATTTGGTACAACAAGCACATCGGCAACCAGAAATGTCCGATCGTCGACACCTGGTGGCAAACCGAAACCGGCGGTCATATGATCACCCCGCTACCCGGTGCGACGACGACGGTCCCCGGTTCATGCACCTATCCGTTCTTTGGGATCAACCCGGCAATCGTAGACAAAAACGGCGTCGAACAACCCGCCAATACCGGTGGGTTTCTGGTGATTAAGAAACCCTGGCCAAGCATGCTCCGGGGTATCTATGGCGACCGCGAGCGCTTTATTCATACCTATTGGCGCGAAATCGACGGTTGTTATTTTGCCGGAGACGGTGCCCGAAGAGATCAAGATGGTCGTTTTTGGGTCATGGGCCGAGTTGATGATGTGATCAATGTATCGGGCCATCGCCTGGGCACCGCCGAGGTTGAGTCGGCCCTGGTGAGTCACCAACACGTCGCCGAAGCCGCGGTGGTGGGTGTACCCCACGAAATCAAAGGCACCGGTATCGCCGCGTTTGTGACGCTTAAAGGCAATATCTCACCGAGCCCAGAGCTCAGCGATCAGTTGGTGGCCCACGTCGGACACGAGATTGGGACGATCGCAAAACCCGATCAAATCCGCTTTACCGACGCTTTACCCAAGACCCGTTCGGGCAAAATCATGCGTCGTCTCTTGCGCGAAATCGCCAGCGGTCAAAAAGTCAAGGGCGATATTACGACCCTAGAAGACCTTAGTGTGTTGGCCAAACTCAGCGAGGGCGAAGAAGGTTCGTGATGCCGTGTTGCAAACGATACGCGGTGCGTCTTTTTGATAGACAACGGCCGGCCCTTAAGTGTTTGCTGATCCACCATTGTTTTAACTCGGCGGCACGAGACGCCGCAAGGACCGACCGTACTCGATCGCTGCCTCCACGACTTGCTGCATCGACTCCTTCACAATCATGTGGTCACCGTTGATCAACATGATCGTGGTGTCTGGATTTGACTCCACGGTGCGGATCAGTTCGGCGTTAACCACAAATTGTTTACCGTTGAGCCGGGTCAGTGTGATCATCAGTTTGTCCAAGCCGGACCGGTGGATGCCGGCGACCTACCGGGCCGTGGCCAGCAGCTCCTGAATCAATCGGTTGCTGGTGTCCAGCACCCGCGAGTTGGCGCTGAAGCCTGTGCTGGCGGTGATAAGATTAATGAATTCCTCAGACAGATCCACATTGCTCAGCTCAAGCGCCCCGCCCACAATTCGACCAGCGCGACCGGCGCCCGGCACAGCGACAGTGGCGTTGCCACTGTTGCTGGAAATGTTGTATAGGTTGCCGCCGACATCGATCAAACCATTGGGGTTTGCAAACGTTGCCAAGACCACCTGCCCCAGGTTCCGTAACAACCCGTTAGAGAAGACGCCAGAAATCGTGCCGTCAGAGCCAACGGAGAAATCTTCCAGTGTACCGATGGGCGAGCCGTCCTGGCTTTCGGCGGAGATCTGACTGGTGTGGTTCGCCAGCGCCGACACCGACCCCGACGACGGATCTGGATTGGTAAACCTTAGCGAGATGACCTGTGGTGTCGCCGCACCGGTGTTGGCCCTGTCGACCGAAATGGCGGGCGTGGTGCTAGAGATCAGCCGACCGGCGGTGTCGAACGAAAGGATCCCGTTCCCCAACACAGTTGTCAGATCACTGTCGTCTTCGGACTGAGCGTAGAACCGCCAGTCGGTGCCTGCGTTGGTCTTGTTTTCTAAGACGACCGCCAGGTCCAGCGTCAGCGGCGTGCCCAGGCTATCGAACGCAAAGAACGTTGTTCGGATCGACTCACCGTCGGCGGTGACGGACTTGGTAAAGTTAAACGGTGCGACCGGTGCCGTGGCTTGGTTAATAATCACATTGCTGTTTTCGAGCGTAATGTCGTTGGCCGTACCGGTATTGCCGTCGATGGTCAGCGCTCCGGCCACCACGGAGACCCCGCCGCTGATCGCGGTATCGATGCCCAAGATATCTTCTAAGAAATCTACGAAATCCTGAAGCGTGGTGCCGAAATCGTCACTGCCGGTGGTGTTGGCAGGACCAATTTCAAAGGTATGGTCGGGAATGCGTGCACCACCTTTTTCGGCACCGGTCACGGTAATCACATCTCCGGTGGCAAACAGCAGCGTCGCGGCGCTATCGCGTAGAGCCGTCAAGGCATCGGTCGGTACCGCCGCGATGGTTGCACCCGGATCAGAAAAGACCACATCTCCAACAATCTGAGACCCAACGGTGGCAATGTCACCGTTGGCGTTTAGATTGCCGGCAAATTGGACGTTTTGGGTCGCTTCGGCGACCGTCAGCGAGCCAATGGGGATGTTGATGTTCTGCTGGACACCCTGAACCACATTGAATTGATCGTCGACGCCAAACCCCTGAACCAATCCACCGTCGGGATTGACCAGGTTCTTATCACGGTCCAGTGTGAATGTTCCAGCGCGAGTATAGCGGACCGTGCTGTCAAAATTGACAACAAAAAAGCCCTGGCCTTCGATGGCCAAATTCGTATTGATCCCGGTCGGCTGGAGCGAACCGTCGTTGAAATTACGATCGATCGACGCCAGTCGCGTCCCCAGCCCCACCTGAGCGGGATTCGAGCCACCCAGCGTCGCGGTGGGCAACGAACCGGTCATCAATGTCTGAGAAATCTGTGTCTCAAAGGACGCGCGACTGCCTTTAAACGCGGTCGTATTGACATTGGCAATATTGTTACCACTGACAGAAATCGTTTGTGAACTGGCGTTCAGGCCGCTTAGCGATTGAAACAGCGATGTCTGCAATCCCATACGATCAACTCCCGTGTCTGTAAGTTCAACGTCTTTTCTATGAAGCTTGGTTGGGCCTCGATGGTGTTACGGTTTGACTGACGTCAATCAAACCTAACAGTGAACCGTTCTCAATCCGACCCACGTGTGACAGCTGCCGCATCAGCCCTGCGTGATCCGGATGGGACGACGCAACCATGGCGGTCGGGGTATTGCCGGCTTGGTTGTCTGGCGGATCATCGTCGCTCACCTTCTGGGCCTCTTCCAACAGCGACTCGAAGCTACGCGATTCGAATGGGACACGATGGCGCTGAACCGGCCCGGGTAACCCACCGGGCCGCACGGCCGGCTCCAGCATCCGCAGCAAATCTGCCTCATTCGACACCACCGATCTCCATTGGGCCGTTTGTCCGACTTACCTCTGCGGTACGAGGGCCCGTAACGTTAACTGGTGCTTGGTTGATCATCTGCCAGGTTCGCGATTCGCGTTACCCGGTCCATGGCCAGAGCCTTGCCGCTATCCAGTTCGAGCACCGCAACGCCATCTTGAACCCGTACGGAGGTCACCACACCTTCCACTTGGTTGCTTGATCCGTCCAGACCGGCGACCAATTTTCCGATCAGGCCACCGGCGGCGGAGACTTGATTCTGCAAAACCAGATCCCCCAACTGCTCTTGCAGCGACAGTTGGCTCTCGATGTTCCGCAGACTACTAAGTTGCTCCAATAGCGCAGCGGAGTCTTGCGGATCAAATGGGTCTTGGTTACTCAGCTCCGTCAGCAAGACCCGGATAAAGTCTTCTGAGTTTAAATCTCCAAACGCTCCAGCGCTGCCAGACGCCCCGACCGTTCCCGCGCCCGTAATCGCTCCTGCTGACATGACTGCGACTCCTTTTTCGTATCGGCGACGCCACCCACAGCCCGCCACCGGTTTCTGTGTTCGTTTAAGCGACCATGTTCAACGCCGATTCAAACGTGAGAGATTGGGGTTCTAACAGATCCGCGTCGGAAAGCTCACCGCCCTTTGCATCGCTGGTCCGCCCGCCACCAGCACCATGATGTTGGCCCTGGCTGCGCCCGTCGTTGGCAGCCGATTGGTCGGCATCCCTATCACTGGTCAATGTGTCGCTGCCCTGAGCCATGGTCTGGACACCGAGCTTGTCGACGAACAACCCGTGTGCCTCTAACGCGTGACGAAGCTGACCCAGCTGCTGGTTCAATAACGTCCTGGCCGCTTCATGCTCGGTGTGCAGCAACGCCTTGACCGCACCGCTATCGATCTGCATCTCGATACGGACGATGCCCATCTCCGGCGGACTAAGCCGAAGGGTCACCGCCCCGCCGTTTTGGTGAACCACGCCGCGCATCCCCCGGATGACCCGACCGATATTGGCATCTGCCGGCGTTGAGTCGGACTGGGACGGAGACGATCCCAGCAGCGAACCGCCCCCAGACACGGCCTGCCCCGGTCCAGCGCTCGACGCCGGTGGGCCTAAAGGCGATGGCGTGTCGTTGATTTGCGAGATAAGAGAGTCAGCGGCGCGACTAAAATCCGCAGCCACGCGGCCCGTTGCGGCGGGCAAGACCGTTTGGCGGGCGGGCGGACGTTGCTGGGTATCTGACGACGGCTCATCGCCGCTGTCCTGGTCGGAGCCACCCGGACCGCTCACGGACAACGAATCGGCATCAACCTGTCCCTGGTCGGTCGTCTGGATGTGCCCGGACAAATCGGCTTCCGCCCCAACCATCTTCGCCTGGCCACCGGCGCCCGCCACCGCGCCAACAACACTTTCGCCCTGAGACGAAGGAGCACTTGCCAGTTGATGCTCATAAACAGCCGGCGCAGGTTGCTGACCGTTACCAGCCCCTTGGAACAAACCCAAATTTGTCTGGGTCGGCGAACCCACTTCGGTATTGACCGTCGTGCTTGCCTGCCCGACTCCTGAACCCGACACGGCGGTCTGCTCGGTTCTGATCGCCTCATTGACCGATGACTGAGCGATTGCACTTGCTGCCGCGGCATCTGACAGATCGCCCCCTGCACTAACCGAGAGTCCGATCGGCTCCACAACACCAACAGGCCCATGATTTAACGCAGGGACAAGACTGTCCGGATCAGCAAACCCAGTGGGTTGTCCCGGTTCCAAAGATATCAACGGCACATCTGCGATGGCCTGCTCGCTGACATGAATCTTAATGGGCACGATCGGGCTCTGAATCTCCGCTTCAGCATCTGAGCTGGGCTGCTGAGCCTGCAGGTCGAGGGACACCGGGGTGATCGGAGACTGGTCTTGGGCAACGTGAGGATCCGAGGTTGGTGACGGCGTCAACGAACTCTGTGCAATATCTGTATGCTCGATCGCATCGGACTGAGCGGTCGGCGTGCCATCTTTGATCGTTCGCGAGGGTTTGGACGGAGCCGGTAACGACTCGTTACTTTGTAAGAGATATTTTTCGAAACTCCCGCCGCGGTCCTGGCTAGACGCTTGGTTGTTCGGCGCAATTTTTGCCGACGGGAGATTGAGAATTGCGCTGGCTGTCATGACACTGTGCCTGTCTAACTGGGGTTCAAGCCCCTTTCCGACTGTTTTAAACCATCCCCGGCCAACTCGATCCCCCGCTCCCGCAACGCTTGTAGCAAATCGGTTGCCTGAACGATTTCTTCGGGCGTCCGGAATGTCTTAATGACCGCTGCGGCCTTCCGTAGCTGCATCGCAGCCAGGTAGTCCACGACATGCGATTTTTTATCTTGTTTGATCATCTCTTGAAAAATCTGCTTGGCCTGGGCTGGTTTGATCTGCCCGATCAGACGAACGATCTGCTGAAAATCGGCATCGTCTTGAAGATCGACTTTTTGGTTGACCGTCTGTTCAAAAGCGGTCTGCCGGGCAGTCAACGCCTGCTGTTTATCAGCCAGTTGCCGCCGCGCCAGCCCCAGCTGTTTGCGTAGATCAGCGATATCTCGCCGCAGCCGTTCGACACGCTGTGCCGCTAACTCGTCACCTCGCTGTTGGGCCCGAAATCGATCGGCAAGCGTCACCGGACCGTCGCTGACCGCCTCAAGCCGCGCGATCTCCATCGCCTGCTGACGGGTCTGCTGCTCAAGCTGCTGTGCCTGCAATTCTTGCTGTTTTTCTTCCTCGATGGTGATCGAAAACATATCGCGTACACGGTCGATACGCTGACGATCAATCCGTCCGGTACGATACAGCCACCCCCCCACGCCCACCAGTGCAAAAACGTTGATTAACAGCACGACCGAGATGACCGTCCATAGAGCCCTCATGGATAGGTTTCCGTGGAATGAAGACGAATGTGCCGCTGCACAGCAAACTCGTCAAGCTGGGCTTCTTCCCGTCGCTGCACCTGTTTGCGCCACCGCCGATATTGGCGATCGCGTAAGATCTCCAACGCCTTGCGCGCACGCGTGGCTTCAATGAGACTTTGGCGATCGGCCTCAATCTGTTTTTCCACGCCAGCCAAACGGGTGACAAAGGCATGGGCGCGGTGCGTCACCTGACCGCTAAATCTGGCAAACTGTAACACACGGGTCACATCCACTCGGCCTGACAGGTCCTCAGACAGCTCCTGTTTGGAATGTGTAATCGTCTGTTGAATCAAACGCAGCTGATCGCGCAGGATCATTCGTTGCCGCAAAGACTTAGCAAGGTCACGTTGACACCGGTCTTCTTCCACACGACGCTTGAACAGGACCGGATCGAGCTTGAAGGAAAATTTGGCCATGAATACTCACTTGCGGATGTAGCAATATGCGTGCCCAAACGTGGTGATAGGCCCGATACGCGGACCTTCTTTGGTCACCGCCGGCCAATCACATTCACTGCCCCGGCCCCCTCGGTGCGCGGGCGACAGGTCTGGTCAGTTGCGTGGCGACGTTCTGGATTTTCCCCGCCAGCGCCAACAGCTGTTTGCTGGTCCTTTCAAAGTCGGTCACCCCGGTGGCTTTTGACCGCCCCTGTTGAAGCAACTGATCAATCGCCGGCTTGCTGGCGATGGCCACGTCAAAATCAGTGTTGCTGCCCGCGGCATATGCTCCGATATTTAATAGCTCTTCGACCTGCCGGTAGGCGTGAATCAGGCGCAACACCTGACTGCGGGCGGCCCGGTGTTCGCTGGTGGTAATCGCATCGGCCACACGGCTAATCGATTCGAGCACGTCGATTGCCGGCCAGTGCCCGCGACGCGCCAAATCGGGACTAAGCTGCACATGGCCGTCAAGGATGCCACGGACGGCGTCGGATACCGGATCAGTCACGTCGTCGCCATCGACCAACACGGCGTACAGTCCCGTGATCGACCCCTTTAGCGTTCGGCCCGATCGCTCTAACAATCGCGGCAGCATGGCAAATACGCTGGGCGGGTAACCTTTGCTGGTCGGCGGTTCGCCGGCGGCCAACCCGATCTGTCGTTGAGCGTGACAAACCCGCGTGACCGAATCCATCATAAACAACACATCCAGCCCCTCGTCTCGAAAATACTCGGCAATCGTGGCGGCCACCATTGCCGCGTGAATCCGCAGCAACGCTGGCTCATCACTGGTCGCCGCCACCACAACGCTCTTTTTCATCCCGTCCTGGCCCAGTTGCATATCGATAAACTCGCGGACCTCACGGCCACGTTCTCCGACCAATGCAATCACGCTGACCGGGGCGGCCGTGTGTCGTGCGACGGTTGCAAGCAGGGTGCTCTTACCGACACCAGGGGCAGCAAAAACCCCCACACGCTGGCCCCGTCCGACACTGATCAGCGCGTCGATGGCTCGCACCCCGGTTGCAATGGCGGTGTCGATCGGCGGACGATCCAACGGATCGACGGGGATCGGCATCAGCGGGCGCTGCACCGGTTCAACGATCGGTCCGCGACCGTCGATCGGCTGACCCAGTCCGTTAAGCACCCGACCCAGCAACGACTGACCGACGTGTACCGTTTGGACAATCGGGCCTGCGACCACCTCGTCTCCACGCCGAACACCCTCCATTGAACCCATGGGCATAATGATCGTTTGGTTTTGATCAAAGCCCACCACCTCACCGGCAAGCACGCACTCACCTCCACCCCGTACACGCACGCTCACCAGCGAGCCAACGGAAACCGGTAGGTCCGCCACATGCATCGCCATGCCACGAACCTGCGAAACCCGTCCCCGCATCTCGATTGTCGCGGCGCGCTCCAGCGCGGCAAACTGTTCGGCAAAAAGCGGCTTCATGTCACCAACTCCACCACACGTTCGAGCTGCGTTTCGATGGTCGCATCGATCCGGCCTTGACCGTAACTCACGACACAGCCACCACGGGTCATCTCCGGATCGTCGACCAGCTGCACGTGCTTGAGCTGAGGAAACTCCGCGGTCAACCGGGGCATCGATTCTTCGAGCACCGGCCTGTCATCTGCGCAGATCCGGACAGTCACATCCACCGGGCGCAGCACGTGAGACAATACCGCGGCCACCTGCTCGACGGCCACTTCTTTATCGATCTGAATCACACGGTGGACCAACTTCTGCCCCAACCGCACGGCCAACTCAAGGACCGCCTTGCCGGCTTCCTGTTCCATGTCCTGCCGCTTGGCCTCCCACTGGCCCATGGCTTCGATCCAGGCCTGTTGGAGCGACTGAAGTTGCTCTTTGGCTTGATCCAGCGCCTCTTGGTGCCCTTCACGTAATCCTTGCTGGTGCCCCTCGCTCTTGCCCTTTTCGAAACCCTCTTGGTGACCCTGCGTGGCACTGTCGGTGTGGGCCTTTTGCCTAAGCGATTCGGCCTGACACTGAGCGTCTTCGATAATGCGGCGAGCTTTGGCCTGTGCCGCTTCGCGCAGGCGTTTGGCTTGACGTGCCACGTCACCCAAATCCAATACGATCGCCTCTTTGAGCAGCGTCTTAGCGTTGTGACTCTTAATGATGGCCATGATGCACTAAGCGACCATGTCCTCCCCGCGGCCGGAGATCACGATTTCGCCCGCGTCGACCAAGCGGCGAACCACATCGACAATCCGTTGCTGGGCCGCCTCGACATCCGATACCCGCACCGGTCCCATGTACTGCATATCCTCGGCGATCAGTTGTGCCGCACGTTCGGACATGTTCTTGAAGATCTTCTCCTTAAGGTCTTCGCTGGCCGTCTTGAGCGACATGGCCAATTCGTCGTTATCGATTTCCTTGAGAACGCTTTGGATGCCTCGATCATCTACAAGCAAGATGTCTTCGAACACGAACATGAGTCGCCGGATCTGTTCTACGAGATCTGGGTCCTCGGCCTCCAATCCCTCCATGACGCTCTTTTCGGTCGTGCGATCGGTCAGATTGAGCATCTCGGCGACCGTCTCCACACCCCCGATCTTTTCGAACGATTGACTTAACAAGTTTGAAAGCCGCGCTTCGAGCCCCCGTTCGACCTCTGCGATCACTTCGGGATTGGTTTGTTCCATATTGGCCACACGCTTGACCACTTCAATCTGCTTAGGACCGGGCAGACCGGTTAGAATCTCGGCCGCCTTGTGGTAAGACATATGACTGACAATCAGTGCAATGGTCTGCGGATGTTCGTCCTGGATAAACGTCAGTAAGTTTTGTGACTCTGCCTTCTGCAGAAACGAAAACGGTGTCTTGCGAACCTGCTGACTGATCTGCTGAAGAATCCGGTCTGCTTCTTTCGGATCCAAGCTCTGCACAAGAAGGTTCTTGGCGTAGTCCAGGCCACCCTCGTTGATCCAGCTCTGCGCAAGCGCCATTTCATAGTACTCTTTGAGCACGTCATCCCTGACCTTGTTGGTGATGTTGCCTAGACTGGCCAGCTCTCGGGTCACCTCCTCGACAGATTTGGAAGACAACTTTTTAATCAGCGACGCCGCGGCTTGTTGATCAATCGCCAACAGCAACACGGCCGCTTTCTTAATACCGCTAAGCTCTTCTTTTTTGGGATCCGATCCTTGGACTGCATCTGCGGTCGCTTCTTCAACAGCCATGGCTGGTCACCACCTTCTTATCCTTATTCGTCTGTCAAGATCCAACGGTTGAGCAAGGTCGCCGCCTCGTACGGGTTGGCGTTGATCAGTTCAGCAATCTGATCGGCGATCCGCCGTGACTCGACCTCTTCTGGCGACAGCTCCATACCGATCATCTCCGAGTCGGCCTCGGCCGCTTCGCCTGTGACCTCGTCTTCACCCGGAAGCTTCGGCGGCACACCCGCCAGCTCTTCGATGGTCGGCAGAGGCGGCGTCTGTGTGGCCTTTCGGACCATACCGAACATAATCGCCAGGCTTGCCACCGCTAACAGCGTCAGCCCCAGCGGCTTGGCCCAGCTGGACTGGAGAACCCCCGCGATGCCACCCGGTCCCGCCACCGTCGAGCCCACACCGGCCACCGCCAAGAGCATTTCACGGTCTGGAATCATGTGGACCTTGACCAATCCATTGTCTTGATCGACCCGCACCAGCGGCTCGACTTGATCTTGGATTTGCGCCAGTTGCTGTTGGATAATCGGCTTTAGCGCCTCGTCATCGGGCTGCTGGGTGTCGGCCGGTTGGCCCTGCTTAAACACACCGACAAAGTAGGTACGGGGCACGTTGATCGTCACACTGACCTGTTTGGTCGTATGCCCCGACTCGGTGGTGTGGGTGCGTCGGGTCAAGTTCTTTTCGGTAAATTCATTGCGGTTTTCGCTGATCTTTTCAAAGCTGCCCGTGGTGCTGCCACCGGCAATGTCCAGACCCGTGTTCGGCCGCGCGCCGGGTTCCCCCGCGTCGGTCACGTCACGGCGCTCTGTTTCACGGCTGAATTCGCTTTTGAGCGGCTCGGCCTCTTCGTAGGCGAACTCTTCGATCCTTTTGCTGTGGACGGGATCGATACGGACATTCACTGCAATGATGACACCCGGGATATAACTGAGCACGTCAGAAATCTTTTCCCGGTAACGGTGCTCAAATTGCTGTATCAGTTCCAGCGTCTCGCCCGGCAGTACGTCATCAGGACTCTTGACCGTAAACTGCCGGCCGTGATTGGCGTCAATGACCACGACATCTTGCGGCTCCATCTCAGCGACCGCCCCACTGACCAACCCGGCGATCGCCTCGACAAAACGTTTGTCAACGCGTTTTCCGCGGCGCATGATGACGTTCACCGAAGCGCTGGGCCGAACGTGCGTCGAACCAAAACCCTGTTTTTCTGGCATGGACAGCATGACGCTGGCCGACTGGACGCCGACCATTTTGCCAACGATTTGCCCCAACACCTTCTGCTTGGCCAGCAAAAACGCTTGAGCGTTTTGAGCGTTGCTCTGCCAGGGCGACTGGCGCTCAATCAGTTGGTCGAACGCCTCGGCGGTATCGGCCGCTAAGAGCTCGCTGCTAGCGAGAATGACCAGGGCATCGTCGTACCTGTCGGCCGATACCTGAAGCTGCCCACCGTCGGTGTGCACGGGAACACCAGCACGCCGCAAGCGGGCCACCACATCGGACTGACGCTCGCCGGCAAACTGCGTGATGGCCACCAGCTCTGGCCTGCCCGCCCACAGCAGCAAGAGCCAACCCACAAGCAAGAAGATAATCAAAAAGGAACCGATGGCGATCCGTGCCGCCACGGATAGTTGGCTTAGAAATGCCTGAGCCTGCGCCCAAGACTTCTTCAGAAACTCCATCGATCGGCCTCCATGCCGCTAGAACAATCCGCCCATACATCCAAAGGGCACCGTGCGCCGGTTTGGCCGGAACGATGGCCATGCCGAACCGGTCTACGTTGTGCTATCACACTCTCATTTGTCGGATTTCATCATAAGCGCTGACCATCTTGTTTCGCACCTGCAGCAACAACTGGAACGCCAAGTCTGCTTTTTGCTTTGCGATCAGCACGCCATCGACGTCGTCGCGACGACCGCTGTAAAGATCTTCGATCGCCCGCTCGGCGTCTTGCTGGAGCTTGTTGACCTGCTCGATGTTCTCCATCAACACGTCTTTAAAAGTGGGACCGGTCGCATCGCCCGGTCCGGTGGGCCTGGGTGGTCCCGACGGCGGCGATGGGACGGCGCCTCCTGCGTCACCAACCGCCGGGCTGCCAATGAGTCCCAATGGATCCGTCATCGTTCACCTCGTCTCATCGCCGGGCTACCCCAGGAGCCTGAGGCTCGTCTGCATCATCGACTTGGTCGCTTCGGCCGCCGCCACATTGGCCTCGTACGCTCGGCTGGCTTCCATGGCATTGATCATTTCCATTGAGCTATCAATATTCGGGTACTGAACGTAGCCTTGCTGGTCTGCGTTCGGATGGCCCGGCTCATACCGCTTTAGAAACGGCGCAGGGTCCAGCATGATCTCCTTGACATGCACGCCCTGGTCCTGACCGGTCGCCGGATCACCCTGAGCAAATATCGCGATGCGCCTTCGATAGGGAGCATACCTGCCTTGGGCATCGTAGATCGCATCTTTGTTAGCCATGTTTGCGGCGATGACTTCCAGCCGTGTCCGCTGCGCCACCAACGCCGATGTGGAAATGTCCAGTGATCCAAACATGTGTTAACCCCTATCAGATTCGTTCTCGAATGGCTGTTAGCATGATGGCAAACTCGTTGCGGAGCACTTCGATGGCGGTGTTGTGTGCCAGAGTGTTTTCGGCCAATGATTGCATCGTCCGCTCGAGATCTCGATTGTTCTGGTCATGAAACAGGATTCCCTGAGCGCTGGGCTGTGGCTGGACGGTCAAACCGCCGGGCTCGAATTGAAGTTCCTTGGTATCGTTCAATTCTAACGGACCGGCCGTCGGGCTGGCGCTGTGGCGCCGCCGGTCGATCGCGTCACGCAATTCGGCCTGAAAGGAATCCGGGTTCAAATCACCGGGTTTGAAATACGGCGTCGACAGGTTGGCGATGTTGTGGCTGAGCACGCGATGCCGTTCTTGAGTGAACTGCACCATCCGCTCTAGGGTTGGCATCGCCCCATGGTCAAATAGCCCGTTGATCATCAAAACATCCTTTCAGCCGGCCAACCGATACCCACCTGCTGGCCAGAACTCATGCAATACCAGTGCCAACGGCGCCGTACCGCCAGAGCTGGTTCGGCCGTCGGGCTTATGCAGAAAGAGACCGGTACGCCAATTGCTAGCCGCGCAATAACTGCGCGTGCGCCACCGTTCGAATGCGCATTTTTAGACCGTTTGGGCCACAAGGTTCTGTTCCTTCCATTTCTTGAGCTTGAGGCCCAGCGTCCGGACGCCAATCCCAAGCGACCGCGCGGCCTGTTGACGGTTCCCGTTGCACCGTTCCAGCGTCCGCAGAATCTGATGACGCTCGATCTCCTCAAGCCGGCCAGTGCCCAACGAAGCATCCGGCTGCCCCACCGGCTCAGGTTGCGCCAACCACGGCCCAATGGTCGCCACGGAAATCTGCTGAGACTTGGTCAACACACTGGCACGTTCACAGATGTTCTGCAGTTCACGAACATTGCCTGGCCACGGATACTGTCGGATCAGTTCCATGGCCTCGGGATCAAACCGCTTGACCTCCCGCCCCTCTCTCATCGCCACCTGGGTCAAAAAGTGCTCGGCTAACAGCGGCGGATCGCCGGTTCGCTGGCGTAGCGGCGGAAGACAAATAGGCAACACGTTAAGCCGGTAGTACAGATCTTGCCGAAAACTGCCGTCCGCCACACACTTGGCCAGGTCACGGTTGGTCGTGGCGATGACACGGACGTCGACCTGCATCGGTAGGCTCGCACCAACGCGCTCAAACTGCTGTTCCTGCAGGACACGAAGCAACTTGGCCTGCAGCTGAGGGCTAATTTCACTGATCTCGTCCAACAACAGTGTGCCGCCGTCTGCCAACTCAAAACGCCCCTTGCGCAGCGCCTCGGCTCCTGTAAACGCACCCTTTTCATGGCCAAACAATTCACTTTCCAGAAGGCTGCTCGACAACGCCGCACAATTGACACACAGCATGACCCGATCCCGACGTGCGCTGTGGGCATGGAGCGTACGGGCGACGACTTCCTTGCCCGTGCCCGACTCCCCGCTAATCAACACGGTGCCATTGCTGCGTGCGATCTGCTGGATCTGTTGAGCCAGTGTCCGCATCGCCAACGACCGGCCGATCAGTACCGGCGCTTCCCGGAAATCTTGGTCACTGGTCTTTAGCGCGGTGTTTTCCTGAAGCAACCGACGGTGCTCCACCGCACGACGGACAGTCACGACCAACTGATCGCCCTCAAAAGGCTTCTGGATAAAATCGAACGCGCCCTGCTTCATCGCCTGCACCGCAGACTCGACGGAGCCATACGCCGTCATCACGATCACGGGTGTCTGCTGGTCAATCTCCTGCAAACGCGACAGCAGTTGCAGACCGTCCATCTCCGGCATCCGCAGGTCGGTGATTACCGCGGCGGGCCGGTGCCGTGTGGCCATCTCCAACGCCGAATCGCCGTGATCCGCGGCCACCACTTGATAACCACTGCGCTGAAGCGTGGTACCGATGCTATCCCGCATCATTTGCTTGTCATCTACAACCAATATCTTCATCGCCATAGGTCGCTCCGGTCAGACAGTTGTAACGCCAGTGGCACAACGCGTTGGTCCCGATTCCGCGACACCACTTGCACGACCATCGTGCGCCTGATCGGGCCTTGGGCCGGTCACCGTGGACGCCGGCAGACTTAGCTGGAAAACCGCACCGCCGTCGTTGTGGACGCTGATGGTGCCGCTATGGGCGTCGATAATCCGATGCACAATCGCAAGGCCCAATCCGGTGCCCGTGTTCCGCGTCGTAAAAAAGGGGTTAAAAATGCGGTCGATATCCGTTTCGGCGATACCGGGCCCGGTATCGCCAACCACCATGACAATTTGGTGGCCCTGCCGGCGAGCGTCCAACGTCAACACAGACCGCGACGGGTCTCGTGCCGCACACCGGCCCGACGGCACCATGGCATCGACCGCGTTGCGGATTAGATTCAACAGCGCCTGGCGCATCAATGCCGGATCGGCGTGGACCCACAACCGCTGACCGGATCGGGACCGGCGGTCCAATCCAGTTACTGTCACCCCGGCGGCCGCGATCATTGGACCACACGATTCGATCGCCTGATCAAACAGACGCTGAACAGTCATCGGTTCTGGCGCAGGTGACAGCTCGCGAGCAAAACTTAACACGTCGTTGACAATGGCATTGAGATCACGAACAGCCGAAGCGATTTTCAGCGCGGTGACCTTTAGTCCATCGGGCGAAGACACCGACCTATCCGGATCATCCATATCCTTTATCAAGACACCGGCGTAGAGCTGAATGGCACCCAGTGGGTTGCGAATCTCATGAGCGATACCCGCAGCCATTTCACCCAGTGCCGCCAGCCGTTTAGAACGCTGTAATTTAGCGTTGGTACTGGCCAGCTCCATCTGTAGGCGAGCCACCTGCCCCTTGAGCGACTCGTGACTAAGTTGAAGCTTTTCAGTCACCGCGTTGTACGCGCGAATGATCTGTGAGAGATCGGTCATCCGAGGGTCTGATCCGGTTTGGATCACCGGCTCGGTCGGACTTAACGGTGTGACGCCGGTATCCGTCATCGGCGTGGTTGTGACGTTGTCCGAGTTGATCGTCATCGGCTTGATTACCCTTGTCGATCCGTCAAATGACCGCCGCCCGACGCCGGACGCACCTTATATGCCTGCATCGCTGCGCCCGCTTGGGTCACGCGTCCCAACTCATTGTGGATCAGGCTTTTGGATTGTTCTAGTTGCTGGCGATCGTGGTTGTCTTGCTCGATGATGGTCGACAACAACCCCTGAACCTCTTGAACCAGGCCCGCCACGCGCTGACGATCTTGCATCGACAAGCGATTGTAAAGCTGTTCCCATCGGCTGCGATAGGGTTCCATTTTGATGTTGATCTGAGTTAATTCGTCCACCCGCTGCTGGCGTTGGGCCAGCACCGCCAGCAACGGCTCAGACGCACCATCGCGAACAAGCCGTCCCTGTTCCTGAGCCAGTTGGGCAAGCTGTTGGTAGACACTTCGCTGTTGCTCTAACAACCCAATCAACACCTGCGGATCCGTTGCGGTGTCACCGTCACGAAGGGGTTGACCTGGCAGAGTCACCTTTGATGATTGGCTGGCAGAAACGGAGAGGGGTTCGGTCATCCTTGACCTTTCAACTTAACGACCGGCCGATCGGCCGCGGCAAGTGTACTCCGCGTGCATCCATACACCAGAGCAATAGCAGCGATCAGCTGCCAATACGTTCAGTATACCATAATGTCACGCTCATATGGTCAAGCAACAATACCAACGGCACAGACTTCCAGCGCGACCCACAAGCCAGCCTCATCACAGCCCCGACTGGCGACCGGCGCTGGCCTGTGGACCAAACAGATTCAACTCGCTGGTCCAACGCAGCCACTGCTGCCAGTGCTCCCGGGTCATCGGCAAGTTGGGGTCATCGAACGCTTCATCGGGGATCCGTTTGAGTTGCCACCGGGCCCGATCGTTTGCCACTCTCGCTTCCTGTGTCTTGCCCAACTCACAGTAGGCGTTCACGATCTGTACCAGCGCCACCAATGATGCCGGGTGGGCTTCCCACCGCTTGGCCGCCAGGTCGTACAGAGAAATTGATTGCTCGTATCGCCCCAGGTCGTACGCACAGTCGGCACGATAAAAAAACGCGTTCCGTAAGCAAAGAGATTCCAGTGGAGACTGTTTCGCCTCGTCCACCGCGTCAATCTCGCTAATCACCTGGCTAAACAGCGCCTGAGCTTGCTCGAGTCGGCGAGCTCGTTCGGCGCGCAGCTCCATCTCCTTCTTCTGAGGCAACATCTTTTCCAGCGATTCGTCAATCTCCTGAATGGATAACCGGTAGGCATCGGCGAATCTGAACCGCAATACCGCACCCTGGCGGGTTTGGCCGTAACGATCCACCGCTTCTCCCAACCGGGCGATGGCCTGCTCAAAGCGACCGGTTTGGTAATACAACTTACCCAGTTCGATCAGCGCCTGTTGGTACTGCAGACTGTCGGGCGTGATGGCGGGGTGATCGGTCACCACATACAACAACACCCGCTCAGCGTCGTCGAACTGAGACATCGCCACCTGACACCGCGCCAAGGGCACAAGGCTTTTGTACGCTTCGGGTGTGTGTTTGTGCTCCTCGATTAGCTGCTTGAACAAGTCAGCGGCGACCGGGTACTGGCCGTCTGATTGATACGCCAGCCCGAGATGATTGATCGCCTCTAACTGACGAGGATCGTTTGGGCGTGATTTGATGAACTCGGCGTATGCGCCAATGGCTTTGTCCCAAAGCTGAGCCTTGTCATAGCTGGTGGCCGCCATCCAGAGGCTCTGACCAAAACCGGTGTCGTCAACACCCGTTACCGCATGAGCGTGCTTAAGATAGAAGTCACCGGCTTTGGCGTAGTGAGCCGCGGCCTCTTGCATGGCCAAGCGCCTGGCTGCCAGATCTACACGGCCACCGTCGGACAATCCGACCTGGTTGGGGTCGACGCCCTGCTGAACCGCTTCAAATCTCTCTAGGCGCTGGTGGGCGATCTGCTCGTGTGTGACTGCAAACTCTTGCAGGAGCGGAGCGGGTGTCTCCACAGGATACAGCGGCTTGAGCAGACTCAGGTAATCCAGCGCAAGATCAAAGTCCTGACGACCCACGTTCAGATCAAACTGTGCATGAATGGGATCTACAAGCTGACGGATCTGACTTTCGCTGGGCTGTCTGTCCCGGACCACAATCTTCACCGCACGGCCAAAATGTTCGATCGCCTCGGGGTGAACACCCAACCGCGCCTCGGCATCGGCGCGGCCGATCAATGCGTCGATGTAGGCCGGCGCTGTGGGGTACTGCGCCTCGGCTTCGGCAAAGTTTTCTAGTGCGCTACGTACGTCACCGGTTTCAGCCAGATCGATCTGCGCCAAACCCACCAGCACTTGAGCGTTTAACAGATCGGTCTGAGCAAGTTTTTGCTGAGCAAGACGGTACCATCGACGCGCTTTGTCATGCTCACCCAACCGCTGAAACGCCCTGGCCAAGAGCACCCTCAGTGGCGCTAGATCGTCGTCGCTGCCGTCGGCCATGAAATGGATCATCCGTCGCTGCAGATACGTGATCGTCTGCTCAGGCTGGTCGATATCCAAAAGCCCTTTTGCATGAAGGATGACCGCCCACATCTGTTGCTGGCGACGGGTCTTTTTGTCGGTTTCCTGGCGCAGCTCCTCTTCAAACCGGAGCATCATCGCCGCAAGATCTTCGACCGGCACACCTGACTGACGGCGACGCTCGACAATCTTTCTGATAATCAAGTAACGCCGGTGAGCCGGAGCGTCTTTGAGTTGATCGAGCACGACCAGTGCTTCCGGGTCCCGCTTCATGGCCACGAGGGTATGAGCCAATCTCTGAAGATGCAGAGGGCTTAGCGTTAAGCCCAGATCCTGAGACTTCTGGTAGTACCTCAACACCTTCTGATGATTCT
This sequence comes from Phycisphaeraceae bacterium, assembly GCA_965222495.1. Taxonomy (GTDB): domain Bacteria; phylum Planctomycetota; class Phycisphaerae; order Phycisphaerales; family Phycisphaeraceae; genus CBDCUA01. The sequence continues at coordinate 1,773,720 of CBDCUA010000007.1, read as the reverse complement.
CGAGCTTGTCCCAATGGTTGACTTCTTGTTGCAAGAAAACCAAATCACCCCACATCGCATAATACGTGGCCTGATCGATCCTGCTGGCGCGCTCGATAAAGGGTTCGAGCTTGGTTTGTAATATCGACTGGGCTTGAGCGAGGTTCCGGGCTTTGAGATAGAGCGCCACTTCCTGCAGGACCTCCGGAAATTGGTCCTGTTCAGGCGCCGGTATGGCCACGTACACGCCCAGCACAAGAACAGCCAGGCCCAGCAACAGTGCCGGCACTTGCCAGATTTGGTCCCACCCAGGCTGCGCCTGTTGGTCCTGCGTTAGCGATGTTTGTTCTTCTTGATGATCGGTCACCTGGGCTATCACACTCGTTGGGTTCTGATCGGCTAACGTCAAACGCCTTTAGGCCACACGTTTTGCTCATATCAAGCGCACTGACAGCTTCCAAACACCCGATTTTGGAAATATCGTCCACCTGTCCCTGAAGACCTTAATATTCACCTGTCGATGCATGGCCGGATCCTCTTGAAAGCCTGACCAAACTAAAGGTTACCTGCAGACAATGACGCCCTCATAAAGAACCGGCCATGCTCAACCGGCTGCTTTGGCGCGGCGACCGAGCTCGGCATTGATGAACCCTTGCAGTTGGCCATCAAGCACGCGTTGAGGGTTGCCAACTTCGTGACCTGTGCGATGATCTTTCACACGATTGTCGTAAAACACATAGCTGCGAATCTGAGTGCCCCAGCCCATATCGAGCTTGCCGCCGGTCGCGGCGTCGATTTCGGCTTGCCGCTTCTGTTCCTCCAATAATTCTAATTTGCCCCGGAGGATCGACATCGCCCGTTTTTTGTTCTGCTCGAGCTTGCGTTCAACCGAACACACCACAGCCAGCCCTGTGGGCTTGTGGACCAACCGAACCGCGGTTGCCAGCTTGTTGACATTCTGACCGCCGGGCCCCGAGGCGCGAGCAAAGGGTGTCATCTCTAGTTCGTTCTCGTCGATCTGAACCCCCCCATCGTCGTCGAACTCGGGCACCACATCCACGGCCGCGAAGCTGGTTTGCCGTTTGCCTTGAGCGTTAAACGGTGAAACCCGCGCCAATCGGTGCGTCCCCCGCTCGGCCGACAGGTACCCGTATGCCATCGGACCCTGAATGTAGAGTGTCACATCCTTAAGCCCCGCCTCTTCCCCGATGGTCTTGTCCACTTCGGTCACCTGCCAATCCATCGATTCGCAGTAATACAGATACATCCGTAGGAGCATCTCCGTCCAGTCTTGGGCTTCGGTGCCTCCTTCACGGGAGTAGATCGACAGGTAACAATTGCGATAGTCGTATTTCCCCGACAACAGTGATACCGTCTCGAGCCGGTCTAGATCGCCGAGCAGTTGATCCAATTGGCCGTCGACTTCTTCTCGGCTTTCTGAATCGTCTGCTTCTTCGGCCATCTCCCACAACAACACCGCTTCTTCAATCTGTGAACTCACGTTGTTCACAGGCACCAGTTGTGCCTTGATGGCCTTGAGTTCAGTGACGACCTGGCTGGCTTGGACCGAATCATTCCAGAAGCCTTCAGCGCCCATCCTGTTCTCGAGTTCCTGTAGGCGATGAGTTTTTTGATCGTAGTTAAAGAGAGTCGCGGATGGTTAAAATCCGCGCCTGCATATCTTTGAGAATCGCAGAGATGTTTTCGTGCACCAGCGGCATAATCACGCAAAGTGTACGGTCCGCTCCCGCCGTTGTCCATTGACCCGTCGCCAGCGGGTGGCGATTGAATGCCATCGGCCCCATGGCGTCACTGATTGGGTCGGCGAACGATACACCACCGGCGACAGTTAGGCCTCCCTGCCTGACTGGACCGTCGTGAACCGGTGTTCACCCATAAACGTTGTGACTTGACACAACAAACGTAGGCCCCCCGCCACTTACCCAACTACATCTGCAATGGCTTTGCACAACGTATCCATATTTGCTTCGGTCATGCCCGCAACGTTAATCCGACCCGACTCCACGATGTAGATCGAATGTTTTTCACGCAACGCCTTGACCTGGTCTTTACTCAATCCTGAAAACGAAAACATGCCACACTGACGAGTCAGAAATGAATAATCGCCTCTGACGCCATGGGCCACCAGGCGATCGACAAACAGCCTTCGCATGCTGCTGATTCGCTGGCGCATCTGCCCGACCTCGTCTTCCCACTCCTGCCGCAACGCTGGATGATTTAAGATCGTGACCACGATCGATCCGCCATGAGCCGGCGGATTTGAATAGCTGCAGCGGATACAGGTTTTGACATGGCTGATGACCGCTTGGGCAGCCGACCGCGAAGAGGCAACCACCGTCAGTGCGCCGACCCGCTCGTTGTAGAGACCAAAGTTCTTAGAAAAACTGTTGCACACGATCATCTCACCACCGGGTGGACACAGCTCCGCCACACCCTGTGCGTCTTGACGTACACCGTTGGCAAGTCCCTGATACGCAAAGTCCACCAGCGGCAAGATTCGGCGCCGCGTCAAGCAACGGGCAATCTCGGTCCACTGAGCCGGTGTTGGGTCCATACCTGTCGGGTTATGACAACAACCGTGTAGCAGCACGACATCCCCCGCGGGGATCGTATCCAGCGCGGTGAGCATTTCTTGAAACGCCAGGCCGTGGGTGGTCTGTTGGAAATAAGGATAGGTCCTGACCGACAAACCCGACGCCTCGAACACGTTGACGTGATTGGGCCAAGTCGGGTCACTAAGCCATACAGACGCACCGGGATGCATTTTCTTCAGGTAGTCACCGGCCATCCGCAGCGCCGCGGTCCCGCCGGGCGTGTGCGCTGTGGCAGCACGCTTGGTGACGATCACCTCGTGACCTTGACCAAACACCAGCTCTTGGACCGCCGCGGCGTACTCCGGTAGGCCTGCGATGGGCCTGTACGCTTTGGTCTGCTCTTGGGCCAATAGTCGCTGTTCGGCTTGTCTGACGGCTCGGAAGATCGGTGTGTGGCCTTCGGGGTCCTTATAGACCCCTACGCTCAGATTGATCTTGGCCGGGTTCGGATCCCTCCCGTACGCTTCACTTAGGCCCAAAATCCCGTCTGGGGGGGCTGTGTTGATTTGGTCAAACACCGTAAACTCTCCCTTGGCCCGCATTCACCGGGCATCGCCTCTGGTCGCCGGCCGTGGCCAATCTCACGCCGCGACGACACAGAGGCAGAATCAATAGCCGAAATTCTAACGGCATACGCGGAGGTCGCACGCCACCTCACAGCGTCCTGGACAGCCATCGCGAACGTTGCTTTGCGTAGGCCAAACCGACAGGTTTGACGACGGTATGGCGTTCGTCGAAAATGATATCTTGTCTATCTCTCACTGGAACAGAAGCTGATCGATGAGTGGCAGCGAAAAACATCCGATCCACATCGTCGCGATTGGCGGTAGCGTCCGCCCTGGCAACCTCACGGCCAAGGCCATGGCCATTGCCGTCGACGAAATCCAGACCAGCCATCAACAGATCTCCGTCCATGTGATCGACCCTGCCAGGATCGAGCTTCCTTTGCCGGGTTTGGCACCGTCGACCGGTCCAAGTTCTCAAGCTTTAGAGCAGCTCAGACAGACCGTCGCAACCGCTACCGGTGTGCTTCTTGCCACACCGGAGTACCACGGCAGCTACAGCAGCGTGATCAAGCTGGTGATCGACAATCTGGGGTTTCCGTCGGTGCTATCGGGTAAAGCGGTGGCTTTATTGGGTGTGGCTGCCGGCCAGATCGGCGCAGTCAAGGCACTGGAACACTTGCGCAGCGTCTGCTCTCACGTCGGTGCGATTGTCTTGCCGGGCCCGGTCTCGATCGCGGGAGCCAGTCGGTTATTTGACGATCAAGGCCACTGCGTTGATCCCGCAATCGAAAAGCGGATCCGCGGGATGTCCACGCGACTGATCGACTACATCCATAACCACATTTGCCCCAAAGCGGCGCTTGAACAAATGGTCCGCGGTCAGACAGACCCAAACCACGAGGGCCCCAGCCAAAACCGGCCAGGCGCGAGCGGATCACGCCGGTAAAGGTCGGGCTCTCCACCGCGCGACGACCACCAAAGGATACCGCCCTGGACCGTAACGGTCACGGTCTGATGGCCGAGGGAAACGCCCGGGCCTCACGCACCCCTTCCAGGTCCGCGTTGTGCTCACGGTGTATATCGATTCGTAGATATCGGCCCAGGTAATAGGTACCCACGTAAAACGGAATGGTATCCAAAAACGCCACCACGAATTTGAAGACATAGCCCGACACGATGTACACCATCAGCTGCGGCCACAACGCCCGATCAGCGTCGATCCGCAATGCACCGGCGTAGAAATGTGTAATCAAAATCACTGCCACTGAATCGATCATCTGGCTGACCATGGTCGAGCCGTTGTTGCGTAACCAAAGGTGATGGCCCCCGGTCAGCCGCTTCCAGAAATGAAACACGTACACATCGACGAACTGAGCCGCCAGATAGGCCACCATGGACGCGGCCACCGCTCCAAACGCCAGTTTTTGGATCTCGAAAAACACACGATCCTGCTGTCCGACGGGGGGCAAGCCCGTCGCCGGATCGATCTGGGGCACCGGCGGAAGGACCCCGCCTAGCCACAGGATAAACATCACCCAGAGATTTAATCCCAGCCCCACCCACACCACCAAGCTGGCGCGCCGGCGTCCATACAGCTCACTGATAAAATCAGTACACAAAAAAGTGACCGGGTAGGGCAAAACCCCCACCGCCACGATAAAGGGAATTCGGACTCCAAACAGATCAAACGAAAAATCGACGAAGCGTGTGATGCCCAGGACATTGAGCATCGCCATGGTCCCAAGAAACAGCCCGGCCAGAACAAGAAAGACGCGTTCTCTCCGCTCGTGGAGCTGGACCGGCGATAACGGCGGCAACGCCGCCGCCACGTGGTGATTTTGGGTTGACGACTGAGCTTGGTTGGCCATGCAAAATTCCGCAACAGGATAGCAGATAATCAAGCTCGTACAATGAAGAGTCTCGACACCACTTGTGCAACCCCTGATCTGCTTTGTGCCAGCAACCACGCGTTGGCCGGACCGCGGGCATTTTGATACGGTTGACCAGGATATACTGTCTGTGGATTTACCCAGGGACCCAGATCTATGAAAACCGAAACCAGCAAGCCACCGATCTACGACGGAGAAGGCGACCGGCTCATGGAAGAGCAGTTCGACCGGGCCATTGACCGAATCTTACTGTTGCCCGACACACGGCCGTCCAAGACACCTGACCCCACAGCTCGCCAACGCATCATGTGGGGTCAGCACCTGCTCGAGGACCTGCTCGTAGGTCGGTACCGGTCACTGGTGTGTGCCGTGAACGCTCACGATAATAGCCACGGGATCATCACACAGCTGGCGACACTCTTGCCCACAAGTCAATGGGACCCCCACTCGATTACCGCGGTGGCCAAGCAATTCAGCAGCGGTGGAGACTGTGTCAAAGTGCTCAAATATGACATGGACGCGGTCGAGGTGCTTGCACTGCTGCGTCCGGCCAACCAAGCGAAATTGACACTCAAGGACTTGTCGCGTGGCTTCAAGATCGTCAGCGAGATGATCCGGCAAAAGACCAGCCGATTGCCGTCGGCGTCGGTGAGCTTTCTCGGAGCTCGATCAAACGCGCTTGTCGATAGCACCGGGAATCAACCCAGCTTCGAAACCGTGCTCAGAATCATGTACGAAGCGGGATACACCGGAGATGTCTACCCTGCACCGGCGATGTGGGCGTCGGCCCCCACCGCCGTGTATGCGCGTTACCCCTTTCCACCGTCCCTCGAGTCCATGCGCCACGGTGGATCGTGACGCCCTTTGGCGGACCTGCTGCCGTCAACTGACACGGGATCACCCATTACCGAAAATAGACACCGGTTGGAATCACCGGTCCCGGTACTTGAGCCATCACAGCCCGCTGACGGACCGGATATCATTTATTCGCAGCCACGCCGGGCATCGTATCCGATGAATAGTATGATTAAGACAAACAACCCATCACCAATGCTGCCATTTGCAAGTGTACTGGATGGGTTTGATGGGCAATCCTCAGCGGTCGATCTCTACCCGGGCCGCGTTGCGGTCAAAAAACTGCCAAAGGACACCTGTCCTGGAATTGATCGGGTTCCTAAAATAAGATTGAAAAGTCGCACGGCGACCGGTTCACACCACGCAAGGAAGGCTAAACCACCGCAATGACCAAAGACCTGTTAGAAGCCGTCAAGTCGAGTAAGTACTGCCTGGACGCTTTTCTCTTTGTCCAACGTGGCCTGGATTTTACCGTTCGGCGTATCCACGGGGAACATAAAGGCGATGAAGAATCTGCCAATCGGCACATTACCGGCCGCCAACTGTGTTTCGGGCTGCGTGACTACGCCAACAAGCAATATGGCCTTCTGGCTCGCCCCGTTCTTCGCCGATGGCGGATCCACAGCTGTGAGGACTTTGGACACATCGTCTTTGCGTTGGTCCAAGCCGGCTTGATGCACAAGACCGATGAAGACTCGATCGAAGATTTTGTGGGTGTGTTTGATTTTGACGATGCATTTTCTTCTAACCTCCAGCTGAGTGAAAACACTTAGCGCCCGTTGGCGTGTTGTACACGGCCGAGCGAAGATAGGCGTCTTCATACACTTAAAGTCGGTGCGGCCCCGTACGATTGTGGAGAAACCCGTTGCTTTTGTCAGCCCAACACACTATTTTCATGTCTCGTGCGTCTTTTCTGGCCGATGGCTGTCGACCAGCTTATATCTATCTATTGTCAGTGACATGTGAAGGACACCTACCGATGAGCGAAGCGTACAACCCCGAAACAGTCGTGTACGAGAAATTGGAGGCCCTGGAAGTGGAGGCTCGGCAGTTGGCCCAGAAACGCAACGCCGCGGCTAACGATAACGATCGTACTATTCTCGAGCGCCAGCTCAAGGAAATCGAAGAAGAGATCGCCGGGCTTAAGCGAAAGCTCAAGCGATAAAGGATAGATGGGTCGCCCCAGCTGACAACCCCGCCGCGGTCACGGCTCTGCCTGGCCGCTGTGTTCCTCTTGATTCATTCTCGCGCGCCATTTGGGACGCGGACATAGCGCAAACAACGACTTACAGTACTTCGCGCGCGCATGAAAAATACGCCATGCGTATGACCACATTCGCCGGTACCGTCAAACTGCCCTGTATCGTTTTCAGTTCATTGGGCATGACTTGATGGCATCGTCCGACCGCCGCGGTGCCAAAATGGTGATATTTGTGTTTCACCCTCGAATGCCTGTCCAGTTCAATTCAAGCTCCTGTCTCGGCCCCCAGAAGCCCTCCGTCGTCGGTCTGTGAACGCTCCCGGCGAGCTCCAGCACACACGACCGATATGAGGCAGTCGTCGTGTAACTTTCGTCATACGGCAGCCTCTCGATCGCGAAGTTTGTCGTGGCATGCTTGAGATGGTGTCCACCACCGGTGAACGCGGTCACCTACCAATGCGAAGGTACCGGTCAATGACCGTCAGCCGGTTTCTTCCGATGACTCCTGAGCTGGTGACGAGTCCGCGTCGCCAACCGGCTGGTCTGCGGGGGCCAAATGAGACTCCACGTCGTCGAAGATCGCGGTCATCTCGTCCCGGCCATACTTGAAATTATCCAAAACCATCCTGCGTTGTCGGTTTTTTGACGGATCGTGATAGTAAACCACCGCGATGCCCTTGGTCTTCCACCGACCCTTATTGATCGAGGTCACTGACGCAAAGGGGACCCGTTGGCCCCAGCTGGTTGACACACCGTCGGCATCAGACGATACCCACTTGCGAAACGATCCCACAAACGAACCGCAATACATCACCGCAAAGGGTAGCAGTCCAAACCCGAGGACCTTCTGAAGCAAGATGTCGGTGTCGCTGTAGTCCCGTCCTGGATCACCACTCTTGCCGTCGGGCCAACCCCTTGCCTTGGCGTAGGATTCCCATTGGTCACTCTTACCCTGCTCCCGAAAGGCCGCGAATTCTCGGGCAATCGTGCGCTTCTTGGGGTATCCCACGTAGCCGTCGTACAAAAACCACAAAGACCAGCCCAGGATAAACAACCCCATGGCGCCGATCTGTAGTCGGTACGATGAACTGATCACTGCTTTATGAGCCATAAGCCAAAACGACTCCTGTCACTAAAACGGCGGCGGAACGATATTTTGATGGTCAATTCAGGTTGCACCGCTTGTATTTAAACCCACATCATACCCATCATGGCTAAACGCGCGTGATCTCCCAAACGCGGCGATAGCGGTGACAACCACCGATATCGCCGACAACGCGTCTGTAAGACACGCCATACGTATATTACCAATCTGGGGTCATTTTCGCGCATCATCAGCGAATGTGGCTACCGGACAAACAAAGACGTGTGGTGTTTTCGCCGCACAACGAAAAAGACACGGTCGGTGGCATGCCCCCGACCCTACGATCGAGCACAATCGAAATTTGAAGCACCATGTGGCTTGACTTTACGCCAATTGTCTGGAGCAGATGGACAATTTCAGGCGATGGCTCGCCGACCACGCCTAGCGACCAGTCCGGACCGCCTTTAGCGGCGACGTTCAGAAGATCCTTTCACATGATCAACGGGAACGTGGCCACTGGCGCTGTTGGCCCAACAGCCCACGCCATCTTTTTTAGCTTGCATTTGCAATAAGGCAAACCGTCCGATCCGTCGATGGCCCAAGCGTTCGTCAACGTGACACCAACCTTCGGCCAGCAGCCGTTCATTAAGCAGCGTTTCGTCGGCCAATACGGCATATGCGAGCACGCGACCGTTGCTATCGCGTAATCGATGCGGCTCCAATTCCAGGCGAATTTTTTGCCCCCGCCCCCCTCGACGGATCAAGCCAGCGACCTTACTTTCAAACCGGCTGTCAGCGGCACCCCCAGGCGTCGGCCGAGGTTTACAGACGCCCAACAGGACAACGTGTGTGGTAGGCAGTTCACCATCGGAAACAGCGATCTCCAAGGTACCGTTCTGGCATACCCGCAGCACATCGAACACTCTGCCGTGGTAACGATGCCAATCTCCGACGTGTTGACTGAACAGGCCGCGCTGGTCCGCGGCGTGCCCCAGCGCCAATAGCCCCATCGCCATTAACCAGGTGACACTTTTGTTTACGACCCGCCGCTGTCGGTACGCCTGTAGCGTCACCACCGACGGCCGACTGGTTCGCGCTGGCGATGGCGATACCATGGACTTGATACCAACCCGGATCCGTTCTCACACTCTATCTGCAAATGCGGGCATATGACAAATAGAGACTTATAGCGATTTACCGCTCATGAAAAGGACGTCCAGGGTGTGACACCGGGCCAGTGGACCGAATCGCCATCGGCGGTAACGGTCATCCACCGGTCGCGATCGACTGCAGGTGCTCCAAGCGGTAGTACCGTAAGACCGCCGCCAACAAGATCACTACAGCGGCCAGATGGATGTTAATCATTTGGCACACCTTGGGCTTGAGCAACCCGATCGAACCGGCCCAAACCGTCGCGAAAAGGACCAACGCCAAGAGCACTTTGGTACCAATCAGCGCGTTACCGATCGGTCCCATCGCCTTGTACGTGCCGGCAAACAGAACCCAGTAATAGACCCCGCTGACGACCAACCCGGCAATACTAATCCATAGCATCCGATCAAATCGCTGACGAATCATCTTCATCCACGGCTCGCTAAACCCGTCGTCGAGTAGCCGAGCCGCCGGTGCCAGGCACAGCAACAAGAAGCTCACTCCTCCCACGGCCACGACGGCCGACAGAACGTGGATGTACCGCATGACGATTTGGAGTATCGGGTTGTCCATCGCCCACTAGCGTAGTGTGCCTGCAGCACACCGCAAGCGCGTGGTCCTTGGTGGGATCAAAGCGTGCTGGTTCCGTTGGCCTTGCTGGCTTGTAGGAAAGCGGCCACCACAATATGACGAAGCCGATCTAAACTTTGCCGCTCTAGAAATTCGTCAGAAAAATCGATCTTGGGCCGCTGAAGGCGACGCAGGTGGGCGATGCAGTGATCGCGGTCAAGCGATTCAACATTCTGGATCAATTGGCGGATCGAGTCGTTCATATCTGCAAGACCAACCACCACATTCAAGTATCGCTGGGATCGCCCGTTTTCAGGCGAAAATGTCAATCAGCGTACCCAGTTGATCGGCTGTTCCAGGGCGAACGCTTGCTTGATACGGCCGGGTGCTCAAAGATGGCTGATTATCGGTCGATCTGGCTTTTGCCAGTTGCGCTCCGGTACTTGGCATGAAACCGATTCGCTGACCGGGAAACAGATCAACGGGTGGCAAGCCTGTGGGGAACGCGGTGTCATAAGGCCACGGCGTCGGCTTAAATGGCCGATCGGTCGGCCGCCCCTGGTTGGCGATGTGAAAAAATGGCCTAGATTGTACCCTTTGACCGGTATGGACCCCGGTGGATCTGACCCGACGTGAGGCCAGGCCGACCCGTTGTAGCTGGATATCGACCGTGCTGAACCGCCCCGGGCCAAAAAGGCGACGGCGCAAGTGGAAAACCGTCAGGTTGATTTGATGGCTAATCTTCACCACACCAAGATACTGCAAATTCCAAACCGCTGTGGCAGAACTTAAAAAGAATGTGTAATTTAATTATTTACAATAATTTAAGAATCCATTCATACCGCTGGGCAGATCCCTTGGCCAGCGGATGTGCAGCCAGGACCACATCGCCGTTGTATCGTTTCAACCCCACCCTGGCCCAATGCGGCGTAAGCACATCATTGGCCAGACCCAATTACCGCTAAGGCCCATCGTTCATGCTCACCAGTCAGCTCGACTATGATCTGCCGGCGCATCTGATCGCCACAACGCCGGTCCAACCCCGCGACGCAGCGCGGCTGATGATCATCGACCGTCGAACGGGACAGGTCGATCATCGCCACGTGCGTGACCTGCCCAACCTTGTGGGTTGCGACGGCCTTAATCCCGGCGATCTCATGGTCTTCAACCAAAGCCGTGTTCTTCCGGCCAGCTTTACCGCCAGACGCATTGCCACCGGTGGAACGGTCCGTGGTCTCTACCTGGCATCGTCGGTCGATACTGACGACTGCCATTGGCAGGTCATGCTTGAATCTGGCGGCAAGCTTCGTCAAGGCGAAGTCGTGCGTTTGGACGAACGAGCTGAGATCCAGCTGACCGAACACCTGGGCAACGGTGTTTGGAAGGCCAAACTCGATAGCACAGACGACACCACAACGCTTCTATACAGGATCGGACGTCCGCCGCTACCGCCCTACATCCGTCGTCAACGTCGTCAGCTGGGTCAGCCTGAGCTGCAGTGCGAAGATCAACAGCAATACAACACCGTTTTTGCGTCGGATCCGGGTTCAGTCGCTGCGCCCACGGCCGGTATGCACTTCACGCGTCCGCTGTTGGACCAACTGTCACAGGCGGGGATTCAGCAGGCGGTGGTTACGTTGCACATAGGGCTAGGCACGTTTGCCCCTGTGCGTACGATGCGGATCGAAGATCACCCAATCCACAGCGAATGGGTTTCGGTGCCGGCAGCGACGATCCGAGCCCTACGCAACGGCGGACGGATCATCCCCGTCGGTACGACGACCGTGCGCGCATTAGAGAGTCTAAGCAACCCCCCACCGGCCAGCGGCGACTTTACGACGCTTACGCGGCTATTCATTACGCCAAGCATGGACCAGATCGGCGACGAAGACAACAGCTGTTCCGTTGGCGGGCCTGGCTTTACCTTTCGTTACACCGACGCGTTGATGACCAATTTTCACCTACCACGATCGACACTTCTGGCCATGGTGGCCGCGTTGCCGGGTGTGGGCGTCAAGCGTCTGATGGGGTGGTATCAGCTGGCGATTGATCAAGGTTATCGTTTCTATTCCTACGGTGACGCGATGCTGATCTTGTAGATCGCTAGATACCCGACACACCACAGCGCGACGGCCCACAACCAAACCTGGGTATCCCGGGCGTCTTGAACACAGTCGGGCTAATCTTCGGGATATGGTTGACCCTGCCCAAGAGACAGCATCCAACCCCATGCTCGATTCGTGTTCACGTGGCATCTGCGAACGCCGGCGTAGAACAAACAACGACTTATAACGCTTCGGGGACGCGTGACCCGTATGCGATGCCCGTTAGAAAAACTTGCATCGTTTCCCGAACGCATAAAAATACACCCTACACCTGCTCATGCGGCATCTTCATCGTCGATGGGTATAGAATGCCCAGCGATGCCTGACACCTCTGCTCACGAACAGCGTCTGCCACTTGGCGAGCACTTAGAAGACCTAAGGCACAGAATCATCCTGGCGTTGGCAGGGGTTTGCGTCGCGGGCGGCCTGACGCTTTGGTTTGGTCGGCAAATCGTCGCATGGCTCTGTGTACCGTTGGCCCAAGCCCAGCGCAGTGCCCACGTGCCGGCGGGCGCTTACACACTGTCACCGATCGCAGGGTTCGCTGTCTACCTGAAAGTCAGCGTAGTCGCGGCGATCATCGTCGCCTCGCCATGGGCTTTGTACCAATTGTGGCGGTTCTTCGAATCGGGGCTGTACCCGCGAGAACGTCGCGCCGTGCTTCTGGTGGCCCCGTTCAGTGCGGCGATGACCGTACTGGGTGTCCTGTTTATGTACTACGTCATGCTCCCGGTCTGTTTGTGGTTTTTGATCTCCTTTGCCACGAGTTTTCCTGTGGCCGATCTCGATCAACCGTCCACCGTGCTCCATCGCGATGTCGGCAATGCCGGCTCGCACAGCCATACTGACACCCACACCGACGCTACCGTGGTCATTCCCATGGTTCACCAGCGTCCTTCGGCGCCGGTCGACGGCCAAATCTGGTACGACCTATCCCATTCAGAACTTAATTTTCATTTGGACGGCCAAACGCGTACGGTACCGCTCCGATCGCCGACGCTGATCAGTCCGCTGATCGAAATTGGCCAGTACATCCACTTCGTGACCGTCATGGCACTGGGCATTGTCGTAGCGTTTCAGTTGCCAGTGGTCATGCTGCTATCGGCTTGGTGGAGATTGGTAGACCCCTGGCGAATCGCGCGATATCGCAAGCACTGCGTGCTGGTCTGTTTTGCCACGGGTATGCTACTGACACCGTCAGATGTGCTGAGCATGATGCTCTTGGCAGTCCCACTTTGGGGCCTATTCGAATTTGGTTTGCTTTTGATGCGTGCCACCTATCGCACCGACGACTCGACAGCGGGTTGACCACAGGGCAACAGGTCAGTCTGCCGGATCGACTGCCCGAGGCGTGACCACTTCACCGCCACCGCCAGATCATACGTTCCTACCGCCAGCCGTCGCAGAGCGACCAGGGTCCCGCCAGTGCCCAGTGCCAGACCCAAGTCACGAGCAATACTGCGTACGTACGTGCCTTTTCCGCATATAATCTGCAGTGTCAACAAGGGCCATTCGTACGCCAGCAGGTCAACGGTATCCACACGGACGACCCGTTCGGGCATCTGGAACTGTTCACCGCGGCGTGCCCGCTGGTAGGCGCGTTGACCGGCAACGTGCACTGCGCTGTAGGCCGGCGGTGTCTGCCGAATTTGACCGACAAACCGACCAAGTGTCTCTCGGACCACACCTACGGGCGGCGGCGTCTTGACGACCACCGGTACGCGGTCACCCTCACTGTCGTCTGTGCTGGTAAACGCCGTCAGATCGACCTGAGCCTGGTACACCTTGGTCAAATCCATCAGCTGCGCCACACCGCGTGTCGCCGTACCCAAACAGCAGATCACCACGCCGGTCGCCAGCGGATCGAGCGTCCCCGCGTGGCCGGTCTTGACCCCGCCGGCAGCGCCACGGACACGACGCACCACATCCATGGAGGTGACACCCAACGGCTTGTCAACCACCAATAGGCCCGACATCGCTGATCCATTGGCTGCTTTTAGACGCATGGCGTATTTTTAACGTACGGCGACGGTATCATAAGTCTTTGTTTAACCTTTCTGTCGCGTGATTTTGACCACGAACGAAGCCGGATTGGCATGACGGTCATATTCTACCTGCTATTTGGTACACAGGAGCCATAACCCTTAGTATGATCGATTCGTCTTGGTTACACCGGGAGAGGTGTCCGAGTGGCTGAAGGAACGCGACTGGAAATCGCGTGTACGGGTAACCGTACCGTGGGTTCGAATCCCACCCTCTCCGTTTTCTAGAGTCAGCGTAGCTGACGTTCTAATGGTTCAAAAGGGTGGGATTCGAACACACCGCGACGCGATAGCGGAGCCTCGTGGGTACGCTGCTCCGCCCTCCGTGCCAGGAGTATGGTCGAAAGTTGTGGATGGATGACTAAATAAAGAAGGCGGCGTACCTTGGTGATTGAGTAGATCATTCAAGGAGACGCCACCCATGCAAGACGGTACCACTGAACCGATTTGTTATCCAGTTGCTTCATCGAAGGACCTATTGACTGAAGTCCTTCGTGAAGGAGCACGCACGATGCTGACGCAGGCCATTGAAGCCGAGGTTGCTGAATGGATTGAAGATCATGCTCATGTGGTCGATTCGGAGGGTCATCGCCAGGTCGTTCGCAACGGCCATCTTCCCCAACGACAAATCCTGACAGGCCTTGGTGCGATGGATGTCCGCCAGCCACGTGTGCATGATCGACGGCCCGAAGGATCCAAAGAGCGTTTTGGCTCGAAGATTCTGCCACCTTACTTACGTAAGTCAAAAACGATCGAGGAATTGGTTCCTTGGTTGTATCTCAAAGGCATCAGCACAGGTGATATGGCTGAGGCCTTGGAAGCCCTGGTCGGGCCCGATGCCAAGGGTCTGAGCGCCAAATCGATCGAGCGTCTTAAGCAATCCTGGCAGGATGAATACAAAGAATTCTCTCACAGAAGCTTAGAAGACAAGCATTTCGTCTATGTCTGGGCAGATGGGGTGTATTTCAATGTCCGCCTGGAAGATTCGGCCAACAAACGTCAATGCATCCTTGTTCTGATGGGTGCCATGAACGATGGCAAGAAGGAACTATTGGCCATTGCCGATGGCTATCGGGAATCCAAACAGTCGTGGATTGAGCTTTTGCGTGACTGCATCCATCGTGGTCTGAAGCAAGCACCAAGCCTAGCGATTGGCGATGGCGCCTTAGGCTTCTGGGCGGCAATCGATGAATTGTGGCCCCCGACGCGGCATCAGAGGTGCTGGTGCCACAAGACCATGAATGTACTGAACTACATGCCCAAGAGCTTACACGGCAAAGCCAAGCCGATGCTCCATGAAATTTGGATGGCTAAGACGCGCAAGGAAGCAGGAGCAGCGTTTGATCACTTTCTGACGACGTTCAACGCCAAGTATCCCAAGGCCGCGGCGTGCTTGGACAAGGATCGTACGAAATTGTTGGCATTCTACGACTTCCCAGCAGAACACTGGGCACACATACGCACGACGAACCCAATCGAATCCGTCTTGGAGTATGGTCGAAAGTTGTGGATGGATGACTAAATAAAGAAGGCGGCGTACCTTGGTGATTGAGTAGATCATTCAAGGAGACGCCACCCATGCAAGACGGTACCACTGAACCGATTTGTTATCCAGTTGCTTCATCGAAGGACCTATTGACTGAAGTCCTTCGTGAAGGAGCACGCACGATGCTGACGCAGGCCATTGAAGCCGAGGTTGCTGAATGGATTGAAGATCATGCTCATGTGGTCGATTCGGAGGGTCATCGCCAGGTCGTTCGCAACGGCCATCTTCCCCAACGACAAATCCTGACAGGCCTTGGTGCGATGGATGTCCGCCAGCCACGTGTGCATGATCGACGGCCCGAAGGATCCAAAGAGCGTTTTGGCTCGAAGATTCTGCCACCTTACTTACGTAAGTCAAAAACGATCGAGGAATTGGTTCCTTGGTTGTATCTCAAAGGCATCAGCACAGGTGATATGGCTGAGGCCTTGGAAGCCCTGGTCGGGCCCGATGCCAAGGGTCTGAGCGCCAAATCGATCGAGCGTCTTAAGCAATCCTGGCAGGATGAATACAAAGAATTCTCTCACAGAAGCTTAGAAGACAAGCATTTCGTCTATGTCTGGGCAGATGGGGTGTATTTCAATGTCCGCCTGGAAGATTCGGCCAACAAACGTCAATGCATCCTTGTTCTGATGGGTGCCATGAACGATGGCAAGAAGGAACTATTGGCCATTGCCGATGGCTATCGGGAATCCAAACAGTCGTGGATTGAGCTTTTGCGTGACTGCATCCATCGTGGTCTGAAGCAAGCACCAAGCCTAGCGATTGGCGATGGCGCCTTAGGCTTCTGGGCGGCAATCGATGAATTGTGGCCCCCGACGCGGCATCAGAGGTGCTGGTGCCACAAGACCATGAATGTACTGAACTACATGCCCAAGAGCTTACACGGCAAAGCCAAGCCGATGCTCCATGAAATTTGGATGGCTAAGACGCGCAAGGAAGCAGGAGCAGCGTTTGATCACTTTCTGACGACGTTCAACGCCAAGTATCCCAAGGCCGCGGCGTGCTTGGACAAGGATCGTACGAAATTGTTGGCATTCTACGACTTCCCAGCAGAACACTGGGCACACATACGCACGACGAACCCAATCGAATCCGTCTTTGCCACGGTGCGGCTGCGAACCGACAAAACCAAAGGTTGTGGTAGTCGAGTCGCGTGCCTAACAATGGTGTTCAAACTGGTTCAATCGGCATCGAAGAAATGGCGGGCGCTGAACGGTTCAGCCCTGTTGCCTCAGATTATCCGAGGTGTAAAGTTCGTTGACGGAGAAGCCAAGGTCGCCGCCTGATCATGTCTTCATCCACAAGATTTGACGATACCCCATCCGTCTTTGCCACGGTGCGGCTGCGAACCGACAAAACCAAAGGTTGTGGTAGTCGAGTCGCGTGCCTAACAATGGTGTTCAAACTGGTTCAATCGGCATCGAAGAAATGGCGGGCGCTGAACGGTTCAGCCCTGTTGCCTCAGATTATCCGAGGTGTAAAGTTCGTTGACGGAGAAGCCAAGGTCGCCGCCTGATCATGTCTTCATCCACAAGATTTGACGATACCCCGTACAATTATACACGTAATCTATGCCCAGAAACGATCCAGCGAAGTTGACAAAAGTAGCCGTGAGCTTGCCATTTGGCATTGGTTCTGCTGAGTGGGAAGCTGATCCAACCGAGCGGCGAGCGGCGTGGTCTCTCTATGTCGAACTCGTAACGAGAATTGCTGTCCAGCAGTTGGAATCGAATGAGGGAATTGACCGCGAAGCGCTTACATCGCTCCATAGCCTATTTGACACGACACGCGAAATTCTCCGCGAAGCCGGTCCAGATGTCGGCGCATCAAAGGCATCTGTAGGCGGCATTGCG
The DNA here is from genome assembly GCA_965222495.1 of Phycisphaeraceae bacterium. Lineage (GTDB taxonomy): Bacteria > Planctomycetota > Phycisphaerae > Phycisphaerales > Phycisphaeraceae > CBDCUA01. The sequence continues at coordinate 1,756,323 of CBDCUA010000007.1, read as the reverse complement.
ATTGCGGTATTGAATCAGGGCCTTCGTCCATTCCTCGCCAAGTGGCATCTTGAACTCCGGACTTGGGAAACCCAATCAACCACAGAAATTTTGACAAAGATTAGCGAAGCGGAGTGGCCACAGCGCTCAGAATTTCATACCGAGCTTGATCAACTTCGCGACAAACTAAGCCAATATGCCAATGCGCTCGCACATATCGCAGGAGTCTGAACTTCAACAAACCGCGGGAACATAAAAAAACCATTGTAGAACGAAGTTAAGTGCGGCGTGTACCGTAATGTCGACGCGCTAAAACTCCTCAGAAATTGCCTTCGATTTTCATTTAATCTATCAATCGGATAACCATCGAACAAGGTCGATATTACGACGTTCAACTCACGTGAGCGCGTTTACTGACGTATCAATCATCGTCTGGCGGAGCGCAACAATCTCTCGATCCGTCACTATACTTATCAAATAATCACCTTGGGCTGCAATGAGCGCTCCTGGAGTCTGCGCGATGTTTCCGTCAACGAATGAACGCTCGAAGTTAATAGATCAGATTCTGGTGTCGGCCATTCGGGTAATGGAGGCATTTCCGTCGCTGGAATCGCAACGCGCATTGCTGTCGGACATTAAACCTCAGAACGACCTCCACCCAGTTTATGTTCTGCTGGACCATTCGCCCAAACGCACATTCCCTGTGTTCGTCGACACCAGTTCCGTCCTGGCAATGCTGATCGCTCAGTTTGCCGGCAAATTTCCACGAAAAGTGTGGGACTCCGATCTCTCCTCGTTTTCCGGATCCAGGTTGGGCGTCAAGGGCTGGCAGGATACCGGAGCATTGAGTGGCATTCCGTTCTCCGAAGTCGTCACGGTGCTGCTTGGACGAGATGCCCCGAGGCTACTTTTCAAATCCAGTCGAGACGGACGAGCGAAGCTGCAGCCACATGAGTATAGTCGGGGAGGGCTCTACCTCCTGAAGCAATTCCTTTCGCAGCTTCGTATCGAAGACGAGTTAATCCGGCTCGACGAACTCGATAGAGATATTTCAAAGGACGTGGTGACACTTCTATGGATACTAACCGCGATGGCAATGCACATGGACGGGTCAGTATTCATCCATGAGGGTTCGCACCACATCTCCGCTGTAACGGACACTAGCATAACGATGTCAAATGGTAAAGGAACCGAGACGCTTGTTCACTACTGGCCTTCGTCAATGATGCAAGTCGTGCGAACTCTCCAGATGGCTCGAAACGATCCGGAACTCGGAGCGCCCGACTTGATGTGGATCGCCGCCGGACAGAGTCGTATTATGTCTCACACCGCGATACTCGGTCCAGATGAGCACCCCGATGACGACTGGGAGGTATTCTTTAGTCATCGAGGTCCCGATACCAAGGCGGCACTTGTGGAACTTGTGCGAGGACACCTGAGAGATCGAAGTGCATTCGTTGACTGCCTGGTCATGCCGAAGGGGTTTATCAATCGCCATTTTCTTTTTCGCAGTCTTGTCCGATCGCGACAAGTCGTTGTAGTAAAGAGTGCGAGATTCGATGAATCGACGTGGTGTCGAAAGGAGCGTGCCGCGGCGAATGTCCTCGCATGCCTCGACTACGCCCGCGTCATAACAGTGGACAGCATCCCCGCTGCCATGGCGTGCGTGGATAGTTCGGCCGAGCTTGACACGGGATCGCCCCCTGTTCCGCCTGCGGAGAAGGACAAATCGGAGCCGGGGTGGGTCTGTCGCCGCATCCTGCAGGACATCAATAATTGGGCTCGGACCCCAAATCTTCATGGCGCACGGAAGAAGGGATTGCCGGTCGATGCCGTCAAGGTAATGCTGGATTGGTTGGGCAAACGCCTACGGGCTTTGCCCCGGAAAGGTGATCCGACCGCGCCGATACGCATCCGCAACATTGATCTTCACCCCATCTTGAGTCCAAGTGGGCTGCAAGTTTAACGCATCTATGTTACCCCGGTGTAGGCCGCAGGCGAAGGCGCAGCCGTAGCCGAAGGCCTACACCGAATAGCAAATTCGTTGGGGGTTAAATTCCCCAAGCTGCTGTGTGGTCTGGTTCGGTTGTAATCTTGTCGCCATCCTTCGATCTTTTCCTGGGCATCATCCAAACTTAAAAACCAATGCTCGTTCAAACACTCCAATCGGAACCGAGCATTAAATGACTCAATAAACGCGTTATCCGTTGGTTTGCCAGGACGACTGAAGTCCAACTTGACTTTGTTCCAATAGGCCCACAGATCTAGATCCTTGGAAATAAATTCTGGACCGTTATCGACTCGTATGGTTTGAGGCAGACCATGTTTGTCCGCGACACGTTCCAGCACCTGCACGACATCCCGTCCACGGACACGTGAGGCGATGTGCAGAGCCAGGCTCTCCCTGGTGTGATTGTCGACTAACGTCAATACACGAATACGCTGCCCATCGAACAGCTGATCCGACACAAAATCCATGCTCCAGCATTCGTTCTTCTTCGAGGCTACGGGCCTAATCTCCCTTTTTAAGCACGCCACACGACGACGCGGTGGTTTCTTACGCATGATCAAGCCCTCTTCCCGATAGATCCGAAGCACACGTTTATGATTCACCTGCCAACCTTCACGCTGTAGCAAAATGTGCAGCCGACGATATCCGTAACCCACCCGAGATGTTGCTAGTTCACATAATCGTAACCGCAATGCGATTTGCGGATCCGCAATGCTCTGGTATCGAATCGTCGCTCGTGAAAACCTAAACACCGAACACGCCCGCCGCTGCGAAACCTGGTAGCTTTCCTGCATCTGAACCACCAGCGTTCGCCTGGCGGCAGGCCTTAAGGTTTTTTTGACAACGCATCCTGGAGCATCTGGCGGTCTAACGTCAAATCCGCCACCAAACGTCTCAGACGGCTGTTCTCTTCCTCGACCTGCTTGAGCCGACGCATCTCCGGCACGCCCAGTCCGGCATACTTCTGCTTCCAACGGTAAAACGTCGCTTCGCAGATCTGCATCTTCCGAAGAATCTGAGCCACCGGTGTGCCCGACTCGGCCTGACGAAGGGCAAACGCGATCTGAGCCTCTGTAAATCGTTTCCTTTTCATGATCAACTCCTTGATCTGGATGCAAAAAATATAATCCAAAAACTTGCATCCCATTTGGAGCAAGATCAAGGGGGCAGATCAACATGTTTCAAGCTGTCGCAGTAGGGATGGCTGCTTGGAGCGACAATGAAGAGGTTTACGTGCCTCCTGTCGACCTTTGGGCCGCTGCAGCTCAGCTGGCACTCGGCGCGATCGCTCTTCCATTGACGCAATACTCGAAGGTCGCCACGCGACGTCAAATCGTGTCACTGAATCGCATCACGACCGACACCATTCAGCTCTATACCGCCCACCCCGAATCTTCATCCGACGAGCTCATCGAGTCCATACTGACCATAGTGTGTACCGTTGTACTCGACCTTGCGGGAAACGACTGGCACGTTCTCGATCAAAACCATATCGCGGCACTGGCAGCGCCCAGCATCTATCACGATGGTGTTATATTGATCGACGCCCGCAAACCGGGGGAGAGCAGGGAGTTCGCGTTGCGACTTGTGAGGCTCGTTCTCTCGCACGGTATCGGAAGCCTCGGCCTGCTGCAGGACGGTGAGGATCCGGTACACAATCGGACCATCGACGGGATGTCATTGGAGAACTTACCGTGTGTAACACTCTACCCAGGCGTGGAGAGCAGTATCTTGACATGAGCGTGGCGACCAATACTCCGTCCAGCGTAAATTCTGTGGAATTAACTTGTAATCCTCCCCAAAAACTGAAGCGTCGAAAGGTAGGGACTCCGTGTAGGGTAGTCATCTAACAAGGAGTCATTCGATGCCTACGAGTCGATTTCCCGAGAGCAGGATCCGCTCGATCCTCATATCTGCGACGATAACAACGTGACAGCACCTCATCGTGCGACCGAAAATTCTCAAACAGAGATTGTCAAAATATTGTTGGATAAAGATGTTGAGGTTAACGTCAAAGATGATTTGGAAGGATTCACGCCATTTCTTATGTCAGCTTTGTGGGGAAACGCTGAGATAGCATCATTGCTTTTAGAGCATGGGACCGATCCCGATGCAACAACATATGGCGATTGCTCAGCAGCTGATTTGGCTGAGAAAGCCAATCATCATGCGGTTATAAGGGATCTAGAAACAAAGAAAAGTATCAAATAAATGATACGTTGACCATGGGGAGATCATACCGGCCATGGCCATCCGGTGTGACCTCCCCTCTGAGACCAATCCCGTACCGGTTCGGACCGAGACCCACCTTCTACACCTCGAAGATCAAATTCCAGCTGTCGAGGGTACCAACCTGGCTTTTCCTGTCATCGGTGATCTCAAGAGTCCATATCCCAAACATGTCGTTGCCTTCAACCAGGCTAAGATCTCCTTCGGGTAGGTAGGTTGCGGAGAAGGGAGCAGAACCGTTCTGAATGGACGTAGACGCGTCGTCATCGAGCGTGGTCCCATTGAAATCGTCACCGTTGCCGCCAACGTCAGTGAAGAGCTCGATTCGGATTCCGTTCGGGGCGATGAGGAACACGTCCAGGTCCGCTACCCGGTTGTGGGTGATATTCAGCTGGACGTTCAGGTCCAGAATGGTCGTGCTGTCCGGGACATCGATCGTGGAAATGATCGTGCCTTCGTCGGTAATCGCGGTCTGGGTTGTGTTGTTGAAAACCACAAAGTTACCAGGCGTCGTGCCGCCGCTGCCAATGCCGGGAGTGCTACCAGCGTCGGTTGGGAGTACGCCGCGATCATCTTCGGGCCCGCCAAAGGTATCGATCTGGACACCGCCAATGTTGCCGGGCTGTGGGTCGCGCGATGAGCCGGTATCGTCGAGAACTAGACCCAGTTCACTGTTAGGATCAGAAAGCGTCTGATCTGCACCGTTTGTCCGGGATAGATCGGTGACGAAGTCGACCCACTGCGGGTTCGGAAGGCGTTGGACCGTCGGGAGGCCGAACTCAGAGAACGGAACCCAGAAACTGTTGAACTCACCCTTGAAGTCGACCAAACGATCGTTGCCGGTGTTGCCGATCAGGACATCACGGCCGCCGCCGCCGTAGACGAAGTCACCGTCGGCAAAATCCGGAGCATCGGGTCCATCGTTGGCGCCGCTGTTGGTGTCGTGGTTGTCATCAGCATTCGTCAGGTCGTCGCCGAGACCGCCGAACATGCGGTCCTTACCGGTGCCGCCAACCAGCCAATCGTTTCCTAAATCGCCAAAGATTCGGTCCTTGCCGTCTTCAACCTTCATGAGATTAGAATCAACGGCCTCGAAGTTAAGGAAGAAGTCAGCGATCTTCTGGTAAGGATTGTTCGCGTCGTAGGCGGAGAACTTGGTGGTCACCGGATCATAATTGAGGGCGTCAAGGTCCGGGTCGATATCGGCTTGCGGGATGTGATTGAAGAACGCCGGCAGGGCCTCAGCACCGCTAACGGCGTCGTCGCCGGCCCCGGCGTGCATAAAATCGTCGCCCAGACCACCGTACATCACATCGTCACCACCGTCTTCCCAGGCGATGGAAGAGAAGGACTTGTGGATCCGTCCGGCAATGTACTCAACGGCTCCGACAAATGGACCGGAGATACTGAGGGTTTCTTCAGCGTTGGCCGTGGTCAGGCCGTGCAGGGTTTCAAGATCGCCGTTTCGGCTGGTATTGACCAAGCCATTGTCTCCGACCATACCATCTTCGCCGGCGCCGCCGTACAACCTGTCGACCCCGTCGCCACCGATGATGTCGTCGTCCTGGCCGTCGCCGAAGGCGACATCTTCTCCGGTCATGGCCCAGATCTGGTCGTCGCCTGCCTCGCCGCGGATGGTATCACCAGCGCCGATATCCGTGGGTGATCCACCATTGTCGCCCGGTGTGTAGTCGAGTTGGACGACGGCACGCGGGATGATGGTGAGATTCATGTCGTAATTGTCGTAGGTGAACGTGAGGAAGTCACCTGAATCGGCACCATTGATCCCAACAAGGCGGAAGATGTTTCCGTTGTCACCCAGGATGGTATCGGCGTCGCGGGCGTGACCCTCAGGGTTAAGGTTGCCGAGGTTGTTTCGGTCAATTTCGGTCGCGCTACCGCCAAAGATCACGTCTCCACCGTCAGGTCGCAGTGAAGGTGCGTTCAGAGCAAAGAGGTCGGAACTTCCACCGACGATGTCGTCCTGACCAAGGTTGCCAAAGATCAAATCGTTGCCGCCGTTGCCCTCGATGTAATCGTCGCCATCGGTGGCGGCGTCAACCGAGGGGATCACCCGCAGATCGTTGGCACTGTCGCGTGCCGCGGCGGCTGGCTGGGTCAGTTGGATCGTGTTGGAGTCGAGGACGACGACCGCGTAGAGGGCGCCGTTGGTCAGACCAGCAACAGCGCTTGTATCTTCAGTGTACGCCACCAGGTCGCCGTCTGTTAGGCCGTGGCCAATAATCGTCATGGTGTTGTCTGCATCGCTAACGACGTTGCCCGACGAACCATCGAAGACCGTCGCTGCTCCCGCAAGAGAAGTCAGCGTGTGCGAAGTACCGCTTGCAGCGGGTGCCACATCGATCGGGTTAACCTTGCTGTCGATCGAACCGTCACCCTGGATGGTGTCGTCGCCGAGTTGTCCAAAAATCACATCGTCGTCGGCGCCGCCGGCGATGTAATCGTTGCCGAACGTGTCATTATTCGGAGAGTCAGAGTGATCGAGGATCGTCACGGCGCGTTCTGCGACACCGGTCGGGTTCAGCCGCTGGGCCGTGGTGATGTCAGCAACCCCGTCTTCGCCGGTACCGGCGTCGGTTGTGTAGATCTCGGTGCCGGCCAAGACACGAATTCTCGGACTGGTTGAAATGGTCAGGGGCAAGCGGGCGATAATCGCGTTGTCGCCCGTAATGACGTCGTCGCCTGCACCCCCGGCGATGTTGTCGTGGCCGTCGTGGCCAGCACTCACGTTATGGCCGCCGATGATATCGTCCTCTCCGGTCCCACCAAAGATCGTGTCGCCGCCCTGTTGACCAATGAGGATGTCCTTGTCGGCTTCACCGTGGATGGTGTCGTCGCCTGCATTGACGTTGTCAATGTCGATCGCAGTGAAGGTGAAGGCAGGAGTGAGAGTTTCAAGTGGCAGGAGTGCTGCGTCGATTGCGCCTTCTACCTTGGCGTTGTCGCCGAAGACCAGGTCGTTACCGGCACCAGCGTGGATCGTGTCGCCGGCCGTACCACCCAGAACGATATCAGCACCTGTGCCGACGGTGATGTCGTCTGCGCCGCCGTTGTCAGCAGCAGTGGTTGTGATCAGGTCAAGGACTGACGGATCGGGGTTGACCAAGTCGTCATACACAAGCTTTCCGTTGTCTCCGATCACGACATTGTTGCCGTCACCGGCACCGATCATATCACCGTCATGGCCGCCCAGGACAATGTCGTCGCCGGTAAGGGTGTTGATCGTGTCGATCCCACCGTCGCCGAACTCGACCGTCTCAACCACACCGAGCACGATTGGCTGGCCGCCGATCTGTGGCGTACCCGATGCCGCGGCGGTGACCTTACCACTGTCACCGATGATCAGATTGTCGCCGTCACGCGCGGTGATCGTATCGCCAAGCCGACCGCCAATGACCAGGTCGTCGCCGTGACCCGTGTCCACCGTATCGGCGCCGCCGGCGGCCGTGGTCGACAGGCTCTCGATCACGTCGATGTCAGACGCGTCACCGTCGCTGTCGTAAACGATCTTGCCATCGTCGCCAACCACGATGTTGTGGTCGCCGGTCGTCACCAGATTGGAAAGGTCGCTGGCCGTGATCGTGTCACCGTCATGGCCGCCTAGGACAATATCGTCGCCGGTAAGGGTGTTGATCGTGTCGATCCCACCGTCGCCGAACTCGACCGTCTCAACCACACCGAGCACGATTGGCTGGCCGCCGATCTGTGGCGTACCCGATGCCGCGGCGGTGACCTTACCACTGTCGCCGATGATCAGATTGTCGCCGTCACGCGCGGTGATCGTATCGCCAAGCCGACCGCCAATGACCAGGTCGTCGCCGTGGCCCGTGTCCACCGTATCGGCGCCGCCGGCGGCCGTGGTCGACAGGCTCTCGATCACGTCGATGTCAGACGCGTCACCGTCGCTGTCGTAAACGATCTTGCCATCGTCGCCAACCACGATGTTGTGGTCGCCGGTCGTCACCAGATTGGAAAGGTCGCTGGCCGTAATCGTGTCACCGTCATGGCCGCCTAGGACAATATCGTCGCCGGTAAGGGTGTTGATCGTGTCGATCCCACCGTCGCCGAACTCGACCGTCTCAACCACACCGAGCACGATTGGCTGGCCGCCGATCTGTGGTGTACCCGATGCCGCGGCGGTGACCTTACCACTGTCACCGATGATCAGATTGTCGCCGTCACGCGCGGTGATCGTATCGCCAAGCCGACCGCCAATGACCAGGTCGTCGCCGTGGCCCGTGTCCACCGTATCGGCGCCGCCGGCGGCCGTGGTCGACAGGCTCTCGATCACGTCGATGTCAGATGCGTCACCGTCGCTGTCGTAAACGATCTTGCCATCGTCGCCAACCACGATGTTGTGGTCGCCGGTCGTCACCAGATTGGAAAGGTCGCTGGCCGTAATCGTGTCACCGTCATGGCCGCCCAGGACAATGTCGTCGCCGGTAAGGGTGTTGATCGTGTCGATCCCACCGTCGCCGAACTCGACCGTCTCAACCACACCGAGCACGATTGGCTGGCCGCCGATCTGTGGCGTACCCGATGCCGCGGCGGTGACCTTACCACTGTCACCGATGATCAGATTGTCGCCGTCACGCGCGGTGATCGTATCGCCAAGCCGACCGCCAATGACCAGGTCGTCGCCGTGGCCCGTGTCCACCGTATCGGCGCCGCCGGCGGCCGTGGTCGACAGGCTCTCGATCACGTCGATGTCAGACGCGTCACCGTCGCTGTCGTAAACGATCTTACCATCGTCGCCAACCACGATGTTGTGGTCGCCGGTCGTCACCAGATTGGAAAGGTCGCTGGCCGTGATCGTGTCACCGTCATGGCCGCCCAGGACAATATCGTCGCCGGTAAGGGTGTTGATCGTGTCGATCCCACCGTCGCCGAACTCGACCGTCTCAACCACACCGAGCACGATTGGCTGGCCGCCGATCTGTGGCGTACCCGATGCCGCGGCGGTGACCTTACCACTGTCACCGATGATCAGATTGTCGCCGTCACGCGCGGTGATCGTATCGCCAAGCCGACCGCCAATGACCAGGTCGTCGCCGTGGCCCGTGTCCACCGTATCGGCGCCGCCGGCGGCCGTGGTCGACAGGCTCTCGATCACGTCGATGTCAGACGCGTCACCGTCGCTGTCGTAAACGATCTTACCATCGTCGCCAACCACGATGTTGTGGTCGCCGGTCGTCACCAGATTGGAAAGGTCGCTGGCCGTGATCGTGTCACCGTCATGGCCGCCCAGGACAATGTCGTCGCCGGTACCGGTCGTGATGCTGTCGGCACCACCAACTGTCGGGTCGGTGGTCTCGATCTGGCCGATTGTGATCAGGATGTTGCCAAATACCGCGTTGCCGTCAGTATCTGCGGTTAACGTGCCGTTGTCGCCCAGGACGATGTTTCTGCCATCGCCGGCGATGAGGGTATCTACCCCGGCACCACCGATAATGATATTTGTGCCATTGCCAAGTGTGACCTTATCATCGCCGCCGACTGTCGGGTCGATCGAGTCGATCAGATCGATATCAGCAAGGTTTCCATCAACGCTGTAGTCGATCACACCGAAATCGGCGAAGACAATATTGTCGCCGTTGCTCGCGGTGATGGTGTCTTGCGTCATGTTCCCGTTGGCGCCGCCGAAGATGATGTTGGCGCCGCCTTGCCCGCCGATGGTATCGGCATCGCCAAACACCGAATCGGTCGACCGCATGTCTTCTAGCGTGCCCTGGTTGTAGTCAACCTCGCCAAAATCACCGAAGATAATGTCCGCGTCCAGGTTGCCGTCGATCTGGTCGGCACCGGCACCACCGAGAATGACATCATCACCGGAGTCGCCGGTAATGATGTCAGCGCCGCCATCGGAGGTCGATTTGGTCCTGATACGGTCGAGGCTTGTTGTCGTTACCGGGACACTTGCACCGGCGACGAAGCTGACGTCGAATCCTGTACCCTCGCGTTCCACGACGCCGGCGTCGCCGATAACGACGTCGGCCCCGGCATCAGCGGTAATCTGATCGCCGCCTGCGCCGCCGAAGATCTGATCAGCGCCACCACCGGCGACAATCGTATCGGCACCGCCGAGGTTGTCATCAACAGTGACAAGGAGGTTCGCATCGCGGATCACGCCGTCGGTCTGATCCTCCGGGAACGTCGAGATCCGATACGCGCTGGTGTTGTCAAGTGTCTCCGTAAAGTTTGGATTGATATCGAGGTTGGTCGCGCTGTTGTTGGTGACCAAACGGGGCGTCTGCAGGAATCCGGTGCCATTGTTGATGTCAACAAATAGACCGCGCAAACCGATATCAAACGTATCGGGAACCGGGAAGCTGGCGTTGGCGTCCAGGAGCGTCGCGTCGTTACCAAAGTCGCCGGTCGCCACACCCGTGATCGGACCGGGTGCGCTGCCCAGGCGTGTGACGATGGGGCGTACCGACGTACCGGCCACGGACGGGCCGTAGTAATCAACACGGCCGCGGTCACCGAAGATGATATCGTCGCCAGAACCCGTGGTGATCGTATCGGCGCCGAGGCCGCCAAAAAGCACCAGGCCGAGCGTTGAGCCCCCGGCGTTGATCGTGTCATCGCCACCCTCCGTGTTGACGGCGATGTTGCCGTCGGCTTCATCGACTATTTCGATCGTCTGGTTGCCGTCCGGGATGGTCTCCCAGATCCCTTCGACGGTGAGTTTGGAGGCGGTATTCGAAAGGATACGCCTTTCTTGGCCGCCCATCCCGCCGATGCGGACGATCTGACCTTTGAGGCTGCCATCGGTGGTCAGGACGTCGCTGGCAAAACTCAGCGTGGCCAGACCGGAAACCGGGTCGCTGGCCGCAGCACTGAAGGCGGATCCGAGGGTCGCGTCATCAACGGTAACGGTGTCTGTTTCGACAAGTGTGATGTTGACCGTGTCACCGGTGATGCTTGGCGTGTTTGGATCAGGGATATCGTCGCCTGTGTTGATGGTCGTCCAGGTCTGGTACCCGTCGTCCCGCGTCGGGGTGCCCTGGACGGTAAGGGTGTTCAAACCGCTTCCGAGTTCAATATCCATCACCTCGAGATCACCATAGGTGATGCCGAATGCGCGGAACCGCCCGCCTGGATCAGGGAACAACCGGCCGTCAACGTTGGCCGGTCCCATATTCAGGCCGGACAACCTGTTTGCGGTCAGCAGCCCTGTTGAATCGGCTGGACTGTCTTCGTCGTGGACGAAGAGCACATCGATCGCCTCTTCTTCTTTGACGAAAAAGTTAAGGCTTTCGGTCGTAATCGCAAACCCAGTGATTTGTGTTTCGTTCAGCGCGACGGGTGTTGCCAGGGCCAGGGTGATTTCAGAGTCCGTGTTCGACCCGTCAACGGTGACCGCAGCTGAAACGTTGATCGTTGGGTCAACCTCCAGGCTCATCACGTTTGTCGCCGCCGTTGCGGTGACGCCCTTGACTTGAGCGCCCACGATCGCTGCCGTCAGTGCAGAGGCGATCTCGTTGATTGAGGCCTCACTTCCCGTCACCGTGTATGTGATTGGAGCGCCGTCGAAGAGTACCGTGTACTGATCGCCGGCCTCGACAGTGCCAGCGAGTGTAACCGTGTACCGGTCGATGTTGTCGATGAATGGCTCATTGACCGTCAGGATCTTTTCGCCGGTTGCGCCGTCGGTGACGCCGACGATACGCCGGAAGCTGCCAAGTGCACTGGACACCGTCGACGCAGCGACCTCCACGGTATTGTCGATTAGGTCTTGGAGGTCGTTTAGCCCGAGCCTTGCCACCGCGGCATTCAGATTCGATTCGAGCACGGTCATCTGGACGCCCGACAAGGTAACGACCGAGCCGTCGGGCGTCTTGACGTTCGTTTCACCAGCGAGCAAAACCGGGTCTTCAGCACCCAACGAGCCATCGCCACCGCCGCCCTCCAGAATCACAGGGCCGAGGATCTCGCTCAGCGAGTTCGGGCCCGGCGCAAATACCTTGGTATCGCCGCCGTCGACAACGGCGTCATCAATCGCCTCGACGTCGACCTGGACTGGGTTATCCCAGCCTGTCGCTCCGAACGTGACCGTCTGCTGATCTAAAGTGAGTGTGATACCTGCGTCTTGGGCACCGTTGTCGGTGACCACCCCGACAGTCAATTCATCACCGCCGGAGACGTTGATGGTCAGTGTGCCGTCGCCGGCGGTTGCGTCGGCCACAACGCCTGTTAGGCCTTCGGCGTTGACCGCGGCGGCCAGACCGGTAGCGATATCGGCAAGCGTCGAGTCCGTCTGGGCATCCACCTTGTAGCTGATCGATGTGGTACCGATGCTTGCTTGGTATTCGTCATCACCGTCAACGGTGCCGGTGATCGCAACCGTGTAGTGACTGATGAAACGGGTGTCGGTGCTGGAAAGCGCGACCTGGACCAGATCGTGACGGATCCCACCTGTACGCGTGGTCTTGGTGATCTCGGGCGTAACGGTCACGATAATGTCAGACGTCGGTGCCGCGGTCAAAACCAAGTCATACGAATCGGTGTGGATGGCACCTGGGCTGGACGACTCGATCACATCGGTCGAACCTCCAGACTCGCGGACCAAAACGGTCGGGGCGTCGTCGTCACTGATCCGGGTGAGCACCGTCGGTGTCGCGGCGCTGGCGAAACCGATGATCAGGTAGCTGTAGTCCACCACCACCGTGGTATTGGTCACCGACCTGGGATCACCCATCGAATCGATGAACACGATCTTGTTCTCGATCACCTTAAAGTCCGTGCCCTGGGTCTGCGCGGTCCCGCCGACGGTGACAGAGGTGATGCTGCTTGGCAGGAAGGACAGGCCAACGAGGAAGGCTTCGGTATCGCTACCGATCGTAAAGGTGTCCTTTTGAGTAGACGTCGTATCGGTAGGACCACCGGTCACTATAAACTCGATAAGGTCGGTGTGCGCCCCTTCTCGGATGGTGTCGTCGGTGGCGCTGACGGTCACGCTTTTGGTGGTCGTGCCATCGGCGTTGCTGAAAGTTAGTTTGCTTGTGTCGAATGTCAGGTTTCCGCCGGCGCTGTTTAGGTCAACCGTCACGTTTTTGCCAGAATCGGTCGCCTTGGTTAGTCGGACATCGATCGTGTCCATTTCGCGGGTTTCGTCGCCGCCCTCGATGACCGAGGTCTCGGCTTTAGACTGGGTGATGATGATCCCGGCTTCATCGTTGTCGTTGATCTGGACCTGCACGCTCGGGATGGCCAAGCCATCGAAGCGCTCGATCCGGTAGATACTGCCTGTATCCGGGGCAACCGACCAGGCACCGGCGAGTGTGAGTTGGCTGCTGGTATTCGAGAGGATTAAGATCCGCTGGCCGCTCCCTGTGCCGCCAACGATCTCGAGCGTGCGCCCGGCCAAGCCGGTACCGGTCGTCGGGAACGGGTTGGTGCTGTCGGTGAAGGTGAAGTTGACGTTGTCGGCCGTCGCGCCGGTGCCGACCAACGCGTCGTCGATCCGGACCAGGAAAGTGCTGGCCGACGTTGGAAGGTTGCTGGGGTCCCACGGGCGATCAAGCGTGATAACACCCGAGTTGTTCGCGATGACAAACCGAGACTCACCTGCTGCTGGCCCACTGACCACGGTGAACGACCTACCAATAATGTCCGTACCGATCGGCAATTCCAGAATCGCCTTGTTACCGTTTCCGCCGTCGACGCGGATGTCAAACGAAATCGAGGTATTGGTCGTCGAAACCGCAAAGTCGGTCGTGTCGTCCGTGAGGATGTTCGCGTCGTCGGAGTTCAGGACCAGGCGGTCGTTGACCGTCGGGTTGCCGGGCGCGCCGGACTCTGTGATGGTGTCGAGATTGACGTCGCTGATCACGATCGCACCGCTGCCCGACAGGGCAGTGTTGGCCTCAACCGTCACACCCACAAGATTCTGGCTGTTCAAGAAGTCGGCGACACTTTCAGCCAGGTCCTCAGACGTCAGGTCCGTCACCTGGATGGTATAGGTAAAGTCCAAACCCAGGTCGGCAAAGGTGATCTTGATGTCGTTGCCGGTCGTGGGTGAGGCGGGCATATTGATCACCGTTTCCCGCACAAGAAACGCAAACACGGGATCGGACAGAGCCGCCGTATTGACCGCGGTCGCCAGTCCCGCAAGAACGTCCGCCGCGGTGTCGTTGCTGTCTGCGGTGTAGGTCACCACATCACTGCCGATGGTGATAGTAAAATCGTTGCCATCATTCACAGTCCCGGATAGCTCGACCAGGACCCTGCGAGCACCTTCGAGCCGCGACTGGGTGCCGAGATCCAATCCGCCTTCCTCGGATGCGACGTCGGCGAACACCGTGTGGTTGATCACGCCAAACTTCCGGCCTTCAAAAGCGCTATCGTCAAATGTAAACGCCGTACCGTCACCGAGCTCGGGCCGCGTTAACAAACCGGCGGCGTCGGTGTAGCTGGCCGAACCAGCAGCGACCTTAACCGTTTGGGGCGTATTCCAATTTGACGTGGTGAACTTCAATGTGACCGAAGTCCCGTCGTTTGTGGTCACCGCGTCGGCGTGATCGCTGTCCACGGAAAACGCCCTTGCGCGCAGCTCACGTTCGTCGTCTGTCGGGATCGGGGCCAGCACCTTCACAAAAATATCCACCGCTGGCTGGCTGGTCAGGACCACCTGATAGGTGTCCGCCACACCGCCCTCAGTGACAATCGTCGCGCCGTCCGATTCACGGATGGCCACGGCCGGTTCGTCGTTGTCACCGACATTCGCCGATATCCCGTGCAGCTTGATGCCATCAAACGCTGCGTCTGCGGCAGGATCCACGGCTGTGACGCTGTGCGTAATGATCCCGCTGTGTCCCAAAAGATCGTTGCTGACGACAGGTGGTGCGTCACCCGATGCGTTGAATGTGTCGTTGCCCAGACCGCCGAAGATCTCGGTCACGACGTTCGGGTCAGTGCTCTTGATAAAGAATCGATCGTCGCCCTCAGCTCCGTCCACTCGCAGAGACTCGATGTTGGCGAAGTTAACGTTCAGCCCAGCACCAAAGACCCCATTCTTTGTGATCACGAAGTCATCGCCGAACTCTGTTCCGGTTGCGATCAGGGTATCGAAACCATCTCCGCCATCGATGTTGACCGGCGCGTTGACCGCGTACATCACCAGGTCGGCACCTCCGCCACCGGAAATGTCTGTCCGGGCGCGTTCGGGTTCCTGCGACCCAATGAGTGCGAACGCTTTGATCTCGAATGAATCGTCACCGGCATCGCCGTTAAGCGTCAAGACGGCCAGATTGTGATAGACGACAAAGCTGTCGGCCCCAGACCCACCGTTGACTGTCATCGGGGCACTAACGCCGTTGGATAAGAATCCGCGTGTTGTCTCGAGTGTGGCGAACTCGTCATCAACCGAGACGTTCGCCGCGACAAAGGTACGCGGCGAACGGAACAGCTGACCGATCTGGAAGGTGTCGTTACCCGTGTCGCCGTTGAGGGTGATCTCGGCCGAGGTGTCGTCCACGGCGAAGAAATCGTCACCCAACCCGCCGCTGATCACGATGCGCTCTACACCGCTGTAATCGATGCGTTCCACACGGTCCGTGCTGTTGATCAGCGCCACGAACGCGCGCGACCCGTTGTTGTTCGTGCGGAGCAGGAACTCGTCGTCGTCCACCGTCCCGGTTGCCGTGAACAAGTCTGTCCCCGACGAATCGCCTGTGTCCAGAACGGTCACCAGCGTGTCGCCCAAACCACCGACGAAACCCAACAGGTACGTGTCGCTACCACCCTGACCGTCCAAGAAGTCGTGGCCGTCCTTCGCGTTGATGATGTCGTCACCGCTCGGGTCGGCATTGGGCGGGCCGTTGTCGCCATAAACAATGTCGGATGCCCCGTTGCCGTCCAGGATGTCGTTGCCGGTGCCGCCGGCGATGGTATCGCGGTGTCCGTCACCGTTGATGGTGTCGGCCCCAGAACCGCCATCGAGGGTGTCATTGCCTAAGCCACCACTGATCGTGTCGCCACCGCTACCTCCCTTGATATCGTCGCGTCCATCGCCGCCGGTGATGGTGTCTGCACCGGCACCACCGTCGATGGTGTCGTTGCCTAAGCCGCCGTCGACGGTGTCGGCGTCGGGACCGGCAAAAATGGCGTCGTTGCCGGTGCCGCCGTCGATCGTGTCTGCGCCACCGCTGCTGCCGCTGACCTGGTCGCCGTAGATCAGATCGTCGTCACGCCAGCCCTTGATCGTATCGGGCCCCGTACCGCCAATGAGCACGTCGGTCCCGTCGTCACCAAAGATGTTGTCTGCACCGGACCCGCCGAAGATAAAGTCAATAAAGGTAGAACCGGTGATCGTGTCTGCGCCGTCGCCGCCCTCGATAAACGCCGCCCCGCCGCCGGCTTTGATCGTATCCGCTCCACCGAGGCCGTAGACAATCACTGGGAGTGTCAGGGTCGGGCTGATGAAGATCTCATCGGCCGAGCTGCTGCCAGTCACCTCGACCAGCTCGATGTTGGAGAATTCTTTGATCCAAACCCGATTCGAGACGATCACTTTGTTGTCTGCGCTGCCCGGACCGACGTACACGATGTCCGAACTGGCGGTGCTCAGATCAACTTTCAGCGTATCGATGCTGCTCGGATCAGACCCGACCAGTGTCAAGAAATCATGTTCATCGAACGAGTCGGTGTTGCTATTGGTATAGGAGTTGTTGGCGGTGACCGTTGCCAGCGTCGGCGGCGTCTGTGTCGCATTGGGGTTCAGGATAATGTTTGGGAAGACCAGCGAGATGAGGTTGATGCGGATATCCAGGATCGACGCCCGCCCGATGAACAGCACACTGACCTGCCACAAAAAGTTCACGTCCCACCGAAGCTCTGTCCCGATCCCGACCTCGTAGATATCGTCCTTGTCAAAGTTTGGTGGGGTCGACTGGCCCTGCAGCAGCTGCAGGTCAAACTCGCTGGCGCGAACCCGCTTGTCACCGTCCGGGTCGATGAAATTCAGCGATTCCCCGATGAAGAACACCGCCTCGGTCCCCAGCGAGATGCTTGTGTTCAATAGGGCAACCCCGAATCTGACATCAATCTTGTACCCGAGCCCCAGGCCACCGAGGATCCGAGACTGGTCTTCGTCCTTGCGGCGGCTGGCGTCGCCGAAGTTTGGGTCAAATCCGGTATCCACATCGACGCCGTCGCGTGTATCTATGCCGAGCAGGCTCGGGGTGTCTTGTACACCTTCGGTGTCATCGAAGAAGAACCCATCGCGTATGTCCACCACATTTCGTGTGCTGGCAAACTTCTCCAAACCGGTCGCGTCGACATACGCCTGGAAATCGGCCTTGGCCTCGAACGCGATCACGATGTACGGCCCTGCACTGCCCGAGATCGGGATCGGGCCGATCTTTTCTGTCTCGGGGAACAACTTCTTGACGAACCGTTCGATCGATAGCGGGATGTTCACCTGCAGCCGAACAAACAATTCCGGCGTCCCGTAACTCCACAAGACCGTTGTCTCGGGGCTGCTGGTCCCGCCGGGCGTCAGGTCACCCAGCAGAAGCTCGAACAGCCGGCTCTGCGTGACGTTGTTTGTATCCTTGTATGACTTGAGCAGGGTGTGTTCGATCGGGTCGAAGCCGGTTCCACCAAATGCATTGATCACCGTGACCAGCGACAGCCCGATGACACCGGAAATCGCCTGTATGCCGGGAAGCTCCTGCGTCGCAATAAATGCGAGCGCCGCGTTATGGGCGCTGTGGCTGGTGTTGCTGGCGATCGAATTGATCTGACCCATGATCGTCCCGTTGCTAAGCGAGTCACTGAGTTTCCCGAACTCAACGACCGTGGACGTCGTCGGCGACAACACGCCCGATCCGCTCGTGGCGTCGCTATAGGACACCGTAAAACTACCCATATTGATCCAGCCCTCGCCGGCCAGGAGATCGATCGGGGGCAGGTCGACATCTTTCAGGAAGTCCAGCGTCACCAACTCAGCCAGGGTGTCGACCAGCTCGGTCGCAAAGTTGCCTTCGTACGGGTTGCCGCCTTCGACGATCGCCCGGATCGCATTGGATGCGCCGGCAAAGTTCCCGATCTCGGCGTCCCCACCAAATGACGTCGCACCCGCATACGGGGACCAGCCGAAGAACAGGTTCAGGAGGAAAAACCCGGAGCTATTCAGAAAATCCACGACCCCGTCCAGCGGCTGCATGGCCGTGCGGATCCGGGTCAGAGACGGACCGACGTAGTCGCGCATGAATGACACCAGCTCAAACTCGACGGGATCCACGTTGATCGTGGGCTGCGATCCTCCCGTATCGAAGTTGCTATTCGTGAACGTCCATTTGGGAACACTGATGTTCATCCGGAACGCCGGCAGCTCCGCACCGTCTGTGGCGCCGTTCAGCGTTGCTGAACTGAAAGTAGCATTGGCGATGTTCTCAGACGCCGAAAACAAACCGTTTGTCACCGGCCCGTGATCTTTGGTCTGGAAGATGACGCTGTTGCCCGGGCCCCGGGCCGCCCTAACATGCGGGTGCGGGTCGATCAGAAACTGTGTGCCCCCAAACAATCCAAAATTGTCGGGGTTCACCTGGCCGTGGTTGACGATCTTGATAATCAGGTCGATCGTTTTGCTGAGGTCGCTTTCGATGTGGATCTTAAACAGGTCTAAGGCGGTTGCCTCAAACTCGTATTGAACGCCCGCGATCGTAAAAGTCTCGGCGTCGGCCGGCTGGTTGGTAAACGTTAACGTCGTACGCGCGCCGTTAATCGCAGGCAGATCGGTCCGGAGGTCCAGATCGATCCGGCCTTCCCCGGCAAAACCGCTGCTGGACGACAGCAGGTTGGCCGGATTGGATGCCGCCGCACTGATCAGCTCGATGTGCGATAGCTCGTCGCCGAAATCAGCCGTATTGTTCAGCGTTTTATCGATATCGACCGTAAAGGTACCGGCCAAAAACGTCCTGCTGATGATCTGGTAATCGCTGGTCGAATCGGGGGTTTTGTTCGAGTCCCACGCCTTGTCGACAGTCAGTGTCCCGGTGCTGGTGTTCACCGCCGTGATCGTCCGCACCTGCCCCATCCCGGTGCCCGCGGTGATCTTCACCTCCTGGCCGATGGCGACGTCGCTGAATGTCATCGACGAATCGACGAGGGTGGTGCTCGTTGCACTGTCGACGTCACCCGTGATGTCGTTGTCCCCATCCTTCACGATGTAGGGAAGAATTCCAAACTGAGCCGCCAGCCCTGTCCCGGTCGCCGCGGCAGGCAGCTCCACCTGAAGAGTCATCTCGATTTCGGGATTGGAATCATCTAATCCTAGAAACGCCCCGTCGGGACCGGTCGAGAACCCGAGCACCACCGGCATCTTGAAACCAAAGTCTACATCCGCCTGCCCTTCAATCGTCAGCCCAAAGTCCGGCAGCGCCAGATCCAGGTCGATCGGGTAGGACAGCGGGCTGACCGAGCGTTCTAAGTCAAACGTAAACGTCACCAAGTCCGCTGCGGCCGAAAGCTTGACGTCATCCAACGAGACATCGGTCCCCGTGTCGTTCCCGTCCTGCAGCCACCCAAGACCTCCCGGGCCGAACGCCTCAAAGATCGCGAGCCGCGCAGAGTCAGGCGTCAGGACCTCCGTGACCGTGTCGAAGTTGTCCCCCAACTTGTCCATGATCTGGGGTGCTAGGTCAATCGCATCGGCAAGCTGATCGCCTACCAGCGGCAGGCCGGGAGTGATGTCAAATAGAGCTGTGTCGAGGACCTTGTCCAGCTCGGTCAGCAGGATGTCGAATCCCTGCCGGAACCCGTCCAGATTCTCGCGTAGATCGACGGTGACCAGGTCGTTGTCCACGTCGGGACCGCTAAGCCGGAAGACGCTACCGGAACCATCTTTTAGATCAGCGCTGACCAGTTGGATCGGCTGGATTGGGTCGGCAGCCGGGACAGACGCCGGGTAATCAAGCGGGAGCGTTGTGTTCAATTCGCCATCTAGAGAAGCCGCCGTCGAGCCAGCGGCGCCGGACAGACGCTTGTTTGACGAAAGCGTGGCTCCGAAGTTCGCGCCCGAGCTCGAGTCGCCCTTTCGGTGCAGCGCGTACGACCCGTTGACCACTTCCACCTGAGTGCTGCGCATCAGTGTGAAGAAGTCCAGATCCGTATTTCCGGCTTTCAGTGTCAGGGTCAGATCGGTCACGCCGGCGCCCCCATAAAGAAACGCCGGTAGCCGGATCAGGTATTCACTGTCGGCCGCCAGCGGCACGCCCCACGCGCTGTCCACAGCCAGCTCGGTGGCGGATGTCACGCCGGTAATGGTTCTGATCTGCCCCTGCCCTGTTCCCGCGACAATTTCCACCGTCAATCCGACAAGGTCTTTAAGCCCCGTTGAAGCGAACGCTGCCGCCGAGTCGATCAGGATCGCAGACCCGCCGGCCGTCGTCACCGTCCCGGTGATCGGGGCAAGGACGCCTACGCTTACGTCCAGCAGACCACTCACGTCGGTATCAACAAATTCCGAGACCACGCTGCCCATGTCCTGGATCACGCTTGCCGCCGTCAGGTTCGCCGACAGCAATGAAACGTTCGTATCAATGATCTGGTACTTGCTGTCCGAGTCGTCGATCGGTGTCGTCCACGCAGAATCCAGTGCCAATACGGTTCCGCTGGTCACCGCGTTGATCGTCCGCTCTTGTCCCGACCCCGTGCCCGCAATGATCCGCACCGTCATCCCGACCATGCTGTTGTCGAATGACGCGTTGCTGTCCGTCAGCGTGGCGTCTGAGGCGTCCGAAGTGACCGACCCCTCCGCCACCTTGAACTCTTCAAATGGGTCAAGCGACAACAGGTCCAGGAAAAACGGTACATCCTGGAAGACGCTGGCCAACCCCAAACCGGTCAGCTGCACCTGGATCGCTTTGTTGGCCGTGTCGTGTACGAGCCCCAGCGCCGGCGACCCGGAATTGAAATCGGTGCCCAGCACATCGCTGATCACGACCTCCACGTCCTGGAGTGTGCCAGGTGCCGCCAGGTCAAGCTGATCGATGAGATTGTCGAAGGCACCGCCCAGGCTGATCAGCTCCGCCGGGCTCACACCCAGGCCCGGCACACGCAGCGCCAGGGAATTCTCCAGTCCTCCTAGCTGAGGCATGCTCTCGAGGAGGGTCAGATAGGCTGCGACATCCGCGACGGCGGCAGTCACTTCCTGAATGGTGACATCCTGCACATCTTCCAGCAGTGCTTTCAAATCGTCCGACGCGGTGGTTCCCGTCGACGTGAGCGGGACCGGATCCAGCTTCGCGTCCAGGTCCACGATGTCGACGTCATCCACGTCGATCTTGACAAAGTCGCTCAACGCGCTCAGCGACGATGACGCCGGCACCGGGCTCAGCCCGACCGGCAGGAACACGTCCAGGTCACCACTTAACGTCTGCACGTCGATCAGCGTGTCTGGCAGGTCAACGTTCTGGTTCAGTTCGGTCAGTGTCGCGCGTGCCGCCCCCGCCTCGTTGCCAGGATCGTCCAGCACGATGTTCAGGTCGATATCCGCGTCCAGCGTCGCGCTGTCGCCGGAGTTGATCCCGACACCCAGCGGGCCCCAGGTTCCTGTTGCCGCAAAGGATTTGGCCGACAGCAGCAGATTCGTCTTCAGGTGCGGTGTGACGCCATCGGTCGCCACGGCCGCGTGCCGACCCGGTTCGTCACCTGTCACCGAATTGCCTTCAAGAGCATAGGACCCCGGGCCATCGAGTGAGATCACCAGTGGCTGCGGCGCCAAGACGCGGTACGTGTCATCCTTCGCGGCGTCTGTGAACCCCGACCCGACAATCACCAGGTTTCCGAAGTTCGCGATAATCTCCCGCTTCTGCGAGTCGATTTCCAATACGTTCCCCACCAGTTCACCCGCGTCGATCTGGGCGTCAATCGTGATGACCGTTGCCCCGCTGACCCCATCGACCGTCCCCGTGAAGAACTCTGTCTCCTGCTGCTGTACACCCGGTCCACCAATCCCAAGCATCTCGACGATGTTGGACCCGTTCAGAGAAGTTAGCGTAAACGAACCCACGGCGCTACCGAAGTCTGCAAGCAATACCGCGCCGCTGTTCAGGTCGGAAAGGATGTCGAACTGATTGCTGGTCGATGCGGCCGAAATCTTGTTCAAGACGTCCTGCACGGTCACCGAGCCGTCTAGGTCCACCGTGAAGGCCGTGGCCGGCCCGCCGGAGAGCTGCACTTGCAGGTCCGGGTCACTCGGCGTCGTTGAAAATGTGACACCCGTCCCGATGTCGGCAAGCACCGAGTTCGCGTTGATCACCTGTTGGACTCCGGGCCCAAACAGGCCGAGATTTGCCCGCGCCGGCGCACTATTCAGAGCGGTGACATCGGTCGGGAGCAACAGGGTTACCGTGCCTTCCGGCGTTAGGTCTGAGTCGTCCGGGTCCCACGGCTCAAGTAGGAACAACTCCGTTTCGTTCACGCTCGTATCGACGGACTGTGCCGCAATCCGCCTTGTTTGTGTCTTTGGCTGCCCGTCCTTGATCCATGAAAACTGGACCGTATACCCGCTAAGGTCCGGCTGTTGTCCGGCATCGACGGGCAATCCATTGCCACCAAACAGGTTCGCCATCGTGTTATCCAGGACGATCGAGCCGACCGTCGTCGACACCACGGTTGCCGATGCGCTGACCGGCGCCGACGCCGTCGCATCGAGCACATCGATTCCCAGCCCACTTGAATTCACCCGTACCTGGAACTTGAAATCGGTCGCCACATCGTTGTTGTGAGCGCTCCACGCTGTTCGAATCCTGTTTAGGATATCCCCGACGTCGGTATAACTGGCAACGATCGCTTGGGCATCGCGCCCTTCAAACGCCAACAGCTGATCCGCCACGGCCAACCCAAGCTCCGCTGCCGCCGTTGCCGAACCAGCGTTTGCAACCAGCAGGTTGCCCATCCCCGGGTCGGTGTAGTCGATCAGCGTGATTATCCCGCGCGCATGATCCACCCGGATCTCGAAATCGTCATTCGCGATGCCCCCGTTCGCCGCGGCGTGCGACGCGAATGCGCTCTCAATCAGCTGGATGACATCCCCGACGGTCGTCGCCTGCTCAAGCTGGATGTCGAAGCTGGTGCCGCCACTTAACGTGATCGTCAGGTCCGCCCCCGACCCATCCAGCGCCACGCCCAGATCGGCCAGCGCAATCTCGGTCGGGTTGTGGTCCAGGTCCACCGAGAACGTGGTCCCGTCCAGGAGCTGTACTCGGATATCGTCGAACTCCGCACCCACTGTCAGTGTCGGATCTTTCCATACGCCCGCGATGGAGCTCGACGTGGCGATGCTGTTGCCAGCGCTGCCCGCGGTCTTGGCCTGGACGATCAATTCCGTGGTGCCGACCGCCTCCGCGCGCACGGTTGTGTGTAGCGAAGTTGACGACGCGTACGCCGTCCCCCGCCCAGGTCCCAGGTTAATCGCCGCAAACAGGTTCGCCAGGGACTGAGCTGTATCGGTGCCGATCTTCACGTGCCCGTTCGAGTCCGTTAGCACTGTCTGGAACATGTAGGTCCTGCTACCGATCGTCACCGTGTCACCGTCCGCAGGGTTGGTGGCCAACTCCAGCGTGCCCATCGCCGCACGGGATGCCGCCACACCCACCCCCGCCCCGCCGCTAAGGGTGTTAATCGATGTCGACTCGGTGACCGCACCCCCGATCGGAGACAGCAGAAGCTCCAACGGAACTTCAAGTGTCCCCGAAGGGGTGATCGAAACATCGTCGGTGGTCTGCAGGCCCTGCAGGGGTCCAATATCAAACATCGCCAAGTCGGCACCGAAATCCGATCGGATCTTGTACTGGCTTGTATTGTCCAACGCTGTCGACCACGCAGAATCGACCGTGATGCTGTGTGTGTCGGTGGCCTCATCTTCTAGGGCATTGGCGACGATCCGCCGCACCTGCCCCAATCCTGTGCCACCGGTTATCTCAATCAAACGCCCGACCATGCCGCCGTCCGTCCCCAGCCCCGCACCGGCCGCTTCGAGCTTCGTGCCGCTGACGACCTTGCTGACTGTCCCGGTCAGCACCGTCGCGCTGATGTCCACTGAAAACGGCAGTGAAACGCTACCGTTCGGATTGCCCGCGGTGTAGACCAGGTTGCTGCCAATACCCAATATCGCTGCAAGTTCCTGCACGGTTTCAAAGTTTACACCGGCGTTGCCCAGGTCCGACGCGATCACGAAGAAAGGCCCGAGGTTGTTCACCAGTTCAGACCTGGCCGGCGCTGTTAACCCCAAGTCCGTCAGCGCCGGTGATCCGTTCACCGCTTCCACACTGAAGCTTTTGCCACCGATCGTCTTATCGATCAGAAGAAACCCCCCGCGAACCTCGTCCAGTTGCGCATCAAACAATGCTGAGCCCGGTCCGCTGCTAACGATGTGCGTCAACAGATCGCCAACCGTCGTCAGTGCCGGCGACGGGTTCAGGTCGACTTCGAAGCTGACCCCGCTACGCAGCTGAACCACAAAATCTGCCCCCGTGACAGTGCGCACACCGAACCCACGATTCAGTGATGCCAGCGTCGTCGTAGACGCTAGTGGCTTGGTCTGGATCGCGTCGATAACCTTAATCCGGAATTCTCGGTCCAGGTCGAACAGATCGCCCAACGTGGTCCCCGATGCCAGCGGCACCGGTAGGCTGCTGGTCTCCAACGCCTTCTCATCAAAAAACAATAAGAAGTTTGACAAGAACTCGAGCTGATTGGCCACCACGACAGGGTCGGAATTCAGAAAGTCCGTTAGCCCGAGCGTAGCGAAATTCGTCGTATTCGCGGCGCCAGGCGTTGCCGTGTCCGTGATCGCTGCCGGGTCCGCGCCATCGAACAGGTCGTCGGCAAAATGGATCTCGGGGGTCGTGGCCGTCAGCCCGGTGACCCCTGGGGTCGCGACAAACAGGTCGACCCGGACATTCGCCTGCTCCGAAGGGTTCAACACGGTAAACGTGCTGAGGTCCGCCATCACCAGCTGTGTCATGCCCGCTGCGGTGCCTAGAGTCGACGTATCTACGCTGAAGCTGATCGGCGCCCCGCCCGTCGC
This sequence comes from Phycisphaeraceae bacterium, assembly GCA_965222495.1. Taxonomy (GTDB): domain Bacteria; phylum Planctomycetota; class Phycisphaerae; order Phycisphaerales; family Phycisphaeraceae; genus CBDCUA01. Next base: position 1,731,043 of record CBDCUA010000007.1, on the reverse strand, counting down.
GCCTTCTAGCTTGATGGTGCTAGTCCCGGTCGTCCCAATACCCAGGCCCAACAATCCCGCTCGCGCACTGAAGCTCGCGTTGGTGTCGTTGACCTGCGCTTCGACCAACAGGTCGGTGGTCCCGGCGCCGCTTAGGTCAACCGAAAACGTCTGCGTCGCGTCGGCCCCCGCCCCACCGTCGACCTTAACAGTGAAGTCCCAGTCGATCAGCGTCTTGAGTGTGCCGGTCAGGTTTTCCGCGACCAGAAACTGTTCAAGTTGGTCCCCCAACGCCATCTCTAGGCCGGCGAGGTCACGCTCTGCCGCTACCAGAAAATCGATAGCAAGCACGTTCCCGTCCAGCAGCGCCGTAACGTCGATGTTCACGCCACCCACATTGAATTGGTCAATCCCGTGCACCAATTCGTCAAGGGTCGGACTGCTCAGAGCAGTGACGTTGTCACGCAACTCGGTGCGGATAAACCCGCCGACATCGATCAGTTCGCCCAGCGTCCGGCCGGCCAACAGCGGTACCGGTGTCACCAGCCGCGACTCGTCATTGTCGATTGTGTCGCCGAGAATACCCAGCCAACCCAGGCCATCTGCAAGGTGTGTCAGATCAATCGCGGCCGGCAAAACGAGGTCAGAGACAAAGGTGCCGCCACTCTTGACCGTAACGGTTCCAACATGCGTATCGGTGTTGTCGAAGCCGCGGTACACCGTATCACCGGCATTGTTGACATTCGCCGAGATCGAGTACCCACTGTTGGATAGAAAACCGGTCGTGAAATCCAGCGTCCCTCCGCCGGCGTCATCAACCGTGACGTTCCCGAAATTGTTTCCAAATTCGTAAGTGTCCGAGCCACCTTGGCCACGGAGCACAAGGGTCCCTGTAAACCCGTCGACCTTAATCGTGTTGCTGCCGGATCCACCGACGAGTTCCGCGGCTTCGATATCAGACGACGAGAATGACGCGATCGTCCCGGACGGCCCTGTGGCGGTAACCGTCGTCCCGGTGATGGTCAGGTTGCCGTTAACGCTCGACGTCGCCTGGATTTTGTCGACCGACCCGCCGGCGTCGGTGAGCGTGTCGGCTCCCAGGCCTGCGCCGACGATGTAGGTGTCGTTGCCGACACCCCCATTAAGGATGTCGTTACCATCGCCGCCGTCGAGCGTTGTGTCGCCCGTGTACGCCGAAGCGTCTAGGGTGTTGGTGCCGCTGCCACCGATCAGTGTGACTCCGCCTATGTTAGACGGGACGCTACCATCGATGGTGATATCGACGTTGTTGCCATCCGAGTCAATGCAGACACCAGCGCTGACCGAGGCGACCGCCGTCGAAGCCAGAGGCGTACCACCGAGGTTGTTCGAATCCAACACAACCAGATTTATGCCGGCGACCGAAAGTGTCAGTGGCGTATTATCTACCGCGGTATAGTTGAAGTCGCCCGATAGCAAGATACGTTGCTCGAGTGGCTCAAGCCCACAGAACGAACCTCGCCGATGGCTACGGGCATTGTCGCGCGACGTTCGCAATGTCATCAACCGTCGCAGCCGCTTGAGAATCTTGTTGGATCGTGACATGGGATTCCAGCCTCCTTTTCCACAGGCTCACAATGACAACTCTCACCGATATTGCGAATGACGAACGTGCATTATTAATTGCTAATGGCCCGACCTTTCCCTGATACCCTTTGTTATCTACGAAACTGTCGCCAGTATACAAAGAGTCGTCATCTACTCAAAGAGTTGTCATCTACTGATCAACCGCATGAGTGTCGCGACTCAAGCAACAAGATCATTTATTCTTTTTTGATCCGCGATCGTAGGACACGGTTTCCCTTGTCAAGAGCCGAACCTGAGCATCGCAGCGCGATGAAAAGGACTCAAGTATTGGAGATATAGCAGCGTTTAGAGACAACAACTCATGATGATTCATAGCAATCCGCAACTTCAACACCGACAAGGCGCCTACCATTTGAAACGCCCGAATGGTAACGAATAGTGAAACGCAGTTGGAAGGAACAATTCACGGTACCCGACGCACGTCGCCGGATGGATGGACAATTTCCTGGTCATTCTGTGTGATCCGAAATGCAGCCAGTTCCAACAGTTCATACCCGAACCGCAGCCCATCACCTGCGGAAGCATTTCCCAAAAGGGATGCCCGACATTAAGACAACGAGAACGACGGTCAGACAGTCGCGATCGGGGACGGGTTTGCGCCCCGGGTTGCGTTTTCTGCGTAGTCGTACCGCGACGTAAGGTTCGATGATTATTCGTAATGCGTCCGAAATCAGTTGTTTAGCCACGATCATACCTCCTTGCACAACGATTCATGACCTGCATACACCGCATGACCTGCCATTTTGCTAGGGACTCTTAGGTAATTGCCGTAGCGGACCGATGATATAGAAACCATAACAGTACGAATATGTGAATTCGGATGCGGTTCTATACGAAGTACGCCTGCTATTGGATGCACATCCACTGTGCCCGATGGAAAAACAGTTTGATGGGATTACTCAGGTAGTTCAGCGAGCCATTCGTTCGCCAGGTCTTTGCGATTCATGGGTGCGTCGTGAGTGATATCAGAAGTGGGTTTGATTTCTGATCAATTTGGCAATGACGATAAAAGTACGGCAGTTATTCTCTCAGATTCGTGACTTGGCGGCATTTGCCCTCATGGTCGGAGCGTGTATTCCCTGCACGATGGCCCGAGAAACAGATGTTGTGCCGTTAATTCAAGGATTGCAGAATCCAGACGTCGAGCAACGGATCAAGGCAATCCAAAACCTGTCGCTATCTATCCAGTTTGTCAAACCAGCGTTGATGGGCACGCTGTCTGACCCGAACCATCGGGTACGTAGTGCTGGGATGACAGCTTTGGTGCAGATATGCGATAGGCATCGCGCAATCGTATCGGAGATCATTGACATGTTGGATGACCCGATCGTCAGCGTTCGGTGTGATGCCGTCCGATGCTTGGGCACAATCGGACCAGACGCAAAAGTCGCGGTGCCAGAACTGATCGCATTGTTGAGCCATGAGGAGACAGAGATACGAAGCTGCGCCGCAAGTGCATTGGGCGAAATCGGACCAGACGCGAAGGCCGCGGTCCCTAGGCTGATAACCGTCATGACGGATCCGAACCAGACCATTCGGGAGACGGCCATCAAGGCTTTGGGGAAAATTGATTTCATAACGACGGAGGCAGAGCAAGAGCTGGTAGAGGGTTTAACGAAGGCGACTCGAGACCCGCAACAAGGGGTGCGACTGGAGGCAGCCTATGGCTTAGCGCGTAGTGGGATCAGAGCGGATTTGGCGATACCGATCATCCTCGAAGCAGCAACTGACGGAAGTCAATCCGTTGGGAAGCGAAGCGCCACTGCGATTCGATACTACGGACCAACAGCAGTGTCCCTACTAGCGAAAACGCTTAAGGAGGGGAATCAGCGAACACGACACGAAGCCGCCAAGTCGATGGCGCTGCTTGGAGAGGATGCCGCCGCGGCGTTGCCCGCTCTCATCAACGCGTTAGATGACTCGCATGCGAGCAATCGGTCGGCGGTCGCCCAAGCCATTGCCGCGATTGGCCCCGAGGCCGAGACGGCGGTGCCGAAGATCATTGAAATGCTTGCAGATACCGATCCGTGGGTTAGACAGAGTGCCGCCGAGGCACTGGGGAGTGTTGGTCTGACAAGTGAAGCATCGGTATCGCGATTAATTGCACTGCTTGATGACCCGGAACCCCAGGTGCGAGACAGCGCTGCCAAAGCGCTTGGAGGAATCGGTGTACGCGCGAAGGCGGCAGTTCCACGCCTGATCGAAGTACTCAGTGAAAAGAATATTCACACGAGTACTATTGATGCAGCGATCATCGCGCTGGGTGGGATTGGGTATGAGGCTCGGAAGGCGGTGCCAACGCTCGTCCAGGTCCTGCTGTTTAATCAAGAAAGTTATTCAGTTTATCAACGTACGACCGCTGAAACGCTTGCCAAAATCGGTCCCCAGTCCGAAGGCGTACTGCCGGCACTCCTTGCGGCGCTTGCGCACGCAAACTCTTACGTGCAAGGTAGTGCTGCTCACGCCTTGGCTGATCTGGGGCCAAGTGCGACGGTGGCCATACCGGCACTGGTCAAAATCAGGGATGAAAGCTCTGAAAACCTCCAGCTGCAAGCCGCCTATGCTCTTGGAAGAATAGACCCCAATGACCGGGAGGCGGTGCCACGATTATTAGAGGCGATGAATGGCAAATACAACCATGAGGCCATCAAATTGTTAGGTTGGCTGGGCATTAAAGCTGAACCGGCTGTATCCGCATTAGTCAATACGCTTGGCGATTCAAACGAATACAAACATCACCTCGCCGCTGGAAGCTTGATAGAAATTGGCAAGGAGTCTCAGGACACGGTTGACGCCTTGGTCGTTGCACTTACCAGCGAACAGAGGAGCGTTCGGTATTGGTCAGCCACCATCCTGGGCGACATCGGTCCAAAATCCCTTTCTGTCGTGTCGACCTTAAAGGCGGTAATGGAAGGAGATGATTATTTGTCTGTACGGATGGCGTCACGACAAGCGATAGCGAAAATTCTTAGAGTCAACGATCAGATTCAACGAAAACAAGACAACCAAACAGTGGAACAGGTGGCGAAACAGGCACCCATTCGGAATGTGCGATCAAATGAACTGCCGGTCCAGCATGCCAACGACGAAGTGATCAGTCGCCGGACAAATGAAGAAATAACGGCAGCGGCGGAAAAGTTGATTGAGAAAATAACCTTCGCAGCTGATGCCAAAGAGAAAAAATGGCGAGATTTTACCGGCGAAAAGGATTCTTATATCCAGGTCGAGGTGAGGGAGGTCTATGATGATATGGAGATTGTGCATCACGTATATGCAGGGTACTTGGCGATTGCGTGGAATCGGCCGGCACCTGGAGAAGTCGAGAGGTTTGCAATTTTGAATCAGGCCTTTCATCCACACGAAGTGCGAGAGATGTTTGATCAAGACTTGAGTTTCTCCAATGTACGTGTGGTTGATGAGCGGCTGACTCCAAATGAACTTGGCCAGGCAACGGTCGATGCGTTGCCGAGTCTCCGAAAACTTGACGCAATAGAATACGCGGTGCCGACAATGGTGGTAACCATCCCGTGACATCCATTGGCATAAGGCGGAATGTCCTGTATTGCCGGCACATGAGCAGTCTCATAGAGCAATTCCATCCACTTGCCGATACAGCCCGACAATACTCTGATCTTTGCCTGGTATTTGCAATAAATCTCTGTAAGGGGCTTAAGACAGGGAAATCTTACGGAGCCTGATTGCCGTATTCCAGAGAACGTTCCGGGTTGGCGCACACACTGGCAAAGTGGAGACCAAAACGTGTGAAGCGCGTACTGCTTGAGCGGATCGAATCCCAGCGGCTAACAGATCGTCTTGCGCCGGCCAAGTAGGTTTGACTCGCCTTACATCCGCACCCAGTCGCTGATCTGCGGGTGCTCGAAGATAGTGGTCTCCTGAAGCGTCAGTCGCTGGCCGAAGCCGTGCTCTTGCGCCTTGCGGTACATGGCAAGAGCGATCGCGAGGTCGACAAAGGCGAGGCCGACGGCGTTGAAATAGACACGCTCATCGTCGCGCTCGCGTCCCGGCTTTTCGCCGGCGACAATCGAGACGAGGTTGCCGTAGACGTCGTCGTCTGTCAGCTCCCCTTCCTTGTACATTCGACTAAGCGTTTGTGTACGATGTTTTACCGTTTCCCAGTCGTCGCAGACGATCTTATCCGACTGTTGGGCAACCCCAAACTCGTCCTCCCAGCCCCCGACGTGACTGTAGAACGACCCCGGCTTGATCCAATCTGCTTTCAACAACGGCGCCTGCGCACTGGTGGCCGTCACCAGAACCTCGGCGCCCTCGATGGCCGCCTTGTGATTCGTCTGCATCGCCACGATTTCCATGTCGGGCAAAATTGGCTGCATCTGATCGACGAACTCGATTTCATGCCTTACCGTGCGGGACGAAACACGGCAAACTTTTAGCGACGGGCGCACCGATTTGATCGCCAGCAGGTGCATCTTCGCCTGTTCGCCGGCACCGATAAAGCCGATCGCCTCGGCGTCTTCTCGAGCGAGATACTTGGCCGCGATACCACCCACCGCGCCGACGCGCATGTTCGATGCCATCGTCCCGTCCATCACAGCAACCGGAAAGCCATGCTCGATTTCCGATAGCACCACGACCGCCGCCAGGTTTTGCAGGCCTTCCTTGGGATTCTCCGGAAACACGGAAACCCACTTGACGCCGCAGACCTTGTCTTCGAGCATGGTGGCCGGCAGACAATTGATCCTCGCCTGCGTTCGCTGATCGACAATCTGCACGATCTTTTCGGGGGAACAACACGTCCCCGCGGTCATAAGCGATCATCGCCTTTTCCGCCGCCGCCATCGCCATGCCCATGTCCAGGCACCCGGCGTCGAGCAACGCCTCTTGGGAAAAGTACGTGAAGTCGACTTCGTGGTGATGATCCATTGCCAACTCCTTAATTTCCCATTTGGCTTCCTCCCGGCTACGCCGCCGGGCATTTCGGTGACGATTCTACCGACCCAATTGGTCTCAACCAACCGATTCGGAATCGCACGGGACAGATTCGCGTCGCCACGGGTGGTTGCGGGCAGCCCCCAGGAAGCGTAGTGACCACTTCCGAGGGCAGCACAGCCCCTTGACGCCGAGCGCGGGCGCGTAGAATCTATCCTCAATGGGGAAGACTGGTCCCACGGAGCCTCGCAGGTGCACTGCTCCGCCCCTCGTGCCGTAGGCACACAATCTCACCTACTCCGCTTTCAACGCTACTTTCTTCCTTCTTGTTCGTCAAGATTTTTCTTAACCAGTTCGACCAACTCGGCCATGCGATATGGCTTTTTGAGTATCGACACCTTGTTCGCGGATAGTGCTTCGAAGGAAATATCGACATTGCCCGTTACTATCACAACGGGGAATTGCTGCCTTTTCCTACGGATCTTAGTCATACATGAAGCGCCCGACTCTTTGGGCATGTCCAGATCAAGGACTGCCAAGCTTAATTCATCCTGGTGAGAGCCAAACAGGTCCATGGCCTCCTGACCGTTCGCTGCACTAATGACATGATACCCAGCAGAGTTCAACGCCATTTCGACGCTCTCCCGGACAGACTCATTGTCTTCCGCCACAAGGATCGACTGTCCCGTTCCCGTTTCGGTAACACGAGCCTGTGACGCCACGGCACGCATGTTGTCTGGCTTACGGCAAAGAGGCAATCGGATAATAAAACGCGTACCAACGCCATCAGCAGATTGAACCTCAATCTGTCCGTTATGATCTGTGATAATCCCATGCACGACTGCCAACCCTAACCCTGTACCGGCCCCACGGGTCTTTGTGGTAAAGAATGGCTCGAAAATCCGGTCTTGTATTTCTTTGTCCATCCCCGGGCCCGTATCTCCGACAACGAGAATGGCCCGTTCGGGAACCGCACTCTGTTCGGCGTCTCCTTCGCCCGAGATCTCATTCGGTTCCAAACCGAGTGATATCTGCAAACAGCCCCTTCCTTTCATCGCATCCCGCGCGTTGATGACCAGATTCATCAACACCTGTTGAATTTGACCCGAGTCAGCTTGTATCCATAACTCATCTTCATCCGGAAAATCCTCTGCAATCGTAACTGATGCCGGCAACAACGGACGAAGCATCTGCAAAGCCTCACCGACCAACCTAATCAGGTCAACGGGGCGTTTTTTCGACGGCGCCTTGTGCGCAAAAGTCAACAACGCACGTGTGACAGATTCACCTTGACTGACAATCCGTTCAATCGTTTTCAACATGTCGGCAACCGGGTGCTCTCGAGACAGGTGATCCTTGGCGATCTCCACATGCCCAAAAATCGCTGCCAGGACATTATTAAAGTCGTGTGCGATCCCGCCGGCCAATGTACCCACCGCCTCCATTTTCTGTGCCTGACGCAGCTCCATTTCGAGCAAATTTTTTTCCTGTTCGACCCGGACACGATCGGTGACATCACGCATCAAGCCCAGATAGCCCAATATCTTTCCATCACTGTCGCGAACAATACCTGCGACCGTCTCACCAAGGAATACCTCTCCATCCTTGCGCTTGTATCGCATCTCATACGGCTTGGGATCTTCTGGCACATCAGGGTCGAAGTGGGCGTTGCCTACTTCAACATGATCCTCCTTATTGGCATAGAGCATTGAGGAATTTTGGCCCAACAACTCCTCCAGCTCGTAACCATACGTTCGCATGGTGCCCGGATTGCACATGACAATCTCTCTGTCCCGATTTACCAGCACCACCGAATCGGGTATCCCTCGAAAAATTGCCTCGAATCGCGCGGTCTGTTGCTTTAGATCCTCCTCGGCGCGTCTGCTTTCAGTCACGTCATGCGCCACCGCATAAACCACACCCTGCTCCTGGACAGCCGAAGAACTCCACTCGAGCCACCTCAATGATCCGTCCTTGCACACATAACGGTTACGGAACCCGATCACTTTTTTTCCATCCGCCAATTTTTCTAACTCGGCTTTTGTCGCATCACGATCGTCAGGATGGATAAAATCAACAAAGGGCTTGGCCAGAAGTTCTTCTTCGCTGTAACCCAATACCCGGCTAAAACTAGGATTGATCCTTCTAAAATAGCCATTGGTATCGGCGATACACATCATGTCCACCGCGAGATGAAAGAACCGATCAAGTTCCTCCTGAGCTCTTTTGCGATCGGTGATGTCGACGGATGTCACTATGATATGCTCGATCCGACCTTCCTTATCACAAATCGGCACGAAGGTGGTGTCGTACCACACCCCTGCCCCTTCCATATCATGCATAAAACATTCAACATGAGAACCCTCTCCCACCTTGGCTCGTTCTAGATGCTCGATCACGAGCTTCTTCATCGGCTCGGGGTACAAATCAGGAGGAAAGGGTTGCCCGTAAAAAGGCTCTATGTCAGCGATCTTCAGCCGATTGATACCCGCGGCACTCATGTATTGCAACCGAAAATCCAAGTCAATGATCTTGTTGCAAACCGGCGAACCGTCGAGCAAAGCACGACTTCTCATCTCAGATTCGCGTAGCGCCACCTCCGCCCGCTTGCGATCGGTAATGTCCCGAACAAAGGAGCATACACATTCATTCCCTTCGTATTGGATATATCTACCCACAATCTCAACCGGGATGACCCGACCGCTTTTGGCAACGTAGTTTGCCTCCATCGTTACCTGCTTTTCTTGACTGACCTGATCCCATACAGCCGGCCAGTCTTCCTTGGGACAATTTGGATTGATGTCCCATACCGCCATCTCCAGCAATTCCCGGCGCGAATACTCCATCTGCAAACAGGCGGTGTTATTGACCGCAATAAACCGACCATCTTTGTTGATGGTAAACACCGCGTCACCGGCGTGATCCACAAGGAATTGGGTAAACCTTAGCTTTTCTTCGTCTCGTTTTCGCTGCGTAATATCAGCCGATATGCCGCAAACCGCATAAATCTGTCCTTTGGTGTCATATAGCGGGAACTTATCCGAGAGGTACGTATGCATTTGGCCATCGTCAACATGCGGCACAACCTCTTCAAACTCCAGAGGACCTTGATGCTCCATGACCTTACGATCATTGACGTGAATTTTGTCAGCGAATTCATTCGGAAAGATATCGCGGTCGGTCTTGCCGACAACTTGTTCGCAAGATACTTCGAATATCTCTTCAAAACGGCGATTGATTAAAAGATATCGCCCCTGGAGATCTTTGATATAGATTACTGCCGAAGCGTTGTCTGTCACGGACTGCAATAGCCGTTTGCTTTCACCGATCACCCGGACAGCCCGCTCTCGCTCAATCGCGCGACCCAGCTCCATACCCACAGACGGTATAACTTCCAGCAACGGCCTATCAGGCGCCTCCACCTCTGGCGAGAAGAATTCCAGCACCGCTACGACATCACGGCCCACCAAAACAGGAAACGCAAAGCCACCACGCATCCCGGCTTCAATCGCAGCCTGTGCACGAAGGAAATTGTCGTCTTGAGTCACATCCATAATCCATGCCGGTTCTCCGCTGGCAAGCACCCGACCCGGCAAATCTACCCCGGCGTCGAAGGGCATCGACTCGGTTTCACTGCGAAACGTTTCGAATCGGCCCGGATCATGAAGATGCCACAACTTCGTAGGCTTTAATAGACCACCTTCCGTTTTTTCTTTTCTGTAGACATGACCGACCGGCCAGCCCGTATGGTTACAAATTGCTTCGAGGGTCGTCTGCAACGCTTCATCGACATTGGCCGACGTATTGGCCGCTGCGGTAACTTTTTGAAGCATCTCCAGAAAAGCGTGTTGCTGCCGCAACAAGATTTCAGACTGTTTCCTCTCCTGGAGCATCCGTTCCAAGATAACCACTACACATAATGCCACAACGCTTACAACAAGACCGGGCAGCTCAGTAAGATGGTGACTACTAAGACAAAACCAACAATCGTGACTTTTGGTAGCCACAGCCAGAATTTGGCGGGTGGCCATTAGAGCGAACATTGCGGCCAACACACCAATTCGCCAGTCACGCAGCCGGCGCAGAAAAATAACAGACCAGCCCAAGGCCCATAAGCGAATCACGATCGAAAGAACCAATAGCAAGTCCATATTCATTACTTTACAAGAATATGAGACTGGATAGGAAATCTAGTTAATAGCGTCGGATGAATGATGGCAAAACACTGGCGAATGCTGTAGGGCACGGAACCCTACCCGCATGGTAGGTAGGATGGACAATGTCTTGCTCTTCTTCTGTTGAGCCGGGTAGAGCATTCGGAGAAAGGACAAACGCAAGCCATTAAAATTGTTAAGGCTACCGCCCCACCTCTATTGATGCGACAATTCAAAATCGCTGATTTCCAAAACGTTGCCTGCCAACGATCCGCAATCAGGGTCATTCAAGGTGATTCTTCTTAGGCGGCTTGATAAATGGGGCAACCTCTCTGTTCCTTCTCGTAGGTGAAGCTAACGGAATTGAATACCCCAAATGGGATAAGAACATATCGCAACGCACTAACGAGCCACGTAGGGTCGCTGCTTTGTCTCCGCGCCACTCTGAGCACGCAAGCTTGTCCTCTCTGTGATCTTTCTTAGTACGGAACGGGGCTGGTGGCTAGCCGACAACAATCGTGTGGCGCAGGACGCCGATTGGATTAACTTCAACCTCAATCACGTCACCTTCATCCATAAACACCGGCGGCTTCCGTGCAGCACCGACGCCGCCTGGTGTTCCTGTCACGATCAGATCGCCGGGTGCCAACTCGATAAACGTGGAGCAGTATTCTATGAGTTCGGCAAATCCGAACACGAGCGCATCTGCTTTGGCATTCTGCATGACCTGACCGTTCAAACGAGTCGTGATCTCAAGTTTTTCTGGATCACCGACTTCCTCGGGTGTCATCATCCAAGGTCCCAAACCGCCGGTCGCCTCAAAATTTTTTCCGGGTGTGAACTGTGACGTCTGTCGCTGATATTCACGAACGCTACCATCATTGTAGATGCTGAAACCCGCCACATGACCCATGGCCGCGACACGCGGAATTCGCCGACCGGTTTTTCCAATCACCAGCACGATCTCTCCTTCATAGTCCAACGTATTGGATTCGATGGGCCGAATCATGGGTTGCTCGTGACCTACTTGGGCAGCGGCGAACCGAACGAAGATGGTGGGAAATCCGTCCCCGCCCCGACCGGTCTCCTGCTGGTGGGTTTTGTAATTGAGGCCTACACAGAGAATCTTGTCCGGATTCGTGATCGTCGGCAAATAGGTAATGTGACCAAGTGGTCTATCCGCGTCGTCACCCAGCTGCGATGCAAGCTCAGTCAAGGCGTTTGCCCCAATAGCAGACTTCAGATCCGCATACTCGACACGCGAACCCACATCCACAACACCCTCGCCGTCGCTAGTGATATAGCCAAATGTCGCTTTACCGTCGCACGTGAAAGATAACCAGCGCATTCTCTAGTCTAACATGATTAGGTTACCAGTGAAGTGGCCGATGTCTGGCTACGCAAAACTGACCCTTGACCGAGAAGTTTTTCGATCTGCCTGATTGGTATCGACCGAGCCATCACGACCAGCCGATCTGATCCCTATCCATCATGAACCGAGGATGGGCTACCCAAATAGGAACTCGTATCCTGCTCATTTACCAACGCCGACAAGATCGAGGCGGTACTGTTTGACATTTTGATGCGCATCCTGCACACCGCATCCGCAAGCGTCTTGCGGTAGAGGAGCAACAAACCGTCGACGGAACAGAGCTGTTCGACACCACACACCACGTGCGAAACCTCGAATCAGCCTCGCTGGTCGTGTGACGACGCGACGAATCAAGCCAACTGCCGGAATCGATCGTCATTGACCAAGCCACGCCCAACAATTTAGATCTTGTTTAATAGGTGATGGTAGTTAACGGGAGACCGTAGCGTGCGAACACACGTCAAGCGGCAACGGGGTCTCGAGGGTACGTTGCTGCGCGCTGCATGCAGCAGGCAACGATCCCGCCCTCTCTGTTTCGATGTCTTTATTTCCCTGATCAACTGGACCAAATTTTCCAATGGGGATCAGCACGCCCGGGCTGCCAATTGTTGATCGAGCCAGTTTATCCACTCATCCAGTTGATTTTTGGCTGCTGAGAGCTCGATCATCTGGGCCCGCGGGTTGAAGTGTCGCACATCTCGATGAAAAGCCTCAAGATCAAACGATACATGCGGAAGCAAGTCTATCTTATTTAAGATCAATAACGCTGACTCACAAACAATATAGGGATGCTTCGCCGCCTTATCATCGCCCTCGGTCACGCTGAACATTCCGACCTTTACGTCCTGACCAAGATCAAAACCGACCGGACAAATTAGGTTCCCCACGTTTTCAATCATTAGCAGATCTATCTTGCCAAGGTCGATCCGCCCCAACGCGTGTTTGACCTGGTTGGCGTCGAGGTGGCAGCCGCGATTGGTGTTGATCTGCACGACCTGGTCCGTCCAGCGACCAAGCCTCTCTGCGTCGCGGGTGGTAGCAAGGTCACCCGCCAGAACTCCCATGCGCACGTGCCCATCAAGTCGGCGCTGTGTCGCCTCGAGCAAAGCTGTCTTACCGCACCCTGGCGCGCCGATCAGGTTGACACAAAATACACCCGCGTCTTGTAGTTTGTGCCGATTCGTCTCGGCGATCTCGTCGTTGAGTTTCAACACATTTTCGACGACTTGGATCTGCTTCATGGGAATGCCTGCTTCATCTGTATTTTATACGGTTAGCTGGTATTGTGTTTTGTGAACGATGTCGTTTCGTCAATGTCCAGCGATGTAAGATTCAACTCATCTCCACCGCTTAGAACAGCTTGGTCGCAGCCGCATCGGCATCGGCTCAAATGATCTTGGGTGTCCCATTGATGTCCACATCTGGGGCACCGCCACCGCCACGGCAGCAGCTGTAATTTTAGTACGGCGGATTGGCAGTTGGTGTCTGGGGTCGACACCTTCCACGCCCGCTGGAGGGCGTGGGGATCGATCGTGCGCAACGGACCCGCCGCCACGTGCACGCAGCTGACCTGTTCGCCGGCGGGAGTGTATCGGCTAATCAAATTCAGTAGGTGTCGTGCGATCGATAGTTCGTGCATGCGAGCCTCACTGCGTTGTCATTGTCCTGAACCTGCGCCGAGTGGCTTTTGGGCACAGCGTTTCGTAATCATCTCCACACGGTGAGCAGCGAGGGGCACTTGCTGACATACCGCTGGATGCATGGCCTGGCCAACTCCGACATCGCTAACGGTACAGGCCACCAACCAGACCAGGGGGGGGCAAATGCCCAATCGTTGAGCTAACTCAATCTGATCCGCGATGGATAGGCCATGGGTGCTGAGGATTGTTTCGTGTGTCAGCGGGGGGCGGTCTGGATCAAACCAATCCAGATCGACGAGTTGGCCGATCCTGCCCGATGGATCTCGCGCCGCATCAACAATGATCAGCATGGGCGGCTCGGGCAGGTGATCTAAAAGGTCTGCGGTCTTGGTGGCGAGCGTAACGATCTTCGTGTTGGGTAATTTGAGTGTGTGCAACGCCTGGGCAACGTGCAGACCAAATGCGTCGTCACCCGCCATTGCCTGCCCACAGCACGCCACCAGAATGGACTTTCGATGGACTGCGGTCATGGTTGATTTGCCGCATGCGTGGATTGCCGAATGCTGGGGCTGTCCCACGTTCGAGTGAACTTTAAGAAGTGAACCGAGCAACTGATGCACGGGTCGTAGTTGCGGATGACATGTTCGCACTGCATAGAGGCCTGTTCATCGTCCAGATCGATCGCGCGTTGAGCCACCTCGTATAGATCCTGCTCCATGGTGATCTGGTTCTGGCTGGTCGGAGGGATGATACGTGCGTGAGCGATGCTGCCGTCGGCATGCGTGTGATATTGGTGCCAACACAAACCACGAGGTGCTTCGGTACCGTGGCCGCCTTGTCCGGCGCGGGGCTCGATCGGGGTGAAGCTTCGGTTGGGCTTTTGGTACGACTGCATGATGTCGTCCGCCAGGGCCAGCGCGTGGACCACCTCGACCGCACGTGCCAGCAGGCTCAGGTAGCTGTTGCACCATGGCAGTGGCTGTTTTATCGACCGGCACATTTCCTCGAGCAATCGTGCTGCACGGGGGTGGAGTTTTTCTGCGTTGAGGTTCAATCTTGCTAAGGGGCCAACAAAATATGGCCCCCGCCCCTTGAGCACCGTGTGCAGTGCAGTCGAATGCTCAACATGCCGTTCTTCAATTGCGTCAGCAAACTCTTCTTGAATGACATCCAGACCTTTGTTTGACTTGATCCGGCCCAGGTTCATGGGGTATTCATCTTCAGGACATAACGCGACAAATTCATAGTCTCGCTCCATTTGAGGGAACTTAACCGCTTGAATAAAAAACGTCCCCAACTCACACATCAATTCAAGACACCGCTTCACCTCTTGGCACATCTCAGCGACGCGATGCGGACTGGGACTGGCGTAAAATCCGCCCACACACACACCAACGGGGTGCACCGAGCGCCCACCCAACAACGCCACCAACTCGTTTCCCAGTTTCTTCACTCGCAGGGCTTTGCGGACAATGCCACCGTGTTCTTCCGCCATGCTGATCACACTCTCATACCCCAAAAAATCCGGCAGGTGCAGCATGAACATGTGCATAGCATGACTTTCGATCCATTCGCCGCAGTACAACAGGTTACGCAGCTTGCGAATGTCTGGGTCTATCTCGTCAAACACGCCCAGGGCTTTCTCCAATGCGTGACATGAACCCATCTGGTATGCCACCGGGCATATCCCACAGATTCGCGCGGTGATATCAGGCACCTCCTGAAAATCTCGCCCCCGCAGGAACGCCTCGAAAAACCGCGGAGGCTCATAGATTTCCAGACGCACCTGGTCGACGCGTCCGTCGCGCATCTCGACGTGTAATGCGCCCTCACCCTCTACGCGGGCCAACGCGTCTACACGGATCGTGCGTGTCTTACGATTGCTCTTCTTGCTCTCGTCGTTCATATTCGTCACTGGCTTGCTTGAAAGGTTCGAGGTAGCCATTGAAGCTGCGGAGCATACGTTTCATCTGCCCGGAGGTTTGTCCAAGTTTTTCTGTAAACCGCGTACCCAGTGATTGGATGTTCGACTGCTCCATGGGCCCGAAACAGCCGTAGCATGCCCGGTTACACGCTGGGCACAGCGCTCCGCACCCTGCCTGCGTGATCGGACCAAGGCACGGCTTCCCCTGTGATACCAACACACACGGCAGCCCCTGTCGTTTGCACTCGATACATACGCTATGTGTTGCGATATTGGGCTTCCTACCCACGAGCAGCGCGGAGATCAGTTCCAGAAGCTGATGGGTGCTGATCGGGCAGCCCCGCAACTCAAAGTCTACGAACACGTGCGCCGCGATCGCCGTGGCGGTCTCCAGCGTTTTGATGTATTGAGGCGTTGCGTACACACATTTAATAAATTCATCGACGTCAGACCAATTCCGTAACGCCTGAATCCCGCCCGAAGTGGCGCACGCACCGATCGCCACGAGGTACTTGCAATCACGCCGCACCTGCCGGATACGTTGTTCTTCCTCCGGCGTGGATATGCTGCCTTCCACCAAACCAATGTCATAAGGCGGCGACGGTTTCCGACGGCGGGCTTCAAGGAAATACGCCACCTCCACACGCCCCACGAGTTCCAGAAGATGATCTTCGAGATTCAGAATCTGCAACTGACAGCCGTCGCAACTAGTAAACTTGAAGACCGCTAGCCGCGGTTTGTCTTTGCTCAATTTTGGAATCGTGTGGACCGGCACGACTAAATCTCCTCTTTGCCGAAAATGTCGGCTATGTCGCTAAACCTAAACACCGGCCCATCCGTGCAGACAAACTTCGCCCCGTACTGACAGTGACCACACCGCCCGAACCCGCAATTCATGTTCCGTTCCAAGCAGACAAACACGCGCTGGGGCGGCACGTGCAACTGAAAGAATCTGTCCGCCGCGGCGCGATTGAGCATCTTCGGACCGCACACCAGCACCGCAGTCTGCTGGACATTGACCCTGATACGCTTGAGCAGGTTCGTCACCACACCCACAGGTCCCTGCCAGTCGTCCGTCGCGTTGTCGACGGTCACCAACACGTCGATCGATCGGTCTCGCTCCCACGCTTCGAGTTCTTCAACGTACGGTCGATCCTCGGGCGAACGGCATCCAAAAAGCAGAATCACACGACCATACCGCTCTCGGTGACGCAGCAGCCAATAAACCACTGGCCGTATCGGTGCCAATCCGATTCCCCCCGCCACCATGACGACGTCGTGCCCTTCGAGTTCTTCCAACGGCCACCCTTGCCCAAATGGCCCACGCAGACCGATTAGCCCGCCTTCACCAATCCTATCGATCGCTCGTGTCACAGAGCCAACAATACGAATGGTGTGCCTTAATACATCAGGGTTATCCGGGTCCGAGCTGATAGACACAGCCGCCTCGCCGACGCCGGGGATGTATAGCATGTTGAACTGACCGGGCCGCCAGCGGTAGATCGCGCGGATCGCGTCGTCCACAATCTGTACTTCGTAGGTCCGTGTGTTCTCGTTTTCCACCGTCACGCCCACGATCCTCGCTGGCACGGGCAACCACGTGTCCGTCCCGCAGATCGGTTCATGTCGCTCAGACGACGTGGCAATGGGTGTTGCCATGGAGTTCATTAACTCCTTGCTCATATGCTAACTGGCCGAATTACGTTTCATCATTAGGCCTACTGGCCGTGTCGATCGGTACTGTATCGCGGATCGCCTGGACCTCTTCCGTTAAGTCGATGCCCACCGGGCACCATGTGATACAACGTCCACAACCGGTGCAACCGCTGGTGTCGAACTGTTCCCACCATGTACAGAGCTTGTGACGCAACCAATGCCGGTACTGTGCTTTTGTGGATCGTCGATTGGGTCCCTCAGCAGTGAGATAGCTAAATTCATGCGTAAAACACGACTCCCATTGCCTGGTCCGGGTGACTTGGTCCGTTGCCAGGTCGTTCGAATCCACGACCGTGCTACAAAAACATGTGGGACACACCATCGTACAATTCCCACAGCTAAGACAGCGCTGGGCCACCTCGTCCCACCGGGAATGGTCAATCGTGTGATCCAGCAATTCTTTAACACCTTGGGTGTCAAACTGTCGGGCCATATGGTCGGCTGTTTCCTTGATCTTCAATTCTTCCAATTCCAGCTCTTCTGTCGATGCTTCTATCGTGGGCAGCTTTTGGGTGACCAACCGTCCCTTCTCAGACCCCACGTGGAGGACAAACCCCTTTTGCAATTCTGTCAGCGCAATGTCGTATCCGGCCTGAGCCTTAGGCCCGGTTCCCCACGACGTACAAAAGCATGTGCTCGCCGCACGCGTGCAGTTCACCGCCACTGTAAAACACTGCTGGCGTGTCTGTTGGTAATACACATCCGACTCACAACGAAAGGTCCCTTGCTTCTCTTCGATTCCAAATACCCGATCCTGAACCCGCATTGCTGCCAATTCACACCCGCGCACCCCGATCAAGGCAAGTTTCGGCGCTTCAGGTTGACCCTGATCCATCACAAACCGTTCGCCCTCGATATGCAGTGTGAATAGGCGCTGTTGGGGTGGAAAGAAAAAACGCTTAGGACTATCTGGACCAACGACATGCTCGAAATAAAGATCCGGGTCGCCCTTCACCAAACGGTATCGCCCCCTCTCCTGCTCGTCGCGCACACCGCGGGCCATCTGGCTGACATTCGTGATCGGCCGCAGCATAATCACACCTTCATCAATGGCCGGGCCAATCACCGTGTAGCCTTCGTCGGATAACACACGGATCAACACGCCCAGCTGGTCTTTTGGCAAGAACGCCGGCCCGACCGTCTCCTGGTTATATCGCGTCTCGTCTGACAATGCGTCTGTCCTCTATAGGGTCACCGGTTTAGCAAATACGCGGCAGTTGTTCGCCGTACGGCTTTTGTAGCACACGGCGACCGCCAATCTTCGTGTACAGTTCACAAACTCCGTCTTGTTGTTCACCCACCCGCCCGATGACCTGTGCTTTCTCTCCAAGTGGGTCTTGGCACATCGCTGCCAATACCGCCTCTGCCGCATTGGGTCGGGCCACCACCACGACTTTTCCTTCGTTAGCAATCTCAAGCGGATCCAACCCTAGCATATCCGCCGCGTGCCTGGCCTCGGGCCGCACTTCGATTGCCGCCTCGTCGAGTGTTATGTGCCAACCGCTTTGTTTGGCCAGGTCCGCCGCCACGCCCGCCACACCCGAGCGTGTCGGGTCGCGCATAAACACGACTGCCCCCCCCGCCACGTCAAGCACACGATTGATCAACCCATTCAGCGGTGCCGCGTCACTACGCACCACCGTTTGAACCTCCGGCATCTCGCGAGCCAGCATCACCGCCAAGCCATGCTCACCAATGGGACCGTTCACAATGAGCACATCACCGGGCCTGATCCGCGAAGGTGACAGATTGCTGTCGCGCGGGACCAGTCCAACACCTGCAGTGGTCATGTAAATCCCATCGGCTTGACCGTGGCCCACCACCTTCGTATCGCCCGTGACCACACGTACGGCCGCTGCCTGAGCCGTGATCGCCACCGAATCGAGCACCTGCTCCAGATCGCGCTTGGCAAATCCCTCGGCAATGATCAACGACATCGCCACACCGATCGGTGTGGCACCGCACACGGCCAGATCATTGACCGTACCCGATACCGCCAGATGTCCGATATCACCCCCCGGAAACCGCCACGGCTGAACCACGTAGCTATCAATCGTCATCGCCACGCGAGTGCTTTGACTAACTTGGACCACGGCTGCATCCAACAATTCGTTCAGCACATCGTTACCCACACGTGGCAACACCAACTGTTCGACCAGATCATCTGTTAACTGCCCTCCCCCACCATGTGCCAGCACAATATGCTTTGACCGATCCGCCAAAATCGATGCGGACTTCGTTATCGCCGTATTTAAGCCAGCACCTGCCATATTTACACCCCACTCCCCGCTGCAGCCGCTTGCCGATGGCGCGGACCAGACGCCGACGATCCCGCACGGCTCCGCCGGTACTTGAACCACGCCTGACACGTACCTTCTGAGCTGACCATGCAAGGCCCAAGAGGGTTAATCGGTGTACAAGCTTTTCCAAACAGCCTGCAATCGTGCGGTGTTGCCATCCCGCTGATGACCTGCCCACATATGCATCCCGGCGTCTCCTTATCGGGCGGTGTCGCCAATTCAAATCGATGCTGCGCATCAAATCGCTTGTACTGTCCACGCAGCGCTAAACCGCTGTCGGGGATCACACCCAAACCTCGCCAGCGCATATCGGCCGGCTCGAACACCTCTTCGAGTAGCTGCTGGGCCACGCGGTTACCGACGTCCGTCACCGCTTCAGGATACTGATTGACCAACTCACAGCGCCCGTCACGGATCATCTCAGTTAGCCTCGCCAGTCCCGCAGCCATGTTTAATTCCTCAAACCCGGTAATTACACAAGGCTGTTTAAAGCGATCCACGATCGGACGGTACGGCATGGCACCGATGATCACCGACACGTGGCCGGGGCACAAAAACCCGTTTAAGTTCACCGCGCCGCTTTCGAGCAGAGCGGTCATCGCGGGCACGACCCGCTTGTGACTGGGCAGGACACTAAAGTTGCCCACGCTCTGCTTGTCAGCTCGCTTCACAGCTGCGGCCGTTGCTGGGGCGGTTGTCTCGAAGCCGACCGCGGCGAACACCACCTGGCGATCGGGTTGCGACTTGGCGATATTCACCGCGTCCATCGTGCTGTAAATAGCTCGCACGTCCGCCCCCTGGCTGCGGACTTTTTCCAAGTTCCCCTGGCGACCGGGCACACGCATCATGTCGCCGTAGGTGCACAGGGTTACACCTTGCCTCGACGCCAAATCGATCATTAGATCGATATCGCCCTGCGCTGTCACACAAACAGGACAGCCCGGCCCGCTCAATAGCGTGACGTTGTCAGGCATCAGGCTGTGTAGCCCGCTGCGAAACGCACTCATCGTATGCGTCCCACAAACCTCCATAAACGTGACGCTACTGTCCAGCGTCGCTGCTGCATTGCGGAGCCTTTCCAGCGCCTGGATAATGTCGATCGCTTGTCGGCCCATCATTCCGCTCCTTGTTCAAGGCCATGCACCTGTCGGTTTCCATCTGACGGCTGTACTGGCTGCGGATCTATGCGGTCTTGTAGGTCTTCCAGGACCGCCCACGTCCGAGTTGCGTCTTGCTCATTGAGCCGTTGGATCGCGAATCCCGCGTGGATCAGCACCCAATCCCCTATCTGAGCTTCGGGCACCAAGACGGTATTGATCCGTAGGCGGTTGCCGTGAAGGTCCGCCAACGCTTCCTGGCCTTGCTGATCCACCAACTGAGCTGGAACCGCTAGACACATGGTTGGTCCTCCATTCTAGTGCTGCGTTTGTCGCCCAGGCGGGCCGCCGCCACCGCTGCCTGCCCCAAGGATAACCCTCCGTCATTCGGCGGCACCATGCGGTGTTGCAACACCGTCATCCCTTTGCCTGTCAACCGCCCAGACAGCAACCGCGCCAATAGTTCGTTACAGAATACACCCCCGGTTAGTCCCACGCACCGGATGCCCGTCTGCCGTGCCGCCGTTGTTACAACAGTTTCCCATGCCGCCGCAAGCTGATCGTGAAACGCCCAGGCAATATCCGCCGTATGTTGACCCTGGGCTCGCCAAACCAATATCTGTCGGACAAAGGGAGATAGATCGATCTCCTGTATTCCCTCGCCCCTATGGTGAACCACAAAAAGCAACTCACCGTCAGTGCTATCTATTTTTGTCCGGTCCGCGCAACTTTCCAAAGCCGTCGCGGCCTGTGATTCAAAGGAGTTGTGGTAACACACCCCAAGCAGCGCCGCGATACCATCGAACAGCCGTCCGGCGCTGCTGCAGTGAACGCAGCTCACGCCGCGTTTGATCATGACTGTGAGCATGGAGCGCTCGCTTGGCTCGGCGACCAATCGCTTTGCCGCAGCGTGACAGTCAAACCCGTCACCCAAAGCCTGATACAACAAGGCCAACCCGCAACGGCGGATATCCGTTGCTGCGATATCGCCCCCTGGCAGCGTCATCGGCCGCAGCCTCGCCAGCCGCCGGAAGCCCACCAAGTCCGCGACCATCAACTCCCCGCCCCAGGCCGTACCGTCGCCGCCGTACCCCACGCCGTCACACACCACGGCCAACACCGGGCCGGTGATCCCGTGTTCAGCCATCAGCGACGCCGCGTGGGCGTGGTGGTGCTGCACGCTAATCAGAGGAACACCCTGCTTTGTCGCGAGTTGTCTTGCGTAACCTGTGCTCAAGTACGCAGGGTGAAGATCGTGCGCGATCCAGCGCGGTTCAACGCCGAACAAGTCATTCAGCTGGGTGGTTGCTTTCTTGAAATACGCAAATGACAATGGATGTGTCAGGTTCCCCAGGTGCTGGCTCAACACCGCTTGACCGTCTTGCACCGCGGCCACGGTACATTTAAGCTCGCCTCCCACGCACAAGCCGTCACCGCCTCCGGCCACAGGAAGCGAGAACGTGCCCGGCGCGTACCCCCTAGACCGACGGATCGGTAACGGTTCATACGGCCCCATATCGAGCAATACCGAATCGTCCACGCACCGCTCGATAAGGCGGTCGTGCCAGAGCATTGCATCACACACACTGCCTAGCCGGTCCAGCGCCTCATGATTATCAACGACTATGGGTTCGTCGCTTATGTTGGCACTGGTCATCACCAGCGGGCCAAGTTTGTGACGCTGGTCGGCGAACATGAGGTGGTGGATCGGCGTGGAAGGCAGCATCACACCCAGACGATGGTTCTGAGGAGCCACGTCGTCTGCAACCGGCGTTTCTGGCTGGCGTCGGGCCAATACAATCGGTCCCGCTGGCGACGCCATCGCTTCGGCCGCACGATCGCTTAGTTGCACCAACTGTTGCGCTTGATCGAGCGAGCCGCAAATCACGGCGAACGGCTTGGCATCGCGTTGCTTGAGGCGTCGGAGCTTCGCCACGGCTTCTTGATCGTCGGCGCGTACTGACAGGTGAAACCCACCGAGGCCCTTTATGGCAATGATCTGGCCCTGTTGTAGCCGTGCCATGGTTTCACGAATCGGTTCATGACTCGAAATCATCCGCCCGTGCGGATCAACCAACTGCACCACGGGCCCGCAACCGTGGCACGCGATCGGCTGAGCGTGGAACCGACGATCACTGGCATCACGATACTCGCCCTCACAAGCTGCGCACATACCAAACGGCGCCATGGTGGTGTTTAGCCTATCGTACGGCACCCGTCGGACAATCGAGTACCTCGGTCCGCAGTTGGTGCAGTTGATCAGCCCGTAGCCGAACCGGCGATCAGTGGGGTCCAACAACTCAGCCAAACAGTCGTTACAAGTGGCTGTGTCGACCGTTATCTGTGCGTCATGCCGATGGGTGTCGGTGGAGCCCTGGCTGTCTAGGATAGCAAACGAATCCCACCTGCCGTGTGGGGGGATATCACAAACAACAGCCGTTCTAAAGCGCACAAGCGTTGGCTGCTCAGCCTTGAGGGCCAGGGTGAACCGTTCAATGTCGACAGCGGCGCCCTGGGCTTCGATCGTAACGCCGTGTCCATCGTTGCGTACAAACCCAGACAACCCGTGACACATAGCCAAGCGGTAGACAAAAGGCCGAAACCCAACGCCCTGCACCTGCCCGCGTATTTTCCACTGGCGGCGAGTCGTATCGCTGCAAGTCAGTGTGGAGCGGGACGCCACGAACAGCCCCTTTTTTCAGGCCCCCTCGTTAAAGATATCCGATCGGCGTTCTAGCAAACAAGTGTACGGGTGTTTCAATGATAAATAAGAATCCAAATCATTTTAATTACACGCACAAGCTAGTGTTTAAACATTATTCTCGGCCTCAAGAATTGTGACCGTGGTCCGCAGGACCGAGTCTGGGTTGAGCGAGATGCTCCCGATCCCCTGCTCGACCAGGAACGCCGCAAACTCAGGGTAGTCACTGGGGGCCTGGCCGCAGATGCCGATCTTGCAGTTCTTGGCACGTGCGGCCTTAATCACTTGTGCGATCATCTTCTTCACCGCTGCGTTGCGCTCGTCGAATACGTGGGCGACAATCGCCGAGTCCCGGTCCACTCCCAGCACCAGTTGTGTCAGATCGTTTGATCCTATCGAGAAACCGTCAAACACCTCGGCAAACTCGTCGGCCAAAATGACGTTGCTGGGGATTTCACACATGACGTAGATTTCCAGACCGTCTTCGCCTCTCTTGAGCCCGTGTTTGGCCATCTCCGCCACCACACGCCGCCCTTCTTCGACCGTTCGACAAAAGGGAACCATCAGTTTCAAGTTAGTCAGGCCCATTTCGCTTCGTACTCTTTTCATCGCCAGGCATTCCAGTGCAAACGCGTCTTTGTATCGATCGCTGTAATACCGCGACGCGCCGCGGAACCCGATCATGGGGTTCTCCTCTTGGGGCTCGAAGTCAGCCCCGCCGATCAGGTTCGCATACTCATTTGTTTTGAAGTCACTGAGCCGGACAATCACCTCTTTCGGGTAAAACGCCGCCGTGATCATGGCCACACCCTGCGCCAATTTGTCCATGAAGAAATCAGGCTTGTGAATATACCCCGCGGTAATCCTATCGATCTGCACCTTCACTTGAGGATCGTCCAGTTGTTCATATTCCAGCAGCGCGTTGGGGTGCACTTTGATGTAGTTGCTGACAATAAACTCCTCGCGAGCCAGTCCCACACCGTCGTTGGGGATCATCGAGAGCCGAAACGCCTCCTCCGGGTTGGCGACGTTCATCATGACCTTCGTGCGGGGGCGAGCCAAGCCTTTCAGGTCCACCCGCGTCACGTCGTATTTGAGCATGCCTTCGTACACGTAACCAGTATCGCCCGCCGCACAGCTCACGGTCACCGCTTGTCCCGGCCGCAGCGTGTTTGTGCCACCTTCGGTACCTACCACGGCCGGCAAACCTAACTCCCGGCTAACGATCGCCGCGTGGCAGGTGCGGCCGCCACGATTTGTCACAATCGCGGCGGCCTTTTTCATCGTCGGCTCCCAGTCAGGATCGGTCTTGTCGGAGACAAGCACTTCGCCTTCTTGAAACTCGCACAATTGCGACACGTCTCGAATCACGCGCACCGGCCCCTGGCCGATACGGCCGCCCACACTCCGGCCCGTAGCCAATACCTTGCCCTTTTCACAGAGCGCAAACGTCTCCAACTGGTCCACTGCCTTCTGTGACTGCACCGTCTCCGGGCGAGCCTGCACGATGAACAGCTCGCCGGTGTGTCCATCCTTGGCCCACTCCATGTCCATCGGCATGGATCGACCTCGTTTGGCGCTGTAGTGCTCTTCGATCTGACAGCCCCACCGCGCCAACACCAAGACATCTTCATCGCTCAACGCGAACCGCAAACGCTCGTCCGCTGGCACAGGCACATTCTTGGTCATCCTCCCACCACCGACGTCGTATATCAGCTTCGTCTCCTTACTACCGAGTTTCTTCTGAATGATCGGCTTGCGCCCCTTCTTGAGTGTGGGCTTGAATACGTAATACTCATCCGGATTTACCGACCCCTGCACCACGTTTTCACCAAGCCCGTAGGCGGCGTTGATTAGCACCACGTCGGAAAAACCGGTTTCTGTATCGATCGAGAACATGACACCCGCCGACGCCATATCAGCGCGTACCATCCGCTGGACGCCGATCGATAGCCCAATATCGAATTGGCTGAACTTTTTGTCCTGCCGGTATGAAATCGCGCGATCCGTAAACAAAGAGGCAAAACACCGCTTGCACATATCCAGCACCGCACCGTGGCCTTGGACGTTTAGATAGGTCTCCTGCTGACCGGCGAAGCTGGCGTTCGGTAGGTCCTCAGCTGTCGCGCTGGACCGTACCGCCACGTCGGCAGGGCTGCCGACGTCTTCGCTGAGCTTGTCGTAGGCGTCAAGAATTTCTTGCTTTAAGTCCGCCGGCAGGCTCGCTGCCACGATCGCGTGGCGCACCTGCCGGCCACGCTGGCGGAGATTGGCAATGTCCTCGGTATCCAGGTCCGACAAAATCTCACGAATACGCCCCTCCAGGTCCGCTTCTCGCAGAAAATGTCGATACGCCTGGGCCGTCACGGCAAAGCCATTCGGCACGCGTATGCCTTTGGGCACAAGCTCCTGGCACATCTCCCCCAACGAAGCATTCTTCCCGCCCACCAGCGGGACGTCATCGATCCCAATCTGCTCAAACCAATAAACAAATTTCTGCTGACCGGGTTTACTGAACATGGGGGGTAGGCTCCCAAAATATGAGAGTTTTTAATCCCTTCTTCTATACTATACGCAACGATCCTATGTAAGCATCGTGCCATGACAATTTCCTCTGCAACAACCCGGCCCTGGCACGCACTGGATACCGATTCGGTCTTTCACGCCGTCAACGCCTCCATCGAAGGCCTAACCCAGGAAGAAGCTGACTCGCGCCTGGCGATCAACGGTCTCAATGCCTTGCCAAGTGCGCCTCCGCCCCCGTGGTGGCTGATCGGCTTGCGACAGTTCAAAAACCCGTTGATCTATATCTTGGTTCTTGCCGCGGTTGTCTCCGTGGTCATCGGGCACCTAAACGATGCCGCTTTTATCGCGGTCGTGCTGGCGCTCAACGCCACGATCGGCGGTTTTCAGGAGTGGCGAGCCGAGCGCAGCGCAGAAGCCCTTCAGAAGCTGCTCAAGATCGTCGCAACGGTGGTGCGAGACGGCCAAGTCTGCGAAGTCGAAGCCCAACGCGTTGTTCCTGGGGATATTGTCTGGCTCGAATCAGGCAACCGCGTGCCCGCCGATATGCGTCTGCTTCAAATGCACGGCCTTGAGATCGATGAATCCCTGCTGACCGGCGAATCCCTGGCGGTGGCCAAAAATCCCAAGTGGCAAGGCCTGCCCGACATGCCGTTAGCCGATCGGCAAAACATGGCCTACGCCGGCTCCGTGGTGACACGGGGCAGGGCCAAAGGGGTTGTGGTCGCCACCGGCATCGCTACGCACGTGGGCCGACTGGCCATGGACGTTATAGCCACGGGCGAGGGTCGCCCACCGCTGCTGGTGCGTCTCGAACGGTTCACCAAGGTGATCGGGCTGGTGGTACTTGTCGCGGTGGCGCTGATCTGCTTGATCGGCGTGCTACTGGACGGGCAGGACATCTCCTCCATGTTCTTCTTCGGGGTGGCGTTGGCTGTGTCGGCGATCCCCGAAGGCCTGCCCGTGGCGATCACCGTCGCGCTGGCCGTGGCCACCACCCGCATGGCCCGGCGCGGTGTGATCGTCCGCAAGCTCGGCGCGGTCGAAGGCCTGGGAAGTTGCACCCACATTGCCAGCGACAAAACAGGCACGCTCACCTGCAACGAGCTGACCGTACGACAACTCTACCTCGTGCACGAAAAAATGTTCGACGTTACTGGCCAGGGCTTTACGCCTGTGGGCCAGATCAACCATCAAGGCAGGCCGATCGATGACTCCGAACGTAAAGAGCTTACAACATTCATCCAAGCCGGCGCCCTTTGTAACGAAGCCGACCTGCACAAGCACAACGGCAAATGGGCCTGGCGAGGTGACCCCACCGATATCGCCCTGCTGACGCTTGCCGGCAAGATGGGCGTTACGCGCGAAGCGACACTCGACGCCATGCCTCAAATCAATCAGATCCCGTTTGAGCCCGAATACCAATTTGCCGCGTCTTATCACCAAGCAGCACGCACAGCTACCGTTTTTGTGAAAGGGGCGCCCGAACGGGTCTTCGCTATGTGCCGCGACACCACCCCCGCGCTAGCGATCGACATGGCCAGAGACGCTGCGGAAAGAATGGCCAACGAAGGCTGCCGCGTGCTGGCGCTAGCAACCGCGTCGATAGAAAAGACCCTGGCCCCTACCGAAGCACCGCACGTGCCGTCGGGGCTGAGCCTTTTGGGGCTCGTGGGCATGATTGACCCACTACGCCCCGGTGTGCGCGAAGCGATCACGACCTGCCAAAAAGCAGGCATCACGGCCCTTATGGTCACTGGCGACCACCCTGTGACCGCCCTGGCAATCGGCCGCGAACTGGGTCTGGCCGATCAAGCCCAGCAGGTGATCAACGGCGCGCAGCTGGAGGGGCTGTCGGACCAGCAGCTTGAGCACACCATTGTGAACACCCGCATCTTCGCCCGAGTGGCGCCCCACCAGAAGCTACGGATCGTCGAGGCCACCCAGCGTTTGGGGCACTTCGTCGCTGTTACCGGCGACGGCGTTAATGACGCCCCGGCGCTGCGCAAAGCCAACATCGGCGTGGCCATGGGCCGTAGCGGTACCGATGTGGCACGCGAGGCGTCCGACATTGTGATCAGCGACGATAACTTCACGACCATCGTCGCTGGCGTCGAAGAGGGTCGTATTGCCTACAACAACATCCGCAACGTGATCTACCTGCTGATCACCACCGGTGCCGCGGAAGTGATCTTGGTCGTATTGTCCTTTGCCTGCGGCTTACCCTTGCCACTGCTGCCCGTGCAACTGCTGTGGCTTAACCTGGTCACCAATGGGATTCAGGACGTTGCTCTGGCGTTCGAACCGGCCGAAGGCAACGAGCTGCAAGATAAGCCTCGCCCGCCACGGGAACACATCTTTAACCGCCTCATGATCGAACGCACGCTGACCGCTTCGCTGGTGATGGGGATTGTTGCCTTTGGAGCTTTCGTATGGATGCTCAGGTCCGGCTGGGAGGAAACCGCCGCGCGTAACGCCTTGCTATTGTTGATGGTCTTGTTTGAAAACGTGCACATCGGCAACTGTCGCTCTGAAACCCGCTCGGCGTTCCATTTGTCACCGCTGCGTAGCCCGATTTTGCTGGCAGGCGCCATCGCTGCCTTTACCATACACATCGCAGTCATGTATACACCCGTTGCACAATCCGTCTTGGCCACGCAGCCAGTCGGTCTAACGACCTGGCTGACCCTCTTTGTCTTGGCTCTGACGGTGTTAGCGGCCATCGAGATACACAAGTGGGTCTGGTCTAGGCGACACATCCGATCCCAATCGCAAAATACCTGATGACTACAGACACCGATCCATTGAATGCCACCCTGATCGACCGTGACGACCTGTCAGACGAACTAACCATGATGCGCGTGCGTCCTGATAGCGGCTGCGTCCCTGCGTTCGAACCCGGTCAGTACATCACGATTGGCTTGCCCGCTGACAACCGCAGCGCGGCGTCCCAAAGCAACCATCTTCCCCTGATCAAACGCGCTTACTCCATCGCCTCGTCCCCCAATCAACACGCCTGGCTGGAGTTTTACGTGGTGCTGGTCAGGGACGGGCGGCTCACACCATACCTGTGGCAGGTCCCCATCGGCGGGCGGCTGTGGGTCGATCAAAAAGCCAAAGGCCGATTCACCCTACAACATATCGCCACCGATAAAGACCTTGTCATGGTCAGCACCGGCACTGGTATCGCCCCCTATATGTCCATGCTACGCACCTACCGCGGCCAAAACCGCTGGCGGAGATTTATCGTCATCCACGGTGTGCGGCTGGTACAAGACCTGGGATACCGCCAGAAGCTTGAACAGATCGCTACTCAAGACCCCACCGTGCTCTACATCCCCACGGTCACGCGCGAGCCGGACGATTCCAGCTGGCAAGGCATGCGGGGCCGCGTCCAAGTCATACTTGAAGACCGAACTTACGAACGGGTGACAGGCGATTCCATGTCTCCCAAAAAGTGTCACGTATTTCTCTGCGGCAACCCCGAAATGATCACGAACGTACAAACCCTGCTCGAAGCCAAAGGCTTCGTCACACCAACCCCTCAAACGCCCGGCAACCTGCACTTCGAACGGTACTGGTAGCCGTTTATTTGACGGCTATCACAACCCCATATTCGTGATGGCAAAAACTTTATTCAGCGAGCTGTCCCCGTCGGTAATGCCACCTGCTCATTCCTTATTCGTTCCCTTGATCTAGACGCAAAAGATCTCATCCAAAAACTCACATCCACTTTGGATCAAGATCAAGGGAGGCCGATCAGATTATGACGGTTTCGAGAAAGCGTCTGTCGCATCCGCCATCAGGCCTTGAATTCATGGAGCACTTGATCAAGCGGACGAGATTTTAGCAGCATGTCGCGAAGTCGGTCCATATCGAACGGTTTTGTAAGACAGGCGTTGGGAACCGAGTCAAGAAAGGCCTGGGCTTCGTCGGTGATCGCACCGGTAACAAAAACGAAACGGCTGGCTGTTTCTGGTGACTCTTGACGCACATGCCGGTAGAGGTCCATACCGGTCATCTCCGGCATGAGCAAATCGCAAAATACAACATCGTACGGCCCGTCGGCGGCGAGCATCGCCATCCCTTCGTGAGCTGAACCGGCAATGCTGATCTGAGCGGTGTAGCGTTGTATCACACGAGCGAGGCTCTTTGCGACGAGCGTGTCATCGTCGATAATCAGAACTTTCTTCGGCATCGTGACGATCGACTGTTCCGCCGTCGACCGTGATGTCATGCGTGGCCCCTCTAACGGCAGGTCGCTAGCTGCAATCGGAAGCGTCACGGTAAACGTACTGCCCACACCGCGTTGCGTCTCTACGCTGATCCGACCATTTATACTGTCGACAATGCTGCGACAGATCGCTAGTCCAAGTCCTGTGCCTTGCCCTACCTGCTTTGTTGTAAAGAAAGGCTCGAACAGTCGTTTAAGCACAGCATCTTCGATGCCGTGACCGGTGTCATGGACCTTCGCTTGCACGACACCGTCGGGCGAGCTTAACGTCGTGACGGTAATGCGATTATGGACCGGATCATTGCCGTCGATCGCCTGGGCCGCGTTGCTCAGTAAGTTGAGAAACACCTGCGATAAACGGGCCGTCGTACCGCTGACCAACGGGATCGTATTGAGCCGCAACACGATCTCCAGGCGGTGGCGGACGTCGGCTTTGACGACATTGGTACAGGCCCGGATCACCTCGTTTAAGTCAACAGCTCGAATGGCGTCGGGTTCACGCCGCGAAAGCATCGTTAGGTCGCGGACGATGCTGCGGATTCGTTCGGCGCCGTCCCGCGCTTCGGCGACCGCTTCCAGGAGCTGCCGCTGTTGGTGTTGATCGGCCAGCTGTCGGTGGACATAGCGGACATTGCTGATCACGTAGCTCAGCGGGTTGTTGATCTCGTGGGCAACGCCAGCGGCGAGTCGACCGAGACTGGCCAGCAAGCGCGATTGAGCAAGTTCGGCCTCAAGGGATTTTCGTTCCGAAATATCCTCAGCAACGATCAATATATACGACCGATTGCCGTGCGAATGAAACGCGATATCCACGTCAAAAAACTCAACAACACCGCCAGTGGCCGAACGATGAATTTCGACATGGACCGGGCCTTCATCGCGTACGCGTTTTATCATTGGGATCCAAGCCGCTTCGTTTGCTAACGACTCGCCTAGCATCAGATCGCTGAGGTTCGCTTTCTCCGATTGACACCCAGGGAACAGTCGCCTGCCGGTTTGATTGCTGTCAACAAGCCGTTGCGTGGTGGTATCAGCGACGAAGATCGCCACATGGGCCTGATCGAGCAGCGCGTCGAACCGTGCGACAGTCGCTTCGGAGTTCACCGCTCTTGTTAAGGTGTTTTCCAGATCGACGGATCGTTCAGCGAGTTGATGTTCGAGCTTGCCGTGCGCCTCACGCAGATCGCCAAGTACCGACACCAGTTTGTCAGCGAGGGCTTCCTTTTCAATGCGCAGCCGGACATTGTCGACAATGCTACGACAACCCGTCCTGCCGATCGCGATCAAAGCAATAGCGAATAGAAGGCACATTGTGCCCATTGCCAGATGCAGCGTGTCGCCGGATAGCAACATCCGTATCGCGACTGGAATTGTGCATGGCGCAATAAATCCGACCATGGCCGGTAGGTATGCCGACGCGCTGCTGACTGCGCCCGCGGACATACCCCCCAGGACAAAGGCGAGCAAGACCTGATGCAACAAGTTGTCGACCGGGTAGATGAACGCGCCACCGAACCCCCATACGATGCCGTTCAGGGTAGCACCAACGGTAAAACGACGGGCCCAAACACGCGCTTTTTCAGCAGGTGGCGCCGCGCGATGAAATGCCGCTAACCCGAAAGCACGAACCGCGGTCAACAAGATCAGCGTGCCGAGCCAGCTGATTAGAAGTGTCTTGGACGATGACGACGACCAGAGCACAACGACAGTCAAAGCGGCGTTGGCGGGTACCGTCGCCAGTGCAATGGGCGCCTTCTTGTAGATCACACGGACCTGCTCAGCGATGATCGCGTCAGACCGCGCTTGCTTGTCGGCTGAAGCTATCGACGTCTCGAGTGAACGTCCTTTCGGCTGGGTCAGGTGCACAACTCAGTATAGCAACCGCTGGCACAATTCGACACCGTCATGGTAACGAGGTTACAGGGTAAATCGTCAGGTAATCAAAGAAGTGGAGCGGACCATCCCTCCGTCGTGACAATCTTCATTTTCCGTGTGGTCATCTTTACGTCCCTCGCTCTCTTCTGGCCTGTACATGCAGGCCTCGGACGCGGCATAAATTGGATTTCGGGTTCCATGCCATTTAGATCGGACGACTGTCCAAGATTTGGAGGTCAACTCTTCGGGCTGTTCGCGGTGATAGCAAAATGTGCGCACCTGGGATAAACAATAACGCAACAAGCGTGGCACCGGCGATACCACCGACCACAACGATCGTCAGTGGCGGCCAGACGTCGCCATCGACAAACAGGAGTAGCGGAAAGAAACCTCCGATCGTGGTCGCGGTGGCTGCGATCACGCGCCGTGTGGAAGCGACAACGACCTGAACAATCGCCCCCAGGTCATCGGCGACCGCTCGTGGGTCGGTACCGATAGCCGCCAGCACCACAATCCCGCCATTGAGCGCCACACCGATCAAACCCAGCGTGCCCACCATGAGCATGACCAAAATGGGCGCATAGAGTTGCTAGGTTGGCAATGGCCTCAGCGTCCTGCTCGGTTGCACCGCCGAAGCCCAGGCGATAACCGTCGGGTAACTCAAACCCACCCGCCTTCATTTGCGCCAGAACTTCATTGCCGATATCGATCGATCACGCACCGTTGCGTACGTACGCCCTGATCGTGTTTGTTTGCTCACCATTAAAGCGCGCAATACCACCGAGTTCGGATCGGAGTTCAAAGTTGTCCAACGCCGCTGTATTGGTCCAGAGATCCGATCCCGATCGGACAAAGGGTGTCAATGCGATCTCTGCCAAGTCCCGACGGGTGTTGTTGGCAAAGCGGATGCTACCTATTCTCCTGGCCGTCAGCACGACGGTCGGTGGGCTGACCCTGCTGGCATTGTTCGGCGGGCCGCTATGGGCTGGAATGTCGTACCTACTCATATTTGGATTGACTGTTGCAACAGTGCTTACACTGGTGGCACTGCCGGCAATCTATGCGTCGTTTGTGGAATACCTTGGTGTGCAGACAGTGACGCTGGACACTTGATCGTGCCTACCGGCGAGTCTGCAATTCAACGCTTCAGTATTTGGGGAGGAATACATCATGGCCATTCGATAATACGGTGATACATTAGAAAAATAGACAAAATACCCATTTACAACATATAGCCCTTGTGCCAAAATAAGACTCGAATATAATAAAGTGTTCAAGGGAACACGTATGGGAGAGAAACGATCAATTCTAGAAATAGTGACTTTCTACTGATCCTATTGAGCGAAGCTTATCTGGAAACCCTACCGGATTGTCCTGGGAGGAAGATATAATTTGATCTTTGAAGATCAACAGAACGCGCCTGTATGTATATAGGAGAGAAGGGATACCAATATTCACAAGACGATCACAGCATAAGACCGTCCCATAGCAAGGATATGGCTGGAAACCCATTTGGAAGCCACCATGCATGGCAACAATGGGGCTGTGGTCGGCAAATTCTAACCAACAGTTGATCAGGCTATCTTTAAAGGCATGCCTAGATTATGCCTTTTCATAGTCGCCACTATTATTTTACGCTCGGTCGGAAGGAGAAGCGGATATGGGATTACGCAATCTACCCAGTCGTCCTTTGGCAAACCGTCGTGCCCGCCGTCGCGCACAGGCTTTTTTCCGATCAAAATCGCGCCAACGCCGCCATATTGCGGATCGCCCTTCAATTGGCGGTACGATTCAACTGGAATCGTTAGAACCCAGGGTGCTCCTGTCGGCCAGTGTATTTACCGACAAACCCGATTACGCGCCCGGTGAGACTGCAATCATTTCCGGCCAGGGCTATCAGCCCGGCGAGACCGTAGAGCTCCAGGTCTTGCATATCGAGGCAGGTCCTGACGAGGAGTTTGGCACTGCCGATGACACACTCGGTGATAACACTGGCTCAGGACACGACCCGTGGTTCGTCACCGACGGAGCTGCGGGTGATCTGGATGGCGCTGAAGACGGCAACATCCTAACCGAATGGTATGTCGATCCCGACGATTCTCTAAATGAAACGTTTCGCCTAACCGCCGTGGGACAGACGTCGGGTCAAGTTGCCACGACAATGTTTACAGATGGCCAGCTCGACCTGTGGGCATGGCGCAATCAGCCGGGCCCCACGTTAGACTCTTGGGACGCTGGCACCACTATCCAACAAGCTAACTCAGTTTACGCCGAAGATGAAGTCATCCCTTACCGATGGACATCAACGTCCGGAGGGGGTTCCGCCCCCAACCTACAGGAGGGTGTAACCTACACCGTACGTATAGATTATGCTTTCGCCGGCGGCACCACTGATCCAGGCAAGTTTTTTCATGACTATCTGACCTCCTACGACGCAACCGAAGCTGCGTCTGCTCCTTTCGGTGCTGGTTCGGACTTGGCGGGTTTTCAGAGTGGAAACCTTACGACGACCGCAATTCCTAACGATCCATCCGTATCTGTACAGCAACCGGGCGTCTTGACCCTTTTTAATATTGATGCTGGCTCCGTAACTTTCGGGTCCTACACAGCTGATCCTGTTAACGCAAACCAAACCGATAGAACGATCGATATCACGTTTACCCCTGACGACGGTGATGGTACGCCTAATGAGTTTCTCAATGTAGGCATCGCCTGGGGCGGGCATCTTGCTTCTCAGACCGATTATGGCTTCGAAAATGGCGCTGCTAATTTTCCCGGCGCGTCGCCGCAGATGGTTGTCGATCTAGATCCATCCACAGCTGGTGAAGTGTCAAATGTTAATATCAATCCCAATGCTATCGTTGCCCAGGGACAAATTACGATCATCAAAGATGCCGACCCTGATTCAGATCAGGATTTCTCTTTCAACAGCAATATTACTGGCTTTGAGAGCTTCCAACTTGATGATGACACAGATGGTACCTTGGACAACCAAATAACATTTTTTGGCCTCAACGAGGGCACCTATACGTTCACTGAAACTGCGACCTCTGGATGGGTACTAACGAGTATCACTCCGGTAGAAAATGGCGCAGAGGATACCACTGTTGACGATATTTTTGTCATTACTGGCAATTCAATTGAAATCTCACTAGCGAACGGCGAAGCATGGGAAGTAACATTTCTCAACGAACCTGCGCCAGCGCCTTCCATCGACCTGACCAAGACGGTCACCGACGTTGACGGCGGCGGCGCAGGCGCAGCTGTCGACGCCGCAGGCGATGTGATCAGCTACCAGATTGATATCCTCAACGACGGTAACGTGGCGTTGAATGAGACCGAAGTGCTCGACAACGTCGAGGGCCACGGTGACGTGGATCTGACAGGTACGTTTAGCGGTGACGACGGTGACGGGGTCTTGCAAGTTGGTGAGACGTGGACCTACACCACCAGCTACACGGTCACACAGGCCGACATTGACACCCAAGCCGCCGGCGATGTGGATATTGACAATATCGCCTCGGCCACGTTCACAGACGATAATGGCAATACCGCTAGTGACAGCGACGTTGCCGCTGTTCCGATCTCGCTTTTGCCTTCCATTGACCTGACCAAGACGGTCACCGACGTTGACGGTGGCGGTGCAGGCGCAGCTGTCGACGCCGCAGGCGATGTGATCAGCTACCAGATCGATATCCTCAACGACGGCAACGTGGCGTTGAATGAGACCGAAGTGCTCGACAACGTTGAAGGCCACGGTGACGTGGATCTGACAGGTACGTTTAGCGGTGACGACGGTGACGGGGTCTTGCAAGTTGGTGAGACGTGGACCTACACCACCAGCTACACGGTCACACAGGCCGACATTGACACCCAAGCCGCCGGCGATGTGGATATTGACAATATCGCCTCGGCCACGTTCACAGACGATAATGGCAATACCGCTAGTGACAGTGACGTTGCCGCGGTGCCGATCTCGCTTTTGCCTTCCATTGACCTGACCAAGACGGTCACCGACGTTGACGGCGGCGGCGCAGGCGCAGCTGTCGACGCCGCAGGCGATGTGATCAGCTACCAGATCGATATCCTCAACGACGGCAATGTGGCGTTGAATGAGACCGAAGTGCTCGACAACGTTGAAGGCCACGGTGACGTGGATCTGACAGGTACGTTTAGCGGTGACGACGGTGACGGGGTCTTGCAAGTTGGTGAGACGTGGACCTACACCACCTCATACACCGTGACCCAAGATGACATTGACACCCAAGCCGCCGGCGACGTCGATATTGACAATATCGCCTCGGCTACGTTTACCGATGATCAGGGCAATACCGCTAGTGACAGTGACGTCGCCGTTGTTCCGATCTCGCTTTTGCCTTCCATTGACCTGACCAAGACGGTCACCGACGTTGACGGCGGCGGCGCAGGCGCAGCTGTCGACGCCGCAGGCGATGTGATCAGC
This sequence comes from Phycisphaeraceae bacterium, assembly GCA_965222495.1. Taxonomy (GTDB): domain Bacteria; phylum Planctomycetota; class Phycisphaerae; order Phycisphaerales; family Phycisphaeraceae; genus CBDCUA01. The sequence continues at coordinate 1,694,532 of CBDCUA010000007.1, read as the reverse complement.
TACCAGATCGATATCCTCAACGACGGTAACGTGGCGTTGAATGAGACCGAAGTGCTCGACAACGTTGAAGGCCACGGTGACGTGGATCTGACAGGTACGTTTAGCGGTGACGACGGTGACGGGGTCTTGCAAGTTGGTGAGACGTGGACCTACACCACCTCATACACCGTGACCCAAGATGACATTGACACCCAAGCCGCCGGCGACGTCGATATTGACAATATCGCCTCGGCCACGTTCACAGACGATAATGGCAATACCGCTAGTGACAGCGACGTTGCCGCTGTTCCGATCTCGCTCTTGCCTTCCATTGACCTGACCAAGACGGTCACCGACGTTGACGGTGGCGGTGCAGGCGCAGCTGTCGACGCCGCAGGCGATGTGATCAGCTACCAGATTGATATCCTCAACGACGGTAACGTGGCGTTGAATGAGACCGAAGTGCTCGACAACGTCGAGGGCCACGGTGACGTGGATCTGACAGGTACGTTTAGCGGTGACGACGGTGACGGGGTCTTGCAAGTTGGTGAGACGTGGACCTACACCACCTCATACACCGTGACCCAAGATGACATTGACACCCAAGCCGCCGGCGATGTGGATATTGACAATATCGCTTCGGCCACGTTTACCGATGATCAGGGCAATACCGCTAGTGACAGTGACGTTGCCGCTGTTCCGATCTCGCTCTTGCCTTCCATTGACCTGACCAAGACGGTCACCGACGTTGACGGCGGCGGTGCAGGCGCAGCTGTCGACGCCGCAGGCGATGTGATCAGCTACCAGATTGATATCCTCAACGACGGTAACGTGGCGTTGAATGAGACCGAAGTGCTCGACAACGTTGAAGGCCACGGCGACGTGGATCTGACAGGTACGTTTAGCGGTGACGACGGTGACGGGGTCTTGCAAGTTGGTGAGACGTGGACCTACACCACCTCATACACCGTGACCCAAGATGACATTGACACCCAAGCCGCCGGCGATGTGGATATTGACAATATCGCTTCGGCCACGTTTACCGATGATCAGGGCAATACCGCTAGTGACAGTGACGTTGCTGCGGTGCCGATCTCGCTTTTGCCTTCCATTGACCTGACCAAGACGGTCACCGACGTTGACGGCGGCGGTGCAGGCGCAGCTGTCGACGCCGCAGGCGATGTGATCAGCTACCAGATTGATATCCTCAACGACGGTAACGTGGCGTTGAATGAGACCGAAGTGCTCGACAACGTCGAGGGCCACGGCGACGTGGATCTGACAGGTACGTTTAGCGGTGACGACGGTGACGGGGTCTTGCAAGTTGGTGAGACGTGGACCTACACCACCTCATACACCGTGACCCAAGATGACATTGACACCCAAGCCGCCGGCGACGTCGATATTGACAATATCGCCTCGGCTACGTTTACCGATGATCAGGGCAATACCGCTAGTGACAGCGACGTTGCCGTTGTTCCGATCTCGCTTTTGCCCTCCATCGACCTGACCAAGACGGTCACCGACGTTGACGGCGGCGGTGCAGGCGCAGCTGTCGACGCCGCAGGCGATGTGATCAGCTACCAGATCGATATCCTCAACGACGGCAATGTGGCGTTGAATGAGACCGAAGTGCTCGACAACGTCGAGGGCCACGGTGACGTGGATCTGACAGGTGCATTCAGCGGTGACGACGGTGACGGGGTCTTGCAAGTTGGTGAGACGTGGACCTACACCACCTCATACACCGTGACCCAAGATGACATTGATACCCAAGCCGCCGGCGATGTGGATATTGACAATATCGCCTCGGCTACGTTTACCGATGATCAGGGCAATACCGCTAGTGACAGTGACGTTGCTGCGGTGCCGATCTCGCTTTTGCCCTCCATCGACCTGACCAAGACGGTCACCGACGTTGACGGTGGCGGTGCAGGCGCAGCTGTCGACGCCGCAGGCGATGTGATCAGCTACCAGATTGATATCCTCAACGACGGTAACGTGGCGTTGAATGAGACCGAAGTGCTCGACAACGTCGAGGGCCACGGCGACGTGGATCTGACAGGTACGTTTAGCGGTGACGACGGTGACGGGGTCTTGCAAGTTGGTGAGACGTGGACCTACACCACCAGCTACACGGTCACACAGGCCGACATTGACACCCAAGCCGCCGGCGATGTGGATATTGACAATATCGCCTCGGCCACGTTCACAGACGATAATGGCAATACCGCTAGTGACAGCGACGTCGCCGTTGTTCCGATCTCGCTTTTGCCTTCCATTGACCTGACCAAGACGGTCACCGACGTTGACGGCGGCGGCGCAGGCGCAGCTGTCGACGCCGCAGGCGATGTGATCAGCTACCAGATCGATATCCTCAACGACGGCAATGTGGCGTTGAATGAGACCGAAGTGCTCGACAACGTCGAGGGCCACGGTGACGTGGATCTGACAGGTACGTTTAGCGGTGACGACGGTGACGGGGTCTTGCAAGTTGGTGAGACGTGGACCTACACCACCTCATACACCGTGACCCAAGATGACATTGACACCCAAGCCGCCGGCGATGTGGATATTGACAATATCGCCTCGGCCACGTTTACCGATGATCAGGGCAATACCGCTAGTGACAGTGACGTTGCTGCGGTGCCGATCTCGCTTTTGCCTTCCATTGACCTGACCAAGACGGTCACCGACGTTGACGGCGGCGGTGCAGCAGCTTCTGTCGACGCCGCAGGCGATGTGATCAGCTACCAGATCGATATCCTCAACGACGGCAATGTGGCGTTGAATGAGACCGAAGTGCTCGACAACGTTGAAGGCCACGGCGACGTGGATCTGACAGGTACGTTTAGCGGTGACGACGGTGACGGGGTCTTGCAAGTTGGTGAGACGTGGACCTACACCACCTCATACACCGTGACCCAAGATGACATTGACACCCAAGCCGCCGGCGACGTCGATATTGACAATATCGCCTCGGCCACGTTTACCGATGATCAGGGCAATACCGCTAGTGACAGTGACGTTGCTGCGGTGCCGATCTCGCTCTTGCCTTCCATTGACCTGACCAAGACGGTCACCGACGTTGACGGTGGCGGTGCAGCAGCTTCTGTCGACGCCGCAGGCGATGTGATCAGCTACCAGATCGATATCCTCAACGACGGCAATGTGGCGTTGAATGAGACCGAAGTGCTCGACAACGTCGAGGGCCACGGTGACGTGGATCTGACAGGTACGTTTAGCGGTGACGACGGTGACGGGGTCTTGCAAGTTGGTGAGACGTGGACCTACACCACCTCATACACCGTGACCCAAGATGACATTGACACCCAAGCCGCCGGCGATGTGGATATTGACAATATCGCCTCGGCTACGTTTACCGATGATCAGGGCAATACCGCTAGTGACAGTGACGTTGCTGCGGTGCCGATCTCGCTCTTGCCTTCCATTGACCTGACCAAGACGGTCACCGACGTTGACGGTGGCGGTGCAGGCGCTTCTGTCGACGCCGCAGGCGATGTGATCAGCTACCAGATTGATATCCTCAACGACGGTAACGTGGCGTTGAATGAGACCGAAGTGCTCGACAACGTCGAGGGCCACGGCGACGTGGATCTGACAGGTACGTTTAGCGGTGACGACGGTGACGGGATCCTGCAAGTTGGTGAGACGTGGACCTACACCACCAGCTACACGGTCACACAGGCCGACATTGATACCCAAGCCGCCGGCGATGTCGATATTGACAATATCGCTTCGGCCACGTTTACCGATGATCAGGGCAATACCGCTAGTGACAGCGACGTTGCCGCGGTGCCGATCTCGCTTTTGCCTTCCATTGACCTGACCAAGACGGTCACCGACGTTGACGGCGGCGGCGCAGGCGCAGCTGTCGACGCCGCAGGCGATGTGATCAGCTACCAGATTGATATCCTCAACGACGGCAATGTGGCGTTGAATGAGACCGAAGTGCTCGACAACGTCGAGGGCCACGGTGACGTGGATCTGACAGGTACGTTTAGCGGTGACGACGGTGACGGGGTCTTGCAAGTTGGTGAGACGTGGACCTACACCACCTCATACACCGTGACCCAAGATGACATTGACACCCAAGCCGCCGGCGATGTGGATATTGACAATATCGCCTCGGCCACGTTTACCGATGATCAGGGCAATACCGCTAGTGACAGCGACGTCGCCGTTGTTCCGATCTCGCTTTTGCCTTCCATTGACCTGACCAAGACGGTCACCGACGTTGACGGCGGCGGCGCAGGCGCAGCTGTCGACGCCGCAGGCGATGTGATCAGCTACCAGATTGATATCCTCAACGACGGTAACGTGGCGTTGAATGAGACCGAAGTGCTCGACAACGTTGAAGCCCACGGCGACGTGGATCTGACAGGTACGTTTAGCGGTGACGACGGTGACGGGGTCTTGCAAGTTGGTGAGACGTGGACCTACACCACCAGCTACACGGTCACGCAGGCCGACATTGACACCCAAGCCGCCGGCGATGTCGATATTGACAATATCGCCTCGGCTACGTTTACCGATGATCAGGGCAATACCGCAAGTGACAGTGACGTTGCCGCGGTGCCGATCTCGCTTTTGCCTTCCATTGACCTGACCAAGACGGTCACCGACGTTGACGGCGGCGGCGCAGGCGCAGCTGTCGACGCCGCAGGCGATGTGATCAGCTACCAGATTGATATCCTCAACGACGGCAACGTGGCGTTGAATGAGACCGAAGTGCTCGACAACGTTGAAGCCCACGGCGACGTGGATCTGACAGGTACGTTTAGCGGTGACGACGGTGACGGGGTCTTGCAAGTTGGTGAGACGTGGACCTACACCACCAGCTACACGGTCACACAGGCCGACATTGATACCCAAGCCGCCGGCGATGTCGATATTGACAATATCGCTTCGGCCACGTTCACAGACGATAATGGCAATACCGCAAGTGACAGCGACGTTGCCGTTGTTCCGATCTCGCTACTGCCTTCCATTGACCTGACCAAGACGGTCACCGACGTTGACGGCGGCGGTGCAGCAGCTTCTGTCGACGCCGCAGGCGATGTGATCAGCTACCAGATTGATATCCTCAACGACGGTAACGTGGCGTTGAATGAGACCGAAGTGCTCGACAACGTTGAAGCCCACGGCGACGTGGATCTGACAGGTGCATTCAGCGGTGACGACGGTGACGGGGTCTTGCAAGTTGGTGAGACGTGGACCTACACCACCTCATACACCGTGACCCAAGATGACATTGACACCCAAGCCGCCGGCGATGTGGATATTGACAATATCGCTTCGGCCACGTTTACCGATGATCAGGGCAATACCGCTAGTGACAGCGACGTTGCCGTTGTTCCGATCTCGCTACTGCCTTCCATTGACCTGACCAAGACGGTCACCGACGTTGACGGCGGCGGTGCAGCAGCTTCTGTCGACGCCGCAGGCGATGTGATCAGCTACCAGATTGATATCCTCAACGACGGCAACGTGGCGTTGAATGAGACCGAAGTGCTCGACAACGTTGAAGCCCACGGCGACGTGGATCTGACAGGTACGTTTAGCGGTGACGACGGTGACGGGGTCTTGCAAGTTGGTGAGACGTGGACCTACACCACCAGCTACACGGTCACGCAGGCCGACATTGACACCCAAGCCGCCGGCGACGTCGATATTGACAATATCGCTTCGGCCACGTTCACAGACGATAATGGCAATACCGCAAGTGACAGCGACGTTGCCGCGGTGCCGATCTCGCTACTGCCTTCCATTGACCTGACCAAGACGGTCACCGACGTTGACGGCGGCGGTGCAGCAGCTTCTGTCGACGCCGCAGGCGATGTGATCAGCTACCAGATTGATATCCTCAACGACGGCAACGTGGCGTTGAATGAGACCGAAGTGCTCGACAACGTTGAAGCCCACGGCGACGTGGATCTGACAGGTACGTTTAGCGGTGACGACGGTGACGGGGTCTTGCAAGTTGGTGAGACGTGGACCTACACCACCAGCTACACGGTCACGCAGGCCGACATTGACACCCAAGCCGCCGGCGATGTCGATATTGACAATATCGCCTCGGCCACGTTTACCGATGATCAGGGCAATACCGCTAGTGACAGCGACGTTGCCGCGGTGCCGATCTCGCTTTTGCCTTCCATTGACCTGACCAAGACGGTCACCGACGTTGACGGCGGCGGTGCAGCAGCTTCTGTCGACGCCGCAGGCGATGTGATCAGCTACCAGATTGATATCCTCAACGACGGCAACGTGGCGTTGAATGAGACCGAAGTGCTCGACAACGTTGAAGCCCACGGCGACGTGGATCTGACAGGTACGTTTAGCGGTGACGACGGTGACGGGGTCTTGCAAGTTGGTGAGACGTGGACCTACACCACCAGCTACACGGTCACGCAGGCCGACATTGACACCCAAGCCGCCGGCGATGTGGATATTGACAATATCGCTTCGGCCACGTTTACCGATGATCAGGGCAATACCGCTAGTGACAGCGACGTTGCCGCGGTGCCGATCTCGCTTTTGCCTTCCATTGACCTGACCAAGACGGTCACCGACGTTGACGGCGGCGGTGCAGCAGCTTCTGTCGACGCCGCAGGCGATGTGATCAGCTACCAGATTGATATCCTCAACGACGGCAACGTGGCGTTGAATGAGACCGAAGTGCTCGACAACGTTGAAGCCCACGGCGACGTGGATCTGACAGGTACGTTTAGCGGTGACGACGGTGACGGGGTCTTGCAAGTTGGTGAGACGTGGACCTACACCACCAGCTACACGGTCACGCAGGCCGACATTGACACCCAAGCCGCCGGCGATGTCGATATTGACAATATCGCCTCGGCCACGTTTACCGATGATCAGGGCAATACCGCTAGTGACAGCGACGTTGCCGCGGTGCCGATCTCGCTTTTGCCTTCCATTGACCTGACCAAGACGGTCACCGACGTTGACGGCGGCGGCGCAGGCGCAGCTGTCGACGCCGCAGGCGATGTGATCAGCTACCAGATTGATATCCTCAACGACGGCAACGTGGCGTTGAATGAGACCGAAGTGCTCGACAACGTTGAAGCCCACGGCGACGTGGATCTGACAGGTACGTTTAGCGGTGACGACGGTGACGGGGTCTTGCAAGTTGGTGAGACGTGGACCTACACCACCTCATACACCGTGACCCAAGATGACATTGACACCCAAGCTGCCGGCGATGTCGATATTGACAATATCGCTTCGGCCACGTTTACCGATGATCAGGGCAATACCGCTAGTGACAGCGACGTTGCCGCGGTGCCGATCTCGCTTTTGCCTTCCATTGACCTGACCAAGACGGTCACCGACGTTGACGGCGGCGGTGCAGCAGCTTCTGTCGACGCCGCAGGCGATGTGATCAGCTACCAGATTGATATCCTCAACGACGGCAACGTGGCGTTGAATGAGACCGAAGTGCTCGACAACGTTGAAGCCCACGGCGACGTGGATCTGACAGGTACGTTTAGCGGTGACGACGGTGACGGGGTCTTGCAAGTTGGTGAGACGTGGACCTACACCACCTCATACACCGTGACCCAAGATGACATTGACACCCAAGCTGCCGGCGATGTCGATATTGACAATATCGCTTCGGCCACGTTCACAGACGATAATGGCAATACCGCAAGTGACAGCGACGTTGCCGTTGTTCCGATCTCGCTACTGCCTTCCATTGACCTGACCAAGACGGTCACCGACGTTGACGGCGGCGGTGCAGCAGCTTCTGTCGACGCCGCAGGCGATGTGATCAGCTACCAGATTGATATCCTCAACGACGGCAACGTGGCGTTGAATGAGACCGAAGTGCTCGACAACGTTGAAGCCCACGGCGACGTGGATCTGACAGGTGCATTCAGCGGTGACGACGGTGACGGGGTCTTGCAAGTTGGTGAGACGTGGACCTACACCACCAGCTACACGGTCACGCAGGCCGACATTGACACCCAAGCCGCCGGCGATGTCGATATTGACAATATCGCCTCGGCCACGTTTACCGATGATCAGGGCAATACCGCTAGTGACAGCGACGTTGCCGCGGTGCCGATCTCGCTTTTGCCTTCCATTGACCTGACCAAGACGGTCACCGACGTTGACGGCGGCGGCGCAGGCGCAGCTGTCGACGCCGCAGGCGATGTGATCAGCTACCAGATTGATATCCTCAACGACGGCAACGTGGCGTTGAATGAGACCGAAGTGCTCGACAACGTTGAAGCCCACGGCGACGTGGATCTGACAGGTACGTTTAGCGGTGACGACGGTGACGGGGTCTTGCAAGTTGGTGAGACGTGGACCTACACCACCTCATACACCGTGACCCAAGATGACATTGACACCCAAGCTGCCGGCGATGTCGATATTGACAATATCGCTTCGGCCACGTTTACCGATGATCAGGGCAATACCGCTAGTGACAGCGACGTTGCCGCGGTGCCGATCTCGCTTTTGCCTTCCATTGACCTGACCAAGACGGTCACCGACGTTGACGGCGGCGGTGCAGCAGCTTCTGTCGACGCCGCAGGCGATGTGATCAGCTACCAGATTGATATCCTCAACGACGGCAACGTGGCGTTGAATGAGACCGAAGTGCTCGACAACGTTGAAGCCCACGGCGACGTGGATCTGACAGGTACGTTTAGCGGTGACGACGGTGACGGGGTCTTGCAAGTTGGTGAGACGTGGACCTACACCACCTCATACACCGTGACCCAAGATGACATTGACACCCAAGCTGCCGGCGATGTCGATATTGACAATATCGCTTCGGCCACGTTCACAGACGATAATGGCAATACCGCAAGTGACAGCGACGTTGCCGTTGTTCCGATCTCGCTACTGCCTTCCATTGACCTGACCAAGACGGTCACCGACGTTGACGGCGGCGGTGCAGCAGCTTCTGTCGACGCCGCAGGCGATGTGATCAGCTACCAGATCGATATCCTCAACGACGGTAACGTGGCGTTGAATGAGACCGAAGTGCTCGACAACGTTGAAGGCCACGGCGACGTGGATCTGACAGGTACGTTTAGCGGTGACGACGGTGACGGGGTCTTGCAAGTTGGTGAGACGTGGACCTACACCACCTCATACACCGTGACCCAAGATGACATTGACACCCAAGCCGCCGGCGATGTGGATATTGACAATATCGCTTCGGCCACGTTTACCGATGATCAGGGCAATACCGCTAGTGACAGCGACGTTGCCGCGGTGCCGATCTCGCTTTTGCCTTCCATTGACCTGACCAAGACGGTCACCGACGTTGACGACGGCGGTGCAGCAGCTTCTGTCGACGCCGCAGGCGATGTGATCAGCTACCAGATTGATATCCTCAACGACGGCAACGTGGCGTTGAATGAGACCGAAGTGCTCGACAACGTTGAAGCCCACGGCGACGTGGATCTGACAGGTGCATTCAGCGGTGACGACGGTGACGGGGTCTTGCAAGTTGGTGAGACGTGGACCTACACCACCTCATACACCGTGACCCAAGATGACATTGACACCCAAGCTGCCGGCGATGTGGATATTGACAATATCGCTTCGGCCACGTTTACCGATGATCAGGGCAATACCGCTAGTGACAGCGACGTTGCCGCGGTGCCGATCTCGCTTTTGCCTTCCATTGACCTGACCAAGACGGTCACCGACGTTGACGGCGGCGGTGCAGCAGCTTCTGTCGACGCCGCAGGCGATGTGATCAGCTACCAGATTGATATCCTCAACGACGGCAACGTGGCGTTGAATGAGACCGAAGTGCTCGACAACGTTGAAGCCCACGGCGACGTGGATCTGACAGGTGCATTCAGCGGTGACGACGGTGACGGGGTCTTGCAAGTTGGTGAGACGTGGACCTACACCACCAGCTACACGGTCACGCAGGCCGACATTGACACCCAAGCCGCCGGCGATGTCGATATTGACAATATCGCCTCGGCCACGTTTACCGATGATCAGGGCAATACCGCTAGTGACAGCGACGTTGCCGCGGTGCCGATCTCGCTTTTGCCTTCCATTGACCTGATCAAGACTTTTGCTCACGATTCAGTGATTGCAGGCGGCCTGGGAAGTTCTTTTACACTTGTCATCACGAACACCGGAAACGTAACGCTTAGCGATGCACTAATTGAAGACACAGTTGACGCCCGACTGGAAGTGACGAATGTCTTCGCGACTGCAGGTGCGGATGCTGATACTGATGGCAATGCCCAAACAATCGAATGGCTAGTCTCTTTACTAGCACCGAATCAGACCGAAACAATTACGGTTAACTTTACAGTTGATTCATCGGTTCCAGAGGCAAACGGAACTGGAGGAGTCAACGACGATCCTAATGTCTTGAATACTGCTACGGTTGCGGCCGAAAAACCTGGCGGCAATGAAGATCCGGCCGACGACATTACAGACACCGATTCGGATACCATTGACATCCTTACTGAAATCGACCTATCGATTGTCAAGAACTTCTATCGGATTGACGACAACGACACACCCAATAACCCAAATGACGATTTTCTAGTAGACGTTGCCGATGATCTGATCGAACAAGGCACGACTGGATTCTTCACACTCACCGTCGCCAACAATGGGCCATCTGATGCGTTTGATGTAAATGTGACAGACACCGTGAGTCCGTCGCTTGAAGTCTTGGCGGTGTTCAATGACCTCAATGGCAATGGCGTTCAAGATGTCGGTGAGACTGACGATTTTGACGGCGATGGCCTAGGGGACTGCGACCCACTGAGCCAAGACATTACCTGCATGCTCGACATCGCTGTCGGAAACTCGGTGACCTTCACCGTGCAATACGAAGCAGCTCCGTTCTTGGACCCGGAAGCTCCGTCAGAATTCAACACGCAAGAAGGCGACGACTTCCAATTCTTCTTTTTAAATGGCTATAAGATTAAAGGCTCGAGCGACACCAATGGAGCGGCGACACTGATCGTCACCGCCCCCGACGGCTTCGAGCAGATATTGCCGTATGACGGTACCAGGAACGAACTGAATTTTGACCCGTCATTGATCCTTGATGAGGACGAGACTCAGGTCTTCCCAAATGATGATCCCTTCACGATACACCTGTCCTGTTCCGACCCCTTTGCCGGCGGTTGGGGATCAGGCGGTGGTACCAACGGTCCAATTGAAGGTGTCGATACAAACTGGCAAATCTCCTCCTATTCGATCTTGCGGTTCAACCAGAATGGTTTCTTCAGGGCCTGTGGCGACGTCGTCGTACCGATGGATGTGCCCAATACCGCGATTGCTGACGGAGCCGATTCGAATTCATCGCTTGGGAGTGATGAGTTGGTCTCCGACACCGATTCGGTGCAGGTAATTCGCCAACTTAAGATTGAAAAACGCAGCGACCTTGTGACCAAGGGTAAGAAGGCCGACGTGCTGCTGTTCAACTCCGGCAACGAAAGTTTGACCATATCGGAAATCGACGTCACCTGGCCAGGTGGCAATGGAGATCTGGTGGAAGTGACGTTTGGTTCTAACACCATTTACGCTACACCGGAGTCAACTTCTCCTGCGATTATCGATGGTGACGACGGTGATGGCAGCCCGTGGGTCGGTACAGAAACTGACCGTACCATTGATCCTGGCGAGGGGCTCAAACTAGGATTTTTCTTCAAAAATAAGACCAAAAGTGGTACCGACGCCAATCCTTACCAGATCAAAGTGACACTTGAAGGCTTGATCACGACTGAAGTAGTACAGGTCTTTGATCCCACTCCCCCCGCGCCACTGCATGTGGACGTCGACAATGCATCGGATACCGATTTCGGTGGAGGCGACGAATTGACCCACGCAGCGCTTAGACCGGTGATTACACAGGCGGTTGCGTATTGGGCGGATCAGGGCATCGATCATGACCAACTGCAGGATCTGAGGAAAGCGCAGGTCCAAATCACAGATCTGCCGGACACTTTGTTGGGTATGGCAAATGAGACGACCAATACGATCCTACTAGACACCGACGCAGCGGGATATGGGTGGTCGATTACGCCCAGTCCCCAAATGCCGGTCGACAGTGATGATGTCGATCTCCTTTCGGTCGTCGTCCATGAGTTCGGACATCTGTTAGGTCTGAGCCACGATGTATTGGACGATACCTTACTGGTCGGTGTAAGGGATCTCCCCTCACTTGAATCGCAAAACGAAGACGCCGACGATGACCATGCCCCATCACCGGCGACACCCTCTTCTGACCTCAACACATTGCGTAGGGAGGAAAGGCATCGGCGCCGAATGACACTGTCACCACTCACTGATCAGGGCGTGTCGTCATCGTATGGTCCGGTTCAGAAATCTGGGCGTCCGTTTTCCATGACTCAGAACCAGATCAAGAACAGGATGTTTGCGAAGAATGTAAAGTGGACTCTTACGGAACTATAAGGCCACCGTCATCGTCGGGTGCACGTGATCAAAATTGGCGGATCTTCGAGGTACAGAGAGAATATACGATACACGTTGGTTTTCACTTGTCAGTCTCTTCCACGACCGGTGTTTTCACTGGCGTGGTACACGGTGGCTCTAAGCCGCCCGTGGCGGAAAGGTATATTTCAATTTGTGACCCGTCGACTTGCGCCTTGGCACGGACTGATCCATAGAACACTACGACCACTCGTTGCTGCCGATCCAACCTTTTACGATCGCGGACTTGGGCCTTCACCGGCGCTGTGTGAGGTCGATGTGGTGATCTGAGCTCGTGTTTTTGGCAAACAGTCGGGCTGCTGACGCTGTAAAAACTCGACCAGTTTCTCGCGAACGATACAGCGCAGGTCCCAAGCGGCCGAGGCATCGGCGGAACTGACCAGCGCCCGCAACTCGACGGTTCTGTCCGTTGTGTTGGTCACTTGTAGGCCACAAACACGTCGATCCCATTGTGGACAATCCTGAACGATGCGTTCGAGTTCTTGGCGCACCGCCGGAATGGACACGGTGTAATCAGCGTAAATGAAGACGGTTCCCAGGATATCAGCGGTGGTGCGTGTCCAGTTCTCGAACGGGTGTTCGATGAAGTACCCCAAGGGCACAATCAACCGTCGCTGGTCCCAGATCCGAACCACCACATAGGTCATGGTCACTTCTTCGATCCTGCCCCATTCACCCTGGACGATCACCACGTCGTCCAACCGGATGGGCTGTGCCAGGGCCAGCTGAATCCCGGCGATGATGTTGGACAACGCTGGTCGGGCCGCCAACCCAATGACCAATCCCGCCACACCGGCTGATGCCAAGAGGCTTGCGCCAAATTGACGCACAGCCGGTAGTGTCATCAACAGCACAGACACACCGACCGTCGCGACAATGACCATTGCTGTCCGTGTGAGCACACGAACCTGGGTGTGGACCTGTCGAGCGCGGAGGTTGTCGCTGACGTCCGTGGGGAAGCGGCTCATGATCACGTCGTCGAGCACCGACAGCGCCCGGACCGCCAGCCACGTCACCGCCGCAATGATCGCCATGTCCAACGCCTGCTGGACCACGACGTTGGGTGGATGATCCGACGGCGCGACTGACAAGACAACCCGAACCGCCAGCAGCATCAGCACCATGCGCGCACTGGCGCGCGTGTGGCGAAGGGCCGACGTATCGGCCACTCCCGTAGTCCTGCTAGCCAGCCGGCCAAGCACACCATACAGCACTCCGTGGATCATCCAGGTCACCGCGATCGCCAGGATCGACCAAGTCACCAGTTCAACCCAGGGTCGATACGGCTCGGAAATGGCTTCAAGCAGTGGCTGCATAGATTTGGTCAACACGATTGGCCATCATACTCCCGGCCGGAGACAAGAACCGCCAAGGAACCGAATGACAACTATACTATGTATGGCGCATTTTTCATGCGCGGTAAATTAGACCCTCCACCCATGTTCGCAGACGGCATACGATGACCATCCAGATGGATAACGGTCGGTTAAACAAACCGTCCAGGAACCCCGTTGTGAACCACCAGCTTCTGCATTGGCCCAACCATGCCCGCGCTCAAGCGTGAACTGGGTGTTTACGGTGCGACGATGATGGGCCTGGGCTCGATTCTCGGCACGGGCGTATTCGTCGGTATCGGCCTGGCGGCGGGTATTGCCGGTCCAGCGGTCATCCTTGCCATCGCGATCGCAGCTGTTGTCGCCATTTGCAACGCACTTAGCAGTGCACAGCTGGCAGCCAATCACCCGGTGAGCGGCGGAACGTACGAGTATGGCTACCGGTACCTGCACCCGGCGTTGGGGTTCACCGCCGGTTGGATGTTTCTATGTGCCAAGAGTGCTTCAGCGGCGACCGCAGCGTTGGGCTTCGCCGGCTACCTGCTGCACAGCTTCAATGTCAACGGCCCGCGCTGGATCGTTCCGGTCGCACTGGCCACCTGCCTTGTTATGACTTCGGTTGTGCTCAGCGGTATCCGTCGCACCAACAAGACCAATATCACGATGGTCTGGATCACGCTTGGGGCACTGGTCGCGTTTGTGGTCACCGGTCTGCCGTTGCTAACCCGCAATGGCACCACACACTTTGTGCCCTTCTTCGTCCCCGCGGATGGCACGGAACATACCGATGGCATCCGAGGATTGTTTTACGGCACGGCCCTCATGTTCGTTGCCTACACCGGATACGGCCGTGTGGCCACGCTCGGCGAAGAAGTCTGTCAGCCGCACCGCACGATTCCCAAAGCGATCGTGCTGACACTGACCGTCTCTGCGACGCTCTATCTGGCAGTAGGTGTCGTGGCAATCGCGGCGGTGGGAGCCGGTCCTTTGAGCGAGGCGACAGGTGGGCCCGTCGCCCCGCTGGAGATTGTCTCGCGGCAGTTTTCTATCTCCCGTGTCCACTGGCTTGTCGGTATCGGTGCAATGACCGCGATGCTAGGCGTGCAGCTAAACCTCATCCTCGGCCTCTCTCGCCTCGTGCTAGCGATGGGGCGGCGAAACGACCTGCCCACTTCAATCGCCAGACTCGATCAGACTGGCACGACCCCTTATGTAGCGGTCATCGCCACAGGTGTGCTGGTCACCGGTTTGGCTGCGACCGGCAGCGTCAAAATCACCTGGACCTTCAGCGCTTTTACCGTGCTGATCTACTACGCGATCACCAATTTGGCCGCCTTGCGACTAAAGAAGAAGGACCGCCTCTATTGGCCGATCTCTGCTTGGGGCGGCCTTGTGGGGTGTTTGTTTCTGGCGTTTTGGGTTCCCAAGCAGGTCTGGATCACCGGGCTTGGCTTGATGGTGATCGGCTTAATGTGGCACATTCTGCGGCGGCGTAATGGCACTGAAGCTCATGGGTGACACGCCTCGCCTATTTTTTTGTGCCCAACCGAATCTCCCAACACTCTACGCGTCCCATACGCTGCGTTCGCAGATGACATGCGAGGATCAATCCAGATCAGTGCGACATCCAACAGAGCGATTTGTTGCGTAGGTATTTTGGGAACGTGGTCTTGCGCCGTCGACCTGTGATCTCCGAGATTGCAATCTATTCACGTATGAATGCAGAACTCGTCTTAAATCTGATTTCTTCAATCGCGCAATATAAGACTGGGACAACGAAGATGGTCACCAGCACAATGGCCATGCCGCCAAAACTGGGGATGGCCATAGGCACCATAATATCAGAGCCTCGACCTGTAGAGGTCAGTACGGGCAACAATGCCAACAGTGTTGTCGCCGTCGTCATCAGGGCCGGACGAACCCGTCGCTCACCCGCGTCGACCGTTGCCTGGCGGATATCATTGATGGTTGCTGGCCGACGCTGCGAGAAACTCTGTTTGAGATAGGTCGCAACGATAACGCCATTGTCCGACGCGATGCCGAACAGCGCCAGGAATCCGACCCAGATCGCCACACTCAGGTTGATCGTATGCACCTGGAACAACTGGCGCATGCTCACACCGAACACACTAAAGTTCATAAACCACGGCTGACCATAGAGCCAAATCATGAGAAACCCACCGGCCCAGGCAACGATAATGCCACTAAACACCAAGCCGGTGGTCAGCGTCGAGCGAAACTGCAGGTAGAGGATCAAGAAGATGGCAAACAGCGCCACAGGCAATACCACCACCAGCGTCTTCTGCGATCGGACTTGATTCTGGTAGTTACCGGCAAACGCGTAGCTTACGCCGGCGGGTAGATCGAACTGGCCAGCCTGCCGCTTTTGCTCTAGATACCGTTGAGCTTCTTCGACGACGTCGACCTCCGCGTAGCCGGGTTTCATGTCAAACAACACGTAGCCCACCAAAAACGTGTCCTCGCTCTTGATCACCTGAGGTCCCCGCACATAAACGATCTCGGCGACCTGGGACAGTGGCACCTGCGTGCCGTTAGGGGCCGCGACCAATACCCGCCCCAGTGTCTCAATGCTGTCGCGAAGCTCTCGCTGGTAGCGAACACGGACCGGATACCGCTGGCGGCCCTCAACCGTCCTGGTCAGTGTCTTACCGCCGATCGCAACTTCGATGACTTCCTGAACCTGACTGACGTTCAATCCGTAACGAGCGATGGCCTCTCGGTTGATGTCGATTTCTAGATACGGCTTGCCCACGATACGATCGGCGATCACGGCCGATGACTCGACGCTAGGGATCTGCTTGAGTAGATGTTCGATGTCCAGCCCGACCCGTTCAATGGTCTCCAGATCCGGACCCTTGATCTTGACGCCCATCGGCGCACGCATGCCGCTCTGGAGCATCACGATGCGGGCGGCGATCGGCTGGAGCTTCGGCGCTCCGGTGGTACCAGGAATGCGGCAAGCCTGCTCAATCTGCCGCCAAATATCGTCCGGGGTTCGGATGTGGTCGCGCCACTGGCGAAACGGACGTCCCTTTGAATCTGGGATGAGCTGTCCGTCTTCGTCGCGGTCGAAGCTGCCCGTGGTCTGGTCAAAACGGAAGTTGATGCGGTGGCCGTTCTTGTCCGTGATGTATTCAGGTTTGTAGTTAATGACGGTCTCGATCATGGAGATCGGGGCCGGGTCCAGGGGTGTCTCGGCCCGACCAAGTTTCCCTACAACGGAGTCGATCTCGGGGATGGCCGTAGTGGCCATGTCCAGCTTCTGAATCACATCCAGGGCCTCGCCGATAGATGCATGCGGCATGGTCGTGGGCATGTAGAGGAAAGACCCTTCATCCAGAGCGGGCATGAACTCCTTGCCCAGACCTGGAAACAGCTGCGAGGCACTAGCCCATAGAGAGCTATCCCGCACCTGTTGTACCTCGATACCTACGCTCGATGCGGTTTTAGGCACAAAGGAAAACACACGGTCAAATCCCAGCCAGACGCACGCCCCCAAGATGACGACAACTGTCGGCATCGTCAGGAACAGCACTTTGTGGGCCAAGCACCATCGCAGGATCCGGCCGTAGACCAGCTCGAAGATCCGGACGAAAATGAGCAGCCCCCCAATAAGAATCGCCACGAATATGAAGTTCCGGACGATTCCTCTTTCGGGTCCTAGCGGTAGCCAGCTGCGAGTCAGAAAAACTGCCACAACCAGGCAGGCGATAGCGTTGGCTCCCCAAGGACCGGCCCTCCGAATCTTGGCGGGGATCCAATCGCTGAAAAGATGGTAGACGCCGAAGGCCACGACAATCAGCCCCACCCACCACTTGACGAAAAACATGAACGCCAGCCCAATGATCGCCAATCCAACTAGGCTCGCCTGCTTGAGACGCTTTGAGGCCAATCGACCGGCGATGAGCACATGAGCCACCGGGGGGATGATCGTTAGGGCAATGATGACCGAAGCGATCAGCGCAAATGTCTTTGTGAATGCCAGCGGCCTGAATAACTTGCCCTCGGCGCCGATCATCGTAAACACCGGCAGGAAACTGACGACCGTGGTCGCCACAGCCGTCAGAACCGCTGAGCCGACTTCAACCGCGGCTTGGTAAATCACTTCAAGGCAATTCTCGTCGGGCGACGCCTCATCCAGGTGTTTGAGAATGTTCTCACTTAGTACCACTCCCATGTCGACCATGGTTCCGATGGCGATGGCGATGCCCGACAACGCCACGATGTTGGCGTCTACATCAAATACCTTCATCGCAATAAAGGTCATGAGGACCGCAAGCGGCAACAACGAACTGATGAGCAGCGAACTACGCAGGTGGACCACCATGATGATCACGACAATGATCGTGACCAAGATCTCCTCCACCAACGCCTCGTTGAGCGTGCCTAGCGTTTCATAAATCAGCCCCGTGCGGTCATAGAAGGGTACGATGGCCACCTGGCTAGTCGTGATCCACGACGGCCACTCACTTCTGTCTGTAGCCCGCAACCAACCGAGCCAAGCATCTTGGTTGAGCTTTGGACCATCGTCGACGAAGGCTTTAAACCTTTGATCTTTAGCAAACCGCTTAAGCTGGTCTCGACTGACCGACGACCAATTGATCACGGCCTTGGTGGGCAGGCCCGGGGCAATCTCACTGATTTTCTTTTTCACATTCTTGATGGTCGCAAGCGGGTTCTGGCCGTAGCGTACCACCACAACGCCTCCCACCGCCTCGGCGCCCGATTTGTCGAGTGCCCCGCGTCGGATCGCCGGGCCAAGTGTCACAGCGGCCACGTCCTTGATCGTCAGCGGCACGTTGTCCTGAACCCTCACCACGGCCTGTTCGATGTCCAAAAGCGACTCGATGAATCCCAGGCCGCGGACCACGTATTCGACACGGTTGACCTCGATGGTGCGGGCGCCAACGTCGATGTTCGACATGCGCACCGCACTGTAGACCTGTTCTAGTGTCACACCGTGGGCACGCATGGCATCGGGGTCGACGTCGATCTGGTACTCACGGACAAACCCTCCCACCGACGCGACCTCGCTCACCCCATCGGCGGAGAGCAACCCATACCTAACATACCAATCCTGAACACTGCGCAGCTCGTCTAGGTCCCACCCGCCCTCGGGTTCGCCGTCGGGGCCACGCCCTTCAAGCGTATACCAGAACACCTGGCCCAAGGCGGTGGCGTCTGGTCCCAGCGCCGGCTGGACTCCCGGTGGTAGTGTGCTAGCAGGCAGGCTGTTGAGCTTTTCGAGCAGCCGGCTTCGGGACCAGTAGAAATCCACGTGATCCTTAAACACGACATAGATCGTCGAGAACCCGAACAGTGAGTAGCTGCGGACGGTCTTGACCTCAGGAACACCGAGTAACGCCACCGTGAGCGGGTAAGTGATCTGATCTTCCACGTCCTGCGGTGACCGGCCCATCCATCGCGTAAAGACGATCTGCTGGTTCTCGCCGATGTCCGGGATAGCGTCGACCGCCACCGGGTTGCGCGGTAGCCAATCGATGTCCCAGTCGAAAGGCGCGACCATCACACCCCATCCGACGAACATCAACACCATCAGCACCACCACCAGCTTCTGCTCTAAGCAAAACCGGATGGTCGCGCCGATCCAGCCATCACTGTTTGCGGCAACGGGAGTCTTACTCATGGTCGTGCCCTCGGTGCCGTGCTGAGGCCTTTTGGTTTACAAACCTCTCGACCACCAACCCGCAACGCAACATCGCCGCTCCGAAATAGGGGTTGGCGATGCTCGTGCTGCTCTGGAGCCAGGTGGCTCCGCGACCACCAAACGCCATCGGACACCTCACCTGATGCACCGGGTCGATCTGAAGCGTAAAGGTTCTCACCACAGCCGAGATTTCCTCGGACAGCGTCGCAAACCCCTCGCGGAACGGTTCGATGCCTTGAACGTTTGTCATCGAGACCACGGACTTTTCCAGGTTCGTTTTTGATTTCGTCCACAGGCCTCGTGCGGCTTCATCAAGCAAACGGGGGTCCGCTCCATTCAACGCTGCCTGAAAAGTTGTGAACGTGGCTCGTGCTTTTGAGAGATCGTCCTTTGACAAGGCTGAGCTCACTTCGAGGTACGCCTGGATGAGAAGCCCGACTTGCCTGGCGAACTCGTCCGGGACTTCGATATCCGGCGCCGGGACGTGCTTGTTGTGGAGCCCAATATGCAGGCGGACTTGTTGGATATTCTTGGTGAGATCACGAAACGCCTGTTGGGCCGACTTAAGGTCTTGGGCTTGCTCGCCCTCAACCGTGTCATTGGTCATGCGCATCGACAGCTCCTTCCACCTATTGTGGGCATCACCCGTGAGCTGATGCATGTCGACGCCTTTCAAGGCATCAGCGACCGCGCGGTAGCGAGGTTGGATCAGGTCAAGAGTCTCTGAGTCCATGTCCGTTGATAGGTGGTGGTACGCCGCTTCAACCTTCAGCCACTGGACACGAAATGTCTCGCGGACCGACACGGATGAGGATGCGGAAACATGGGATGTCTCTTCACCGCTCTTCGCAAAACCGCCGTGGCCGTGCTGATGGCCTCCACCACCACCGCCCCCTGTTGGGTTCATCATGCTGGGTTTGGCGCTTAGCTGCAGGGCACTGTCGATCTTGAAGTTGCCCTGGGTGACAACTTCATCGCCTTCTTCAAGATTGCTGCGCACGATGTAGTAGTCGCCCGCTCGTGGCCCCAAGACGATCTCTCGACCTTCGAAGGTTGGCTTCTCGGCCGCCGGAATCTTGACATAGACGACCGCGCGAGTGCCGGTCACGAGTACGGCTGAGGCGGGCACGACAAGCGGTTTGGCCGATTCCTCTTCTTGTACCGGTACGTAGCCCAGCTCTTCCGCCCGCACCAGTGGCATACCGCAGACGTCGCAGTTTCCCGGTTCGTCCTTGACGATCTCCGGGTGCATCGGACTGATCCACCTGCCCGCCAGAGCGGTGTCCATAATCCTTCCGCCGCTTGCGACCCGGGCCGCCACCGTGCCGCGTACGAACATCCCCGGCTTGAGCCGGCCGTCATCGTTGGCCACATTGACACGCACCTTGACCGTACGCCTCGTGTCGTCAAGCACGGGATCGATAAACGCAACGGTACCGCTGAACTGCTGGCCGGGGTAGGCTTCGGTGGCAAACCGCATCGGTTGGCCATAACGCAGCCACGCCAAGTCGGACTCATAAGCGTCAAACATCACCCACAGATGGGTCAGATCGGCAATGGTATAGATTCGCGTACCGGTCTGAACATACATGCCCTCCTGAGCGTGTTTGTGGATGACAATCCCGCCCATCGGTGACTGGATGACCACATGGTCACTGGGGGTACCCTGGCGTTCGATCTGCTTGATCTGCTGAGGTGTCAGGCCCCAAAGGCGGAGTTTTTCACGCGAAGCGACGACCGTCGCCGCGGCGGTTTCCCGGACGACCCCGACACCACTTTGCTCCAGCTCGTTAACGGCCCGGATCGCTTGGATCAACTCTTCTTGTGCTGACAGAAGCTCCGGGCTGTAGAGCTCGACCATGTGGTCGCCTTGCTTGACCCTGACACCCGTATAGTCCACAAATAACCTGTCCAACCGACCGCCCACCCAGGCAGTGATATACCCAAGCCTCGTTTCGTCGTATTCGACCTTACCGACCATGCGAATCGTGGCTTGGACATAACGCCGCTCGACGGGGCTGGTCTGGATCTCCATGAGCTTGACCGCTTCCGGAGTGACAATCATCTGTCGCATCCCTGATATGGCTTCTTGCGATTCGGTATCGGATGCCGGGATCAAGTCCATACCGCAAATCGGACACTTACCGGGTTTAGGCTGGCGGATCTGCGGGTGCATCGAACACGTCCAAGCGTGTGCCTGATGGCTCGATTCACTTTCGTCTTCGCGGACAGCTCGCGGGGTGGTCGCCGATTTTGACTGCAGCGATTCTGCACCGCCACGCAGTGCATAGCCGGCGGCAAACGCCGTGATCAGACAAATCGCCGTGATCGTGGCGCGGGACCGACGATACAGCCCCTTGCCCACTAGCAGGACATTGTCCAGAGCTCTACGTTTCATGGTTTGGATCTTCCTGACCGGGAGAAGCACCGGGCTGATGAGGTTTTTTGGGAGGCAGCGCCGCTGGGTCGTCACCGATCAAAGGCCGGCCGACGAGCATTTCGACTTCGGCCAGGTGATGGCCGCGGTCGGTCAGCGCACGCTCAAAAGCCAACTGGAACGCCAGTAGCACGCGTTCGGCATCGATCAGGTCAATAAAACTCGCCGTGCCGGCACGAAATGCCGCCTCAGTCGCTTTGATTGATTGCTTGGCCTTGGGTACCAGCGTGTCACGATAGAGATCGATTTTGCGTTCGGCGTCGCGGAATTGATAGATGGCCGTTCGAAGATTGGCTTTTAGGATGTTTTCGCGGTCGACACGTTGCTTTGTGACGGCGCCAAAGTTTGCCAGCGACTCACGAACGGCCGCATCGTACTTCTGATGCCAGAGGGGCAGGTTGATTGATATCCCGACCGAAACGGGATCGTTACCGCTATCACCTACCCCTGACATCACCGCACCGCCGGTGTCAACATAGTCCACCGCGATCGTGAGATCCGGCTGGTCACCCCTGCGAGCCAGCCGGATTTCACGACGGTGCTGAGACGTCTGATGCGCCAGTACGATCATTTCCGGGTTGTGCTTGCCAAGCCAACCTAACAACTGGTCATCGTTCAGTGCGATCGATTCCTCAGGGATTTTGTCAGGCCACGGCAATTCGGCTCGGATCGGTCGGTTTAGCAACGCGTTAAGACGGGCCGCCCTCGGACCACGCAGGTCCCGTAGCGTTCGTAATCGGTCGTCAAGCTTACCGAGCTCTACCTGAGCACGGATCACATCTGGGTGACCAGCGGTCGCGGCTCTGAAGCGCGCCCGAGCAATCTCTTCGAGGTATCTGACAAGCTCCTGGTTCTCTCGAACCACCGCAATCGCTCGAGACAAATAGTAGTATTCGTAGTAGGCTTTCTTCACATCAAAGAAGAGTTTGTTTTTTTTCGCCTGATATTTCGCTCGAGCCGACAGCGCTGCTTCGACAGCAATACCCTCTCTTAGCTCCAGTTTGCCGAACCACGGAAACCGCTGAGAGAGACCGAAGACCTGACGCTGCGGGCCGACCCGCGTCTCTACGTTTTCAATAAAATAACGGTAATTCAACGTCGGATCGGGCAGATGGCGCACCTGCGGAACCCGCTGCATGGCGGCTTGCCATCTGTAAAACGCCGCCGCCAGACCGGGGTTGTGTACCGCTGCATAAGCCAGGTAATGATCCAGCCCAGCGTCACCGATGAGCACGCCCCTGGATGGCCCGGTCTTGCTGACTGGATTGATAGACGTGTCATGGTTGCTAAGCAGAAGATTGGTCTTCCGATCAAACTTGACCCCATCTTCAAACGCGAACCATTCTTGAGTCGGTGCGCAACCGCCAAAAGCCCCAGCCATCAGACATCCCATCGCCCACCACACGATCGCAAACCGGTGCATCGGATCGACTGCGTCCGCTCTGGCCATAAGCCGCCACCTTTTATGAAAATTGTGGACCGAAGGTCACGTGACCACAACCGCGGCGTCAACCCGCCGCAGTGTCTAAACACGTTCAAGAAACCAGAAGAAAGGGCCTAGATCAATAGCAAACAGTCAAGAGCAAACAGACTTTGTGGCCCGCCGCGGGGCGGAGCACCGCGGATGTCGGCGTGTATCGCCCAGAGCCCAAGCGGCGGTGTAAACGCCGCACAAGAAGACCATTGGCCAACAACAGACGAGACCTGAGGGGTCACGACACGAGGCGCGCAAGGGCCTGTCACCGCCACATCAAGCTTTTGATGATGGCCACAATGACAAATATCGCTGGCGCGCGACGACCGATCCTCGTCGGGACAATCCTTATCACCAGAACTACAGCCGGAGCATCCGCTTTGGCCGGTCAGTGCGGGCGTGCTCCGGGCCAAGAGGTATTCCGCCGCATCGCCCCATGCGCTGGTACAACAACACCACAACGGCGAAAGCAGTGCCAACCCACCGGCCAGCACCGTACGAAACACCTTGAATCTATACATCACATCGCCACCTGGCTTTCCATCATAGCGTCTGGATGTCCCTCGACCTATTCTATCGCCCTATCATGGATCGAGGTTCAAATTTCGGCCATTGACCAGATAAAAAGCGTATTTCCGGCGGTGTGTAAAGGGAGGTCTCACGATGCAAATGTGCCGTGGTGAAAAATTTGACCTATTCCCGCTGCAAGTCGTCCGCTGACGCAATCGGTACCCAGTCGCCATCCTTCGCCCCGGTTGGCCTCGTCGAACCCAACTGCACCAACCGCCCGCCACCCCCTGTCCGACTGCTTCAATCAATGATTATACGGACACGATCCATTGGCCGTGACCATCGCTGTCGTCAATGCTCGTCGGGGGTTTCCAAGACCACATCGATCGTCTTGGCCTGACGATCGCCAAATCGTCTATTCCGGCTAACACCTGAAGCAATTCGAGTGCCAGATGACATGGATTGCACATGAACCGCTCTAAGAATTTGGCACGTCATACGACACCACTTCCGTCCGACGAAGTACACCGCGACCACGATCTTGTGTACGGGCCAAGAACACAACGTTGATTGTCGTGTCGACACGCCGGATACGCATTGAAATAGAGTCGGCTGACCTGGCGACAGCCAAGATCCGTCACTGGTGATTCTTCGAGCCAACCAGCGCGAGATGATGGCCCCGCCTGGCTCGCCGCCAGTTCGTCGGCCCACCCGACTTGTTGGGCGTCCTGGCGACGCTTGAGACTGATCGTTTGTTCGGACAACGCCTCCAACCGCTGACGCGCCTGAGCCAACCACGCCTCCAGCGTAGGGCCATGGCCTAGCTCATGCCGCTCTTTCAAACGGCAGGTGAATCGGATCTACCTCGCCGTCGCCGCTGATACCGACGGCGTTGTATGCCGTCATTCTTAGTGTCCTATGACCGGATCTTCGGTCGCCAGCTTGCCCCGCAACTGCTCGATCTGCTGAGCATCGCCCCCGTGTACTTGGGCTCGGTCCAGGTACCGCCGGACCGTGGCAAATATCTTCTCCCGCTGTTCTGGCTTTCCTAGCGCCGTGTGGATCAGCAAGTCCGCTCGCCCAATGAGACTGGGCACATCGTTCGGATGTCTTTTTTGCAACTGTTCGTAGTACCTCTCGGCCAACAACAGCAGCTGGCGGTCACCTGCGTCTAGATACCAATCGCCGTACACCGCCGCAAGTTTTCCCAACAGGACCCGGTTGCGGGCCAGCATCGGATTGTCCGACGTCACGTACGGCTGCAGGATTGCCACCGCCGCCTGATACTTTTTCTGGCGGTGCATGGCTGCCGCCATGGCCAATCGCGCCTGTAGAAAATTCGTGTCCTCCGCCAGCGACTTATCCAACGCCTGCACCACCCTGGCTAATGGTGCTTTCTGCAACGCCGCGATCTTTGCATCGTAGAGCGCGATTCGTGCCCGCAAGCGGGCAAAGACTTGATCGGCGGTGACCCGTCCTGGCTGAGCGTGCACTGGGTCATCAAGCAGCGCCAGGTTATCCAGTGCCCACTGCTCACTGTCGTTTACCCAAGCAATCAGCGTCTGCCGCTCTTGCTCTGGCGTCATTTGTTCCTGCGTCGGACCAAACTTGGCTGGCATGAGGCCCAGAACAGTGAAGACGTTTTCATTCGGTGCCCGCTTGACCTGGTTCTGTATCGCCCGCATCGCCCATACAGCCCCCTCCAACGCTTGGCGCATCGCAGACACATCTTCCCGTTCATAGGCCAATTCAGCCCAGCCAAGCCAAGCCGGTACCCACTGTTCGCACAGCGCATGTGCCTGGTCATACGCGGCCTTGGCACGATCGCGGTACTCCGGCCCCAAACTCAGCCAGATGTCACCGATCTTGCTATGGAACAGGGCACAGCTAGGATCATGGTCAACTGCCGACCGTAAACGCACGATCACCTCTTGCATACCATTGGCCAACTGCTGACCGCGCGGATCCTCGGCCTTGACCTGGGCCCAAAAATGCTTGGCTTGAAGGTAAAGGTTTGTTCCAGACCGACTGACCGGCAGGACCACGGTCCACCGCCCCGGTGCCGACCGACAACCGCCAGCGACGATCGCCGTCAGAATCAGTAGAGAAGCAGCAACCCGCCGATCACCTAGGGCGATGCCGACGCTGCGTCGCAAAGTCCACCTCGATTTACCTAAAACTGGTCGGATTTGAATCATCGCCGTCAAGTAACCACGCGGGTCCTTTGTGTTCCAGATGTTTCTTTGATGCAAGTAAACGCAAGGGAGCTTGCCCCCCCCACGCCGTCCCACTAGATCATGTTGTGCTGACGGTCGCTACCTGTCAAGGGACGAATCGCCATCCAAAGAAAACAGGCCATTATTATGCACGGGATGTCGGAAATACCAACATCCGTTAGTGATGCTAGACAACCGTTCCGATCATCGAAAAAAACGAAAATCGGTATGGCGATGGTCTGCAACGCACTGGCCGACGACGCAGCCCCGCTTAACGGCAGCTGTTTCCAAATCGATGGCGTTCCCGATGGCATCGACATTGGTGCGCTTCATATCAAAAGAGTTTTTACGTTCGAGCGGCCCGGCTGTCGCCCCGTTCCGAGACAGACAGGGCCAGGGCGGGCGTGATGGTCTTGCACGATCACACTGCTGCCCCAGAGACCGGCCGCCACGACAATGGGCCACCGTCACCCACAACTGGCACTGCGTACGCCCTATTTCATTGTTTAACAATTTTTTATGAGAATAAAAGTCGAATCTCTTCCCGGCACATGCCGTCTGTGGACCCGTCGAGCCCCACCCTCGGCTGCAGGCGCATCATGACAAAATCAGACCGTTCGGCGTCAGGATGACACAAACGACCAACGTCGCGAAAATATTTGTAGCGCGGGGGTTCCATTGATCGCGCATTTCGATTAGGTTACGTATATCTACTGATACTCAAAATCGGTCTCGACCATCTGAGTGGAGATCTGATCTCACGGGTAGGGAGGCATCTTACCAACGACATCATATTGGGGTGATTAACCTTACACTTTTAGGGAGATACTCATGTCGACCAGTTCACGTCTGTACGAGCGTGCCTGCGCGGTTCAACACTTCCTCAAAGAGCAGATCGCTACCGCCAGCGCTCGAATGAAACGACGGCGGCGCAGATCCGGCCGGACGTGGAACGGGCTTGAGCCTTTAGAGCACCGCGTATTGCTATCGACGGTGACCTGGACGGGGCTGGGCGACGGTACTTCTTGGGACGACGGCGATAACTGGGACGCTCTGGTGGCCCCGGTTGACAACGACGATGTGATCATTCCCGATGTTGCTGCCACCACCCAAGTCACCGTTGACTCCGGGGCTTCGAACACGACGCTTAACAGCCTCACAAGCGATGAGTTGGTCGCGTTCAGTGTCCGCACGTTTACATTCAATGGCACGGGCACGTTTGAGTTCGACGCCGGCCTGACCATGGCCAGCGGGGCGATCACCGGCGTCGACGATTTCACCGTCGGCGACGAGGGGACCGGGACCGGCACGTTTACCTGGAATGGCGGAACGATCTCCACGTCAGGCACCGTCACTGTCGATGGCGGTCTGGACGCTGGCGGAACGACCAAGGTCCTTGAAGGAACGACACTGGATCTGGACTCGAACACCACCTGGACCTCAGGGACCCTCCAGATGCGCAGCTCGGCGGTAATTAACAATCTCGCCGGCGCGACATTTGACATCCAGGGCGCCCGGTTCCTGGACGACTCTACCGGCCTAAACTCAGTATTTAACAACTTCGGGACGGCGCAAAAGACCGGCGCAGGGATCGCGATCATCGAGCCACAGTTCAACGTCGACGGCACCGGCGCCAATCAAGGCGTCGTGGACGTCCAGGAAGACACGCTGCGATTCTCCTTCCATGGCAGCAACGAGACCAGCACCTGGGACCAGGCCACGCTTCAAGGCTCCGGCACGGTCGACTTCAGCATCGCATCGACTGACACGTACATCCTGGGCATGGGCACCAACGTCACCATTACCGACGTGGACTTCTCTTCCGGCACAGTGAACCTCAACGACGCCACCTACAACTTGACCGGCTCCAGCACCACCGTCTCTGGCGGCACGGCCAACTTCAACGCCGCCTCCACTGTCACCAACCTAGGCGATACCGTGACGGTCGACGCCGGCACGCTCAACCTCTCCAGCGGTGAATCGCACAGCCTCAGTAGCTACACGCAAGCCGGCGGTACGCTGTCCGGCTCGGACAATATCACCGTGCAGGACGACAACGACGGCACGGCCTCGACCAGGACAATGGCCTGGAACGGTGGGACCATCACAGGTACAGGCACGTTCAACGTCGACGGTGGTCTAGAGATGACCACCGGGACCACCAAGACGCTCATCGGAAGGACGCTGGACGTCAACTCCAACGCCGTCTGGTCAGTCGGCACCCTGTCGCTGCGGAACACCCAGAACGACGGATCGGGTGATCAGGGCGTCCTTAACATTAACCAGGGCGCGACGTTCGATATCCAAGGCGCCCGGTTCCTGGACGACAGCATCGGTGCTAACGCGATCGTTAATGTCTTTGGGACGGTGCTCAAGACCGGCACAGGGATCGCGACACTCGAGCCACAGTTCAACGTCGACGGCACCGGCGCCAATCAAGGCGTCGTGGATGTCCAGGAGGACACGCTGCGATTCTCCTTCCAGACCGGCAACGAGACCAGCACCTGGACCGAAGCCACGCTCCAAGGCAACGGCACAGCCGACTTCCAGATCGCAACCACAAACGTGTACAACTTCGACGCGGCCACCAACGTCACCATCACCAACGTCGAGGTCAGCTCCGGCACGATCAACAGCAACGGCACATACGCTCAGACCGGCAGTACCACGACGGTCAACGGCGGGACACTGAACCTCAACACGACGACCACGTTGGACGACCTGACGATCACCGCCGGCACATTGGCCGGGACGGGCGACGTCACCGTTAACGGGCTGATGACCTGGAACGGCGGGACCATCACAGGCACGGGCACGTTCAACGTCGACGGCGGCCTAGAGATGACCACCGGGACCACCAAGACGCTCAACGGACGGACGCTGGACGTCAACTCCGACGCCGTCTGGTCAATCGGCACCCTGTCGCTGCGGAACACCCAGAGCGACGGATCGGGTGATCAGGGCGTGCTTAACATTAACCAGGGTGCCATTTTTGATATGCAAGGCGCCCGGTTCCTGGACGACGGTGTCGGCGGCAACGCGATGGTTAACGTCTTTGGGACGGTGCTCAAGACCGGCACCGGCATCGCAACGATCGAGCCACAGTTCAACGTCGACGGCACCGGCGCCAATCAAGGCGTCGTGGATGTCCAGGAGGACACGCTGCGATTCTCCTTCCAGATCAGCAACGATACCAGCACCTGGACCGAGGCCACGCTCCAGGGCAACGGCACGGCCGACTTCCAGATCGCAAACACAAACGTGTACAACTTCGACACGGCCAGCAACATCACCATCAGCAACGTGGAGGTCAGCTCCGGCACGATCAACAGCAACGGCACGTACGCTCAAACCGGCAGCAGTACCACGACGGTCAATGGCGGGACACTGAACCTCAACACGACGACCACGTTAGACGAGCTGAGGATCACCGCCGGCACATTGGGCGGGACGGGCGACGTCACTGTTAACGGGCCGATGACCTGGAACGCCGGTGCGATCACCGGCACCGGGGCGTTCAACGTTGACGGCGGTCTGACAGCAACAACCGGGTCGACCAAGACACAAGACGGTCGGACGATTGACCTGAACTCGAATGCCACCTGGTCCATCGGAACATGGTCCATGCAGAACGAGGCGGCGCTCAACATCAACGCCGGGGCCACACTGGAGATGCAGGGCCCCCGATTCTTCGACGATGGCACGACCAACACAGTTGAGACGATCAACGTGTTCGGGACGCTGCAAAAGACCGGTGCCGGCATCGCGACGATCGAGCCGCGTCTGGTGATCGACGGCACCGCCGCCAACCAGGGGCTGTTAGACGTGCAGACCGATACGTTGCGTGCCAGCTTCCAGAACAGCACCTTCTCGGGCGTCCAGTTCACCTCGGCGGACGTCCAAGTCGCCCAGAACGCTGTTCTAGATCTGCAGGCCGGTGCCGGCGACACCTACGAACTGAACGCGGGTACGACGATCACCGGGCTGGGCACGCTGGAGCTGACCACCGGCACACTCAACGTGAATGTAGATCGAGCGATCGGCGTGGCCACGTTCCTCCAGAACGGTGGCACCGTCCAGGGCGACAACGACCTGACGATCAACGGACAGTTCAACTGGCAGGCCGGCACGCAGGCGTCAACCACGCCCGGTTCGGGCAGAACGATCGTCAATGGCTCCGGGCTGTTCAGCAACACCACCAAGGCGCTTAACAGCCGCACGCTGGACCTAGACGCAGACACGGACTGGACCGGCGGGACCATCTCGTTGCAGAACGAGGCCACGTTCAACGTCAACGCCGGGACGACGCTAGACATACAAGGCGCCCGATTCTTCGACGATGGCACGACCAACACAGTTGAGACGATCAACGTATTCGGAACACTGCAAAAGACCGGAGCCGGCATCGCGACGATCGAGCCGCGCCTGATCATTGACGGCACCGCCGCCAACCAGGGGCTGTTAGACGTGCAGACCGATACGCTGCGTGCCAGCTCCCAGAACAGTACCTTCTCGGGCGTCCGGTTCACCTCCGCGGATGTGCAGGTCGTCCAGAACGCCGTCTTGGACCTGCAGGCCAGCGCCGGCGACACCTACGAACTGAACGCCGGCACAACGATCACGGGGCTGGGCACGCTGGAGCTGACCACCGGCATATTCAATGTGAACGTGGATTCAGCCATTGATATCGCCACGTTCCTCCAAAACGGTGGCACCGTCCAGGGCGACAGCGACCTGACGATCAACGGACAGTTCAACTGGCAAGCCGGCACGCAGGCGTCAGCCACACCCGGCTCAGGTCGGACAATCGTCAACGGCACCGGGCTGTTCAGCAACTCCACGAAGGTACTTAACCGCCGCACGCTGGACCTAGACGCCGACACAGACTGGACCGCCGGAACCATTTCGTTGCAGAACGAGGCCACGTTCAACGTCAACGCCGGAACCACATTGGACATTCAGGGCGACCGGTTCTTCGATAACAGCACCGGGCTCAACTCTTCGTCGAACAACTTCGGCACCATCGTTAAATCGGCCGGCGCAGCCATTGCCACGTGGGAAACCCGGTTCACCAACCACGACGGTGCCGTGCTTGAAGTGCAGACAGGCACGTTTAGCATCACCGGCGACTTCACGAACTACAACATCGTCTCGCACACGCTCACCGACGGGACATACTTCGTCAACGCCGGCGGGTCGGCCGACCCGGTAAGACTGCGTTGGACCAACGCCGATATCTACACCAATGACGCAACGATTATCCTGGACGGCGCCAATGCTCAGATCACCAATACGTCCAACCAAGACGCCCTGGTCAACTTCTCGCGCAACATATCCAACAACAGCTTCACGCTCCAGAACGGCAGTGACCTGACCACCACCGGTGGCGGGGCATTCAGCGGTGGGTTCGACCCGAATATCGGGCAGCTGGTCGCCATCGCCCACGACGACGCGACGGGCAACCTGTTCCTTTACAATTCCAGCGCCACCGACATCCGTGAATTCACCACGGATGGCACTGAGGTGGTGCCAACGATCCCACGGCCGGGCAACTCCAGCAATGATTTTGACCTGGATTTCTTGACCGAACAGGCCAACATTGGCGGCACGACCGTTGCCGCCGGCGCACTGTTGATCTTTAATGGTGACGACAACCCAGACACACTCAGGGCGATCAACAGGGACGATGGAACGGTCCTGGCGTCGGTTAACCTGACCAACACGGGTACGCTCGTTGGCGGGGCGTATCATCCCGGGCGAGACTCGATTTTCATTCTGGAATTCAATACAGACATGATCCGCGAAATCAATCCGGCCACCGGCGCCGTGTTGAATTCGTTTGACGTCGACCCCACCGGCTCGCCTCTGTTCACGATCAACTTCGGTGACATCGAGGTGGACGAAACCACCGGCAACCTGTTCCTGGTCAGCAGTCTACAGAACCGGATCCGCGAGATGACACCCACCGGCGACTTCGTGCGTGACATTGAGGTCGGGTTCGACAGCATCAGCAACTTCAACACGATCAGCAGTAACATGTCCGGCTTGGCAATCGACAACGCCACGGGCGAGTTCTGGATCACGACCACCACTGGCAACGTGTTCAACCTGACGGAGAGCGACTTTGTCAACGCATTCGTCAATCAGGGGAGCATGACATTCGACGATAGCACGTTCACCGTCGCCGGCGAAAGCCAGTTCACTCAGACTGCCGGCAGCACCACGCTGGCCAACAACGGCGGCTTAGACGCCGGGTTCGTGGAGATTCAAGGCGGGCAGCTCGACGGGGACGGCAACGTGACCGGAACCACGTTTAACTCGTCGCTGACAACCCCCGGCCAGTCACCTGGCCTACTGACCTTCGTCGGCCACTACGCCAACCACGCCCGCCCTACCCCGGTCTTCGAAGATACCTTCGATAGCGAAAACGGCAGCCGGGGCATGTTTAACTACACCGGCTTCGCCAACTGGACCGTGACGGGCGGCTCGGTGGATCTGGTGGGCCCGGGGGTGAGTAATATTGAACCCGGCAACGGTCTTTATATAGATATGGCGGGCACTACCTCGACGGCCGGTCAGATCCAGACGAGCACGGCGATCAACTTGACACCGGGCGCCTATACGCTGGCGTTTGACCTGGGCAGCAACAGCGGTGCCAATGAGCTGACTGTCACCTTGGGTACCGTCTATAGTGAGGTATTTACGCCGACGAGCAATCAGGATTTCGAAACGATTACACGGACCATCGTTGTCACGGCACCGGAGGCGGCGACACTGACCTTCGAAGAGACCGGCCCCGACGACAACTTTGGAAGCCTGATCGACGACGTGTCGCTGACACGGCTTAACAACGCCGGCACCGGCGGGGCACTGGACATCGAGGTGCTGGGCCCGGCGCCGGCCAATGGCGGTACCGGCGGTGTCGACTTCGATCAGGCTGATGTGCAAGAGGGCCTGTCCCTGCGCGGCACGCTCAATATCACAACCGATACAAACGTATTCACACCCACTCCAGCGGCGGTCTACCCGATCGTGCCCAACAGCGCTAACCGCAACGGCGTGTTCGCCACGGTCACAGGTACCGACCTGGGTAACGGCCTGTTCTTCGATACCGAATACCGCTCAAATGGTGTCGACCTGATCGTCGCTCAGCTGAGTGTCGGCGCGGACAATACGACGGTCGACGAAGGGCAAGCGGTGAATTTGGATACGTCGTTCACCGACCCGGGCAGCTCCGACACTTTCACCGCGACAATCGATTGGGGTGACGGCACTGTTGAATCAGGAACGGTTGATCAAGTGGCCAACACCGTTGCCGGTAGCCATGCCTACAACGACGATGGCCAGTTTACGGTCACCATCACACTCGATGGTGCAGACGGGACCACGGTTACCGACACGTTTGACGTCACTGTGAACAACGTCGCGCCGACGATCGCCGTTAGTGGCGACTCCAACGTCGACGAAGGTTCGACCTATACACTGACGCTCGGGTCAGTGACCGATCCCGGCGACGACACCGTGACCGACTTTATCGTCAACTGGGGCGACGGCAGCAGTGACACGTTCTCTAGCGCCGGGGATGTGACCCACACCTACGACGATGGTCCGGACACACCGACCATCACCGTCGATCTGATCGACGAAGACGGCACCCACACCAATACCGGTAGTCTCGACATCACCGTCGACAACGTCGCGCCCACCGCCGAAGCCGGCGGACCGTACAGTGTCCCTGCAGGCGGCAGCGTGGCGCTATCCGGTTCGGCGACCGACCCCGGCATACTTGATACGTTGACATTCCAGTGGGACCTGGACGGCGACGGCACCTTTGGTGAAACTGGCGCTGGCGCTACTCGCGGTGACGAAACCGGCCAGACACCCACCTTTGACGCCGATGGACTGGCCGGTGGCACGTCGTTCGTTGTCGACCTGCAAGTCACCGACAGTGACGGCGGTACAGGAACCGATAGTGCCACGATCAATATCCAAGGCGGTACCAACGATCAGCCCACCGCCGATACCGGTGGGCCCTACAATGTGGATGAAGGCGGTAGTGTGGTCTTAGATGGTTCAGGTTCTTCCGATCCCAACCAGTCCACAGCGTCGCTGACCTTTGAATGGGACCTGGACGACGACGGTAATTTTGGTGAGACCGGCGCCGCGGCCGAAAACGGCGACGAAGTGGGCATCAACCCCACCTTTGACGCGTCGGCACTCGACGGACCTGATCAGGTCAATATTGTCTTGCTCGTCACCGACGCCGGTGGCCTGACCGACACCGCTACCTCTACGGTCGATATCAACAACGTCGCGCCAACCGCCGATGCCGGCGGGCCGTACAGCGTGGTTGAAGGTGGTAGCGTCGCGCTATCGGGTTCAGCGACCGATCCGAATGCCAACGACACCCTCACGTTCGAATGGGACCTGGACGATGACGGCGTCTTCGGCGAAACTGGCGCTGGTGCTACTCGCGGTGACGAAACCGGCCAGACACCCACGTTCGATCCCGATGGCTTGGCGGCAGGCACGACATTCACGGTGAGTCTGCAAGTCACTGACGACGACGGTGGCACAGGAACCGATACCGCCACGGTCAATATCCAAAGTCCGGCCAACGATCAGCCCACCGCCGACACCGGCGGGCCCTACAACGTGGATGAAGGCGGCAGTGTGGTCTTAGATGGTTCAGGTTCTTCCGATCCCAACCAGTCCACAGCGTCGCTGACCTTTGAATGGGACCTGGACGACGACGGTAATTTTGGTGAGACCGGCGCCGCGGCCGAAAACGGCGACGAAGTGGGCATCAACCCCACCTTTGACGCGTCGGCACTCGACGGACCTGATCAGGTCAATATTGTCTTGCTCGTCACCGACGCCGGTGGCCTGACCGACACCGCTACCTCTACGGTCGATATCAACAACGTCGCGCCAACCGCCGATGCCGGCGGGCCGTACAGCGTGGTTGAAGGTGGTAGCGTCGCGCTATCGGGTTCAGCGACCGATCCGAATGCCAACGACACCCTCACGTTCGAATGGGACCTGGACGATGACGGCGTCTTCGGCGAAACTGGCGCTGGTGCTACTCGCGGTGACGAAACCGGCCAGACACCCACGTTCGATCCCGATGGCTTGGCGGCAGGCACGACATTCACGGTGAGTCTGCAAGTCACTGACGACGACGGTGGCACAGGAACCGATACCGCCACGATCAATATCCAAAGTCCGGCCAACGATCAGCCCACCGCCGACACCGGCGGGCCCTACAATGTGGATGAAGGCGGTAGTGTGGTCTTAGATGGTTCAGGTTCTTCCGATCCCAACCAGTCCACAGCGTCGCTGACCTTTGAATGGGACCTGGACGACGACGGTAATTTTGGTGAGACCGGCGCCGCGGCCGAAAACGGCGACGAAGTGGGCATCAACCCCACCTTTGACGCGTCGGCACTCGACGGGCCTGATCAGGTCAATATTGTCTTGCTCGTCACCGACGCCGGTGGCCTGACCGACACCGCTACCTCTACGGTCGATATCAACAACGTCGCGCCAAC
This sequence comes from Phycisphaeraceae bacterium, assembly GCA_965222495.1. Classification (GTDB taxonomy): domain Bacteria; phylum Planctomycetota; class Phycisphaerae; order Phycisphaerales; family Phycisphaeraceae; genus CBDCUA01. The sequence goes on along the minus strand of CBDCUA010000007.1, from coordinate 1,658,838 downwards.
CGCCGATGCCGGCGGGCCGTACAGCGTGGTTGAAGGTGGTAGCGTCGCGCTATCGGGTTCAGCGACCGATCCGAATGCCAACGACACCCTCACGTTCGAATGGGACCTGGACGATGACGGCGTCTTCGGCGAGACCGGCGTCGATGCTACTCGCGGTGACGAAACCGGCCAGACACCCACGTTCGATCCCGATGGCTTGGCGGCAGGCACGACATTCACGGTGAGCCTGCAAGTCACTGACGACGACGGTGGTACAGGGACCGATACCGCCACGATCGACATCCTTTCCCTAAGCGTACCCGTGGACGTGACTGCCATCACCATCAACGACGGTCAGGACCAGCGTTCGACCCTCGAGACGATCTCCGTGGTCTTCAACCAGGACGTGAACATCGCTGACCTGATCGCCAGCAGTCAGATCGGCAATGCCGTGGTATTGACCGATTTGTCAACCGGCAGCGCGGTCAGTATCGATCCGTCGCGATTCGGATACGTGTTTGACACCGCTTCAGGCCAGGGCACACTGACCATCGACCTGGACAGCGGACTGGGCGCTGGGGGTATCCTCACCGACGGCAACTATCAGCTGAACCTGACCAGTTTGATCCACGCTGCGGGGGACAACACCAATACGCTGGCACCGACCGCCAGCAACCCGTTCGGCCAGCTGCGGGGTGACTTCGACGGCGACGGGGATCGAGACATCGCGGATCGTGCCCGGCTGCTGGCCAGTTTTGGCTCGACGGTCAGTGAAAACAACGACCACTTTGACCTAGACGGTAACGGCACCCTCAACGTGAGGGACTATGTGAACTTCTTGTTTGGATAAGGGATAGCGGTTGCAATGAAATGGGCTTGAAGGTATATTAACGCCTCTTTTTGACCTGGAAAGGGAGCATGGTCCCTGTCTTACATGGACCAGTCAACGAAGAGGGGACAAGGATCACCATCACGCCCCCTACGTGTTAGGAAAGGAGAGTTTTCATGATGTCCAATCGGCTTCTGTTGACCATGGCGATCCTGGGTACGCTGGTCGGAGCCCGTTTTAGTCAGGCCGTGACCATTGGCCTGTCATCACCGGACGATTTGACGATGCTTAGCCCGGGCGACACTGCGACGGTGAATCTAGAGATCCTGGACCTCGGTGGGTTTGTCGAGATCAATACGATCCTAGCCGAGATGCTTATCCCTTCAGATATCTTTGCCGCCCCGTCAATCACCGACATAACACCTGGTCCGGCCGTGCCTGACCTGACGGGCTTCGCACCGACACTTTTTGCCGCCCCACCACCGGACGCCCACGTCGCCGGTGGTTTTTATGACGACCTGCTGGGCGTTCTACCTCCGATCACTCTGACGGACGTGTTTTATTCGGTCCAGCTGCAGGTGATTGGAACTGGCACTGGCGCCATTGGCGTTGAGCCACTGACCTCCTTTGCCGTGGGCACCGACGCCACTGGGAACCCACAGACCCTTGGCCCGCCTTTGCCGGTGGGGGTGAGAGCCTTACCGGTGGTGAGTACACCGGTGATCCCTGAGCCGGTCACGGCCGGTTTGAGTATGTTGGGGCTTGGCGCACTGGCACTGGCGGTCCGGCGACGCTGTGAAGCCTAAACCAGCGGTCACCGACTTTTGCTACTCTGACTGAAAACAACCCCCGGCAAATCGCCGGGGGTTGTTTTTACCGCAATCGATGAATTGACCTGAAAAACCAAATCAGACTCATCTTCGCATAACGTCTGATACATATTGCGTCTTTTTCTTACGCGACCAACGCGCCATTATTCCTTCTATCATATGGCGTTTTCATCAATAGCCTGGTGTAACAATGAACAATCTGTGTGTTCGCCCTGTTCTGGACGAGGAAGCAGAAGCTGCTTTCGGTGTCCTCGCGAGAGTCGCAGCGTGGCTCAAACTCAAAGGACGACGACAACGGATTGTCAATACAACGCTAGGGACCTACATGACGTGGCAGAATGACGGTGCAAACCACGCCGTGCTTGATGACGGACAAATCGTGGGCATCTTCTCACTTCCTCGCGAACCGCTCGATGAATGGCCGATGATCGCAATAGAAGAGCCTGTGGCATGGCTCCGAGCGTTGGCGATAGACCCAACCCACCACAGAAAAGGCATTGGCGCATTGGCTGTAACCACGGCATTGCAGATCGTCGGCTCACCGGAACCTCTATACTTGGACTGCGTTTCTGACTTCCTGCCGAGCTACTATAAATCCCTTGGATTTGAAACCATTGCATGCCAGACTCGTCGTTATCCAGGAGAAGAAAATCCGCTGGACATGACTCTATTGAGACATCGTAACGTTGAGCGTCGCTCCCGTTGAGATTACCCCGCCGTGCAATTCGACGGCTTGTCTGACTCCGCGACGAGCGATCCCGTCAATGGATCGAGTTGACAGTGTGGCAGCCCGTCTCGGGTATCCCACAACATGGGGCGCTTGATTCTGAACTCTGCGAAAAATTCAGCTTCAACGTTTCCATTCCCAGGCCAATCCGATTAAGCTGTCCGATTATATAGGCGCAGCCCCCGCTACCCCGCCGGTCGGGACATTCATGGGGAAGAGGCGCCTATTGGTCGGTCCAAATTCTGTAACCCTCCACAACTTGGGGGAAGTCTAATCGGTTCCTGTCATTAGAAAAGAAGACCACGATTGTCGACCAGTTTGCGTCTGTACAAGCGTACGTGTGCGGTTCATGATTTCGTCAAACATTTGATACTCTGACCTTCAACCCCCGAACCTCCGGTCAGTCGCCGGGCGTTGTCCTTACCGCAATCAATGAATTGACCTGAAAAACCAAACCCACAAGACGATCGCGTTTTATCACTGCCAACACCAACCTTTATCAAACCTGTGTTTTACTGGTGATTGGGTTAAGATGAGTGCCTATCATGGCCATCAAAAAGCAGGTATGCGCGTTTCACCCAGAACGACATGCCATTGGCGTGTGTGTCATAACCAAGCGTCCAATCTGCGCCGAATGTTCCACCCGTTACGAAGGGGTCAATTACAGTAAAGAAGGCCTGCGGATCCTAAAGGAACAGCGAACCGCGGCGATGGGCCAGTCCCAAAAGAGCCATCGGGTCGTCACACTCCTTTCGGTGTTGACAGCACCCCTTCTGTTCTACATGGTAATCTTATTTCATCGCCTTGCGATGAAGTCGCTGATCGATCTACAGCAATTTTCGTTTTTAGATTAGTTGTGCCCGCCACGAATATGTTTTCGGCTGACGTCCGGCCATGGAAAGCAAGAACCCGGCGTGAACGGACACTCCAAGCGGTTATATCACGTCCGACAGAAACAAGGAAAAACAACCAGCCGGTGCCGGTAAATACCCAGCTTCTGTCTTTGAACCTAAGCGGTCCTTCGGCCATGGTGCCAATGGACGCCGCTATTGAATATCTACGCCAACGTACTTGGCGAGTGCTACCACCTTATCTGATCGGGATGGCCTTCTACTCTGTGGGCATACTGATTGCTATCGACGTGGTGACCAGTCACAACCGTCCGGCGATCGGTGACGTGAGTCTACTTTTAGGGATCGCGACCCTCTGGCGCTGGGGCTGGCTAGGCGTGGTCCAACGCCGCGTGCAAGCAGACCTGCGTGGCGATCCACCGCTACCCCTACGGCAACGACTACTGCCCCTTTTGGCTGTGCGCCTGTTGGCCCATGGCGCGATGGTCTGGGGCGGCCTTCTGATCGTGCCCGCTTATTACGGCCTCTTGTTGTCCGGCCTCGCAACGCCAATGACCCTTGAACACAAAGGCAATGTTTGGTCACAGGTCAAAACCGTCTTATTCTGGGTACACAAAGCCTCCGGACGACTGATCAAGGTGGTATGGACACTGTCGGTAATCGTGCTTCTGGTCGTGGTCTCGGCTTTTGCCATACAGATCCTCATGATTAACGTCGCCTTGCCCAGGCTGCTCGGCTTTGATTCGGCCGATTTGGCTCTGACGCTGGGCAGCTGGTCGTGGTTTCTGTGTATGTGTTACTTTCTGTTTTTGATCTTCGATCTCTATTGGCACGTACTGGCAGTGATCCTTTTCTATGCCCTGGAATCGCGACGACTTGGAACAGACCTAAGGGCACGACTCCGCGTTTTGGAGGACTCACCACGGTGACCCAACGGGGCCATAATACGGTCATGGTATTACACGATTCGTCAGCTGCGTCCCCGATGGCCACCACGGCCCGTCTGGCCGCCGGTGGTATTGCGCTTACCTTCGTCATGGGCATCTGTTTGGGATCGACACGCCCCTCAGACGCCAGCCAAACACACCGAATATCAGACCGCGTCACGCAGGACCCGAAACAGCAACTGCATCAGATTCTCCAAAAACCGGCCTACCAGCGGTGGAAGCTGCGACTGGACCATCGTACACGTGACGAAAACCAACCCGGTCAATCTTGGCTGGCCACCTACATCTCCAACTGGTCGCAGTCGATGCGGGATGTCATCATGCGGGCGGTCCAGTGGCTGCTTAATCAGTCTCGTCGCGCTCGTTTACCTTCCTGGAGTGGAAATGCGTGGGACTTGGTACCGGCGGTGAGAATCATCGCGTGGTGCCTACTGGCAATCGCGATCGGCTTCATCACAATGGCCGTCTACAGGGCGTGGCGCAACGCCCATCACGGCGACGACCCATCCCGTGTCCTGGACCGAAAAAAGATTCATGAGGCGATCGCCAGCGGTCAGGCCTTGGCCATGGACGGCTCCCAGTGGCTCGTGGAAGCAGAAAAATTAAGACAGGAAGGTCACTACCGTACCGTCTATCGTGCGCTTTACCTGGGACTGCTGTCGGGCCTGCATACGAGCAGGAAAATAGATTTTCGCCGTCATCGCACAAATTGGAGCTATGTGTCGCACTTCAAAGGCCCACCAGAACACCGCCGCATGTTCAGCAGCCTGACGTCGATATTCGACGACGTATGGTACGGCGCCAAACCGCCCGCCGGTGACGCAGATATCCACACGATTCGCGCCCAGGTGGCCACACTGATTGAGGTCGGTAGCGATGACGACTAAATGGTTAAAAGCAATCGTCAGTGCGATGGCAATCGCCGGTGGGCTTTGGGCTTTTTATTCGATGTCGTTCTGGGCTAGCCGAGGTGGCGAAGGCGCACCACTTTACTCCGTCCGGCGCTACGACCCTTACGGGACAGCCGCGTTGTTTGAGCTGCTCAAGCAACGCGGTATGCATGTGCGTACCCTGGAGCAATCTCGACCCGATCGGAGTCATCGCGGGGTCATCGTCCAGGTCCTTGAAACGCCCTCGGCCCAATCTGATCTGTTTGGACCACCGCCTCAACTTCAGACACAGACACTAAAAAATTGGATCGCTCAGGGACACACCGTCATTCAGTTGACCGCTGCACGTACCGACCTCATGGATGCATGCGGTGTCCCTACCGGTGACAGTATTCAGGACCCGGAGCTGTGGCGGGAGATTCAGAAGGCGATCGGAAAGGGTACACCGCCAGACAAGCTGCCCGGTGACACCGCACGTATCCAATGGCTTGGGCATGAAACCAATCGTTACCCACCGCCGTCTCTACCGGTGGTCCTGCGCTCGCCTACGCCGCTGCCCAACCTCGCCACCGGCCTATGGCAACCGCTGGCCCGACACGATCAGCAGACGGTGATCGGGATGCAGCGTGTGGGAGCGGGCCGGCTGATTGTGATATCAAGCCCAACCCCGGTGCTCAACGGATCGATCGGCGATGGCGGGAATCTCGACATGATCTTGGGGCTGATCGGTCGCGGACCGGTGCTGATCGACGAGTGGTCACATGGCATCGGGCACGGCGGGACGATCGTCGGGATTATGAAATCGCTGGGCGTGATGCCCACTGTGTTTCAGGTGGGGTTTGTGCTAATCTTGTACGTGTGGAGCACACTGGGTCACCGACGCACCGACGCCGTGCGTCCAGCGCGAAAACGCTCGAGTGTCGAACAGGTGGCAACTCTCGGCTACTTGTACCATCAGTCGCTTCCACCCAACGAAATCAACCAGCGTGTGAACAGTGAGGTCTCGCGCCGTTTGGCATCGGTACTTCGCTGCCGACCGTCAGATATCAGCGAGAAGGCGGCCGCGCTGACGGGCACGTCGGAAGCAGAAAAAATTCTGGCGATTCTTCCTACTGACCCGAGAGCCACTGGGGCGCTTTGCCCGATATGCCCGCGCTGCGGGTACAGCCTTGTGGGCAATCAAAGCGGGGCGTGCCCTGATTGCGGCACAGCCATCCCGCCGCGGCTTCGACGACAGGTCGTCACGGCTGGCCATCGCCACACCGCTACCGTCGATCAATCCAAAACCCACCACACAGAAACAAGTGCCGCAAGGCGACTGGCTCTTTCACACCAGCTTGTAAGGGAGTTGAATCGTGAACGAAGTAAACAGACCGGAGCTGGAAAAAATTCAGCAGGGGCTGGCCGATCTGCGTGACGAAATTGGAAAAGTCATCCTCGGCCAGGACCAGATGCTCGAGCATATGATCATCGCACTTCTGTGTGGCGGTCATGCACTGCTGGAGGGTGTACCCGGCACGGCCAAGACATTGGCGGTCCGCGCACTAGCGGCCACACTATCGTGTACGGCCAAGCGTATCCAATTCACACCGGACCTGATGCCGTCAGATATCATCGGGACCCAAGTGTTTAGCATGGCCACCAATCAGTTCGAACTCTATCGAGGCCCTATTTTCACCGAACTCTTGTTGGCCGACGAGATCAATCGCGCACCGGCCAAAACACAGACTGCTCTGCTCGAAGCCATGAGTGAAAGACACGCGACCATCGACGGCGTGCGTCACGAGCTATCACCCATGTTCACCGTGTTCGCCACACAAAATCCCATAGAATTCGAAGGCACTTACCCATTACCCGAAGCGCAACAAGATCGGTTTCTATTGAAGATCAAAATCGATTACCCAAGCCACGAAACCGAGCTAGCGATTCTAAGGGCTGTCGATCAGGGCAACCCACCGGACCGTCTTGAGCCCGGCTCACTGCGACAAATCTTTGATCCCGATCAGGTCAAGGTGGCACGAACGGCGATCGCGTCAGTACGTGTAGACCCCGGTGTGCTGGAATACGTACTGACCATTGTCCGAGCCACGCGCCAGCAGGAGTCGGTTCTGGTCGGCGCCGGCCCGAGAGGCTCGATCTATCTATTGGTGGCCAGCAAGGCCCGTGCGGTGGTCCACGGCCGAGACTACGTCACACCAGACGACGTCGTCGCGATGGTCCATCCGGTGCTCACACATCGAATGACACTCGCGGCCGATGCCGAGATCAGCGGCATGACCAGTGCCGACGTGTTGCAATCAATCCTTGACCACGAAGATGTACCGCGATGACTGTGCCAGGTCGAATGGCTCTGTTTATTGCCGGCGTGTTGGCACTTCTAATGCTAGGCGCGGTGGCCTATCCTGTTTTTATAGGGATCGTGCTTGCCGGCGACGTGCTGTTGCTGGTGGCGTGTCTGGTCCAGCGTCACCTGCTGGCTCCGGCACGAGTAACCGTCGAGCCCGACGGCTGGTCACGACTGGAGATCGGCGCCAAGACCGATTTGAGGTACCGCATCGAGAATCTGTCCACGAGACCACTGACCGTCACCATTCGCCAACCGTGGCCGGCGGCGATTAAAGCCCAGTCCAGTACTTTGGAGGTCTGGATCGATGCAGGTGAGGCGGTTTGGGCGGCGATCACAGTCACCGCCCTGAAACGCGGTCGTGTGAGAGTCCCACCGATGCAGATCGATATCCGTTTGGCAACGAACCTGGTTCAACGCAGATGGAGTCAGAACGATCACCTCACGGTAACGGTTTATCCCAACCTACGGGCCATTGCTGAGTACGATATGCTCCGCCGCCACCACGCGCTGAGTCAATTTGGCATCCACCGCACACGCATGATCGGATCCGGTCGGGAATTTGACCAGCTGCGAGAGTATCTACCTGACGATAATTACGGCGATATTAACTGGAAGGCGACCGCTCGCCGGCGGCAGTTGGTCACCAATGTCTACCAGGCCGAACGGAGTCAGGACATCATGTTGTGTCTGGACTGCGGAAGGATGATGGGCAATCCCATCGGGACAGGGACCATGCTCGACCGTGCGATCGACGCTTCGACCATGCTCACGCACGTCTGCACGCGCTGGGGTGACCGTGTTGGTTTGGCTCTGTTCCGCGATACGGTCACGCAGTACATTAAGCCAGCCGGCGGCGGGCGCTCAACACATCGGATTATTGAAGAGCTGGTCAACGCCACGCCTGAGGGTGTCTTCCCGTCCTACACCGATCTTATCGCGGCGCTGCGTAGTTACCAGAAACGCAGGGGCATGGTGTTCCTTTTTACCGACCTGAACGATCCTCAGCTGGCGTCGAATTTGACAGAGGTGTTACCACTGGCCAGCCGTCGTCACGTGGTGGTGGTGATCAGCCTGCGAGATCCGCTGTTCGAGCAGATCGCGTCGGGACCAGCGACCGACCCACTGGGCGCGTGCCAAGTATTGGCGGCCCGTCACCTGGCCGATGAACGTTCCGCCCGCGTACGCGAGCTATTCAAAGCGGGGGTTCAGGTGTTGGAAGTGGACGCTGATTCGATCACCCTCGATGCCATCAACGCCTACCTGATGATCAAGATGCGTCAGCTCGTCTGACGGCCGGATCATACGCATCGCGTATTTTCTTTGCACATCGAGGACTTTCTAAGTCCTGTCACCGCAAGCCCACGCTCGAGGACACATACGCAAAAACTTTTTGCGTTTGGTATGACCGCATGAAGCCCAAGATCGCGTGCAAAGAAGCGACGGGGCATGACCTCGTACGATGACGTTCACTGGCTGGCCAGAGCCCGCAGGTCAAGCTCCAGCTTGTCGACGTCTTCTGAAATACGGGGTTTAACCGGCATGAAAAAAAGATACCCCACCAGAGCTGTGAAAAGCGCCACGGCCACAGCAATCTTGAAAGGGTACGGCAACGCCGGCTCGTGGATCTGACTAAATCCGCCCTCGATCAATGCTGCCACGAGCAAAAGCGTGGCTGTGCCCACAATGATATCGACCAGCTGCGGCCGCATCGCACGGATCTGTGACAACGTCGACCCGTTGTCACGCCGGAACTGAGCGCGAGCCAACATCAATCCGGCGGTCCCGGCGAAGGCAATACAGGGTAGCTCAATGACACCGTGCGGTCCCAACCACGCGGTCAAGAATACGATCTGACCATCTTCCCAGTAGAGCGCCGCAGCACATCCCAGAATGGTGGCATTGAAGAAGAGCATCACAATGGTCAGGATTCCGAAAGTCAAACCCAGCGCAAATGCCAGAATCGATACACGGATATTGTTGTGAGCCAACGCGGTCGAAAAAGCCAGGTGGTGACCCGCCTCGCCGGCAACACTGCCACCCATTCGCTGCTGGGCCTCCAGTTCAGCGACGCGTTGGCTGGGGTTCTCAAGCAGGTGGAGAAACGGTCCTACAAGGATGTCCGCGTAACTTCGATCGATATACACCACCAACCCGCCAAACAGAAAACCGCCACACATCGCTAGCGCCGCCCAACCCAACAAGCGCTTCTCGGTACGAATCGTTGCCGGAAAGTAGTGTCTGATCATCTGCCACCACGAACCGAAGAAACGAGCGCGTCGCGGTACGGCAAGATTGGCGTAGGCCCGAGCAACCAGCTGCTCTAGTGATTCGAGCAACGCCGCGTTTCCGGTTCGGGTCTGCACGAGATTCAAATCGCTGGAAACCAACCGATAAAGGGAAAACAGCTCGTCGGCCTGGCTCGGCGTCAGACCCGAAAGGCCATGCCGATCGATCTTATCCAACAGCAAACCAAGTCGCTCCCAACGGGGCTGTCGGTCACGGATCAGTTGATTGAAGTCCACAATACGGATTTTGACAGATCGGCTGGCCCGGAACAAGATCAAACGCATGAACGCCGACGACGACAGGCAAATTTATTCCAGTACCCTAGAACACGACCCAGCCATCACAGCTTCGACGAACTCGCCGATGAGACGGACAAGATCACAACTGGCGCCCCCACCGTCCGGAGGATGCTTAATCGACAAGAACGTCCCGCCATCGTGTGCTCAAACACCAGGCGTCTGACGTTTACGATGCGGAGACCAGAAAACGCCCTTTTTGCCACATGGCCACAACCCGTGCGTTTACACCAGATTACAACCCCTGAACAGGTTCACTTCCACTACCAAGTCGCCGGCCTGACGACACGAGCGATGGCCTGGGCGTTGGATCAGCTCATCCTGGTTGTCGTCTTCGTCGCGATAGCGGCAACGGCGGCGGGATTGGGGGCCAGCTTGGGCACAGCGGTGATCCTGGCGGCCAAGTTTTTATTGGACTTTGGCTACTGGATCTACTTTGAGATGCGAATGACTGGCCAGTCACCGGGCAAACGAGCCGTAGGGATCCGAGTGATTTCGTCGCGGGGCGGAAAACTGTTGTTTGTTGATGTGTTGGTCCGGACCTTGTTTCGAATCATCGACAATCCTGCCTTGATTCCCTTTTTGGGCTTTATTGGTGCCATTATCGCCCTGATTGACCCGCTGCACCGACGATTGGGCGACCTGGCCGCTGACACGATCGTCGTTCGAGATATCCGTACATCGCTTCCGAAAGCGATGCTCACCCAGCAGTCCCGGGCCAATAGCTTTCAGACAGATCCAGCGGTGTATAACCGCATCCTGTCACGGATCACACGACAAGAACGAGACCTCATGCTCGATCTGATGGTGCGAAGAGACGGCCTGGAGCCGACGACGCGTGAAGCGCTCTTTCACGACGCGGCGGCCTATTTCCGAAAACGGTATAACCTGCCCGGTCATCTGGACTATCTCAGTGACGAGCAGACCGTGCTCAATCTCGCATTGGTGGTCCAAAACACTAAGATAACGGCATGATCGACATCGATCGCCACCGTCTGACCGCTGTCAGACAAAGATCACTTGCCGCTCAATTAAAGCACCCAGTGGCACGATAAGAAAAAAATGGGCCAGGATGATGATGGGGTGACGTGAGCAAAACGATGGCAGAAACAAACGAGACACCAAACCAAGAGGATCTGGTCCAGTGTGAGGTCACGGGACAATGGGTCACCGAAGACGAGATCATCACCATCCAGGGCCGCCGCGTTTGCGCAGAAGGCAAAGCCGAGCTGCTAGAACGCCTCAAAAGCGGTGAATCCATGCCGGGCGAACTGGAGCGGCCCGCGGCGTTTCGGAGATTTGCCTGCATGTTTGTCGATGGCCTGGTCCTGGGCCTGGCGGGCATCATTCTGGGTTTCTTGTTTCTGGGACCGGCATTTTTCACTGCCTATGCCCAACAGGGAACAGGCGGCACTGTGGCGATGGGGATCGGTCTGACCCTGTTGCAGCTTGCCAACACAGGGATCGCCGTGGCCTACTATACGCTCATGCACGGCCGTACCGGCCAGACACTGGGAAAGATGGCCGGTAAGATCAAAGTGGTCAAAGCCGATGGCACGCCGATCACCACTCAGATCGCCTTCGCCAGAATTTTCTATCTGTATGCTCCGACCTATGTCGCGGCGGTGTTGATGCCCATCGCCGTGTTGACCCAATCGCCCTACTTAACCGTCGGGGCCAATATCGTCAACGGACTCGGTGGGATGTACATTATTGCCAGCGTCATTGTCGCACTGGTCGACAGAGATCAACAGCGATCCATTCACGATCGACTGGCCAAGACGCGGGTCATTCGAATCAACTAACACCCATGGAAATGACGGCGTGGTGGACTGGCCGTCTGGCTTTCTCAGCGTTGACGACCCGTTGGGTATGAACCTTCGACATCACACATTTTCCGTCCACGACCAGGAGCAGAAAGGCGACTGCCATCCGAAAACGGGCATCACACCTCGACGGGTAGACGTTCCAAGTCAGATCGGCGGTCGGGCAGGTATATCCCACATATGGCGGAGACCACCGACATCACAAGCTTTCGCTGTCCTTCGTGTATGGATCTGATTGAGCACGAAGGCGACAGTGACAGCCAATGTCCCAGTTGCGGTTGGAAGGGCCGGGCCAGGGTCTTCCGACCGGTCACTTTGCAGGTCGACACGGCGCAAGACGCCCTACCAGACGACGCCGTATGTGCTCACCACCCTGGCAAACGGGCGGTGGCGATATGCGCGGGCACCGGTGATTATATTTGCACGCTCTGCTGCCTGGAGATCGACGGGCATACCTATAGTGCTCAACACCTGAACACCGCCGGCAAGGACAAGATGAACAAGGCGTTCGACCGATACTTGACTCGTCCCGATCGAACGGTGGTCTTGTACATGGGTTTGTGTCTGGTGCCATATGTCAACGTGCTCTGGATTTTGGCCATGCCCGTCTGGATCCCGTTGGGATACACCAAATTGGTCAAAGCCAATCGGATGCGCCACCAAGACGCACTTTTTGCCACCATTGTCAGCAAATCCAGGCTCATCGTACTGAGTCTGCTCTTGAGCGCCTTTGCGGCGTTGATGCTCCTGGCCATCGTGAGCGTCACGTCCTTGATCATCAGTAGGCTCTAACCTTATGCCGGCAGACCTCACGACCGCGGGCTTCTTTCAGCGCCACAGTGTGGTCCTTCGGGATGACCATCTGGTCATGCTTGAACACCGATCGACCCAGGACCGGGTTCGCCGGATCCCGTTTGATCGTGTCGAAACTGTGGTGTGGTGGTGGACGCTGCCTTGGGGCCGCATGGCCATATATGGGTTTCTGTTTGGAGGCCTGGGACTGGTGCTATTGGCCCTGCGACACCCGATTGCGTACACCATCGGCGGTAGCGTGATTGGTGTGGCGACGGTGGTCATTGGACGCTACATCTATATGGGCAAAACGACCATTCAGATCACCCGAGCCGGCAGTGAGTACGTGATTCAAGCCATCGCATCGCCTAAAAAAATCCGGAGGTTGATCACACGTTTGGAGTCGGCGATCATACAAACTCAGCAGCAAGGCGAGGCGCCGATCCTATCCCCGGAGCCTCAGGAACCAGCCGAACCACATCACCGGTCACCTACCGATACGCCGAGTATCGACAACGATAGCCCATCGGCACCATCGACCCATTCCGAATCGGCATAACCTAGATGTGCCATCCGCTTTACAAGCCAGCTATACCAAACACTAAAAGTTCTTGCATGTCTGGCTTCGAGCGTAAGCTTACGGTAACAGGACTTAGTAAATCCTCGACGCGCAAAGAAAATACGCGATACATATAAGTGATCGCGTCGGTTGGTCTGTTCGACGAAACGAGATACGAAGCCTTCGTGATCCTCCACAGCCGCACACCAGTCGCGTCATACAATGCCCCCCTAGAGTTTTTCACGTCGCCGCGTAGGCTGTTACTTGATGGTGACTTTGCAAGGTTGTGTCTCTTTGGTCTTCCGCATGGCCATGTGTAACACACCGTCCACCAGCTTGGCATCGATTTTTGATTCATCGACCGAAGTGGGTAGCGTAAAACACCGCTCCACTCGGGTATACCGCCGTTCGTGCAAATGTTTCTGCCCCTTGACCTTTTCCTTATCTTTGTGCTCAGCCACGATCCGGAGAATACCTTGATTGAGTGTCACTTGCACCTCGTTGCTCTTAAATCCCGGTAGCTCTGCATCCACGTGCACAGCGTTGTCATCTTCTCGGATATCCACCGGATACGCTGCGGTCAGTTCTTCCGTTTCACCGTTTTCCCACCACGGCGCCAGAGCACGATCGAAAGCCGATTCCATCTCCTGGCGGATTGTCTCGATTGGGTCTTGAGCACGTGAACGCCTGCGCAATAGTGTGGGTAACATGAGTGGTCTCCTATCCGGCTTACCATTTAGGGCCAGAACGCCGGTGGTCCATGGCTCTCGTGATCGTTGTACCGATTCTCTTTCGCGATACATGCCATCTAAAAGGCGGTCAATAGATCTATGCATGTACCCATTCGTCTCTCCTTGAGCTCTGTTTCGTCTGCGAGCGTGCGAGGGAACAACACATCCGCCTCCAAGTGGGTATATCGCCTCAGGTTCTTCTCTAACGCCGCCAAACCCGCCACAAAACTGCGGTAAGAAACGGGTGCCGTCGCTGGTGCGGTAAACCGATGGGTCAGCCGGCGTAGGCTGGACATTGCGCGATCAAAGCGAACGTGATCGCGTTTAGACTGCACGATGTGTATCCCAACACCACCACCGTAACTGCCCGGAACACGTTTGGCCCAGCTGATCTCCTGGATCAGTGGAAACAACACCTGTTCCTCTGCCAGCATGTGTTTTTTCAAATCGATTCGCAGTTTCAAAAACACAGCGCGGATCTGATCCAGGCGGTGATCCGACACTTGTGGCCCATGGCGGCCTATCAGCATCTCTAACCTGGGTAACTCCCGGCGAAGATAACCATGATGTTCGGCGACAATCCGGTCAGCCAGCTGCGTCAGCGTTGCGTGCGATTCATCTGGCACTTCGACGGTCTCAGGGGTATCTATTCGCAGAAGCAGCTCAATCACCATCGTAGTAACCAGCCCTTCTTCGCCACACACATCATCGATGGTCGCCGCCCCGTCACGTTCGAGATCGACCCCGATCTGTTTGAAAAAATCTGTCATGGCCTGCGACTTTTCTACAATCTCTCTGATGCTTGTTTCTGATGTAATCGGTGTCATTATTTTCCCCTTGCATTTTCGCTTGCATGCACCGCTCAATCAGCGTCAGCGACCACCTTATCTAAAGCTTTCGAACCGCACCGCCGCGACGGGTGCTCTTTTTACGCGTTGCTTTGACCACCACCTTCCCGTTGTTTGTCCCAGCGGCACCAGACGCATTGGGACCATGCTGTTGAAGTTGTCTATCCAACAATACCCGTTCTGCTTCCAGCCAGTGATCTACTTCTCGGCCCTGAGGCTTGCCGTCGATCAGGTACATCTCGTAGGCCAGCTTGGCGATTTCCTCTCGGGTTAATAGGTGATGTTTGGCATGGTGTTGCATGGTGTTCGGCTCCCTAGTCATTCAGACAACTTAAACACATAACGTATAAATCTCCCGCACCTCTACCCAGTCATCTCACTGCGTTGCTCGTGGTTAGCCCAACCAGTTCACGGATGGATCGATGATCGGATAGCCGCTTCGCATCCAGATCAATCAGATCCTCATGCCTGTCTTCAAGGCAATTGTCCATCTGTACGATCCTGATCTTGCGGAACGCACCCAGGAAGCGCGGCGGCGCGAAAATCGTCAACCGATCAATGTCGTGATCGCTGATTTGTGGTTTTAACCATATTGCCACTTTACGAGCAAAGCGGTCAAGGTCCTCGTCCCTTTGGTGGCCTTCGGAGGCGTAGGAATGCCCACTCTTGCCCGCTAGCGGCGACGGCCGGCCGTGCTCATGGCCTTCCCAAGTGTTTTCGACGCGATCAATCTCTTCTACATGACAGCGCGCTCGTGCAGAGGAACGACATTTCAGAAGTCGTCCACAACGCATATTTGCTAGCAACACCCAAGCTCCACGATAGTCGAACATGATCTCATTACACCCCTGTGATCTCAATCCACCAGAACTGTTCTACCCAATGCACCAACGCCTTCGTCTAGTCCTTCAGGCCTGGTTTTCCTTTTCGGTTCTCGTACAGTGCTGCTGTGATACCGCCCGACCATTGCATGTTCCCGATCACTCAATTTCATTCGGTGGGGGTCTACGTACAGGTCGCTTTCTTTGTCGCATGACCTGTCTCCTTTGCTATTGACAAGGCACCACAGCAACGCCATCAGACTCTCTAGTTGACCCATCTGATTTCTGGTCAACACCGCCCCTTGACGGCCTGTATTTGGGCCAGAGACTTCGACATCCGGCACACACACAACAGAATCCCATTGGTCATACGCGTTGCGTTCGACACCGAAAGCCGCGAAATCCGTGTACCATCGCCCATCGTCAGTGACATACCGAAAACGGTATCTTCCGGGAGGCAGACAAATATCCACTTGCCAAACACGGGGCTGGACTTGTCTCATCGGGGTCGCTGTCGTACACCATTGGTTAAACTCCCCCACCAAATAGAGCTGACGGGCTTCAACACAGGGCATCCGAAAGATCCAATGCGTGTCGCTGCAATGAACCATTGCCTTGCTCCCGAAAAACTCCCGGCCTGTCATGTCAGGGCATTTCTCACTTGGACGATATGGCATATCGCCACCCTTGAAAATCAGGAGACCCCTGATTTTCTGGCATCAAATCCCCGATTCATACGCACCACCTGTTCTTCATGCGTGACCAAGACATCATCAATGTCTGTTCGTCTTATCCCTGTGTTCGCCTCTGGTGCGCGAAGACGAACCCCGACGGGCATCAGTCTTTGCTTGCCATGGTAGAACATACGTAAGCTTTTCCACTGGTGACAGCGTGGATGGCTTCTGCGAACTTTTCGCAAATCAGATCCTTGGCGAGGTAGCCATGCGCCCCGGCATCGAGAATCGCTCTAACCATGCTTCTGTCTGAATACAATCCCAGAACCAAAACTTTGACGCCAACGTCGCTGGCGACGAGACGATGCACGGTCTTAATTCCCTGGCATAGTTGAAGACCAATCCCCAGGGCGACGATATCAGGCCTAAATTGTTCTAAGAGTCGGACGACGCTGTCCGCGGTGGCGTCGGTGATGACCAATGCCTCTAGCCCTTTCTGGAAAAACAGCATCGAGCTGATCGCTTCTCTGGTCGGGCCGTGCTCTTCGGCGATGATCAATCGGGTCGTCATGGCACCTCCCTGCCAGTCGTTCTACGATCGATACATCGTGACATCAATGTAACCCGTCGTTGATGTTATCTGTACCCAGACCAGTGGCCTATCCGGGATGGCCTGATTAATTGGTATTAAAAACCTGGGAGTTACGAAGCGGTTGGGTATGGCCGGTGCTGGACCGGAGCGGACGGACGCCCAGTATGGCATTGATTTACTGATCGAAAGAGGTGATACCTTCGCGAATGGCGTATTTCGTCAGACCCGCAATACTGCGAATACCCAGCTTTTCCATCACGTGCTGCCGATGCGTTTCCACGGTCTTGATACTCACGTGAAGTGCTGACGCGATCTCTTTGGTACTCCTGCCCTCGGCGATCAACTGAAGGATCTCGCGCTCTCTAGGCGTAAGCACGGCTTGGACCGAATGATTCTTTGTCGCCAGATGACGAACGTAGTCTTCTACAACAACACCCGTAATCTGTTTGCTCAAGTAGATACGGTTGGCCAAAACCGTTTGAATCGCGTCGACAAGTTCTTCGACAGCACAGTCCTTAAGCAGGTACCCCGATGCACCTGCTTCAAGCATACTTCTGACAAACTGTGCCTGAGCATGCATCGACAGCGCGATGACCTTTGTCCTTAATCCGAGATTGTTGATCTGACGGGTGGCCTCCGTACCGTTAAGGTCAGGCATCCCAATATCCATGATCGCCAAATCGGGAGCTAGCTTACGCACCAATTTGACAGCGGTGCGTCCGTCGGCGGCCTCGGCGACGACCTCCAAGCCGCTCTGCTTATCCAACAGGCTACGCAATCCCTCACGGATGATTTGGTGGTCGTCAACCAACACAATCTTTCGGCTCATATTCCCCCACCGTTCTCGTTGGGCGTACTGGTATCCAACGGCGCCGTTAGCGTTATGCGTGTTCCTCGACCTTGCTGAGAATCTACGTCTAACCGCCCGCCCAGATAGTCCAGCCGTTCGTGGATGTTGAACAGGCCAAAACCCCCCCTGGGAGATACCTGGAAACCCTCCTCAGGCGTATCAAAGCCCAAGCCGTCGTCTTCGACACAAATACATACGCTCGTATCAACGCGTTTAACCGATACATGCACCGTCCGGGCCCGGGCATACTTGACGATGTTGAACAGTAGTTCTCTGACCGCCTTGAACAGCACCACCCTTGCTCCCTCACTTAACGGTTTATCTTGGCCATCGTTCTCCAAATGGAAAGACAGGTTGTGGCGAACCCGGAAATCCTCGATCAGACTCTCAATCGCCGCGTCGAGCCCCAATTCATGCAGTACGGGCGAGACCAAGTCAAACGTCAACGCCCTCGTAGACTCAATCGTCGCTTCGATCAAACTGCGAACCTCACTCAAACCTCGAACGACTGCATGAGGACAGTCCGCTTGTTGCAGCGTACCCAGTTTAATTTTGGCTGCCGCCAGCGTTTGCCCTACCTGATCATGCAGCTCACTGGCGATGACTCGCCGCTCTCGTTCTTCGGCAATCGATAACTGAGAAGCCAAATCCCGCAGCTGCTGCTGGTATAGCCAGCGTTCTTGCTCGGATTTCTTGCGCTCTGTAATGTCACGAACGATTCCGGTAAACAAATGCTCCGTTTCATAATTGATTTCACTGACGGTAAGTTCGATGGGAAATATCGAACCGTCTTTGCGCCTACCGACAACCTCACGCCCGATACCGATGATCTTTTTTTTGCCAGTGTTTAGATAATTCGATATATACCTGTGATGTTCGCTATGGTACGGCTCTGGCATAAGGACGTTCACATCGTGGCCGATCACCTCAGTGGCACGGTAGCCGAATATCCGCTCGGCCGCTGGGTTGAAAGAGGTCACAACGCCGGTGTCATCAATCGTCACGATCGCGTCCACAGCCGTTTCTAACACCGCGCTGAGTCGTGCTTGACTATCATGCAATAATCGCTGCGCTCGCTTCTGCTCTGTGATATCTTGTCCAATGCACAGCAAGGCCACCAATCGAGAATTCTCGTCGGTCAGTGGAGCGTCAAACCATTCGATCTCCCTCTCCTGGCCCCCCTTGGTGCGTATCGAGTTGATATTTCCTCGTGTCCGTATACCGTTAATGGCCCTGCCAAATAGTGCTCGGATACGTTGTCGGTCGCGACTTGGTAGGAATATCTCAAACCAGTCTTTGCCTTGGACTTCCTCCAATCGATAGCCCGAGAGCTGCTCCATATACGGGTTGAGACGAAGAATTCTACCTTGGGAGTCGAGCACCAACACGATCGCATGGGCGGTATCAAACAACTCTTCGGCAAATTGCAATCCGAGACTCGATGAATCCTGACGCCGGTCGCGATGCCGATGAAAATCGCTCTCAACCATGTGTTGTTCGGTCAGAGCCGATCTCCGGTAGAACCCCAACCTGCGACCTACGGATAAGAACTGTGGACTTATGGCCGTTATTCTTGCCTAAATTACACATTTCAGTGACCGGTGGCGATTTGAACAACGGTACAACAGTGCCATCGCTGGTGCCTCTATCCGACACACTGCACTTGGTGATCAGTGAATGATGCGAAGCTCTGGATCACGTTTAACCCCGGATATCTCACAGTGAAACACTCCCGGATCCAAGACAATCATAGGCCCATTTTTCTCGTTGTCCCATTCTCTGCTGTTTATCTTTGGTCTACCGACTGGTTGTATTGTCGTAGCGGGCTTGCGCCTGAATCACAGATTTGAAATGTGTTGTTTTCCACTGGTCAATCAAATTGATGATCGGTTGTAGCGATTCGCCAAGATCCGTAAGCGAATAGATCACCTTGGGCGGTATTTCCGGATATTGTTCACGTAATATGAGTCCATCCCGTTCCAGTGCGCGTAATTCCTGCGCCAGCATTTTCTGTGTGATCTGAGAGATCTCATTGCGAAGTTCGTTGAATCGCCTCGGCCCGTCAGCTAGGCAATAGATAATGGTCCCACGCCATTTTCCTCCGACCACTTCCATCACTTCGACGAACGGACATGCCCCTTCTGGATGTTCATGCTTTCCCATACTAAGTATCCTTTTGGTAACTATAGTTCAATCATAGACTTACTTGTATTTATATGGTGAGCAGCCTACACTTCTCCCAGATGACATGACGAAACTTTTGTAAACCCAGTTCACACCCTACATGAGTGATGAAACTCGACCAAATGCGGCCCCATGGCCAACCGCAATTGGCGGTGTGGAGCCAGCTGTCCGGCAGGGCGCCCCCCACATGCATAGGTTAAGTGAAAATCTAGGGAACAAAAGATGCATCGCTTATTAAGCGGCGCCGCCATCGCGGACCAAGAACCGCCCAGCGGTATCCCATCTGTCGCGCCTTGGGATGAACATAATCGCCGTTGGGTAAGCAATGTGCGCCCCGCCGGCTGGCAGAATCCCAACCCCTCGGGTCGGTATAACCTCGCCGTGATCGGTGCGGGCCCGGCCGGACTGGTGACGGCCATTGGCGCTGCCGGTCTAGGGGCTAAAGTTGCGCTGGTCGAACGGCACCTGGTGGGAGGCGATTGTCTCAACGTGGGATGCGTGCCGTCAAAAGCGCTCATCAGCGCAAGCAGGTCCTATGCGGCGGTACGGAACGCGGAAAAGTTCGGCGTGCGTGTCCCCGACGGCGTTCACGTTGACTTCCCCGCCGTGATGGAACGGATGCGTCGTATCCGGGCTGATCTGAGCCGTCATGATTCGGCCGAACGAGTCAAGGGGCTGGGGATTGACCTCTTCATCGGTGATGGACGGTTCACCGCAAGAACCTCATTCGAAATCGGTGGCAAGCTCATCCGCTTTTCAAAGGCCTGTATCGCCACAGGTGCCCGGGCCGCCCCACCACCGATACCCGGATTAGATACGGTCGACTACCTTACCAACGAGACCGTCTTTACATTAACACAATTGCCACGGCGATTCGGTGTCATCGGGGCGGGACCGATCGGGTGTGAGATGGCCCAAGCATTTCGCCGTTTTGGCAGCGAAGTGCACTTGATCGAAGCGATGCACGGCATTCTCCCGCGAGAAGATCGGGAGGCTGCGGAAATTGTCAAACAGTCGCTGCTTCAAGACGGCGTCAAGTTCTATTGCTGCGGAAAAGGGATACGTATCGACAGAGACGACCAGACGACGCGGATTTCCTTCGATTCGCACGACCAGCCGTACCATATCGCCGTCGATAAACTGCTTGTGGCAGTGGGCCGCGTGCCCAATTTAGAAGGTCTGAATCTCGATAAAGCCGGTATCGAATATGACAAGAAAGGCATCAAGGTCAACGATCGGCTACAGACGACCAACCCTCGGATCTTCGCGGCAGGTGACGTGGCGTCGAGATATCAGTTCACTCACGCGGCTGATTTCATGGCCCGGATCGTGATCGGAAACGCCTTGTTTTTCGGCCGGTCCAAGACCAGTACACTCACCATCCCATGGGCCACTTACACGGAACCTGAACTAGCACACGTGGGAACGACATCGCGCAAGCTAGATCGAGAAGGCATCGGTTATCATATACACATTGTCAAAATGAGCGACGTGGACCGTGCGGTCCTCGACGGTGACACGGAGGGATTGGTCAAGGTGCTCGCGGACCATAAGGGACGGATACTTGGCGCTACCATTGTGTCCGCCCGCGCTGGAGATCTCATCGGCCAGTTCGCTTTGGCCATGACCCATGGGCTCCGGCTCGGGGCGATCGCAAAAACGATCCACCCCTATCCAACTCAAGGCGAAGCCATCCGCAAAACTGGTGACGTCTATAATCGTACACATCTCACGCCATTGATCCGTGGCATGATGACAAGGTTCCTTAAGTGGCGTCGATAGAACAGATACGATGCATCACCGCCCATGAGGAGTCTAACTTTTCCGGCCAAGAAACATTGTGAGCAAGAAGCTCTCTGGGGAACCGCAGCGAATCTTGTGGCGATATGGAGCACCTACATGACGACGTATTCAACGACAACATGTGAAAAACAGAACCTTCATCCATCACCCGGCCAAAGAATGGGCAAGGTCTCAGCATCCTGTCTGGCGATGCTCCTGGCTGGATCACTTTGTCTAGCAGGCTGCAAAGCTGAACCCGTGGCCAACACAGACTTTCTTGAGGAACCCGAAAAGATGACCAAACAGGAGCGGTATCCTTTTCACCGCGCCTATTGGAACAAATCGTTTGACCCGAATCGTTACACCCAATTGCAAGTTCAGCCGGTCGATACCCATCACATGATGGAGCAGAGCTTTTGGCAAAAGGTCAACATCCGACAAGACCAGTTGATCCAGGACACCCAGCAGATCGCAGTCTACTTACAGGTGGCAGTTGAGAATGCCGCACGCGAAGACCCGAACAAAAGATTCACCGTCGTTCATGTCCCAACACCGGAAACGCTCATCCTTGAGATGGCGCTGGTTGAGATGGTTCCCAACAAGGTCGTCTTAGGCGCATTGGGCGTCGCATCCATCGCAGCGCCAGGGGCAGCTGGTATCGCCGCCGGGGTGGCTGGCGGACTCGGGAAAGGTAGCGTCGCCATTGAAGCCCGCGTGCGTGACGGGGCGACCGGTCAGGTGATTGGTATGTTCGCCGACCGTGAAGAGGCCGCCACAGCGCCCGTCGACCTCGGGGCCCTGACGTGGTACAACCACGCCCACACGATCATCGATACCTGGGCGGCACAGATGATCGAACTGGTCAACACACCAGAAGACCACATCGTCAAGGACTCGTCCCCGTTTACGTTGAAGCCCTGGTAGGGGTCCTAAAAGCGGCGGCGACCGGAACAGCGCCCGGTCTGCGACCCGACCGCCTACCACAAGATTGGTTTTGGATCATTCGGACAACACGCCTGTCACGGTTACTTAAAGGAAGCGCAATGAAACCGGATCAGATCGAAACAATTCATAGGACGAAGGTCGCTGTGTGGAGTACGTTGCCGGACCAACAGCCACGACATGCATTGGTCGAAAATGTCGACTTAGTCATCGTTAAATACGGCGACCACGTTTCCGTACTATATGGTCGGTGCTTGCATCGTGGGGCACTCATGGCCGATGGCCATATCGAGGGCCACAACCTGATCTGCGGCGTGCATGGCTGGGATTACCGCTATGACACCGGCATCAGCGAGTACAACAATACCGAACAACTGCACAAATTCAACGCATGGATCGATATCAATGACGACGCGGTATACGTCGACAAGCAAGAGATCGCGGACTGGCATGCCAAGAACCCTCAGGCCTATCAACGTGACGAATACCTTGGCCAATATCAGGATCTTCACGGCACGCCAGAAGAGCCTCACACGAAATACATCCAGGAACTAGCAAAACACGGGTTAAAGAAGTTCGGCCATCACGGTCCGATGTCGGCGATGGGGGTGCCGTCAACGGAACTGCCCAAATGGGATGACATTCAGATTCTCACAGGCCAGTTGGCACGGCTTCCGTGTCTAGACGATCAATCGGTTGGCACTGATCTGGTCATCGGGCCTAGGGCCAAGAAGCCACTTCGTTTAAAGATCCCTATATTCGTCAGTGACATGAGTTACGGCGCCTTGTCTGAAGAAGCCAAGGTGGCGTTGGCTATGGGAGCAGAGCTGGCCGGCACAGGCATATGTTCCGGAGAAGGCGGGATGCTGCCTGAGGAACAGCAGGCGAATCATCGCTATTTTTACGAACTGGCCAGTGCTCGGTTTGGTTGGTCTCTGGACAAGGTTGCCAAATGCCAAGCGTTTCACTTCAAAGCCGGTCAAGGCGCCAAGACTGGCACCGGCGGGCATTTGCCCGGCAACAAGGTCATCGGCAAGATCGCCGAAGTCCGCGGGCTTAAACCGGGACAGGCCGCAGTCAGTCCCCCGCGCTTTTCCGATCTGCAATGCGCAGAAGACTATCAACGCGTGGCCGATGAAGTCCGCGAGGTAACCGACGGCATTCCCATTGGCTTTAAGATGTCGGCTCAGCACATCGAAAATGATATCGACTTTGCCCTGACGGCCAGTGCGGATTACATCATTCTTGACGGCCGCGGCGGAGCCACCGGAGCAGCGCCCAATATCTTTAAAAACAATATCTCAATCCCGACCATGACAGCGCTGGCGCGTGCACGCCGTCACCTGGATAAACGCAAACGAAAAGACGTGACACTGGTGATCACCGGCGGGTTGCGCACCGAGAGCGATTTTGTCAAGGCTCTGGCGTTAGGAGCCGATGGGATCGCCATCGCCAACAGCGCCATCCAGGCCGTCGGGTGCCTGGGCATGCGTGCTTGCAACTCCAACAACTGCCCGGTGGGGATCGCCACGCAAAAACCTCACCTGCGGGAACGGTTGGTTGTGGACGCTTCTGCCCAACGGCTCAAGAACTTCCTAGAAGCAACGGTTGAATTGATGTCTGTCATGGCGCGTGCGTGTGGGCATACCCATCTAAATCATTTCTGCCTCAGCGATCTGACGACGTGGGATCGGGACGTTGCCTATCTCACGGGCATCGCGTATGCGGGTGTCACCCCGCTGTAACTCATGATTTCGTCTTACTATCTTATCTAAAGGAGACTCATTAATGACTGGAGCAACCGGATCACTGCTGGGCAAAACACAACAAATTCTTGACATGATCGCCAAGGGACAGTTTGTCGAGGGCATGGAAACTTTTTACGCCGACAACGCCATTAACGAAGAACCTACAGGCGCTTCTATTCAAGGCAAACAGGCCATCATCGACAATGAAAAAAATGTGCTTCAGCAGGTGGCCGCCTACCACGGAATCGAAGTGAAATCCATCGGAGTAGGTCAAGACGACGGCAACGGAAACGGCGTTACCTTTGCAGAATACAAACTGAGCGTTGATATGAAAGACGGTAGTAAATTCAATCCTGATCAGGTCCAGGTAACCCGATGGAAAAATGGGAAAGCCGCGCATATCAAGTTCTATTACAACCCAGATTTCAAGTGAATGTTGAAGGTTTTTTGTTCATGACCGCTCCCAAGAACGGCCTGGTCTGACAAGGTCATGACACAACAATTTATTTCCAAACCACCCTCCTGGGAAGTCCAAGCACCTGTCACAACCATGAAAGCCACCGATTCCTCTTTATGTCATCGCCCAACAGTGCGAAGTTTGCGACAGACTCTGAAGCCTATCTTCCGCGGCAATGCGCCTCGGGTCCGATCGCGACGTCGGAGGGCCAACCGTTTGCGCCCATCCTACGAATGATCAAGTCATCTACGTCACAGGATTCATCACTTATCAACACAAGGTGTCGTTATGCATGAACTCAAATGTACTGAAATTTGGGGTGGCTATACCGACGTTGATGCGGACGTGCAATCGTCGTCGCTGTCGGCCTCGCTGCGTTCATCGTCTTGTGACGGCGGAAAAGGCGGCGATATTTATTACCTGAGCGTATGTGGTAAAGACATGCTCACGAGATTGGCGATCGCCGATGTGGTGGGCCACGGCCAAGCCGTCAGTGATGTATCGTCCTTTATGTACGGTGCGTTATATCGCCACATGAACAGCCCCGATGGGCATCGCGTCCTTGAGGATCTAAACCAGGTGGCTTCCGATTACGGTCTCAACGCTATGACAACCGCAGCGCTGCTGACGATCTATAAAGCTGATCACTCCCTGCGATACGCATATGCGGGCCATCCCCCCTTCCTTATCCGTCGTCAGGCTGACGACGCCTGGTCCATGATTCGTCCACAAACCGGCCAGGCTCAAGGTGACAATACCCCTTTAGCAGTCGTCCGAGGGGCCCGTTACGACCAGCACCACGATGAGGTGGAACCCGGCGATCAGATTCTGGTGTATACCGACGGCGTGCTTGAGGCGATGGATTCGTCGGACCGGCTGTTCGGCCTGGATCGGTTAATAGCAGCCCTAAATGGCTTAGGTCATGCGTCGTTAAGAGATGTCAAATCTGCCGTGATCGACGCTGTGCAAAATCATGCCGGTGGAAATTTATCCCACGATGACGTGACGGTCATTGCTGTGCAAGTGCGCTAAATACCCGAGAGTCAGATGATGTATCGTCAACGGGAGTATGGTCGAAAGTTGTGGATGGATGACTAAATAAAGAAGGCGGCGTACCTTGGTGATTGAGTAGATCATTCAAGGAGACGCCACCCATGCAAGACGGTACCACTGAACCGATTTGTTATCCAGTTGCTTCATCGAAGGACCTATTGACTGAAGTCCTTCGTGAAGGAGCACGCACGATGCTGACGCAGGCCATTGAAGCCGAGGTTGCTGAATGGATTGAAGATCATGCTCATGTGGTCGATTCGGAGGGTCATCGCCAGGTCGTTCGCAACGGCCATCTTCCCCAACGACAAATCCTGACAGGCCTTGGTGCGATGGATGTCCGCCAGCCACGTGTGCATGATCGACGGCCCGAAGGATCCAAAGAGCGTTTTAGCTCGAAGATTCTGCCACCTTACTTACGTAAGTCAAAAACGATCGAGGAATTGGTTCCTTGGTTGTATCTCAAAGGCATCAGCACAGGTGATATGGCTGAGGCCTTGGAAGCCCTGGTCGGGCCCGATGCCAAGGGTCTGAGCGCCAAATCGATCGAGCGTCTTAAGCAATCCTGGCAGGATGAATACAAAGAATTCTCTCACAGAAGCTTAGAAGACAAGCATTTCGTCTATGTCTGGGCAGATGGGGTGTATTTCAATGTCCGCCTGGAAGATTCGGCCAACAAACGTCAATGCATCCTTGTTCTGATGGGTGCCATGAACGATGGCAAGAAGGAACTATTGGCCATTGCCGATGGCTATCGGGAATCCAAACAGTCGTGGATTGAGCTTTTGCGTGACTGCATCCATCGTGGTCTGAAGCAAGCACCAAGCCTAGCGATTGGCGATGGCGCCTTAGGCTTCTGGGCGGCAATCGATGAATTGTGGCCCCCGACGCGGCATCAGAGGTGCTGGTGCCACAAGACCATGAATGTACTGAACTACATGCCCAAGAGCTTACACGGCAAAGCCAAGCCGATGCTCCATGAAATTTGGATGGCTAAGACGCGCAAGGAAGCAGGAGCAGCGTTTGATCACTTTCTGACGACGTTCAACGCCAAGTATCCCAAGGCCGCGGCGTGCTTGGACAAGGATCGTACGAAATTGTTGGCATTCTACGACTTCCCAGCAGAACACTGGGCACACATACGCACGACGAACCCAATCGAATCCGTCTTTGCCACGGTGCGGCTGCGAACCGACAAAACCAAAGGTTGTGGTAGTCGAGTCGCGTGCCTAACAATGGTGTTCAAACTGGTTCAATCGGCATCGAAGAAATGGCGGGCGCTGAACGGTTCAGCCCTGTTGCCTCAGATTATCCGAGGTGTAAAGTTCGTTGACGGAGAAGCCAAGGTCGCCGCCTGATCATGTCTTCATCCACAAGATTTGACGATACCCCTCGTCAACGCGGATCATCTGACCGCCTGTGGCCCCCGATCGTGACGATCTCGGCGGGCGGCTTGCTGTGTTTGGCACGATTTACTTGGCGCACTATAGACAGGGGGGATTACAAGCCGGACATAGAAAAGTCCCGACTAGACAATGGTCTTCACCCCATTTCGAATCTAAATAATCTGACATCAATTGAATACCCCCGGCAGGAGTCGAACCTGCGACCTACGGATTAGAAGGCTGAAGGTCTATGGCCGTTTTCCTCGGGCAAAAAGCACTTTTCAGCAGTCGACGTTGATCGAAATAACGGTCTAACAATGCCGACACTGACTAGCACGAAGGCATTATACCTCGCCTATTATATGAATCAGCAGAGAAGACAAAATCTACTTTGATCCTTACATAACTTTTTTTAGATATTTTTCCCGAAAAAGTGACTTTAGTAGGGTGCTGTAGGTTATGTTTGAACGTCGCCAAACCTGGTCGAATTAAGACCTGGCAAACAGCGACCGTATGAGCCGGAACGACCGGTTGGTTTCGTCAAACCATATCACGAAATCTAGTGTAGATGTCCCAACGGAGTAAAGGGAGCGGCTCGTCGGAAGACGTCTCAACTAAGCGGCTATAGCTACGCCGAGGTGTTGCATGCCCCAATCCGACGTTCCGCATCAAGTTGCCAATCTGATCGTTAATGAGCTACGCAACGGTAACGTCCCACAAGTTGCCTATGTCGACACCAAGCGAGCGGCTGCCTATCTAAGTCTTTCCGGCGAGACGCTGGAAAGATTGCGTGTCAGCGGCGGCGGTCCAAAATTCGTGAAACTCGCTAAGGCAGTTAGGTACAAGCTCGAGGACCTTGAAGCTTGGGCCGACTCACACCGAATTTGCTCTACGAGCGAAGGAGGTGCGGCATGAGACAATCTAGTCTCCATATCCTCTCTACAACTCCATTGCTGATTTGCTACAACAATAAACGCACAACAAGCAATACCTTACCTCTGTTTGGCATGCCGGCCAGATGACACGCCGGATACTGCTGGCTGGTATATACTAGAAGATTGCTGTGGTGCCGCTGCTAGGCCGTACCTCGATAGTTAGCTGAAGTAGTCGCAGAAGAATACCACAAAGAACATGAGACGCTCAGGCTTCAAGTGAGTTCCCAATTCAAAGAGTACATTGAACAAGCGGATGTTAGCAGGCGGGCAGCGGTAGTAAAACGGACTGGACACAATCCTCATACGGCGCACATCAGCATATCCTGAATCTAACCTTCTACTTCTCTATTGTACGCCCGTACTCGCACCTGACTCCGTTTCTTTGTTGACGGCAATCGCCTCGGTGCTGATTGAGTTCCAAATCCACAACCTTCCCGGAAATCCACTTGCCGCAATAACCCGACTACCATCCGGACTAAATTCTACCGCCTTAATCGACCGAAACTCTGAAAGGTTCTTCTTGCTGAGCAGCGTCGCAACATAATTTCCTGACGCGAAATCTGACAGTGTTACCATACCCGTGATGAAACCTCCCATGGCAAAGCGTTGACCATCGGGGCTAACAGCGTAGACAACGGCATCTACTCCTGGTGGGAAGTCAACTACATGTGCGGTCTCTTCACCTGTTTCAACATCTTGCCAAATAAGACCCTTACGCCCCTCTTTCATATTGGCCAATAAAACTGCCCGCTCCGAAATTGGATCTAGGTGAGATCCCACTACAGAGGCATACGTTCGATGAACGATCTTCTGTCCCGACTCTACATCCCAAATTGACGCATGTTTTGCGCCGATCTCGACAATGCGCTTACCATTCTTGATGAAGTGAACGGCTCTTGCGACAACCAGTTTACTAAACAACTCGTTCCCTGATGCAATTTCAATAATGCTAACCTTGTTATTCCAAGCTACGGCAACCTGCGTGCTGTCTGGACTAAGTGCAATTGAATTGGCCCGAGATTCGACGGGCAAGGCAGGAATTTGCCGCAAGACGCCGAACCTGTTAGAGCGTTGCAAAAATGGGAATAACTCATCTTTTGATTGTCTCACACGGAATATTTCGATTCCAGTTTCGACATTCCACATCCTAATAACTGGACCGCTTCTTGCAATAATATGACGACCGCCGGACGTATACTTAATTGCCTGTATTGGAGGTGGACCGTGGCGCATATGTACCTTTAGACCTTCATGTAAGCCCCACTGTATTATGCCTAACTCTTTTCGTGATTTCGTATCAAAGAATCTGATCTGTCCATCTTCCGTCGCAATTGCAAAATGATTGCCAGTCGAACTGAATTCTACGTCCATAATCCCTGACGTTGATCTGCCTGTACGGGTATAACTTAGACTGTCTGATGTTAACTTCACGTCGATTGGCTTTGGCCAAATACGGTCTGATACAGCCTCTTTCTTCCACAACCTAATCTCACGATCGTCCGCCGAAATGACTGACTGTCCATCTTGGCTTACAGTAAGCTTGCGAACGCTGTCTTCATGAATTCGCAAGGATCCAACTTTTCGGCCAGATCGAATTTCCCACAATCTAATGTCGCCGTTGACGTCGCATGATATGAGCTCCTCGCCATTTGGTGTGACTGAGGTAGCCACAACGCGGTAATCATGTCGAAATTGGCTGTCTATACTGCGATGGTCAGTAAGATCCCAAATATCAATGGTTCCGTCCGGTTTACCGAACAATATGCGCTTACTGTCGGGAGTTATAGAAAACGTCGCTGCAGACGTATAATGCCATTTCGGAGTTGACACATCTTGTATTTTCTCATCTTCGCATTGCAATATTTTCCAAATTTTCAGGTCTCTCGATGATCGGGAAATTAATTGTCTTCCGTTTGGAGTAAAGGCTAAGTGATCAACAACTCCGTCGTGGCCGGAAAAAGTACATATCTCTCTGCCCGACTGAATTTCCCATACTCTGATAGTATTTTGCTTTCGCGATTTGCCGTCACCTGATGCAATAAACCTTTCCGACGGATCAAATGCCAGCGCCGTAATCTTGTTAGATGGCCCTACTAACGATTGAATACACTGACTGCTCTCGGTACTCCAAAGTTTGATGACGCCATCACTTCCGGAAGCAACAATTCTTCCGCTATTGCTGATTCGTACAATATCCATGCTTGGATCATCCTGCGATGTGAGCAAGATTGGTGTGGCACCGGTTTCCCTATTCCATACTGTAACGCCACCCTTTTTATCAGCGACCACAACCTGGTCGCCATTCTGGCTAAAATCCATTGACCGCTTGTCTTTCGGAAAACGAAAGATTACTTCAGAATGATGAAGTAGTTTCCACAACCAATACCATTCCCAGTGGCGCAGATCAGTAGGACAAGAGCTTAGTGTACGACGAGCATTTGACAAATCACCCTGCTCATACCGAGCGTGCGCCAAAGCTATCTGAGCAATGTAGCGTGCGTGCCTCTCCGCAGTTGCCAATTTCGTAGCTCGCTCACTTTCTTTAGTAGCAATATCTTTTTGTTTCTCCGCCGCTGCTTGGTTATTCTCTGCCACTCTCCTTAGTGCCTGCTCACGCTTATAGGCAATTGTTAGGAACGAGACGGCCATGAGTACTGTCGCTGCGATGGTACTGACCGGAACACGATACTTTCTAATCCATCTGCCAGTTCGATACCGCCACGTCTGTGGTCGAGCAATAAGCGGTCTGCTGTTGAGGTAATGTTCAATATCCTGAGCCAGATCACGGGCCGAACCGTAGCGGTTAGCGGGCTCTCTGGCCAAGGCTTTCAACAAAAGAGATTCAAGCTCCTTACCAAGCTTCTTAGTAGTGGAACGTGATGGGCAAATCTCGTCCTGTGCAATGCGATTTAGCACGGCCAGACGTGATCCAGACATATTATGGGGGAACTCTCCAACTAACAGACAATATAGTATGACACCGAGCGAGTAGACATCAGTTCGCGTATCAACGCAATGTGAATGCCCCGCTGCTTGTTCGGGCGACATAAAACCAAGAGTACCGGGCGCGTAACCCTCGAATGCCGTTATGTCGCCATCGACATCTTTGGTGAGAAGCTTTGCCAGTCCAAAATCGACGACATAGGGATGGCCATCGTTCGTAACCAAAATGTTAGAGAACTTGAGATCACGATGAATTACTAGGCGCTGATGGGCGCTTTGGATAGCTTTGCAGACAGATTGAAGAAGGAGTAAGATCTGCTTTCGGGAAAGATCTCGATCGTTTACAAATTTATCGAGAGACACACCACGAACCAGCCGCATGGTGTAATAAGGCGGATGCGCATTTGGGTCACCATCGTATACGCGCGCGATGTTGGGATGCTCTAGTCTGGATGCTAGCTCAATCTCTTTCTTAAAACGGGCTCTAGCTCTAGCTGATTCCAAAAGTCCTGGATTAATTATCTTTAGAGCTTCGTTTCGCCCAGTCTTGAGGTGCTTTGCTCGCCAGACAGCACCCATTCCGCCTCGCCCAATCAATTCATACAGCTCGTAACCTTGAATCTCAGGCTTTTCTTCCGAATCTCCGCTTGCCTGTTCACCGCCTGAAACCGCGCTCATGGGAGGTAAACTGTCTTTCAATGTCAAAATCTCTTCTCAACTTCAAACCACGTATCGTACGCTTTCATCATTTCAAATAGTCATTAATCCGATCGCAGCACTAGCTTTTTACAATCGGAAGCTAATCGGACTGAAACGACTGAAGTCCTTCCTTAAATAACGGCAAAATTTTCGCGTCCATCCATAGTTGATCTATGGCCCACTTGCAACCTCCTATGACTATATCTTTTTTGAGATCTGTAATGATTTCTCCATGATGCACATAAGCGGCAACAATGCTTGCATAGTAGATTGTAGTCGCTATCGCTTCGGGAAGATATATTCTGTCATCTTCTTTGCTAAGCTTTGCATAGTCCTTTATACGTTTGAGTACCAAGAGGGGAGAGGAAGGATGTAAAATAGCGTCCAGAAACGATTGAATTGGCGGATTCACGTTTTGACAGCCAGAGATTTCGTCCTCCGTCATCTCAAGCTCTTCACAAAGTCGCGACGATAGTAACTCTGTCAACAATTCTGCATAATCTTCCGACCGGTATTCTGGCTCTCCGAATAGTCCAATGGCCTTTAAACCATTCCAATGACCGGTACTGCCTGATCCAGGATTTGCAGAATTCATAACGTTACTCATTAAGACCAGACAAGTACGCCAATTGAATGTTAGGCTATATACCCTTTTCTAGGGTGTTAAAAAGATCATGTATTTCGTCTTCCACTTTTTCTTCTGGCACTTCCTCTCTAATCACTTCTCGAAGCGCTAGCATGACTTCGCGTCCACCTTTTTTACATTCTCGGATTGCCTTATATGCAGGATAAACACCTACTTTTTCGGCTATTTCCCTGGGTTTTGGCGATCTATTCTCGCTGTAAAGGGGTATAAGCCATCCATACAGAAATGCTTTCCATTCTTCATGCTTATTGGTACGCCTACACCTACGCCCTGCCATTCCAATTGCTCTTTTTAACTGTGAGACAGCACAATGGTACAAAAATACCTGTTCACCTTCCGGATTATCCTTAGCCAGTTGGCCTTTTGTCCCCATCACGTCGAAGACATCGCCACCGAACTCTCCCGACCAAGATGGCGCCTCAAGAACTGAAACAGGAATTTCGCCGGTGCGATTTCGTTGCTTTTGCTTTTTGCCTAGATAGTCCTTCACAAAATTACACAGGGACGCGAACAAATAATTACGAAACTTTTTCTTTCCTTTCTTGTATTTGGTAGGCAACGTATTCTCAAACATATTGTGGCTAATAAATTGTTGAGTGCAGTAGTCAACATCGTTCCTATGAATAGATCGGTGGTACTCGAAGAAGGAGCGGATTGGCCGATAGTACGGACGTAGAAATCTATCCCATGCATGTTTTCGTACTTCGTCTTGAGGATGTCCTAGAAGGGTAATAAGTGTCATTTGCGTTGTCGGAAAATGTACAAGCGGACCACGATAAAATGCTCTTGCCCCCATAGCAGATTCTCCTGTATTTGCCATTAGCCTGCGATCTATCCACATTTGCTGCTACCCTGCATGGGGTAGTTCGCCTCAGTTCAATGCGGCCTCTTCTATACAATACGACATACCTATTAAATTAAGCGCGTAAATTACAGACTAATTGATAGTTTTTTAATCTGACCGGTAAACTTCTTTCATGATTGACCGCCTACAAGGCCCAACGGATGGTGATCCAGACCACCTTCCTCCCATGAGTTCTCCAAGCAATACTGGAGATTCTCCGCCACCTAAGATTCCAGGTTATACGGTTCAAAAACCCCTCGGAAGAGGAGGTATGGGCGAGGTATGGCTCGCAATACAACATGGCACAGATAAACAGGTTGCCATCAAAATACTGCCAAACACATCTAGCGAGAAGGCTCGCGACCTATTTAAGCGTGAAATGCGAACAGCGGCCGCACTGGATCACACAAACATCGCAAAAGTGTATGCGCCGGCCCGAACTGAAGATCAAGCTGATGGGTTCAACTGCTATGTAATGGAATATGTCCCCGGTTCAAGTTTAGACGAATATGTAATCCAGTTAGTTACTGAAAAAGCCCTCTCAAACAAAGACAAACAGCTTGAAATTGCAAGGCTTATGCGAGATATATGCCGAACGATTCACTATGCTCATACATTTAATAAAGACAAAGAAGAGGAACAGATCATCCACCGCGACCTGAAACCCTCCAATATTCTGGTAACCAAAGATGGTCAGCCCCACATCGTCGATTTTGGATTGGCGAAAGTTTCAAGAACACAAACAGATATTCAGGTAGCTAATCCCTCATATCTTGAGACTGTTGCAAGCCTTAGAGGCACTGTTGCCTATATGCCACCAGAAAGGCTTCTGGATGGTTCAAATCATATTCCACTAGGTCCTCCTGACGATATCTGGAGTCTTGGAGTCATTTTGTACCAATTATTGACAGGGTGTTTACCATTTGGAGCGACACCGGATGAAGTTAAAAAGCGGTCAACGGAAAGGATAAATCCTCCAAGTCACATAAAAGCTTGCTCTTACATAACTCGCGAATTGGATAAGATCTGCCTCACTTCGCTCGCGCCTGCCCGAGGAGATCGCTATCAGTCCGCTGGATCAATGGCCACGGATTTAGAGCATTTTCTTCATCGGCAGACTAGTCGCCCGCGTAGATTACGAAGAGCTTTTTGGACAATCACGGCGATTCTGTTACTAGGCGCCATCTTGAACCGTACCGTACCTCGTGTGCCTCCTAGGACACCTCTTAAAGTGGTCGGAGTGATCCTTTCCTCTACCGAGCATGACGTATCGATAGGCTACATCTCCGGGATAGAAGTTCTAGACCGCTACCCAAATCAGGTCGTATTCTTTACCCGCGATCAAAGAGCTAAGTGTGGCGGGTGGCGTCGTGCCGATGGGACGCGAGAACCAGAAGGCACACCAGTATCGGCTTGGAAGGCTGTAATCAACCAAGAAACAGGACACATCACGCAAATTGACTACGTCCAAAAGCTAACAGAAGTTCAGGAGATTCGTAAAGCCATACTCGAAAGCTCTGGAGGTCTATTAATGACTGGTGGCGGTTGGTGTGGCCCTAAGCCGCCGTATTATTCAGCTGACAATGGCAATAGCTGGAGCGCTGCCAACCGTGGCATACACCCGCCTAACTCAACCTTCTGCCTTGTAGAGTTTAACGGCGATATCTATGCAGGCACTGGATATCACCAGGCAGGTGCAGAGGTTTACCGATGGATAGGAGACGGAGCTTGGGAAAACGTCGCTAATTTCGGAACATACCGGGATATTTTACAAACAATGGCGGCCTACAAGGATCATCTGTTTGTGGGTACCAGTGGCCACTTTATTGAGCATGATGACAATGCGACGTCCAGCAGAGCACCAGTGCATATATCTTTAGATGGCAATTCCTTTGCTCCAACTTCTGGCATACCCGACGATCATAAAGTGTGGAAGCTCTTTGTGTGTCAGAACAGACTTGTTGCATTTACACAAGATCGTTTCGATCGTAACGCCCGGTATTTCTATTTGTGGAATCCGGATGCGGCGACCTGGGAACTATACTCTGAATATCCACTTGGAAATGATGGGCTAACTGTTTCCGTCAACGGAGCGATCTATGCGTATGGCCAGAAGCCTGCCGACAAATCACCCGGAATATACCGTTCAGACGATATAGGACAGATGTGGAAGAGTATTGCTACCCAACATTCGCCAACCGTCGAATCTATGACAGCACATTACGATTACATCATGATGGGCACTGGTCACGACGACAAGGACCAAGCCTATCTTTTACGACTTGACCATGAATATACTCCCAGTCCGAACGGTCTTTCTTTCTGGAACACCATGGACAATGATGACGATCTATTAAATAGCGCCTACGGCCCCGGACTCATGATCGACAATGGCCGCGACCCGTCCCAATCGACAGAACGAAGGGATTACATTCATGGCAAGCATGGTAAGGCTATCACGATTGACTGGGATCACTTCGGGAGTAAGACAAGCCATATCACATTGCCCCACCTCAATAAAATAGTCAATCCCGAACGGGGTTGCATCGAACTCTGGTACTACCAAGACCACCCTCCAAAGGACTTGTCTGACGGAAGATATGAGATCCTAGGTGGAGGTTTTAGGCCAACAACAGGTGTTGGGCTCCAAGTAGATATCGGCGTCATTCATTTTGGTTTTGATGGTGCCAACCCCGCCAGTGTTGAATACGCCTTTGCAGCCTCCAATGTCTCGAAATTTCCCAATCGCGAATGGATACATATTGCCGCTTCTTGGGATAGAAGTGGAATCAATGGTAGTCAAGAGACCATTCAGCTCTACATAGATGGCGAAAAAGTTAAACACACAATAAGACCTCTAGACCAGGAGTTACAGATAGGAGACACGGCGATTATTGGCGGCGGCTCACCAGAGGCTATGAGGGCATTTTATATCGATAATCTCAAGATCTGGAATTTTGCTAAGACTGACTTTACAGATCGCTTTAACAATTAAACTTTTGGACACCCGATAAAGCCATTAACTTCAGAGACCGTCACACTAAGACTCTGCGATCAAATCAGACTAACTTTTCACACCTTGAGTTTTCACCTCCATTCGCGAGCCGCTATCAGTGTAATCCTCCCTGTTGTCTGAGCGCTTAAAAGTAGAGACTTTAGGTTTCCATTTGTCTGATGACATTTCGCTGACTGTAGGTATTCTTCCGCCGCAAGACTCATTCACAGGCACCGGTGAGGCTGGCGGCGGAAGAATACCGGCCGCAACCTCTTGTGGTTGGTCTTTGGATGCCAGATGGGCTCGAAGATAACCCCAAGGCGTTTGCCGACCCAAAGCGGTGTGTGGGCGATCACTGTTGTAGCTGTATTGCCAACGGGTTGATTCGTCACGCACTTCGTCCAGATTGCTGAAGGCGTACACATCCAAGACCTCCTGGCGGTACGTGCGGTTGAAGCGTTCAACATAGGCGTTCTGCGTGGGCTTGCCCGGTTGAATCGGGGTTTGTTGAACACCGTGGCGCGCCGCCCATCGCTCCAATGTGGCAGCGATCAGTTCTGGGCCATTATCCGATCGCAACTTCTTGGGATAGCCTCGATCCTCGGCGACTTGATCGAGCACCCTGACCACACGTTCGCTAGGCAGCGAATGATCAATCTCGATCGCCAAAGACTCGCGATTGAAATCATCGATCACATTCAGCGTACGGTACGGCCGACCATTGGCCAGACTATCGCTCATGAAGTCCAACGACCAGCAGTCGTTGGGCTTTTGGGCCTGGTCCAGAGGGACCGGGTCACGTGACGGCAGACGTTTCTTGGGTTTGATCCGAAGGTTCAACGCAAGCTCCTTATACACACGGTACACGCGTTTGTGGTTCCAGACATATTCGTGCATCCGGATCCAGTCGAACATCAACCCGAAGCCCCAACGTGGTCGCGACTCAGCGAGCCGGGTCAACACCTCGACCACCTCATCGTCGCCTTTACGTCTGGATTCGTACCAGAAACAGCCCAGGCTGATCGAGAGCAAATTGCACGCCCGGCGTTTGGACACGGGATGCTCGGCAACAGCCCACCGAGCGACCTCGCGACGCTGGCCGGGCTTCACCAGTTTTTTGCCAACGCCTCTTTGAGGATCCGCTGGTCCATCTGTGACTCGGCGTACATCTTCTTGAGTCGGGCGTTCTCGGCCTCCAATTCCTTGACACGCTTGAGCATCGACGCGTCCATACCGCCATATTTGGATCGCCATTTGTAAAACGTCGCCTGGCTGATCCCGTGGGTACGGCAGATCTCCGCCACCTTTACGCCCGCCTCTTGTTCATTGAGGATCGCCACGATTTGCGTTTCAGTGAACTTGCTGGTCTTCATCAAAGGCTCCTTTGGAGTAAGGGATTGTAAACAGGAGCCTCTACTTTTGAATGATTCAGTTTTTAGGGGGGATTACATCAGCGACCATGCTCATCCGCCGTCCTCCAGGCTTCAATCATAAGCAGTTCGTCGTCTACTGGCAGCGAGATGTCACTGCTGTCGCACGATGACACGTGACCTCCATAGCGGATAAACCCAACGTTACATTGTTCAATCTGAGGATGATTAGTCACAACAACGTCATTCGGGTATTCGAGATTGAAATCCATAATCATTGCATTTTCGTCTCTATCGCTTGCGCCATCATACGTAATTCGATTCGGCGTCTTGGAAATCTCCTCCACAGACTGGGGAAGCCACCACAGATATACATACGATGATACCCACATTTCTGCCTCATCAAACCCAACTTGAGAATCTGCCCCCACTATACTTGTTGGACATGTCATCACGTCTAGTGTGAGATATCCCTCTGCCACTAGGTGACCTTGAGCATAAGGCCTACCGTATACTTTCAGCAAATTAGTCATCCATGAGTCGCAAAATAGCGTTCCATCAGCCCGATAGAATGCAGCCATAGGTTTAACATCGTTGTTGTCAACTGCAAAAGTACTATGTGCCTGAATCTGAGAACGTATGTTGGCCTTACATACAGTCAGTTTCGCATGCTGCCGAACATTGTCAGCACTGGCAAGCACCAAAGACATCGCCGCTGACCCGATCGCGACAACAACCATCACTTCAATAAGTGTCACACCCTCATTTCTAGGCGATCGTTTGCTCCTTCCCGTAACATATTTCACGTTCTCAGAATGATTCTTACTGGCTAAGGCAATCCCTATCTGGCAAGCAGCTCCTGGAAACATAGCGAACCCCCTTTTGCATCATGTTGAAACTGGTAGACAGTGACACGACGATACGGCTGATCACATGACAATCGAACCGTGATGAGAGCTGCTTGATCCATACAGAGATACGCAACCTTGATAGCTTTTTATTAGGGTGAATCAATACAAGAATCGATCGATAGGTACTTTCTAGTGACCGAAGGTGGGGCCACGATATATCATTAACAACCGTCGCCCCATTACTTGGACGCAAATTGAGACAAGCTATCCTTAGAAGAGGTCTCTGCCGAAACCCCCTTAAAATGATGTCATTTCCAGAGTCACATGAGTAAAGATCATCGAGCGTGAAAATATGTGAGTTGGAGGCTAAACGCGCCTGATCTCCGCGCTGTCTGATACGGCAAAACGTCAAGATGAAGGAATGCAGGAGAAGTATCATCTCAAGTTCCTCACTCAAACATTGAATTGGCAGGCCAGACTTCGCCCTCTAAATATTTAGAAGGATTCTCGTATCGGTCCGTCTACACGGCAAGAATCGCATGGCACACGATCGCCATCGATCCTATACGTGTACCGGGCAATCTCTAGGTCAACCACGCAGACCGACACTTACTCCTTTCAATCTGTTTTTGATTAAATTTCTTGAATGACCCCTGAACGTAACTACCACTATTTTAGTTGAAAGCGAATAATTTTCAAGAGGAAATTTGATCCTTCTTATATTTCGTTGAATGAGATCTTTTGTCATCCAATCCTAAACTGTATGCACAGACTGCTTTCTTCATCCTGGCCTACATATCGATACGCAATGCATTCCGAATAGTTCTTCGATTGCCAAGATAAGTTTCTTAGCTACGCGTGCCTCGATCTCCACTTACTGCCTATGTAACTCAATGGAACTGCATAGCTTCCTCAATTTCGTCTAGGTTGACTGTTATTCGTTCTACTTTAGTAGACGACGGATACATACCACTCTTCTCAAATATATGTAGTTTCACGTCGCATTTTCTTGTTCAAACTCCCATCAGCGACGTTTGATTATATAGAGGACATTTGAGCCCTCGATTAAGGGGTGGCAAAACAAAAAGCCGTCAGTGACAGGAGATATATGATGAAAAACCCTCGCTCCTAGCGATTGTTTTCAGACTTACTGCTAGTTGTCCGTTACTTAGTTGAGTTCGCACAAGATTGATTAGTTCTTGTGCATAAGTGATCTCTTGTGTGCGTTTAATACTATGAAACAAGACGCTTCCAACGCCGTTCAGCAAGCACTTTCTCGACTTACCGATCAATGGAACGAGTTCAAGATGAATTCCGATCCGTCCATTCTTGTATGGACAGTTAGTCAGACTGACGCAACGATTATTAACACGTTTCTTAGTGTGGAAGAAGAAGAGGACGCCGCGAGTACACTTGATATTTTTATCCCACTTAGAGCTGAATTTGAGGATCAGGAACAACATGGTGCCGCGCTCGTCAAAGACATCGACGACGCGTATGAATCGGCTCGCAGTAGTCTCGCCGATGCGGGCTTCACGGCAAACTGGAAGAGGCCTGACCGGCGACCTGAATGGACAGGAATTCAGTGGTTTGGAAAGGTATGTGCGCACTTCGCAAAACATCATGAGACTGAGTCTCACGTTGAAGAGGCTTCGTCGCAGCAACAACCCATATTCGTCTTTGTGCTGCACCCACAGAACCACCAAGACGTCAATGCGTGGTGTGATACCCTCAATACACTGGCAAATCTAACGATCCCCAAGAATGTACGCTTTCTGGCAATCGCATCCGACAAGTCGGACATTCCATCCGCGTTTTTCGAACAACAGAGTGACAAGATTGTTGTACGAGACCCTCAGGTCAGCGCAAGCGAGCTGAACAGGCAGCTTGTTCGCTCATCGGGAGGAATCGGCCCTGGATATCAATTTAAAGTCATGTTTGTCGATCTTACGAATCTGGCCACTGATTCTGATCTGAGTAAGCGTGCTGAGCTAGAGACCTTTCAATCTACCGCCAAAGCCGCAATAGAACTCACCAAAGCGCATCAATTGGATCAACAAGCATTTGCCGTGCACATGCTTGTTGCAAATGCACTTGTCGGCGCCAATCGCCACAAGGAAAGCTTAGATGCATATAGATGCGCTGTGGACACTGCGGAGCGCATAGCGATCTCGGACAGCGCAACCGGATGCATGCTGAAAGTTCAAGCCCTGATGGGCCGAGCCAGCTTGCACATTGAAGCACAGGACTATAACTCCGCTGCACAGGTCTACGACCAAGCCGCCACCGCGGCCTGCCAAGCAGAGGAACGTTGTAAACCATTGCTGGAAGTGGAGGCTCGGCGTATGGAGGCTTACTGCTACTCGAAACTGAAAGACATGCATCGCGCTTGGAATACTTACTACCAAGCATTGGACACCGGCGAGCGATTCACGCCAGATGGTCGAGCCGATTCGACCATACCTATGGTCGGAGAGGGACTCATGGAACTCGTCCACCCACCACGAAAGAAGGGGCTGCGAGGCATTTTTGCGGCGCAGACATCCTTTAAGGATCGCGAGTCGGAGGTGCTTGATCGGATGAAATCACTGCTGGGTGAAACCTGGCAGCCAACGCGTACTGGTTTGGCTGGTTAACTACGGAT
Organism: Phycisphaeraceae bacterium; assembly: GCA_965222495.1. Lineage (GTDB taxonomy): Bacteria > Planctomycetota > Phycisphaerae > Phycisphaerales > Phycisphaeraceae > CBDCUA01. The sequence continues at coordinate 1,617,688 of CBDCUA010000007.1, read as the reverse complement.
TTTCCGTAGGTGCAGACTCGAATTGGCTTTTCAGGAGCTTCAATGGACAGCCGAATTTTGGCCAGATGGCAATGATTCGGATTGGAAAAACCCACGATGTCGAAAGCAATCGTTCTAAAACAAGCGAATGCAATCTTCGGGGACCCGACTGCGGTCGCGGCAATCATGGGAAATATTGATGTCGAAACGGGCGGTACGTTCGACTACGAGCAGAGACAGATTGGCGGTGGCCCCGGTCGCGGCCTGTTTCAGATGGAACCACCAATGTGGGCCGCATACCAAAAGTGGCTGGGTGGCAAACCTGATTCGTCTGAAAATCAGTTGAGATATGTCCACCACGAACTTCAGAACGGACACCATATTGGTGCCGGTCATGCAAAGAGAATCCGAGAGACATTTCAGTCCGGAAATGTAGAGACGGCTACGAAGGAATTCTGTGATCGATTTGAGCGTCCTGGAGAACCTCATCTTGACCGTCGAATCAAGTCTGCACAACAGTTTACACAGCCAGACGGTGCCATTCCTTCCGAGTCCATGAAGCCTGCTGCACCAACGTATCCCGCTGCCAAGCATTTCGATATCGTCACAGGCATCGACATTCATATTGTCTTGATTCCGACACCAACTGGACCTGTTCCCACACCCATTCCACACCCGTTCCTCGGCTTTCTATTGGACTTGATGGATTACATGCCTATTGTCGGATCAACAGTCTTAATCAATGGAACACACCGTGCGATTGCTGGAACAGTCGGTGTCAATAGACCGCCACACATCCCAATCGGCGGCCCCTTTCAAATTCCCCCAGGAAACGAACTGGAAGAACTGTTGGGCAGTAGTGTGGTCTGTTTTGATGGCGAAGCCGCAGGTTACAATGGGTTGACGGCACTAACATGCCAGTCCATCGGATCCACTCCTCCCGCCAGATCCAATCCTAAGAAGAAGACGAAACTGAAATCACTTGTACTGCCATCTGGCATCGTGCAAACGATTCCAAATGGACCTCCGGTCATGATCGCCGGTCCGCCGACCGTCTCATTGGCCGCATTAGGTTCTAGAGCAGCTATTAACGGACTAGGCAAATCCTTCAAAAAACTTAAAAACACGCGCACGGTCCAGCGAGCACTCGAAAGGTTCAAGAAGGTACGACAGCGTACGTTCAAGGACATGGAGTCTGGATTCCTTAAGTGCAAGATTCTTCGTGCAGAACCCGTCAATTCTATTACCGGTGAGGTTGTGGTGCAGCAAGAAGATTTCAGCCTGCCATGGCGCATTCCATTGACCTGGAGAAGAAATTACCGCTCCAATTCAAGACACCGGGGTGTTTGCGGCCATGGATGGGAAACGCCGGGTGATGCTCGGCTTGAATTCCAACGTAACGCCGCGGGCGAAACAATCCACTTTTTCCATGATGGTAACGCGTCCGCAACAGTATTTGATCACTTACCAGAGGAGTATCCAATTATTGATCCCCTCGAAGGGACTACACTTACCGCCGACGACACGGAATATCGAGTACGTACAAAGTCATGTCAGACGTATCACTTCCCGAAGGCAGATCAATCGAACCGCACCATTCGCCTACAACGCATCTCTGACGCGTGCGGTAACTGGATCATCTTTTCCTGGAATGGTACCAATTTACACAAGATTCAGGAAAGCTCAGGCATCTGGATCGACGTCCAATCGACATACAGTCGAATTGACGCGATGGTTCTGCACCACCCGCAGGATAACCATCCTACAAGACTAGTTCGGTACGAATACTTACTGACCAGCGAATTGGAGCAGGTATTTGACCGGGCTGATCAGCCGTACACATTCGCATATGCCAACAATCGCATGGCTCGTCACACAGATCGTAACGGGCTTTGGTTCGCCTACAACTACGACGATGAGGGCAAATGCATTCGCGCATATGGGCCAAACGGTCTATACGACTATACCTTCCAATATCTTTTAGATGACCGTAAAACGATCATCACCGACTCTCTAAAGCATCGCTCCGAACTCGCCTACACGGCACAATTTCTCCCCTATGAAGAAACGAATGCTGCGGGAGAAACAACTTACTACACGTATGACGAATATGGACGTACCACTGCCGTGATCGACGGCCTTGGCCATCGTACCGACTACAAGTATGACCATTTCGGCAACACCATCGCAGAAGAGGATCCCATAGGCGCTTCTGTCTGCCGTGAATTCGATGAGCAAAGCCGCATAGTGAAGTTCTCTGATCCCAATGGACATACTTGGCTTTTCGAATGGGATGATCGAGACCTACTGCGTAAACGAATCGCCCCGGATGGCGCAGAATGGACCTACAAATACAACAACCTTGGTGACCTCATCAATACGACTGATCCCAGAGGACACAACACTCAATACACGCCCGATACATTCGGGAATATCGTCGCAGTAGTCGATGCATTGGATCGAACAACAACGATCGAAGTCGACACAATGGGTCTGGTGACCCGAGTGCGAGAACCTGGCGGTCGACAAACTACCTACGACTATGACCAAAGAGGCAATCTGACGTCCATTGGCCAGCCATCAGAGAATGTCACCACTTTCGAATATGACAGCGAAGATCGGCTCTTAGCAACAACCGATTCAATAGGCCGCACGACACGCTTTCGCTATTTCGGAATCGATGAACTGGCCGAACGCCAGAATCCGGATGGCACAACGCTCCGATATGAGTACGACACAGAAGAGCAGCTTCTATCCGTCACTAACGAACGTGGCCAAACGTATTCCTTTCAACGGGACTCATTAGGACGAATTATGTCAACCAAGGATTACTGGGATGCACCTACTCACTATCACTACGATCAACTGGGCAATCTCCAGGAACGGCTTGACCCATTAGGAAACCAGGTTATCTATGAGTATGACCCTGTCGGTTCCGTGATTGCCATCACGCGATCAGATGGGAGCATCGACTCCTTCGACTACGATCCCGCTGGCAACTGTGTCGCCTTTCAAAACAACACAATCAAGGTGGAACGTGAATTTGATGACCGTCATCGACTGGTCAAGGAGACTCAGGGTGATTTTACAGTTGAATATGACTATGACGAGACGGGCAACCGCATCTCTCGAAAAAGCGGCCATGGCAATGAGATATCGTACAGTTACGACGCATTAGATCGCCTCGAAAGCGTACAGGCCAATAGCAAAAGTGTACTTCAAATCGGTTACGACGAGGCTGGTGACCCTGTGCACGAGATTGTGACCGGAAAGATGCGAAGGATTCGCTCCTTCGACGTCAACGGCCGATTGCTAGAGCAAACCCTTCTTTCCGGTCCGTCGAAAGCAACGTTAGATCCGATTGCCGCTCGAATCTACAAGTACGACCGTGTCGGCCGGCTAACTAAACGCTCTGATGCGCGCAACGGCATTAACCGCTACGAGTACGACTTACAAGACCGGATTACCCGGTGGATTCGTCCGAACGACCAGGCCACTGACTTTCATCCCGATTCGGCTGGTGATTTGCTGCAACCCGTATCGTACCTACGTGCCGGGTGGAAACACCGTGTGATGCAGTATGAAGACGGCCGTTATCTATTCGATCGAGCTGGACATCTTGTGGAACGACAACGTGACGGGCAGTGCGTGCGTTTCAGGTGGGATCTGGAGAACCGTCTTGTCTCCGCGGTCGCCGAGGATAGCAAATGCGAAACACGTATGGCGTACGACCCATTAGGGCGAAGAGTATCCAAAATTGCCCAAGACTCTAAATCGCATTTCTACTGGGATGGTGATGCCATCCTTTCGGATGTAGATGGCGGCCATATTCGTGAGTTTATCTTCTGGCCGGGATCATTCGAGCCGATCGCATGGGTCAACGAAATGGGCGAGCTCTATAGCTTCGACACTGACCAGATTGATCTGCCACATGAGGTCGTCAACGAATCAGGTCAAGTGGTCTGGTCGGCCACATTCGGTGCGTTTGGCGAAACTCTCGAGACATCACAGGCAGTAGAACGTAATCCCATCCGCTTCCAGGGACAATATTACGACGGAGAGACGGGGCTCTGTTACAACCGACATCGTAACTACGACAGCCATACAGCCGCGTTCGTCTCCCAAGATCCGATCGGGCTCGTTGGAGGTATAAACATCTACGAGTACGTACCAAATGCATGGAAATATATTGATCCCTTAGGTTTAGCGGCAACTCAAAAATGCGGGCCAAGTAGATCTAGGAAGAAATGGACAAGAATTAATCCTAAAGCCCGAACTGCTGGTGATCGTAAATCAAAGTACGGTTCATACACTATCACATTCCACGACGGCCAAAAGTATCACGGAATGGGAAATCTCCAACGCGCTTATGCATCCGGAAGAGAGAAATATTACAAACATGGACTTAAGCCAGTAGATGTCGAATGGAAAGCGGCGGAACCCCTAGATACATTTACGAATCCGAAAGACCCACGACATAAACAAAAGCTGGACGAAGCATATCGCTGGCTAAACGACCCCAACGCAACTCTTAATGCTATAGCACCTCCGGGTGCGCCTGACTTACTAGAGTGGTTTGGGTAGCCGGCAGATGGCGATGGGGGCGTTTGAGAGGCGTTGGGACGTTTGGGGGCAGGGACGTTTGGGGGCAGGCCGTCAATTGTCATTAGCAATTATGGACTCAACAGCATGAACGAACACAACCGGAGGTAATCCAATGTCTACTAAAATCCAAGCCGATTCGATCGACCCGTCAGAACGACCTCTTGAAAGGTTTCCAAATTATCACCATGGCTTGCCTGAGCCGGCCGATCGCTGCGTCGCAGGTCACCGTCTAGTCGTACTAGAAGAGTCAGACACTACTGGACGCGTGGTGATCCACGCCCCCGCCGGTGACATCAAACTAACCATTGACCTCACCCCTCGTGGACCTGTCGTCCAGCTCAGCGGTGCTCCACTGCAGCTAGACTTTGCCCAATCGTGTGACATCCGATGCGAAGGCAAGTTGAGCCTATCTGGAAAACAAGGTGTCGACATACTTAGCGACGATGACATCTGTATCCGAACAAAGGAGGAACTCAAAATGAATGGAAGTCGAATCCACAATGGCTACCCCAAGTGGAACCATGACCGGCCTCATAACGTACGCACAAGCCGGGACACAACGCGTGACCAAGTTAGCAACTCTTTGCCATGCCTGATGCTACTTTGTTGTATGGCATTGTTAGCTGGGTGTGGCCTATTTAACAGAACCAGTGATCCACAGCAACCAGACACTATAGTAGAAAAACTATTTCCACCAAAACGACCAACGTGGAAAGATCTTGAGATTGCTTGGATCGAAGAGTGCCGTGAGATACTAACAGATCGTATAAGTGAAACTTCATCCTCGTGTGAACGGGAACACCTCAAGGTCTCGATACAAGTCCTCGATGATTACAAGCGACTCTTTACGGGTGCCAGGCAATTTTTTACTACCGAAAGTAATACCCCGAAAATTTCTGATCTGCTAGACAGTGATCCTCCCGCAAAGAATGACCCCCTATCTTCATTCATCTTTTGGAACTCACCATTGTCGCAAAAACTTCCAGGCCTACAGGATTGCTCTGAATTTCGAACACGCTTGCTCGACTATGAGTTTATTCATGGAATCAAGATCCGCTCGGAATTGGAATCTATTCGTCTAACCTATGCCGGGATCAAATCACTTTATCCCATTCTAGCAATGCGCAATTTGAAAGGAGTTATCCTAACCGGCAACAAGACACTAAAGGATATTTGTCCACTGGCAATGATTCACGACCTGAAAACGCTCGATCTGTCGGAGACCGCTGTCACCGACCTATCACCATTGAAGCAGTGCCAGAACCTCCAGGAACTAAACATTCGTAAGAACGATAGACTTCACTCTCTTATCGGCTTGCGGGATTGTTCCAGCTTGCGGATTCTTCGTCTGGATGGTTGCCGATCACTAGTCGATTTGAGCGGATTGGAGAATCTCAACAATCTGGAAGTAGTCTCGCTCTACGGCTGCGACCAGGTCAAAAGCCTACTGCCGCTAGCGGGAGCCACGAAATTGAAACAGATTGATGTTCGGGGCATTCGCAATGATACCGATGCGATTGTGAATCTAGTTCTTGCCATGCTCAGGGAAACAGATGAAACGGTTCGTACGAGCCGCGATTTGAAGGTCATTTTGGACCACGTGGAACTGAGTCCATCCCAGCGGGACACGATCGCAACAGATGTTGTGAACTCCAACGTGGCCAGTGGAACGAACTTCGTCTTTCAGAACATGATCATCACTGGATCCGGCATCATCGTTTACCTCTAAGGCACAAATATTGTGATACACCCGAGGAAACAACTCGAAGCTCTGTACCCGAGTTGGTACCAGTCGATCTCTCAAAACAGAAGCCGTTATACGCAAACACTTGTACGGCGACCCTTAGAGCCACAGTGACACATGCTTATCAACCGAGAGGCACGCAGCAGCTCACAATGCTAGTCATGCAAACAAGCTTGTTACAGGCCTGAAGATGTTTCTGCCAACCCGGCACAAGTACTCTGAGACATCTTCATAACAACAAGAATCCTATCCATGTTGCCAACACCTTTACTAGTCCACGGACAGCTAGATATTCCACTTATTGCCGAGCGGCAGAAACAGTTTCTTTGGGGCCTCGCTTTCATAATCCTTTTGAGTGTGAGGATCGGTGTTATCTTAGACAGCAATTTCTTTCCCCTAGCTCCGGACCGTTCCCAAATTGTTGAACCGAGTCCCTTGCCAGCATTTTCAGTCATTGTGATCTTCACCCCATCTTGAGTCCAAGTGGGCTGCAAGTTTAACGCATCTATGTTACCCCTGGTCTTCACCCCATCTTGAGTCCAAGTGGGCTGCAAGTTTAACGCATCTATGTTACCCCGGTGTAGGCCGCAGGCGAAGGCGCAGCCGTAGCCGAAGGCCTACACCGAATAGCAAATTCGTTGGGGGTTAAATTCCCCAAGCTGCTGTGTGGTCTGGTTCGGTTGTAATCTTGACGCCATCCTTCGATCTTTTCCTGGGCATCATCCAAACTCAAAAACCAATGCTCGTTCAAACACTCCAATCGGAACCGAGCATTAAATGACTCAATAAAAGCGTTATCCGTTGGTTTGCCAGGACGACTGAAATCCAACTTGACTTTGTTCCAATAGGCCCACAGATCTAGATCCTTGGAAATAAATTCTGGACCGTTATCGACTCGTATGGTTTGAGGCAGACCATGTTTGTCCGCGACACGTTCCAGCACCTGCACGACATCCCGTCCACGGACACGTGAGGCGATGTGCAGAGCCAGGCTCTCCCTGGTGTGATTGTCGACTAACGTCAATACACGAATACGCTGCCCATCGAACAGCTGATCCGACACAAAATCCATGCTCCAGCATTCGTTCTTCTTCGAGGCTACGGGCCTAATCTCCCTTTTTAAGCACGCCACACGACGACGCGGTGGTTTCTTACGCATGATCAAGCCCTCTTCCCGATAGATCCGAAGCACACGTTTATGATTCACCTGCCAACCTTCACGCTGTAGCAAAATGTGCAGCCGACGATAACCGTAACCCACCCGAGATGTTGCTAGTTCACATAATCGTAACCGCAATGCGATTTGCGGATCCGCAATGCTCTGGTATCGAATCGTCGCTCGTGAAAACCTAAACACCGAACACGCCCGCCGCTGCGAAACCTGGTAGCTTTCCTGCATCTGAACCACCAGCGTTCGCCTGGCGGCAGGCCTTAAGGTTTTTTTGACAACGCATCCTGGAGCATCTGGCGGTCTAACGTCAAATCCGCCACCAAACGTCTCAGACGGCTGTTCTCTTCCTCGACCTGCTTGAGCCGACGCATCTCCGGCACGCCCAGTCCGGCATACTTCTGCTTCCAACGGTAAAACGTCGCTTCGCAGATCTGCATCTTCCGAAGAATCTGAGCCACCGGTGTGCCCGACTCGGCCTGACGAAGGGCAAACGCGATCTGAGCCTCTGTAAATCGTTTCCTTTTCATGATCAACTCCTTGATCTGGATGCAAAAAATATAATCCAAAAACTTGCATCCCATTTGGAGCAAGATCAAGGGGGCAGATCATCATGATCAAGGCGTTTCTGGTTGTCCGTCTTGCATCTGCTCTGAAGGTTAGCCGTATAGCCGTTTGGATGTATGGCGCTGGTGCAGTCGTACCTTTGATTGGACTGTTCGTGATGCTCGCCATAAATAGAAAAGCCACGGGAGTTCTGCGCGGAGCTGGTTTCCGCGTAGGATTTATGGGCACGGGAAGACTGATCCGCTAAGAGGACAATATGGATGTGTTAAGCAGATTCCGAGGCTGTCTACTGGGCTTAGCAGTTGGCGATGCCGTTGGTACAACGGTCGAGTTTCAGCCTCGTGGATCTTTTGAACCGTTGACCGACATGGTCGGTGGCGGACCATTTCACCTGCAGCCAGGTCAGTGGACGGACGACACGTCAATGGCCCTTTGTCTTGCCACGAGTCTAGTCGAGTGCAACAGCTTTGATCCAGTAGATCAAATGGAACGGTATTGTCGATGGGCCAGCGAAGGATACCTCAGTAGTACCGGCACTTGCTTTGATATCGGCAACACGATCGCCTCGTCACTCCAAAGCTTTCTTCGTACGGGAGATCCATTCGCTGGCCCTACTGATCCACAATCTGCGGGAGCCGGGTACATCATGCGATTGGCGCCCGTGCCAATGTTTTATTGCTTAGACCCTGACACTGCCGAACAACACGCAGCAGACAGTGCGCGCACCACACACGGCGTCACTGAGTGTCTCGATGCATGCCGTCTGTTGGCTCGTATTCTTTGTCGAGCGCTGCAGGGCGATTCCAAAACTGAAATATTAAGTGGTGACAGCAGTTCGTTTGTCGGGGCAGACGATATTTTATCGATTGCACGTGGAGAATATCAAGAAAAGAGTGAAGCAGACATCCGCGGTACCGGACACGTCGTCGCAAGTCTTGAGGCTGCCTTATGGAGTTTCTCTCGTACGAGTACTTTCAGAGATGCCATTCTCATGGCGGCCAACCTCGGCGACGACGCGGATACAACGGCCGCCGTGTGCGGCCAGGTCGCTGGAGCATACTACGGCGCCTCAGGCATTCCCATATCTTGGTTGGAACAACTGGCTCTACAATCGCAGATCACCAATCTCGCAGACCAACTACGGATCGCTGGCATGCAATTGCTGAAATAACCCACGCGGCTCCGTTAGACTCCTGCTATTGTTCTTTGTCTTCTTGCAGTGCACCCAGGTTCCCTATTACATGATGTAACTTCTCTTCTACCTTGCTCAGTCTCTTGGGCTCGGGAAAACCATCGACACTGCACATGTCAATCATTAGAGCTCGTACCAAAGCCGACATTCGGTCTAGCTCGGCCGACCTTCCGTCACCTAAGGTGCTCGCCACCTTTGATAACTGCACTTCTTGGATTGCAGCGTGCAATACATGCAGCTTAAGCAGTAACGTCTGATACATCTCCTGAGCCATGACCGCTGTCATGTCCGATCCCGCGATGTTGGCAGGCTTACCCTCCACTTCATGTAAGTCACCATGTTGGTAATGAACCGCAGTTGCGGTATCGGGTATTTCTTTCGAAGTGAGTTGAACATCGTCATACAACACCCAAGTCACAACCAGAACCGCCACAGCATTGAAAACAACGGACACCAATAGCCAACGATGTCCTGGTGTGGATACGGCTAAATTGCCTGACACCGGTGAGGCACGATCAGCTAAGGTTGATGACTGCATCGAGCGAAAATCTTTTTCGCCCTCAGTTGAAGCGGGCACTGAGTGCGATTTGCTTTTACTTGTGCTCTTCAAAGGTACATACCGCGAGGGAAATGAGGTTTCTCCGGATACGTTTTTCGCAGATTTAACATTACTTTCAGTAGCCGATTCATTACACACTGAAGCAGTGATCGCTTCTTCAGTTCGCGTTTTCTGCCCGATACAAGATGGTGCATGACTGTCTTCATCTGTTGTAGTACAGGACGCGTCTGAAGGCTGGAGCACTTCGGAATCTGAATTGAGAGACGAACCGCTCTCGACTGGATTCTGTTTACTTTCACGGCCATCAGGAATACCTAGATAGCCGGGAGAGAGTGAGTGGCCGCTCTCTCCCGGCCTTAGCCAAACAAAATCTATTCCCCCAATCTTGTCGAGTGTTCTGCGAATAGGTTGAAGCCGGTCTGTTGAAATGCCACGGACGTATCCAGTTGACCGTCCCGATTCAATTCGCCGACGTAGCATCGATGAGAGCAACGGAGGCGTATTGTCTCGACCTGATCCAAGTACGATACGAATGCGCTGACTAAGCATCTGGTCAATATGTTCCAACCTATCATCTCCCGTGGACTTCATCTCCATTCGGACAAGTGGCGCTTTAGGCAAGATCAACGGCAGCTCTAGAGCTGTTTCCGTCAACGCGAATCGCCGACCGTCTCCCAACATCAATTCATTGTTTCGGATCTCGCTGGCTAAGCAGCGCAGCAACTCCCATGGCCTGTAATGTAGGAAATGAAGCTGTTTAGATGACAGCAACACCGCATGATAGGATGAGTAAGTTCGCCCCGTATAGAGACCGACATAAAAGACATGGCAGTACAGCCAAGTCCCCTTGCTTGCCTGAAACAGCACTTCAGTGACATGATCCGGGTGCCACGAGTCTTCCAATATGCCCAATAGAGGGTCAAGTTTCTGCTCTGCGAGGCGTCGGTACGCACTGCGCTGACCTTCGGTGTCAGGGTACAGAGCTAAGACCCTATAGTCTCCGGGCACCAAGGAGGGACCAGCAATCTTTCCATACACGAAGTGATTTAACTTATCCATGCTATTCTAAAGTGAACAGTTCTTGGAACGTGTCACCTCTCCACCCAACCAGAACGCTCTCAATAAATTGCAGCAGATGACTATGGCGTTCTCCAAAAAGAGAGCCAAGCGTTTGCCACTGTCTACCGCCTGGCGTATCAACCTCCTCAAGAACTTCACAATGAAGATCAAATGGTCGCTGTTTCTGGCCATCAGCGCCTAAATGACCGGGAAGGGAAGCGACGGAGGGAAGCCATGGGTATTTGTTGCCCCCATATCGAAAGCTTACAAAATAGTTGGTATCTGCTATGTCAGGCCTGATCTCTAAGACATGAATAGCTCCGATCAGAAAGTTGCCCGGAACGATTCGGTAGTGCCAAGTATTTCCATACCTGTCCACGGATAGGTCTTCGCCAACACGCTGTCTAGATGGACTGAGAATATCTAACAAGATAATATTGGCTTTTTCGCCTTCGTTAACTCTCTTAAGCTCGACCGATATTGTCTTGTACTGGTTCGAGGAAAATCGTCCATCAAACCTTCCGATCCAGGCCAAACCGCCCCAATCTCTGGGTTCAAAAGCGCTTCTTGGAAACACGCCCATATGTGCTTCGTCGCTAATCGCATCAATCACGGCCAAATACCAATCCCTCTCCTCCTGGGTCGCATAGAAGAGAAAGCGATAAATTGACTCAATATATTCCTCTGACCCATCAACTGATGCCAATAGGCCAAGAAGACGTGTTGCCGGCGACTGCGGCAGCACTCTGCCCGACGTCGCACGTGTAAATGGTGCCGTTCTAAGCTGCAACCGATTTCTATCCGCGATCTCAAAAAATTCCGCGACCTTTCTGACAACGTCCTTAAGCTCACCATTATCAATTGTTTCTAACAACTCCTTCAAAGCTCTTATCTCATCACGTATCAACCTCATGGTGTTGTTGTATTGACTGATATACTCGGCCCCCTTTCCTCTTGCCTCAGCTTTCTTGAGCCGCTCCTTGAGCTGATCATCTGAAAGACTGGCGCTCACCTCTGCCAAGTCAGACTGCAGAAGTTGTAAAGTAGTATCAATGTTTCCGCGTACATCCGCCACATTTTCGGCAGCCAATACATTTGTAACATGGCCACAAAGTCCGTCGACCAACTGGTCTAGGTGACTTAGGATCGCCGCTTCAGCGAGAATGTCCGTTCTCTTCCACCGCGCACGTTTGGATCTTGCCGGGGGATCATCTTCCAAGATCGCTTGCAAGTCGACGTGCGGCCTATCAAGATTTCCTTGAACAGCTCGGTTCGCAATACCATTCAGCTCGTCGGCCTCAGCCTGTCCAATCAACATGAGAACTGCACTGCCAATGGTGAACAGGGTTAAGCAACACATGCCAAAAACGGCGGCAGACCGGTATCGCCGCTGACGCTCATAAATGCGAAGATGCGCAGCAAAGTCGGAAAACACTTGCAGTAATCCCCGAGATTCCCATTTTTGGAACGCCAGCACTCGCGGCCCAGCGGCCAGGAGATAGCCGTTCATAAAACTGTGTTGATGACCATTGGTCAGATTGGCCCAGATTCTCCTAGTACGCTTTACAAGATCGGCTTGTATTGCACTTTTTATCGTATCGTTAGCGTCCATTGCCTCCCTGTCCAATATTTGAGTCGGTTGAGAACCGAGCGACTCACAAAATCGAACCCAAGCACCTTCGAATTGACCTGATGACGCGTTCAACAATGCTTGAAAAGTTTTACGCTGACCTTCTGTTGAAATGATCCGGGGATTATCTACTTGATCATGCCCGTACTGATCGACCTTGCTGTAGCACAGTGCAATGAATGGAGGCCTGCGACCAATCTGCCCTCTATATGTTTCCAATACAGTACCAATATACTGCTTGATCGAGATGTCAATGAAGTCAGCTTCTGCACTGGGATCCTCGTCCTTCACATTCGCATACAGCAGTTCAGGTGGGAGAAGTATCAGTAAGAGATCAGTATCGGAAAGGTTTTTTCGGAATTCTTCCCGTTCTTGATCGTCAGGTTCGCGCGTCACATAACTTCCGGGATAATCCCAGATCGTCAATTTTCTTGCACACATGCCCAAACCTCGACCAAGCGGAAATAGGAGTTTCCCTTCTAGCTTGACTGGCGACCTTGTTGCTTTGGCGGTCCCAAACTGTTTTTCTAGCTCCATTTCTGATTGGAGATTGGCGTTGTTATCGATCACGATAGTGAATGGACCTTCTGGCACCTCTAAACCGTCAGGGGTGTTTCTCTGAAGCAGCGACGTAATCCACAGTGTCGTTTTGCCCGCATTCGATGGGCCAATCGCAATGATCTTAATCTCGTCAGTGGCGGGCTCGCCTCGGTACGAAAGTGATTTCAAGATTGATTGGACTAGCTTCTTAATCATCACCGTCCCCTTGCGTGTATGAATTAACTCTTAGCTCTACTGCCCTCTAATCAATACGCCCTTTTCCACAGAGTTGATAAATATGTCCTCGAAATTACTAGTGACCTGCCCATCCTCGTAGGATCGCCACAAGCAAACGCCACTGGTAATAAGCATGATCGTGGCCATGCAATACATGGCGATTCGCCTGAGGGAAAGGCGTGTCGGAGTCCCGCCCAGAAGAACTTTTAGCCGCTGCCAGGTAGAAAGTGGCAGTTTGGGCTCTGTATTAATCAACCTCTGATCCTGGGCTAATTGTTTCTCAAGCCAGGTCAACATGGGATGACTTTGCGGAAGGTCAATTGGCATTTTTCCTTGGCGTAAGGCACCCATGAAGGTCCTAACGACCTGTCCGGTCTCCTCTTCCGAAAATTCCGGATCGTAACGACTTACAGCCTTCGCTATGCAGCAAAAGGCACTACGTCCAACGCCGGTTGACTGTGCTTCCTGAAATAGTTCTTCGAGCAGTTGACCAATACAGTATCGACCCGGATTTTCTGTTAGGTTCAGATTCCTCCTCAATTGATGCAACGACGCCCCAATTGCAAGGTGCTTTTGTGATTCTGAGTTGTACTGCGGTAAATTCGTATAGGCGGCCTCGACGACCAACATCGTCATCCCCAATATTGATCTCGCCCAAATGTTCAAGTCCGACCAAACGTTGGACTCGGGACCATAGTTCTCCTGGCCATACTGTTCAAACGCCTGAACGGCCTTAATAACTTCTTGCTCATTTGGTGTAGCCAACAGTTCACCAAGTTGTACGCTCCATATGTGGTAAGAGGTTAAAGGAGCATAACCATTGACCGGTAAAAGCATTTGTATGTAATCTGACGAGAACACCGTGGCTTGACCATTGGATTGATAGAACATATACCATGCCCCCTTTCTAGATCTGCATTACTCAGAGCTGGAAGACATAACCCATAATTCGGGGATCTCGTCTTCCTTCAGATCATCAGGGATTCCGGTGAATCGATATACTTTCCCCTGGCGACTACCTATTCTGACACTTTCAAATCGATGGCCTTTCATTCCCGCAGTGTTATTTGCTGACCTGTAAGCCACAAGAGGGAACTGTTCACCTGGAACATTAAGTCGAATCACCGTAGATCTGCAGTGTCTCTTCAGTCTAAGTTCAAGTGGTACCGATCGGTGAAATCGCTTGTCGACCCTTTCTGTAAACGCAATATCAAACCTATCTCTTTCAAATTTCTGAATGGAGTAATCTTCGTGAAGCTCAAGTCTGACCCCATCCTCTTCTGTCGGAAGACATTTCTGGAGCTGGTCTGCGAGTTGTTTCGGAAGCTTTTCACCACTGAATAGTGATAGATCAGGATTATCCCACGATATTTGACGAAACGGCGACCATTCGTCCCCACTGAGAATCCAGCACAGACAATCGATCTCCGTAATCAGCTGCGGTATATAGAGAGTCCTCCAACGATGCGCTAGCAAATGGATTTGCGAGTAGTAAGCAATACGTCGCGCTTCATCCAGCGGAGTAGTAATAGCTGACTTTAGAAGACTGCCAATCACCTCAGTAATTGGCCGAACCCACTCCTTCCAACCATCCAGGCCGTGAAGGGCTTCGAGGCGACAACTGAACGGTCGCCTTTCCCAAGCCGCAAGTCTGTGGCCCTCTCCTGTCTCCTTTCCGCTAAATCTCACCGTTCCAAGAAAAAGGGTATTGGCTTCTTTATGTTCAATATCGCTAGGATGAGTGCCGTAGTTAATTCGATAGCCTACTGACAGCTTGTTGAGCTTTTCGTTAACGGCGTCATTGTTGGTCTTGTGGTCATTAACGCGAACGAAGATATCGATACCGCTCGTTTCCACTTCATCACTAGGGTCGATGTGTACTCTAAGTGTATCATCCGCATTTGACGACACTTCGACCGGCTGTCCCATCGGCGTCATGCCACAAATGTTGCTAACGTGTATGCATCGCGTTGCCCCCGTCTCTAAACGAATTGATTCTTGCGTGATGTAGTTGACACCATACCCGAGAGACAAGTAACACCGAGGAATACTTAAAAGGAAATTCTCAAGCCCTTCCAAATGTCTTGAATCTAGATGGTGTAAAGGTACCCACTTTGGGCATACAGGTTTACTGTTCAATGGAGGCCTATTCATTTTCTACCTCCTTATGCGAGAACAAATCCTTCGTCGAGTCGAATTTCTGCGTCGCCAAGAACAAACACACCCCCCTCACGAACAATGGTTCCCTCTGGAAGCAGCAACAACCAGCGCGTCAGCATGTCACCTTCTCGCTTTGCTTTTGGGAGATAGGTGAACTCGGTCGTGTCTTGCTTGACTTCCAGACAAGGCCACACACCTGACCGATTCCGCCGATAGTCGTATTGAAACGGATCAAACCCTTGCCCTGTCCGCCAGACATGGAGCAGTTCGAGGAATATTCTCCGCCACGAGTTCATCTGTACACTGTTCGACCAGGGGCAACGCCACAAGTAATTAATGAACAACTCTTCTGCAAGTGCATGGTCTGGTGCGTATAGAGAAGCGTCAACGGTATTCGCTTGGTTCAATAGCTCGATAAGTATGTCGCATTCACATGTACATTCCTTGCTCAATCTAGCATGTAGGCGCAGTAGATCCTGGAACGACCCTTCGCTGTCTCCCTGCCGGCTCTTTCGGTTACGGTGCTGTGAAACGATATCTTGTCTTTCGGGAGGCACTCCCGAGTCTCCTGGCTGCATGATCACACCAGCATCCTCAAGGTCTGCTTTCAAACATCGTTGTAGACGGGTATTCAAACCACCCACGTGCAAATCGTCTTTGATCTGCAGATATCCTTCCGATGGTTCAAACAGTGAACGTCGATACTTTGAGACCGGCGAATCGGGTAAACCTAGTTTCACGGATAACGTCAGACAAGAGGTATCTTTAACTACATGCGGTTGAATCACTGCCCCTTCAGCTATTAAGTCACGGATTAGTGGATCGTCAAGAATGTGCCATGCCTTCAAAGCAAGCGGTTCGCGATAAGTCCCCTGAAGATTCCTGATGATTTGATTTAGTTGCCGGCGAGCTTCGATCCGCCCAGGCGAATAATAAGATTCTTCCTCAAAATGAGCCCTAACCGGTGGCAAGAATGCGCATTGGCTACCCGCAATCAGTTCATCCAAATCCGCGAAGACATTGAGCTGGTCCGATTCGAATTCAATGCGAACCGGATCAATGTATAGTTCACCATACGTAGCATTTCCTGATCTCTTGGCATATAGCACTTCGTGGATAGCCAATGAATTTAAATCGGGATCGACCTCACTGAGACGCTGCTTACGGATGCGAAGAAACCGTCGGTAGTACGGATTGGAACCGGCTAGCGTAGCCCCTTCCAAAACAAACATCTGACCCGCATGGTGTACGCGCCCTCCTATAAGCTTTCGAACATCCTCCGCGGGTAAAAGTGACAGTATCGATAATCCAACATCACTGCTTTTCTCAATCCTGCCGCGAAGATCCTCCGCTTCTTTTCGTGTGGCGGCCAACATTTTCGGATGCCCGTCTTCAGTCCAAAGCGCAAATCGAGGACGGCGTCCTAGGTCACCTCGCCGTGCACCTAGTTCGCTCGCCACCCTGACAGCTGGATCTTTATCAGGATTCGTTCCACCCGGGATGAGAAGCCAAGTCACATATTTCATAGGGTTTCACACCTTCAATGACTCGCATATTTATGCATTGCTAATCTGATTGTTTGCCATGGCGATGGATCTTCCACCACCGCTAATCGTGAGACTCTGCATACCGGAGTCGATCGATAGGGCTCCGCTAACCTTCGTAGTTAGAGCGCTATTCACTGCAACTTCCCCTATTTTCTTGACCGTAACCTTGCCTACTTCTTCGTAACTGACATCTGAAACTCGTACTGTCGCTGGCTTATCTAGCTCTAATCCCGGCGAATCAAACTCGACCTCTTCGTCACGCACATTTGCGACGACTGTCGCTGTAGCTTCCACGCCGCTTGCGCCTGGAATCAAACCATGGGTGCTCACAAGAACACGTGTACCTACATCAGGTACAAGATGAAGACCTTTCTTTCCGTCGGATCCACTGTAGGGGGTGCTAAGCTTCGCATGGAGCGTCTTGTATCCTTCCTCAAAACCAGGAAGTTCGATCTCTAGCCAAGGACCTTTCTTAGAGGACTTGATGATCTTTCCCGATCCAGCCCAAGGTCCGAGTGGTCTACGGGCTATTCTCGGCGTAATTGATAGACGATCCGGAATCGTTGAAAACCGGGTTGTCCAGCGCAGGTTGCGACCTCTTACTTGAAGTACATCGATAATTCGATTCACACAGTGCTTGCCACTCTTGTTAAACAGAGGTAGATCCGTGTGTACTTCATCAACCCACTTTGCCTGCTCGAATTCTCTGTCCGGACGCCGACGAAATACGCTTGCATGGTGACCGTGTGGAATCGCAAAGTTAGCTGAACAGTGCTCCGTTGATCCTATTTTACTGATTTCGAATTCCTCATCATCCAATAGATGACTCTCGACATAATCTCCGTCATACGCACCCTTGCCACCCCAAACAACGGCCCAGCGGCCGGCGGTTTGTTCTGCCACGCTCATCCCTCCCGTTAGTACAGGCATCGCATAAGCAGGACCTGTGTGCAGTGCAACGAGTCCTTCGAGCAAACACTTAAAAACGTCGACATCCGACAGACCATCTTGAATTACACAAGCATGGTCTTGGTCTTCAAATTCAACCTTTTCAACTTCTGTCGCAACATTCTTTGTTAGCTTCGCCACAGTTGGCAGACCTTCAAGAATTTCCTTGAGATTTGCCCCTTTGTGCACGCGAAACCGCGGAATCAATGGATCATCTTTCTCCCGCGCCCGATCAAAGGAGGTGCAGCACAACTTTAAGCCGATTCTTGCCCTCCGTCCGCGGTTCCAATCTCCACCGACTAGAACTGCACGTACCCCTTCCGGCAAAATGGAACCAGACTCTGTTTGAAGACTCGCCTCCACATCGCCTGATTCTATAGCATTTGCAATTTTTGCAATGTTTTGATTTAACTCGAGCCCATTTCGTTCTACAAATACCGTACACTGAACGGTGGATCCCAGGTTCCGCTCAATCTGGACTTCAATCGATTTGAACTCCAATGCATCTCCAACCCTTGGTTTTAACTGCATTCTCATCATCTCAGCATCACCTAGTTGAATTCACGCTGACCATAATGTGGAAAATTGAAAACGAACGTAGCGGTTTCTACCACGTAGGAGCCGTGTGGACGTTCATCGCCATCATCGTCAGTTGCAATCAATTGTTGAGCCGGACATATATCCGGAACACTTAGCCGTGCGAGGCTCCTTTCGGAGTGTCTTTTGGTCATATCTTGCAGCGATGGAAGCGGCGCATCCAACATGGTTCCATAGGAATGGTCAACATAAATGCGTTGCAGATTGTCCTGCCGCAATTCAATCCCTTCTTCGTTACCAATGGTGACAACCAAATCTGACCACGCCTGACGCCGTTCGACAACTTTTTTAAGGAAGCCATCCTCGTTGTTGTTGTACCATACCGCTCGAATTGCTTGAGACCCTTGGGCAGCCTGCCGTACGCTAAGCCCAATCGCGTTGTCACTGCGCGTACCAACGGTAATCTTGTAACCGTCCCCCAATCTTCCGTGCTCCAATTTATCTACCCACGCATTTTCGATCGTCACGGGGTTCTCTGATCCACCGATCACTTGTGGGTCATACCGAAACTCCAGAATCCTTCTGCGACTGTTTTGCGTGGATCTCAAGTAGGTACTAATGAGATCAATATCGTCAAACTGATGCTTGGGACCTTCACGACTACCTCCCGCACCTTCGCCGTCGAGAATCAGATTCGATCGTACGGCTTTAGGCTGACTAACGTCTTCTGTATCGAGTGTCTCGAGAAACTCGAGCTTGTCGCGAGCCCGCCGTTCAATTTCAAGGTACACAAAAAATTCGTTGCCAAATCCTTGGCCAGGTCGCAGACAAGCGGAGATTCTATACCCGACCACGATGTTCTCTAGTGTCATCCCTTTGTAAGTAGCGTTGAGTGACATGACATGTCCCTTTCTCTAATAGTTCACACTAATTCCGTTCAATCACCTTCCTCGCCTTATTGAACCATTGCCAGAACGGCTCCGACGCACTTCCCACTGTCCTTACATTCCAATCGGATCCAATGCTGTGGTCAGTAGCTCCGACATACATTGACACCAATTCGTTGCCCTTTTCAGGCACAAACTCCTTTAATGCCAACCTCGAAAATGCACCTCTCAATGCCACATCATCCAAGTCATGGCACTTCAAGAACTGATGGTTGTTAGCTCTTTCGTCATCTTTGGGATAACAGAAGGTTTGCCAAAACTCGATTGGGTCAACCGTCCGCTTACGATTTCGCAACATAGTGAGCCACAAGTTGAGTACAACGTAGAGATGGAAATCCCCGGTAAAGAAATACCCATTATTGTTCCCCGTACCCCACACCAGAGAATTCAAGGAGATCTGAACAGTTTCCGCATTCGTAAAAAGCGTGGCGAATCGCCCTGAACTTTCTATGCCTTGATTAGCGGTCATAAGACCCTGGGACTGTCCGCCAGTTAGCAGATGAGCACATAAGAGATAGCCGGCAGGAAGGTATGTGGGAAATCCATCACTTTCTGGATTCAAACGTGGCGAGGGCCCGAGGATCAGCATAGGAGCCGGCGTCTCGCTGGCTTCTTTCGCCAACTCGCGCCCCTGTGCTTCCCATAATCCACGATCGCGGATCTCGCCCTGCGGCCCCGTCGATAAGCAGATCGGCGGCAGGAGCATGGCAAATGCATCTTGCTTCAGCTTGAAGTTCTGCAAACGGCGTATCCAGTTAAGCTTGTTATTCCAGTTATTGCCGAACGCTGAATCCGTCATGTATACCAAAGCAGGGTAGATCGCTTCACCTGAAAAATCTCCACTAAGTGCGCCGATCCGAAAGAGCCCTTTGGCATGTTCGTTAGCAGCAACTAAATTGTCCTCATGAAGCCATCTAAGAAACTCATCAGCGTCTGCGTTTACGATAATGACCTCTGCTTCAGGATCTCCTTCTAAGGTATCCATTAAGTACTTCATGCCGCGTAGCTCTGAAACAAAACTTACGACATTTTCGAGCGCTTTCTGGGCTTGTATATCGAGCGTACGGACAAGCTCCACAAATCCTCCGTCGCGCAGCTGAGCATCGTCGAAGTACTCTGTAAGGCTATGCTCCCGGAGGAATTTCATGCCATCGGGCTCCTCACCATCCGTTTTGAGTACAAGATCTAGTAGCAGTCGGAACAGATTAGACTGGACCTCCCCCAAACCCAGATCCTTTTGCCACAACAGCATTAAGTTGACCAAAGTCATCCTTTCGACTTGGTTCACAAACTGCTTTTTATCTTGATTGGCGTTATAACGTGTGTAAATTAAATGTAGCGTTTTTTCATAAATTTGAACCACATCCGCAAGCCTATCCGCAAACTGCTGATAATCCTCTGCCCTTCTGACTTCTTCAAATACCTCTTGATCCGTGATATCAGTCGCTTTCGCTTCCGGTTTATTGGCGCGAATCTGTTTTAACGCCACCTTCACTCGGCGCTCGATCTCACTAATACTGTCCGCGCCTCCCTGACACTCGTCCGACACCTCTTCTTCTTGATTGTCCAATCTCAGACTCACTTCTTTCTGTTCACCATTACCGTCGTTATTTGTATTCTGTTCTGCTGTGTCACTGACGGATACAAGAGAGCCTGCTGATCCTGACTCGGCGGAACGAGCCGACGACTCCTGCACCTTGCCACCTCCCGCCTCATTCTTCTCCGCTTGCCTCGCATCAGCCTGCACCTTCTCAATTGTTTTTTGTACACTAATCTCGACGATCTCTGCTCCGGTGTTTGTCGCTTCCAACAATTCTGCATCCGGACCACTTGTCTGCGTCACAGCATTCTGCCCAGCCCCGTCACGAAGCATTCCCGATCGATACATCTCTTCACGTAGTGCCTGATTCTCAGCCAGAATTCTCAACCCCTCTTTCAGTTGTGTTTTTATCTCTGTATCTGCCAATACATCCATTAAGAACGGCTGAAGCAGACTGGCAACGATCTGGCCAGACTTCTTAATTTCCCTACTTGTCGAATCAACGTTTTCTTCAAATTGTTTGAGATTGTCTCGAACAATTTTCACTACCTTTTCCTGATTAGCGTCAGACAGCATGATTGCTGTCAAATAACCCACCTTGATCTGTCGCCAGAACTCTTCATACAACTCCCCTGGTGTAAGGCAGGGACTTCGATATAGTGCCGCACACATAACGTCCAATAGGATGGTCTTGCAAGCCTTCATAAACGCATTATGCGTTTCCTCTCCCTCTCGCATTCCTGACACCGTTCGCAATGTGTTTACCGTGTCTACGTCTTCTCGAATCGTTTCTGCAATCTGCTTGAGTTCATCAGGAAGCGTCGCTATCAGCTCACTCGGCTCTTCGGCGATAACAGCACTTAGCAGTTTCTCGAAACCCTCCGTCAGTTCGTGTGCAAATCGCTCTCGTTCCGCTTCGGATGCTCGTTTGACTGGAGAAGCCGTATCTTCCGTCTCTTCAAATATTTCGCGTTCTATGGCTTTGCTTTTGTCCTTGTCTGTCTTTTGTGCTTTTACTGACTTGAGCTCGTAAAAATGAGTGAGAACCCATTCGAGGATCATCGATAGCAGCATTTTGCTTTTGAATATTTGCCTCTTACTGTTAAAGGCTTGTCGAGCCTCTTGAACTTGAGACACCATATCATCGTCAACCACCTTACCAACGCGGTCCGCCAACGACTCGCCTCGCAATCTGTGAGCATTGAATTGATCCGCCTTGCCAAATACCAATCGATCTCTTAGCGCATCAACTATGTTCACAAACGCGGTACGACCAATTGCGTCTTCAGGCTCTAACGGATGCCAACATCCGACCTCAAAGTCTATTTCTGACAAATACCGTTTGAATGAGTGTCCCGTATCATGATCAAACACGAAGTCACAAAGCGCCCTGGCAAACCCATTAGGAAGCCTGTCTGCATTCTGGAATTGAGCGGGCAGTCCCATGTCTCCAGCGCAATCATGTAACAGTTTCATGGCTGCCAACGTGAGTTTATGCTCCTTTGATTTAAACCGACAGTAGCATCTTAGGTTTCGCCGCACTTGTTTTAAGATTTCTTTGCCACGAGTTTTCTTATCACTGGTTCTTAGGATTTCACAGTCAAGATGATGGACGCCCTTCGCTTCACTTCTAAACGCTTCCTGCAAAGAAAGGAAGACAGCTCGCATCATAAAGAAGTTGTCTGATCCGATAATAATTGAATTCTCCCCCTTCTCGTTAGCAGATGGAATGACCGTTTTAATTCTGCGATGTCGGCATTCTGGACTAGCTGCCAACAAAATCTCAATGAGAGCCGGACCTACCGCCGAAACAAAATTGTCAAACCCAATTGAATAAACTCGCTTACCTGCAAAGCAACCTCTATAGCTGTCATCAATATCAGATCGATTCGAAAAAATATAAAGCTCCGGTACACCGTTAACCGCTGTCTGTTTGAACGACCCCACGATAATGAATCGTTTCTTTATTCGCTTCAGTTTCTCGAGCAGAATATTGAATTCGTAAAGAAGATTGAATGGCATTACAAATACTCCTTTCAATTGAAGGACTGTTGAAGCCACCGAATAAGGGCACGTTCTAGTCCGCGGGCAGACGGCGAGTCTCCTCTTGACGCCCAGTCGACAATCTGTTGCCGCACTTCCTTCGAGTCGATCGCCTCGGGTAGATCCTTAGACGCACAATCTCTCCTCATCTGGATCATGGCATCCAGGATTTCATAAATCGCTCCTTCAGAAAGCTGATTGAACACGACGACGCTATTGATTCGATCAACTAAAGCTGGTCGAAAGATGCCACCGTGGCCCAGGAGTGCCGACCGCATCTCTTCTTGGGAGCCGTTTGAGTCGAGCTTGTCGTATAGTGCGTTGGAGGTAAGGACGAAAATACACTGTGAAAAATCCACCCAGCGTCCTTGCGAGTCTTCACCTGCCCCTGACAAGACACTTAGCAACGGATCGGCGAGATCTGGGCTTGCTTTCTCGATTTCATCAAGCACAACAACCGAAAAAGGTCGAATCATCACGTGGCTGTAAATGGTCTTCACCTGTCCATAACCCACGTACCCTGGATCGGCACCCATGAACTTTGCTCGCGCACCCTCTCCCTTGAACTCAGCCATATTCTTGACAACGAGCGACCCCCGATCTCGTATCACCTCTTCAGCTAACGATATTGCTAGTTCCGTTTTTCCGGTTCCCGGTGGACCAAGGAACAAGAACGACCCCCGCGGACGTCGAGCGTCAGACCATCCTCTGGCCTGAAGCCGTAGCCATTGAATGACGCCATCAATAGCAGTTGATTGACCAAAGACCCGATCTGATAAGCGATTCTTTAGTTGGAGGTAGTACTCGTCTCGGTTCGCAAGAAAATCATCAACGGGGATTCCCGTTATTTCACTGAAGGTTGAAGCAACCTCAGTCGGCCCAATTGATGTATTGGTAGTGGTTTCGGTGCAGAGAGAGTAGACCTTATTTGATATTACGGTCCGCAAAAGTCGAATTGCCTTCCTTGGGAATCGATCACTACGCTGATAGGTATCCGACAAATCGATGATCGCATCGATGGCTTCGTCTGTGACCGTAATCTCTAATCCTTTGTAGCGATCGGGCACCACTGAAGGCTTAACACCATCAATAATCGTTTTGACGGTCGATTTATCTGGCTCATCGATGAGTAGTTTTGTGAATCGCGATTGCAAAGCCGGATCGCCCGACACGAAACGGGCAAATTCTTGATCTGTAGACGCCCCAATGCAACGAAACCGCCCGTTTGCCATATCCGGCTTTAGCGTACTTGCGATGAGACGAGCCGTTGGATCCTCTGTATCGAGCAGAGTATGAATTTCGTCAAAAAACGGAACGACGTTGGTGTTAACTCTAAGTAGCTTCAATAACTTCTGAAGACGTTCCTCAAGTTCTCCACGACCGCTGGTTCCGGCGAGAATATCGGCCATCGATATGCTGACGATCGTGATTGAATCAAGTTCTTTGGGAATGAGCGGACGGCTCTTTTTGGCAAGGTGATAGGCGAATCCATCCACAAGTCTTGATTTGCCGACCCCTGGCTCGCCGACAAGGACGACAGAGTCGTGCCCCGAAGTGAGAACGGTCGCCAATCTCCGCAATTCAGGCTCCATGCCGATGAGCGGACACGATTTCCACGTATCCGCTCGAGCCATGGCAGTCACGTCAAGCCCGAACCCCAGTGACTCAAACCGATAGTCTGCGCGACTAGCCGCTCTCTTTGGGATAAGATGTTCCAGCGATAGACCGGCATTTCGCAACGCCTCTTGAGTCTGAATCGACAGCGGGTCGCGAAGAGAGTTACTCGAAACAAAGGTAGCAATCAGGGCCAGTGGCGAACTTTTTGAGGCCCCCCATGCCTGGCTAAGCTCAAGGGCCTCTTCCAAGAGTGGCTCTAAGTCAAAGGATCCTGAGCTACCATCTTTTTTTTCCCTCGCTATCTGGATTCTGGCTAATGCAGCATTTACCTTGGTGAGCACTTCTGAGGGAATCCTCTGCCGTGCGTCCTCTGTATCAAGTATCAATTTGATAAGATCGGTTATGCAGTTGTTGCGATCAGCTTTCGATGCCAGAGCGAGCGCATCCTCTACCGACTTGAGAAGCGGTCTTGCGTATTTTGCGCTAAGAGATGCTTCCAGTGTCATCATGTCTCCAAGTAATCAGAACGTTTTTCGCAATTCGATCTCATGACGTCACGCAAACCCGACGAGTATGAAGCGCCTCGACTCCTGAGCATCGAACTGACGGCCTCCTCAACGCATTTCTCATTCGATAGGGGCTTAATTAGTCACCCCGACTCTCGAACTTCTAAGGCACTTCAACTGCCCTCTACTTAATCAAACGTCTCTGGTGAGATTTTGGACAAACAATCTTGATTTGAGATGTGACTTTTTCGGAAATGCGCGGTTGATTAACCAATTTCTCACGATGCGAATAGTTCTGCGCTCGGTCGGTTACAAAGATTCATCAAGCGAAGTGCTCTTGGGGGTATCGTCAAATCTTGTGGATGAAGACATGATCAGGCGGCGACCTTGGCTTCTCCGTCAACGAACTTTACACCTCGGATAATCTGAGGCAACAGGGCTGAACCGTTCAGCGCCCGCCATTTCTTCGATGCCGATTGAACCAGTTTGAACACCATTGTTAGGCACGCGACTCGACTACCACAACCTTTGGTTTTGTCGGTTCGCAGCCGCACCGTGGCAAAGACGGATTCGATTGGGTTCGTCGTGCGTATGTGTGCCCAGTGTTCTGCTGGGAAGTCGTAGAATGCCAACAATTTCGTACGATCCTTGTCCAAGCACGCCGCGGCCTTGGGATACTTGGCGTTGAACGTCGTCAGAAAGTGATCAAACGCTGCTCCTGCTTCCTTGCGCGTCTTAGCCATCCAAATTTCATGGAGCATCGGCTTGGCTTTGCCGTGTAAGCTCTTGGGCATGTAGTTCAGTACATTCATGGTCTTGTGGCACCAGCACCTCTGATGCCGCGTCGGGGGCCACAATTCATCGATTGCCGCCCAGAAGCCTAAGGCGCCATCGCCAATCGCTAGGCTTGGTGCTTGCTTCAGACCACGATGGATGCAGTCACGCAAAAGCTCAATCCACGACTGTTTGGATTCCCGATAGCCATCGGCAATGGCCAATAGTTCCTTCTTGCCATCGTTCATGGCACCCATCAGAACAAGGATGCATTGACGTTTGTTGGCCGAATCTTCCAGGCGGACATTGAAATACACCCCATCTGCCCAGACATAGACGAAATGCTTGTCTTCTAAGCTTCTGTGAGAGAATTCTTTGTATTCATCCTGCCAGGATTGCTTAAGACGCTCGATCGATTTGGCGCTCAGACCCTTGGCATCGGGCCCGACCAGGGCTTCCAAGGCCTCAGCCATATCACCTGTGCTGATGCCTTTGAGATACAACCAAGGAACCAATTCCTCGATCGTTTTTGACTTACGTAAGTAAGGTGGCAGAATCTTCGAGCTAAAACGCTCTTTGGATCCTTCGGGCCGTCGATCATGCACACGTGGCTGGCGGACATCCATCGCACCAAGGCCTGTCAGGATTTGTCGTTGGGGAAGATGGCCGTTGCGAACGACCTGGCGATGACCCTCCGAATCGACCACATGAGCATGATCTTCAATCCATTCAGCAACCTCGGCTTCAATGGCCTGCGTCAGCATCGTGCGTGCTCCTTCACGAAGGACTTCAGTCAATAGGTCCTTCGATGAAGCAACTGGATAACAAATCGGTTCAGTGGTACCGTCTTGCATGGGTGGCGTCTCCTTGAATGATCTACTCAATCACCAAGGTACGCCGCCTTCTTTATTTAGTCATCCATCCACAACTTTCGACCATACTCCGTGCTCTTGCCGCGACCACCATTCCCACCGTTACTTGTTAATGCAGCAGTGCAGCTTGGTAGCAGCTTTGATTGGAATTGACGGATTGGATGTGTCTTGCTGAATGCGCCCGGTGGGACTTGAACCCACAACCAACGGCTTATCTGGCCGCTGCTCTCACCGGTTATAAGCCGGCCGCTCTGCCAATTGAGCTACGGGCGCATAGTATTGCCCGAAGCAGTTGGATATGAGTGGCGGAATGGGTACGAATTGGTACCGCACGTCGACAACTATATTGATAACCGAGTATCGATGACACGAGTTCTTCATCGCATAGTCTCTTTCAATACAAGCCTGTTTAACTCGCCTTGATCTTTAAAGGTTCGTAAGGCACTTCAGTGTCTTCTACTTAATCAAACGTCTCCATTGAAAATTTAGACAAAGAATTTTGAATTGAAACTGAGAGTTTTCAAAAGATGCTAATGATTCAAAAACTGCAGCTGCCAGTGAACTGTCAGTCCGGTTCGTACAATACTCCCCTCATTGCGTCGAATAAGCTCCCTCAATTCGGAACGGGGGAAATCATTTCGAGCTTCTGATCGCTGACCGTTGTTATACCGTTGTTTAGATTCAAGGAACGATGAAAATGTTTAACTGTTCCTGGTGAAAACTCCTATATACCCTAGGCCTATAGATCCTTGGGTCCATTTTGTCCCTAGAACGCTGGTGAAGATCAAAGCCAGCCTAATCTAAGACAACACGACCGGTGCTTAGCAAAGCAGGTTATGTTGCCCTTCCAAGTCTGGAACCGCATCCCACGCAGGCATCTGATCCGTTAAGTTTTCTCCTCGCGCGTGAGTGGTGTAAAGTGTGTACATCATGCCCATTTGCCTGCAGAGCCCCCATCGTGAGCGTCTCTTGTATGTCTCCGATCTTTTAGAACGTAAACCCTGACGCAACAAGCATGTCTCTCTTGTCTTTCTTTCTTCTATCTATTTAGAGAAAAGATAAAAGACAGGTAGGTAGCGGCTACTTACCCCTATATAGCGTGGGACCTGAAAAAGATGAGATACAAGACAGACAGCGAGACATCGTTGTCCTTAAAGGACTTATGTCAATTGTCGTGAAATGCTTGGAAAGACAAGGGAGACAGTCAGAGCCCTTTGGATACGATCGCGAGTCTTTCTCGCTCCTCATACCCCCACTTGTCGTGGTTCCTGATATAGACGGTGACCGCCAGATCGGCGTCCCAACGGACTCTGAGATAGGTCGCGTTCAGCCAGGTGACCTGTTCGCAGGTGGTAAGCCAGGGAAGATGGAGAAACCTGTCGCCATGCTCGTTCCTGACGATCTCGACCCCAGGACATGTGTCTTTGGCTCTCATTTAGGATGCCTCACTCTGATGAATTGACCGTGCAGGCCTTCTTCCTTGATCCGCCTCTCAGTCAAATCGATCTGACTCTCACGGACGTCGGACCCCACGAAGTTACGCCCACATCGAACGGCCACCGCGACGGTAGTCCCCGACCCGCAGAACGGATCCCATACGACCCCGCCAGGTGGACAGAACGATCGGATCATGAACTCGGCCAGGTACTCCGGGAAAGGCGCTTCGTTCTCATGTGCCAACTTCGACCCAATTTTGCCACCCCCGACCACGCCGCACCAGATCAGAGAGTGCCAGCGTTCGTCTGCTTGGGCTGCCTGTATTCCCTCATGCTTACTATCGGATTGACTTTTCACATTCTTCAACTTAGCCGACGTTCTCCCACCCGATGGCCTACGAATTCACTGTCGCCCAGGAAAGCTTTCGACCGTTCGAGCTGCACACCACGATCTCCCGCCACCGGTTTCGTAGGACCGAGAACTTGCCAGATAGCTAGAACCGACCAGGTCCTTATCAACTGTCCAGGCCAATAAGGGAGACACAAAAGTAGCTCAATAGGGGAAATCTAGGCGTCAAAGTTTCCCCCCGCGCGTGGAGTGTGCCAAGTGTGCATCATCCCTCTCTCAGAGCGTATAAATCTTACCTATTTTATCAGGGGACAGATTGATCTAGATTGCCTGCCAAGGGTGGTCAAGCCATTGAGCTCTCTAGTCACGAGGGGATATTCCATCCCATGTACCTCAGCCGATGGAATATCGGCGTCGCCAAAAACTGCTCCCGCCCACAGGTTCCTTTCTCAGTGAGCTTTAACCGCCTTGGGAATCGCCGGTTCCGTCCAGGCAATGCAATGGCGACGCTTCTGATAGAACCACACGGTATTAACCGTCATGATCTTCGGGCTGCGATTCGATCAATGGCAGCGAGACACCCTCGATCTCGCGGAGGGTGCTCCCAATGATTCCTTGCATATCACCGTACATCCCTGCGGTGTTGACAATTGCGCGATCGAGCTGTTTTTCACGCTTATTCCAAATGCGATGATACGCCCGCTTCTCAGCTTCCAAGTCGTCCTTCAGCGACTGGAAGGACTCAACGATACCTGTAACTCGATTGTAGAATTCAGGGCTGGAGAGGTAGTTGTAAACAAGCTCCATCTTGGTCTGCTGGCCTTCGAGTGCCCGCTCGCTACGAGCGGCGTTGATGATCCCAGCTCGCAAGGCTGTCGCCGCTCCTCGGACTAGTGGCCAGCTACAAACCCACACGTCGTCCTGCATTCCAAAATACGGTATTTCTTCCGGCAACGCCGCGCTCACAATAATGGCCGTGTGCGCTTTGGCCGTACGCGCATCGTCGCGCAGCTTAGTCAGCCACGTTTTCTGCCAGCTCTTGGTTCGCTTAGACTCCCACAGAATACTGCCGCATTCCTTCCCCGTGGCATCTATGATCCGATGTAACACGTCTGCTCCATTGATGCCTTTGGGCACCTCCTCAATCTTGTCAAACGGGAAAAGCTGCCTGAGTAGATCTTCGAGTGCCACCTCCTGAACTTCACCCTGAGCCTGTTGTGATCCCTGCTCGGCCTTGCGACGCAATTCCTCAATCTGCTTGCGCATCGAATCAATAACCTGATCCTTCTCCTTGGCCTTGAGCTCACTTTCTTCCGCCGCCTCCTGGAGCGTCTTTTTGCGGATCGTCTGGCGTTCCTGGTCGATCTTACGCTGAATTTCCAGATCAAGTTGTTCTTGTCTTTCTTCCAGCTCACGCTTGGTCTTTAACAGAACGACCTCTCGCTCGTTTGCCTCCTTGATTTTCGTCCGAAGTCCCTTGGCTTCTTCGTCGCGACCCTTCAGCTTTTCGGCCAACTCAGCTTCTGCCTTAGCGTGTGCATTCTTGGCTAGCTCCTCCTTCGTCTTTTCAAATTCCTCCTGAAGCTGTTCGCGCAGCGAACTTGCCATACTTTCTTGATCGGCCTTAAGCTTGACCTCTTGCTCCTTCAATTCGCGTTCGCGTTTACGTAGCTCAAGAATGTCGACCTTAGATTGATCGAGTTTCTTCTTTAGCTCCTCGACCTGAGCCTTGCCGTCCTCAAGTTCGATCTTCAGATCTTCCTGGGCCTGCTGCTTCGCCTTAGCTAATAATTGCTCACGCTTGGCTTTAACCTTCTCTCGTATCTGATCCTCGATAGATTGTTCCCGCTCATCAAGTGCTCGTTCCGCAGCAGCTACCTTTTTCTGATCCGCTTTCAACTTGCTGCGGATTGTATTGGTTTCGGTTTCTAACTCACGGCGGATATCTGCAGTGAGTTGGGCGCTCATAACTTCCGTGATTTCGATAGTTGTGTCACAGTTAGGACATGTCAACGAAGTAGCTTGGCGATTCATAGAATCCTCTGATCACAAACAGTATGCGTTGCGTATTATCGCTCAATTTTACCGCGTATCGACTCAGTGTAAGTCAATACGGTTCTGATCGATGAGGCGCAAAGGAATGCAAGAACAGGTTTGCTCTGTGCATTAATAGCCGAGTAAATCGATGACGATCTTCTTGAAAAAACACCGCTCATTGAGAGAGCATTGTGTTAAGATCTCGAAGAATAGCCAATAGTTCGCCCGCGGGATCGGCTTCCTTCCATTCTTTTACCGTCATTGCTGCCGCCACCTCACCATTAAGCAGCCGCTTTACAATGTTCTTGTGCGGTTTGGCTTGCTTGCCTTCACCCAACGGGACCATTTGGCCGGAACTCGTCATTTTCTCCGAAACGATCGTAGCAACGCAGTCTCCCTCTTTGACCTCTACTTCTACCCGGCAACACCGTTTGATGGCCTCACCATGGAGGTAGCTCTCAGCAGACCTTCGTGTCAAGACAGTCGCCTTCGAGCAATCACCTCGCTGATTGACTGTCGTCACAGCATCTTTAATTTTTGTATCAGCGGCGTAGTCTCCATCGTAGACGTGAAACTCTGGCCGGTTCAACGCAGATAGGTAATGGTACTTCACCCACTGTTCCAGAGTTTGTCCACCAAGCGGAACGAAGGCTACTAGCTTGATATCGCGCAAATTGGGCACGTCGGGTTCCTTAGCGGCAAGTGTTCTGCTGACGTTGCAAAAGAATTCCACATCGTTGGGTCCCTCGACACAGAAAAGCACCTTAACTCGACTGTCGGGAATCACGCCTAATGTCTCGGCAACTTCACGGAGTAGATCATCACTGTCGTCATCGGCAGTCTTGACGATTCGATAATCGCTGTCATCGGTTTCGACGAAGCGTATTGATGACACAGGGACCATACCGGCCAAACCCGGGACGTGAGTGGTCAATAATACCTGGGCCGTACCAGAGTCTGCCAGCTCAAGAAACGCATCGATCAGCATGCGTTGATTGTTGGGATGCTGCGAGGTCTCCGGTTCTTCAATGGCGTAGATCACCGAGTCGGCCGATGCGTCAGCCCTTCGCCGCTCAGCTTCGGCCCGGAAGAAGTTGAGCAGAATCAGACGACGAACCCCACTCCCTCGTTTGTTAAGTGGAACACCCTCATCCGAGTCCAACTTGACCGAAAACGCGTTCTTCCACTTGGGTGTTTCTATCCTCGGTTTTAGTTCCTTAGCTAACGACGGATCCATGTCGTTCAGTTTCGCCAAGGTTCGGTTCAACACATCTTCGACCTGCTCCTTTACGAGCTGTTCGGCCTTATCCAAATCATGAGAAGCCGCCTTAATTGCCTCCTCAATGGCGACCTTCACAGGATCTTGCACTTCGCTATCGGAGTCGGTGCTTGGACGGTCCGATTGGAACAGTGCGAAGATTGGGAATCTCTTCGCGATCTCCTTCATGATTGCTTCGCAGTTGCCTTCATCCATTGAAATTTCGACAAGCTTATTTTCGGTTGCCAATCGCTCTCGCAATGCCGCTCGAAGCAAGGGGTTTTTTTTATTATCCTCAACCTGAGCCCCAATTCCCTTGACAGATTTTTTCAGCTCCGTATTCTTCAGCTTGAGCAAAGATGAACCGTCATCCATAAGACGGTGACGTGCGACCGCGAACGTCAGGACCTTTGGGGTCTTTAATCTGCAATTGAAGACCTTGTGGATCTCCAGCATCCCGTCAGAATTAAGAAGTTCTTCCTGGACGAAACTCGTCTCACATGCGGCATCAAGAACAACTTTTTCTGGTAGATCGTCGAACACACACCCAATACGAACCTTGGTTCTATCACACCCATCCTTCTTACAACCGTCGTCCGCATCAATCTTCACGGTCTTGTTATTAAAGAATATCTCCAACGCCTCGAGTATTGATGACTTGCCCGCCTCGTTTTTCCCGACAATGGCAGTCAAATCAGTCACAGGGACTTCAATGCGTTGCTGGTATCCACGGAATCCTTCGATAATCACACGATGCAATTTCATGTAATGGATTCCGATAGATTCACGTCGAATCTAGATAATTGATATCACGGCAATACCCCCGGCAGGATTCGAACCTGCGACATCCGGCTTAGAAGGCCGGCGCTCTATCCAGCTGAGCTACGGGGGCGCCCAGTCGCCAAGCATGTAGTTTAAGCTGAGGCCTGACGTCTAGCTACATGCCTGATTCTGCCGGCAGAAACGGCTACCCCTGCTCGTTGCAGCAGAAAGGCTGTGACTAGCTCTTGAGATTTACGCAAGTGCTCGTCTGACGGTCGGATGTAGCCCTCGGTCACGTCACCTTCGGGTAGTACGTGGTTCATCAGAATCTTGATTTCAATCAGTCCGACACCTGCTTCGTTGGCTGCACTGGCGAATGTGTCGCGCAGACGGTGAGGACTGGGCAACACGGTACGCTTTCGGCGTGTGCCACTCTCATCTTTGTAGTACTCCTGAACTTTGGGCTCTCGCATGTAGGTTACCCGTCCCTCACGGCTCCAGGTCGGCCAGGCCCAACCTCGGTCGTCATGCCCGAAATCCAATGGATTATTCTCTCGCCGTTGTTTCAAAAACCTGAGGACGTGACTGGATAATGGAATGGTGAAGGCCCGGTCTTCGCCTCCTTTGGGGCTTGGCCGGTGCAGGCTCCCAGCATCGAAGTCGACGTGCTCCCACCGCACGGTTCGAGCGTCCTCGGATCGTAGGCCCGTCAAGAGCACGAACCACTGCCAATCTCGTCGAATCGGGTTCTTGATGGCGTCCACAGTTGCAGCCCAGGCGGGTAGGTCCTTCCATTGGACAGGTTGGCGTTTTCGTTTCATCCTGTTCCATGGGAACCGACGACCACCAATAGCACGCGTGAGGGGGTGTTCTGGTAGTTCATCGTATCGTGCCCGAGCACTGTTCCAGCATGCCCGCAAGTATCGCAATGCGCGGTTGGCAGCCACAGGGCCGTGACCTTCAGTGATCTTACGATGACGATCCAAGCAATCGGCACGCCGGATGTCAACAAGCGAGCGATCAAGCCATTCGCCCAAGTAACGTTCCATCTCATATTGCATGCCTTTGATCGATCGAGGCGACCGGTTTTCGGCTTTCATGTTGGCAATATGTTCCTCGATCGCCTGCTGTAGTGTGAACGTTCGCCACTCGCCATCTCGTATTGCCACAACCTCGGCTTCTGCCACCTCTCGACGACGGGCGTTAGGATTGATACCGTCTCGCATATCCTGCAACAGACGACGGGCCTTTTTCTGCGCCTCGTCGACCGTATAGACACCCAACTGCCCAATGGAGACGCGAACGGTCTTACCCCCAACTGAACGCTGGACGACGAACGTTTTACATGCGGCACTGACGACCACCCCAAAGCCTGGCACCTCGGTATCCCAATAGAGCTTCTGGCGGAGCGGCTTCCCCTTCCCGTTCACCTCACCGGGTTCAGGAGGCAAGCAGCGACGGTCGACCGTAGACTTCGTCAATTTGAGTTTCATGGACCGTACCCCTCCTCTCTGAACAACGCTGTAACAACGGCGTTGCTGACAACACTAGGGGGTGCCTGACGGTCAGGACCCCGTTTTAAGCATCGTCCG
Source organism: Phycisphaeraceae bacterium (assembly GCA_965222495.1). GTDB lineage: Bacteria > Planctomycetota > Phycisphaerae > Phycisphaerales > Phycisphaeraceae > CBDCUA01. The sequence continues at coordinate 1,583,483 of CBDCUA010000007.1, read as the reverse complement.
AGGGGTTTTACGGCTTTAGACCCCCACCTGAAGGTGGGTACTTTTGGTTTAGAAGTCCGTTGCTCTATCCAGCTGAGCTACGGGGGCGCTCTGGACGAATGTATAGTAGTTTAAGCTTAGGCCCAACGCGGAGCGACATGGCCTCATTTGGCCGGCGGAAACGGCAACCCCCTGCTTGCTTGAGCAGTAAGGGGATAACTGACTCTTGATCTTTGCGCAAGTGCTCGTCTATAGGTGGGATGTGATTTCGGTCACATCCCACGGACAAGTCACGGGAACCTGCAGTGCGCCGGCTCGATTGTTTTGACGCTATTGATGTAGCTTCTGCCAGTATTCGGCGGGCATGTCCATCGCTAATTTTAGCGAGCCGTTGGCACCGGCATAGAGCGGCTCTTCGACCTGGATCACATGCCCGCCGCCGATCTCGCCCATGCCGTCAGAAACGCTTTTGACCAAGCCGTTGAGCTGGCTACCGCCGCCCGAAATAATCACGTTGTGCCGAAGTTTTTCTTGGAACTCCGGGTCGAACGTTGACACCAACTGGTGAATGCTGTCGACGATCGGCTTGACGATCAGTGAACAGGCGTCCCGGAGCTCTTGGGTGATGTCGTGCATGACCGGTTTACCGTTGACCGGCAGCGGCACTTCGATCTTGTCCTTGGCGTCAGAAACGAAACCATACCGCTCCTTAAATTCTCTGCACATGTTCACGGTCAACTGAGCGTCAGGGTATCTGGACCGGATCTGATCGTAGAGGCGTTGGTCAATCGCATCGCCGGCGACCTCTAAACTTACCTGATCGTCGGGAGAAGGGACGGTACCGTGCATACGGCACAAATCCGTTGTGCCAGCTCCGATGTCGACCACCAGCACATCACTGATACGATCTAACCCATAGGCGACCGCAAAAGGTTCCGATACGATCATCACACAATCGAGCACATCCCTGGCCGCTTCCATAATGGCCTGTTTGTTTTTTACGGTCGCTTGTGCGGGCACACCAATCACACCATACACCGACTCATTTCGGCTCGGTTCAGACAAGCTGACCAAATGATGTAACAGCATCTTGGCCGCTTCCATGTTCTTGTGATAGGCGTCGGACCCTTCTTCTTGTGAACCGGTGTATTTGATAACACCTTTCTCCAATGGGCGATAGAGGTCCAAGGCCAAACGGTTTTTCTTGGCCACCTGTCCAAACACGATATCGGCGTTGAGGTGCTTGCGACTGACTGCGTCTTTGGCCCAACCCACATAGCTCTCGACCGTTTTGCGTGCGCCGGCCATGGAGACAATCGAGCTGCGCGACGTGCCTAGGTCAATACCCAGTAACATCGCATTGATGGCTTCGCCGTCACCGCTTTGGTCATCGCGGCCAGACAAGATAGGCTTGCCGATGGACGGTTTTCCGGAGACTACGATTTCTGGCGTTCTGTGTGTTGTCTGTGTGTTGGTCATCTGTAGGAAGGCTCCTCAAGAACTGGGGGGATCTGTACTGATCCCACGAATCAGATCTAAGTTTTCATTGAATACACGGATGAGCACCTCGTCGTGCTGCGGGCGTCGGTCGACAAACGCAGACCGACGGGTCTGCTGCGTGCCGAATGACCGGCCATGGCCGGTCGAAGACAACGCCGAATCTAATACACGCTCTGCTCGATTGATCAAATTCGATAACCGGGCGATCTGCTGGTCGAGGGCATGCGGACCGTCGCTGGGATCGGCGGCCTGGGTGTGAGCGATCGGTGGAGTGGGAATCTGATGAGGGTCCACCGGGCTGGTTAGGTTACGCTTGTTGCCAAACAGTTTTGCGATCGCCGTCGCCACACGCTGGCGCGTCTTCAACACACCCTCCGCCTCTTGCTGGCTCTTGTAGATCGCCTGGTCCACGACCCGCATGACACCGGCTTGCATCTTTTCTCTGTCCAGCACCCACACCCGTTTGCCGCGGAATCGCTTTTCGATCGCGTCGAACCGGATCTGCTTGCTGCCTTGGCGTAGGGCGTCTTCGATCTGTTGGGCGATCTCCGGCCGATCGCGGTCTGGCTCGGGCGGGTCGGGAGTGTCCGTCGGATGATCTGTCGCAAAGTCCGCCATGACCTAGCCAAACCTCCGCTGCACGATGATAAAACATATCGCCAACCGACTCACGAGGCGCCACCTCAATGTAACCGATAGCAATCGCACGTTCCAGGTCGGCGCTTAAAGTTTAGGCGTATAAGTCTCGGCGGTCAGAAAAGACGTTCCACAGATAGGAACCATCGACTGAAATTGACGTAGAACCTGCGGACGTTCGACGTTGTGGCCCGAAGAGCTTACCGCTCAACCCACCGGGTGAGCATATCTGACACCGATACACCGTCGCAAGGCTGGTGGCGACATCGCTGGTCGCATAAGGGTTGATCACGGTGTTGTTGTGGACCATGGCGCCACACGAATAGACGACGTTGGGTACCTATCCGTCACGCTCGGCCTCGTTGGGAACCAGCAGCGGCTGACGCAGCAGACCGATGACCTTCCATGGATCTTCAACATCAAGCAAAGCCGCACCGATGCAGATTTGGCGTATCGGTCCCACGCTGTGGGTTAACAGCAACCAACTCGCTTCGGTTTCCAATGATGAACCGTTGTTGCCAATCCGTACAAACTACCACGGGCAAGCGGAGGTCTGTGTCATCTGGGTATTGTTCAAGAACCTGAATTTGTCCGACGTCATCAGATAAAGATTTTCACCGTCCACGTACGGCATGACCATGCAGAAATGCTCGATTGAACGCCGAGGCGATATCACGATGGCGCTTGGAGAACTGAGCCAGTACGCCCTGAAGAAGACCGCGGACCTCTTGCTCAGATAACGCAGCACACGACCGATCACCGCTTTCGTGCGACCCTCGTCTCCATTTACAAGCAGGTATGAAGACCCTGCAAAATTTCGGCTGACGATTGCTCCGTATCGCTGACCGATAGCGGCTCAACCGCCTATCACCTGCCCGACCACACCGACAACCGCCTGATGGATCGATCCGTTGGTGGCGATCACACCTCGGTTGACGTCCAGTGTCCGGCCGTGAGTGAATTCGAGCGGTCGGCCGGTCACGTCTGTCACGCACCCACCGGCTTCGGTGACAACGATCGCCCCAGCGGCGTGGTCCCAAATCTTTTCACGGTAGTCGGCTCGTGTCGGTAGCCGAAGGTAGATCGACGCATCTCCCCTGGCCACGGCCGCGTACTTGGCTTGGCTATCCATTCTGAGTGGCTCGGTCGCGATGCCCAGCCGCGAAGCGATCTGTTGGGCGTCGCCGTGACTGGAATGAGCCGATTCGACCGATTCACAGAATCGGGCCTGGCTAGGATCGGTCACCGAGCTCACGCCGACCAGTTGGCCCGGATCTGCGTCGGTCGTTCCTAACGGCCACGCGCGCGTGCCTTGTCCACGCACGGCCACCAGCAGCGTCCCGGACTGCCCTTCTGCCTGCAGATTCGGACACCCCAACACCCCTAGCACCACTTGTCCATCTTCGATCAAGGCCAACGCCACCGCGTACTGCTGGCCACGCAGGAAACCTTTGGTCCCGTCAATGGGGTCGAGCGTCCAGAAGCGCGACGGGCTTGCCTGGTCCCCCGCCCCGCCGCGGTCAATCCAATCCAAGACCTGATCCTGACTGACGTTTTGCCCGAGGCCCGCTGCCACCTGCTCCACAACCGCCGCCCTAATCGCCGCCTGCGGGTCTTGGCGGAGCTCTGTGGCGTCCTCCTCACCGATCAGCGGGTCGTCAGGAAATTCCTGGAGCAATACCGCACCCACCACCGCCTGAGACGCAAAATCTGCGACGGTCACAGGGCTACGATCCCTCTTTTCTAGGGTATCCGCCGTCACCAGGCGATCACGGACCGCCTGGCAAACCCGTGCTGCTGACCGTACGGCCCGGATCGCTACTTTCTGTTCCTCTGCCAATGAATTGTTCATAAGTTGCACCATCATGACCAGCGGTCTGTTAAAGTCGCAAATCGTATGCTTTGCGCCCTATTCATGCCCGGCTAAATGACCATAAGCCGTTATTTTTCCCACATCCACGTACGCAAGTGGAACACAAGGATTCATCCAGACGGGTATCGTACCTAGCAGAGATTTCTTGTCGACCGACCAGCGAACGCTGGTGTGCCCCGGCGCCGAGACTTTGTCACGTCCATCACCGCCGCCGGCGAATCGCACAACTGTGGCCAACGTCGGGGTTATGGGGGCGCTTGCCTAATATGTCGGGTTGTGGTGAGCCTGGGCCAGATTGTTAAACCGCATGGTCGGGCCGTGGAACTGCAGTTTGACGGTACCGGTCGGGCCGTTGCGCTGTTTGGCAACAATCAGCTCGGCGGTATTGGACTCTTGGTAATCGTCTTCCCCACGGTGGTAGTAGTCCTCACGGTGAAGCAACATCACCACGTCCGCGTCCTGTTCGATCGATCCTGATTCGCGAAGGTCACTCATTCTCGGACGGTGCCCCTCGCGTCCTTCGGGCGAACGATTTAGCTGACTCAGACAGACCACCGGCACGTTAAGCTCACGGGCCATCGCCTTGATCCCCCTGGACAAGGCCGAGACCTCCTGCTGTCTTGACTCTGCACGCGAGCCCGTCATCAGCTGGAGATAGTCGATAAAGACTGCTTTGATATCGTATCTGGCCGCCAGTCGCCGCGATTTAGCACGCAAAGACAGCAGTGTCAGGCCCGGTGTGTCGTCGATATACAGCGGGGCTTCAGACAAAGCCCCCACCTCCAGCGCCAGCTTACCAAATTCCTCGGCAGTGAGATTGTGCTTGCGAACCTTGTGAGAATCCACACCACCCCGCGAGCAGAGCAATCGTTGGGCGAGCTGCTGCTTGCCCATTTCCAGGCTGAATAATGCGACCGGCTGTTGGCAATCGGCGGCGATGTGCTCAGCCATATTCAATGCCAACGCCGTCTTGCCCATACTGGGACGTGCCGCCACGATGATCATCTCACCGTTCTGCAAGCCGTTGGTCATGTCGTCAAGCTCAAAATAGTTGGTGGCCAAACCTGTCAGATGCCGACCGTCGTGTGCCTCTAGGCGGGCGTAGGTTTCCTGGAGCAGCGTTTTCAGTTCGACCGCGTCCTCGTTCACCCTTGTCTCGGCTAGGCTGAAGATCTTCTGCTCGGCTTGGTCCAGCTGCATCCCAACCGTCTCAGCACTGCTGTACGCGTCATTGAGGATTTGTCCTGCCGCGTCGATAAGCCGACGAAGAACTGCTTTTTCGTTGACAATCTTTGCGTAATACGCCGCACTGGACGCCGAAGGGACGGATTCGGCCAACTCGATCAGGTATTCGACGCCGCCGACGTCTTCTAGTAGTCCCAGGTCCTCCAGCCGGTGCTTAAGTTGAACCATGTCGAGGGACTGGTTCTGGTCGTACATCTGGACCAGCACCCCGAACAACGCGCCGTGCTTGCGTTGATAAAAATCGTCTGCATTTTCAATGACCTGGATCACCTCTCCCACAACCCGCCAGTCCAAGATCATCGATCCGAGCAACGCGCACTCGGCCTCAATGGCCTGAGGTAACTTTTCTTGAAATAACTTAGCTAAGTCGCCCCGGTGAGAGTCGATGGTACGTCGTGTGGTCGCTGTGGTCATAGGTGTCACATTATCGCTCAGATCGGCCGGCATCGGCATAACCGTCGACCGAATCGGTCAGGTGACCCTGCCACGGCAGTGAACTAGAAAGGATTCCATACCCATCGCCAGTAGCCGAAACCGTTAGTAAGCAAGGGGTTTCATCGTCACGCAAGACCTTTTCGATCCGTCAACCCACCTGTGGGATGACGGTGGAGAAGCTGTCGTTGGCGCTACGCTAGGGCAGGACAATCTGCTGTCCAACTCTCAGCCGCGTGGGGTCAAGGCCAGGATTGGCCGCCAAGATGTCCCGCCATCGCTTGCCGTCGCCGTAGGATCTCTGAGCGATCGACCAAAGCGTATCGCCCCGCCGAATGGCATATTTCTCCTGCACGGGCATAGGATCGGTCATCACTGGCTCAGGCTCAATCATTGACGACGCCATTGGCTGACCGGTCGCCACTGTGGCCGTCGGCTCGGCCATGAGCACGACTTGCGAGTCGTCAAGCCAAACGTCGTTGTAACCCTGTTGGCACCCTACCACGGGTAGGGTGACAATCCAAGCCCATACCACGATCTGAAAGCGGTCGTCGAAGCAGTTGCGCATGATGGTATTCCTTATTTACGACGGGTATCTATTCTGTTTTTGATCCTTGTGCGTGTTCTCGAACGAAAACAGAGTCACTCACCCCAGGACGTTCGTTATATGCGCACCAGAAATACCCCACGTGGTTGAAAGTCCACCCACATCGTGGCCAGGCGCCTTTCAGTGATACATTCATACCACGCCTGTTACCGACTGGCAACGCGGTTGAGCCTTGACGTCGATCCTCAATGGCGTCACGGACCCCTGGCACGATCACCGCCAGCCAGTGCCCGATGAAATGGCGGCATTTTGCAACGTCGTGTCGGCACAGGACGGCGTTGGCAAAACATTTGGACACGAACGTATTGGTGTTTGGTATCCGTGTGTAAGTTCGTTGTCGCCTTCACCTCATGCGGGGGCTCTGGCCGAACAATCCCTTAGCCATGGATGGGATTGCCCCTACACACTGGCGCCAGCCAGGCCTCGCCAGCCGCGGGCGACGACGCCCTTTTCTCCCACGGAGATTGGATCGTGATCTTGTCGAATCACTACCAGTTGTAGATCAGCCTTGCGGGGATCGCTCCGTCGATCAGCTTGCAGCGGATCTGGTGCTTCTGACCCCGAGCCGGTACGCACTCCAGCGCTTCGAGCTGGAAACGTCGTCCCCGCTGCCCCAATGCCCCGACACTGTCGAGATTGACAACGATGCGGGCACCCTGATCGGCGGGCCGATCGCTTTCCATCATGACCCCGCCGGCGGACACATTGACGACCTGAGCGCCGCGGAGGACGGCGATGGGCTGTTCATGCTGATCCACCACCACGGCATCGATCTTCCGATCACTTGCCAAGCGGACATCGGCACGACGATCTTGAAACGACGGGTTCTTGGGATCAATCATGGCACAACTCCTGGGTCATCGGTGGTCCATGGCTAACCATCGTCAAAAACGGTCCGGACCATAAGGGCAGTGATTCGGCTGGACTTGTGATTATCGGTAGCGCCGCCGGCTCTGCGGTGGGAGTACCCACGATACAATCAAACCCGTACGGTGATCGTCACGAAGGTTCGGAGGTCAGGCATGAGATTTTACGCAGACCTGCACGTTCATTCGAAGTACTCCCGCGCCACAAGCCGAAACTGTGACCTTGAACACATGGCCGGCTGGGCCAGGAAGAAGGGCGTTACCGTCCTGGGCACCGGCGACTTCACTCACCCCGGTTGGTTTAGAGAAATCCAAGAAAAGCTTGTGCCGGCCGAGCCTGGCTTATTCAAGCTCAAGCCGGAGCTGGAGACACAAATCGACCACTGGACCGACGTCCCCGGTCATCAGCCTGTGCGGTTCATGCTCGAAGTGGAAATCTCCACCATCTACAAGAAAGATGGGAAGACGCGAAAGGTGCATCATTTAATCTACGCACCCGATTTTGAGCAGGCTCAACAGATCAGTAGCGCTCTGGCCCGGATCGGCAATATTAATTCTGACGGTCGCCCTATCCTAGGCCTGGATTCTCGTGATCTGCTAGAGATCGCACTCGAAGCCGGCGACAGCTGTTACTTGATCCCGGCCCATATTTGGACACCGTGGTTCGCTGTCCTGGGTTCGAAGTCCGGCTTCGATTGCATTGAACACTGTTACGGTGATCTGGCAGACCACATCTTCGCGCTTGAAACCGGCTTATCGTCCGACCCGGCCATGAACTGGAGACTCTCGGCACTGGACCGGTACACACTGGTCTCCAACTCCGACGCGCACTCGCCGGGAAAAATTGGCCGCGAAGCATGTGCGTTTTACACCGACCTAAGCTACTTCGCCATACGCCGGGCGTTAGAAACGGGTCAGGGATACAGCGGTACCTTGGAGTTCTTTCCGGAAGAGGGGAAATACCATCTCGATGGCCACCGTAAATGCCGCGTGTGTCTAGAGCCCGACGAAACACGAAGTCGCCACGGGCTTTGCCCCGTCTGTGGCAAATCGTTGACGCTAGGGGTCATGCATCGCGTCCATGAACTGGCCGACCGGTCAAACGCGCAGCGCCCGCCAAGCGGACGGCCCTATCGTTGCCTTGTGCCATTGGATGAGGTGCTGTCGGAAATTGACCGCGTGGGTGCCAAAAGCAAGACGGTTCAGACTCACTATGACCATCTGATATCCCGATTGGGGCCTGAACTATTCATTCTTGAAGGGGCGCCGTTGGACGACGTTTGCCAGGCCGCCGGCCCCCTGGTCGCCCAAGCACTGGCCCGGATGCGTCGCGGGCAGGTGATCCGTCAGGGGGGTTACGACGGCGAGTATGGCCGCATCCGATTGTTTACCCAAGATGAGCTGCGAACACGCACGGCTGCCAGCTTGCTCTTTGATCGATCAGAAGACGAACACGACAGCGACCGCCTGTCGCACCTATGCGCCGTCGAAACCGATGCCGGTCATGATTCGGCGATCACCACCGAACGCTCTAAACCGGGGTTACACCGGACCACCGAAGATCAGCGACCACCGCCGAGGTACCCGTTAGGGGTTTCTTCGCCGGTCGCACCACCCACTGATTTTCTGGATGGCCTAGATCATGATCAACGCGTAGCCGCTCAGACCACCCATGGACCGCTGGTGATAATCGCAGGACCCGGCACGGGCAAAACTCGCGTTGTCACCCATCGCATGGCACATCTGATTGCCGTGCACGGTGTGAAACCGGCACATTGCCTGGCCATCACGTTCACCAAGCGTGCCGCCGAAGAGATGTCTCAACGCCTTGACGACCTGTTGGTGGGCAGACTCGACCGACCACCGGTGATGACCTTCCACGCGTTGGGCATGTCGATCCTGAGAGAACACGGACACCTTCTGGGATTGCCTCGGACGTTCCGCGTTGCCAGCCAGGCCCAGTGCTTTGACGTGCTGGAAAAAACCCTGGCGGTGTCCCGACGCAAAGCGGGCCAATGGTTAAGGATCATCTCCAGGACAAAGCGCTGCGGCGAAAGTCCCGAACCGTGTAAAACGGGTTCAACTCAGGTCACTCCCGACGCGGTGGTCAGGATCTATCAGCAGCGGCTTGACGAGCTGGGGCTAGTCGACTTTGACGACCTGATTGGCCTATCGATCCGGCTGCTCAAAGCGCATCCGGATTTGGTCGACCATTACCGATCTGTTTATCGGTGGTTGAGCGTCGACGAATTCCAAGACGTTGACCACCACCAGTATCAACTGATCAAGTTGCTTGTGGCTCCAGACGGCAACGTTTGTGTCATTGGTGACCCGGATCAAGCCATTTACGGCTTCCGTGGCAGCGATGCCACCCGCTTGCAACAACTCCGGGACGATTTCCCCTCAGCTCAAACCATCCAGCTCACTCAGAATTACCGCTCGACGCAGACCATCGTTGACGCCGCACTGCAGCTGGCGGCGCCGTCAAGCCTAATGAAAAATCGTTGCTTAATTGCCCAGACCGATGGCCCTGACCGAATTGAGATCCACCGTTGCGCTTCGGATCGAGCCGAGGCGCAATGGATCGTGCACGCCATAGAACGCATGATCGGCGGCTCATCGTTTTTCTCGATCGACAGCGGCCGTGTTCAGGTCCACGAGGGCCAAGACCTGGCATTCGCCGATTTTGCGGTGCTCTACCGCACCGACGCTCAAGCCGACACCCTCGCTGAAACGCTGGAACGCAGCGGTATTCCTTTTCAGAAACGCTCACACTGCCCTCTGACTGATCAGCCAGAGGGACAATCCATACTCGAGGCGATCGGTCACACACCGCCAGACCTGACGGTGCTTGATCGCCTCAACTTGGCTGTCGAAAAATTGGGCCAAGACAACCCGAATGTGAAGACGTACCTGCCACCGCTTCGCGCTGTGGCGATGCGTCATGCCCGCGACTTTGAGGCGTTTATGTCTGAACTGGTCTTGGGTGTCGACATCGATCTCTGGGATCAGCGGGCCGATCGTGTCTCTCTGCTCACATTGCACGCCTCCAAGGGTCTCGAGTTCCCCGTGGTCTTTATCACCGGCTGCGAGGACGGCGTCTTACCACTGCGGTGGGGACGGGCAGACAATACCGACCTGGCCGAAGAACGCCGGCTCTTCTTCGTGGGTATGACTCGGGCCAAACGCCGATTGCTGCTAACCTGCGCGCGCAAACGGTGCTGGATGGGTCGGATCAAAGAGATGGAACCTTCTTCTTTCTTGCGGGACATCCACCAGCAGCTGTTGGCTTGTCACGATCATCGCTCGGCGACGAAAGCCACCGGCCAGTTTGCCCAAATGGAGTTGTTCTAGGCTCTGATCTGAATCACACGGCACAGTCGTCACACACAACCGAAGTGCCTCGAGTCTTTGATCGCCGTCGACCCCTATTTGCAGATGGTACGCCAGGACAAGTCCAAACACGCCTGAAAACCCAGACTGGCTTGGCCCTGCTGTCGTACCGTTTGGTTTTGGTGCCAATCAGACGGTTGACGTTCAACCCAGAACGCACGCACATGTGTTTTCAAGCGCGGCTTGGCACGACAAAATCTGATGCGTTTTTCAGGCACACGGAAACGGTATGTTCCTGTACGTGCATTGTCGGCTTGTGTCACCCACCTAATACCAAACACAAAAAGTTTTTGCGTATATGTCTCCGAGCGTGGACTTGCGGTGACAGGACTTAGCCAATCCTCGACGCGCAAAGAAAATACGCGATGGGTATAAGTCTGAAAATCCGACTACCCTGAACCAGGGTAGAAGTGGCACCTAGAGCCAATGCAACATATTTGCCTTAAATTGTTTTATATACATAGTTAATAAGAATTGGCGGTGGTCGCACCTTACGATTCGGATCGCGGACTGATCAGGATCTAAAAATTTTTTCGTCTTGGCTCTAACAAACGGATGTTTCATCCGTCTTTCTTGATAGGTGGGGGCCAAGACCGAATTCACAACGACGGGTCAATGAAAGGCAAACCATGGGGTCGAATCATCAGTGGATCCGGTTGGCCGTACAGCGTTATGAACGACCATTGGTGCGTTACGCCGCACGTTTACTTGGTGATATCGCGACCAGCCAAGACGTGGTACAGGAAACATTCCTTCGATTGTGCCGGCACGGAACCGAAGTGACTCAGCCGAAGCTTCAAGCTTGGCTCTATACCGTCTGCCGAAACCACGCCCTAGACGTAAGACGAAAGGAGAGACGGATGAGCCGGATCAGCAGCCAGCAACTGGACGATACCGCCGGCGTTGCATCACCTCAGTCGGCAACATTAGAAGCTCACGAATCCCGATCTCAGGTCCTGCATCATCTGGCCCAACTGCCGCCCGATCAGCAAGAGGTCATTCGTCTGAAGTTTCAAGAAGACCTGTCGTACAAACAGATCGCCCAGGTCATGGGACTGACCACGGGCCACGTGGGGTACTTGATCCACGTGGGACTCAAGAATCTAAGACAACGCCTCGATCAGACCGCCGTCTAACTTTACGCCTGACCCTCAGGCCGCACAAAAACGGTATGCGGCCGTACACAGGAGTCGTCCGAAATGGATACCAACGACGTCATTCACGAACAGAGCAAGCTGACCGCTTATGCGTTGGACGAACTGGACCCAGCCGAACGCGCCGAAGTCGACGCTCGCCTGGCAAATGACGCCGATGCTCGCCAATTTGTCCAAGGCGTGCGTCAAACGGCCGATCTGTTGCGTCAACAGCTACACAGCGAACCCGAACCACCGGGTCTCTCAGAAGCCCAGCATCTAAGCATTGATCACGAACTTGTTCAACCCGCTCGATCAAGTGGATCTGCGGTCACTCGCCGTTGGTTGTGGACAAGTCTGGGCCTGACAGCCGCCGCGTGTGTCGTCGCGGCGCTGTTGCCATCGCTGTCGGCGGCTCGAAAGCAAGCCCGATCGTTAGAGACACCGCAGATGGCTCAGGGGAATCGGCCAGAGGCTGCCGTCGAGCCGATCACCGCAAGGCCGCGTCGTTCAAAGACCAATAACAAACAGATCACCGGCCCGGCGGGCCAGCGTTCGGTGGCAAACAAAACAACACCCGCTCCTGCCAGCGAAGAAACAATCGTCATGCCATTGAGCACGTTGGGACAATCCGTATCCCTTCATTCCAAGGAATTGAGTGTCGATCTAGCCATGAAAAAATTGTCGCGAGCCGGCGCATCCGATCTACGAAGCGCCGTCCTGGGTGACGAAATGGTCGAAGCAGCCCGCCGTCAGCCCGGCGACATTCCCTTCAATACCGAAACCTACGACCGCGTGATCGACAATCCATTCCTAGGTGTCGTCGACAATCCACTGTCCACGTTTTCTATCGATGTCGACACCGCCAGCTACGCCAACGTGCGACGGTTTATCACCCAGTTTCACCGGTTTCCGCCCAAAGACGCGGTGCGCATTGAGGAGATGATCAATTACTTCACCTACGATGACGCGACGCCGAACAGCGAATTGATGGCCGAACAGGACAGGTTACCGGCAGAGCCGCCGTTTGCCGTGCATGTGGAAATTGCCGCTGCCCCCTGGGCACCCCAACACCGCTTGGCAAAAATTGGACTAAAGGGCTACCAGGTCACCGATGACCAGCGACCCGCTGCCAACCTGGTGTTCTTGTTAGATGTCTCGGGCTCCATGAGGCCGGCCAATAAACTGCCTCTGCTGAAGCGGGCGATGGGTATGCTGATCAATCGCCTGACAGAGAACGACCGTGTGGCGATTGTTGTTTACGCCGGAGCATCTGGTCTTGTGTTGGAGTCGACCGCGGCTTCTGACAAGGACGTTATTCTCACGGCGCTGAACCGTTTGCAATCTGGCGGGTCAACCAACGGCGGAGCCGGCATTGAACTGGCCTACCAGATCGCCGCGAAACACTTTATCGAGAAGGGGATTAATCGGATTGTGCTTGCCACGGATGGCGACTTCAACGTTGGCGTCACCGATCGCGGTGCTCTGACTCGCCTGATCGAAAAGAAAGCCAAAACCGGCGTCTACCTGACCGTGCTGGGCTTTGGCGGAGGCAACCTCAAAGACGCTACGATGGAAGAACTTAGCAACAAAGGCAACGGGAACTACGCCTATATCGATTCGATCCAGGAAGCACGCAAGGTGCTGGTCGAGCAGATCGGTGGGACCATGATGACCATCGCCAAGGACGTCAAGATCCAGGTCGAATTTAACCCGGCCCAAGCTCAAGCGTATCGTCTCATCGGTTATGAGAACCGCATACTGGCCAAAGAAGATTTCAACGACGACACCAAGGACGCCGGGGACATCGGTGCCGGACACACGGTGACGGCGCTCTACGAAATCGTTCCTCCGGGCCAAAAAGTGCCAAGTTCGGCGGTCAGCGCCGACGTGCAAAAACAGATCCAGGACCTGCAACGACAGATAGAAGAAATTCAAGGCTTCTTGGCCAATGCCCGGCTCACCGCCGAGAGCACCCAGCAGATGCAAAAGGAGATCGTGTTACTGCAGGACCGGATCACGCAGCTGCGCAAACGTCCGAGCCGTGGTCCCCATGTCGACCCGTTAAAATACCAGCGTCCTCAAGCACCGACTGCGGCGGCACAGCGCGATGAGCTATTCACACTCAAGATCCGCTACAAGCACCCCGATGCGCCCAAACACCAGGGCACCAGCCGGCTCATGGCATTTGCGGCAAAAGACACAGGCCAAGGCCTGGACCAGGCCTCGCCAGATTTCCGTTTTGCCAGTGCGGTCGCGTCGTTCGGCATGATCTTACGCGATTCACCCTATAAAGGCTCATCGACATTTGAAGATGTTCTGGACCTAGCCGCCAGCGGGATATCAGACTCAAACGATCCGCAACAATATCGCCGACAGTTTGTATCGCTGGTCGAACAAGCTAAGACAATAAACAACCCCTAAACGGCACAAATCCTCCGCGCCGCATCACAGCTGGGTACAGCAGGGCCTAGCCGTTGTAGCGGATTGTGAACGAGCGTTTATTCTACGCGGCCTTGTATTAAAAAGAGTAAGTGATCTCCACGTGATTAAAGACACGCAAAGGTCTCTCACCTCGACAAACCCGGGCATAGCATGTGCAAAGACTTGTGGTGCTTCTCTCGCCTACCAAATCGCCGTGTGTACGGCACGAGTACATCTGGCCAACCGTTCACTGAATCTGATAACACGTGCTTGCACCTTGCGAACATGCCATGCGCATCGCGTCTAACCTGAACGTGGTATGTCGCTGGCCGACACATTCCCTTGATCAACAATCTGTGCGCTGCAGCGCTCGACAATTCGCGTGACTGCTTACAGTCAAGATCCGCGAAAAATACCCTGGGTTTAACACCGAAATCATACCCTACAACACTTGGTGACCACTTCGAGTGTGGTTATACTAGCGAAGCATTTGCGATATAGCGGTTTTCATACCTACATCCGTCCTTTAGAGGTTCTATCGCGGGTCAAATCGCAATATAGGCCTCATCGCAAATGGCTCTAACGAAGAAGTGTCACCGTGGCAGAGCGTTATTGATATTGTCTGTTTGGCAAATCTGTTGTTTGTGTTGGTGTCATCCCAAACCAATTGTACAAAGGAAAACAAGATGAAACTTCACTGGTGTTGTATTTCAGTCAAGGTCGTTGGTCTGGCGGTCTTTGGATCGCTGTTATCTGTGCGCACACCGGAAGCACTTGCGGTCACGACGGCGGACGTCGTGTTCGTCGTTGATGAATCAGCGTCTATGGCCGGCGAACACGCCTGGATCGGCAGCATGGTCAGTGACCTCGACGCGGGGCTCATCGCGGCAGGTGTCACCGACAATCGTTACAGCCTTGTCGGCTTTGTCGAGCCCAGTGGTCCACATGGCATTGGACCGCACAAGCACACCGTCGGCGGCGGCGGTTTTGGGACGGCAGCGGAAATGTCAACCGCGGCTGGCGGTTTGACCACCGATAATTTCACTGAGGAAGACGGTCATGAGGCCATCGATTTTGCTCTGGACAACTACACGTTCCGCGCAGGTGCAGCGGTAAACGTCATTCTGATCACGGACGAAGATCGTGACGACACCACCGGCAACGCGATTAACTTTGACACCGTGCTGGCCAAACTTGGCAGCGTCGACGCGCTTCTAAACGTGGTCGTCAATGCGCAACTAGAGGACGGGTCGAACACTCAGGTGCTGGGTATCGATGCATCCAGTAAGGCCTTTCTCGCTGACGGCTCCGGCGGTTTCGTGGAGACGCCCGGCGGCCATGCCGTCGGGGGCATGGGAACCACGATCGCCGATTACGTTGATCTGGCGACCCAGAACGGCGGCGCGGCGTGGGACCTTAATCAACTACGCGCAGGTGGCCTAACCGCGACATCCTTTACCAAGGCATTCGTCGACATCAAGGTACAAGAGATCGTCATCCAGACCGGCGTTCCTGAACCCATTACCGCGACTCTGGGTCTTTTGAGCCTCGGAGCGTTGGGTATGGCGGCAAGACGTCGCTAAGCCGCTTTGCGTATCTTTCACTCGTGTTTTGACAGGGTGGCACACGTTATTGTCAATGCCGTTGTCGCTCCTGATTTCCACACACGCGTTTTAGTCGCGGCTGGTCTGAGTGATTTAAATAAAACAAACGTGTGATTGAGAAGAGCCCCCTATTGCAGGGGGTTCTTTCTATTAGGGCTCGACGACGCTTAAAGCAGATCTTCGCCACATGGAGCGTCCGCTTAACGAAGGACAATGCGATCTGTTTTTCTGCATACGACGGCTCCTTCAGAGCGAAAGTGCTTCACTCGACGTCGTGGTCAGAATCTATCCAATCTCCCATTTAGGCCGAGCGGTGCCATTCATTTTCGCGAAGCATCTGCCAATGGGTTGGGAGAGCTACAGAGTGGCGATTCCACGGTCTTATACGCATCGCGTATTTTCTTTGCGCGTTGAGGATTTGCTAAATCCCATTACCGCAAGCCCGCGATCGAAGACATATACGCAAAAACTTTTTGTGTTTGGTATTAAATGACAAATATCCCACGTACAAGTAGAAAACGACGACAAAAAAACCGCCCCTGCGTCATGCAGAGACGGTCTTTTGGTCGTGAAAGGATGGGAACAGGTCGTCAGACAGAACGCCGACGTAAGACCATGCCCAACGTTACCAAGCCCATCATGCCCAAGGTCGACGTGACAGGTTCAGGAATCACGTCCGGGGGTGGGGGCGGCGTTGGTGGTGTCGGTGGGACGTCCACCGTTTCGATCAGGTCCAACACCAAATCGGAACGTGCGTCTGCATCGATCGTTAACATGACGTTTTGCACGCTCTCGAAGTTCACAGCGCCCACAAAGTCGCTGAACAGAAACTGATTTGTTCCAGCAGCCAAACCCGCCAGAAGCAACTGTGCAGACCCACCGGCGGTATCCTCAACCATAAACGTGACGTCCACGTCGCCAATGTCGATGGCGATCAGGTCAACCATCAACCCGTTTGCCAGTCCGCCGTCGGTCAAGTCAAGGCCACCCAATCCGTTGCCATTGTCGTCCCAGGTCACCTTGGATCGTCCACCTGGCGCCAAAGCGTCCTGAGAATGGGCCAACACCCCTGGGGGAGCGGCTACTTCAAGGTCAGCCCCCAAAGACGTGGGATCAAGATCCCCGGGGAAACCCAGGATCTCCAACGTACGCGAACCGCCGATTGCTGCTGCAGACGCAGTATTCGACGGCCCCGGTGTCCCAGTCGACACCGCGTCTGGATCTGCATCAAAACTGTCAATCAAAAGCGCCTGGGCACTGTTCGCTAGCAACAGCGCCCCGCTACAGGCTACACCCATAGCAAGTACAGGTATCCTCATAAGGACCTCCTTCTTTCACATATCTTTACGGGTAAAAGTTGGGACTTGACTCTCACCCTCGCCTGCGTTCTCTCCCCAAGGCTTGACATGACCTTGGAACCAATCTCCCTCCCTGCCCATGTCGCCTTCCACGATGGATTTAGTATAGCAAAAAGCCGTTCCGATACAACCCAAATACGGGATCTGCAATTAACGCTCGACACTTAATACATTTATTTACAGCGGTTTACATAAAAACTGTTCCCCGCCACGTGCTTTTATCAATTGAGTGGAAAATGGCACCCAAGCGTTCCCGCGGCATGCCATGCTATCGAGATATCGATCTCATGCACTGCCACGGTCAACCACTTCGTACGCTTCGCGTTCGCCACGACCGCGCAACGGGTAGTCCTTTCGCAGTGGGTGGGCCGGATAAGTTTCCCACGTCAAGATACGACGGAGGTCGGGATGGCCATCAAAACGGATACCAAACATATCAAACACTTCACGTTCGGGCCATTCTGCACCTGGCCACAAATCGCACACGCTGGGCAGATGTAACGCCGGGTCATCGTCGATCCCCCGTGTGTCCAACGACGGGTTCAACAACACTCTCACAAACAGACGTTGATGGTGTTTGTCGCTGACCATGTTGTAGATCACCACAAAACGGGCGCTATCGCCATTGAATCGTGGGGGCGACGGATGGAGAAAGTAGTCTACGCCGACGACGTCGGACAGAAAGTTGTAGGCACAATCCGGATCGTGACGCAGGACCGTCATGACGTCATAAAAACACTCTGACGGTACCACCAGCGATATCTGACCACGGAACCGGGCAATCCAAAATTTCTTGCCTGGAAACCGTTTTTTGACAACCGCCAGTGCGGGATGGTCTAAGTGTGGCATCGCATCATCTCTCTAACTAAATGTCTATCGACGATCTTCTGGATTGATCTGCTGGATCCATCTGACCAACGACCCGATGAATCGATCCCAAGTGTCGACAGTCTGGGGCCACTCATACGCCAATGTATCTGCCAGGCCGACCGTGTCACGGGTGGTCAACAATCGTGTCAACTCCTTGAGCTTCTCGATCAACGCCGCCGCCAACTCGTGAATCGATTGACCATCGACCTCTTTGTCGTCAAGCGTCATGCCCAACAATCGAGACGATCCCAACACCGCCTGCTGAGCTTGCTGCCACACCTCGATCACCCGTCCGACCTCTTGCATCGCACGGTCGGGCTCATCTCGTTGAAGCAGATCGGCCGCTTGCGCTTGGGCTTGCCTTGCGTCGTTGAGCTTCTCTCTGACCTGTTCTAATGTGATCACAGCCAGCTCTTGCGGATCGGCACTGTACAGCCGCAGCTCCGCTTGGCCCACCGGAGCCCGACATCGTTGGTCCAATTCGTCTGCAACCAACGACTGGCCGTCGATTTGAACTTCAACCACAATTCGTCCGGTCGGAGCCAGGTGATCGGTCGCCGCGGCCAGCACCGACTCTAGATCTGCACCTTCTAGCTGAACCTGCTGATCGTCAAGATAGACCGATGTCACACGACCATCATACCAAACCAACTTCTCTTTGCTGCCCAACGTGCCATTGTCGGCTCAACCGACCGGTGCCCGCGAGTCTGTCTAACCGACTGCGACGCCACAGTCGAGCGATGCCCCCCCGACAATTCGCCTGGCGGTCCAGGAATGACATGCCACAAACACCTCCGTGACAGCGCCACCGGTGTGCTGGCGGTCATGGTGAAGACCGGATCTCCAACGGTATGATAAAGCTCGATTCTCCACCGTCTGGCTGCAGTGACCTAATGACCCCACCCCTCCCCTCTCACCGGCGTACCATCGCACTGCTGGCGGCGTTGCATAGCGAACTTTCGACCACCATCGCCCGGTTAGGCTTGCAAAGAACTGAGCCTAAAGCGTACTACAAAGCTCAAGTCGGTCAGGTGCGGATCGTCGCTGCGGTCGCGGGCATGGGAGCCTGTCGTGCTGTGGCTGCAACAAATGCGCTTGTCGATGCCGTCAGCCCAGACCAGGTCGTCCTGCTTGGGTTTGCCGGTGGCCTGGACCCCCGGCTTCGACCAGCGGCGCTGCTACCTATTTCTTGGGCCCTAAATGAAGACGGTACGGTTGTTCAGATCGGAGACGACACCTTCACACCGGCGGTTCCACGCGTGGTCAACGACGAACCGTCGCGTGACACCCAACGATCTCTGGTCACTGTCGACCGGCTAGTAGAAACCGTCGCAGCCAAACACCGCGCGTTTGCGCGCTACCGCTGCAGCGCGGTCGATATGGAAACCTATCACGTGGCTCATCTTTTGGCTCAACGCGGCGTCCCGCTTGCGGTGGTCCGCTCGATCAATGACACGGCAGATATGTCTCTTCCGACAGCAGTGATTGATTGGGTCAAACCCAACGGCAAAACAGATGCCGTGGCGGCGGCACGGTACCTGATGGCCCATCCGTGGCAGGCCTCCACGCTGCTTCGGCTTGGGAAAAACGCCCGGCTGGCCGCCGCACGGCTTGCCGATGCGGTCCAGTCCTTGATTCAGGCACAAAAAACGTAACGGGGCGCGACCGCGATGATACCAATCGATCAATGCAATAAGGTGATTCTGTTCGGTGGCAGCTTCGACCCACCCCATCATGCCCACGTCGAGCTGCCAACCGCGGTGATGAGATCGATCGGCGCAGACGCCGTGATTTACATCCCTTCCGGTCGTAGCCCGTTCAAACTCCGACGGAACGTCACACCGGTCCACCACCGCTTGGGCATGCTGCAGTCGGCTCTCAAGGGCGTGCCCAACGTGCAGGTGCTCACCGACGAAATCCATAGGGCCCAGACAGCCGGCAACCAAGAGGCGACAACGGTCGCCCCGTCTGATCCTCAACCGACCTACACAGTCGACACCCTCCAAGCCCTGCGAGATCGGATTGGCCCCACTGTCCAAATGCGACTATTGATCGGGGGTGACCACCTACGTGTCTTTGACCGATGGCACCAGCCGCGGCGAATCATCCAGCTGGCCGAACCGCTGGTGATGGTGCGACCACCGGATACACCCCACCGCCTGCTGACACAGCTGCCCGAAGGATACGACCCCATCGAATGGGCCACGAGGCTGGTCGACGTGCCGCAAATCGATGTCAGTTCGTCGCAAATTCGTCGCTTGGTGACGCAGGGCCAGCCCATTTCGCACCTGGTACCCCCGGCCGTCGAAGCGTATATTCACCAGCACAGGTTGTATCGCTAAGGGCACCGTGCATGTCTTGCGGGCCAACTGTTCACTCATGGTTTTCTTATACGCATCGCGTACTTTCGTTGCGCGTCGAAGAATTGCTAAGCCCTGTCATCGCAGCCCTGTGCTCGAACACATACGCAAGAATTTTTGTGTTTGGTATTAACCGTGTTGACAGTTGTCGTCGAACAGGATGCCGCCAGCCTGGTCTGTGGATTGTTGTTCGATATCATCATCTATCGCTGTCGGCGTTGAGGCGGGCTTGGTGGAATCGGTGCGCGATTCAACGCCCTGGACCGAATCGGGTTGGTCATCGCTTAACCCAAAAAGAACACGCAGCGCAGCAGCATAAAAGCCGAGCATCTGATCGGGCCGACAACGATCCAGATGACTCAACGGGAGGTGCAAGATTTTGTTGATCAAACGGTGGGTATGTTCCTCCATCATCTGCGGCAAGAACCGAGCAAGATCTTCTGGTCGGCTTGACGCCAGCTTCCTTTGGGTACGCTCTCTTTCGATTCGACCCAGGTCGTGAAGACGCCGCTTAAGACTTCGTATCAAGTGCCCAATATCCTGATTCTGGACCTGGCTGACGCAAGATCGTACGGCAACGGCCAGCATCGCCTCGCAAGCCTGGACCTGCCCCGCACGCCGATCACGTGTTTGGTCGACAACCCGTTGTAGGTCGTCGATGTTGTACAAATACACATTATTGAGTCGCCCTACCGCAGGCTCCACGTCGCGTGGTACGGCGATATCTACGATGAACAGTGGCCGAGACCTGCGTCGCCGCAAGAGAGGTTTGAACCGATCTTCTGTGATAATCGGCTCAGTGGCACCGGTGCTGGTAAGCACGATGTCCGCCTCCATGAGCAGGTCATCGAGCGCGTCAAAAGGCCACACACCCCCCCGCTGCTGGGACAACCCAAGCTTTATCATCAGCTGTTGGGCCTTGTCTGCTGACCGGTTGGTCACCCACAGCTTGGCCGGTTGCAGGCGCCACAAGTGGTATAGCATCGGCTTGGCCAACTCCCCAGCACCGATACCCACAACGGTCTTGTCATCGAATCGCTCAAAGACCTGTCTGGCAAAATCGACCGCGGCCGATCCCACCGACACCCGCCCAGAGCCGATCCCGGTCGCCGCCCGCGTTCTTTTGGCTACGCCAATGGCCTGCTGGAACACGCGGTGAAACGTCGGCCCGACCCCCAACCGCTCCGTGGCGGTGGCGTAGGCGCGTTTGACCTGTCCCAAGATTTGGGGCTCGCCCAGCACCATCGATTCCAGGCCCGACGCCACGCGAAACAGATGATTCACGGCCTGCTGGTTCTCCAGACACAGAACCACGTCGCCCAGAAGGGTGTCGTCGACACCGCTAAAACGCGACAAGAAATCCAGAACCTGCTGAGACGACGGTGGCTCCAATGGCGGACGAGCCAGATAGAGCTCGGTTCGGTTACAGGTGCTTAGCACCACGACTTCGGCGCGCGGGTAATCGCCCCGCAAGTGGTCGATCGCTTGTTCAAGGCGATGCCCGGCCATCGCAAGCTTCTCTCGCAGCTCAACCCCGGCGGTCCGGTGGTTCACGCCCAAAAGCATGATGTGCATTTAGGGCACCTCCGGCCAAGACCGACTGTTCTCAGAAACCCCGCCGGACAAATCGGCATTTGGTGGGGTACGCGGCAACGCATTGACAACAGCAAATGTGGCCAACAGCAGCACCAGGCCGACGATGCTCAGCCACGCCGCACGGGCTCCACGAAAATTGACGGTGTAACGCATGTTCATGACCAACGCGTAAATGAGCCATACCGATGCGGCCAGGACAACCTTGGGTGAGTACCACCAGCCGGTCCCAAGTCGGGTCGGCCCCGACGATACAATAATGACACCGGTGACCAAACCAAGTGTGATCAGCGCGAACCCCAGTGCCGAGGTCCAAACGATCAGACCTTCAATCGCCTCTAAACTGGCCAATCTTTTCGTACGGCGCCAATCTGGCTTGCGTCGCAGACGACGTTGGGCGTAAATAAACATCCCACCGGCAATCGACGCAACTGCGACAAACAACGTTCCGAAATATACACCCGCCAGGTGAATGGTTTTCCACACCGAATCAATATCAAATAGATAGAACGTCCAGGCACTGGCACACACCGACCAGGCCATAATCAACGTCAGCACAGGCAGTGCAAAAGTGGTCAGCCCACGGACCCCCCGCCGGCTTTGAAGAAACAGTACCAACAGGGCAAACAGCGAAGCAATCAGAAGCAAACCGTCAACGTGTGACCGCAACGGCTGCCAATCCCGGTGAACCCACAGCGCTCGATAGATAAACAAACTCATACACCCCAACGTGCATCCCCCCAGAAGGGCGTACTGAGCCTTGCGAACGCTGGCAATTCCCCTGGGTCTGATAAGACGAACGACGGCCAGCACACTTGCGGCCAGTGAAAGCAGGGTTAATACCGTCAAGATTGTGGTGGTCAATGTCCCATGCATGTCTGTTATCTAGATCAATCTCCGGTGGGACAAATACATCAAGATTGACTTTTGTACCTGGCCCATGGGTATCTGGCTCATCATCCTATCCTTTTCCACGGGCTGGCCCAAGAGGGACACACACAAACAGAGCCGAACAGGATGCCCGGCCCAAGGCAGGCGCCGATCAATGGGTTTAAACGGTGCCGCGGTCGTGAACGGCTCGGCTGGCGTTTTCGGATCATCGACCAGGACCGGATGCACGGAGACCAAAACGGCAGCGCTGTGCCCATCGGTCTGGCTAAGCATCGGATCTAGATGGACACCAAGACAGCAACTACCCCACCTTAATGCCCACTGACTGCATCACCTCGAACAACTGTTCCTTATCCACAGGTTTGGTGATGTAACTGTCACACGACTCACGGAATGCTTTAAGCTTGTCTTGGGCCCCGTCCAAGGAACTGACCATGACAATCTTGCTTTGATACTTCTGTGGGATGTCTTGGGCTCTCT
This sequence comes from Phycisphaeraceae bacterium, assembly GCA_965222495.1. Lineage (GTDB taxonomy): Bacteria > Planctomycetota > Phycisphaerae > Phycisphaerales > Phycisphaeraceae > CBDCUA01. The sequence goes on along the minus strand of CBDCUA010000007.1, from coordinate 1,560,239 downwards.
CCATCGCGCGGATATGGGAAATGACCTGGCGGCCATCCATCCCTGGCATCAAAATATCCAGACACACAACGTCGTACTGCTGTTTTTGATGGTGCATGGACCGGATCGCGTCGATTGCTTGTTGGCCACTATTGACCCCCGTACACTGCCCCATCTCTTTTAGATGGTGCTCCAACAAAGTCACGATGCTCGGATCATCGTCTACGATCAGGATCCTCACTGGATCCGTCGGCTTACGACTCCACATCGCACCAGATCCGGCCATATCGCTGGCGAGTACAAATCGACCAACCAATGCCTGAAGTTGCGAAGAACGCTGGGCAAGACCGCCGACCGCCTCTGCGGACTGGCGAGACCCTGCCTCAGCCTTGTTTGCGATGGCGCTAATCGAAGCGACAGATTGGGAGACCTGTTCGCTGGCGGCGGATTGCTGCTCAGCCGCCGCGGCAATCGACTGAATCATGCCCGCCACATCACGGGCGTTGGACACAATCTGTTTTAGGCTCTGGCCCGCAGCCGTCGCCCGTTGCACACCGACCGCCATTTGCTCTGTCCCGGTATTCATACGCTGGACCGCTTCGCCGGTCTCCATCTGGATCGCTTTGATTGAACCGGCGACCTGTGCGGTCGCCTTTGTTGTACGGTCAGCCAGTTTACGAACCTCGTCAGCCACCACAGCGAATCCGCGACCGTGTTCGCCAGCCCGCGCCGCTTCGATCGCAGCGTTTAACGCCAACAAATTCGTCTGGTCAGCGATATCGTTGATCACATCAATAATTTGCCCGATCTCCGTGCCGCGCCGGCCCAATTCCGTCACGACCTTGGCGCTAGACGTCACCGCTTCATTGATCGACTTCATGTGCTCGATGGTTTCGTTAACAACTTTTCCGCCTTCCTCAGCGGCGCTGCCCGATTCTGTCGCGCTGCTGGCGGTCTCACTGCTCTTGCGTGCGACCTCGGTGACCGACGCCGACATCTGCTCAATTGCCGCCATGATCTGTGTAATCTCGTTGTTCTGTTCCTCCATGCCCACGGACATCTCCTGGCTCGATGCGGCGATCTGTGCTGAGGCAGTGGCGACTTCCTCTGACGATTGTGTAATCTCAGTGACCACTTCGTTCAGGGCGGATGACATATCGTTAATCGCGACGGTCAGATCACCCATTTCATCCTGGGCTTTGATCAAAAGTGGTTCGCCCGTCAGATCACCGGTCGCAATCCTCTTGGCACGGGTCACCAGAGATTTCAGCCCCCCCACCAACCGTCGGCCGAACACGACCGCCACCGCCATCCCAACGATGAAAGCCACGAATGTGGCAGCAATAACAGTCACGTTGACCATCTTTGCCGAACGCTCTAGCTGAGCGGAATCCCGTGCCAGCAGTCCAGACTGAGATTCGGCCAATTCATGCAAAATCTGGACAATCGCGTTCGCTTCAGGTGCAGCTTTGGTACCCAACCAATGGTTGGCAAGGTTCCAATCTTCTGCGACGCGTAGCTCAAACATCTGCGCGGGCAGTGGCGCGAACTGCTTTCTGATCGACGCATACCGATCCCAATGCTGACGCTGCGTCGGTGTGAACAATGACAACTGCTTGTCCACCTGTTTGTGCACTTTTTCGTTGGTGGCCCACTTCTGCTGGAAACCCGCACGAAACCGGTCATCTCCCGAAAGAAGAAATGCGCGGATATTGGCCAATCCGACCGCAAATGATCCCCGAATGTCAGCCAAAGACTTCAGCAGGTGTTTTCGATCTGTCGTGGCTGGAAGGTCACTTTCCTGATCGATAATCGCTGTGACCGCCTTGAGCATGCTGTTCGCTCTGGGAGCGGCTTCGGTGAGCAAAAGATAATAGGAAGGGATGTTTTCGTCGGTGTGGGCGATCGCCTCGATTTCCTGCTGGGCAAAACGAAACCGCTCAAACCGTGCCTGAACCTTGTGGAGGCGTTCGACATTGGCCGATACGGTCCAATTTTTTGCGTATTGGGCCATCTGTCCTAGCGCCTGATCGATCTGATCCCAGGCCTCTTGGCGTTGAGCTTGCAACAACTGGCCTTTGGCTGGATCGGATCCCAGAATCATGTACCCCCGCAACGTCGCCAGTGACTTGTTGACACCATTGAGCAGGCGTCCCCCCGCCTGAGCCGTGGGCATACGTAGATGGATCACACGACCTTGAACCTTTTCCATCCTGTAGATCTGAACGAAATTCACGATCGCGCTGACGACCATCAAGGTCAAGATCGAGCCAAACGCCAAAGCCAATTTTCTGCCGATCGTCCACTTCATGTACCACCACTCCCCTCGTATGTCATTCGATTCTGGAATTTGCTGACAAGACCTCGTTTGACACGGCGTTCCCCGACGACCAGGAACCATCTTGATTCTCGTCAAAAGTTTTTACGTAACATTCTGTATCGAATTGAGGATAGATACACTTAACGGGTCGTTAGGCTTATTGTCAGACATACAACAACCACCGACACGACAACGGATCGGTTTAAAAAGACATGGGGGATCTCTTCAGGGTAATTTCGACGCCACGATCGTCTAACCTCTTCGTACAAATACCCTGCCAACGGGGGATATCCGATAGCTCTAGAATTTGTACTCCAACTGAAACCAGAATTTGTAACGATCAGACAGGTTCGTTGCCGGAGCGGCACCCGGATTGGCATCTCCGTCGAAACTGGCGAACTTGACCACTGCGGTCGCTTGTGCCGACAAGGATTTGTTCAAGATGACGTTCAGTTCTTCACCAAAGTCTCCGCCACCTTCTTCTGACCAAAACCAGTGATAAATCACCTTCGTGCCAATCCCTCCCGGTAGCTTGGTGCCGGCGAATAAGTAGATGTTCTGAAGCCCCCCGCGGGGTGTGGTCAGAAAAACATCGGCCCAACCATTAAACTTGTGTCCCGTCGCCAGCGGCGTCCGAAACCCGAACCTGCCGCCGTCGCTTCCGAGCACTTCATAGCCCGCCCCCACAGAGCTCTCCGAGTCGCTAAGCGTCCCCTCGGCAAAATAATAATCAGCCTTGTAGTCGGTCGCGTTGTCCCCTGCGTCGACCTGGTGGGCATAAGAAAACGCATAGCTCAGCGACAGCTGATCGCTCAAGCTGGCCTTACCGGAAAGGCGAACCCCAAACGTATCCGATGAGTTGGCAGCCGCCGTCGCCTGGTGGTCAAAATCCCAGTGGTAACCGAACATCGCCACCCGGCCCCATGAAAAGCCGCGGTACGAAATGTGGATGAGGTGTGATTCCGAATCGAAATCCGCATTGGCATCAGGGCCCAAAATCCGGTTGACGTCCCAAAGGAAACCATAAAGAACGGTCAGATCTTCGGTGGGAACCGACTTGATGGTGACGGCATCAAACGTCTGCTCATTCTGCCGCCATCCGACGTTACCCACAAAACGAGCGTCGTCGAGAATGAGCCTTTGGCGGCCAAATATGATTTGTGCCGACCTGTCTTTCCAATCGTAGCTCAGATAGCCTTGGTTCAATTCGGTATCAGGAGGGTCCGCCACCACTGTTCTTCCAGGATTCGCGTTCAGGCCCGCGGCGTTGTATCGATCGTCGTCTGCCGAGCGAATGTCCTCGATCTCGAGATAGAATGACCAACCGTGAAAAGGCTTTGAGCCATATCCCAACCGGATTCTTTCTGTCAACGCCTTGGAGGTATCCAAGCCGTCCTGGTCGGCGATCTCGGCCCGCACTCGGAGATCAAAGACCACCTTGCCACCGAAAATGGCGTCTTCTAAAGTTGTGTGATCAGAAACAGACGACGGCCGACCGGTCTTTTCATCTGCCCCATTGGCGCTTCGGGCCAAACCCGCCACCGCCAGTGTCACGACCACGACAAGGTATACCGTGCCAAACCACCGTAACGCGACAGTATTCTCTAACCGTTGTAGCAGGAGGGAAATACTCATGAATCGGGTTCTCTCGTAAAATAAGACCGCGGTTTAATCAATGGGCGGCACCCCGTCGTCCACTCCACAAGCAACGGCCACATCAATCACAAAACTTTAAACCTTAGAATATTGGTAACCTCAGCCTTATAATCGGCCATGGCGATCGTGGTGCCGTCCAGCAGAGTTGAAGTCGAACACCCTTTATCTACCGGCCACGGAGTAGCCCCACATCAGGTGCTATGATGGACCGAATGTCCGGACTATGGGACCAGAAGCGTCAGGCAAACCGCCAAGCTGCCGAGCCCTTGGCCGTGCGTATGCGCCCGCGCACGCTAGAAGAATTCGTCGGTCAGGACCACTTCTTGGGCGAGGGCAAACTGTTGCGTCGGATGCTCACCGCTGATCGAATCACCAGCCTTGTTTTCTACGGTCCGCCGGGCACCGGCAAGACCACACTGGCGGAACTGATCGCCAGTTACACCAACCGCCGGTTTGAACGCGCCCACGCCGCCGGCGCCGGCGTACGTGACGTTCGCCAGGTGCTCAGCGACGCGCGACAGGCTCTCGAGACCGACGGACAACGGACGATTTTCTTTCTAGACGAAATTCACCGCTTCAGTCGCGCTCAACAAGATGTGCTGTTGGACGATGTGGAACACGGTGTTATCACACTGATCGGTGCCACCACCGAAAACCCCTTTTTTGCCGTTAACGCACCCCTGATCAGTCGGTCGCAGATCTTTCAGTTCCAATCACTTGACGCACCTCAGATCACGACAATCTTGCGACGGGCCATCGCCGACCGTGAACGCGGATATGGCTCCTGGAACCTTGCTGTGCAGAGCGAAGCGGTTGAGCACTGGTCGACAGCCTGCGACGGCGACGCACGACGAGCCCTGACCGCGCTGGAGATCGCCGTGGCCAGCGGTGGGAAAGGCGCGGTGACTGACACCGCTAACACCACCCCGGTGAATCGCTCAGGCCCGCGGTGCGACGGTTCAGACGATTTGGCGGCGCACACCAGAAACCCTGTCCCTATCGTGATCGATCTTGACGTGGCGCAGCAGTCGATCCAGCGCAAAGCCGTTGCCTATGATCCGTCTGGTGATGGACACTACGATTCGGCCTCGGCGTTGATCAAGTCAATGCGGGGTAGCGACCCGGACGCCGCCGTCTATTGGTTGGCCACCATGCTCGAGGCCGGCGAAGACCCGCGGTTTATCGCCCGTCGGATCGCCATCCTGGCCAGCGAAGACATCGGCAATGCCGATCCACCAGCATTGGCGGTTGCCGCGGCGGCGTTTACAATGACCGAAAAAATCGGCATGCCCGAATGCCGTCTGGTCCTCGCTCAAGCGGTGATTTATATGGCCACGGCGCCCAAGAGCAATTCATCGACGGTGGCGATCGAATCGGCCACCGACGACGTGAGACATAAACGCACCATCCCCGTTCCCCGACACCTGCGTGACGGCCATTATCGTGGCGCCAAACAGCTGGGCAACGCTCAGGGATACCAATATGTCCATCACAGTCCTACAGGATTTGTTGATCAAGAATACCTCGGTGTCGCCAAAAGCTACTATCAGCCCACTGACCGGGGCTATGAAAAGCAGATCCGTCACTATCTCGACAAGATCTCTCTGCAACGTCGACAGGCCGCCGAGAAAGCTGCAGGGTCTCGCCGTTCTGACACGGTTTAAGCGCCCTTGGACCTCACGTTGCAGATCATTGTATGCCCCACCGCCAGACATCGTTTGGTGACGGTAATCGCCCCTGGAAAAGACATCGCCATCGGATACTCGGTGACCTGCCCTGGCCGGCGCGCAGAAGATATACAATACGTATGATACCCACTCGCGGACACACCCGTGCTTGGTATGATTGACGGGTATCGATCATGACAATTCTCGATTAGGAGTCATAGGGTTATGGTCTTGTCATCGCAGATGGCCCGGGCGGGAACCGGCCGAAGGCACATGACATCTCGTCGGCGGAAAAAATCCAGCCTACGGTGGGCGCTACCGGTGCTGGTCATAACGGTCATTCTCGTGGTGTGGTTGTGGCCCGATACCGAATCGGCTTCGTCTGCAGGTCCGTCTGGTCCATCGACCTCGACCATGCCCGACGCTAGCGTCTCAAAGCAACCACTTTCGACACCCAAGCCCGCCAACATCGCACCGCCGACAAAGCGCACGCCCATCCTGAACGATCGTACGACATCAAGAGCCACGTCGTTGGCCAGCACCACCGATGAAAAAACGCCTTCGCCTCCCAATCAAAGCAACCCACAGACGACTGATACCCTAAGGCGTCCGCCGTCGACCGCCGCAAACGCTGTGAGCGGCTTGCCACCCCGCACGACGGATCGACCGACCCACGAAACGGCAGGTCAGATGGGTCGGGCAATGGGGCTAATCGAAGACGGCCAGCTTATCGAAGCTCGCGGTGTCTTAAACACATTGTTGGCTACCCCCAATGCCCCCCGATCACAGGCGATCCGCTCGAAGCTAGCTCAAGTCAATGACATTTTGGTGTTCTCGTCACGAATGATTCCTGATGATCCGCTGGTCTTGGCGCACACGATCCAGGCCGGCGAATTGCTGTCGACGATCGCCCCACGATACCGCATCCCTTATCAATTGATCGAACACATCAATGGTATCAGTGCCCGCCGCATCCGGCTCGGGCAGACCCTCAAGGTGATCCAGGGACCGTTTCATGCGATCGTGCACAAGGCGGACTATAGAATGGACGTCTACCTCAACGGATCCGGCGGTGAGCCGATCTACATCCGCAGCTTCACCGTCGGATTGGGCGAGGACAACTCAACGCCCACAGGAAGCTGGATCGCCCGACGCGGGGGCAAGGTTGCCAATCCTGGCTGGACCAATCCACGCACAGGCCAGGTCTTCTTACCCGACGATCCTCAAAATCCGATCGGTGAGTATTGGATTGGCCTTGAGGGTCATGACGATCACACACGCGGGCTGGTCGGCTACGGCATTCACGGCACCATTGAACCTGATTCTATCGGCCAACAGGTTTCCATGGGCTGCGTTCGTTTGCGACCCGATGATATTGCGCTGGTGTATAAACTTCTGACTGATGGCCAAAGCACGGTGGTCATTCGACCGTAAATGCCACATCCCAACCTGCTAGAACTGGCCTGTCCGGCAAAGGTGAATTTGGCGTTGTCTGTGGGCACACCACGCGATGACGGGATGCATCCATTGGCCAGTTGGATGGTGGCGATCGATTTTGCTGACGCGCTAACACTTGAGAAATTGCGTCACGGGATCAGCCGGTTTGAAATCAGTCCCACCACAGACGGCGCAGCGACCGACCGCACGGTTGGCCCGAGGGTTTCCGTCGACTGGCCTGTCGATCACGACCTGGCCTATCGCGCTCATGCGCTGATGGAAACGCGTATCGGCAGGGCACTGCCGGTAGATCTCAATATTCGCAAAGTCATCCCCGCCGGTGCGGGTCTGGGCGGCGGTTCAAGCAACGCTGCGGCCACACTTGTGGGGCTCAATCGGCTGTTCGGATTGGGCATCCCGCACACTGCCCTGATCGCTATGGGACAGGAGCTGGGTAGCGACGTGAGCTTCTTAATCAGTGCAATACTCGGCGCTCCTTCGGCACTTGTCACCGGGTTTGGTGAACAACTCGAATCGGTCGACCAAACCTCCAAACTTCACCTTGTGCTGGTCTTTCCCGGGTTCTCATGTCCGACCGGACCTGTGTATGCGGCGTTGGACCGCCTACGTCATTCCACCGCTTGCCCCACACCCGACGCCAAACGCGTGCGAACGTTGGCAGGGCAACCTAAGCTAACCCCCGAAGCTCCATTTAATGATCTAACCCAAGCGGCATATGATGTCCGCCCCGAGCTCAAGACGATTGTCGTTAACTTACAGGAACAACTATCCGTGCCGGTCCACGTCACCGGTTCGGGTTCAACGCTCTATCTGGTGGCACCGTCTCACACAGCCAGTATCGAACTTGCAAAACAAGCCACCGCATCCACAGGCCTGCCCGCAATCGCCACACACACGTGAGCCCTACAGGGATCCCAGATTCAGATGCTCAATCATGGGAAAAACGTGGACCGGGCCACCGATCTCCGGATGATGCACCGAGCTTTAGAGCAGGCCCATCGCGCCGCACAAGCCGGTGAGGTTCCCGTCGGGGCGGTCGTCTTTCAGGGTCACCGGGTTCTGGCTGAAGCGCACAACCGACGCGAAGCGGACAACGATCCGTGTGGTCATGCCGAAATCTTAGCCCTACGCGCCGCGGCACAAAAAATCGGTCGGTGGCGGCTGACCGAGTGTACCCTCGTGGTGACACTCGAGCCGTGTCCCATGTGCGCCGGCGCGGCGGTCAACGCGCGTGTGGATAGACTGGTTTACGGCGCGGCGGATCCAAAGATGGGATCGGTCCATACACTCTATCAGCTATGTACCGACACGCGGTTCAATCACCGTCTTGAGATCGTCGAGGGTGTTCTGGCCGATCGTTGCGGCCAGATCCTGACCGATTTCTTCCAAAAGCGGCGATAACGCCCCCTTTTCTACGATCACGCCAAATGATCTGCGTCACATATGTTGCTTGTGCGATCAAAGCACCATCGGGATTCACAGATGGTACGCGGGAATGAAACCAAATTGAGATCATACACCCTTTCTGTTCGCACAAACCGTGTTAGCAGCAAGTCCGGGATATTAAGCACGGTCCTTGGCAATCCCCTTGCCGTTAGGACACCCCCTCACGGTTGAGCTGTTGACCCCCTACGGACAAGCACGGTGGCTTGGTTAGACGTCGGTCCAAGACTTACGATTCGGTTTGGTGAACCTCCCGACGCTTGGCCTGCAGTTCAAGCCACGCGGGCACCACCGTCCAGCATGCCAGCATCGTCAAACCGATCCCTGTGGTCATCACCAACCCAAGGCTGGCAATCCCCCGATGGCGTGCACACATCATCGCACCAAAACCGATCATCGTCGTCAGACTGGTGATGGTAATCGCCTTACCGGTGCCACCGGTCAGCCCCAGCGGGCGTGACTGGAGCTCCTGGCGATATCGATGAATCATATGCACACCCGAATCGACGCCAATACCGAACATCAGTGGGAGCACGATAATGTTCGCCGGGTTCACACTCACATCCAGCATCCACATCACGCCGAACGTGACCGTGAACCCGACCGCCACAGGCACCATGCTCAACAAGCCCGCACCCAACGATCGAAAATCAATCCAAACAATCAATAAAACGGCTACCAGTGCATACAGACCCGCCATGCGATAAGAATGCAAAATCAGGTAACCCGATCGGTAAATCTGCACAATAACACCCGTGACCATGGGATCGAGCTTCTCAAGCTGGCCAATAAACACGGGCAAGAAATGAGGGTCCAAAGGCCCCTGGACCCGCTGATCTTCTGGCAGCTTCGGATAGATCTCTAGCGCAAACTTTCCCTTATGCGGTCCGGTGCGGCCGATATAGGGCCACAGAAGTTCCGCCGGCACGTCGGCGGGTGATAACGGCGACCGATCCAGCGCCGCAGCAACCTGACCGGCCACGGCACGCCGCCACTGGCTGTACTCACTTTGCAAACGCGATAGCCTCACCGAACGCTCTTGGGGTCCAAGCCTGGCATGCACGGCCATGACATGATTGATCGTCTCAGACAGCACCTGAAGCCGATCCCGAACCGGCACCGGCAGATCGCCGACCAACGCGACGCCCACCGCTATACGCATCGTTGACAACACAGCGATGAGATTTGGCTCGTCCTCACCCTGCCCCGGCGCTGCCGGCGCGATCTGCTTATCGGCAGCAGACCTTGACGTCCCTGGATCATCCTTCTGCAGAATCGTGGTAACAGGGCCTTCTAGATGCTGCCAAACCTGGTCGATGCGCGTTAGTTTGCGCTTCTCGTCGGCTGGGAACAGCAGCCCTATACCGTAGACGTCGCCGACACAGGCAAGCTTTTGAAGCTCGGTCTTCCGCTGGCGCGCCGCTTCGAGCGAATCGACCACACTCACCGCCGCCCAGATCGATTGGCCACCGTCGGTGGTGATCCGCTCTTGCCATTGCACGCTGTCGACGCCATGTGGCTGAAGTTTCATTAGGTCGTAGTCGAACTTCATCTGTGAAACAGCCAACAGTGACACCGCCACAAGCAGCCCCGCCGATGTAAGTGTCACTTTGGGCCAACGGATCGCTGGCATGACCCACCGGGGATCGAACAGACGGATCCGTCGCGTCTGCAACGGTACGTAATACCGCTGGCGATGGGCACTCAGACACAACAGCGCAGGGAAGACGCTAAACATCGCAAGCAAGCACAACATGATTCCTGCTGATGCGATCAAGCCCATCTCCGCGACCCCTCGAAAATCTGTCAATGTGGTCGTACAAAACGCCGCAGCGGTCGTCACCGCCCCCGTGATGACGCCGGGGCCGACGGTCTGATAGGTGTCCTTCATCGCCGCGACAAAGCCGTCGGGATCGTCAGAAAACCGGTGGCGTACCAGCTCGACACGCGCCGCCACGTGGATCCCAAAGGCCACACCCAAACCCAACAGAATCACCACGAACACGACGCTGAGCACCTGGAGGTGGCCGACGACCAGCGTCAGAAATCCGAACGACCAGGTGATACCCACAAGCAACGCCACCATGGCCGTCAAGGGAATCCGCCAGCTACCAAACGCAACGATGAGCATCCAGGTGATCAGGACACCGGCGACCAAGGACGCGACGGTGCTATCGCGGGTTGCCGCGTCGGTCTCATCCGCCTCGATCACATCCACACCCGTCAAACCCGCTTCGATTTCGGGATACCGTGCAAGGACACGATCGATCTGCTGACGGATCGCTGTAATGGCCGCATGCAGAGCGTTGATGGTCCCGCTCTCTTTCCGAGGCGTCACACGGATAAACAACAGCCGTCCCGATTCGCTGGCCAGATAGGCACGTTGCGACTGGGCGGTCGCATCGTTGTCTGTGACCATGGCCGCCAGATCGGGGCGCTGTTCTGCAACAACCTCTAGACACCGACCAATACCTGCGATCAAACGATTCAAGTCTTCGATCGAAGCGACCGCTTGGTCTTCGTCGACGTCAGCCGACTGTCGCCGCATCGCCCCGATCACTTCCAAGAGCATCCGCTGCGGGCTGGTGTTATCCAATACGGGCTTTGATTGACTGATCTGCGCTATTCGAGACTCAAACTCCGGCATCGGCAGCAGCCGCATAGCACGCGGGCTGACCCCGCGAGAATCGAACCCCCAAACAGCCAGCTCGACATGGGGATCGGCCTGGAGTGCCGGTCCCAGCTCATCGACCAAGGCCTGAGCGTTGGCGAGGTGCCGGGCACCCGACGCGCCCACCGGACCGGCGTCTACCACCACGTAGAGGTCTTCGTTGCCTGGAAAGCTAGACCGCCAGTCTTCAAAATTTCGATTCCAATCCAGATCGCGCGACAATAGGGCGTTGCGGTCGGACTGGAACTCGAGACCGGTCACGGCCATCGTGACCGACACGACCGCTGCCACGAGCGCCAAAAACAGCACCCACGCCCATCGCCGGCAGACAAATCCTGTCCACGATCCCAACAACCGAATGCGTAAACGATCCGCCATGAGGCCGAAAATCCTACGCCCTACCAGAGCCGAGAGCAAAACTCAGACTGGACATCGTTCCAGCGGCACGGGCCTTGATCGCCGATTGGGTAACCATCCATAGAAAAGCGGTCACCCCACGACCAACCGCCCCTTCGATTAACCCACATCGATCAACCCTAACGCGTCACCGTACTGTTGGACGATCAGTTGACGAAGCAAACGGTGTGACGGATCAGATAGGGTGGGGTCGGCATCGATCATGGTCTGAGCGTCGCGACGGGCCAGGTGTAACAGGGGCATATCGTCAGGAAGACGGGCCACACGCAACGGCACCACCCCGGCCTGACGTGTGCCGAAAAAATCGCCCATGCCTCGGATGGCCAGATCGTGCTCAGCGATCTTAAACCCGTCGGATGTCGCGGCAATCGCCTTCAGCCGCTTGGCGGCTTCATCGGTCCCCGGCTGAGCAATGAACACACACACACTCTTCTTGCCATGATCGCCACGACCAATCCGTCCCCGAAGTTGATGCAACTGAGCCAGTCCGAACCTGTCGGCGTGTTCGACGACCATGGCGGTCGCGTTGGGTACGTCAACACCGACTTCGATCACCGTCGTCGCGACCAGCACGTTGATTTTACCGGCGCGGAAACGATCCATCATTGACTTGCGCGTCTGGGGCTTAAGGCGACCGTGGATCACTTCCACGGAATGGCCACGGAAATACCGCTCCGCGAGCATCCGCGCGTGCGCGCGCACGCTCTTGAGCTGTCCGGCTCCAGCGAGCGATGGGCCTGTGCGGCTTTGGTCGTCTGGGCCCTGTTCGTCAATCGCTGGCACGACCACGTATGCCTGTTCTCCCCGCTCGACGCGTTGAGCGATGTGGCGGTAAACCTGTTCGGCCTTCTCCGGGCCCACCACCCGAGACGTGATCGGCGTCCTGCCCGGCGGCATCTGATCGATCACTGAAACATCAAGATCCCCGAATACCGTCAGACTCAATGTTCGCGGAATCGGCGTCGCGGTCATCACCAAGTAATGGGGTGTTCGCTGTTTCTCCAGTGGCGACGCCAGCGCCTGACCTGGTTCCTGTTTGTCGGTGGCGGGCCGGGTACGGAATGCTGCCCGTTGGAGCACGCCGAAACGGTGCTGCTCATCGATGACAACCACCGCCAGATCATGAAACGTCACCGCTTGAATCGTCAGCGCTTGGGTACCGATGACAATGTCATATTGCCCTTGCCGGATCTTGGCCAACATCGCCTGACGCTGGCTGCTGCCGGCGGCCGACTGACCGCCCGAAAGCAGGGCCATACGAACGTTTGATCCCTTCAGCATGCTTGAGATGGATAGGTAATGCTGCTCGGCCAGCAGCTCGGTCGGGGCCATCAGTGCTCCCTGTTTCCGATTGGCCACCGCCAAGAGCAGCGCGTACAGTGCTAAGACAGTCTTGCCTGACCCGACATCACCCTGGACCAAACGATTCATCGGCAGTGTGTTCTGTAAATCACCGGTCATTTCAAGAATCACCCGTTCTTGAGCGTCCGTAAGCCGAAACGGAAACCGTTGACGGATATGCCTGTCGATTGCCTTGTTCCACCGCAAGGCCGGAGCGCACAGCCTAAGCTGGTTGTATTTGCGTTTGATCGCGATCCCCAGCTGTAGGAGCAGTAGTTCATTGAATGCCAAGCGCCGACGCGCAGCGTCGGCTTGCTGTTCGTCTCGAGGCTGGTGAGCCATGCCAAATGCCTCGGCTAAGGACACCATGGCGTGCGATCGCAGAAGATCATCGGATAACGGGTCAATCAGCAGCGCCAACGACTCGGGCAATACTTGGGCCATCAACCGCTCAATTAAGCCGCTGGGCAGCTGCTCTGTCGCTCGATAGACAGGGCAGAGTCGATGCGGTCGAAGCGGCGCAGGATCAAGCGGATCCAGCTGCTCCCACTGCGGATTGACCAGCTGCGGCTTACCCCGATAACGACTGACTTTGCCCTGCACTCGAACGGATTGACCCGGGTGAAGCTTGTCGCGCAGAAACAACGCATTAAACCAGCTAATCACCAGCCTGCCCGTATCATCTTCGATGGTGACTTCAAACCTTGATTTGGGTCGGCGACCGCGATGAAATGTCCGACTGGCCCCGGGCACGACACGGGTGGCGATGATCAAACCACGCGTAGAACTGACAACCCCTGTTTGCAGCTTATTGATCGGACATTCGGCCCACTGCGGTTCATATCTCACGGGCAAATGCCGGAGCAGATCGCTAATCGTTTCGATGCCCAGGCGTGAAAATGCAGCCTGTCGTTGCGCACCAAATGATCCGATCTGGGTGATCGGAGTGTGAAGACGTAGACCCCGGCTCGTGATTGTCATCGCCCTGATCTTATGACACACCCGACGGCGGTTGTAGCGGGTACTGATGAAGGTGGATAATAAAAAAAGAGCCTCGACCGGGGAGGCATACCGGTACGAGGCCCGATCCAGGGCAAATGGTGAATCTCAATCCGACGATCTAAAATCGTCCGACCGATTCTTTAACGAACGTTAGGCTTTGACTTCACGTCGCTTACGCCGTTGCGGACATATGCACAGCAAACCGACCCCCAGCATGGCCATCGATGCCGGTTCGGGGATTGACCTGACCGAAACGTCCAGCTCCTCAGCCCCCTGCTGAAGACTGTCATCTACAAGATATTCCGTGTCGACAAGCGGCATACTGATTCTTAGGTTTGAGCTGCCAGATGTGTTTTGGTTTATGGAGCCTGGATCTATCGTGTCGTGTGCATCGGCCCACTGAAAAAGTGATCCTAAAGACGCTGACCCGTTGATACCTTCCGGCCCGCTAGTGGGGTCCAGTTCCGAATCCGTCTCACTGCCCGTGGTTGCAGACTGGATGGCATACGCCCCACCCCACAAGGCCGTGCCCGCCGTGACATGAACTCGCTCAAATTTTTTGAGATCTGCTTCTGAAAATCGATAGCCGTTTAGCAGTGTATAGGGATCGTATGGGGAGGACTCCTCGCCCACGCCCGCACAGACCGTGCCCGCGAACAGCGTTATGACAGGGCCGGCGGCCAACATCATCTTGTACATCATCTTTACCTCCTAACTTAGCGACGGGTCCTGTGCCCTCGGTCACGACAACCAAGTCGCGACCTAGCCAACTATCCAATTCACGAAGGCGTAAAACCAACAGGCCAGGGGAGAAAACGCGCAGAGCCAGACGGCGTAGCGCGACTACGACGGTCGTAACGATTCGCCGCCGGACCGACCGGGTTGTTATACTCGCCTTATCATGACATCAGAACGCAAAATCGGTCTGTTTCCGGGGACTTTTGATCCGCTGACCAACGGCCACCTGGACGTCATCCGCCGGGGTCAGGCCATTTTCGATCAGTTGGTCGTTGCGATCGGCCATAACCCCGACAAGACGGTGCTGTTTGATATGGACGAACGGGTCCAGATGACTCGACAGCTGGTCTCCGAGGCGGGATTGACCAATGTGACCGTAGAGTGCTTTCAGGGACTCACTGTCGACTATGCCCGTCGTATCGGCGCCACGGCGATCCTGCGTGGGTTGCGAAACGTGACGGACCTAAATTTCGAGTTCCAGCTTGCCCTGACCAATCGGGCGGTTGCGGATATCGAAACGGTCTTCATTATGACAGGAGAGACCTACGCCTTTACCAGCTCGAGCCTGATCCGACAAATCGCCGCCAACGGCGATGTGGCCAGCTTGCACCGGCTGTTGCCCCCGCTTGTTGTGCAACTGCTTGCCGAAAAGAAAAAAAAGATGGGCCCGGGAATGTCTGTGATCCACGTCGATGACCCGAAAGATTGACATGGACTATCGCGTGATCAGTATCGGTGCTCTAAGCTGCCATGAGCTGTGGAACGAGTCGGTCCACGCCCGATCGGCCCACGCCACCACCACACTGGTACGCAGCGAAGATCATCTGATTCTGATCGATCCAGGGCTACCGGCTCAGGTCATCGTTGCAAGACTCAAAGAACGGTCGGGCTTAGATTCGACGATGATCACAGACGTGTTTCTAACCAACTTCCGGCCGGCCCATCGCCGAGGGCTATCGGCATTTGAGCGTGCCAGATGGTATATCAGCGATATGGAGCGCGAATCGGTAGGCACCTACCTGGCTCAACAGCTCCAGCAAGAGCAGCCACCTGACACCCGACAGCTTTTAGAGCAGGAGGTGGCGATCCTCAAACGGTGCCAGCCGGCACCAGATCGTCTAGCCCATCAGGTCGATTTGTTTCCATTACCCGGCTTCAGCCCGGGCACCTGCGGGCTCCTGCTAAGCCATATCAATTCGACAACCCTGGTCGCGGGCGATGCCGTCGCGACCGTCGAGCATCTTGACCAGGGACGAGTGCTCAGGGGATGTTACGACACCGCCCAAGCTCACGACAGTTTTTTAGAGGCGATGGAAATTGCAGATGTGATCATCCCGGGCCATGACAACTTGCTGCTCAATCCGACACGCAGGCCGCTGTAACACAGATCGCTTGAGGTGCGGTTGCATGGAGATGGGGCCTGGGTTGGACCACCTCGGCGTGATTGGTGACACCGGTGTCAATGTGGCCGTAGGCCTGTCGATGACCTCGATCAACGAAAAACGATGCAGGAACCGAAGAAGATGGGTCTACGATCACGTGACTTACCACGGCTTATGAAAAACACAGGAAATTCTTGCTCTCGTATTTTTAGACCGATTGATTGCAACCTGCGCTCGAACCCCGTCGGCGAAAAAGAACTGTGAGGCGTGTATTCGATACTGAGGGCAAATTGGCCATGCCCGTCGGGCGAATGTCCCCGTACCGCTTTTGACCGCCGACATTAACCCGACTCATCCAGCTTGTAGTGTTTGATTTTCTTATAGAGGGTCGTCCGGTTGATTTCGAGCTGCCGAGCGGTGGCCTGGCGATTCCAGCTATTGGCTTTCAATGCCGCTGCAAGGATCTGCCTCTCGGGCTCCTCCAGTGCATTGGACAGTGGCATTGGTGTCCAACCATTACACAAGGCCGGGATCAGGTCGTCGTGTCCGTTGGCCGGTGACGCTGTCGTTCCGACCGCCACGCCGGATCCGTTGTGACGCACGGACTCAGGCAGATCTTCTACATCGATCAGCGGTCGACGGCTTAGCACGACGGCCCGTTCGATCGCGTTTTCCAACTCACGAACATTACCCGGCCATGCGTAGCGTCCCATCGCCACCAACGCTTCGTCGGTCATCCGTCTTTCCTTGCCATTCTCACGCCCATACTTGACAAGGAATTTCTCTACCAGCAGAGGGATATCCCCCAAACGATCCCGCAGCGGCGGCAACTTAATACTCACGACGTTAATCCGATAGTACAGATCTTCCCGAAAGACCCCCGCCTGTACCAGCTGATCCAGCGACTGGTTGGTGGCCAAAACGAACCGTACATCCACACTCACCGTCTGGTTCGAGCCCACCGGTTCAAACTGTTTCTCTTGCAGCACGCGGAGCAGCTTAAGCTGAAGCATCGCAGTGGCACTGTTGATCTCGTCGATGAACAGAGTTCCACCATGAGCCGACAAGCATTTGCCCGGCTTATCGTGATCGGCTCCGGTAAATGCCCCTCTGACGTGACCGAACAGCTCACTTTCAAGCAGTGTTTCGGGGATCGCGCCACAAGAGAATGTCACAAACGGGCCGGCGTGACGAGGACTCTTGGTATGGATCGCGTGTGCGACCATGGACTTACCGGTACCGCTTTCACCCTCAATCAAAACGGTGGTCTTGCTTTCTGCGACCGCTTCGACAAGGTCATACACCTTCTGCATGCGGTAGTCGGCACCAACGATGTTACCCATTCCAAACCGCTCGATAAGCTGATCTTTGAGAGACTGGTTCTCGGCAAGCAACGCGTGCTGTTGCATTGCTTTGCTGACCGCGATCCGGAGTTCGTCGTCGATCACGGGCTTGGTCAGGTAGTCGGTCGCGCCCTGTTTGATCGACTCAACCGCCGACTCGATCTTGCCAAAACCGGTAATCACAATCACCGCCACCGACGGGTGTTTCTTGCGGATGGTCTTAATCAGTTCCATGCCGTTGCAGCGAGGCATGTTGATATCGGTCACAACCAATCCAAACCCGCCGGCGCTGCCGCCCCCGGAACTGGGTTGCGGTGTACCGAGCATGCCCAGTGCCTCGGTACCGTCACAGGCGGTGACGGTGGCATACCCCTCACGGGTAAGAAACTCCGAGAGGCTATCGGCCACGATCGGGTCATCGTCGACGATCATAATGCGAGCAGAAGACGCCATAAAAAACTCTTCTGGGTATCAACCGTTCACGGACCTGGGTGTGGACGCGGCTGGTGCGAGACCACGCCGTCATCACTCACACAAAACATTCTCGACCGGAAACCTAAACACAAATACCACGCCACTCGGTGATCGGTTTTTCAGCTTAATTTGGCCACCAAAACTGACGGCGATATCGCGGCACAGCGCCAGGCCAACGCCAAAACCATCAGGTCTTGTCGTCACACCAAAACGGACATCGCCCCGACCGTCGATGATTGATGGATCCAGACCCGGACCGCTGTCGCAAATGCACAGGTCTACGAACCCTTCACTCATGTTGCCGGAAAGCTCTATCGTCCCGCCGGGCTGCCTCCATCTCCTGTCAACAGGAACTGAACCCGCTATCGCCTGGATGCTATTTCGCAGGGCATTGACGACAATCACATGAACCGGCCCGGCCGGCAAACGCGACACTTCTTCCGATAAGCGTACGCTGATGTCAATCCGCTCAGTGGACGCTGCGGGCGTACACAGCCGTACCGCCTGAGCAATCGCTTGACCAACGGTCTGCTCGGTGTTGGCAAACAAACCCCGGAGTTGGATCTGATCCATACGGCCCCGGATCAACATCGCCATACGCTTCATCACGTCACGAACGGTGTGCAAATGACCAAACCCACCCTGATTTTCGACCTCCTGAGGCGAACAAGACATGGTTTCAGGAAGTCCCGATATCACCAATTCAACGTGCCGTAGGCCACCGTCGACAAGGTTGGCCAATTCGTGGAGCAACGGCATCACGCTGTCGGCCGAGTCGTCACCGCGACCATCCACGGTGTTATTTTGACGCAGTTGTTGCTTGCAGGCACGAGAACGCAGATGATTGTTGTGCCGAGGCGACATTCGTCGGTTCTTATCGACATCTTCTTTAGTTAGGTTGAGAAGCGTTGTCTTCCGGCGACGAATATGGCCATCGGTAACCCACACAGGCATGGATTGAGCCATCATTTCCACCGACCGATGGCTCACATACAGACAGCAGACACATCAAACACCGTTTGACAACGTTCTGAAGATACCCGGTGATGCACACAGGCCACATACCCCCAAGCTGCCAGACCCGACAACCCGCCGCAGGCATGGTCAAACTTGTTCACGGTCGGGTTTGACGCCCGGATCGGCGGCTGGACCCGAACCGGTCATCTGAACCTCACCGGCGACCATCCGATCCACAACCGCGGACGACGGCATGGGTGCGGTGGCCCATTCCGGCCGATCGGTCCATTTTACGGCCTCCCAGAAAGGAGCTTGCTCGGTATCTTGGGGAAGGCTAAGCCTGCATTTATGGCTACCGTGAGCGTTAAGCTTACGCAATGCCTTGTTCACGAGGGCTTGGGCTAAATCACCGTGTCTGTGTGATTGGGCAATCGCCAGCTGATGGAGATACCCTTGCTGTGGGTCATCATAGCACACGATCGCCCCGACCACTTTGCCTTCGTCATGCGCCACAAGGCTCAAAACAGACCGGCAACGGGGGAACCAAGCCATAGGGTGATGAGCGTCTTCTTGAGCCGGATCGTCTGCCAGATCTCCACGCATGAGCGCTTCGATATCTTGGTAGTCACCCGGTCGGATCTCGCTGATATCCACAGACACCGCCACCACACTCCAACAGTCTCTGGCAAGAAGAGTCTTGACGTGGGATGATTTGACTCCATATTGATCGACAGGATCGGTTGCTATGTTTGGAATCCGTCGGAGACGATCTTGCGGTTGGCTCGGTCGGGAACCCGTTACGATGGGTCGCACCATAAACCTGCCGTCTTTTCAAGGCGAATCGTCTAGGCCCAGGACACGCGCATCGCGGTCCGATAACATTCCGCCGTCACGTCGACGTTTCACCGTGCCGTCACGTTTCCAGCACCGCTGACAACGTGGTTGCTGATCGCGCAAGTCGACGACTTCATACTCTAGGTCGGTTGACGACGGACGTTCGGCAAGGTGAATCTCCACGCGGCTAACGCCACAAAGATCCGCCAAATCTACCGGATCGAATCGGATCAAGTACCGACTTTGCTCCTGGGCACCTTGCCCGAGAGTTACCCGCAAGCCACAATCCATCGGGTTGTCAATGCCGCTACCGGCGCGAGCGGTTTCAATCACCTTCAAAGCTGCGGCCCTGACAGCCATCAGCCGATCCCAATCTCGATCGACGGCCAGGTCGGCCTGCCGCTCTGGCATAAGCGTCAAATGAACACATTCCGAATCGGCGCCGTAGAGCGCCTGCCACGCCTCATCGGCGGTATGCGGTAGCACCGGAGCCACGAGCCGTACAAGGGCATCGACAATCCGATGGATCGCCGTTTGGGTCCGCCGTCGGCGCGGGCTATCGGGCTTGTCGCAGTACAATCGGTCTTTGGTCGCCACCAGATAGACCGCCGACATGGTTTCATTGCAAAAGTGAAATATGGCGTCGTGGACCTTTCGAAATTGAAACACCTCGTAAGCACGAAGGACCTGATCGATTAACCGATTCATCTGAGCTAGGGCCCACGCGTCAAGGCTTGTCGCATCGGTTTCAGTGAAACGGCAACGATCTGTCTGCAAGTTAAAATCACTGAGATTGCTCAACAAAAACCTGATTGTGTTGCGGACCTTGCGGTACTCCTCGCCGGCCACACGGAAAAACGTATGGTCGACTTTGATATCATTGTCAGGGTTGAGCGAACCGACCCACCAGCGACAGACATCGGCTCCAAAATCCTTCAGCAGCGTGTCAACCTCAAGCGCATTGCCCCCGCTCTTGGACATCTTGCGACCGTTCTTATCTACCATAAACCCGTGCGTCAGAACCGATCGGAACGGGGACTGCCCGGTAACCCCCAAAGCCGGCAACAGCGACAGTTGAAACCAACCCCGGTGTTGGTCAGAACCCTCCAAGTATAGATCGGCCGGGTAACCCATGTCGCGCTGGCGCAACACAGCGTTCCACGAAGAACCCGACTCAAACCAGACGTCGAAAATGTCGCTCGCTTTGGTCAGCTGTGTGATCGCACGACCATCATCCTGGCGAAGCCACTCGGGAGCGTCGGGATCAGCGGCAGGGTCGTAGCCGGCGAGCAGCTGTTCGGGTGCGGCTTTAAACCAGACATCCGATCCGTGGGTTCGGATATGGCCGGCCACGACCCGCACGGTCGCGGCGGTGAGTAGGATTTGGCCCTGCTCAGGACCAAAAAATGCGGGTATCGGCAAACCCCAGGAGCGCTGCCGGCTCAGACACCAGTCTGGACGGGACTCGATCATGCCGCGCATTCGGTTTCGTCCCCATTCTGGCAAAAACTTAACCTGGCGATCGGTCGCGGTCATCGCCAGACGACGCAGCGATGCGTTTGGGAAACGCTGAGGGTCACCTGACGGGGGATGGGGTCCGTCGACACTGACAAACCACTGCTCGGTCGCACGGAAGATGACCGGCGTCTTAGAACGCCAATCGAGGGGATAACTATGGGTAAACACATGATCGTGAAACAGGCAGCCATGATCGCGCAACCACTGGACGATGAGCCGATTGCCCGCCCAAACCGAATGCCCACGAATCCATTGAGGTACGGTGTCGTCAAACGATCCATCTTCACGGACCGGACAGTAGATATCCGCATCGGGCATCTGAGCCCCACCACCGCCGCCGTCGGGTGTGGTCACACGCACCTGCGTTTTTTGTGCGTCGAAGTGAAGTCGGTAGCGCACACCTGTCTGATAATCTTCGACACCATGCCCGGGCGCGGTGTGAACGAGACCGGTCCCGTCCTCGAGGGTGACATAATCCGCCGCCACAACCGGGCATTGGCGCCCGGCAAAAGGGTGTTCATACATCACACCACGGTGCGCCTCGCTTGCAGGCGATCGACAGAGCTCGCTCCCACAGCAGGCACCTAGCAACGTAGACCTGACTTCTCGCTTAGAAAAAACGTCTTCGGCGAGTTTGGTTGCGAGAATGATGTACCACAGGTGACCACGACCGCCATCGACGCGATAAAGCCCGTATTCGTGATCGGGGTGAACCGACACGGCCATGTTGGCCGGGAGCGTCCAGGGTGTCGTGGTCCAGATCATCAGTTTCGCCTGGGAAGCCGAGCCCTCGAAACCTAACGATCCAGGCAAGCACAGCGAAGGATTTGCGATGTTGAACAGCACGTAGACGCTTGTGTCTTCTCGGTCGTCGTACTCTAGCTCTGCATCGGCCAACGCCGTTTGGTTGGTGACAGACCAGTGCACCGGCTTCAACGCCCGATACACCAGTCCCTTACTTAACAGATCCGCAAACACATCCAACACCGCTGACTCATAGCCACAATCCATTGTCAAGTACGGGTGGTCGTAGTCTGCCAATGTCAACAAACGCTGCATCTGACGAGACTGAAGCTTTACAAACTTTTCTGCGTATGCTTTGCACTTCCGACGGATACGAAACGGTTCGATCTTGCCAGTGGGGTCTGTCAGGTCTTTCATGACTTTGTGCTCAATGGGCAGTCCGTGACAATCCCAACCAGGCACATAGGGGCAGTCGTAGCCGGCCATCGTTTTGGAGCGGACGACCATGTCTTTGAGCACCTTATTCAACACATGGCCGAGATGGATCGAACCGTTTGCATACGGCGGACCGTCGTGGAGCAAGTATCGCGGCGCTCCAGACCGGGCCTGGCGGATTTGTTTATACAGATTGAGTTTTTTCCATCGTTCCACCGCCACTGGCTCATGCTGAACAAGATTTGCTTTCATGGGAAAGCTCGTCTTGGGCAGGTTGAGCGTCGACTTGTACGATTTGTTCTCTTGAGCGGCGTCTGGCATGGCTAGAGAGTTTAGCACATCCACACGGCCCTTTTGACCCACGGCGCCTATCGCCCTGGGATTGTCACCAAACAGGGTCCACCCGTCTCCGGATAACGCCGAGTCGTTCGTCTGGACCGCCCGCCCTAGCGGGGGTGGGAGAGGGGCTCCTGGAAGGTGAAGCGTGATCGCCGCCTCGGAGAACCGTCGGAGACATCGTTAGACGGTTTGTCAACCCACGACACCAGGTTCTGAGGTTTTCTACATATGCTTATCATGGCAAAGATGTTGTGAACCGCACCCAACTTCAGATGACGGTATGGGGTCCCACCGGACCGAGCTGCCCTGGCTGACCTGTCACCTTAACCCGGGCCAACAGCCGGTCAATCTTCGGCGAAATCGTTCCACTTTGAACGATCTGTACCACCGGCTACCATCGCGGCCACGGTGTCACAGGCAAGAATCCCTTCATCGAGAGCGCCGGCACGGCCTGGGGCCATCTCTTCTGGCCCGCCGCAGGTCCGTCTGGCAGCACATATTCGTCGCGTGGGGCTGGCCGGTTTGGCCGTGGCCGGTACGGTGCTCGAACACGGGTTTGATGCACCGCCGATTCCACGGGGGCTGATCCACTTCTTACAGGTATGCCTGTTGGTGGCGTATGTGTTGGATGTCGCGATAGATTGGCGTCTGAGAATAGCCAAGCCGCATGACACAGACCCCCGATGGTTCGATGTGGTATTGATGACAATCGCGGCTTCAGGCGTGGTCATTGCGGTCGGCGTCGCGCCTGGGGGATGGTTGCTATTTGAAGGCGCTGTGGTCGCGTTGATGATGGACCGGTTATGGCAATTGTATGTTGGTTTGTCCCGCCGGTTCGGCAAACCCGGATGGCTATTGCCGGCCAGTTTTTTGACGATGATCGCCGTTGGCACACCGCTTCTCAAAGTGCCCCTGGCGGTCCCCGCAGGACAGGACATCTCGTGGCTCGACGCCCTGTTCACCATCACCAGTGCCGTGTGCGTCACCGGACTGATCGTCCGCGACACCGCTACGCAGTTCACGCCCTATGGGCAAACGGTCATCGGCGTATTCATTCAACTAGGCGGGTTGAACATCATCATTTTCGGGTCAATGTTGGCCATGCTCTTGGGTAACCGGCTGTCGCTACGTCAAAACGTCAGCCTCAGTCACATGCTCCAAGACCTTCCGCTTCGGCGTGTGGGATCCTTTGTACGTTTTATTGTCCTGACCACACTGTTGTGTGAGCTGGCGGGTGCGGCGGCATTAGCGACGATGTGGGACCACGATCTGCCGCTGGCCCGCAGGCTGGGCCTGGGTCTGTTTCACTCGATCAGCGCGTTTTGCAATGCCGGTTTTTCCCTGCAAAGTGATAGTTTAGAATCATTCCGATATGCGCCGCAGGTTCATCTGGTCATCATCCCCCTTTTGGTCATCGGCGGTTTGGGATTTCCGGTGTTGGACAACCTCTGGCAAACGACCAAGTCATGGTGGCGCCGTCGCCGGTCGGCCAGGAAGCGTGCTAGCACGTCGTCCGATCTGGCGACCGACCGATTGAGCTTGCACACCAAGATTGTCCTGGGCACAACAGCAGCCCTGTATCTTTACGGCGTGGTTGCGATCACGGCGGGTCAGCTCAAACCTTACACCCACGACTTTTTTCAACAGGGCATCACCGCCAACCGTACCGAGCTAGAGCCGCTGAATACCCGTCGGATCGGAGCGATCCTCGCCGATACAAGCTTTATGGCTTTGACCGCGCGCACCGCTGGGTTTACCACCGTTCCTCCAGACCAGCTGAGCCCCGCCGGGAGGTTTGTGACCCTGACGCTGATGATGATCGGCGCGTCGCCGGGCGGCACGGGCGGTGGGCTAAAAACCACCACTCTGGCGTTGCTTGGGCTAACGGTGGTGGCGACACTGCGCCGTCGTGATCACACAGAGGTGTTTTCTCGACGGATCAGCGAACCCCTGGTCAGAAAAGCCGCGGCCATTGCCGCATGCTTTGTAACCATGATCACAGCCGCTACACTTCTGCTTTGCTTTAGCGAACCTTTTCCGTTTGAGAAAATCGTTTTCGAGGTGGTCAGTGCCGCCAGCACCACGGGACTATCGCTGGGGATCACAGACGACTTGACCGCGTTTGGCAAGTTGGTGATCATCGTGACAATGTTTTTGGGCCGGATCGGTCCGCTGGCTTTGATGGGTGGATTGTTGTTCCGATCCGATGCGCCTCGGCCTTACGCGTACGCTCACGAAAACGTGGTCATGGGGTAGACCAAAACGATCTGGCGATGATACCGAGTTGATCAACACACTTTCTCGACATTACATGAGGCGCTTCGCGGTCATCGGATTGGGACGCTTCGGCAGGCGTCTGGCGGCCAATCTGGCATCGGCAGGCCAGGAAGTGATCGGTATAGATCACGAAGTGAAGATCATCGAAGAGATCCGCGATCGTGTCACCCTGGCCATCGCATTGGACGCCACCGATGAGCAGGCGCTTCGGTCCCAAGCCATTGACAAAGTGGATGTCGCGATCGTGGGCATCGGCGACGATTTTCAAGCGCGGGTTTTGGCCACGGTCATCCTTAAGCAAATGGCCGTCCCTCGGGTGATTACGCGAGCCGTTAACCCGATCGACGCCCAGATCATGAAACGTGTCGGTGCTGACGAGGTGGTGAACCCGGAAGATGAGTCTGCTGACCGCTGGGCCGCCCGACTTGCTAATCCGTGGTTCCTGAGTCGATTTGAGCTGGATCCTGGCTACAGCATTGTCGAAATGAAAACGCCGGACCGCTGGGTCGGCAAAACCCTCGCCCAGCTAAGTCTGCGCCGAGAGATGGGAATCCACATCGTGGCGATCAAGCACCGCCATACCACCACCGACGCTTCGACCCCAGCCGGCCAGACGCTAACGATCCCACTTCCCGACGAACCGCTCCAAGACCAAGATTTGTTGGTGATTCTGGGCAGTGATGACAGTCTGTCTCACGTTCCACAAGATTAAAAACCGTCTGTCGACTTGCCACCAGCAGAAATAAGTTGATCATGCTGCGATGAACGTCGTGATTTGTGGTGCCGGATCGGTCGGTGGCCATGCCGCCGAAGTGATGGGCTCCAAGGGACATAACGTGACGGTCGTCGATACACGGACCGATCGCCTGTCGGCGATGGAGGAGTCGTTTGATGTGCGGATCCTCCGTGGCAACGGCACACATGCCGAAACGCTACTGGAGTCAGGCTGCGGCAAGGCCGATTTGTTCATCGCTGCGACTGATAGTGACGAAATCAATCTGCTATCGGCTTCAGTCGCGTCGGGACTGGGTACCGAGAGAACCGTCGCCCGTGTCCATCACAGTGCGTATTTCGAGCGTCGCGGGATTGATTATGCGACCCACTTTGGGATCGACCATCTCGTTTGTCCCGACTACACCACCGCCGCCGCCATCGCTCAAACGCTGCGAAATCCCGGTGCACTTGCCGTTGAGCGATTCGCACGCGGTCGGATTGAGATGCAACAGTTGCCGGTCAGCGACGGCGCTCGCGCCATCGGCAAACGGTTAACGGAGGTTGGACTGCCCGGCGCAGCCCGTGTCGCGTCTATCGAACGTCGCGGTGTCGCCTTTATACCGAACGGTGAAAGTGTCGTTCAAAAGGGTGATGTGGTCACACTGATCTGCGATGTGAACGTTTTCGAGCGTGCCAGGAAACTGCTCCATACCGCGTCCGAGAAGAGAAAGAGGGTCATGGTCATGGGCGGAAGTGCGCTGGCGGTGTGGCTGTGCCGGCAGCTACAAAGCCGGGCCTTTTCTACACGGCTGTACGAATCGGATCGGACACGCGCGATTGAACTGGCTGCCAAACTAGAATGGGTTACCGTGCTCCATACCGATCCCGCCGATCCCGGCGCATGGGATGAAGAAAACCTAGGGCAGGCCGATGCGTTCGTGGCGCTGAGCGGCAGCGATGAACACAACATTCTTGCCGCGGCGCGCGCCAAGAGCGCCGGGACTTCAATGGCCATCGCGGTACTCCAGCAGCCGACCTACCTCCACCTGCTGACGCACGTGGGCATTGACAGAGCGTTTAGCCCCCGTGTCACCGCCGTCACGCAGATCCAACAGCTGCTTCAACCCGGTCCCATCCGGTGCCTGGCAACCCTCGCCGAAGGGATCGCCGAAGTGTATGAAATCCGTGTGGCGGCATCGGCCAAGAAAGTGATCCAAACCCCCTTGCGAGAAGTGCAGTTTCCACCAAAGACGATTATCGCGGCGATACAACGCGGCGACGACGTCCACGTCCCCGGCGCCGATGATTGGATTGCCGAAAACGATACGGTGGTGGTCATCGCACCCAGTGAAAACCAGAAACAATTGAAAGCCCTGTTCGCCGCAAAATAAGAGAACCCATTCAAGGTGAACCGCCCCTTATCTTCGCGCGTCCATAGGGCAGGCGTCGCACCGCTGACAGGACAAGAACCAGCCCGACATCGACCTGCATCAGGACTCTCATCGCCGTGAATTTTCGCTACGTCATACGCCAGCTTGGATTGCTCATGATCGTGCTAAGCCTGTCGATCTTGGCCGCCGCATGCTGGTCTGCCTGGCAATACATAGGAGGGGACGCGACCGAAAGAGCGTCCATGGAAGCGCTGCTGTTTTCGGTCTCTATCGGCTTGGTGGTGGCGTTGATCTTGTGGACCAGCAGCCGCGAGGCAGCCGATTTCCTTGGCCGGCGCGAGGCCCTGCTGCTGGTGGCCCTGGGCTGGTTATGCGGGGCCGCCGTTTCAGCACTGCCATATTGGTTATGGGCCATCCTGCGGGTTAGCAGACACCATGGCGTCACCCGTGCGCTTGCCGACACCGGTCATCCTTTTCGCTCATTTGTCAGCTGCTATTTCGAAGCCATGAGCGGCTTGACCACAACAGGAGCAACGGTGTTAAGGGACGTCGAGAGTTTGCCTCACGGCTTGTTGCTGTGGCGGGCGCTGACGCACTGGCTGGGAGGACTTGGGATTGTCGTGTTGTTTGTGGCGGTGCTGCCCAACCTTGGCGTCGGGGGCAAAAAGCTGTTTCAGATCGAAGCGCCGGGCCCCACCAGTCAGGGTGTACGCCCCCGCATCCGTGAAACAGCCCGCGTCTTGTGGCTGATCTACGTGGGGCTAACTGTCGCTCAGATCTTGGTGTTGCGATCTCTAGGCGTAGACTGGTTCGAGTCGGTGTGTCACACCTTTGCCACACTGGCAACCGGCGGATTCAGCACACGCAATGCCAGCGTGGGCGCCTATCACTCCGTGGCCATCGACGTCACGATCATCTTCTTTATGGTTCTGGCTGGAGTAAATTTTGGGATCTATTACCAGTTGATTCGCCGCCGATTTTACAGCGTGTGGAAAGACCCCGAGCTACGGCTCTACCTGAGCATTCTCCTGGTCGCGTCTCTGATTATCGCGTTCAGCTTGATCGACCACGGGATGGTGACGACCACGGGCCAGGTATTACAGCCATCGGTGATTCAAGCCATCCGTTACAGTGTGTTCCAGGTCACGTCAATACAGACCACCACGGGCTATTGTACGGCCGACTTTGACCGCTGGGGATTTGTCGCCAAATCGGTACTGGTGGGACTGATGTTTGTAGGCGCGTCAGCCGGCTCTACGGGAGGAGGCATCAAGGTCATCCGCTGCTTGATTGCTGTCAAAGTCATGCTGGCCGAAGTCGAGCGTGTCTTCCGACCCAATGTCGTGCGTACCATCAAGGTTGGTCGGGTGACCGTGGACCCGGAACTGCGGTTGGCGACGCTGGTCTACGTACTGGGAATCCCCACACTGTTTATGACCGGCGCGGTTCTGCTGATGCTGCTCGAGCCCACGGGACAGATCGACTTTACCACCGCGGCAACCGCCAGCGCAGCGACGCTAAACAACATCGGACCGGGGCTGGGTCTGGTCGGTGCCACGGAAAATTATGATTGGTTTAGTGCCCCCAGCAAGATGGTCTTAAGCATCTTGATGGTTCTAGGCCGGCTAGAGGTATACGCGATTTTCGTCCTTTTTTTGCCCCGATTCTGGCGGGGAGAGTAATATGGCAGATTCCTGTGGTCATGTAACCTGCCCCGAGTGCCTTCTGGTCACAAGACGCTCATCGGTATAACGTGGTGGGCGTCAACTGGTCATGTATTGTGGTTGGACGATTTCTGTCCATCGACAGGAGGCCGTGGCAAGCGTATGTGACGGCCCTCGTTCTTGTCGATCCATGGCTGACAGGACGGTCGTCGGTTATGATACGATAAATCTTATTCGTCACACCTAACAAGGTGAAGGCCGATCTATCATGACAAGCACAGGCCTAGACACCGGCACGACGTATCCAGTGGGTGTCTCATTCAAACCATACGCAACGGGTACAAGCTGAGCTTCACGGAGTCATGATATTGAGCACGAGCAGGATGCTTATCGCGGTCAGCTCGCCCTGGGCCAGCCAAAAACTCGCGGCACCCATCGCAGATCTGGCCCGCCGGCTAGAGGCAGAGGTCGTCGTGGCCCATGTGGCGCAGCTACACGACGAAGACGAGCATGAAACCGATGCACAGCAACGAGGGGAGCAGACCCTTCAGCTGCTGACAGATCAGCTCAGCGACGCGGGCGTGCGAACCGAGAGCCTGATGCTGTTTTCTGACGACGTATCCAAGGCCATTCTCAACACGGCCAAGGCTCGCAGCTGCACACTGATTGTGCTGGGACTGACGGGGAAGGGTGTACTTAAGCGCCTGATCGCCGGTGACGTCCCGGCCAACATCATTCGTCAGGCCGATCTACCGGTCCTGCTGTGCCCGGCCAATTGGATGGGCATGATCTAAAGCCGTTGGCCGATCATGAAGTATGCCCCTAGCGGATCAAGGCTGTCGTGGAAACAGCAGATCGCCCGACGGTTGACCTGCGTGGTATGGGCGATGCAGGCGGCGCTACTGTTGACGCTTTGGGTTACTCCCACGTGGGTCCCTCCGCGAGTGAAACTCTTTGAGTTGCTGTGGGCATGGATGCATCGCCCCACCTTCTATCCGCTGGTGGTGCTGCTCGTCGGCGGTCCGATTCTTACCACCACCGCGTGGTGTTGCAAGGGCAGGCACCGGCTGTGGTTGATCGTCGGCTGGCTGGTGTTGATGGTACTGCTTTTTAGGTTCCACCACGACCGAGTGTCAATGATGTTGCGCGCGCTGTGGTGGTTGTGGATCGACGGCCATTAACACAAGCCGTTGCGTATCAACCCGTCAACGCGCGTTGACAAACGCCACTGGCGGCGAATCTTCGATGTTCCACACACTTGTGACGCCTCTCACCTATTGATCGGGGACGGGTCTTGCCCTTGCTCAGCGTTGTCAGTGTTTTCCTGAGCGATTTGAGTGTGTAAGTGGATTTCTCCCTTTAGCAAGAACATCGAGCCGAGCAGCGAATAGAACATCTGATAGAGACGTATCATGATGAGCATGCCAAATATCTGATTCGGAAACGCCAGAGGTGGTTTAAGCAAGATCACGGCAACAAATTCCATCACACCAATCCCTTGCGGGGGCGCAATGGGAATCGCACCGACCAAAAACGTCACTGGGATGACGACCAACAACAGACCCAACGGCGTCTTAATACCCAACGCATAACCGGCCAGCGACGTCGCACAGACCAAGACGATGTGCAGGCAAACACTCATGAGAATCGAAACGATCACCACTCGCTTGTGGTGACGGTAGGCAAAGGCCGCTTGATCAATGGGCGCCAAAAACCGTTTGGCCGGCAGCTTCCCCAAGAGCCATGCAACACCCAATCGGCGACGCATTCTTTCCGAAAAGTATACCCCTGCCGCCGTCAGCACCCCGATGCCGATCAACCACGTATACACGGTCAAACGCCGCGCCACATCGTTGTCGAGCATGAATAACCCCGCAACACCGGCCAACACCAGCAAACCAGACAGGCCGCAAGCCCGATCCACGATCACGCTCATGATCGCGTCTGCTCGCCGACCGCTGCCTTTAGCCGCATAGTATGCCTTCACCACGTCCCCCCCCGTGGTACCGGGCATACAGAAGTTGAAAAAGTTTCCGACCATGGTGAGTCGAAACGCTTTCCACAGCGTCACAAAAATACGCCGGGCGCGCATCAATAACCACCAACGTACAGACAAGATTGGATAGAGCACCGCCACCACAATCAACCCCAAGATCAACTGCAAGCCATCGGCATGCCGCAGCATGGTGAACAATCCAGGCACGAATCGCAGACCACCACTCTGCACATCGGCACCCAATGCCGCCTGCGGTATCGGGATCATCCGTTCTGTGGCGGTGCCGGCGCCCATTTGGACAACCAATTCACCGGATAGATCGGACGGATTGTAAGTGCCTGAAACCACCTTGAGCTTGATGGGACCGTCTACCGTTTGGCCATCGGGCAGAGGGGTATCGGCCGGCACCTCGACGTGGTCGTACAGGTTGACCTTGGCGATGATAAAGGCGATCCCCGCGACCGCGACACCCGTCCTTAACAGCAGCAATAAACGTTTCTTCATACTTTTTCACAAGACCAGACCCGCCACCGCCTTCACCTGATCCATTGTGGGGGTCACAGCCACCTAGTTATCGGCTGAAAACTGTTGAGTTTCAACCATCGTCACCGACGATCCGACTCACCGCGGCCTCTGGCGCCCACAGACCGCTACCCGAAACAAGGATACCAGCGTAAACTGACACTCGCAGTATTGTCACCGCGTTGAGACGGGTGACCTCTCGGCTGGCTTGTAAAGTGGTCACGCGATGGCCATGGGTGGAACAGTGATCTGGATCAATCGGTGACAAGGCCAATCTTGACTTACGCAGAAGAGAAATGAACGCCATAATCCAAATCGTGCGAGGATCTTCCGTCGCGGTGTGTTCCCACCAACACTCCAGCGCCTTAGAAAAGGATTGACCGCCGGCCCCATCTGGGTGATTCCGTTACGGCAAGCGACGACATGAACTCAGACCCCTACACAGATCCATGGAACTTGCCACCCATCGGCGTCAAGGCTAGGAACTTGTGTCGCCGAGCAGCGGCCATCACATGGTTGATCGGCGCCGTACAGGCAGTCTTTTTTGGCACCTGCACGGCGGTGACCGCGTGGGCTGCGCTACTGCCACTTGATCAGCTGCGCCGGGTCACGAGTCATGAACAGTTTGAGCAGTTCTCAAATATCCGTCCAATGCTTGGAGCGGCGGTGGTAACCGTCGGCGTATTGGGATTTGTGCCCGGAGTGGCTTACGTGATACTGGGGTTCGGCGTCCGTCGCGGCCACACCGCCGCCACAAGAGTGGTTCTGGTATTGGCCACCACTCAGGTTATCGTGTTCGGCACTGTTTTTGTCCACAATGTGCTCACGGCCATTCGGACCCGCAACCCCACCGTATTGACATTCAATGCCGCAACCCTCGGGAGCCTGTTGGTGCTACTGGGGCTGGCGATCCGACGACTCTGGTTCGTCAGCCGGTTCTGCCGCGATCAATTGGAAACCCACACAGATCCATGGAACAACCCACCAACTTAAATCCAACGGACTCGCCCGACGGCATCGTGGAAGCAAAAGGTGATTCGACCGATCAGTTACGGCGATCGCCACCACGTGCCTTTGCCCAGGGTACGGGTGTGTTGTTGCAGACGGTTGGGGTCATCTTGTTCCTGTCGACCTGCTGTGTATACCCACTGGCCGGGATGTGGGAACCGCTGCTGTCACGCCCACAGATCCTCCAACACCTTCAAGACAGCCGCTCGATCGGTGTCACTGTTCAATCGCTACCGCAACATCCTTTTAGAACAGGCGTGATGCTCATGGTGATGTGCATGACCGTGGGCGGTCTGGCCATGGCGGGGTTTGGTCTTGGCCTGCAAGCGGAAAAACCCCGATCAGCGTGGGCGGCGCTTGTGACGATGTTCCTGGTGACTGTTGTACTGATGGTCGCGGGTGTCGGCATCTGGTCGGGCCAAGGATCGCTGTGGATTCGTCTATGGCACACGGTCCTGACCGTGATCACGGTCTTGCTCACGGGTTTTACTTGGATAGCACTCAAACAAATGCGAACCGAGCCCCCGCCACCGAATGCGGACGTGTTGCCCGAAGACTTCAAGATCCCCTACAGCCACTACCACGACGATCCGCCAGAAGTCCGTTTGGCACGCCAGCTGGCTGACCGCCGGGCTCGGCTCGAAGCCGAACAGCGTCAGTTAGAACGACTTGAAAACGAGCTGGACGCGAAGTATCGCAATCCCTAATCTTCAGCATCTGGACTTTCCGGTTGTCGCAGTAACACCCATATCCACAATGACTTTTGACGACGTATAATGGTTGTGCCCACATCGGCGGGTCTATCGCGAGCAGGTGTCTGATCATGAAACGTTTCACAACGGGTTTGGCAACGATTGCGTTAATCCTGGTGCTGTGGCCAGCGACCAAGGCACGGGCCTTGGATGACAGTCACTGGGACTTGGCCGATCGCGCTATCGACCGCGGCATCACCTATCTACGCACAACACAGAACGCGGACGGCAGCTGGACGCCCCAGCCTGGCCCCGCGATCACCGCGATGGTGTTGACGCTGATGCTCGATCGTCCAGGCCTTGCCACCAACGATCCGGCCATTAAAAACGCGATAGCGTATGTGCTCAGCAAGCGCCACGACGATGGTGGTATCCACGATGGTATTTTGGAAAACTACAATACGGCCATTTGTCTGGCCGCCCTGTCTCGGATCAACGATCAAGCCGGCGTTGCGGAGACGATCAATAAAGCCCAGGACTTTCTGATCGGTTTGCAATGGCGGAACCAAGCCGATCCCCACGGCCAACCGATCGGTCAGGATCACCCGTATTACGGCGGCGCCGGCTATGGCAATCACGGGCGTCCCGACATGTCCAACACTCAGATCATGCTCGAGGGACTGTATCAATCAGGATTCGACTGTAATGATCCCGTCTTTCAGCGCGCCCTGATATTTATCACCCGCTGCCAAGGCACCAGGTCCAACACTCAATTCGGTGACAAAATTGTCCAAGACGGCGGGTTTATTTACGCCACCAGCATCGACAAGGAGCACATTGGGGTACCCCAGTCCATGGCCAGCCCCGACATGATCGACCATGCCAAATCTGGCGGACCCGTCAGCGGATTGCGCACGTACGGCTCGATGACCTATGCCGGGTTCAAGAGCTATATCTACGCCAATCTCGACCGTCACGATCAGCGGGTCGTCGACGCTTACCGTTGGATCGGCCAACATTACACGTTAAAACACAATCCCGGGATGCCTGAATCGCAGAAAATGCAGGGCTATTACTACTATCTGATGACTTTTAGCAAAGCATTAGACGCCTGGGGCAGCGACCGGATCACCACCGCCGACGGCACGTCACACGATTGGGCCAACGACGTTGTCGCCGAGCTTGTCACGCGGCAACATAAGAACGGTTCGTGGGCCAATGATGCCGATCGTTGGATGGAGGGAGATCCCAACCTGACCACAGCGTATGCGCTGACGGCGCTAACACACGCGGTAAAGTAGCCGCGACCGCATCAATCGCTCATCTCAGGCAGCAATTGCTGTCGACCAACTTTGTGACCCGGTCACGGGCAATTGACCGATAATCACCGTTGCATGGTGAGATCTGGTCACGTACTTCAGTTAACCGCGATCACATTGCTGGGATTGGCAACGGTCATCGTCAGCTCAGCGGGGATGACCGTCGGCACGCCCAACCCAAACCAAGGCAACTTGTTGTGGTTTCTGTGGGACCGACACCGTCTCTACGCTGGCCTGGCGATCGTCGCCATGGCGCTGGCCAGCAGGTTTAACACTCGTTGTTTACTGAAATTGCGCGGGCCAAGCAGCCCGGTGTTTTGGTTGGTGGTGATTTCACTGGTCTTTGCAGCGATGACGCTTGTTCCCGGCCTGGGCAAATCCGTCAACGGTGCCAGCCGGTGGCTATACGTGGGACCGAAATCTTGGGGGATATCATTCCAGCCTAGCGAGCTGGTCAAATGGGTGATGGTCCTCGCGATTGCCACATGGTGCACCCGACGGCGTGGTGTCATGTACCGGTTTCATAGCGGATTGGCACCCATGCTGGGGATCGTTATCACCGCATGTGCCATGATCATGATCGAAGATCTCGGCACAGCGGTTCTGCTGGGAATGGTCGCGCTGTGTCTACTTTTGGCCGGAGGTGCGCGGTTTTGGCAATTGGCCCTGCTTGTCCCCCCCGCCGCCGTCATGTTGGTCGGAGCGATTATTCGCAGCCCCTATAGGACAGCCCGGCTGGGCGCGTTTCTCGACCCATGGGCAGATCCGCTGGGCAGCGGATATCACCCGATCCAATCCCTGCTGGCAATCGCCCAAGGGGGCATCATGGGCCGCGGCCTGGGCAATGGGATCCAGAAATTCGGGTATCTCCCCGAAGACACCACGGACTTTATTTTTGCGGTCATCTGTGAAGAATTGGGCATTTTCGGTGCTGCCCTGATTGTCGGGCTTTATCTCGTACTGCTCTGGACAGGTTTGGCGATTGCACGACAGTGCCAAGACACGTTTGGAAGACTGTTTGCGTTGGGTGTTGTGCTGACGATCGGGTTACAGGCGACCCTTAATATGGCTGTGGTCACCGTCATGATCCCCACGAAAGGCATCGCGTTGCCGCTGGTCAGCGCTGGCGGAACCGGTTGGGTCCTGACCGCTTCGGCGTTGGGCTTGGTCGCGGCACTGGACACGAGTCATCAATGCCATGCCCAACCGCCACCCTATTCGGTTGACCGCCGGCGTATGACACGATAGTTCCCTTCTCACAAGGACTGGCACATCCCCAACTATAATGAGCACGTCGAATCCGTTTGCTCTATCGTCTAGACGGGCCATTGTGTTTTCTTTGCTTGTGCCTAATCGATGTCTAGATCCCCCATGATTCTTTTTGCAGGTGGCGGCTCAGGCGGCCATATATTCCCTAGCCTGGCGATTGCAGAACGGCTGACGGAACTGCGTGTCGACTGCCGTTGTCATTTTCTTATTTCCACACGCCCGGTTGACGCACAGATCCTCGCATCATCGAAGCTCGATTTTAGTCCGCTGCCGGTGCGCTCACTCCCAACGCGATGGTGGAACCCGGTTGGGTGGCCAGGGTTTGCTCTTGGTTGGTTTGGCAGCATCAGTCAGGTTCGACGAATGATCCGAAACACCAACGTTGCCGCGATCGTTGCGATGGGGGGCTGTGTGTCTGCCGCCGCGATCATGGCCGCCTCCAAGGTCGGATTACCGGTGGCGATGGTCAATCTGGACACACCACCGGGAAAGGCAAACGCCCTGATGGCCAGGCGAGCCACAAAAGTCTTCACGGTCTGCTCACCACCCGCTGACGGTCAACACGTGGGCCTGCCGTTGCGGCGGTGTGCGATCGGCCGAGTTGAAAAACCAGAGGCACGACGCACACTGGGTCTGAACCCCGAGCGTCACGTGCTGCTGGTGGTGGGTGGCAGCCAAGGCGCAGAGACCCTTAATCGGCTAATGGTCCAGCTCGTGGCTTTACCTCAACCGCGTCTGGCGTTAGCGCAATGGCAGGTATTGCACCTGGTCGGCACCCATGGGGCCGATCCCATACGACATGCCTATGCCCAAGCGGGCATAGACGCGACGGTGCGGCCATTTTGTGATCAGATGGGCATGGCATGGACCGCCGCCACTGTGGCCATCAGCCGAGCCGGCGCCGGTAGCGTCGCGGAGGCTCGCGCTAACGGCACGCCAACGGTGTTTATGCCCTATCCGCACCACGCAGACCTACACCAGGGGAATAACGCTCGTGAACTGGTCAACCTCGGTGGCGCTGAACTTGTGGACGACCTGATCGATCCGGTGGCCAACGCCCGACAACTGGCCGGCCCGCTCATGACGCTAATGACCGATGCTCGAAAACGTCGATCGATGACCCGGGCGATGTATGAAAGCCTGCCCGAAGATGGTGCCCTTGTCATCGCGGCATGGTTGGCCAAACATCTACCGTCGACCGCACGTTAAAATACCTCCGACATTTGTCCTCGATGCAACAGACCCGGTGTGGGGTTAAAAACCGGCTGTGGTCCAAGAGGCCTTCGATTGTTCACCTTCGGCTAATGACGTATAATCTGAGCCACCTGCCCACTTTGGAATCCGTCGATGAGCAATACGGTGTCGCAGCCGCATACCTCAGATCTCGCCGCCGTCGCCCAGCCTGCCCTCGCTGTGGAACGTTATATGGCCCGGTTCCTCGAGGAGAGGCGTCTAACGACAAATCTTCACGCTGCAATTTGTTACGCTCTTCTTGGAAGTGGCAAACGATTGCGTCCAACCCTGGTCATCCGAGCGTGCGAGGCGGTGGGTGGTCAAGCTGAACAGGCTCTGGCCGCAGCAGCAGCCATCGAAATGGTGCACTGTTTTAGCCTGGTCCACGATGACCTACCGGCGATGGATGACGACGACTTGCGTCGTGGTCGGCCCACACTCCACAAGCACGCCGGCGAAGCCATGGCCATCTTGGCCGGCGACGCGATGCTGGGCTTGTCTTTTGAGCTGATCGCCACCCGGATGCGGCCTGACGGTTTGGCGAACAAGATTATGGCAGAACTGGCAATCGCCACCAACCAGATGATTGTGGGACAGGTCTATGACACGCTGACAGAAAGCGAACCGGACAGCGATCCTGCCCAGACGCTGGCGACCATCCACCGCCATAAGACCGGAGCGCTGATCCGCTGCAGCGGAAGGATGGGCGCACTGTGCGGTCGAGCCAGTGAGCTGCAAATGCGAGCAATCACCGAATATGCCGAAGCGATCGGATTGATGTTTCAGATTGTCGACGACTTGCTGGACGTCACACAGACGACTGAACAACTCGGCAAAGCGGCCAATAAGGATCGTGACAAGGGCAAACTGACCTATCCAGGCTTATTGGGTATCGAACCTAGCCGCGTTGAGGTCACCCGCCTCCGCGACAAAGCACATCTTGCACTGGTGCCTTTGGGCGACCCGGCAGAACCGCTTCATGAGCTTTGCGACTACCTGGCCGTCCGACAAAGATAGTACCGGACCGAACGTGTATACGCCGACTTGAAGAACAATGGCTTGACAGTATACGGCACCGGCGTTCGGTGAAAGCACACAGAAAGGCTCATCATGGCTATCGAAAAGCGGGCATCGGCAAAGAAAAAACCGAATCAAAAGTTGTTGCCGACCATTGCCAGCCCAGCTGACCTAAAAAAGCTGTCACCTGTCCAACTGCCCAAGCTGGCCCGTGAGATTCGCGAAGCCATCTGTGACCAGGTCTCCAGAACCGGAGGACACCTGGCGCCCAACCTTGGCGTGGTCGAGCTAACGATCGCACTGCACTATGTATTCGACTTTGATACGGATCGGTTGCTATTCGATGTCGGTCACCAGTGCTATCCGCACAAGCTGCTGACCGGTCGCATGCCGTTGTTGAGCAAGCTGCGGCAGCGCGACGGCATGGCGGGTTTCCCCGAACCTCGGGAAAGTCCATACGATCTGTTTAGCGTAGGTCACGCAGGAACATCCATTTCCACGGCTGTGGGGATTGCTCGTGCCGACCAGCTGCAAGGAGAACACCAACGGCGGACGGTTGCCTTGATTGGCGACGCGTCGATCGTTAACGGCGTGGCGATGGAAGGGCTGAACAATGCCGGCACCTTAAGGCGACAATTTCTGGTCGTTCTCAACGATAACGGAATGTCGATCGCCAAACCCCAAGGCGCGCTGGCGGGATACTTCGATCGTTTCCGTATTAACCCACACTATGACGATTTTAAGAAACGAGCGTTAGGTGTTCTTAAGCGGCTTCCCGGTGGGTCGACGATTGAAGAAGCGTACCATCGATTGGGTGAAATGACCAAAGCCGCGTTAGCACACGATCACTTGTATGACCACTTTGGCCTGATGTGTGTAGGACCTGTTGACGGTCACGATCTACCAACCCTCGTGGACATGCTCAACGAAGTCAAAACGATCGATCACCCCGTGCTGCTTCACTGCAAGACGATCAAAGGCAAAGGTTTCGACTTTACTACCGGCGATCCGACCACGTTCCACTCGCCCAAACCTTTTGTTGTCGAGGGATGTAGGGTTGAGCTAAGAAAAGGTGGACGATCGTTCACCACTGCCTTTGCAGATGCGATGATCGATGTCATGCAGCGTGATAAAAAAGTATTCGCCGTCACCGCAGCGATGCCGGATGGGACGGGGTTGAACTTGGTCATGCCCAAGTTTCCTGAACGCACCCTTGACACAGGCATCTGCGAGTCACACGCAATGGATATGTGCGCCGGTATGGCCAAATGTGGCTTAAAACCATTCTTCGCGGTGTACTCGACGTTTGTCCAGCGGGCGCTGGATCAGGTCTTTCAAGAAGTCGCACTGCAGGAACTACCGGTACGAATCTGCCTGGATAGAGCCGGATACGTCGGCGGCGACGGTGCGGTGCATCACGGGTTCATGGATATCGCAATGTTCTCACCGCTACCGGGTGTCGTCATGCTCGCGGCCAGCGATGAACCCAACCTTCGTGCTGGCCTTGAGTTTATGCGTACCTACGACACCGGTTGCTCGGTTATCCGCTACCCGCGAGACAACGTGGCCGAAACATTGCTGCAATCCGAGGTGGCCCCGTTTGAACTGGGCAAAGCAAACCTTGTCAAACCCGCCAGGGGCGGCGGGGACGTGGCGATCCTCGCCTATGGTGTCATGGTGTATGAAGCGGCCAACGCTCTCCAAGAACTTGAATCGCAGGGTTACGATGTGGCCCTGTATGACGCACGGTTCGCCAAGCCCGTCGACATCGAACTGATTAAGCAGCTGATTCATGACGGGATCCCTGTCTTAACAGTTGAGGACCACGCATTGGCCGGCGGTTTTGGCGCTGCGGTCCTGGAGGCCTGTAACCAGCACCGGATCCCAACGGACCTGATTTATCGTCTGGGCATGCCTAACCGCTGGGTCTATCAGGACAGCAGAGCCCATCAGCTTCAAGAAGCAGGAATCGATGCCAAGAACATTGCACGCAATATCCGTCAGATATTAGACGGACACGCTAAAGCCGTGATGAATCCAAAACTCAATGTCAGCGTCGATATTGGTCAGGCAAAGGTCGTACGATGACCTGACGCTGAAGCAATCTTGGCCGCGGTGACAATCGCACCGCATTTCTATTCACACCATTTTGTGAGGCCTGCACATGACTGAACAATCACCGGAATCGTTCGCAGGAAAAAAAGTTGCCGCGGGTGTGTGTGGTATTCTGTTAGGGGCCATTGGCGTCCACAAGTTTATCTTAGGCCTGACCACCCCGGGCGTGATCATGTTGTTGGTCACCGTTTTGACCTGTGGGTTGGGCGCAATGGTCATGGGCATCGTCGGCCTTGTGGAGGGCATCATCTACTTGACCAAGAGTGACGAAGAGTTCTACCGCCTTTACGCGGTTGAGAAAAAGGGATGGTTCTAA
Source organism: Phycisphaeraceae bacterium (assembly GCA_965222495.1). GTDB lineage: Bacteria > Planctomycetota > Phycisphaerae > Phycisphaerales > Phycisphaeraceae > CBDCUA01. The sequence continues at coordinate 1,519,988 of CBDCUA010000007.1, read as the reverse complement.
AGAACGGAATAACCTACAGCCGTTCCGATCCCCAACGGTGGGCCACGAGCCTACGAAGGATCCGCGGGAACAGGCGCGTCGGTCGGCTTGGTCACAATCACGACAGAATCGTCTATGTCCTTGGGCATATGGTCTGGTCTGGCGTTGGCATCGGGTATTGATGCAACCGCATCTTCATCCACCTGCCTGTTGCCACCGAACTGTTTGGCCAGGCCACGGACGGCGTCGTGTGTTCGCTGGCTGCAATGCTGTAAGGATGTGAGATCAGAAAGAACTTGCTGAGCCTGAGCCAACTGGCGATCCAAGTCGTCTAAGACTTGGCTTGCTTCTTCTGCCTTATCGCGCAGAACCTGAGTTAATTGATCGGTAAGCTTGGTCGTATAATCGACAAACAGCTGCTCGGGGAGCTGATCAACGATATCGCTGACCATCTGACCAAGCTTTTCCGTCGCCAGTTTCTTCATCATGTCCCTTCCGGCATCTCCCAACCGTTTGGCCTTCACCGCCACGGCAATGGAGCGTGTTGAATGACCGGGAGGTCCAAACAATCGATCGGCCACAGAATGCTTTGACCGCAGCAGAAGCCAATCCCACCACCGGCGACACACAGCGATATCCCGGCCCACAAGCGTCGCCGCCGGTGGGGTGATCCGCTCCTGCGGGCGGACTTGCTGCATCGCCAGTTTGGTGGTGGCATCCAAATCGATCTGGCTGGTCAGCAGGTCGCCGACAACGGCCGGCGAGAGTTTCAATGCCTCGGAGACACCGGCAAACCGGCGTTGCATCCAGCGGTGCAGCTGGGCTAGAGATTCTGCCTGAACTTTGGTCAGCAATGGACGAATTCCCACGTCGTTAAGCTGCTCAAGACTATGATCCGTCTGAAACCAAACATCAACAGCATTGACGAGTGCATCACCGGTCGTGCGCTGTATCTGCTGAGCCTGCTGCCGAAGATCGGCATACATCGGGGCTCGCAGTGATAACGCCTGCTGCCGCCAGTCCAAATCCCTGAGACGACCAACGGCACGTTTCTGCAGCTGAGCCGACTCCCGTTGCTGCCCCAACAACGCAACACGATTTGCCAGTTCAGTCCGCTGTGATTGACCGACCGCACGGTGAATCTGTTCGAGCAACGTTTGGGCACGGCACAAGCTGTCTGACATCAATGCGCGTAGGTATTCACTGCTGTTAAGGTATTGGGTCAGATCACCTAACAACGCGTTGAAGTCGGCTTGTCCGGTGTGTGCCGATCTTGCGCCGTGATTGGAATCACCGCGCAGCCGCCGACTCGCGGCGCTGAGCAAATCGACGGGATACATCTTCAGCCGCCCCGCATCCGCGGCGGCCTTGAGCCCCACACTCATCGATAGATCTTCGAACGCTTTGATAATGCGTCCGGGATCCCGATGCTCAAGACTTGGCACAAGCTGGCCGTCTGGGCCTAGATCTTTCTTGGCTGAATCGATATTGATAATCAGAAAGATCCGGCTAAACAGACCCAACAACTCATGAAACTCATCAAATACCTGTTCGAGAAACAGGTTGTCAGCCTTGACAATGAAAATGGCGCAGGCCGCTGCATTTCGGAATTGGCGGGTCATCCTGTCATAACCAAACTTCATCCGCGTATACAATCCGGGTGTGTCTACCAGCACGGCGCCGGATTGGTCCAGATCGCCTGCCGTCACCTTGACGTCGATTTTCCGGATCGCTTCGGGCATGTGCGTGTCCGGATCAAATTCGGCACCGTGACGTTCCACACGGCGAATGCGTTGGACCAGCGCTTGGTGAGCCGCTTCAACCGCCTGGTGCAAGCCGGCGGCATCGTCGAATTGTTCGGTGCTGCAGTCGTACCGCGTCACCGTAAATCCCGGATGCCGGTCGTGACAGACGTGCACGAGACAAGGGTAGGCTGGCAGTGATGTCACTTGACTGACATACGAACCACACAGGGCATTCATGAACGTAGACTTACCGCTCTTCAGGGGGCCGAATATCAAAACGTAGGCGTGCTGTTGGGCGACCTTGTCGACCAACGCTTGCAAGTCGTGGGCCAACTCCCGCAACGGCGACAACACCTCTGGTGTGTTTGTTTGCCAATCCGCGTCCGCCAAGGAGTCAACGGCTTTGGCTAAGGGCCGCAGCAACGGCCGCAGACACTGATCAAATCTCAGCCCGAATTGGCGCAGGAGCGTGGTCTGCATGGTCGACACCTGCGATCCGTCGGCAGCTTTAGACGGTTGCGACAGCATGGCGTCCATGCCGGACGGTCCTGCCGCGGGGATCCGTTGGCCTGGTGATTCGACGGGATGATCGTTGTCTAACGAGCGGGTTTGATCCATAGCCTGCTCCTTGCCGCCGCCTGCCATGACACCCAAAGACCCTCTTTACTGCCGTCTCCCGCTTAAGTAACCCCAACCGGTCAAAACCGCATTATAGCCTAATTTCGAATATCCCCCGAGCGAAGAATAAACTGTCGTGGCGTGTCTGATCCGTACCCGGTTGTTTATTTATGGCCCTCCGGCCCTGGACCTGTCAGGTATTTTTTGCGTACCGCGTCCGCGAGATTCACACTGTTGATATTTGCCAGCGTACACAGCCACGCCAACACATCGGCAAATTCCTCTTCCAGAGGATCTAGAGCCGCGTTGGCGGGTGATTCTCCAGCGACCCCGTGCAACGCGGTGGCCAGTTCCCCGACCTCTTCAATAAACCACATAAATGTTGCCGGTGTACCGCGGGCATGATCGGCGTGGTAGTATCGGCGGTGAATGTGCTCTTGGAACTCATCAAGGGTCAACGGCGATTCAGTCAAATGGGATACTCCTATTGATGTGCCTTAGCCTCAGCCTAATCCGGACCGATACCCATGAACGTTGACACGGTATGCCCGCCGGCCGATCCCGTCGAATCTGGCCCACGCGGTCAGCGGCCCCTATCGATCGGTGTGGCCATGGTCGACACGTGGAAAATCGGTCCGGCTTGTTCACCCATGGATCTCTAGAGGATGCCCCAAATCATACTCCACATCAAGGGCATGCACTGCGCCAGTTGCGTTCAGACTTTAGAAAAAAGTCTGCGGCAGGTTCACTGGGTTAACGACGCGTCGGTCAACCTGGTGACCGGCCAAGCCACGATCACACATGATTCGAGCGGTGTAGATGCCAAGGCCTTGATCGATACTGTCCGGCGAACGGGATACGATGCGGTGCTTGCTGACAAGCGCAACCCTACACGTCGTTCCAGAGCCCATCCTAACGATGACGTGCAATCGACTCCGCGTCGTCAACTGGCGATCCTCATGATCGCCGCGGTTCTGTCAGCGTTCATCGTCCTGTTGGCCATGATATGGCACACGCCCAAGTCCGCGCAGCTTCAGTTTATCTTGGCCACACCGATACAGTTAATGCTAGGCCACACGTTTTACCGCGGAGCGTGGCGTGCAATCAAACGTTTGCGAACGGACATGGACACGCTGGTCGCCCTGGGCACTTCGGTAGCGTACGGGTACAGCGCCGTGGCCGCCTGGAAAGGACAGTCACTGGTCTACTTTGACACCGCCGCGGTGATCCTCGTGCTTGTCGGTCTGGGACGGCTGCTGGAAGACCGCACCAAGCACACCGCGGCCGCGGCGATCCGCTCGCTGGTAAACCTCCAACCGCCCGAAGCGATCATCCTGCGTACCGGCCGTGAAATGACCGTGGCCGCCGACCAGATCGCTCCGGGCGACGTCGTTCTGGTCAAACCAGGACAACGCCTACCCGCCGACGGAGTGGTTACCGATGGCCGGTCCGCAGTCGATCAATCCACGTTCACGGGTGAATCGGTGCCTATCGACGTGGTCGCGGGTTCGACCGTGATCGGGGGCACGATCAATCAGACCGGGGCGTTCCGTTTCCGTGCCACCAAGACGGGTGGGCACACACTCCTGTCGCAAGTGATCGAAATGGTCGAACACGCCGCGCGCTCCAAGGCCCACATTCAACGATTTGCTGATACGGTTGCCGCGTTGTTTGTGCCAATGGTCTTGGTCGTCGCTTTGCTGACGCTGGTCCTGTGGGGTCTCGGAGGCGCTTGGATCTTCGGCATGAATGCGATGGTGGCGGTGCTCATCGTCGCTTGCCCATGCGCGTTGGGATTGGCAACGCCGACGGCCATTCTGGTGGGCGCTGGGTTGGGTGCGCGATGTGGCATTCTTATCAAAAACGCCGCTGCACTGGAACGAGCCGGAAAACTCTCACACATCATCCTCGATAAAACGGGCACGCTGACGGTAGGACGATTGGCGGTCAAAGACGTGATCCCGATTGACCAAACCTGTGATAAGACCCATTTGCTGCGTGTGGCAGCAAGCCTGGAGCGGTTTAGCGAACACCCCCTTGCAAGGGCCATTGTCGAACACGCCCAACAACACAGACTCCAGCTGGCACCGGTTACCGATTTTCAGAGCCACACCGCTGCGGGCGTACGGGGGTGTGTGGAAGGTCAAATGGTGGTGGTCGGGCGCATCGCTGCTTTACGCGAGCAGGCTGTTACTGGCCTAGATCAAATGCTTGAGATGCGTGACCAGCTTCTGAATCTGAACCGGACAGCGGTCGCTGTGGCCATTGATGGCCGGGCCAAGGGTTGGATCGCGCTGGCGGACAAACTCAAGCCCAACGCCCCTCTGGTGGTGACTCGTCTGCGCCGTTTGGGGCTTAAGGTCATGCTCATGACAGGCGACCACCCATCGACCGCCAACGCCATCGCACAAGAATTGGGCATCGAAGCTCAACACGTCATGGCTCGGGTCATGCCTCAAGACAAGCAGGCGAAGGTGGCCGAACTTCAGAATATGGGACATATCGTGGCGATGGTGGGCGATGGCGTTAACGACGCGCCTGCACTAGCCTCCGCGGACATCGGCATCGCCATCGGTAGCGGCACTGACATCGCCATAGACGCCGGACATATGGTGCTGCTGACCGATGATCTCAATGCCCTCCCAAGGGCCGTACGGCTTAGCCGAGCGATCATGCGACGCATCTACGGCGGTCTGTTCTGGGCGTTTGCGTACAACTTACTATTGATCCCGATCGCGGCCACGGGGCAGTTGCACCCGATGCTGGCGGCGGGTGCGATGTCATTCAGCTCGCTGAGTGTGGTGCTCAACGCACTGTGGCTAAAGCATCGTTGGAAGCCATAACAACCCACACGTATCGGCGCCGCTTTGAGTTTTAGATCTGACAAACCCGTTAATAGATCGACCAAAAAAACCAAACCCGACATTCGATTCCAGCCACATCCGTCGTGTACCTCGCCCATAGATGCGGACTTCTAATGCTTGGGCCATATCGCCTGGTTTGGCCAGTGTTCCTTTATGGGCAGCGGACGGCTAAACTCCAACTCAATCCAAAAATAGAACCGCTGGCCGCCGGCGTCTTGAAAGACAAGCGGAACCCGAAAACGTCCCGTTCCGCTGTCGTGCACGGCCTCCGGGCGTCGCACCGCTCGGATCGGTCCCCACGGACTGGCGAACGTCACATGGCCACGGGCCTCTTCGGATTCAAGGTGTTCGTAGAAGACAACCTGCAAGCCTCCGTCACCAACCGAAAACCGACCCGCCACCGCAACGCGGTCCGCGTTGACCCGATGGAACGGCCCAGGACCGTCGGATTTGACTTCCAGAAAGCGGAAATAATGGACCGCGTTCCGTCCCCAGTCGTCGTCGCTCGGTAGGTTGAGTTGATCGCTCTTCGTGGGCGTGTATACCTTACAACTCAATGGGCCTTCTGAAGGCGCCAGTGCCTGCAAAACGGCTGCCACTCGACCGAACCATTGCTCCCCTTGCTCTTTCAAGAGTGTCGTGCCCAACAGCCGATCCAGCTGCTGATTGATACCCTGATACTTCGTTCGTCCCCCTTGCCCAACGGTACGATCCGGATGTAACGGTGTGTCGGTCGCCACCAGTGTTTGAATTTTCTGTGACAGCCGGTACGCCTCTTGCATTTCTTCATAGCTTAATGGGTCGCTTTGTTCATCTACGGGCACCAACGGAAATCGTTTGTGATCATGGATCAGCTTGTTCAAAGCCGCTCCAGCTTCCGTCTCGGCGCTGCTGGCCAATGCTCGCAAGGCGGTGAGGTAGAAACCGTTCCAATACGGCACACCTGCTCCTTCGATGTACGGCTCTAGGTATTCGTTGGCAAACGATGAGGCGGGCATGGCCAACAGTCTCCGTCTGGCTGTATCTTCGTCACTCTCGAGCCCCCTCCAAAGATCGTTTGCGGCATAGCAGATCTGGGCAAACGGGTCAGACCGCAACAATTTGATCTCTTGGACGAGCGTATCCAGCAACCCGGAGCTGTCCGGACAAGCCGCGGGCGTGTCGACCGTGACCCGCAACGCATCACGGATCTGCTCGGTGAATTCGATCAATTGTTGGTTGACATGGAACACCTCCATGTCATGGAGCTGTTCGCGGAACTCTGACCAAGTCCAGTCCCTGCTGCGGCCAGGCACTCCCTCTCGCTGACGCACGGTGGTAGACCAATAGTAACAATAGTCTTGCCGGTACTGTTCCAAGTACCGCTCCATAGCCACCGGTTGGACCATCGGTCCAGCAACGCCGTCATCGGGTATTTCACCGTCATCAAACACGCCATAATCCGTCATCAAAACCTGGGCACCAAAAAGTCTAGCGGCCAAGCTTGGATCGAACCGTTGATCATATTGCCCACCATCAGCGGCGGCCGTCATCAACAACCGCGGCCGATCCATGAGGACCACCTGATCGGCGTATCGGCCGATCAATGCGATGAGTTGGTCATAATCCTGCGGTGCGTGAACCGCGGTCTGCTGGGCCAGATGGCGACGACGTCGATGGTCTGCCTGACTTAGCACAAACTGACAAGCCCTACCGGCCTCGGAGAAAATCGATACTCCAGGTGCACGCTGTGAAATCACCCGGACTTGATGATCCGTCTGCTCAATCGCTCGCTGGACCGTGTCATCGGCCTGACCAAGCACAAGTAGATCGACCCGTGGATCCTCTGCCACCAGCTGCTGGTCGGTCAGCTGATACATTCGATATCGAAGCTGGTAAAAGCGATCGGTTTGACCCGTCGGCTGACCCAACAGCACCCCGGCCAGCTTCGGTAGGCGCTGGACCGCGTCCTGACCGCGTTCGGTAATCTGATGTTTTATCCTTTGACGCTGGTCATCCAGATGCTGGGCCAATTGGGTGTAGATCTGGTTTCCGTTGGACGCGGCAAGACGCAATTTCGAGCGAAGCTCATCAAATACGGCTTCACTGGCGACGATGGCTTCGGTCACGGAATCCAAGAACACAGCTTTCAGCGGTTTTTGCTGGAGCTGGGGAGCAAGCTGTTCAAACGCAGGATCGATGATCTTCTTGGCCCGGCGAAGATCGGCCATCGCCTGCTTCCACGCTGCCAACCGCGGCCGCAGCTGCGCGTCCGTCAACGCACCGACCGATTCTTCGACTTGATCATCCACAGCCAACAGTCGCTGTTCGGCATTGGCAAACTGCGATAACCCTTCCCATAGGTTTAGCGCCACCGCCCACCGACTATCGATCCCGCTGGCTGTCTCCTGCCAGTTCTCCAAGAACGCGGTGACCCCCACTTCGACCGCCGACTGGGCGCCGTCTGATCCTGGCTCAAGCGCCACGGCAGGCCAACGACCCTCCCTGTGATGGCGGTCGATCCATGCCAGCGTTGACTGCAACGCCGGTAGGTCTTGGGTCACCGTCGCCGTATCGGCCATTCCTTTCGGCAGGATGTATCGCAACATCGAAGCCAAATCCAAGATGTGGCCCTGAGGATCGGGGCCCACTCGTTTAGAACCCACCGTCGCGATCGCTTCGATGCGTATGAGCTGGACAAGCGTATCCGTTGCCTGCGGCGACCAGCGTTGACCGCGATCGGCCCGCATCTTTCGCCGTGCACCGTCGGCCAGCGGCCAAAGCACAGCCGCGTTGTAGATCCTCCCCATCGCCTCTGCACGATCGCCGTTTAAGCCTGACATCGAAGTGGCCGGCCTAAATATCCAGGGGATCTGCATGTCGGCGGCCGCCATCTGTTGGCACGCTTCGGGAAACCGTCCCACGGTCATGGGCTGGCCAAACCCTTTCAGGTCGTCGCTACCACGAAAGACAAACCGAAGGGAACCACGGTGACCCTCCTCGCCAATGACGGACAGATCGGCCGGGCGATCCCCCGCATAGTGTTCGGCAACCAAACGCCAATAGCCTCGCTGCGTGCCAATCGACGACCTGAGCCGGGCCCTGCCAAACCAGGTCAGCCCCGCCAGAACCAACACGCCAACCATACCGGCTAACAACAAGACCGCGCCGCGACGACGCAATAAACGTTTGGTATTGGAGGCCCGGGTCACCAGACCGCGTTCGCGAAACACCTTGTTCAGAAACAAATCGCGTAAGAAATAGGCCCGCTCTCGGTCCCAACCCCGCCCGTCTGGAAGGGATTCGACCGACACACCCAATGCCTCTGCGAGGATCGCGTCTAGCGCCTGGCCCTCTCGCATCGATGACGTAAAGTAAATCCCACGTAAGAATAGCGGTTTCGGGGACCAGTTGCCCGGAACGAAGATCGCTTCCAAATATTGTTTCAGCGGCGGCCCTAAACGCGTGACGGCGTCCGGAAATTCGTAGAGCGCGTCGACCTGGTCAATTCGTCTACCGACTGGATCTTCGGTGTGGATCGGATCCTTCAACAGCCGATACCGCCGATGTCGTAAACGGTCACGGATCGACTCGAAGTGCTGATCGACAAGTTGAGGATCAAACGGTTGATCCAGAGACGCCGGATTCGACCACCCGATCATTTGATGCTGATGATCCCTTAGCGGATCAAAAAACTCGCGAAAACCGTTGATCAGATCACATTTGGTGATCACCACAAATACCGGAAAGCGTACATCCAAAGTCCGCTGAATCTCCTCGAGCTGCTGAGCGATCTTCTGAGATTTACGACACAGCTCCTCGTTGCTGTCTGAAATCAGACTGTCGGCAGGGATGACCAACAGCATCCCGTTGATCGGGCAGTTGCGCCGGTGAGTTTTTAACAGCTTCAGAAACGCTTGCCACTCACTGGTGGTCCCCGGGGGGACATCGTCAAACATAAGCCGCCCGGCGGTGTCTAGGATGACCGCGTCGTTGGTAAACCACCAGTTCATATTCAGCGTTCCACCAGCGCCCTGAAGCGTATCCTGAAAACCACGGGGGAATCCGACCTGAGACCGACGGATCGCTTCGGTCTTGCCCGAGCCGGGCTCACCGGCCAACAGGTACCACGGTACGGCATAGATGTTCTTGCCCGCGGCCTGAAATTTTTCGACACCCATGGAAAAACTACGCGCCAGCTCGTCTAACTTCGCACGGTGACTTGGATCACTTACCGCCGTGGGTGCGGCGGTGCTGTTGTCGATAATCCCTTGTGCCAGAGGTGCGGCCTTGCGACGATCCAGTGCCCGTAGGACAAGCACGTACAGCACAACCAAGACCACCATCAATACACAGCCAATCACCAAGCCCCAAACCGCTAACATGCTCGGAAAGATCATGTACACCAGGCCGATGAGACTGGTGCACATCAGGACGCCGATCAACGACCGAAACGGCGTGGGCAACGCAATGAAGATGCGAAATAGAGATTTCATGACCAGCTACATCCCTGGATCTTGTGGGGTCGTATCTGCCGGCTCTAGCCATGCGGCGTGTTTGGCAATACGAACCAGATCAGACCGAAGATCAGCCGAGTAAGATCGGTACATGAGAACATTGGTCACGAACAATGTGACCACCAGCACACCGAACGCGATGCTCAGGGCGCCAAGCTTACGACCCGGCTGCTCGACCAGATCACTTGTATTGATATTCTGGTACGCCTCCGGACAAATCGAGTCTTGCTCTCCAGGTCCCATCCGCTTGCTCAGCCTCAACGAACACTCGAGCATTTTTCCACGCAACAGTTCATATTGACCGGTGTACATCCCCGTGAAGCCCAAACCCATGCATTGATAAAATATAGTCAGTCGGTCCGTCGCCTCGTCTGATTTGTCCGACAGAGTGGCGTCCAAAAGCTGAAAAAACCGCTGATCACCCGCCAGCTCATTCCGTTCATACGCCAGCTCTCGCCATTGAGGTGCCCACTTCAGGCCGCTTTCTTTGATCATAAAATCGACAAAGAAAATCAGTGGCAGTTCCACTTGCTCATACTGTTTCGCGAAAATAGGGTTCGTCGCCGCTTGTTTCTTCATCTGATCAAACATCATCTCAAGCTCAGCGCGCACGCGGTCCGGTTCATGAGCAGCGCCCTTCCTTGCCGCTCGATTCACCCGGCAAACATACTGAAACAACGGATCACAAAGTTTTTCTAGGGACACAATGGACAACCTTTACGTTGAAATCGTCATGTAGAGTGTCAACTGATAATCGTTTGCTTCCATCGCCGGCCATCGGGCAGCCATAGCTTTCTCCTCCTGGACGAGCTGCCACATCTGGGGGTTGTCGGCGGTCATAATGCGAAAATAGTGCATGTCCACCGACGCGGGAAGTTGTAAAGGTGGGTTTCGTTCTTCAAGCAGCTTTAAACCATGCACCCGCATCTGGATCTTGCTTAACGCCATGAGCTTGAATTGATTGGCATCTTCAACAAGTTTCGCCAACCGACGGGGATCTTCTTGGGTCTGGATCACAAGGTAAAACTCGCTGGCACGTTCAACTTGCTGCGGCGTGACGGTCACCTTGTGGGCTGCTTGATCGCGTTCGAAAGCCACTTTCAAGAAACTTGTCGCTTCCTGAGCTGTTAGCAATGATTTGATTCTGTCCGTGAGGTCTCCAAACGCCAATCCCAGACGACGATGATCGTAATCAATCCACTCCAAGCGGTCAGAGGTCGGGTCCGATGCCGACAGCTCACCCAACAACTCCGTCAAAACCAGATACACCTGAAAAGGGCTGATCTGATAGGCCTTGGCCATCTGAGGCAGCATGGCACTAAAGCGGCTAAGTGTTTTCAAACGGAGCATCTGTTGGAACTGCAGGCCGCGAATCGTCTCATGACTGAACCCGCCACGGGCCAAATGAGCCATGAGCTCCTTCCGGCTTGACGCAACCTGATGCGCAACATCGCGGACCATCGCCGTGAGCGTGGGCGAGGCCCCGAGCACCCGACATGGCGGGACAAACGCCGGATCGAGCTTCGGCAGACCCGGTTCATCACCACCTGACGCGATCAAGCGCAGCAGGGGCAACACCTCTAGATCGGTCTGGTCGTCGCCGTCCAAGAGCAGTCTCGCATTGACGCGACGGATCAACACTGGCTGGGCATTGTCACCCGTGTTCTCGTCAGCGTGCTGGGTATCAACGATCTTGTAGATCCGGTTGATACGATGATCCTGGCTATTGTTGGGGTCTAGGGTATTGCCGCGGGAAGCCGTCCATACCGGTATGCCAATCGAAACGGTCAGCGTACCGCCGCTGCTCTCGAACGCCTCTTTAATATCCAACAACGGTGGCAAGTCCGTGTTGTCAGGCACATCCACCCATAATCCGCTGGGCATCACTAGCCGCAGACGATCAAATCGCACCTGATGGTTCGCCAACGCGTCAACGGAAAAACGGCTTTCGACGAGCCCCGCCGGATAGGGTGTCGATAGATTCCGATCGGTGGCGACCTGATCAAGGGTCTGCCGCTGCATCATTTGCAGATGATGTGGGTGCAGATACTGCCCTTCGTGCCAATGAACCAGCCCTTTCATCACTGACTCCCCTCACGAATGAGTTGATGATCCCGCTTCCGGTTGCCGGACGAAAAACTTCCAGGCATGTTGGACATCCGATACCTCCTGCGGGTATCCGCGGGCTGGATCCGTATCAGGGATCAGTCAACGCCGACCATTAAGGACTGTACAAATTGGGCGATCGCGTGTTTGACGTCTTTTTCGATCGCCGTATCGCTCAGGTTCTCCGTCAGCTGTTTGTACTTACGCCAATACAACATCTCTTGGCACATCGACAAGATCCGTTTGGGAACCAGTGCCTGAATGTGATCGGGCGACAAGCGGGCCAGAAAGTCATGGGCGAACTGTTCACTGGTTCGCCCCAGTGCCAAAATCAGCGACGCGGTCAAACGACGAAGATGCTCTAAGTCCTGACTGATTTGGCGATGCGTCACCTGTGCGTCACCGGAGAGGAACTGGTCGATGGTACGATCGATCGCCGTCGCTTGGCGCATGGAGGAACGCGGCGCTACGGCCCGCCACGTCGCCCACGACACCTGCTCGAGGCTAACCACAAACCCAACCAATACCGGCACAAGATCCAGCAGACGATCCGCTTGGATCGATGGCTCATGTTTCATTTCCATGGCCGACCGAAATCGCTCCATGGCCGCTTCAGACCAAGTCTCTACGGGGTCATCGATCAAACCTGCCTGGCGGAGTTGCTGCCGCAAGCCACGTTTCTGGTCGGATGACATCGACGGCGCCAGATCAGCCAGTCGCTGACCCAAAAATGCTGGATCGTCCAGGTCACGCTGATCCTGCTTCGAACGACCCGCACTTGGCCCACCGACTTGGCATTTTAATGACTCACCGTCCCAGGCGGGAAACTTCAACAACAGCCTTTCCAGAAAGGCGATCCGCTGACTGGGTGTCACCTGGTTTAACGCGCGCTGAATCGTATCTCGCAGATGTGCCTGACGGGGGACCTGGTCGTCCTCGGCGAAGTCCGCCTGCAACATCCGCAAGTGGCTGGCTGTCCGCGTCACCTGTTTGGAGGTCTGCCGATCCATAAAGAACGTACCTTGTGAAACTACGGTGACCTTTTGTCGAATCTTAAAACCACTTTTCGATTAAGCACCTAATCCAAATCAGGTTACTGACACGCTATCGAGCGCGTGGTTGGCATCGCGCCTGTGCGACAAGCCCCATCGACCCAGCCAAACCGCCGACGGGCGAACCGTACCCCGTAGAACGTCAAATTCACTCGGATCGCCACAGCCCAACGATGATCTAGCCGAAGAACATATAGCGATTGGATAAAAGGATCGGACCCCCGCCCGCCATCTGGGGAACCGATCGGATAACACCAAAGTTAACAACAGGAGCGTTCTGATGACGCACAAACGGTGTAAGCCAGATTTAGCGACAGAGATACGTTCATTGCCCCCCGACCGGCGCCCCCACCGCCAACGAAGGGTAGAGACGTTCGAGCGTACCCAGCGCCAGGGCGGCATCTTTCGCTGGCCGCTGGGTCTACTGACAGTGATCGGGCTGTCTGCCGGACTATCAACGACCGGTTGCCATGAACCCAAGCGCGTATCAATCGACTCTGTGAATGCCATATACTATCCGATACAGACTTCAATGACCGATCCTGCGCCGATGGGTGCCGGGGACGCGTTGGGTTGGCACTTGGTCCAGGCCGAGCCCGGATCGCAGTGGGTGATTCGCGCTACCCCCCACTCGATACGAAAACTTGATACCGACCCTTTTATCCGCCACAACGTCACCGCCGTGTACGACGCTGCGATCGACCCCGTAGAACGTTAATTGTCCTCCAAAGTAATATACGCAAACTCTTTAAGTAATTGCTCGAGCATCATGGTTACGGTCGGTTTCGGTAACACAAAAACCAATCGGAATCCGACGTCGCTGAAACCACGGTGGTAATCACTCAGATCCAACGGGTATGGCCGATCGACGGCCAACTCAGGAGCAGACAACGCCGACCCGCCAATGACCGCCAGCCCAGGATCTGGCAGCTGATCGAACCGTTCCGGCCCGTCTCCCGCAGCCGCCTGCGCAAAACGATCGGGGTGGTTGTACACGAACTCCGCTACGTTGCCTTCGAGGTGGTGGAACGGTTGCGCCTGACCGTCATCGACCGCATCGAACCAAAGCCGCTGGTCGTTCGTGTCCCAGGCGGTCGCATCTTGTTGATCCGGCAGGTCCAACCCAAGCCCCACATCAGGCACAAAAATGCCCACGTCTGGCCACGGATAGTTGGTACCACCACGACCGATCATCTGTTGGATATGTTGCTGCTGTCGGCGCCACGTTTGATCTCGAAGATTGGTTCTCTGCTGGTGATTGACGCGGCGGGCGGCGTGCCATTCTGATACCGTTGGTAACCGGCACCCCATCATGTGAGCAAACCACCACGCTCCAGAAGCCGAGACATGTTGTACAGGGTGAACCAGCGACGGCTGGTCTGCAGGTCGAATCCGCATCAGGTCGCTTATCGAGTCTTGCCGTTCTAAGCGCAACTCTTTGGCAAAAACCGATCCCATCTGGTCCAGGTTGGTTGGCGGTACCGCGTACCACCGCATGGCGACATCGATGCCCTTCTCGGGGTTGTTGGCATCGACCCACTGCCAACTGCGCGGACCGGGGACCAACAATTCAAAGTTTTCTTCCCCCATACGGGGTGCCACCTGCGACCACATGCCAGACGCAGACACTACGTCTCGGAACAACCCCACTGACACTTCAGTGGTGCTGACGTAAACCGACGTGTCTTGTTCGAGGTCAACCCGAAAAAACACCAACTTGTGGCCGGTACCCCGGGGCGATTGCTGTAAAAATTCCACATATCGCCCATCCGATTCGGCGACACGACCGGTCCAGCCGTCGACAGTCGCAGGGCCCAATTTTTCCGGATCGATATCGGCAGCGGTCCCCGATTCGTCCAGGAGCTGTCGCAACCGATCGGCAAACAGACCAACCGAACCCTGAACCTCGGAATCCAGACGTGGGATGAGCGATTGCAAGGTCTGCAGGTGATCGGTAATCAGTCGTCGTTGCTGTGATTTAGGCAGATCCGTCGGCAGATGATTCAAAGCATGAAGAAGCAAATTAAACCGCAGACGCGGATGACCGACGAGCGTCTGGCGGTCGACGCCCAATTCGGCTCGATAGGCCACACAGCGGTCAATATCGGTCGGATCGATGACCTGTGAGAAACAAGTCAGCCACCGCCGCTTTGCCTCTTCGACCAGCTCTTGTGTCAGACGAGCCTGCCGCCGACGATCCGGTACCCGCATGACCGCGGCTCTAAGCCGTCGCTGCAACCCTACTTCGGAGTCTAGGTCTTGCCACCGCGCAGGCCAGCGGTTCATCTGACCCAGCCGACGCCACGCCGCCATAGCCCCAGCAAGATCTTCAACGATGACATCTTGCACCATTCCGACCAACTTGACCGGATCGTGCTGGCGATGAACGTCTTCGAGCCGCTGTATCCGCTTGATCAACGGCTCAAGGACCTGGGTCATCGTCGGGTCGTCGGACCACCATTTGGATGGTCGCCACCTATCCAAAAGCTGGCCCACACTGGGACCTTCGATCGGATGTTCGTGTAGATCGTGACCGGTGTCCAGAAGATCCTCCAAACGATAAAAATCTCCAAACAGGCCTGTGACCGCCGTAAGATGCTGCGTATACGCTTTGGCGTCCGGGATGATCTTTCCCTGACCATTTGGCGTGAATACCTCATCCCAATCGATATGTTGGAGGGCCGTTTGGATCGCCCGCTCTCTGATCGACATCCAATGTCGGATCATCGGTTTGGCCCACTCACGCCACGGTACGTTCGGTTGTTGGCCAAATGCCGAATCGAACCGTTTGAGCAGCGCTTCGAGCTGGCCAATTCGCTCAGATAGCGCTGGACGCAACCGTTGGTCGACGCCAGCTTGCACCAGCAGCCGATCACGCTGTTGGCGCCATACCGCGTCAAGGGCTTGAGATGCCGAACCCACGACACTGTGACGCTGTCGCAGCCGCGCCGTGTACTGTTCATACGATTGCGCCAACTGGCTACGCACCCGACCCAAATCGGCTCGAAGACGTCGGATCTGATCGTCTAAAACCGCCACCTGTTGTTCAATCTCCTGCCGCCTGAGGGCATTCCACGGCTTGCGATCTACACTCACGATTCCTGATTCGATCACGCGTAACTGGGTTAGAATCGAGTTAATCTGACTCTTCCCGCCCACCCCGACCTCCGTCGTCAGTTGCTCGACCAAACGGCGGACAGCGGGCATTTCAGCGGGTTGACGCCGATGCGTGCCGACGGGGCTTAGCACCCAACGACCACGTGGATCCAAAGCAACGTCCAGTTGTCGAAATCTTGGATCTTTGACTTCCTGCAACCACTGTTCAATGATGGCACTTGTGAGCACCTGGTCCGGTGTCCGCTTCACTGTGCGGTGATCGAGAAAGTTTTGCTGATCCACAGTCTGGTACCAGTAACGGTCGACACTCCAGTGGACTCGGCCAGCCAGCTTCAGCTGCTGGGATAGTCGATCTGACAATCGCGATAGGACCTGAACGACGTCCCACAACGTCATCTCTTGCTGCAGCTGCCCGGCGATATAGACATGGTATTCAACCAGCAACGGATCACCGGCGTCGACAATCTGTTGAGCCAACATTTGCAGCGCTGTCCAATCGCGATCGATTTGCGCGAGCAGCGGCGCCAACTCGATCACCTCGTCGATCCCATTGATCACCTCGATCAGATCTGCAGCGCTAAGCCTTTCCAATAGTCGGCGCAATACTCTGGCCGGTCTGTCCCACCGCTGTTCGTGATAGCGTTGTATCGTGCTTCGAACCATCTCCCACTGTGGCCACGGTTTTTCCGCATCGCCTAGTGCACGCAATATCTTTTCGATCTTCTCAATCCGATCCAACGCCACTTCGATTTCTCTTTGGGACTGGCCGTTGGGAGCAATCGCATTCGGGTCGAACACATCACCGTTTCTCTCGGCCTGATCAAAGACGGCAACGATCGGCCGCAGCCAATGGTCCGACTGATATGGCTGGCGCCGCAACGAATGAAAGTCTTTCGCCAGATAACCAAACCAATTTTTGTATTTGTGATCCAGCGTAACCCGTGCTTGAGGATCGATCACGGAAGGCGGTGGTTTGTCTTGCCAAACAACATACACCGCAAACGCCGCGGTCACCCACCCGATCATCAACACCGATACGACAATCCAACGCGAGCGAACGCCCGGGCGCAGGGCGGCGATCCTTTCGGCTAACACACCCAGTGACATGGGATCTTTGTCTGCCTCTGGATCGAGCAGGTCACGACACAGCTCATACCAGCGGTTAGACGTTCGCCCGCCATCACGCCAATGTGGCAACCGCCCCGCTGACCACTGGTCAGAATCTGGCGGTGCCCGATGTGTGACCAACCCGTAGATCAGCCGTCCCAGCTGGTGTTGATCGCTGAGTACTGTGTCTGACGACAACGGTACGGCCACGTGTGGATCGGTCAGGAACACGTCACGGACAGTGATATCCGCCGCTCGATCGACTCGAATCAACACGTTCGAAGGCTTAAGGTTACCGTGGGATCGATGACAAGCGGTGTCAAGCTGATGCAAGCCCGTCACCACCGCGGTAACGATTGCATGCAACACCGCCCACGTCGTGTGGGCCCGACCATCAATCAGGTCCTGTACACTTAACGGGAAATAGTCGGTGACGTAGAACGCTTTGGAGCAGGCAATACCGCAGTCATAGATCGGCGCCCAATGGCGGCGGTCTCCTGATCCCGCGGCGACTTTCTGCTGCAATTGTGCCTGTTCGAGAAATCGTGAACCGATTGCCTCGACCGCCTCTGGGCGAAGCACGTCTGGCGGCGGATCCAATATCTTTAAGACGTAGCCTTCCGTGTCGGCGGCACGTGCTTTGAATACGGCCCCCAGACCGGTTCTGTGCAACTCCTGGTCCGGATGAAATCGGCCGAAAGATGCCATCGGCGTCGTTTCTAAATGTTTAATGTTTACTGAGGTTTCATATCGGTCAGACTTACGACACCGCTTCTCTTGACCACCAGGTCAATATGTGTGGTCGGCCATTGGGGCCATCCTTCTTTGGAAGACAGCGAAAGGATTAATCGCCGCACGTCCTGCTGATCAGGCAGGTCTTTGTGATCGCCCGGAAGGTGCGCCATCACAATCAACCATCTTGCAGATTTGTGTCTCCAGACGTCCCAAATCGGATGTTTGTGATGGAGTGACTTCGGACCGGGATCGGTATTTGCAAAGGTCATGGTATATCGATCAGCGTCCTGACGAAACACGTCACCGACGCCAAAGTATTCGGTCACCGAATAATGACGCCATCGATCCAATTCGCTGTCGTTGACACCAACCAAATCGATCTCTAGCGATGGCATCATGCCTGATTCACGCAACCCGTCGTCAAGTGATACGCTGACCTGATACTGACAGCCCACGCACAACAGGGCGATAAACGCTATAAGCCATACCGCAGAACCTTTCATAGACCGTGGGTTCGGGGCACAACGAGCGCGACACCGGTCACCTTCCAATCGACGATGCCGTTTCTGGCCGTTGAGCGTCAGTGACTTAGTGGCAGTTATCGATCCGACGGGACTCCACGGCGCTGACGGGTCATCAACGCCGTCGAGGATCCCTGGGTCCACCGGCGCCACATGTTCACCGCAACCACACTCCGCTACGATTTTAAAGCGTTCTACAAACACCATCACATGCTCCTTGGCTTTTGTTGAGGTGTGTCTGGCGTGACGGCCATCCTATCGATCACCGTCCGAGCTGTCTACAGGATTTGATCCGATCCGCGCCCCGATCAGTTGCGTTAAATAACCACGAACCACGGCGTGCACCTCTCTGTTGAATTGCCAATCAATCACGATCAAACTCCTAGACTGCTGTAGCAACGCCTTGAAACCAGCAAGTGCCTCGTCGAACACTCGGTGGATCTGTCCGGATCGGGCATCGCCCCACCCGCGACATGTGCTGTCGGCGCCGATCCCCGGCAACATGCGAATCACCTCCGCCCATGTCTGCCACCAGAGCTCGGCCGGGACCGCGTCGAACGCATCGTCGGGCGCGATCGCCTCGGCCACCAGACGGTGCGGGCCCAGTGACGCCATCCAACGCGGATCACGGTCGAACACAGCCGCGATCCGCCTTTCCAATGGCACCGAAGCGTCGTGGTCCTGGGCCACCTGCCCAGCCAAGCTCAAGACCTCGTCCAGCAACGTGGGAAGAGACGTTGCCGGATGGGCACACAGCACGCGTACCGCCAATACCGCCAACGCGTAAAGATCACATGGTGTGCTTAGGTGACGCACGATTTCAAAAGGTGTCTGGGGGATGGGCAATCCCTTGGCCGCGACTAGGCTCTGCACCTGCTGATGGTTTAGTCCCTGGTTGGTTGCTCGAAAACGCCACTCACCCACGGCCAGCGCTTGTTGGGCTTCTAGCCGAACGTAGAGGTCAACCGGCGGCTGGCCAATGTCCAGCCGCAGGCACGCCAGGTCCCCGGGCAGCGTTTCAATTCTTTGCTCAGTGGCCAGTGTCCCCTCTACCACCAGCGTATCTTTTGTGGGCGTCTCCACATCCCGAATCCGAACCGACGCCAAACCGCGCGATGGCGCAGTCACTGAACGAGGCTGATAAATAGATACGTCACGAACTGTCCGATGAAAGAACTGCCCGGTGTCGGTGTCGATCGGTAGATGGACCGCGTCGCCGCCGTCAGCCAGCACCGCACGCGCTGTCCACAAGTATGGTAGCCCACACCCGTCAGCTCCAAGCCTGATCTGAAAACTGTCAGGACACAGATTCAAAACAGGTCGCTTCGTGACCCGGACAACGTTTTGCACCGTTGACACGATATCGGTGAGCAATTTGATCTTTAAATGGTATCCTTCCAGCAGCCGCCCCCACAGCCCGTGGCGTTCTAGAAAGAGCCGCCCGTCACCATTGGCACCGGCCTCTAGATGAGCCGGGGTTGGTTCTATCGCGTCAACAACGGCACGCCCCGATACACCGTGCCGCATCGTCGCTTGCGTTTGGCCGGACAATACGTCTACAAACGCCTCCAGATCGATCGGACTGTACTGGCGTGCCATCATCAGACCCCCTCCCGGGTTCAGCGGGATCAGGTCATCGTGCTGAGCGTTCCCCACAGCGCCAATCGGCAACACAGACGGGTCAGCCAGAGTTTCGGCCGTCAACGGGATCAGCGGCGAATCTGAACCCAGTTTCGGGACATAAAGGTAGCGACAACAACTGGTGGCGTAAGCAGGCAGATCGTGATCTGTCAACCATGTGTCGTCCTGACACAGCGATAAAGGGTGGCCACTGTTCGCATCGACACCATAGACTATTTTGTGCGTGCTACGGTCAATCCACATCGGCGGGGGGTGACGCGATTCCCATCCGGTTGAAAGGGTGCCTGTGGGGTCGGCGGTCCGCCAAGCGTCGGCCTGATCACGCCACCGCTGGTCCCACAGCGCGTTGGTTCGCTGGGTACCCGCGATCCCACTGGCATCGGCTTGTTCTGGTGGTTGCTGAATCCAAAGCTCTAACCACCGTTGAACACAATCTGCCGCGTCAACGACACACGCTAGAATCACGCGACTTTCGAACGTTCGGCGAAGAGAAACCAAATCACCGCCCACAGGATCGCGCTGAGTCCTTACAACGACGCACAGCCGCAGCGCAACCGAGTCTGAAAACGGATCGATGGCCACAGGCACACAACCCGCCGGTAAGGCCTTAGCCGGATCCGGTGTGTCAGCGGTGTGCATTGGCTTTGCCCTGTCCTAACAAGGTTCACGGGTCCTTCGAACCTGCCGCCTTAACCCTGCTTAGCCGTCTTCTTCGCTGTGGGGCGGTTATCCCTGGCAAAGAAGCCGCTTGCATGATACCGGCGTCTGACATACCCACACAAAACCCCTTTGGCGACGCCACCCCTGCGGAGATCGGAACGGTCGCCGGGGTGGTTACTCCAACTCCCAGAACCATATCTCCTTGACTGAACCGAAGTACTCACCCGATCCGGTTTTCTTACCGTCCCACACGTCAATATGCATATTGTTGAAAAAAACAATGCCCTTTCGCCCCAAAACCGCCTGTTTCTTGTTGGCCTTGATGATCTCCGGACGGCCGAACTTTCTCCACAGGTATTGCGCCAGTGACCGTGCCCCTCGTGCGTGAATGACACCCTTGGCCTTACAGACCGGATCCGAATAGCCGTGAAGCGGCATGCCAGCTCTTTTTAACGCCGCGCTGACACGGATGGCACACTGATTAATGTATGGCGCACAGCCCGCTTCGATCCGCTCATACTTGTACTTGTCCCAGAGCTTCTGGAACGCCAGCTTCGTACGGTAATGAACCAGCACTTGAGTGCTGGCCCAAACCTCTCCTGCGGCAAGCTTTGCTTCCAGCATTGTTCGACCGGCCCTGGTAGGCGAAAGGCGGAAGCGCCGAAGATGCTTGCCTGGCGAACGACGTTCACGGACTTTTGCGATCGCCGCATCAGCCACCGAAACCAGCAACCGCTCTTGCCCTTCCGGCCCACCGCCCCATAGATCAATGTCCGTCACCCTCGGCGATCCAACGATGGGCACGCGTACCAAACTGACATATCGGGTACCTTTCTTGACCTTGAATCGCGATGACCGCCAGCCTTTGGGTATCTGAAAATGAGCCAATTTGACACTCCACGCATAACCACCTCCTCTAGTATCGAGCTTGTGATAGCAGAGTTGCGTGCCGATATTCGCCGTACACGACGCAACCAGAACCGATAGTGACCGACAATAGCCATGACGGCAAAAGGGCGTACAGGCCCATCGCCTCTGGTGTAATGGCTCATCAGGTTTTAAAAAAAAGAATACGAAGGGAAACCGTCATGAAACAGTGCAAGGGTGTGATCGATGCGACACAGGACACCATCGCACTGGTTTTTCAGCTTGGTGACGCCACAGTGCTGCGGTCTCCCAAGATGATCGAGAAGGTCATCAAGGACGACAAAGTATGGAAAGCCATCGAGTCTGCCCTGAAATCTCATGCCAAAAGCCTGATCGATAAACAGCACAAAGGTCAACCGGTCACGAGCCAAGACGCAGGTAAGTTTGGTCAAGCCGTTGGGACCAAGGCCGCGCAAGCGGCGGCCAACAGTGCCAAAAAACAAATTGAACAGAGTGCCGAATTCCGTCAGCTCAAACACAGCCTCAAGGAACTCGAATGTGCTTTTAAAAGTTCTCCGATTGGCGTATTCGTCGACGAAAATAAGGGATGGCTGGTCGTGATCGCCGCGGGTCTGGCTGTCGGGGGTGCGACGGCGATGTACGTGGTACGAAAAGGGGACTTTGTGGCCTCGAAGTTAACGTCGATTGCTGGCGACAAGCTCAAATTTAAGTTCCTTGGAAATGTGGAAGCCGGTGTGAAAGGTATCACGTTTGCACCTTCCGATCGCAAGCTAGACGCCACTGCATTCGCCAAAGCCAAGTGGTCCAAAGTTGAAGCGGAAATCGGTTTCCAAGTGGCGGTCCAGAACGACAAGCTCACCTCGGCATCGGGCCAGGGACAGGTGGTCGTCAACGTCGCCAGGGGACTGAAAATGACCGCAAAAGGAAAGGTCGGCTACACACGGCCGACGGAGACTTATATGCCGCCCCTGGGCTACGACCTTAGTCTCGGTTTATCGTATCTCCCTGGCAGCCGATCCTCGATCAGCGTAACTGCCATGGCCATCGCGTTACAGAATCAGCGGCAGCAAAAATTTGGTGGGAAAGCGTCGGTGAACCTCAATCTTAGACCCGGTACAGCTCCCACCGATCCGTCGGTCGGCTTGAGCTTCGGCGCCGCGGCGAACCGCGTCAAGACATTTGGTCCCCAGCAGAATACGGCAACAGACTTGTCGATCAATCTTGGGCTGGTTGGCAAATTCTAGTCACCACACGCTCGTGTCCAGCGTGACCGCGGCAGGATATGCCGTTTCGACGTTCGATCTGCCCGGAAGGGTCGCTTGAAACACCCACTCAAACCCGCCACCGCGACACACCTGACCTGCTAACCACCGATCAAGACGGTCGGCATTCCGCACACAATCGTTCCACCGTGCGCGGTCATATCACCCATCCGTGCTGCGGGTCTGCCACCGATCAGCACGGTCATCGAGCCCTTTACAATGACATCCGGTGGCCCAACACATATGCACATGTCACCCACCACAGCCGCAGGCATGCCCCCAATCAAAACGGTGGGCAGTCCCGGGCCCGTCACCGGACCACCCACATGGGGAATAGGCGGTGTTCCCGGGGTCACCATGGGACACACATGCATGTCAGTTAGTCGTGCTGCAGGTAACATCATGACCTCCTACACTTGTGTGTTTAAGCCGGTGCCGCGGCTATTGAGACCGACGCGCACTCATCGGCCACAGTCATATCGGGGCCAT
This sequence comes from Phycisphaeraceae bacterium, assembly GCA_965222495.1. Taxonomy (GTDB): domain Bacteria; phylum Planctomycetota; class Phycisphaerae; order Phycisphaerales; family Phycisphaeraceae; genus CBDCUA01. Next base: position 1,496,708 of record CBDCUA010000007.1, on the reverse strand, counting down.
TGGCCACTTCGATGCCCTTTTCAACGAACGGCTTGAGCTTCCCATGGGCTTTGGTCATCTGTTTTTTGCTCATGACCGGCTCATCAGGCAACTGTGAGATGTCGGTCTTTTCTTGGCCCGGTACCGCCTCTGCGGCCGGCAGCGCAACGTCGGGAGATTGTTGCGGCGGAAAACTTCCAAGAAGATCAGGTTCATCGACCTCGGGGATAGATGAATCCAGCGGTGCCGTCATGCCTAGCTCCACGTCAGCTGCAGGTTTTTTTGCCTCTGGCAAACTGACAGGCGGTAGCGCCGTGTCAGGGGTCTCTGGCTGAGTCGGTTGTTTGGGTAAATCGGGTAGCGTGACACCTGCAGACGCCTGCGCTGCCGCGAGCATCACTGCGCCACTGGTCGCCTGTGCCACAAGGTTAGCGGGCATCGCCTGTTCCATAGCACTGACCAAAGGCTGGGCATCAACTCCTGCCTCGGTTAGAGCTGCACTGGCCTGATCCACAGTTCCGTCACCTTCGGTCTGGCCAGCCCAAGCCGCTGCCTGCGCCGCCCATGCGGCAGGATCGTTTTGTGGCGCTGCCGCTGCAGATTGCGCCGCGGCCTGTTGCGTTTGCGAACTCGGGTGGCTCAACCACCCCTTCGCCGCCGCCAGCGCTTGAGTACATTCTGGACAGGCCGGTCCTTTCGTCATTGCCATTTCACAACTGGCTACGGCCCATTGGACTGCCTTTTCCTTCGGCATCAGGTGCGCTAGAAACGGCACCGAATCGACATTGAGCTTGTGTCGCATGAGGACCGTCAAATAGTCGCCCGCGGTCATCTGCGACACCAATAACCCTTTGGCCGACGGACTCAGGTTTGCCGCCGCGGCCACCTCCGCGGCGTCCTGACTGGCCATGGGCTCAGGCAGCAAATCTTTCGCTGAACGAAAAAACCACATAAAAAAGGCAGCCGTGTGTTGCTAAAGACAGTAATCTACAAATGCATTGACCATCCATCATCATTATCGCCAGATGACAAGATATGTTGCCTATGGGGGGCGAATCGAATACATGCCGCCGGACGGATAAGGGGACAGCGCCGGCCGATCACCTCCGGCCTTGACATCACATCCGCAGACGTCTGTCGTACAGGTAATCCGTCCTGCTTACTTTTTGTAGAAGGAATCACTGTGCTGCGGTGCCCTCTCGCGGGAACCAGGGCGAAGTCACGTTGGGGCCATCGCTCTGCGGCGGATCGTCTTCGCTCATGTTCTTGAACACCGAGTATTTCGTCGCGGATCCGTCTGTGACCATGGTCAAAGTTTCGTACCATATCGCTGCAGCGATCAGCGGATTCATGATTGACTTACGGCTATTCAAGACGATCAGCTTGCCGAGCGGAGTGGGTTCCCAATCGGAAAGACGCAATTCGGCCGGCAACTGCATCAGCCCACCGGCAAGTTGGATCGCCGCCCGCGTTTTGTCCGCGTCATCCGTCTGTTGGTGGGAAGGAACCATGTTCACGACGAGGTGAAATTTTTGTTCAGTCACAATGATCTGAAACGTGTGTTCCCTTTTAGTCCACGCGCCGATGAAGGCGTCGTGCCCATCAATCGCCTCCGGCACCGGTAATAGCCGCTTCTCCAAGTTTGGGATCAGCCACTCTGGCCTGACGACAGTACGAATCCAAGATAGGGTGTCTGCCAGAAACGGTTCCAAATCGTCTTTGGGCACCATGCTCTGTGTCACAAACTCTACGGAAGGCAGCGAAGCGCCTTCTAGAAAGTCCTGAAATTCTCTTACCAAGAGTTGGTCTATGCCCTCGAGAGACAACATCGGAACGAGAAGTTTGCTCAGCTGATCGATATCGGTTTTGTCGGCCTTGGACTGCATGTGTTGGCGCTCTAGATTGATATTTTCGTCTCTTCCCCCCCGCCGCACACAACCTTGGAGCGAGGCCGAGATCACCAGAACCATGCACAGAAGAAGCCCAGATCTCATGCTCGCGCTTCGCACCAGCGTCACCGTTCGTCGCTTACGGTGGGTCAGGAGGTGGCAGCGTCTTTCCGTTGGTACGAATGTCCTCGTAGTCGGCAAGTGGGTAGTGATTCCCATCGACATCCCAAACATGATTTTTGTTTGGATGATACGATACCCAACAAATAAATCGCCTCCCCCAGCGACTCCTGCTCGTTCCGGACCACCATTTTAGAAGCTCCTTGGCAGAGCCGAACCCTTTGTTGGTTCTGAAGCTGCTCGGATAGTTCGTACTGGTTGTATTGTACCCACCAGGTAAGAACTTGCCGGTCGGAGAAATCAAACACGCTTCGAAGTTCTCCCAGCTCCGGCCCGGCTCCATGAGCTTGGGTGTCGCAAAGTAGTCGACACCAAGGTGCTTAAACTTCACAATCTGCCACTTGGATGAATCGTAGCTTCCCTTCGAGTAACAGTCCGCGTCTGACGGCGTGGCGGTTTGCTGAACTGGCGTTGCGACCGCCGCGGGTGGGAATTGCTTGGTGTGAGGGTAAACCCACGTTCGACGACCATACAACCCAATCGCTGCCATCATCGTCTTCGCCAGCTGGACGTGCCCGATGCAAGAAATGTCGTTCCACCAACTGTAGACACTTCTTTCCGTGCTAAGGCAGCTGGCGCCGGAGCTCACATCTCGTGTGACACCGGCGCTGTCCTCACAGCGTTTCTTCGATCTGGTTCGCACCCAAGCAAGCCACTGCTTTGTCACCGGCAATTTGCTTCCATTGCCCCAGTAATCCTTACTGATTTTTCGATTGTTACTCGCGTTGAAGTAAGGCGGATTACGATCATTGACGGCCAGATGCAGCTTCCATACCAGGTCCACCAACTGGGCCGTTGTGTTGGCGTCGTGCCGACGCAGCGACCCACCGATCACGGCCATCAGGTGATCCAAACGCTTTCTGGTACCGGTGAGCGTTCCAGCCGAAGCGGCCGTGTGAGCGCCGGTTGCTGATGAGTCATGATCTGGGTCGAGCGGACGTGCGTAGATACTGTACACACGAAGCCGTGACCATCTGGGCCCGCAGAAACGGATCCCAGCCCCCGTGATAGCCCACTTTATCTTGAAGATGAAACGTCCGACTTGTGGGGACATCTTGCCGTTCAAATTGACGGTCGTCCAGTGTTCGGCTGCACCGGCCGGATAAACAAAGCTCGTGGTCGTCTGTTTTAGATACGCTGTAGACCCGTCGAGAAAGGGAGTCACGGAAAGTGTTGCAGAGATACTGCTGGTCGGTGCGGGTGTAATGGCCAGCTTCACCCGCATGGCGACAGGCTTGTCTCGAGTAAAACAAGCTCGGTAGTTGAGTTTGGCGGATCGACCGAACTCCCATTCGGGATCGGTGATCTTAGATCCCTTTCCCCAACGCTTGAGATCCTTCCCCGGCACGGCGGCATCCGAAGACGTGTTTCGATACAGGTAGTGGAAATCGGACGACCCCGTGGCTGGGTCGGCGAAGCGTACCGCACGAACCCGAATACACGGTAACGAGATGGCAACGACGGGGGCCGCAGCGGGACTCAATCCGGCAACCGGGCTTGCAACCGACCAAGTCATCGCTTCGTCCCCCCCACCATCGGCCCCGGTGCAACCAATCGATATCCCGTCACGCGGACGTCGGTCGCAGCCTGCCGGTGTTTCCGACGCAGCCGCTGCCCAAAACATAGGCTAATTGGTCGTGGCATCTTGTTCCTCCTGATCGGAATCGTCCGGATAGGGAGCGTCTCCATCGTCCGAAAGATCGTCGCCGGGTGTGTTCTGACTCTTTACTTGCGACGACAACGCGGCTAGTTCTGCGTATGGAACGTCCTCGAAGACCGTTTCCGAGCTCTGGTCTTTCGACAAGAAGACCTCAAACGTGTAGCTCTTGTTGCTTTTCAATCCCGAAAAGTGCAGATCGACGTATGCGTCACCCGGCACCAGGTCATCCTTAATGTTCTTCTCCGATCGATAGGAAGAATCGGTGCTGGACAGGACGAAGCGATCGTCCCGACTCTTTGTGTCGTTCGGATCAATATCGAGTCTGACAACCAGGCCGAGCCCCCCCTTCTTGCGGAAGCGATGATTTTGCCCTGTGGTGACCGATTCAATTCGCTTGACCTTGTCACGAACATGAACAACATCGCCCGGAGCCACACGATCTGGATCACCACGTTTCGTCTTGATCTGCGAGTTGGCCGGATCGTTCCAAATGGTATCTGGAAGCAAACCATATTTGTCGGCAATGCTCAACAGTGATTCACCTTGCTTGACTTGATGTTCGATGGGCATCGACTTTTCTCGGCATATCGGTTCATTGGGCGCGGTTCAAGTTACTGTCATTATCTAGCCATCCGACGTGGTGTTGCAGACGAATAACCAAAAATCGGAGTCCGTTCACTGCGGTGACCTCGTGCGTCATGAACTTGGTAAGGCCAGCGAATGGCCGGACACCTTGCACCGTCGCTGACCGTCAGATCATTAGCCATGTATCTTGATCCAAATCAGGAAACGTAATCTTGCAATCGCCAGGCTCGGGAATCTTGTCAACCCGGGCGACGCCCTTCTCATCTAATGTCCCGTCGGCCACCTGGCCATTGGGCAGCTCGATCTCGTAGCGCAGGCCGGTCACGGGACTGTCTTGTTCGTCAACAACCTCAATTTCAATGAAATGCTCATCGTTGGACTGGCTCGGAGTACTGGATTGGCCGGCGCTGTTTGGACTGGACTTGTTCGCCCCAGAAGCCCCGGGTTTAAATCGCGGGGCTTGTCTTTGCCCCCGCTGGCCGGCCTGATCCTGCTGCTGCTGAGTTTGGGTCTGGCTCACCTGACCGGGATCGGCCACGTCAGCTTCGTCTGGCGCGACCGGTGCCGCGGGGGTTACCGGCGAGGGTGCTTTACCGCTTTTTGGTTGCATTGTTCAATTAATCCTTACCAACGCACCTTGGATGGTTGTCATCGCATTGCCCTTCACGGTAGTGGTGGTACCACTGAGCTCCGTCATCACCGTCGATTCAAGCTTCAAGCTGGCGGTGCCCTTGACCGTGGTCTGCAACGGTGATTCGATCGCTACACCGGCCGTTCCTTTCACCGTCGTTTGACCGGTCGATTCAATCTCGATCTGACCAAGGGTGCCCAGCTTGATTCCACCGTTCTCGATGGCGATGTAGGATTGACCTACTTTGATCGTCACATTTGACATGCCCTCGATCACAAGATTGGTACCCTTCACGTAGTAATCGCCGGTCACCTGTTCTGAGTGATCGGCTTGGAAGACCTCCAACACGTCACCTTTTACCGTCAGTGACTTGCTACCACTGATCTCCACGGCTTCTTTTCCGTCTACACAGAGGTGCCGGTCCTTGCCGATCTTCTCCATGTGATCCGCGTCTACCTGTTCGTTTCGGTTGTGCTCGATGTGTTCGTGTTTATCCGTTTTCACAATCAGATGACGATTGTTTTCAATGATCTCACGCCGGTCGTTGCGCACACGAATATCCATGTCCCGCTGCGCGTGCACAAAAACCTGTTCACCGTCCTTCTTGTCTTCAAACCGGATCTCGTTAAAGCCCTGGCCGCCCTTGCTCGAATTCGTTTTGAAGGTGGACATGGTGGCGTGCTTGGGCAAATCGTACGGCGGGATTGTTTCGCCGTTATACACCCGTCCTGTAACGATCGGTCGGTCTGGATCACCCTCCATGAACTCCACGATAACCTCATGACCAATCCGCGGAATGTTGATAGCACCCCATTTTTTACCCGCCATGTTCTGCGCCACACGGATCCAGCATGAACTATTTTCGTCATACTTGCCGTAGCGGTCCCAGTGGAATTGGACCTTCACCCGTCCGTGTTGATCGGTATAAATTTCCTGACCTTGGGGCCCCACCACCACGGCACTCTGAGGCCCCCGGATCCGGGGTCTGGGCGTGGCTCGCCTCGGGCGGCACACGACCGACGCCGGCACACATCGGAACGTATTTTTATATCCTTCTGGCTTCTTACCGCCGGTCACATAACTGCCCGCAGCGGCCTTATGCTCAACGGAAGTCAGCACAAACGCCTTGCCTTCTTCTTGAGGGTTGTTGTGCTCTGTCACCGAAAATTTATACCCGGGGCTGAAGCTCCGGCATTTGCTTGTCCCATGAACGACGTCGTGGACCATTTCTTCTTCTTGCATCCTTAGACGGACACGACCATCGCCTTTAGACCGATCGTCAAAGCCACCTGGATACTCGTAGAGCTCGAAATCACTGATACGTTGATATTGAACGACTGTCTGATCTTTAGACAACATGGGTTGGGAAGGAGACTCAAAATTAAAATCCTTCGCGGCCACGCGCCCGCTACAAAATTCATAGCGGTGCTCCCAAGACACGATCTGGTTACCCACATCTTCAAAGCCCAACGATCCCGTGAACCGGACCTGACTATCCTTGCAATCTTCATAGGCCCCAGCGTGATCGCCCAACATCAACACGTGTTTTGTTTGGTTGTGTGAAAAATAGTAATAGATGCCTTCATGTTCCATCAACCGACAAAGAAACTGAAAATCTGTTTCCTGATACTGAACACAGTAGTCGAGTTTGGGGTACTGGCCATTGAGCCCTGACAAATCGAAATCGTTAAAATTCAATCCTTTCAACACCTGTTCGATGATCTGCGGTACGGTCATGTCTTGAAAAATGCGGCAATCGCTGTTTCGTGTCAACAACCACAGCCACGGCACAATTTCTGCTGTATAGATCGAACCTTGATCGCCGCGACCTTGGTTGACAAATCTCCGAACGATACCGTTGACGTACCGCGGCTGGTCGTCGCTATCCATCATTGCAATCGCGACGTGATGCCCCACGATCTTTTGAGGATCGATCGCAGGATCCTCACTGATCATTTTCACTTTGTAGCAGAACAGTTGTGAAATCTCCTCCTGCCCCTCGACGTCAGTCAGCAGAAGAACATCCTTGCCCACAGGCGTGGCAATGCCGATACGGCGACGCTCCTGAGTAAATGATGCCATGGTGTTAACCACCGATCATAAGAAAAACTGCCGACTCATCCGTGACCGCGGAAAAACAAATCTGGTATCCACAGACACCCGATACAATAGAAGACCTCAGCTGTCATGGGGCGTGGAAGTGGAATTGGCTTGCTCGGCAAGCCAACCCCATTTCACACTCCGCCCTTCCTGTGCCAATCCACAACCTATTAACTGCGTCCCACAGCCGGGTTGTACTTGGCAGGAACCTGACCTTTGGCGTCGCCCGTGTTCGGATCGAGCACCACGTAGGTCCACTCGACCTCAGTGTATCCCAGCGTGACCTCTTCAGAGGGCTGAGGGTCACCCGCGGCGTTGGCGTGGATCCCGTAACTGGTCACAATCACATTCGAGAGCTTATACTTCAGATAAGGCTCTTGCTTGTCCTTGACCGTCGTACAAAAGTGGACCTCGACCTCGGGGTAGAACGTCCCATTGGCACAAGCCTCCTGCAACTTCGTCGATGACTTGTCCAATTGACGCACCACCACGATATCACCCAGCGTCGTTTCCCCTCGTGTACGCTGCTGGTCCTTGGCGCCTTCGGGGATCGAACGATGAATCGGCGAGCTCATCGAGTCGATGATGATCCATTTCTGGTGATCCGTATCGCTGGCTTCACCCTCAATATCTCCGAGTTTTACGAATGCAGGCATGATGGTTCTCCTTGTGTTGTAATGCCCTGTGTTCCACTTGCCTGCCGGACCTCCGCCCACCCACTGTGAGCCTTACCGATACAGGCCACTAATGTTCCCTTGTTACTGTCATTATCGATGTGGATACCAGCCGGTTGTGTCGCACCTAGAAAATTCAACCCCCTCTATGAAGCAGACCGTTGATTGGGCGTGTGGATCTTGGCGACAAATGACATACGGCCGTACCAGGCCCTCACGTCACAGCCCATATCTCGGAGCCGAGTTATTGCGCCATTGGCCAGTCCGTGACAATCGGCAATGATTCTGAAGTATTGATACCGATCGATGCCCACACTGAGATCACGTCCCATGGCATGACGTAACCCTACGGCAGGCCGATCCAGTTCTTTGTATCGGCAATGCCAACGTCGCCCAACTGCCAGAGATACCATCGAACGCCGATCGTTTTTTATGTACAAAAAGAGGTTGGCTTGCTCGGCAAGCCAACCCCATTTCACACTCCGCCCTTCCTGTGCCAATCCACAACCTATTAACTGCGTCCCACAGCCGGGTTGTACTTGGCAGGAACCTGACCTTTGGCGTCGCCCGTGTTCGGATCGAGCACCACGTAGGTCCACTCGACCTCAGTGTATCCCAGCGTGACCTCTTCAGAGGGCTGAGGGTCACCCGCGGCGTTGGCGTGGATCCCGTAACTGGTCACAATCACATTCGAGAGCTTATACTTCAGATAAGGCTCTTGCTTGTCCTTGACCGTCGTACAAAAGTGGACCTCGACCTCGGGGTAGAACGTCCCATTGGCACAAGCCTCCTGCAACTTCGTCGATGACTTGTCCAATTGACGCACCACCACGATATCACCCAGCGTCGTTTCCCCTCGTGTACGCTGCTGGTCCTTGGCGCCTTCGGGGATCGAACGATGAATCGGCGAGCTCATCGAGTCGATGATGATCCATTTCTGGTGATCCGTATCGCTGGCTTCACCCTCAATATCTCCGAGTTTTACGAATGCAGGCATGATGGTTCTCCTTGTGTTGTAATGCCCTGTGTTCCACTTGCCTGCCGGACCTCCGCCCACCCACTGTGAGCCTTACCGATACAGGCCACTAATGTTCCCTTGTTACTGTCATTATCGATGTGGATACCAGCCGGTTGCGTCGTCAACTGGACAAAGTTTCGTTGAGTTGGATAACACCAGAGATGACGGTTGGTGGGCACGGATTTTCGTTCATGTTCACCAGGCCGCGACGTAGGACCAGTGTCTGGCCCAAACGGGCGACACGACCACCAAGGATTCTGACCTGTACCGCTTTGTGGTTGCTTCAGAGTCCCTAAGGCGCTCATCTCAAACCTCGGCACGATGCAAACTCATCGAATGATCTACCTGCGTTTTTCTCCCACACTTAACCAGCACTCTGCTTATTGATCAGTCACTTCGTGGTCTAGAAAGGTGACACGAATCGTCTATGGAGAAAATGTGCACTCTGGGCGCGGTACACTAAGCGATATACGCCGCTGCATCCGACAACGTTGATCTGATCCCGGACGCATGCGTCAGACCAAGCCTCGTCAGAAGACACAAAGATGTATACTTTAAGAGAATCAGCCAGATATCGGCACAGACCCGATACGAACATTGATCTGTGTTAATTGACGACTTGCCAAGATATTCAATACGCACTGCTTGGCTAAAGTGGTCAATTTGGTCATAGAACATCTCTTTATGACGAGAATGTTTAACCAATATCTTCCATCGATACGCGACGATGGGTTATCGTTGAAATAATACTTCGATGACCAATCGTCTAATGATGGCCACCTATCCCTCTTACCGTCCCCAGATACGAAACACGTCATTACGAATATTCGCTCGTGTCGTGGAGTCAAGCGGGACCCCCGTCCTACCCAGAACCGTCACGATCACCGCCTGTACCCGCCGTTCTACAAACTCCCGACTCGGCGGATCCACCGCGAAACAAGATGGGCTCATCAGAATATCGGCGATCCACTCCAAGGTACCGTTAGGCTCGCAGGCGTCATCCTGACGCTTCTGTTTGGCCTCCCGCCTCCGACGCGTAGGCGTTCTCTACCGTCGTCAGAACTGTGATGCCCGACACTCCGGCGATAATCCCACCTGCTGCCTTGCGGCCGAACCCGTCCCCTTCTTGGCGGCACCCTTGATAAATGTGCTGGCAGGGAATGCCGTTAACGGTCGACCGGTGAAATCGACCACCACCGAAGGATATCCGCCGCCTTGCCGGCATGATCCTTACCAATGGCTTTGGCGAACTTTCGCTCGATGATGACCACCGGTTGACCTGCAGGCACACCGCCAATCGTCGCCTTGGAGACAACCGGAGCCGTACTAGGACCGGTGACAGCTTTCCGAATCAGCTCCTTGACCTCCTTCTCACTGCGAAAGCCTTATCGAATACGGCGTGGCTGGCCTTGCCGCCAGCAGCCTTGGCAGAAAATGTTCGGAGATATGGCCTGAACGCCTTCTTCCAAACACGACTGTTTCTGGCCATATGACCGGCCACGCGCGAACCGGATTTCCGTATCATCAATCGAACAAGGCGCTTTCCGATTGCCCGTAGCGACCTTTTCGCCCACGGCGCCTGCTGGATTTGGCATGATTGGCACCTCTGTCGTTGGTGTTTGCTGTCTCACTCCATTGTCGATCCTTTCAACAATCGGTTGTGCGCAGATCGCGGTTGATGATGAATACCCTTCACAGCAAACCATCGCTTTTGGCTTGCTGATTCTTGGGATCAGTTCTCGTAAAATAGGTGGGCTATCAGGGACAACAATAATAAAGTTGACACATATGAGATCAATATGATGCAACCTTCTTGATCTCTTTTGATACCGAATAAGGTCCAATCGCTTTGGTGTTCAATATGTCACGGAGCCGTCCAGATCATCCCGGTTGGCCAACAGCTACCGATTCGGTATTATTGACGCTTGAATAATTCAATTGAATATCTATTGCGTTCCGCTATGTTCATGTATGAGAATCATACTTTTACAAAGGGATTTGGAGCGGCGTCGATTTCGAGGCATGAATCTGCTGAACCAAGGACGGTCACCTTTCACCTGGCATCGTACCAACTGTACTTTTTGTCGGGTCAACATCCGATTTCGTCCCACGAAGTTGCATTCAACCTGTACCGCGACAACAACGATGCGACGATCGACATCACCACATCTGATGAGGCTTAACGTGGCTGCGGTTTTACGCACGTTTGAGTGCGACCACAACAGTTCGGCCTGCCTGTCACGCACAAGTTGCTACTCGAAGGCACTCCCCAGCCTTTCGATAACACCGCGAACCCGTCCTTTGTTGTCTTGAAATTCGTCAATCATGGCCACGACTTCCTTATCCTGGACGTTGATGTCCAGCGCCTCGACCGCCCGTTTGAATTCTTTTTGGAGTGTATCTGGTTTGATAAATTTCGATGCTGTCGCGCCGGCATGTCGGACAAAGGGTGCAACGCTCTCCCAGAGTTTCCCTAGTTTTGTCAGGATGGCCTTGACTCGCCCCATATCCTTGGCCGCCGCCGTAGCGCTGATTCTCTTCATGGCAAAGGCCCCGATCACGTAACCGGCGGTTCGCGCGACCGTCGCTGGTGCTGTGGCTGAATCGATGAGCCGATCAATCAGGAGCGGTCGTAGAACTTTCTTGTAGAACGTCGGAGTATAGACACGAAATGTGACCAAAGCTGAAACCACTGCGGCACCTTGCTTCCGCGCTCAACATAAAATAAACCCCAGTGAGCTACGGCGCCGGCGACAGTACAAGTTGCCAGGCCCATGACGAACTCAAGTTCGATTTCGATGAGGATTTGAGTAGCCGCAAGCTTTCGAGCAGCCATTCCTAAACTGGCGTACATCAAAATATCATTGAGAAAGCCTTCTCGGCTCTGTTCGTAGACGATACCCGGTGGCCATTTGAGGACATGGCTTGACGTAAGCTGGATAAAATAAACGACACCATCTGGCTTCAACTTACCGTTCTTTCGAGTTTCCCACTGCCTTGCCTTGACGATCAATCGTTTTCCATTAGGACCGTTCCATACTTCACCAGCTTTGGCGTATGCGACCTTGTCCGGTCCGTCTACCCAAACGATGAAACCTCCATTCTTTAAGTACTTCACTTCTTTTGTCGACAGCGCCCTCGGATTGATCGCTGCGCTTCGTGTTTTGACAGGTTTGGGTACGGGCTTGGGTTTCGGCATACTCAGTCACGAAGGCGGAGTTTGAGACAAATCGATGGAATAACGTGTACACGGTTCCAACTTCTGCCACGATTTGGGGCCGAGAACACCGTCCGCAACAAGACCCGACTGAACTTTTTGCCAGTTGTAGACCGCCTCCGCGAACGCGTCTGGCCCCGGCGACATGCGGGTGAAACCCAGTTCCGTGATAACCTGATCAAAGCGGTTCTTCCACGGAGGCGACGTGTTGCGGGAGTAGTACGGGTTCCACTTGGCTGCTTTTTTGAGTTCAAGGGTCATGACAAACTCCTTTTTCTATTAACGATGTGCGGTTCGGAAGCATGATCTGCGATGCTCTATGATTAGTAACAAACGGCTCGGCAACCTGGATTTCAGACAAAGCACAATTCCGATACAGAACATTTCACTATCATGGCACACTGCCGGTCAGTTGCTGCCGATTACCAATATTAAGTTGTCGTGTTTGGACTTCTGAATCTTGGACCGATCGTCAGTAAATACAACTTATCCGGGCACATCCTGCGCTTGGCCTATGAAGTGATCCAACATTTTCATATACCTTCTGCATTCACGTTCTTAGCTGATCTGTTTCTTTGTGACGAAAACTTATTGGTATTCTGGGCTGTTTTGGCTTTTGTTTCTTACTTTTCAGTCCGACACAATTGCCACACAACCTTCTTTGACAATCTACGACCATAGAAGGTCTCTAAACGACGTGTCCGTCAACGCGCAAACCAAGGCATCAAGGCCAGGGTGTCCGTCAACAGCAACCAATTCAACGATCGCGTCATATTTCATGGGACAATACAACAGAGATCTACCGCGTCGCTACGCAAGGTGGTATGGCGAGTATGTCTGCCACGACGGCCGACACGCCGGCAAGCGTTCCGGTATTCCTGGTGGCGGGCTACCTGTCACGGCACACGACGCAATCGGGTGAGGTTATGGCATTACCGGCGCACCCAAGATAGTCTGGTATTTGCTCAAGAGGCGATCACCAACGCCCTATGCCCAAACCATTGGAAGCGAGCGAATGCCCCGCGACGACGCATCCAAACTCATAGGGCAGTTGACCATGAACGATCTTATCGCCTACGCAGCAAGTAGCAACGGCGGCTATGCCCACATGGCCATCCATCTTTACAATGGGTTTATTGCTTGCCACACGAACTGTAGGCTTGACAAAAATGGACTATGATTGGCTACAATCACATCACACTTCTGCACATCGCCTACTAATGTGGCACGTCGGACGACGGCTATACAAGTTGACAGGCATGAGACAGACCACAACGGTTTCCGGGAAGTATCGCAACGCCCGATGACCCGCCAGGCACCAGGCGCTGGACAGATGCCAACATTGCACGATCACTCGGCGCTACGCATAACTGACAACCCCCACATCGTGTGAAATCCATCCAGATTCATCTTGCGTGTCGTATGCGAACACAGCGATAGTACGAACAAACTCCTAAAGCGTCGTCCGTAAACCCACACACCGCTCATTTTCGCCGCCTGAAACAGCGTCGATGACACCTGAGAACGCGCGAACCTGGTCATCCCGACCTATCAGCGATGATGACAGGTATAGATATCGTCGACGTCTGCTTATGCTTGTCCACAGCCAATCGCTAAATCACTGAATCTACCGGCTGCTGTTGATGCGCCTTACGCCTGTCATCGACCGGTGGCACCGTGATCGCTGGTCCTTCTGCGACCTTGCCATCGGTTCCGACCTCATACCTAAATTCACCGTCTTGGTTCACAGCCACATGTACCTTATGGATCGGCTGTCCTTCGGCCATGTGCGACAGTATCTCCGTAGAAATCGAAGGTAAAAGCGTGCGCGTGATAATGTGATCAATATTACGGGCACCACTTTGGACCTCTGTACACCGGCTGGTAATCGCCGATAACAGATCCGGGCTGTACGTGAACTGGGCACGATGATGATCTTTGATTCGCTGGCCAACGCGATCCAGCTGAATCTCAACGATGCGGCGCATGACGTCGTCGGGCAGCGGGTAATACGGCAAGAGTGTTACACGACCGAGGAACGCCGGCTTAAATGTCCGCAGCAGGTGAGCGTGCAGGGTCTGGGTCAAGTCCGCCGGATTGGGCAACGCGGTGAGATCGGAGCAGGCTTCCATGATAACATCCGACGCGGCGTTGGAGGTCATCATGATCACCGTATTCTTGAAATCAATGTCCCGACCCTCACCGTCTCGCAGTGATCCCTTGTCAAAAACTTGATAAAAAATGTCCTGAACACCCCGGTGCGCTTTCTCGATTTCGTCCAACAGCACGACGCTGTAGGGTCGCCGTCTGACCGCTTCGGTGAGCACGCCCCCTTCGCCGTAACCAACATAACCGGGCGGCGATCCCATCAATAAGGATACCTTGTGCTCCTCCTTGAATTCCGACATATTGATCACTGTCAGGTTCTGATCGCCGCCGTAGAGCAGATTCGCTAGCGTCAATGCGGTCTCTGTTTTGCCCACACCACTGGGCCCTACCATCAGAAATACACCGATGGGTCGATTCTGATCGGTGAGGTTTGCCCGTGCCGATCGCATACGATGGGCGATCGCCTTCAGGGCATGCGGCTGTCCCACAACCTGTCGAGCCATGTTCTCTTGCAACGCCAGGACCGAGCGGATCTCATCGGTCACCATTCGTCCCACCGGGATACCTGTCCAGCCAGAGACCACTTCGGCAACCGCCTGGCCATCGACGCAGGCCGACATCAATGGCTGATCGCCTTGAATGTCACCGAGCTGATCGCTCAGTGTGATCAGTTCGTCACGCAAAAGCTGTGGGTCACTTGGCTGACCCGTGGTGGTGTCGGGTGGTGGTGAGCCACTGGAATCTGCTTGTGCGGTCACTTGCGGTGTCTTCGTGTCCACGGGATGTAGGCTCGACTCAAGCCGCCGACGAAGACGCCGAATCCGATCAACCAACTCGGACTCCTTCTTCCACTGCCCGGTCAATTGGTCCAGCTCCCGCTGAGCGTCGGCCCTGGCATTGATCGCTTCGTCAAGCTGCGTCCGGTGGTCGGCGCCGGTGACCTGCTCACGCTGGAATATATCAATCAGGACTTGCTGCTGTGTGATTCGCCTGCGGCAATCTTCCACCGCTGGCGGGGTTGCCGATTGACGCAAAGCAGCCCGGGCACACGCCGTGTCCAAAAGACTGACCGATTTGTCAGGAAGCTGGCGATCACAGATGTAACGATGGCTCAACCGGACCGACTCGACCACTGCCTCGTAGAGCACACGAACACCGTGATGCTGCTCGAGCATACCGACCAATCCTTGCATCATCTCGATTGCCTTAGCTTCTGACGGCTCATCGACCTTGACCACCTGGAAACGACGAGACAGTGCCGGATCCTTTTCAAAGTACTTCTTATATTCGGCCCAGGTGGTCGCGGCGATGGTCCGCAATTCACCCCGCGCCAGGGCCGGTTTGAGCAGATTGGCCGCGTCGCCGTGGCCGGCCTGCCCCCCGGCGCCGATGAGCATGTGTGCTTCGTCAATAAAGAGAATAACTGGCCTATCGGCCGCCTTGACCTGGTCAATCACACTCTTAAGTCGATTTTCAAACTCTCCTCGGACACTGGCCCCGGCCTGCAACAATCCCAGGTCTAGGTTTCTTAAGACCACCTGGCGCAACGGCTCGGGCACGTCGCCGTCTGCAATGCGCTGAGCCAGCCCTTCGGCAATCGCCGTTTTACCCACACCCGCCTCGCCGGCCAGGATCGGGTTGTTCTGCCGTCGCCGGGTCAAAATGTCGATGATCTGACGGATCTCCTCGTCACGGCCCAAGACCGGATCGATCTGGCCCGCACGGGCCCTGGCGGTCAGATCGATCGTGAACTGATCCAACGCTGAGGACTTGGAGGTTTTGCCCGGGGCTACGCCGTTAACAGAACCGTCCACCGCATGACCGATCGCGGCGTCCGAATTGGCCGTTTCGGTCGATTCGCAGGTCTGATGTGTCAACGCCGGAATCTGTGGTTTTAGCGATTCGAGTGAGATCTTAGACCACTGGTTGGATATTTCCCGCGCTAACCGCAAGCGCGACTCGTCCGCGTATACCGCGCACAATACGTGGGATGAGCGTGTGACCGGTGACCCCAGATCCACCGATCCGATGACCCAGCTATCACGGGCCAATTCGACAACCTGTGGGCTTAACACTGGCGGCCGGGCGTTTCCGGTCTTGAGACGATCTATGGCGACGGTCAGATCACGTTGCAGCCGGGCGATGTCCACGCCGTAGTGCCGTAAGATCTTGACCAAATCGGTCTGATCGGCCTCAATCAGTTTAAAGAGCCAATGTTCGATCTCCACGTTGTAATTCGTGCGTGCCAGACACAGTCCGGCGGCGGCCTCGAGTGTTCGATAGCATGTCGGGTTAAGCTTGGCAACCAGTGATTTAAGATTAACTGAAACCATCGTATGATTCCCCAATGAAGTTAGTTGTTACCGCTAGTAAAAGCGGCCTGATCAAAATGTGTGTTAAACGGTTGAGTTCGAACGAACGCATTTCGTCCCAGTCGCGGCATATCCGTCGATTGACCAAGACGGCAGGCGGGTACCTGATCTGCTCTGAGGATTGGCTGAATGTCAAAATCGAACTGTGGTCCTACATAGCACCTGACCAAATCGCGCAGCGGGGCGAAATCGGATCCCTCGGGGATCAGCCGCATGAACCGCTGGTAACTCAACGGCCCCAAGACCACACGGAACCGGCTCTCGACGTGCCAGATTCGTGTACCTAGTGTGGTGTTGATGCCCAATTGATTGCGGGGTTCCGGCGATACGCTTGTGCTGTTGAGACGGGAACGATCCTCTTGAGACACATCTAACCATTGCCCCTGGAATTGTTCGATCCGCACGGGAACACCCACATAATCGGCCGCCAGGTCGGCCAAACCGTCGGCGTTTCGCGTGCCGGCAGAAAAATGACCGCCGTAATAGATCAGGGCCTGATCATCAATCGCCAACCGACCGCCCAAACCGGCCGACCCCATACCCACCAAACTCAACAGGCCATCCGTAAACGGGTCGCCTTCACCACCGCCGCTTTGCTCACGAGAACGTTCGTACCGGATATCAAACCGGTATTTTTCCCACGCCCGGTAGAACAAAGAAATCAAACGATGATTAAACAGATCCTGGAACTTGGCCAACCGATCATCGTTGGCGCGGTGTTGTTCAATCAAGAGCCGATTAAAGTGAGTGGGTAACACGCCCTGCGGGCCGGTCAAACCTAAGAAATTGACCTTCACCTTGGCGCTTGGGCGATCGCTTTGATCGGCCGTGGGCGCAGGTCCAACACCTTTCATCTTGATCGACGCGATCGCGGCGGCCGGGAAGCTCGATGACAGGTTCGTACCAAAACGAATCGGCTCATCGTGCGGCGGTGTGTCCCGCCCGACGACTCGTGGCGATCGATACCGTGAACGGTCGTCTTGCTGGTTGGCCCATCGCTGTAGGAGCCTCACCGCTTGAAAAAATTCGAAGCGTTGGCCCTGACGGTCGAGAAGATCAACTACAGAAGTATTCTGTCGGCGGCTCTGGGTGGCCATCGGTGAATCACCTCCTGTCTGGGATGCGACACAGCAACCATTCGTGAAAATGAGTTAATCGAACAGTAGAGACCTAAAAACCGCTCCATGACCGTGGCAAACAGGAACAAACCCTGGTCAGCAAACCGGTCCGGATCAAACGCGATTGTGACCTCCGTCCCGCGACAAAAACCCGCCGCTCCATGCGGACCCACACGTGCGGTGGTTCGCCGGCTGTGGACCTCGGCAATACCGTGGACCTTGGCCATGTGCTCTGGTTTGCCGGCAAACTGGTAGAGCATTAGCATCTCTCTCAGTGCCATCGCGCCATCTTCACCACCGACCAGTGACAGGTGATTCAGCGACAAGTGAGAGATCAAACGCCACATGGCCGCTGCCTTGAGCGGTGGTCGACGCGTAGGCGTAGGAATGGTCAGGCACCGTACCGGTACGATCGGACCGCCTTTGGACAGTCGCATCCGCGGGTGACCTCCTCCAAATTCCAGACGGCCAGGCAGATCTCGATTCAGACAGATCGTCTGTACCTGGATCGTCCGGTCTGCCGGAGCAGCCAGTTGAAACCCCAGGTCGACAAATGTCAGATCGACATCGGTACCGGGATCAATCACACCGTCGATCGGGTCGGCATGACGGCGAGACGCGTACCAATACGTCCGCTGATGTGCCCGGTCGACCGAGTGCTGGACCGAATAGAACGGCTGGATCTCCTCGACCCGACCGTCTGGATCGACTGCACTAACCTGCTCGACACTATAAACTTCCATCGCACGTTGCCGCCGTGCGTCTGGCACCAACGGATATTGCGATTGCTGATGTGTCAACCGAAACGGGTCGGCTTGCTTTCGGAAGAGATTAACGATCGGTGTGCAGCCCAATCGAAACATCTCACCGTTCACTTTGCCGGCCAAATCGTCGTTCTGACGGTCGATGTAAAACAGCAACTGTGCTTTGTGCCCAATCCTGGACCGTACCTTCGGGCTTAATCCGGTGACTTCAAAGAACAGAAACTTTTCGGGGCACGCGAAGTACTCGGTGAGCACGCGGTACCCGTGAAATGACCTGGACGAATAGGCGAGCATGCCCTCATTCTTGCCAAACCCCACCGGTCGCAAACAGTCTGGTTCCAACACAATCGGTTCACTGGTCGGCCGCCCATCTGTCAATACCACCTGTACAACGTGATTGAATAACAGTTCGTACATCGCATGCGTGTACGCGGTATCACCGGCTAAGAACACACGTAGACTGTCCAAACCCATCTTGTCCCATCCGACTTCCTCTGAGAACGTCGCCATATCCATCCGTAATACTGCGCACGCCTTGGCCTGATCCGGGATTGGTGGTGCCAGGGTCAGCGGGTCAATACCGGCACCCGTCACACGAATGGGGTACAGCGTCAGGTCGTAGCAGGTCTGGTAGAAACATGGCTGCCCGTCGACCTCTTCGGTCTCCAACGCGGCGCCACGGGGAATCGGGTAACCCGCAGCCATGTCGCCCTGGTCAGGGTCCAGTTCAAACTGAACAATCGCCATCGAAGGCACCGGGGCCTGATAGTGCGGATACAACACGCCCAGCATGGCGTCCACCAGCTCAGGAAAATCGTCGTCGAGTTTCTTTCGAGTGCGTGCATTGATAAATGCGAACGCTTCGATCAGTCGCTCGACATACGGATCTCCAGCTCCGGCGCCACTGTCCATCCCCAGTTGTGGCGCCACGTCCGGGTTGGCTTGCGCGAACTGCTGTCCCAGCTGGCGAACATATGACAGTTCGCGGTTGTAATAATGCAGTAGGTCATCATTCATCGTCGACCAGGCCCCACTTTCACATTGGACGTCGCTGGTTCCACAAACGTCTCAAACACAACCGGTTCGGGAAGATCCCCGATAGGAAACAGCGCCTCAATCTGAAAACGCAGTGTCCGATCCTCCGGGTCGTCGTTGCCAGGAATGCTCACGGTCACTCGGTGAAGCCTGGGTTCATAGGTTCTTATCGTTTTCTCGATGACACGGCAGAATTCACGCTGACTAACCGGATTGGAAAAACTCATACCCGTAAAGTCAGGGATCCCGTAGCTGACCAGCGACTGCTTGAGTTGTTCTAGATCCTTAGGCCAAGGGATACAGCGCCACCTCGTATTGAGAAGGTTCTCAAGGTCCCGTCGAACTGCATCACACGCCATCTTCACCGTACGGGTACGGCTCCTGGAAAACCTGCTCAGATCCCGAGGATCTTCGTGCACCAACCGGTCCAGTAGCGAAATGCCTTGCATTGACCCTGACTCCTAGATCGTCATCGAGAACGGTCCAGCCCCTACCACCGTTCACCTTCCGACACCTACCCCCGACCGACCACGACGCGGTTCGGTCCCACTCACCCGCGTCTATCTGCCGCTAGCGTCGTCACCAGCCGCACCGCCACGGACAGATCGTCCAATTGGTAGTGTGGCCATAGCCTCATTTGACATTGAAACTGGCCGGGGCGATCTGGCATCTGACGCACCTTCACCTCGGCGTTACGCAAAGGAAACTTCGCCTTAATATGGATGCTGGCCTGATCATCCTGTGCCACATATCGATTGACCCATTCGATCAAGCGATTTTCCACCTCGTGGGCGCTTTTCTTTGAACCGATGTAATCGCGAGCCTGAACCTTCAGGTAATGAGCAAACCGACTCACACACAACGTATATTGAAGCATGGCCGAAATGCGTTCTTGGACCGCACACTGCGTATCAGTCGTTTCTACCGGCTTGTAGACAGAACGGTTGCTGTAGAAAACGCTTCGCGACGTTCCCTGGCTGTGACACAGTGGGATCAAACCGTGGTCGGCCAAATCCGCTTCCAGAAAACTATCGATCATCACAGCGGCACTCATTTTCGGTACCGTACCCTGACGATCGAGTCCAAACTCGTCCACGGCCAAACCGGTCACGATACCGCGTTTGGATCCGTCGTGGTCAAACCCACGGATGTCCGCCAACCACGCGTAGTCGATGAACGTACGGATCAGCACGCCCGCGAAGGCGTAGGCGCCATTGGCCCAAAGGTAACTTTCTCGGTCAAGATCCTGTACGCGCTCTTCGAATCGAAAGCCCAGCCGGTGACTGCGGAAGGTCCTGGGTTGATCGATATCAAACACGCGACCACAAGATTGACAACACCGGCCACGAACACCCCGTAAATCACTTCCACAATCCAGGCATTGACGCCGGATAACCGTCGCACTTTGATCGCCATACGGCTTGCGAATCAGCACTCGCGGCAACGTTAACCCCACATACCGCGCATCGGGTTGGCGTCGAAAGTCGTTCCATTTTTGATATTCAAGAGACCCGAACAGCCGGTGGAGATCGATCTGTCGCTCGAGTTGACCGTGGTGTTGCAGACCCAATAACGACGGGGCCGCTCCCGCAATGAACGGTGCAAAGGCGCTGGCTGCCGTATGAGCGATCGACTCGAGGACATCCAGGTCGTCGACCGGGTGACCTGGGCTGGGCCGGTGCTGAATCTCATAATCGCCGATCAATACACCAAACGGAATGCCTCCCGCAACGCCAAATTCTTCTTCATAGACCTTACGGAACAACATGGTCTGATCGACATCAACCGCACGCCGTACATCCTGAGATAGCTCTGTCCAAGTCACCGCCAATACCCGAACGCGCACCATCCGGTCGCGGTCTGCATCGGCTTCTTCGACCAGATATTGCAACCCACGCCACGACGCCTCAAGCTTCTGAAACACCGGGTGATGGAGCATGACATTGACCTGGTCCGTGATCATTTCATCGATCATCGCAATGTCGTGGCTCAACAGAGCCAACATGGCCTTCAAAGTTAAGCCCGCTTGTCGACGCTGCCCTAACCATATCTTGAGGGCCAGAAACCAATCCTCTGTCTCCAAAAACCGGCTTAACATGGCTCCCGCCGGCCCGTTTTCATCGTTGACCTTTAAACGGTCGCGGCATGACACCGTGCCACCAACGTCAAACCGGCTGACCGTACCAATATCCGAACAGATCTTTTCTGGCCTCCCTGGTCGACCAGGTGACACTGGGTCTAGACAATCACCATGCAGGTCCTTAACAGTCATATTTATGGCTCACCTCTACCACGCGGCCGTAGAACGGTGTGCTGGCGGTTCCCGCGAACACCTCATGTCTCTCACGCACCCTGGCTGTCGACTGGCATGGCCATTGGCTGTACGGCGGGCGGCTGCGAACTTGTCAACCGTATACCGCAGTCTTACCGCCGATTGTGGGAGGTACCCCCCCGCCACAAACGATAGGGGTACCTCCCCGCATCCAGCCCATGGGGACTGGATCCGACGGATGATCTATTTCTGCTTCGGAATCCTGGCAACCAGCCGCAGGGAAGCGTTGAGTTCTTCAAAAAACAGCCACGGCCGCAACCAACACACAGCGTCATAAAACCCGGGCTTGCCAGGCACTTCCCGTACCTCGACCTCGGCCTCTGCCAACGGGTACTTGGCCTTCATTTCCGCCTTGGGTTTCTTATCTGCACACACGTACGTGGCAATCCAGCGCTTGAGCATATCCTCCACGTCGTGACGCTCCATCTTGGACCCGACCTTGTCTCGAGCGATGACCTTCAGGTAATGGGCAATGCGCGAGACCGCCATGATATAGGGCAACCCGGCGGAGATCTGCGCATTCGCCGCCGCGTCTGGATCGTCGAATTTCTTTGGAAGTTGAGTGGTTTGTCCACCAAAGAATACCGCATAGTCCGTATTCTTGTAGTGACACACCGGCAACAATCCCGCGCGACTCAACTCGGCCTCTCGACGATCCGCAATGGCGATTTCGGTGGGACACTTGGCATCCTGATCGCCGTCTTCGGTCATAAACACGTGAGTGGGAAGGCCGTCTACCTTTCCTCCACCCTCGGCGCCTCGAATCGAGGTGCACCAGCCATAGTCGGCAAATGACTCGGTGAGTTTTGCGCCTAACACGTAGGCGGCGTTCATCCAGGTGTACTCATTGTGCTTCATGGCCTTGCCCACACCGTTCTCGTCGATATCGGTCTCTTCGTAACCGAACTCTTCGATCGCTTTGGTGTTCGCCCCATACGGTAGACGAGCCAATACGCGGGGCATGGCCAGTGTGACAAAACGAGAATCCTCAGAGTCCCGGAACGACCGCCACCTCATATAGTCACCCGCCTCGAACAGGCGGCCCAGGTCCTTGGGTTTGGCTAGTTCTGTAAAGTCCTCGAACCCAAACAGCTTCGCGGACGCCGCCGAAATAAAAGGACAAAACGCTGCCGACGCCACACCGGAAATCATTTCCAGCATCTCTATGTCTTCAGGATGACGAGTAAACTCGTAGTCACCGATCAACGCACCGAATGGTTCACCACCCGGCGCACCGAACTCGTCTTCGTATAGCTTCTTAAACATCTGGCTCTGATCAAATTCAACGGCTTTGTCCAGATCTTTAAACAGTTCGCGTTTGGAGACATTGAGCACCCTAATCTTGAGGGTCTTACCGGTCCGGGAGTTCGAAACCAAGTGGTGGAACCCTCGCCATGATCCCTCTAATTTCTGCAGCTCCTCATGGTGCATCACTGCCGCCAGCTGCTTGGAAATCTTCTGGTCGATGAGCTTGATCGCTTTGCTGACCGTTCGTGTGAGATTTCTGTCCCACGTGACGGTCCCTTCCATAGCCTCACTGACCAGATTTTCTAACAGATCTTTAGCATGATCGGGCTTGGTCTGCGGCGTCGCCTCTACAATCGCATCGAGTGACAGCGCATCAGCGGCCGTCCCTTCGGATGCAGCGCCTTCGGTGGCCGCTTCTTCGGCTTCAGCAGTTTTTACAGTTTCTTCAGCCATTACTCACCTTCTTTCTGTATACCCAGTTCGGTGGCCATCTTGCCAAGGTTTTCTGTGTTTTGCAGGATTTCTTCGAGCTTACCTTCAAGATCTTCACTGATATCGGCTTTGGCCAAGATATCGCGCAGCTTGTTGCGTGCGTCGATCAGCTTCTTGACAGGCTCGACCTGATCGGCAATGGCGGCGGGCTCAAAATCGGCCATCGAGTTAAACTTCAAATCCACGGCCATCTCGCTCCCGTCACCTTTAAGCGTGTTTTCGACTTTGTATCGCACACCGGGTGCCATATTCGTCAACACCTGATCGAAGCTCTCACTGTCAACGTTGATAAATTTTCGATCTTTAAACGACTTGGGTTTTTGAGCCGGGTTGTTGCCTGACAAATCGCCCAACACACCGACGACAAAAGGGATCTCTTTCTTGGCCACCGCCCCGTTTTCTTCCACGTCGTACGTAATATGCACACGTGGCTTCCGAGTGTTCGCGATCTTCTTGTGAAAAGACTCTGCCATGGTTTGACTCCTTTGCTTTGCAGTTTCAGATCAGATCAACCGTTACGATTTCAATCGACTCAACACCGCCGGGAACGGATCTACCCCGACATCTCACCGGGCCTGGTCCAGGCCTATGTTTCTGTCGGCGGGGGAATCCCCACCCGTCTAAACAGCTGTTCACGAGCCGAGCCATCAGCGATTAGATCAGCCAGCAGGTCCGGTAGTGACATCCGACCCCAACGAATACATTCTTCAAGCTGCCACGCCAATACGCTGTGAGGTTCGGACTGCCGGAAGAATTGCGCCACTTGACCGATGACCGCAAATGCCTGTTCGCGTGACTGAATAGGACCGCTGACCCTGGGCGCTCCACCGGTTGTCGAATCACCGTCACCGGACTCCTCCATGGGCATGTCCGCAGCCAGAATATCGCGTGAGATCCCTGTCACACAGTCGTAACAATCGTTCAAGGCAAGCCGAATATTCGATGACGGTGGCGCTTGATTCGAACCACACCTGGTCTCCAGCGATTCACAAAGCTTTGCAAATTCCTGACGTGCCTCGTCGAGATCACTTATAAGCGTGCGGAAAAATGACGCCGACGACTCTGCAACCGCTTTCTCAAACATCTGTGTCGAGATACTGCCGTGCTCCAACCGCTTGGCACGCTCGTTGGCGTCTTCGATCTTATCTAGCGCAACTGCCTGTTGATACAAAGACAACCCAACCGGTCCCAGCTCCTGGCTATCGACCAGGCTCACTGCTTTGATTGCCGAAACCAATGGGCCGTCTTGGTCACTACCGTTCAGTCCAGCCAACGCAGCGACGCGGAGCGGAACCTCATACGCGTCTGCGGGCTCATCGGGATCTGGCTGGGGATAAAGGTCATCCCAGTATCGATCGACCAATTCGCGGCATAAGCGAAATCCGTCCCGCAATCCCGCGTACCCGTGCTGGCGAATCAATGCCTCGGTCAACCATGCTGCGACCTCTAGGTCTTTTGACTGTTCGCCAATCAATGTCGGTGCCTCACGCAAAACCGGCGCCCAGTCAGCCGGTTCAGACGCCTGGTCGTCGTCGTCCCAGATGCCTTGGCTCTCCTGCCGGCGGGCCTTGTGGCGGGCGTCCTTGACCTGTCGATAACGCGACATGGGTGCATCGTCTTGGCGTACGTCCACCCCTGTCGGCTGTTGTTCGCTAATGGGGACCAAGAGAGCATCGATATCAATTGTTTGTATCGTAGACATCGCTCTACCTATCCATTGACGCTCATGGGTTGCGCGTTTTGGCCGCGAGATATTGCTGCCCGCCGGAACCCTTTGGCTAGTTGTCTAAGTGTCTTCTCGTGTAACCGGCTGGCCCAGGATTTGCTTATTCCTAGCCGCTCGCCCGCCTCTTTGAGTGTCAGTCCGTCAAAATACGTCCAGTGGATCAGCGAACGGGCTCGCTGCGGCAGCTCTTCGATCAGCTGTTTTAATAAGAAACGCATCTCACAATGCATCGCCTGCGCGTCGGGACCGGCGATCGCGAGATCAGGCAAATCGGAAAACAACGACCGGTCATCTGTACCGAGCGTCGAAGCCAGGTAGACCATCGTCAATTTAGAGCTGACATCGGTTAACCAGTGGGCATCGCCCTCAAGACTGTCGTGGTCTTTGTGGTCACCGTCTTCCAAAAGCGTGTGGGCCATGTGCTCGTATCGAGACGCGTGGTAGTCCATACGGTTGAACCAGGTCATCTGGGTCAGACCATCTAAAATGGCCCCGCGAATGCGGTAGTACGCGTAGGTCGTGAAACGCCCACCTCGCGATGGGTCAAACCGCGAAGCCGCTTCGGCCAACCCGACCTGGCCATAACTGATCAAGTCCTCCAAGTCGACCCGTCCGGCAATCTTCTGATGGATCTTCCACGCCAGATTCCGCACCAGTCCCTGACAGCTTGCGATCAGCTGTTCCGAATAGGTCGATCCAGGTTTTGGGGTTGGGTTTGCCATCGCCATATCGCCCTTTTTTTCTCAGGCCCGTTCACGGCCAGAGCAGGTCACCGCCGTCTGTAGTCTCTGCCACAGCCGTTCCATTCGAGCTCGTGAATTTCGATCGGTCATGAGCGTCTGAGCCAGTAACCTGGCAATCGGTTGCCATTGCTTGGACTTCGGGTGTCGCCAGCCAAGGGCTTCGACCAGAACCGTTTGAATCAATTCGATTGCAATCGGATCCAAACAAAGTGGAGCATCCAAGTGGCGACGAGCGATCGCTACGAGTGGTTTCAGATCGATTGGAAGCGGATCGTTGTCTTCGCACCAACGCTCAATCGATTGCTCGAGCACACACTGAAGCAGGTCCAACTGATCGGTGCTCGGCGGCGTCTGATCCGACCGCGGTTCATCGAACCGTGGATCTGCCAATGAATTGCGATCATGTAAATCTTCCATCGACGACATACTTCACCTATCCATTTCTCTTAGTTGTTAGGGTCATCAACCTTTTGCCCGGGCATGCGTTTCTAGCCCGGCACTGGGTGTCGGCGCTTGTTCTATTTCATCACTGACAGGCGATTGAGCCAGAGCACCACGAATGGTCTGTTCGAGCTGTTGGGTCGTCATCCCCTTCGGGAGAATGGGTTGCAGTGAAATCACCGTTGCGATCCAGAGCTCCTGGCTGGTCAAACCAAAATTGTCAAGATGAGCGATCAGAGTGCGCAACTGCATGACATACGCATGAGCGTCTGCGACCCTAGAATCCGTGACCAAAAACTGACTCAGAGCATCCGGCTCAATGGTCTTGCCAACTTCGGTTCGGTAGAGTCGTACCGCCTGCTGTAGTGTCCGACGAATCTGTCCCCGTTGATCACGCAACACCGGTTGACCGGTTTCGGCATCGACTTTGAATTGACCTGTCTGTTCATCAATGGCCTGTTCCCAGAAAAGTTGTTGTGCTGCATCCAAGGCGTCGACCACCAAGCGATTGTTCATTCGATCGACAGCCACCTCATGCTGATCGGGTCCAGCGCCGGGCGCGGCGGTATCATCGATCAAGCGCCGACCTGACAAAACGGTTTCAACCTGTTCCTGAAACCGCATGTCTCGGGCGTAGACACCAAGCCGCCGTAAGGCATCACGCTGTGCGACGGTTAGACTGGTCTCGGCAAAATTGGCGCGCGTCTCTGTCTTGATCACACTCCGCTCAACGTCGAGTTGAGGATCGGGATCAAACTGAGAGGTGAGAATCTGACCGGAGATCGTACCCTCAGGCTCCTGTGTGCCCGATCGACCACGAACCAAGGCGATGTCCTTGCCTTCTCCAGCGGTATAATCAATGCCAAACTCTTGACCGCCGATGGTCGTGCTGTTGCCACCGCTAAACCGCCCGGTCACGCTCACGGGATGCTCTAACTGACGACTGGCAATAACAACCATCGTTGCATTGTTGAATACGGTTTCCGACGTGCCGGTGAGGCTGGCGCCGTCAAGAAGAATATCGCCGCCGTTGACCACCACCTGATCGTGGTCCGTGCCTCCATTGAGTGTCACGTTCATCTGGGTTTCAGGGCTTAGGGTGAGGTGGCCGTAAACCGTCAGCTTTCCGGTTGAACTGCCATTTGGCGACAGACCACCATTGAAGGTCACCGAGTCGCCAGAAAGCGTCGCGCCGTCTGCGGTGGTCACATTACCGGTATAGGTTTGATCTCTGGAGGTCGACACCGACCGTATCGCAACGTTTGTACCAGAAACAGTTAACCCGCCACCGATCAATACATCACCACGGAACCGAACATCCCCGGAACCTGCCCTAACATCGACGTCGATCCCGTCTGAGAGCGATTGACCGGAATCGTCGATGATCCCACGCACGAACACGATATTGGCACCGGACGCTCCATCGGTGGTCGTGTCAATCAGTAATCCAGATCTGGCATTCACGCGGCCATTGAATTGGATCTCTCCACCGCGAGTCTGATGATCACCGGCGACCACAATGGCGCCCGTTTCTCTGACATGAAATCTTTGCGAACCAGAACTGGAAATCCCCTGTGTGTGAATTTCCGATCCCGCGGTCACGGTCAATGCGCTGATCGACTCGTTTATCGAATCACTGCCAAAGCGAATTGAGTGATCGGTGGTGACAGTCAAACGACCGGAGCCCACGTCTACCGCGCCGGGTAACACCTCCAGGTCGGACCCGCGTGTGCGGATGGCGACGTTGCGGTTCTGATCGGCGGCGTTAACAAAGACCATCAATGATGCAAGTGGGCTGTCGGTCGGCACGACCTCGATCAGATCCGATCGAGTCTGTACCGGAACGTCATCCCCGCCCAACCCAATGTTTCGTTGATTCACATCGATTGCGGTGAAGTCGCCGGCGTTGTTTAGCGTGACGTCGATATCACCGAAGCCACCGGCAGGTGTCCCGTTCTCCGTAACCGATACCAGATCCACGTTAATATTGCCCACGTCAGCGACCAGTTCCAAGCGACGATCAAATCCGCCAGACCGTGCACCGATCGTCAATGGCCGATCGCTCGCATCCAGATCAGCAGCGGCAATGTGAACATCACCACCAGCTTCAATGTCAAACGCAAAAATAGACGACGGTGCTTCTGTTCGACCAAAAACTGAGTCAATCGCCTCAATGCGGACATCACCACGAGCTGTGATCCGACCAGGCGCGACACGTACCTGGATACCTTCTGCTGAAAAGTGATTGACAGTGATCGGTGCGTTAATATTCACATCGCCAGCGTTCACGTCTAAGTCCTGATCGAACTGGCCAGGATCGTTGGCAATGAGTTCCAAATCGAACGAACCCGTAATCGCTTCATTAACATCGATATCGTTAGCGGCACGCAAAGTCAGCGTCGATCTATCAGCAGGTGTGGCATCGGTGCTTATTGGTGCGTTAACTGCTATGTTGCCGGCCTGCTGGCCACTTGTGTTGTTTGTTCTGACGATGACATTCGTACCGTCTGCCAGCGCTGAAAGGATCAACGCCGCAGAAAGGATTGAATCCTCGCCATCAGGATCGATAAATATTTCAGGTGTGGCGTCCAATCCGGCCGTGGGTGGCACCGACTCAATGCTCACGTTGTACGGATCAATCAACCAAGTTCCGGCCGTACCCATCGGCGCTGTGACGTCGGGAACCGATCGCAAGTCCAACCAACCGTGCGTCGAGATGTCTACAAAACCGCCGTCACCGCCAAGTGGGCCACCACGGGCGCTGACCGAACCGTACATCTGTGCTGTGTGGCTGCCCCATAGGATCACACGCCCGCCTTTCCCTGTTTTGGCCGCGTCAGCAACGATCACCGTGTCAGGTCCGATGTACGTTTGTTCAGATTCTCGGGTGGCTCCGCGGTCTTGATCGTCACGACCGATCGACACCAGGCCACCGCCGCTATCGCCTGATACATCGACATGCGCCTTGCGTAGAGCCACCGACGCACCCGACACCACCACGGCTCCACCGGTCGCGTCAGGGCTGTGATCCGAAGCGTCCAGGGTACCGCTTACATCCACAACCCCGTGATCACCTCCGTCCAATCGCACCTCTTTGCCCCGGGTGTACCCCGTGTGATAAATCGGCAAGGCGTAGATATCGCCGGCACTCATCTGCGCTACTCCGTCGTGCGCGTTGATCGTGCCGCTGTTTTCCACGCCAGGTTGGTCGGCTCCCGCCGTGGCGTCACCGACACGTTCGATCTTGACCAAGATCTGTCCGCCACGCTCGCCCAAAAGGACGTCTTCGCCAGCCACCATGGCCACAAAACCATCGCTAGCGACAATACTGCCGCGATTGACGACGTGACGTCCGATCAGACCAATGGCATCAGCACGTATTGCACCCTCGTTGATGACCGACCCGGTCAAATCGGTAAAGTGATTGAAGTTATTCAGGAACTGTGTGTCGGTGATTTGACCTGCAGCGGCGAACAGTTTGCCCACGTCAACCAGGGATCCCTGTGTAAAGTAAATCCCTGACGGATTGGCGATATAGACATGACCGTTGGCAGTTAGTGTCCCGGCAATGCGGCTAGGGTCGCCGCCGGTAATCCGATTCAATACACGCGCATGCTCATTTGGCTGGATAAACTGAACCGTTTCGTGACGATGAATATCAAACGATTGGTAATTGATAATTGTGTTTTGGCCAGCGGTGATCTGTGTGAGATCTCCTGACCGTTCGAACTGGGCTGTCCCGTGCACCACAGTCTCTCCCTTCGGCGCCGCCAGGAGCACCGGAGCAAGCCAATGGTTGAGACAGAACACCGCGATCGCTGCAGACCTCAAGCCACGGCCGGTGTAGCCAGCGATGGCGCGGTCGTACGATAGATGAATCCCTAAAAGGTTCGACGAACTAAAAGCATCCGGATGACCGTTCATGGTCGACACTCCTACGTATCGATGAGACTGTTGAGGTTGGCAAAAACCGTATCGGCTTCGACGTCGTCACCGGAGGGTTGTTTCCTGACCGTCGTGTTGCTATTGATCTGGACCAGCGGGCCCTCTTGGATAACCCGTCTGGCTGGGACTAACCCCATGCCCTGAGGCGAAAAGTCTGCGGTGCGAATATTCGATACCGTTCCCGTAGCGGGGTCAATCTCAAACAGATTGTTTGTAAGCGCATTGACCGTCCCGTGAAGAACCCCATTTGAATCAAATAGCAGGGTCCCCGCAGCGCTGCCGCCTAAGGGCGTGCTGAGAGATCGTGTATCGATTAACACTCCGTCGGATGGATCTATCACCAGCAGATCAAGCTCACTGGAAGATCCGGTGATACCATAAAGAAGACCGTCTGCCGGGTTGAAATCAAGGCCAAATAGTCGGGGAAGTGTCGGACCGCCCAATGACGTTGCAGCCCCGGTGGTTTGATTGACAATCGCTAAGTTCCCAGCACCATTTGTTGAATAAAGATTACCCGCATCGTCGAACGCTAGAGCGCCGTCAAATGAACCGCCGATGAAAGTTGCCACCCCCGTTGCCGGATTCACCGTCGACAAGCCGTCGTCCGAACCGGGACTGTTGTTGTTTACGAAAATCGTTCCGTCGCTGGGTCGAACCGCCATCGCCACGGGTGTCATGTAGCGATTGGTGTCTGGATGCAATGGCCCGATGATCGTACCTGCGCCAGTCGTCAGATCGAGTGTATAAAGTGAATCCGTAGAAGAATCTACGCCGTATACCAATTGCGGCGCTGGAACGACAGTGATATCTACCGTATCACTATCGATCGCGGCGCCACCTGGCCCAGTATTGCCCTGATCGTTCGTCACGATCTGTAGGTTCGCTGTACCTCTGAACTGCCCTATCGGACTGAACACCAAACCCGACAATGCCGTGTTGATATTCGCGATCGTGCCTGCAAACACCATCTGACCGTCAGACGTGCCCGTACCCGTTTCGAACGTTAACCCGGATGTACCTGACAGGGTGATCACACCGTTCGTGGCTGCCAGTGTGACTTCAACCGGATTGTTGCCGGCATCCACATCGGCGATCGAGATCGTTCGCGAACCGTTGAATACAAGTGGGGTGTCCTCAAACGTAGACTGTGGGCCAGGAACAGAGTTAACCGGAGCGTCATTTAAGTTAATGATTAGCTCTGAGAAGTCGATCGCAAAAGCGTCGATACTCGGAGCGGTACCCAGCTGTTCCATTTCGATCCGAACGACCAGGCGGCCATCCGACATTAGAGAAAAGTGGCTTGTGGGGATATCGATCGTCACTGTACCAACGATGCCCGCAAAACCGACATTGGGGAAGAAATCAAATTGATCGACTGCATCAAAGGCGCCAGGAACCTCAAGATCGTCGAGGAACAAATGAATATCGATATCACTCCCTAACACTTGACTATCGCCATCCTGAATGTCAGAGGTTCGCATTGTTAGCTGAGCATTTCTGATCAAAGGGGGAGGCACAAAAGTATGTGAATACGTAATCGCGTCGGCACCCCCGACCGGGCGCGCTGGCCACGTATCCGTGAACTGCGGATCTGATGCGTCTCGACCATCGAAAACTGGGTCAGAGGCTGGCAGAAGATCTCCGTCCTCAAGGCCGATGCCAAAACCGTCTTTGTCGCCCACTAATAGGCCGCCGGGCAATACCTGAATGCTCACTGTTTCACTATCTACCAGTGCGCCTCCAAGACCGGAGTGGCCTTGATCATCTATAGACAAAGTTAACGTCGTGGAGGATATGGTCGCGATGTAATCAATGACGCCGCCCAGACTACCTAACAGGAGGTTATTGATCTGGCCAAGCGTACCGTCCAACGTCACGGCACGACGCGTTCCCGCTGTAGTCACCGCTACACCGGTGGTGCCAGGGGTTACAACAAGTTGCCCTTGGGTTACCGAAAGCGTTGCACGCACCCCACCGTTACCCGCGTCAGGGTCGCTTACCTGCAATCCAGTGCCAGACAATCTCATCCTGGTGTTCTCGTTTATCGTATAACCTGCCGATGCAATCGTTGCCGTTGGCGCGTCGTTCACCGATCCCACATTGATCGTTACCGTATCACTGTCACTGCGAGCGCCGCCTGAACCGCGATTCCCCAGATCATTGGTCACAATCTGAAGACTCGCTGCGCCGCTGAACTGACCTGTCGGACTGAACACCAAACCCGACAACGCTGTGTTGATATTCGATATCGTCCCCGTGAACACCATCTGTGGATCAGACGTCCCCGTACCCGTCTCGAACGTTAAACCCGACGTACCGGACAGGGTGATCACGCCGTTCGTCGCCGCCAGGGTCACTTCAACCGCATTGCTACCGGCGTCAGCGTCACGGATTGAGATTGTGCGTGGACCGTTAAATACAAGCGGTGTGTCTTCTGACGTCGACTGCGTACCAGGAACTGTGTTCACAGGCGCGTCGTTCACCGATCCCACATTGATCGTCACCGTATCACTGTCACTGCGAGCGCCGCCTGAACCTCTGTTGCCCTGATCATTGGTCACAATCTGAAGATTCGCTGCACCGCTGAACTGACCTGTCGGACTGAACACCAAACCTGACAACGCTGTGTTGATATTTGATATCGTGCCCGTGAACACCATCTGTGGATCAGACGTCCCCGTACCCGTCTCGAACGTTAAACCTGACGTACCGGACAGGGTGATCACGCCGTTCGTCGCCGCCAGGGTCACTTCAACCGCATTGCTACCGGCGTCAGCGTCACGGATTGAGATTGTGCGTGGACCGTTAAATACAAGCGGTGTGTCTTCTGACGTCGACTGCGTACCAGGAACTGTGTTCACAGGCGCGTCGTTCACCGATCCCACATTGATCGTCACCGTATCACTGTCACTGCGAGCGCCGCCTGAACCGCGATTCCCCTGATCATTGGTCACAATCTGAAGATTCGCTGCACCGCTGAACTGACCCGTCGGACTGAACACCAAACCCGACAACGCTGTGTTGATATTTGATATCGTGCCCGTGAACACCATCTGTGGATCAGACGTCCCCGTACCCGTCTCGAACGTTAAGCCCGACGTACCGGACAGGGTGATCACGCCGTTCGTCGCCGCCAGGGTCACTTCAACCGCATTGCTGCCGGCGTCAGCGTCACGGATAGAGATCGTTCGCGGACCGTTAAATACAAGCGGTGTGTCTTCCGACGTCGACTGCGTACCAGGAACTGTGTTCACAGGTGCGTCGTTCACCGACCCCACATTGATCGTCACCGTATCACTGTCACTGCGAGCGCCGCCTGAACCTCTGTTGCCCTGATCATTGGTCACAATCTGAAGATTCGCTGCACCGCTGAACTGACCTGTCGGACTGAACACCAAACCTGACAACGCTGTGTTGATATTTGATATCGTGCCCGTGAACACCATCTGTGGATCAGACGTCCCCGTACCCGTCTCGAACGTTAAACCTGACGTACCGGACAGGGTGATCACGCCGTTCGTCGCCGCCAGGGTCACTTCAACCGCATTGCTGCCGGCGTCAGCGTCACGGATAGAGATCGTTCGCGGACCGTTAAATACAAGCGGTGTGTCTTCCCGACGTCGACTGCGTACCAGGAACTGTGTTCACAGGTGCGTCGTTCACCGACCCCACATTGATCGTCACCGTATCACTGTCACTGCGAGCGCCGCCTGAACCTCTGTTGCCCTGATCATTGGTC
This sequence comes from Phycisphaeraceae bacterium, assembly GCA_965222495.1. Taxonomy (GTDB): domain Bacteria; phylum Planctomycetota; class Phycisphaerae; order Phycisphaerales; family Phycisphaeraceae; genus CBDCUA01. Next base: position 1,462,711 of record CBDCUA010000007.1, on the reverse strand, counting down.
ACAATCTGAAGATTCGCTGCACCGCTGAACTGACCTGTCGGACTGAACACCAAACCTGACAACGCTGTGTTGATATTTGATATCGTGCCCGTGAACACCATCTGTGGATCAGACGTCCCCGTACCCGTCTCGAACGTTAAACCTGACGTACCGGACAGGGTGATCACGCCGTTCGTCGCCGCCAGGGTCACTTCAACCGCATTGCTGCCGGCGTCAGCGTCACGGATAGAGATTGTGCGTGGACCGTTAAATACAAGCGGTGTGTCTTCCGACGTCGACTGCGTACCAGGAACTGTGTTCACAGGTGCGTCGTTCACCGACCCCACATTGATCGTCACCGTATCACTGTCACTGCGAGCGCCGCCTGAACCGCGATTCCCCAGATCATTGGTCACAATCTGAAGACTCGCTGCACCGCTGAACTGACCTGTCGGACTGAACACCAAACCCGACAACGCTGTGTTGATATTTGATATCGTCCCCGTGAACACCATCTGTGGATCAGACGTCCCCGTACCCGTCTCGAACGTTAAACCTGACGTACCGGACAGGGTGATCACGCCGTTCGTCGCCGCCAGGGTCACTTCAACCGCATTGCTACCGGCGTCAGCGTCACGGATTGAGATTGTGCGTGGACCGTTAAATACAAGCGGTGTGTCTTCTGACGTCGACTGCGTACCAGGAACTGTGTTCACAGGCGCGTCGTTCACCGATCCCACATTGATCGTCACCGTATCACTGTCACTGCGAGCGCCGCCTGAACCTCTGTTGCCCTGATCATTGGTCACAATCTGAAGATTCGCTGCACCGCTGAACTGACCTGTCGGACTGAACACCAAACCTGACAACGCTGTGTTGATATTTGATATCGTGCCCGTGAACACCATCTGTGGATCAGACGTCCCCGTACCCGTCTCGAACGTTAAACCTGACGTACCGGACAGGGTGATCACGCCGTTCGTCGCCGCCAGGGTCACTTCAACCGCATTGCTACCGGCGTCAGCGTCACGGATAGAGATTGTGCGTGGACCGTTAAATACAAGCGGTGTGTCTTCCGACGTCGACTGCGTACCAGGAACTGTGTTCACAGGTGCGTCGTTCACCGACCCCACATTGATCGTCACCGTATCACTGTCACTGCGAGCGCCGCCTGAACCGCGATTCCCCAGATCATTGGTCACAATCTGAAGACTCGCTGCACCGCTGAACTGACCTGTCGGACTGAACACCAAACCCGACAACGCTGTGTTGATATTTGATATCGTCCCCGTGAACACCATCTGTGGATCAGACGTCCCCGTACCCGTCTCGAACGTTAAGCCCGACGTACCGGACAGGGTGATCACGCCGTTCGTCGCCGCCAGGGTCACTTCAACCGCATTGCTGCCGGCGTCAGCGTCACGGATTGAGATTGTGCGTGGACCGTTAAATACAAGCGGTGTGTCTTCTGACGTCGACTGCGTACCAGGAACTGTGTTCACAGGCGCGTCGTTCACCGATCCCACATTGATCGTTACCGTATCACTGTCACTGCGAGCGCCACCTGAACCGCGATTCCCCAGATCATTGGTCACAATCTGAAGACTCGCTGCGCCGCTGAACTGACCCGTCGGACTGAACACCAAACCTGACAACGCTGTGTTGATATTCGATATCGTCCCCGTGAACACCATCTGTGGATCAGACGTCCCCGTACCCGTCTCGAACGTTAAACCTGACGTACCGGACAGGGTGATCACGCCGTTCGTCGCCGCCAGGGTCACTTCAACCGCATTGCTGCCGGCGTCAGCGTCACGGATTGAGATTGTGCGCGGACCGTTAAATACAAGCGGTGTGTCTTCCGACGTCGACTGCGTACCAGGAACTGTGTTCACAGGTGCGTCGTTCACCGACCCCACATTGATCGTCACCGTATCACTGTCACTGCGAGCGCCGCCTGAACCGCGATTCCCCAGATCATTGGTCACAATCTGAAGACTCGCTGCACCGCTGAACTGACCTGTCGGACTGAACACCAAACCCGACAACGCTGTGTTGATATTTGATATCGTCCCCGTGAACACCATCTGTGGATCAGACGTCCCCGTACCCGTCTCGAACGTTAAACCTGACGTACCGGACAGGGTGATCACGCCGTTCGTCGCCGCCAGGGTCACTTCAACCGCATTGCTACCGGCGTCAGCGTCACGGATTGAGATTGTGCGTGGACCGTTAAATACAAGCGGTGTGTCTTCCGACGTCGACTGCGTACCAGGAACTGTGTTCACAGGTGCGTCGTTCACCGATCCCACATTGATCGTCACCGTATCACTGTCACTGCGAGCGCCGCCTGAACCTCTGTTGCCCTGATCATTGGTCACAATCTGAAGATTCGCTGCACCGCTGAACTGACCTGTCGGACTGAACACCAAACCTGACAACGCTGTGTTGATATTTGATATCGTGCCCGTGAACACCATCTGTGGATCAGACGTCCCCGTACCCGTCTCGAACGTTAAACCTGACGTACCGGACAGGGTGATCACGCCGTTCGTCGCCGCCAGGGTCACTTCAACCGCATTGCTACCGGCGTCAGCGTCACGGATTGAGATTGTGCGTGGACCGTTAAATACAAGCGGTGTGTCTTCTGACGTCGACTGCGTACCAGGAACTGTGTTCACAGGTGCGTCGTTCACCGATCCCACATTGATCGTCACCGTATCACTGTCACTGCGAGCGCCACCTGAACCGCGATTCCCCAGATCATTGGTCACAATCTGAAGACTCGCTGCGCCGCTGAACTGACCTGTCGGACTGAACACCAAACCCGACAACGCTGTGTTGATATTCGATATCGTCCCCGTGAACACCATCTGTGGATCAGACGTCCCCGTACCCGTCTCGAACGTTAAACCCGACGTACCGGACAGGGTGATCACGCCGTTCGTCGCCGCCAGGGTCACTTCAACCGCATTGCTGCCGGCGTCAGCGTCACGGATTGAGATTGTGCGTGGACCGTTAAATACAAGCGGTGTGTCTTCTGACGTCGACTGCGTACCAGGAACTGTGTTCACAGGCGCGTCGTTCACCGATCCCACATTGATCGTCACCGTATCACTGTCACTGCGAGCGCCGCCTGAACCTCTGTTGCCCTGATCATTGGTCACAATCTGAAGATTCGCTGCACCGCTGAACTGACCTGTCGGACTGAACACCAAACCTGACAACGCTGTGTTGATATTTGATATCGTGCCCGTGAACACCATCTGTGGATCAGACGTCCCCGTACCCGTCTCGAACGTTAAACCTGACGTACCGGACAGGGTGATCACGCCGTTCGTCGCCGCCAGGGTCACTTCAACCGCATTGCTACCGGCGTCAGCGTCACGGATTGAGATTGTGCGTGGACCGTTAAATACAAGCGGTGTGTCTTCTGACGTCGACTGCGTACCAGGAACTGTGTTCACAGGCGCGTCGTTCACCGATCCCACATTGATCGTCACCGTATCACTGTCACTGCGAGCGCCGCCTGAACCGCGATTCCCCTGATCATTGGTCACAATCTGAAGATTCGCTGCACCGCTGAACTGACCCGTCGGACTGAACACCAAACCCGACAACGCTGTGTTGATATTTGATATCGTGCCCGTGAACACCATCTGTGGATCAGACGTCCCCGTACCCGTCTCGAACGTTAAGCCCGACGTACCGGACAGGGTGATCACGCCGTTCGTCGCCGCCAGGGTCACTTCAACCGCATTGCTGCCGGCGTCAGCGTCACGGATTGAGATTGTGCGTGGACCGTTAAATACAAGCGGTGTGTCTTCTGACGTCGACTGCGTACCAGGAACTGTGTTCACAGGCGCGTCGTTCACCGATCCCACATTGATCGTTACCGTATCACTGTCACTGCGAGCGCCACCTGAACCGCGATTCCCCAGATCATTGGTCACAATCTGAAGACTCGCTGCGCCGCTGAACTGACCCGTCGGACTGAACACCAAACCCGACAACGCTGTGTTGATATTCGATATCGTCCCCGTGAACACCATCTGTGGATCAGACGTCCCCGTACCCGTCTCGAACGTTAAACCTGACGTACCGGACAGGGTGATCACGCCGTTCGTCGCCGCCAGGGTCACTTCAACCGCATTGCTGCCGGCGTCAGCGTCACGGATAGAGATCGTTCGCGGACCGTTAAATACAAGCGGTGTGTCTTCCGACGTCGACTGCGTACCAGGAACTGTGTTCACAGGTGCGTCGTTCACCGACCCCACATTGATCGTCACCGTATCACTGTCACTGCGAGCGCCGCCTGAACCTCTGTTGCCCTGATCATTGGTCACAATCTGAAGATTCGCTGCACCGCTGAACTGACCTGTCGGACTGAACACCAAACCTGACAACGCTGTGTTGATATTTGATATCGTGCCCGTGAACACCATCTGTGGATCAGACGTCCCCGTACCCGTCTCGAACGTTAAACCTGACGTACCGGACAGGGTGATCACGCCGTTCGTCGCCGCCAGGGTCACTTCAACCGCATTGCTGCCGGCGTCAGCGTCACGGATAGAGATTGTGCGTGGACCGTTAAATACAAGCGGTGTGTCTTCCGACGTCGACTGCGTACCAGGAACTGTGTTCACAGGTGCGTCGTTCACCGACCCCACATTGATCGTCACCGTATCACTGTCACTGCGAGCGCCGCCTGAACCGCGATTCCCCAGATCATTGGTCACAATCTGAAGACTCGCTGCACCGCTGAACTGACCTGTCGGACTGAACACCAAACCCGACAACGCTGTGTTGATATTTGATATCGTCCCCGTGAACACCATCTGTGGATCAGACGTCCCCGTACCCGTCTCGAACGTTAAACCTGACGTACCGGACAGGGTGATCACGCCGTTCGTCGCCGCCAGGGTCACTTCAACCGCATTGCTACCGGCGTCAGCGTCACGGATTGAGATTGTGCGTGGACCGTTAAATACAAGCGGTGTGTCTTCCGACGTCGACTGCGTACCAGGAACTGTGTTCACAGGTGCGTCGTTCACCGATCCCACATTGATCGTTACCGTATCACTGTCACTGCGAGCGCCACCTGAACCGCGATTCCCCAGATCATTGGTCACAATCTGAAGACTCGCTGCGCCGCTGAACTGACCTGTCGGACTGAACACCAAACCTGACAACGCTGTGTTGATATTTGATATCGTGCCCGTGAACACCATCTGTGGATCAGACGTCCCCGTACCCGTCTCGAACGTTAAACCCGACGTACCGGACAGGGTGATCACGCCGTTCGTCGCCGCCAGGGTCACTTCAACCGCATTGCTGCCGGCGTCAGCGTCACGGATAGAGATTGTGCGTGGACCGTTAAATACAAGCGGTGTGTCTTCTGACGTCGACTGCGTACCAGGAACTGTGTTCACAGGTGCGTCGTTCACCGATCCCACATTGATCGTCACCGTATCACTGTCACTGCGAGCGCCGCCTGAACCTCTGTTGCCCAGATCATTGGTCACAATCTGAAGATTCGCTGCGCCGCTGAACTGACCCGTCGGACTGAACACCAAACCCGACAACGCTGTGTTGATATTCGATATCGTCCCCGTGAACACCATCTGTGGATCAGACACGCCCGTACCCGTCTCGAACGTTAAACCTGACGTACCGGACAGGGTGATCACGCCGTTCGTCGCCGCCAGGGTCACTTCAACCGCATTGCTGCCGGCGTCAGCGTCACGGATAGAGATTGTGCGTGGACCGTTAAATACAAGCGGTGTGTCTTCTGACGTCGACTGCGTACCAGGAACTGTGTTCACAGGTGCGTCGTTCACCGATCCCACATTGATCGTCACCGTATCACTGTCACTGCGAGCGCCGCCTGAACCTCTGTTGCCCAGATCATTGGTCACAATCTGAAGATTCGCTGCGCCGCTGAACTGACCCGTCGGACTGAACACCAAACCCGACAACGCTGTGTTGATATTTGATATCGTCCCCGTGAACACCATCTGTGGATCAGACACGCCCGTACCCGTCTCGAACGTTAAACCTGACGTACCGGACAGGGTGATCACGCCGTTCGTCGCCGCCAGGGTCACTTCAACCGCATTGCTGCCGGCGTCAGCGTCACGGATTGAGATCGTTCGCGGACCGTTAAATACAAGCGGTGTGTCTTCTGACGTCGACTGCGTACCAGGAACTGTGTTCACAGGTGCGTCGTTCACCCCGCGCAACATCAACACCGCAGCACCTTGGGTAAACACGTCAAATATCTGACCATCGATCTGTTGCGGGCTTGATTGCGTCCAACCCAGACCAATCTCAACCGTGTCACTGGCATCACGCCAAACAATCAACGTGTTGGAATCATTCGATATGTTCAGTACCTCAAACGTGTTGAGAATCAGCTGATGCGCGCCGTTACCGCGGAGATCGATTTGCTCGATTCCCGTGATCTTATTGTCAGCCACGTCTGTCAGATCTAGTACGAGCCCACTACCGCTAACTCTTAACGTGTCGACCCCACGACCACCGGCCAACCGTTGGAAATTCGTATCAGAAATTGTAAGGACATCGTCGCCCTCACCCCCGCGTAATACGTCCGCGCCACCCTGCCCCACCAGCGTGTCATCACCCTGCCCACCGATCAGTCGATCGGCTAACGCAGTACCCGTGAGCGTGTTGTCTCCAGAATCCCCTACGTCGCCGTCATTCAATTGGTCTGTGAAGTCGCGACCCCACAGGACATAACTTTCTCCTGCAGAACGCAAACCATTGGGGTCTGCCCAATCGGCGCCGATCACGAAGTCATCAAAACCGTCGCCGTTGACATCACCGGCCCCACTGACCGAGACACCTGAACCGTCGTCGAGATCAATACCGTTGACCATAAAGCCAACATTTCCATCCCACGAATCCAACGACGATAACCAAAGGACTCCGTTATCCAGAAGACCGCTAAAATCATTCCCATCACCAAACAATACATAGCTCTGACCGGCATTCCGCGTTTGGTGCGGATCCGCGTCATGAGCACCAATGATCAGATCGTCATATCCATCGCTGTTAACATCACCGGCCCAGCCGACGGAAACACCGGAGCCATCTCCCGACGCCATTCCGTAAATTGCGAACCCGTTGGCGCCATTGAGCGATACAAGATCTAAGACCGGTCCGAAGCTACCGGCCTGACCATACACGACATAGCTCGCACCCGAGCTCGCACCGGATGGGTCCGCAGAGAACGCGCCGATGATCAGATCGGCGTAGCCGTCGCCGTTGACATCACCGGCGTGGTTGACGGCGATGCCGGCATTGTCACCACGGTTCGCCCCGTTAATGACAAAGCCATTGGTGCCATCCAGCGTCGATAGCTGAACGCTAGGACCAAAATTGTCTGCCCGTCCAAACACAACATACGCAGTGCCAGAATTCACACCGTTGCGATCAGCCCTTCGGGCACCGATCACCAAGTCAGCAAAGCCGTCGCCGTTCATGTCACCAGCGCCATTGACCGCACGGCCGGCCAAGTCGTCAGCGTCTTCGCCGTAGATGGCAAACCCGTTCTGGCCGTCGAGATCAGATACCTGTAAGTGAGCCGAAAAACCGCCCGATTGACCGAACACCACATAACTGGCACCGGCATTGTTGCCTTGGGTATCGGAGCCGATCGATCCAACGATCAGATCTGCGTAGCCGTCTGTGTTGATATCACCTGCGGCCGCTACCGAAATACCCAAAAGATCTGACCGCTCAGTACCGTGGATCGCGAAGCCGTTAGCGCCATTCAATGTTGATAGCTCAAGGGTCGCCGAAAAACCCCCTGTTTCACGACCAAACACCACGTAGCTGGCGCCAGAGCTTAATCCGTTAGGATCCGCCGCAGACGCGCCAATGATCAAATCGGCAAGTCCGTCACCGTTGACATCGCCAGCGGACTGTACCGAACCACCAGAAAAATCTCCGGCGCTCACGCCATTGATCGAAAAACCGTTGGTGCCATCGAGCGTCGACAAGTCAACACTGGCACCCACACCGTCGGCCTGACCAAATAAGACATAGCTGGTCCCCGAACGACCGCGTCCGTTTTCGCCGGCCAGCGGTGCGGCGATGATCACGTCGTCGTAGCCATCGCCATTGACATCACCGGCCCAACTGACCGACCGGCCGCTATAGTGATCAGCTTTTTCACCATAGACCACATAGCCCACCGAACCGTTCCCGCCATTGCTCGGCAGGAGCTCACTCAGCTCCAACACGGCTGACAGCAGCACCCGTGGCTCTAACGGTTCCAACACCACTCTCGCATGGCTGCTCGTCGGGTGACCGCAACCGCGACGAAAATACTGACGATCAAGTAATCGCCTGTATTGGTGACGCAGCCACTTGTATCCACTGGAAACCGGCGACATTTATCTACTCCAAGTTGAGCGGCTCTAATACAAAATCATCGTGACAAAATGGAACTGGCTGCTACCGCGGGTCACGTCCGACGCGTCTCGCAGTGCCACGCCCCAATCTGCTCGGAAACTAAAGTTACGCTTGATCCAGAGCTCAAAACCTACACCGGCCCCCATTAACGTCTCGTCCTCTTCGATACCACCGGACCGGCCACTATCGTTGTCGTGGGTGTGCGCCATATCCAAGAATGCCTTGAGAACCAGATCCCAATCGGTCTGACCAAACCTTCGTTGAGGCGAAAAGCGAAATGGCTGGCCAAAGAATGGCGTCTGGTTCGGATCCGGTTGAACCGGTAAAGCGCGGGGTACATGAAAGCGGTACTCGATCCCCGCAAGGACAACGTTATCGCCGGAAGTCAGCGCTTCGGGATAGCCCCGGACAGAATAGAGTCCGCCAGCAGTCAACTGGAACTGCGGGATCAGCCGATCGTCAAACGCCGTCTGGCCACGAAACGAAAACGCCAGCTCGTGTGCCAGCACCGCATGAAACGGCACCTCGGCACTCGGCCACGATGTACCACCCAGAATCGGTTCCAGATAGACAGATCCGAAAAAGTTCCACTTCAACAAAAAGAACTCTCGTTCTACCGCGGCGCGTCCGAAACGGTTGATCTGACTCGCCTCTGTACCGGCCAACGACGGTGTATTCGCTTCCAGTGTCAGAGACCCAAACAGAGTCGTATGGTCCGTTCTATAATCCAGACGAGCGCCGCCGTAGGGCAAAAAGAAGTCATCTCTGCCTTTTACATCAGCCGTACGGTTATCGACCGAGATACGTTCAAACCGGGCACCCCCGACCAGGTCTACAAAAAATGGACCGCACTGATACACGTTGTAGATAAATTCGATACCCGCCAACCAGCTTTCGCCGCTAAGGCCAAGATCTGCCAGTGCGACCTCGGAGGCTGTGAAATCACTCCATGCACCGTAGCCGCGCCATCGTGCGCGATCGCTGTCACCCACAGGACTCTCGTACGACCCGGTGACTGCATGGGCTTCGTCGAAGCCGGCGGTGATATAATCGATTCGTAAAATGTCGTCGTTGTCCGTCAGCTGATGGTGCACAAAACCCATGCGCACGCGGTACTCATCGGTCTGATCGGTACCCGTATTGGAGATCTGGGCGTAACCCAACCACGGCTTGTTTTCAGACACCAAATAATCCAGTGATACACCACCGAGCTCCTCCTGCGGGCCAGCAGCGATAGAGGCATCGACACGTCGGCCCGGGTGACGGTTGAGCCGGAAAAGGAAATCATCCAAAACATCTTTACGCAGAAGATCGCCGGTGTGCCCCGGTCCGGGGCGCTGTAATGGGCTTAGTCGAACGATGCGCTGGTGGCGTTTATCTCCGATACGCGTTTTCTGTGACACACGCTCACCCGACGCAATGGTTCGCGTTTCGGTGACAAACGCGGTACGAATCAACAAACGGAGGGAAAACATACCTTCAGGGCGATGATCTCTGTTCTTTCGATCGATGTCCCGCGTATCGGGCTCAATGTAAATCCCGATCAGGCCCTGGTCATGCAGCCCGGCCACCAAGCTCTCTGATATGACTCGAATCGCACTGGCGTAAAAAACTTTCAAGTCACGTTCGCCAACCTGCTCCAGCGATAACGACGTCGTCGGTACGCCTGGCCTTGCGGCAACATAACCCTTAGGGGTCAATCCCAATCTGACTTGACGAGTCATCAGCGGCTCGATCGGTGGATGATCTGGATGATCGTGAGCGTACTCCACGATGAAGTGATCGACGCGAAACGCCGGGCCATCTTGATCGGTGGGTGCTGGTCCGTCTCCGGACTGCTTGCCTTGTCGTTGCTGGGGTTGACCAGGCACGACCTGTGTCGATTCCTCCGCCTGTGTCTTGGCCGGCAAGACCATTAGCACGCATAAGAAAATGTAAATCGTTGTTTTCTTCATGATGTTTGGACTGGCTTGCGTACCCGACGGGTACATTCTGTTGTGCCAACCGTGTACGACCCCGTTACAGGTCGATGGACCACACCGGTGCTTCGCTGGATACGTGAATGACCAACCATCACGGGGCTAAAGATCTCAGAGCTCGAAGATGGATCGTTAGTCATGGGAGAAACCTCGTATCGTGTCTGCCAGCGTGTCGCTGGATCTTGTGATCCGAGTCGGGTGCGTCGGTTGTCTACTGATAGATACAACCTGAAACGAAAGATCCTGCGCTGACCGAGTGAGGTTTGGTTCAGCGGTGTGGTCGTCGATAAAACGACCGCCGAGGAACATTGACTTTCAAATCGATAACCTTAAACATCTTGGATCAAGCCAGACGACAGCAAGACAGCGTTTTTAGATCAGACGATCGCTTGCTTAGAGGGACCTGGTCAGTGCCCACCACCATGCCCAGTTGGCATCCCAACACGCTACGACGTCCCGCTGGACCTCACGCACCGATCACTGACACGTCAAAATCCGTTCCAAGGCAGTACAACTCGAGATGAATTCAGCCGTGGGCACAGTCGACATGAACTGTGGTTGCGTGCCAGATCACCACGGGTACGCCGACACTTCACCGATGGCTGTGATGCGTCGACGATTCTGTCCGTCCCGTGCCAGCAAACGGGTCGTCGACCACCGAGGTACACCGTTCAACGAAGCTTGTGATGTGCCACAGTAGATCAGGACTGAATGTCTTCGCTGATGACGTGATCAGAGCGGCAAACGCCAGCCTATCCTTATATATAGGCTGTTGTCGCAGAAATCAGCGACACTTTGATGGGCATCGACAAATATTTTGACCACAAGTATATTATTATCATATATTTATAGAGGCATCGGCCTGGCGTTGGCATAACCATAGTGACGGTGTCTCGTCATGTGGCCGTGAGAACCCGGCTGGAGGGGGAAGATGACCTAACGATCAAACCAGGTTTGACAAAATTTGTACGTGCCGTAAATTACGAAAGAATGTTCGGTCTACATGAGGACCTTGGGATCACAGGATCCGTGAAAGAAGTCCTGACCTCACATACCTATCGCGGATGGATGCCAGAAACCGTGACACGTCCTGATCGTCAATCGAAGCGGGACGATATCCATGGCGCGTGAAGAACCCCTGTCGGCAATCCGTAGCTCCGGCCAAGCTCGGCGATGGCATCGCCATTTCTTTGGTCGTGGTCAAAACAGAGCCCTGGGTCGATATTTTTGTTCGGTCTTATGTATCGGTGTGTGGGGTTGCCACTCGATTTCCATCCCCAGTCTCCCCCTTCCACCGCAAACTCGTGTTCAAACCTTCAGCGAGGCCTTAAGGTCCGGGCGGATCATGCCACCACCTGGTGAAGCCTGGCTGGATCATCGACGTTTGTCCCCCACAGATGCTGTGGGCCTACTGGAACTCAAAGCCAATGACGATGCAGCCTTAATCTCCTGGGAGATAGAGTATCGATTTTCTCAGCTTCACCTGGACCATCGCATAACAATAGTCGATCCTTCTGAAATCGCCGCCGTCGTTCGACGCCAAGAACCGATGCAAATTGGAAATACAGATCTCACGGATCGACAGAAGGCCGTACAGGTCGGTCAATTGGTAAACGCCGACTACCTGTTTTCAGGACGTATCACGCGTTATCACCACACAAAAACCCATGTCACATTGGAGACGGTCTTTGACGACGGTGAGCTGGAACGCTACCGAGAAGATTACACGACGTTCATGGCGAAGCTGCTTGCGGTCGAACAACAGATTTACAGCAACAGGCAAACTGCCTCTTCACCACAACACGTAAGCGACCAACGCCCCGACGTGGTTGGTGGCCCCGACACCGTGGTCATGTCGTTAACCGGTTTGAACCGGACCAAAGATGAAGATCAGTTGGCGAAGATCCAGCGGTATAGACAGGCCGTGAAGGCTCCCGAAGTGTATGAAGCAGAACTCCGCTCCAACCCGCAACACCGGCAGGCCCTGGTGGCAACGGTAGGGATCGAGGCCAAGCTGATCGACGTCAGGACCGGTGAGTATGTCTGGTTGTTCCATCTAGAAATACGAGACACAAACCTCCAGTTTGCTACCGACAGAGTGCTCAATCAGATGTTTATCTCTCTGCTCGAGCCGATCCGGTAATGATCAAGGGCACCTCAGTCACGTTGATCTGGCGGCGATGGTTGCTATGCTAGTACGCCGTTTCCATAAGGATAGGCTCGACAGGATGGGATGAGACACCACTCGTCAACGGATCATCAATACCTAGGCTTGGGAGAATCCAATCATGACACGCCACCATATCAGACAATTCGCACCAGCTTTGAGCCTAATCACTGTCGCTTGTTTGTTGGCGCCTTGCGCCTGGGCGGCATCTGCAACGCTTGAGGACCGAAATACAGAAATCGGGATTGATACCGGACGATTAGACACCGTTTTTTTCTGGGAAGTCGATGGTCACGACCATCTGGTCGAGCGTACCTATTTCTTTCGCACCGGTGACATGACCGAAGAGCTAAGGATCAACAACATTGACCTAGATCAGACCGATTTTGAGATTGGTGTCAATGACCGTCACCTGTTCGTAGAGCTCAAAGAGAACGGCGATCCTGACCCCAACGAGCACTCCCTGTTCACTGTCACATTAAACTATGAGCTTATCGGTGGATCGGCCGGTACCGGGGTATCTGAGCTTGTCGAACGGATCAAGATCACCAATACCCAACCTGATGATAGCCTCTCCTTCACCCTGTTTGAATACGATGATTTTGATCTCGTAGACACTTCTGACAACGATGTTGTAACGATTGATGTCAGTGGCGCGACAGCGTTGGATACCACGGTGGACACCACGCTAACCATCACACCGAGTATCCCGGCGACCGCTGTGGATGTCGCGGCATTTGGCGATATTCTTGATCTGCTCCAGGACAGTGAGTTGACCAACTTGAGTTTGACGTCTGATATGTTCGGTCCCGGCGAGGATATCGAATTAGCTTTCCAGTGGGACTTCAATCTGGACGTCGGCGAGTCGATCGAACTGGTTAAAACAACATCGATCGTACCAGAACCCGGCGCACTGCTAACGTGGTTGAGCCTAGCGGCATGCGGTCTTGGTGGGCGACGAAACCGGCGGCAGCCCATCAGTTCGTCGTTTCCGTAAGGCCGAATCGCGCCCCGCCCGAGTGTTGACCACGCTCTAGCCAGTGCCCGACGGCTATCCCTGCTCTTGCGGTGGTTCTTCGGGTACCGCCAGACTCTGCCGTTGACGGTATTCCAGAAGACGATTGTGCACGTGCGTATCTGAAAGCGCCAAAATAGATGCGGCAAAAAGAGCCGCATTGACCGCCCCGTGACCTCCGACCGCAAAAGTGGCTACCGGGACTCCCTTGGGCATCTGCACCGTGGCCAAAAGCGCGTCTAGCCCGCCCATGAGCTTGCCCTCCATCGGCACACCCAAGACGGGCAAATGCGTGTTGGCCGCCGAAACACCTGCCAGGTGTGCGGCCATACCTGCTGCGGCGATGACCACCTTGAGCCCACGAGCAGCCGCTGAGGTTGTGTATTCGTGGGCGCGCTGGGGTGTTCGATGGGCTGAAACAACCTTCATCTCAAATGGTATCGCTAGTTCGTCGAGCACCTGGGCAGCTCGGCGCATGGTCGGTGCGTCGCTGGCGCTGCCCATAATGATGCCAACCACTGGGGGGGTGTTCTGGTTCATGGCCGTGAATTATGTTGGTATGCTCGACAAAAAGCAATCGATGGGCATCGACAACGTTACGGTGTCACACCGACGCCGGTGTTTTTTGGTCCTAAGATGGCCCCAGCCATCAAGATGAACCATTTTCATCGCTAACGCCTCGACCAGGCACTGCCAACCTAAGGATCGCCATGAAATGGAAAACATTCGACAGCTGGCTGCTGGACCTCACACGGACACCCACCGCTCCAGGCCACGAACAGCAGGTCGTGGATTGGGTGCGTCGCTGGGCCCGACGACGGCGTACCGTGGTGGTTCGTCGCGATCGGTACGGTAACCTGCTGCTAAAACGAAATGGGCCGCCCTCTGGTACGCCACCGATCTGCTTCGCCGCACACATGGACCACCCTGCGTTTGTGGTCACAAAAATATTGGGGCCAAAAACGGTCCAAGCCCAGTTCCGTGGTGGGGTCGATGGCCGGTTCTTTAAAGGAGCACCGGTACTGCTCCACGATGGGCCCGGACCACCGCAACGAGGGACGGTCAGCCGGATGTGTCCAAGGAAACCCGATCACTTTGGCCCACAGGCCATCGTGTCGCTACGTCGCAGGTTTCGGGGCTCGGCCGTCGACGGTGTTATCACATGGGACACGGGACGCTCCAGGGTCAAAGGCAAACAGCTGTTTGCTCCGGCGTGCGATGACCTGGCGGGAATCGCCGCCGCCCTTGCGGCATTCGATCAGTTGGCAAGCCGGGGCGACCGTGTCCGCGTGCTGCTAACTCGTGCCGAAGAGATCGGATTTGTCGGGGCCATTGGCGCCTGCACAAGTGGACTGATTCCTCGCAGCGCCAGGATTGTCGTCGTTGAATGTTCCAAGAGCTTTGCTGATTCTCCAATCGGTGGCGGAGCCGTTGTGCGTGTGGGCGATCGAACCCGTACTTTTGACCCGGACTTGACCGATCGTCTTGTCCAGATTGCTAAACAGACCGCAGCGACCGACGTCGAATTCCAATGGCGACGCTGTCTGATGACCGGTGGCACTTGTGAAGCGACTGCATATCAAGCCTATGGCTATCAGACGGCTTGTCTGTGCTTGCCATTGGGCCACTATCACAACATGAATCCGACAATCGGTGCCATTGACGCTGAAACGATTAGCCTATCCGACTACCACGGGCTTATCCGATGGCTCGTAGCGGTGGGGCAGAGGCTTGACCGCGCTGAGGTCAGCAGCCCCTTGCGTCGTCGCTTTGACAGGATATTCTCCGAACGGCAATCTCTATTGGTTTAACCGGGAGGGCAGCCAACCGATGGTCCGATTCATCCTCATGATATATTTTCAGGCGACGGCAGTGTTGTAAGTCCTTATTTGTACTGTCGCCGCGTTCACAGATGTGACTCGAGAATGAATCCGGGCCAGGCTTCCACAGCAACTGGCTTATACCTCTCCGATGATCCACCCCGCGCAGACGATGCGCGTCGGTGCAAACATTGCGCCTGCGCTGTTTTTGCGCCACGGAGCATTTCAATGCGCTTCAGTGGAGCTGACCAACTTTCTACGAATGCCATAAATCTTTGGCAATTACACGCTTGACGTCATATCTGATTGAACCGACCTGGCCCTGACGACGGCGTTCTACCGGTTGGCATCAACGTTGCTTTGAGACAGACGTCCAGGTGTAAGCTTGTGGAAAGGACAACGCCCGTGCAACAATCTCTGCTGGCCCTTTTTCGGCGTTCGGGTGACGCACATGTGGGTCAGACCTTAACCCGATTGGCACGCCTGGCAGTGTCGGTACACCGCGATGAAACCGCTTGGCAAATCCATCCGGAAGCACCACCCGACATAGACCAACGCGTCCAACCTTCTGTAGCTCATCGGCCCCGCACGGACGCGGGCTCGATCCACACGGAGGTGGATCGATGAACTACGGCCTGTATCTTTCCGCTTCGGGCGTCCTGACGAACATGTATCGCCAGGACGTCTTTGCCAACAACCTCGCCAATGTGCAGACCGCGGGCTTTAAACGAGACCTGCCCAGCATCCGCCAGCGAGATCCTGAATCGATCGAAGATGGGTTTGGCTCTGACGTCAGCAAGCGTTTGCTTGACAAACTCGGTGGAGGTGTCCTTGCAGCGCAACAGCGCATCAATTTTTCACCCGGAGCCATGGAGAAAACAGGAGGAGCGTTGGATGTTGCTTTAGATTCACCGGAAGCTTTCTTTGTCGTCAACGACGGCAATGCCCCTCCGGATCAATCGGCAATCCGGCTGAGCCGCGACGGCCGGTTCAGCCGTAACGACGAGGGTTTTCTCGTCACGCTGGCCGGTGGCCACCGTGTCTTGGCAATCGGTGACCGGCCGATCCGGCTGACCGACGCCGCGGACGTGACCATTGACAACGCGGGGCGTGTCTTACAAGACGGTCAGGAAGTCGCCCAGTTGCAAGTGACGTCGGTCACCGACACCGACCACCTCGTCAAACAGGGACAAAATCTCTTTCGTTTTGAAGGCCAGCAAGACCAGCGCATACCGGCCAAACTGAGCACAATGAAATCGGGCTTCGTTGAGTCCAGCGGCGTTGATCCGATGATCACCCTGACAAAACTCATCGCCGCCACCAAAGCCGTGACCGCCAACGGAAACTTGATTCGCTACCACGACCTGCTGATGGACCGTGCGGTCAACGTCTTGGGACGGGTCGCGTAGCCCGGTTAATCGTAAATGCAAACTTCGATGATCGATTTCAACTCCAGGACATAACCCAATGGCAGTCATCGCACTTCACTCAGCGGCCTCGGGACTGTCGGCACTGTCGACCGAAATCGACATCATCGCCAACAATCTGGCCAATGTAAACACCGCTGGGTTTAAAGCCTCTCGCGCCAATTTTGAAGACCTTCTCTATCAAGAAAAGGCGCAGCCGGGCGTAGAAAACGCCAATGGGGATCAGCGACCCGCTGGGCTATTTGTGGGGCTGGGTACGCGAATCAGCAATACACAGTTCGACTTCACCACCGGGTCACCGTTAACGACAGGCCGTCAATTGGATTGGATGGTCAACGGAAGTGGCTTCTTTCAGGTTAGCATCCTTCCAGAAATCGGCGATGGTATCGGTTACACACGAGCCGGCAACTTCTTTACCAACCGTGACGGTGAAGTGGTACTGGGCAACTCCGACGGCCCACGGATCGAGCCACCCCTAACCGTTCCCGCAGACACGCTAAGGGTCGAAGTCAGCGCCGACGGAAATGTCTTTGCGTTCCTGCCAGGACAGGTGGATCCGACCAACATCGGACAAATCCAGCTGGCCAGTTTTATCAACCCAAACGGGCTTAACGCCATCGGGGGAAACCTCTACACCGAATCAGCAGCGTCTGGACCACCGATCCAAGGTAACCCTGGAGAAGGGACGTTTGGGACCGTCCTCCAGAAGTTTCTTGAATCGTCAAACGTGGACCCTGTGAAAGAGCTGGTATCGCTGATCAAAACACAACGAGCGTTTGAGATGAACAGTCAGTCGATCCAAGCCGCCGACGAAGCGCTGCAAGTGGTCGGTAACCTCAGGCGGTTTTAATCCATGACATGGCATCGGTACATCACAAAGCCACCGGGCGCATCACGGGTGTGGACTTTGCTCGCATGGGTGTGTATCGGTACCGCGGCGGTTCACAGCCAGGCCAACGACGGCATCCGACTATACCGTCAGGCCCAGGTAACCGACAGCCGCGTCCGTCTAGACGACGTCGCCGAATTGATAGGAGATACACTCCAGCCACTTGGAAATGTCGTGATTGCCGTGATGGATCACGATGATCGCCAGGTCATGATCACACACCATCAGGTACGCCAGGCCCTAGATCCGCATGACATAAACTGGGGTCGAATTTCCGTGCGCGGCTACGCCGCCTGTCGCGTTGTGGTGCGGCCGTTACATGACCTTCAATCCCCCAACGGTCCGACCATACCACTGGAGACCAACCCCATAGAAGAAGTCACCCTATCGCGAGCACTGACGCTGCGCGATCGGGTGATCGAATTCATCGAACAGCACTCGGGCATCGATCAGGCTGATCTGCAGGTGACCTTTGCCGCCAACGATGCACCGATTCTAGATCAGATCGCTTGGCAAGATCGCTATGAGTTCCAGCCACTGTCGTCGACGCCTGTGGGTCGGGTACCGATTATCGTACGCCGATACCGCAACAATCAACTTGCAGATACCCTTCGTGTCACCACCGACGTGGCGCGACGCTACCTGGCTGTCGTGGCCAAACAATCGGTCAGTCGCGGTCAGACCTTCGCACCCAGCGACGTGGAAATCCGCGAAGTCTATTTGGACGGTACCGCCGATGAACCGCTGACGGATTTGTCACGGGTGATCGGTCAGACCGCCGGTACGGTCGTGCGTGCCGGCGCGATCGTACACCGTCACCAACTGCAATCTCCACTGCTGGTCCGGCGCGGCCAGTTGGTCACGGTCCGGTGCATCAACGGCGGACTGGTGGTCAAAACCGTGGCCCGGGCCACCGAAGACGGCTCAAAGAACCAGGTCATCCATGTTCGAGCGGATCGATCACGCCAAACGTATCCTGCTCGCGTCACCGGTTCACAGGAAGTCGTGGTGATGACCAGCAACGACACAGACACTCACAAATCTGCGGCGCCCAATGCCGGGGGTGGATCATGAGCGGCATCTGGCGTCAATTGCTGCCTGTCGTGATCGTCGTCGCTGGCGGCGCCATGGTGTATGCCCAGAGCTCATCGCTTTACGTAGATCCGGCGCCACTGTCGGCAACGGGCCGCGTCACGAACGGTGTGATGGATCGACTGTCACCTCATATCTCTCGTACCAGCGTCGCGGCGGTACGATTGCCCGAACCGAGAACGTTCGCGGTCCATGACCTCGTGACCATCATCGTGCGTGAATCGATCGAAAATGAATCGGATTCGGAAATCGAAACCGAGAAAAGCACGTCGCTTCAAGGCATCATCTCAGCGTTCCCAAACCTTCGGCTCAGTGATCTGGCCAAGTTTCAGCTCAAACCATCAAGATTCGACCAAGGCACACCGCAGCTCGACCTCAGTTTTGACAGCGAGTTTGAAGGTGAAGGTGCATACGAACGCAGAGACACATTCACCACGCGTATCACGTCCCGTGTAATCGATATCAAACCCAACGGCACATTGGTGCTCGAAGCGCGCAAATTTATCCGCAGCGACGATGAGAGCGTCAACGTTATCCTCACTGGCACCTGCCGGAAAGAAGACATTACTGTGGACAACACGATCTTATCCACGGAAATCTACGATCTGAGACTGACCAAAGAACACGACGGCGAGCTGCGTCGTGCAACCAAGAAAGGCTGGATTACTAAGCTCTTTGAAGCCATCTTTAACTTTTAGAAGGGTCTTACGACCTTAAAGCGGATCTTCATGAAACCTACGACCATATGTCACCACCGATCAAAATGGCTCGACCCAGAGGGCCACGGCTGCGTGCCGTCGTGGGCGCTTTCACCGAAACGATCGTCGACGATTCGGCGCGTGGCAGAATTGACTTTTATTCAGCATCCGGACGTCTCCCTACACCCAATCTTTGCTCTTGCCCGCTGGGTTTTGGCGTGCCGAGCCACAGGTGGCCCAAGTGGGACAGTCATCGTCGCACTCGTTCTGACCATGATGCTTACCCGGACAGGCACGGCTGTCCAGATACAAGACCTGGTACGGCTCAAGGGTGCTGAGACCAACAAGATTATGGGAATCGGACTGGTAACGGGACTGACCGGCACCGGCGATGGAGGCAAGTTTTTACCGGCGATGCGCCCCCTGGCCGCCGTGATTCAGCAATTGATCGATCCGAACGTGGTCGCCGGCGAATTGTCCAACGCCAAGAATGTGGCTCTGGTCGCGTTGGTGGCAACCCTGCCGGCGTCGGGTGTGCGTGAGGGCGATCGCGTCGACGTTCACGTCAGTGCCATCGGACCGGCCAAAAGCCTGCGTGGCGGACGTCTGTTCATGATCCCCATGACCGGACCGCTACCGGGGTCACCGATCTACGCCTTTGCCGAAGGCCCGGTCGTTACCGAGGACCCCGACACGCCGACAGTGGGTGTGGTTAGACAAGGTGCCCAACTCACTGAAGACATCACAGCCACTTGCCTCGATCAGTTCGGAAGAATGACACTTATTCTCAACGAAGCCAACGCGTCGTGGGCCACCGCGAATAATCTGGCCAACTTGATCAACGGCGTGATGGACCCCGACGGCGACGGTTATGCAACGGCGATCAACCAAAAGAACATTATCATCGATGTCCCGCCCTGGGACCGTAGCAACCCGGCCGCATTTATCAGCCAGATCTTACGATCCTACGTGGATCCCTCACAGATCAGCACTGGGGCTCGCGTGGTCGTCAATGAACGCACGGGTACGATCGTGGTTACAGGTGACGTCCAGATCTCACCGGTGATTATCTCGCACAAAGGTCTGACCATTACCACCATTTCGCCTCCCCTAGAACCCACGGTGCAAAACCGCCAGCAAGATGAGGTCCATTTCGTACCCGTCGACCCCGACCGCCGTGGTGGGGCCAAACTTGTCGACTTACTGTCGGCCTTTAACCAACTCAAGGTGGAGGCCGCCGATCGCATTGCCATCGTCAAGGAAATCCACCGAAGCGGCAAACTGCACGCGCAGCTTATGACCCAATAACGCCGGTCAAACATCGACCTTTGCCACTCATAGGACCCGGAACGTGCAGATTTCACCACCCGATATTACGCCGACCCTTAACACGCAGATCAGCACCTCCCGGTCCCGACACGCCCGGGCGACACACTTTTCGGAACTGATCGCACCGAGAGATGGGGCCACCGACCGAGCACCCCAGTCTGATCAGGCGCAGGTACGCACGGCGGCTGAAGACCTGGTGGCAATCACGTTGATCCGTCCGCTCTTGGAGCAGGCTCGACGTGACCCGTTCCGGACCGACCTGTTTCACGGGGGATTCGCCGAGGACACGTTCGGTGCCCAGATGGACTGGATCGTTGCACAACGGATTACTCAGGCAGCCCGCTTGCCTATCGTCGACGCGGTGTATCAACGGCTAACCCCAGCCGGTAATAAGGTCAATACACATGGATAACCAGATCGCCCATCTTGAATCGATCTTGACGCGGCAAGTCGCAGCTCATGAAAAGCTACTGTCCATGCTCCAGCGGAAGCGTCAGTTGTTACGAACCGCCGATCGTCCACAGCTAGAAGATCTGTCGGCACAGGAAAACCAAGTGATTCAGTCGATCAGTGAACTGGAAAAAGAGCGTCTAAAGCTCGTGGGTGAATTGACGCTGCTGGTTGACCCGGCGGCCAAGGAACCAATGCGTCTGGCCCCATTGGCACAACGGTTACCTGAACCACACCGCGGACATCTTCTGGTATTACGCCAGCAACTCAAACAAAAGATGGTAGAGGTTCATCGTGAAACCGTGATCGCCCGCCGCGTGACCGAGTCGCTGGTCCGGCACATGCAAGGTCTGGTGCAGACCGTCGGCAGCTTGATCACAGGCGTGGGCCTTTATAGCAGTCACGGTGCACCGCCGAAGGAAGCGATGACTGTCAGGACCATTAATACCACCGCGTAACAGCGGTACGCCGGCCCGCAGTGGCTTGGCTGACAGGTGTCAACACCATGGGTTTAAGTGGGTCACTTCAGATCGGTCGATCGGGACTCCTGGCCAGTCAGGTCGGTATCGAAGTCACCGGTAACAATCTGGCCAACGTCAACACTCGGGGTTATCACCGACAGTCGACCACACTGGTTCCGACACGGTCGCATCAGCTGCAGCGTGGTGTTTTTCTGGGACAGGGTGTACAGGTCCAACAGGTGGTCCGCCACGTCGACGATGCCTTAGAGAACCGCATCCGGTCGGGGATCGCCGATCAATCCTACTCGTTGGCACGCCAAACCCTGTTGGGACAGATCGAAGCGATACAAAATGAGCTGTCTGATATCGACCTGAGCACGCAACTGTCCGAGTTCTTCAATGCCTTCAGTGAATTGGCAAATACACCAGAAGACAATGGTGTGCGTACCGTGGTCGTCCAGAAGGGACAGACACTCGCTTCATTCATCCGTGATCTCCGAAACGATCTGACCCAGCAGCTG
Organism: Phycisphaeraceae bacterium; assembly: GCA_965222495.1. Taxonomy (GTDB): domain Bacteria; phylum Planctomycetota; class Phycisphaerae; order Phycisphaerales; family Phycisphaeraceae; genus CBDCUA01. The sequence goes on along the minus strand of CBDCUA010000007.1, from coordinate 1,440,445 downwards.
ATACAGACCGACGAAGCGCTGGACGCCGCGGCCGTTGCTGCCGACGACCTGGTGTCGCGCATCGCGCAGGTCAACCTGGAGATCACCCAAACCGAGCGCGGTGCGGGTGGGGCCCACGGTTTGCGCGACAAACGTGACGCACTGCTGGCAGAACTATCGGAGCTGATCGACATCTCCACGGTAGAACATTCGACCGGCTCTGTGGATGTGTTCGTCGGATCGCTGCCGATCTTATTGAATAACGAGAATCGTGGTATTCAGCTGCGCAAGGAAACCGTCAACGGTCAGGTCCAGATCGACGTGGTCATTAGCGACGACGGAAGCGTGCTCCAAGCGACGGCAGGTCGTCTGGCGGCTCTGGTCGATGGCCGCGAGAAGGACATCAATAACGCAATCGGTGTGCTGGATCAGTTTGCCAGCGAGCTGATCTTTCAGATCAACCGTGTGCACAGCCAGGGCCAGGCGTTGGACGGTTTTTCGTCCGTCACCGGCACATCGCAAACCATCGATCCAAATTTGGCGCTAAATGACCCGGCCGCAGGGCTGGCGTTTACCCCGACCCACGGCAGCTTTCAGATCCATGTCACTCAGGTGTCGACCGGTCAGAGAGATACCTCCACAATCAACATTGATCTGGACGGCATCGCCCCCGCAACCGACACAAGCCTGACCAGCCTCGCCGGGTCGATCAGCGCTGTGGCCAACGTGACCGCTACGGTCACACCCGATGGCCGGCTACAGATCGCCAGTGACGCCAACGACTTTAAAATCAGCTTCAGCGACGACTCGAGCGGTGCGCTTGCGGCGTTGGGGATCAACACATTCTTCAGCGGAGCCGACGCGACCGATATTCAAGTCAATGCGGTGATCCACCAAGATCCCGGAAAGATCAACACGGCCCTCGGACACATCCCCGGCGATAACCAAACCGCGCTGGCCCTGGCCGGCGTGCGCCAACAAGGGGTATCGAGCCTCAACGGTTTTAGCTTGACCGAGTTCTGGAACCGCCATGTCCAAGACTACGCGGTGCGAACCGCCCAGGCTCAAGAACAACTCGAAGCCGACACCATCGTTCGTGAAAATCTCGAGGCCCAGCAGCAGGGCATCAGCGGCGTCAACAGTGATGAAGAGGCGATCAATTTACTGATGTTCCAGCGTGCCTATCAAGGCAGCGCAAGGTTTATTGGAGTGGTCGACGAATTATTGGAAACACTATTGGCCCTGCTCTAGCGGGCGTCCGTACAAGAATGGATTTCTCGTAATACCGCGGCCATTACCACTGATGCGGATCATGACCAGCCATGTCACAGTTTAACACCATCGCCGGCCGGGTTTCGTCACTGCTATCAAGCGACCGTCTTATGGCTTCGCTGCGACGGACCCAGACGGATCTGCTAAATACCCAAGATCAGATTAGTACCGGGTTGAAGGTGAACGCACCCTCTGACGCTCCGGCCGATACGTCATCGATTCTGAGCCTTCAGAACAAGCTCGAATCGCGTGAACAGTTTGAACGCAATCTGCAATTCTCCCTTAGCCTTTTGAACAACACCGACCAGGGCCTGGCTGACGCGTTTAATATCGTATTGGAAAGTCACGATATTGCGTCAAGTCAAGTCGGCGTTGGATCCAGCGCCCAGGAGCGGCAAAACCAGTCACACGTAATCGACGCACAGATCAAGAGTCTCGTCGAGATCGCCAACCGTCAAATTCAGGGTGTGTCCCTGTTTGGAGGCCGCCACAGCACCGCCGAAGAACCGATATTTATAGAAACCCTCGGCGGAATCCGTTACGTGGGCGCCGATGAGGATCTGGCCGCCGATGTAGGTTTGGACGCCCCACTGGGCTTCAACACCAATGGTCACGCCGCGTTCGGAGCGTTGTCTACGCGTGTCAAAGGGAAGGTGGATTTAGACCCACAGGCAACGGCGTCGACACAGCTAAGCCATATGAATGGCGCTCAGAGCTTTGGCATCCGAAAGGGTTCGGTGGTTGTCGCGGTCGACGGAAATGCCGTGACCGTCGATCTGGCGACCGCGGATAACCTCGGAGACGTGGTCACGCGCGTTAACGACGCCATTAACGGCGTGGATCCGACCGCTGGCGCCCTGAGCATTGGCACGACCGGTCTGTCTCTAACCGCCAACCCGGCCCACACCATCGCGATCGATAACTTGGGCACGGGCCAGACAGCGTCGGATCTAGGCATCGTGATCTCCGCGACCGGCGGTTCAACCGCGGGTGCTGACATCGATCCCCGGCTCACGGAACTGACGTCTGTTGCCGCTTTGGGCGTGCCGGTCGACCTGACCAGTGGTTTGAAGATTACCCAAGGCAACCAGACCAAGATCGCTGACTTTAGCGCCGCAACCACAATCCAAGACCTGATCAACGTCGTCGATCAGCTGAACTTGGGCTTGCGGATGGAAATCAACGACGACGGAACAGGTCTCAATCTTGTCACTGAGGTCAGTGGCATTGAACTGTCTGTCGGGGAAAACACCGGTGGTACCACAGCAAGTGATTTGGGCGTCCGGACGTTTGATGGATCGACCCTACTATCGGATTTTCGCCATGGGATCGGCGTCACCGGCCAAACCGGCGCAGATGACTTTGCCTTCCATCTGCACGACGGCACGACGTTTAACGTCAATATTGACGGCGTCACCACCGTCGGTGAGCTGATCACTGCCATTCAAAACGCCGCTGTCGCCGGTGGATCGACCGTTGGTGCACCGGGAGCCGGTGGCACTGACTTTAACGTGGGCCTGGCGTCCGACGGAAACGGTCTGCTTTTCGAGGACGGAACCGCTGGTGCCAATGATTTTCGCGTCACTCAGTTGGGCCTGTCATTGGCCGCGACAGATCTGGGCATCTACACCAATGCTGGCAGCGGTAGCACCATCAACGGACAGGACCTGGCAACGGTCCGTGTCGAAAACGTTTTTACCCATATGATCGCTTTACGAGATTCTTTGGTGAATAACGACTCGTCTGGCATCACGTTTGCAGGTGGTGGTCTGGAGAGCGACTTAGAACAGCTCACCCGAGCCCGAGCCGACGTTGGCGTACGGAGCCAGCGTGTCGAACAACAGAAGGAAAGGTCTTCGGAATTGAAGATTTCTGAACAAGTTTTGCTAAGTCAGCTGCGTGACACGGATCTGGCGGAGGCCATTACGACATTTACGCAGCTCCAGCAACAGCTGCAGGCCAGCCTATTGGTCGGCTCACAGAACCTGCAGCTTAGTTTGTTGAACTTTCTGCGCTAAAAAGCGCAAGTGTTGCGCGGCGGGAGCGGTCCACGGCCGGCCGATCCCCGTCGAACCTTGAACCGACGGCTGGACGCCGTCAAGCCGGGACAAGCGGCAACGCGTTCCGCGCTGAAAGATCCAGGATGGATGGCCGAAAAAGGGCTGTGTGTCATGATGGTAAACACCACACGATTCGGAGAGGTCGAGGTCGATGATTTGCGGGTCATCAACTTCCCAAAGGGTCTGCTGGGTTTTTCCAGCTACCGACGATACGTATTGCTCCAACCCAATGAAGATAGTTTCTTCTATTGGCTGCAATCGGTTGACGCACCCGAATTGGCGTTCGTCGTTACCGATCCGAGACTGTTTGTGTCCACCTACCGTATCCCGTTCAAACAAGAACAGATGCAAGAGATGGGCATCGAATCGTTGGACGAGGCAGAAGTCTTCGTGATCGTGAACAAACACGATGACGTGCTCACGGGTAACCTGCAGGGGCCGTTGGTGGTCAACGTCAGGTGCAGGGTCGGGCAGCAGCTGGTGCTGTCTGACCGCAGGTTTACGACACGCGTACCGTTGGTTGAACTATCCGCGTGTGTCGAGGCCATGTCGGCGTAGTGCAGATCAGTACCGCACACGCGCCATGGGCATACGGGAACGGCGCAAGGAAGCGCCCTGACAACTTTATCTTTCGCCGGTTCGCCACCAAACGATACCGGCCGATTCGAGGCCCAAGGAAGGAGCCCAACCCCATGCTCGTGCTCTCCCGTCAGCGCGACGAAACCATCATGATCGGCGATGAGGTTGAGATCACCATCGTCGATATTCGGGGCGATAAGGTGCGTCTTGGAATCAACGCACCACGGCAGGTCCAGGTTCACCGCAAGGAGATCTATTCTGCGATTAAACGCGAAAACACGGACTCAACCCAAGTGCGAATCGACGACCTACACGTTGCCGACAACAACCTGCGGCGGCTGGGTAAAGTGATCAAACCCAACCCGCAGCACCAATAAACAAAGGAATATGACACGATGCTAGAAACTACCCACAAAAGGAATAACCTAGACCGACAGGACGTTGGATGACACCCGGCAGACCCGACTCGTCTGGATTGACGGGTGGCAACCGGGACAGACTTGTAAAGTAAACCAGGACAATCAAGGAGGATTGTCATGTCCAGAATCAACACAAACGTTCCCGCCCTTGTCGCTCAGCACACGCTGGCGGGGTCAAACGCCGATCTTCAAGTCCGGCTGCAGCGCTTGAGCACGGGGCTGCAGATCAATCGTGGGGCAGACAACCCCGCAGGGTTGATCGTCTCCGAGCGCCTGCGCAGTGAAATCAGCAGCATCTCACAAGCGATCCATAACGCCGAACGCGCCGTAAATGTCATTGCCACCGCCGAGGCTGCCCTCAATGAGGTGTCGAAGCTGTTGAATGACATCAAGGGTCTTGCCGTCGAGGCGGCAAACACCGGAGCGTTTAGCAAAGCAGAGATTGAAGCCAATCAGCTCCAAATCGACTCAGCGGTGGCGTCCATTACTCGGATCTCGAACACCACCAGCTTCGCCGGGCTGCAGATGCTCAACGGGTCGTTGGACTATCTCACCAGTGGCATCAACGGGTCACAGATCCAAGATGTCAAGGTATTTGGTGCGAACTTCGGTACCAATGCAACCATGCCCGTCAGTGTGGAAGTGCTCAACAGTGCCAACACCGCGCAGCTGTTTATCTCCGGCAACACGACCGGAGCGGCAGGGGCACTGCTTTCGAGTGTGACCTTTGAGATTCAGGGCCCTGTCGGCGTTGATGTGTTATCGTTTGTCAGTGGCACGACCCTGTCGGCGGTAGCCTTTGCGGTCAATCAACGTGCCGACGCGACCGGTGTCTCTGCGCAATTGGTGACGCCCGGCAACAACACTTCCGGCTTGATCCTCAATTCGACCGCCTACGGTTCAGAGGCATTCGTCAGCGTCCGCAAGCTCGAAGACGGTGCTTTTTTCCAGACCTTCGATCAACAAAACGGCAGCGCGATAAATCGTGACACCGGTGACGATGTGCTGGCGTTGATCAACGGCAGTTTGGCGCTGGGTGACGGAACCAGTGTTAGCCTGCGTTCTAGCACGCTTAGTGTGCAAATGAACTTGACTGTTCCTGCGGCACAGACACTGGCGACGTACAGCTTCACACTCACCGGTGGTGGTAGCACATTCCAAATCGGGCCGTCGATCAACTCGAATCAGCAAGTGGGCGTGGGGATCCAATCGATTGCCGCATCCCGTCTGGGTAACGAAACGCTTGGATTCTTAAATTCGATCGTCTCCGGCGGCGATAACAGCCTCATTGCAGGCAAACAACGCGAAGCCGCCGCGATCATGGACGAAGCGATCAATCAAGTCTCGACGATCAGAGGTCGCCTGGGTGCATTCGAACGCAACACACTGCAAACATCGATCCGGAGCCAGCAGATCGCCCTAGAAAACCTCACCGCTTCGGAGAGCACGATCCGTGACACGGACTTTGCTGCCGAGACCTCACGATTGACCCGGGCACAGATCTTGGTCAATGCCGGTACTTCGACACTGGCCCTGGCTAATTCAACCGCCCAGTCGGTGCTGTCACTGCTGGGGTAGGGTAGGACCGGCCGGAGCAAATAGGGGCCTTGATATGGCGATGCCTCGCTCACAATCCGATTGGCTGCCACTGACGATTCGTTTTGTGTTGGGCGTTGTGTTTATGGTTCACGGTTACCACAAACTGTTTACACCCTCGCGGGTCGAGCAGTACCAAATCGATGCCCTCGTCGCCACGGGCTACATGACCCAGCCCAGCAGGGCTCAGGTTCGCGAAGGTGTCGAGGTCCGAAGTCTTTACAAACTGGTATCGCCACTTCATCGCTGGGGTTGGCCCAAGCCCCTTGGTTTGGCGTGGGCGGCGGCGTTAACCGAATTCGTCGGCGGTGCGTTGGTGTTGATCGGTTTCCTTACGAGGGTGGGCGCCTTAGGTCTGATGATCACTATGGGCGTAGCGGTATTCGTCTACCATTGGGAACCCACACGCTGGAATATCCTGGATGTGCGCTGGGCGTTTGACTATTCCAAAGGCCAAGCTGGTTGGGAATACCCTGGCGTGCTGCTTATTTTGGCCGCGAGCGTGTGTGTGGGCGGTCCGGGTCGTCTGAGCGTAGACGGTTACCTATTCAAACTCTTGGGCTGTGGTCATGATCAGACAGATTCGTGTCCGCCCAACTGATCACCCTGCCGTGCAGGTGACGATGCCGGCCTGTGGAAGGTAAACCGCAGATAAAAGGCAGATGGCCGCGTGTCCGTAAAGGCAGTTTTAGACCGGCCCGGTCAGTGTGTGTCAATGAGCTGCGGATGTGGCTGCCCCAAAAAGTTAGCCAGCAACCGGTGACCCTCAACGGTCAAGAAGCTCTCGGGGTGAAACTGGACGCCTTCCAACGGTGCCTGCCCGTGTAAGGATGCCAACGCGCCCGGTCTGGCTCGCAGTCCCATGATCTCTCCGTCGTCAGTCCAGGCGCTGATTTCAAATCGCTTGTGATCAAACGAATCCTTCACGATAACGAGGCTGTGGTACCGTGTGGCAGTAAACGGGTTGCCCAGACCGTCAAAAATCGTGTTGCCGTCGTGGTGAATCGGCGACGTCTTGCCATGCATCAGCCGGTCGTTTCGGTCGACCGTCATCCCAAACGCATGACCAATACACTGATGCCCCAAACATACCCCAAGCAGGGGCACACGACCGGCAAACGCCTTGATCACCTCGTTAGATATCCCACCCTCATTGGGTGTACAAGGGCCCGGCGAAATGATCACGTGATCTGGCTCTAACGCCACCGCCTGATCGGCCGTAATCTTGTCATTGCGGAACACGCGCAGGTCCAGATTTGGATTGATCTCTCCGATCCGTTGGACCAGGTTATACGTAAAGCTGTCGTAATTGTCGATCATCAATATCACGATCCTATCCTAGACACCGCCAGACAAAGACACAAGAGGCACGGCCATCGGGTCGAAACGACCATCGTCTGATCCGCCGTCGCCGGCACTGTGCCTTTGGGTGGACAACAGCGACCCTTCGTGCCGATAGTAGCCCTTACGGGACAACAACTCCCGTCACTGCAGATCCGTACTCTCGGCTTTGGGAATTTGTGCCGATGCCAAAAACCTTTGAGAAGTTCTACAAAAACTGGCGTCATCAACAAGATATGCTCTGGACGCTCACCAAAGCATTTATTCTGGGCTGTGGGAAATCTGGAACGACATGGATGATGAACCTGCTCAACGGCCACCATCAGATCGCGATTCGTGGAGAAGGGTGCTTCACCTATCAACTGGCACCCGTGTTGCAACAGGCGTTCCAACACTTTAACAAACACCAGCAGCAGTATGAAAAGAGTCCTTGTACCCACCTGCAACAGATGGACCAGGCGTTCATCACCCGAACCGCGATTGATGCCCTTTTGGCCCACTATGTGCAAGACGCCAAATGCGATCTGACACAGCTGAGCGTCATCGGCGACAAAACACCACAACACGCCGTGGCACTAGAGGCCCTAAGCCAATTGTATCCAGAGGCTCGGTTCATTCACATTGTTCGTGATCCGCGCGACGTGGCCGTCAGCGCATGGTTTCATCAGGGCCGAGGCGGTGAACGCACATTTGAACAATTCATTACCTACTTTATGAATACCGTTTGGCCGTTGCATGTCGGAAACGCCAAGAAAACATCTACCAAACTGGGTGATCGGTATTTTGAGGTACGTTACGAAGACCTTCATCAGCATGAGTTCCAAATCGTAAAACGATTGCTCGATTTCTTGGGTGTTGATACATCTGACACCGCCGTCCAATCCTGCATCCAAAACGGTAGCTTTCAAAAAAATGCCAATGGTCGATCTCGCGGCCAAGAAGACACCAATGCCTTTCTGCGTAAGGGCATCGCCGGTGACTGGGTGAATCACATCCCCTACGAACTGGCACAATCGTGCTGCGATCAGATCGCCGACTTGATGACAGCGTTTGATTATAGCCCGTCCTGCAAAGACGCCGTTGAACGTAAAAACGCACCAACGGACGCTCTCCAGAAAAAATGACATGCCAACACCAAGGGATATGGTGACCGACACCATTTGGAAAACTTCGATGTTGATAAAGGTTAGCTGTTCACGTCATCTGAGAATCGTATGACATGTTATTCACATCATGTATTTTCTTTGCGCGTTAAGGAAAGGATTTGCGATGTTCTGTCACCGCAAACCCACGATCGAATACACATGCACAAACCTTTGTGTTTGGGATTACCCCACGCTTGAGGGATATTTTCGGTATGTTCAGCCCTTCGGAGCCGTGTCATGACGCCTGCCAGACGTAACCAGAAAATCATCGACACCACGCCCATCGGTCGTCGGTGATCAAATTTGATCGATACGGCCATCGCGCGTCACACGACCTATCGGCCGAGTCGTGTTTGTTCGCTTGGCCCTTTACACCATCACCGTCATATCCGCCGAACACTTATCTCTTGTTTAATGAAACATTATGCTTTCTTGATCAACCCGACAATAAACAGGAGAACCAATGCGCCCACAGTAGCCGTCGCAATAGGACCAACCCACTCACCCCCGATCGATATCCCAACCATATCGAAAAGCCAGCCACCAGCCAAAGCACCCAGCACGCCGACGACAATATTCCCGAGAATACCGAACCCGCCCCCTTTGATGATGAGTCCTGCCAACCAACCGGCGACACCACCGATAACCAAGAATACGATCGTTTGTTCTAATTCCATCTTTTCTCCCTCCGCTCTATGATTCCGCCTCACCGTTGTTCGAGCCGAACGACAACCAACCTGATCGGCAAGATCAGATCGGGGCCACAGCAATCAACCAGATCATTGAAAAGAGCAGAGGAATGCCCCCTACCCACACCTGTGATTATTCACCTCATCTTTAAATAAGTCAAGTACTTACCAAAGCACTTAACAACATCGTATCGCCCCCCCTAGGATAACTCCGTGTGCATGAAAGACATTGGGCCTTTATCTATGGTCTGGTCCCAGATATCTCAGATCCAATCACCCAATAAAACAGTCGTATCCATCAATCGGTCATATGCGAGATCTTTCCGGTACAGTGCGGACATGCACAGGCACTGTGACAATCGACTGCACGAGCCGAGCTGACATCGGAGTTTCAAGACCCTTCGACAACCGACAGCGTGGTGCTTGTTAGACAGAAATGGCTTCGGTTTTTCATGTCATGTCACGACACTTCACACAGCTCACCAATCCGGCCAATCCGAGTCACTGTGATGTGACCCGGCATTGACGCATTGATGGCGACGGGTCAAAATGTCCGTGAATTGAATTGGTGATCGACAGAATTCATAACTCTGTCGTCGCCACAGTCGCCTCGTGCGGGCTGACGGATGCGTAACTGTTCAATACGACGAGAGCAGAGAAGGGACCAACGACCCGATGGCCAACGTCAAAATCGATCTTCTGGGCCCCCAAGACCTTGAGATCATCGCCGGTTTGTACAACCAAGTGTTTAAGCCGCCACGCGACCTGGAGTTCTTCCAGCGGCGGTACAACGGCCGGCACAACGCGTTGATCATGGTGGCCGTGGTGGAAAAACAGCCTATCGGGTTTTCCCTTGGTTTTGAGCTTAAACCCAGTGTTTTTTTTACCTGGCTGTATGGCGTCCTGCCTGGCTTTCACCGTCAGGGCATCGCGTCGCAACTGATGGACGCCGGACTGGACTGGGCCAAACGCCATCATTATCGGTCGGTCCGTATGGAGTGCCAGAACCACCACCGCCCCATGCTGCACATGGGGATCAAACAGATGTTCGACATCGTCGGGATACGCTGGGATCCTGACCGAGGCGAGAACCTGGTCATCTTCGAGAAAATGATTTCTGAATCGTTGTAGGAATACGACCGATCTGCTACGCGATCAACCGGTCAAAGAGTCTTAAGCTCTCCCGCTCATGGGGTGATATCTCACCGTCGGCCGCAACGGTCGCGCGCACGGCTCTCAAAAATATCGCCCTGTGCTGTCGCGGCACGCGAGACGGGTCCACTTCGTCGGCTCGCGGCGGCACTTCCAACCAGCTATGAATCTGACGCCGCTCCGTCTCATGAAATGCAAGGCGACGGATCATCGCCACAACCAGCGCCCGCTCTTGTTTTTTGATCTTGAGATCGGCCCATGCGAATGAACAAACAAATTTCATCAGCAACAATCGCTCTTCTGCGCTAAGCTGATCGAGCAGATCGATCTTGTCCGCTAACGATTTATCTTGTTCTATCATTTGATCCAGCACTCCGAGTTTGCGGTTTGAATGCGTTTACCGAGCCCCCCAATGATTCATCTATACGGTCGCAATCCCTCTCGGGTTCACAATCTTGGACCACTGTAGAAAAAATCGCAGTCATACGGCGACACAGGGTCGCTTGTCGCGACGGCACCTAACGCCTGTCTCACGGGGGAATATGGCATCAGGGGACAAATCGTCCATTACCCGTTGATATGAAGGTCGATCTGTACCAAACCCGGCGCCTAAAATCTCGACACCGAGACACGTATTCTGTGCAGCTCCACATACGATGCTACCGTGGCATACCCGACCCATCTGGAACGCCACGTCTCTGTCATGAGCCTCCGGGATCATCAACGGCGTCATCCTAACCGCAGGGTACCTTCCTGACGACCAAGGCAGCTGACTCAAAACGATTCAACGAATACCAGATGATCCCCATTTCGATCAATGATTTCAAATGCTCTATAACCCGACGACTTGTTCTTCAAGGGATCGGTACTTTTCTCCGACATGTCTGCTGATTGCTTGAAAGCAAGAATCAACGCCGTCAACGGCAATCCACATCTCGCTTGCCAATACTGCCTTGACCCGATAGCGGTGAATGCTTAGACCTGACTCCCGCACCACAGCCAGGCTCGTCATGCCAAGAGACGGCTGACACGCCATACGGCCGTTGATCACCGTTGATCTCATTGGACATTAATGGCCCAGGCATGCGTAAACAAACAATGTCTTATCGTCCCAAACTCGGACGGCAAAGGCCGTAAATCACCACGATCAGATAACCAACGAACGGCTCGACTTCACCGCAGGACGGCCGTACCAACAGACACTTGTCTCCTAACGGTTTCCCGCTTTGTTCAAGGTGAATACGGATCCGATACATTGACCGCATTGCGCCACTGGCGTGAATACACATCAAAGACGACGGCGCCACCCGCTGTACTGGACAACTTCGGCGATCGCCCATGACGATTGAAATAATACGATGGCCCAGACCCCATTCGCATGATCACGATGTTTGCGACGTAATCGTACTTGGCGAATCCACCCGGCGGCACTTTGAACAACGGCTCGTGAATAACCCTGTTGACACTGGCTTTAGATGCCTTGAGTCGTCCGGCTGCCGTGCCCCCTGATGGTGCAAAATCAAGAGGATAACTGCCCAATTTGTCCGCCGCATTCGGATCTGCCCCGTTGTCAAGCAACACTTGCACGACAGAGCCATGGTCATGAAGCGCCGCAACGTGCAAGGGCGCAATCCCCGTTCGCGAGATGCGAGCGTTGACATCGATCCCCTTTCGAATCAGCGCTTTTGCCAGAAGCAGGTCACCAGTGAACGCAGCTTCGTGCAGACGGCTTCCACCCCATTGGTCGATTGCATTCACATCGAGGTCGACCATGAGAGCCGCAATGCGCGGGGCTTCAAGCACCTCGAGGTGCTGCCTGGCCGCTGAGGCGCGTGCGCTGTTTGGATAGCGGTCAAGAAATTCCAACCATGCTTCGTATGAGTCGGTTTCTTGACAGGCAGAAAACACCCTCTGTTCGATGAGATCAGCCGCTTCATCCACATGACTGCCCCGAGGATATTTTTCCAGGTAAGCCTTAAGCGCTTCGACCGATGAAGACTGCTGAGCCTGCCGAAAGATCAGATCGTCCAGTGCTTTCTGAGCTCTTGATCGCAGCTGACTTCGTGGATTGTCCCTGATATAGGCTTCAAGTTCCGCTTTGTTGCCGCCAGCGACCAGAGCGTCGAAGTTCATCTGCGTCAACGTGGCTCTGGCCTTGGCGCGAACAGTCCGATCCGCGTTCGGGTCCGCTGACAGTTCCGCCAATACGACTCTGTCACCTTGAGCCCGTGCCTGGTCCAGTCGAAGCTCTGCAATGCGATGCCGAGCCACGAAGGCCTGTGGGGATCTACCGAATCGCTCTAAAAATGCTTCGTAAGCGAGTATCGTGTCCGCCGAACGTGCTTCTTCAAGAGCAGCTTTCGGACTGATACATCCGGACGGTAACGTGATGAATACCAAGACAGACAGCCCGATGTACGCCCTGGAAAAGATGTGCGCATTTTTCATACATTGTTCTCCATAGCCTCCTGTACTGGCTTAGATATGTGGGCCGGGCTGGGCGACCGGGTTCACACGTATATCGGGGCACCAACGGTCAAACAGCGCATCGGCCTAGACAGATGACACGATATCATAGGCGCACGGGGCCATCGAAAATACAACCCCAGGGTTCGGTCCTCAGGATTTTTGAAGTTGGAACGCTGATATATTATTGTGGCCTTGCATTGGCGGAAACCCTCTACCACGGTGGCGCATGGCTCACCCAATGTTTCAGGCCCAAAACCAACATTCAGCGACCGGCGTGCGGGTCACCAATGGCTCAAAGTTTGGCGCCGTCTGTAATGTTCACTTATGGGTAAATCCCCAGGTCTTTCACCGCCCCGGCTGGATCTGTCTGTCCGGTTAATGAGGAAAAACGACCATCTGTCTCACATTTTAGGAACAGGAGGTATCGGTTTTTCTTTTTTGGATCGAAGGATACCAATAAGGGCGGGTTTACTCTCGCTGTCTCCGGTGGCTTTGCCTCTCTTAGATGAAAGAACACCAAATTCTCTAAATCGTTATCGCCCTTAAGAACCGCCAACACCGTGAAGATTGTGTTGATTCCGACCGCGGAGATCGGTTTATTATTACGGACGATACCGGGAAGATTAATCCTTTCGCCAGTTTCTTCTGTTTTTATGGGTGTGGCGATCACAATTAGATCTGCCTCTTCAGTTAACTGCTTATATGGCCAGTAGCGAACAGGGCGTGCATCGCACAGCGACGCAAGCCCCACCGATAGGCATACGGCAAACAACATCCTCATATTTCATTCTCCAGTGATCAATCTGTTTGGTTGTGGCGACACGTCAGCAACCACATTGACTGGCGTCATTCATTGTACACGGTCTCTTTTTGCTGTCGCTCTTGCGTCGAACCTTTCCTTATCGATCACGAATCGCTCATGCTCGCCGTTGGCGATGCGATCGACGTCATCATGGGCCTCGACAGCAAACACAATTTTTCCTCCATCGACCCTAATCACTTCGACCGTTGCCGTGACCTCTAGACCAGGTGGTGTCGCAGCTTCGTGGCTTATATTGATGTGAGTCCCGACGGTTTGCTCCCTTGGCCAGTCGATGTGAGGGTTGATCGCTTTGATACACGCCCACTCGAGCAACCCAACCAAAAACCCCGTCGCAAAAACGTCTGGCATCGCCACGAATTCGGGCGACTCTGGGTACAGTGCTGGCACCGTCTTTGATGCTGGAACGACGTATTTATGCTCGTACTGAATACCTGGTTTCAACGATTCTTTCAATTTGTTTTTCTCTGAGCCATCATAGCTTCTGCGGACAGGCCACAACTTCAAAATATCTTTTCCTGCTCACGTTTTCCACTCAGCCATTCCGTAGCGATCTCACACCAACGAAAAATCCAATCGATGACACCAGAAACACGGGTATGATAACTCCTTCCAACTGAGGAACGAATGGAGCCGTTCCTTTCAACGTGACCAGTGTATAGAGCGAGCCTTCATTGACCGGTTTATAGTTGAGCAACACGCCAGATTCCCAATTTTTGCCTTTTCTTACAACGGCTCCGCTGGACAGGGCGACTGTTCGTTGATTCGGATCGGACATATGTCTGTAATCTTCTGTTGTCAGCACTTGAACATCATAGTCATCGGGCTGAAGCCATCGATTTTGGGAATGGTAAAGAGCAAACCGAACAAGGCACCAATTAGACACCAACCAAATACAGGCGAACCCACAAGCTCCGACACAGACGAACTGGCAAACACGTTTCCGTTGCGATCGGCTCATCACTGCCCCATTGGCTTAAAAGGATTTAGCAGGACTTAAGGTTGGCATTCACCCTCCGAAAGATGTACGGACACTAAGCTTATGTATCTATACGACATTTTTCTAGCTCCGGGCCTGACCTGGCGAATCTGCAACAAAACCGCAGCAGCCATTCACTGTCGAATCAATGACTGAATCGTATGGTCGGCCAGCATGATGATGTACTCGTCTTGTTCACTAGCAAGAAAGCGCATGACTACGACGATATCTTTGTCGGAGTATGGTCGAAAGTTGTGGATGGATGACTAAATAAAGAAGGCGGCGTACCTTGGTGATTGAGTAGATCATTCAAGGAGACGCCACCCATGCAAGACGGTACCACTGAACCGATTTGTTATCCAGTTGCTTCATCGAAGGACCTATTGACTGAAGTCCTTCGTGAAGGAGCACGCACGATGCTGACGCAGGCCATTGAAGCCGAGGTTGCTGAATGGATTGAAGATCATGCTCATGTGGTCGATTCGGAGGGTCATCGCCAGGTCGTTCGCAACGGCCATCTTCCCCAACGACAAATCCTGACAGGCCTTGGTGCGATGGATGTCCGCCAGCCACGTGTGCATGATCGACGGCCCGAAGGATCCAAAGAGCGTTTTAGCTCGAAGATTCTGCCACCTTACTTACGTAAGTCAAAAACGATCGAGGAATTGGTTCCTTGGTTGTATCTCAAAGGCATCAGCACAGGTGATATGGCTGAGGCCTTGGAAGCCCTGGTCGGGCCCGATGCCAAGGGTCTGAGCGCCAAATCGATCGAGCGTCTTAAGCAATCCTGGCAGGATGAATACAAAGAATTCTCTCACAGAAGCTTAGAAGACAAGCATTTCGTCTATGTCTGGGCAGATGGGGTGTATTTCAATGTCCGCCTGGAAGATTCGGCCAACAAACGTCAATGCATCCTTGTTCTGATGGGTGCCATGAACGATGGCAAGAAGGAACTATTGGCCATTGCCGATGGCTATCGGGAATCCAAACAGTCGTGGATTGAGCTTTTGCGTGACTGCATCCATCGTGGTCTGAAGCAAGCACCAAGCCTAGCGATTGGCGATGGCGCCTTAGGCTTCTGGGCGGCAATCGATGAATTGTGGCCCCCGACGCGGCATCAGAGGTGCTGGTGCCACAAGACCATGAATGTACTGAACTACATGCCCAAGAGCTTACACGGCAAAGCCAAGCCGATGCTCCATGAAATTTGGATGGCTAAGACGCGCAAGGAAGCAGGAGCAGCGTTTGATCACTTTCTGACGACGTTCAACGCCAAGTATCCCAAGGCCGCGGCGTGCTTGGACAAGGATCGTACGAAATTGTTGGCATTCTACGACTTCCCAGCAGAACACTGGGCACACATACGCACGACGAACCCAATCGAATCCGTCTTTGCCACGGTGCGGCTGCGAACCGACAAAACCAAAGGTTGTGGTAGTCGAGTCGCGTGCCTAACAATGGTGTTCAAACTGGTTCAATCGGCATCGAAGAAATGGCGGGCGCTGAACGGTTCAGCCCTGTTGCCTCAGATTATCCGAGGTGTAAAGTTCGTTGACGGAGAAGCCAAGGTCGCCGCCTGATCATGTCTTCATCCACAAGATTTGACGATACCCCATCTTTGTCCGCTATGATCCTGTGCCACAAGGGTTTTTCGTCTTTACCAACACTTTAAATCAGTCACATTGCGTAAGTGGCATCGGCATCAACGACTTGCTAGAGACCTATGTCACAACAAGTACTTCCACGCAATATAAAGAGAGAGAATGGAGGTCAGTGACAAAGACACTGACCAAAGAAAAATCCAGAACAACCCTCGCCATCCACAAGCCCAAATAAGATAAAGAGGTGCTGCAACTGGCCATGTTAAGAGCATTATGAATTGAACATTATGAAGAATGTATTTTTTCCTAATTTTGCTATCAATAACACTGACCTGCCCCCTGAAATCCAGTCCATGACTATGCGAGAATATCCCAGTCATGGACGCATTCAGGAAAGGGCAAAGTATGGCCAGGATACGGCACACATCGGAACAGATTATCCACAAGCTTCGTGCAATCGAAGTGCATTTGAACTCGGGAATGACGGCTGAACAGGCCGCCCGTCAAGAAGGGATTGCAGAGCAGACGTATTATCGTTGGCGGAAAGAATACGGCGGGATGAAGCTTGATCAAGCCAAACGCCTGAAGGATCTAGAGAAGGAGAATGCTCGGCTTAAGAAACTGGTGGCCGACCTGAGTCTGGACAAGCAGATGCTGGCGGAGGTGGCCCAGGGAAAGTTCTGAGCCCGTGGAGGAAACGTGAAGCGGTCAACATGCTGACGGATCGTTTTGCGGTTTCCCAGAGGCGGGCGTGCAGTTTGCTCAAGCAACCTCGCGCGACTCAGCGATATCTGCCGATTGAGCGGGAAGATGAGGCGTCATTGACCCGTCGTATCATCGAACTGGCGTCGATGTTCGGCCGGTACGGGTATCGCCGGATCCATGCGTTGCTGCGTTTGGATGGTTGGTGGTTGAACCACAAGCGAGTGGAACGGATCTGGCGTCGGGAAGGTTTAAAAGTACCTAACAAACAGCCCAAACGTGGGCGTCTGTGGTTCAACGATGGATCGTGCATCCGGCTTCGTCCAACTCACAAAGACCATGTCTGGGCCTATGCCTTCGTGCATGGACGAACACGAGACGGTCGCAGCTTCCGGATGCTGGCGGTCATCGATGAATTTACTCGAGAATGCTTGGCGATCGATGTATCGAGGAAGCTCAATCATGAGGATGTGCTCGAACGTCTGGCCTGGCTGATGGCTACTCGTGGCGTACCGGCTCACATCCGTTCAGATAACGGTAGCGAGTTTACGGCCAAGGCGGTGAGGAGCTGGTTCAAACGGGTTGGCGTGAAGACGCTGTATATCGAACCGGGCAGCCCGTGGGAAAACGGATACGTAGAATCATTCAATGGTAAGCTCGCAGATGAGCTGTTGGAACGCGAAGTGTTCGACACGCTGCATGAAGCAAAAGTGCTCATTGAACGATGGAGGGTGCAGTACAACACAGTGCGGCCACATTCATCGTTAGGCTATCGGCCGCCGGCACCCGAAGCATGGTTCGCTGTTGAGCCGGACTTCGCTACACTTCGTCCGGCTCAACAACCCCAAGGAGCCACCGTTAAACTAACATAGACATGGTATGAACCGTGGGGGCGGGTCATGGGCTTGGTCCATACCATTGGTAACAATCACCTTCACGGAGACCAGGATGTCACCTTCTGCATCTGCTTTTTGGACGATCTTGTGCTTTACCTCGCTATACTGAATGCCCTCGGTCGTTGCCGCGGCCGCTATCAAGAAAATCGACATTGCCAACACCACACATCTTCTAATGTCCATACGTTCACCTTTTTTTACTTTGGATCATGGGTTCCGTGGATACCCGCTGGTCCAGCTGTGTTCGATCGGGCCATTCACCCCCGACAGAGACCGAGGCGAGCCCATAAGATACCCGCGGCACGGGTTCGGTGCCCTGACTGATCGGGCTTAATTGTCGTCGACACAAGCAATCCATTTCTTACCATCGATACGCCTCAACACAAAAACCATCATCCCCCCTTCTCTGGACCTCTCCCAGATCGAAGACAATTAGACAACCAACGCCATCTAACGGCGCCCTGTTTTCTCCCCACATGTCGTCGCGGTATTTCTCCTGTAACAGATGAATGCGTTTAGGTCCAAAGAACATAACCTCGCTTACGGCGACTCATCCGAATCTACCTTTAGGTTGCTTACGACGTTCCGTCATCGTTGCCCCGGGCAAACTTTCGCATCTTAGCGATGGGGCCACAATACGCACTTAACAAGTGTTTAAACGAGTATTTACAGTTTGTTGACAACAGCGACTCGAGGGTTATAGACATCCTCTTCACACCCTATCGATTTTGACGCCGACTGTTCGGGACGGCGTACCATTCAGTCGCGATAGCTGCCCTGGAGCCTAATGTGAGATATTTCACCGCCCTTGACCGTCACCTTGGTCTCGTCTGCTTGATCGCCTGCCTTCCTACGGGTTGGAAAAGTCGTGATGACATACTCTCCCGGCGGAATCCCGCTTATCTCAAACGAACCGTCATCTGCGAGCTGACCGGAGTAGCGCCACTTACCAAGCTGTTCGCCAGATGTACGAAGTTCGACGATCATGGAGGTGGTTGGCGACTGCCCTGTCTGGTTGGCAACATGACCGCGAATAGCACCGGTACGCTCCATAACGAGCCGCAGGTCGTCGGAGGGACAGGGATAGATATTTAGGATAGGACCAGGCTCGTGCCATGACGTCACACGGCAGCTAAGCTTCGCCTGTCCTGTCGGCAGACCATCAAGTGCGAAGCGACCGTTAGAGCCAGTGATGCTCTTGACGATCTTTGGCACGGGGTATTCATTGCCGTTGGTGTCGAATGCCACACCAAGCGTTACCGTGACGCCGTTTAATGGACGACCTTCACGATCGACGACCACGCCGCAGATCGATTTTTCTGGCGCCAACCCCAATGAGAACTCATACAGTTCAGGAACCCGGTTGTCGTAACTTCGCAGCATCCTTGACGCGTATCCCGGAGCATGTACTGTGATGGCATAGACGCCTGGAGGGACGTCAGCGAGCAGGTATATTCCTAGCTTGTCTGTTACCGCAAAAAGATCTTTTGTATCCTCTTTGTCACTCTGTCCCTTTAGAACAAGTTTTGCGCCGATGACCGCCTCACCAGTTGTTATGTCAAATATTTTACCTCGTACCAGCCCTTTCCCGGCATATACTTTGTCAATCAATTCCGGGCGCTTGTCAACGATCACCACGCCGTCTGGTACAACGATTCTGTCTTCTTCGATCACATTGGCTCCGACATATACGTCCACCGTAATGACAAATTGCTCAAGGGCCTGATTCAGTCGTTCGGGTGCACCCCATCCACGCCGCAGCGACGTCAATTTCCAGTCGTAGTCCCCTTTCGGCTCGTCGCCGCCGATCTGGCTGCGGCGTTGGTGGGCGGCATGAATGATCAGACGCAACGGTGTATGCTCCAACTTGGCGTAGTTGGCAATAAACTCGTTGAACTGGTCGATGTTTCCTCGGTAAAAAAACTCATCGTTCGAGTTGACCCAACTGCCATAAACGCAGCCGCCACTGTTAATCAATTCCCCCAGCCCATTTGGCCAATCCGGGTTCCACGTCGAGATCCTGCCATCCGCGTCCAGAACATGAGCGCCTCCTAGAGCCCACAGAGTTGAGCAGGTGACGAGGATCGTCAGAAGGACGATGGAGGGAGACAACACAGCAGACTGAAGGCATTTCATGACAGGGCTCCGGTTCTTGGCGACTGGCACAATGAGTCCTACTGGTCAGATAGGCCAGCTAACGCTCGACTTCAGTGGAAAACGCCCTTCAGGGTAAAGTTCCGCTGCAACGATTTGCTAGGCAGTCCACTCCAATAAATTTAAGCCCCTGCATATGACTCGAGATAACCACAGCCGACACATTTAAACGACTTAATTGGAACCAGTTTGCTCTTATCAACCTTATTGCCTGTCCAAAAAGAAGCCTCAGTCATGCCCGGCATCCATTTTGACTGTGTCGTCGCTCCGTAACCAAAATCAACGACAAAGCCCTCTTCCATTGTTGCCTTGCATTTGGGACAGACCATTTGTTGCATCATTCGCTCCACCACTTATCGTTTATCTATAACTCACTGAAAATACCTTCGTTCGATAGTGAACGATTAATCACACAGTTCCGGTAAGCGGCGTGCCATACTGAACTGAACAAACAAATTCTATACCAGCCATTCCGGCAGACCGGAGTACGGTACCCGACTGACTGGTATTATCTACCCATGGTCGCACAGGACAATACCTCGTTGTGTAGTCGGTCAGATTCAAACCAGCTGGACCACCAAGATGGATTTTAGATCCCGACCTTGTTTCATCGCCTCCGTTTCTTCTCTACAGCAAACCACCACTACGAATCACCGAACTTTTCGCTCCGATGCGCCGAGTGGGATAGCCGGTCAATTGCATCCTCGATCACAGAGATAGCTTGACGGCGTGATTCCTCCGGGGAGCTCGCATTCAAGAGTTCGGCAAACTCCCTATCGAATGCTCGCACAGCCGAGAGCACCGTTGGGGCATGCCAGTTAAATACTGTCTGGCGATAGCCCCCCGGCCCCGGAACGAGTGATTCGGAAACCCACCAATCGCCTACAATGGTGAGGTTGCGCGGCTGAGAGCGATTTGCCAGAGCGACCCTAACTGAACAGCCAGGCTCCTGGATAAATCTGAGAAGTTCTTCGAGCCGTGCACGCGTAGCTGTAGGGTTGCGGCCAGTGAGCCGTAAACGAGGGTTGATGATGAGATCACAGCCACCGGTTCGAGCGTGCTCGCCGAGTATTCGGCGCTCCTCGGACTGAAGATGATGATAGTACGAAGATCGCGGGTTATCTCCGTCTCTAATCCTCCAAATTTCATTCTCAACGGAGCGTAGCGGAATGCTGAAGGTCGAATAAGTCCCCCGTTGCCGCAGTTTGGCAGGCCCACCCAACTCCAATGCCGCCTCGGCGAGTTTGGCAGTTAGCTCTGTGCGTTGCTCGGGCCACTCTGCAACCTGGACAAGCGAAATAGGTCTTCCGCTTGCTTGTTTGATTAGGCAATCGAGCTCAAGATTACGGAATTGCTCCGCAAGTCCACCAAGGTCGCGGTCCACGCGAAGTGCCTGTAGTTCCGCACTCATCTCTCCGGGCAAACGATCAATCGCAATTGGTAGTACCGGAATCCCAAGGGCGATCGCAAAGCCAGTTTCTTGGTGAACCCACGGTCGGTCTTGAGAGATCGCGGTCAGAAGAGGGATGAAAATATGGCAGTGGGAAATGAGTGTCTTGATTTGTTCAGTGAATCGCTTTCCCGGAATGACATGGGGATCCCAAGAAGGGACCAAACCAAGGCCTTTTAGGACGCGCTCGACCTCATGAGCTAGATCGATGTCCTCATGCGAATAGCTAATGAATACCCGGTACGGGTACGGTATCTGCCGTTGCATTGCATTACCTTTCTGATCACCTGGGTGGATTTCCCTAACCGTTTAACGGCTAGTTTGACCTGGCGTTAAGCAGAAAGCAAGATAACAATGGCTTTTATTTGACAATTTGTCCGCCGTCAGACGTCAGCTCCAAATGTTGGTTATTTCGCCTGCTTGGGCATGATGTGATATGAATCCGAATGTAAAAGGTACGAGACTGCGCCATGAAAGGCGCTTGTATTGCCTGCGACGAAAGTAAAATGCGGTACATGTGATTCTCTGAAAACTGCATAACCCATCAGCGGACGCGTTTACTCGACAGAACGTTGGAGTGACTTGCCCCTCCCTGTTTTCCAAAGCCCCCTGGCTCGAGGGTGTTCGATCAGACCAGAGAATGATGTCCGTAGATCTGTCCGCAATCTATCGAAAGTCAACGCGAACGATGAGATCGCTGATCGGTATGGCAGAACCAGGCACCTGCAATCCGTTGGCTGGAACAATGCCTGTTTAATATCACCCCGTTTTAAGCTTCTCTAAAACCCTCTCGCTGAGTTTGTCCCCCCACTGCTGCCCAGCGGCCATACTCGCTTGCATGATCACTGGTTGGGTCTTGACAAGTTTCTCGCCCAACGGGGTTTCGTAAAACGCAATTAATTGTTTGATTTCATCGTGGGTGAAGTGCTTGTCGTAACTTGGGACACACATTTCGATTAGTTCATTCGGATCCACTTCAGACATAAAGTCCTTCCAAAATTTATCTGGGACATACGTGTTGCCTTGTTGGAACACTGCGATCATCTGATTCATCATTTCGACGGCTAGATTATTAGTACCCGAAACGACCATCAACCGTCTAATGTCGGCGAGCTTGAGCTCAGATACCTGAGGTTCGTCGTCCGCGTGGGACATCACTGCTGCAAGCATTGCGACAACCAAAATAGATATCAATAGTATCGCGCTTATCTTCTGTATTTACTTTCGTAACATCCTTCCGGCATTGACAAATGTCGTCATTCGATTGACCCGTAGACACCGCCATGGATTCAAGCATCAGAATCGTCACGTTCACGGCAAGCTAAAACATCGACATTAGAACGCCAGCGTCTAGGCCACTCAGTCTCTCTTGACTTTCGATTAACGACGTAAATTTGGACAATCCCGCGCTGACCCTCTGACCGAATTCTTGCGCGGATCGTAGCCATCTTTGAAGTGTTGTTTCTGGCTGAGCATTCAATACACCACCCTGTCTGCCGTAGTTCTTCAGTAGCTGACGAATAAATTGGGGATCAAATAACAGTTCGACATCGTCGGTCCCATCACGAATCTCCCTTGCACGTTTAGTCAGATGGCGCCCCAACCATTCATGCTCCGTACCAACGGCTGCCTCCTCCAATGACCGAGCCACCTTCTTTGTTTTCCCGTTCGCAAGCATCCGTTCGCCTGTAATGACAACCGCAAGCGGATTGTTCGGCCATGCCCTATTGGCCTTCATCAGTTCGATCTCGGCCTCTTCCCATAGCTTCTCAGACAGAAAAACACCTGCCAGTAGCAGATGGAGCATCCCCAACTCCTCTTGGCTTAATGAGGTGACCTTCGAACCCTTCATCGTCGTTACAACCGCTTGCCATTCCCGAAACGATAATTCTCTCCATCCCTGCAGTCGATAAATCGTTGCACGCATCGCATGAAATGCAAGACGATATTCCGTCGCCGCCAACCACGCCGGATCGATAGATTCAATCTCATAGAGTGCCAAACCGGTCCTCCCGGTAGACATATGCGATACCGCAAGAACAAGATGCACACCGATCGGAATCGTTTGGCTCATTGTCCTCATGTCATGAGCGATCCCTGACCAGTCGGGCTGTCCACCCGGCATTGGTCGCCGTCCTGCCAATGTCTCAGCGAGACATCCTGCCAGTCTCGCTGCATTCTGGACGGAATCGGGCAGCTGATTTAAATTGGTTCTTGCTGCCTGCTCTGCAGTTACACTCAATGCAAGAAATGTGCCGCGGCACGCCAACTCTCGAGACCGCAGGTACCCCTTCGCCACCCAACCGTTCAGCATCTGGTCAAGAGCGTGCCGCTGATCCGTCAACAACGACCAGCGGTGTACTTCACGTGCCAGCCGTCTTACCTTATGACGGACGTCGATCAGTTCGTCGCGCTCTTCTTGGGGTTGATGGACTGATCGCTCGACCCTCTGGTTCATCAACTCTGCCAATCGCTGAGCGTGTTCATCGGCCTGTTTGGCTGCGACTGGATCATGGTTGGCACAAGCTAATTTGGCCTGTTCGACAGCCATTAGAACCTCAGATTCGATGTGCTCAATCGTTTTGGACTCTGATGCTTCACGACCGCACCCGATAATCCAGCACGCCTGGCAAAACAATATCACCAACCACAACTTTCCGTTGACCATGGCCAAGCATGAGTATCTGATGAACAATTGGCATTGCTCCTTATCGTGAGGCCATGCGTTACTGACACTGTCGATGCGTCACTTGGATATTCTCATCTCTCTGCCACAAATGTCTTCATGGCTGAGACAGGAACCGGAGGTC
Source organism: Phycisphaeraceae bacterium (assembly GCA_965222495.1). Classification (GTDB taxonomy): domain Bacteria; phylum Planctomycetota; class Phycisphaerae; order Phycisphaerales; family Phycisphaeraceae; genus CBDCUA01. The sequence goes on along the minus strand of CBDCUA010000007.1, from coordinate 1,416,332 downwards.
TAACACCTCCATGAGCCATACCGACTTCTAACACCAATATCCACCGAAACCATTATTTCGAGCACCTGAGATCGAACCAGTCGGCATTTTTCGCATACTTTTGCCCCTACCGATGTTCGAAGATGAACGACGACAAGGAACCGGATTGGCTCTTATGGCCATTCGCACAGTTGCAAGAAGACCATTGACCTACGATAACCGCAATTTCTACACTAGGTTCGCCCCTTGCTTATCGTCCAGCTAAAGAAGCGCAATACATATTGCGCTAATCTTAGCCAGTTTCATATCAATCCACGCAGAGTCGAGGGAACAACTTAGGCCATAAAGCTCGAAGCTTATACACATAGCTGTCGTAGGGATCTATCCAAAAATTTTGATTGGCTTTTTCCGGTTCGTAATGTCAAAGGTAACCAGACGGTATTGCCACATACACGCCACCATTAAACAACGCCCAACAGTGATTCGAACTATTGCTTGGAACCTGCGCATGCCTCTTGAACTTGTCTCCTTACCTCACCTCGACGTTGCAAGTTTCACGGCATGCCAATATTCATTATCGATGTACGTCGCTGGCTGGTGCTAATCGGCCAAAATAAATTTTGTACCCGTCAGCGCGGCGAGCAGGAAAGCACCCTCGATCGGCCGACTCGGTCAACCTCCGTCTAGCGCAAATCAACGTCTCACCAAGCTATCCGTCGTATTGGAACAGAATGAATCAGCGATAGAATCATAGTCCGAATCCCCTACATGTTTTCGCTTTACTACCAATCATCCGATGCCCGGAACCAGTACCAGCCCGCGCCCAGTCGAAACGTGCGGTAGTGGGCGGCGCCAAACGGTGTGCCGTGAGCATTCGGCTTGTAGCAAAACCCATAAGACATGACGTTAGGACCGATTCCGTCAGCACCCGCATATACTCGGAAATATGTGCCACCCCGTGTGTCCACAAGGCATTCGTCAACCGTGTAAAGACCAACTGTGAGATCAAGTTCGCGATGACCATTGCCTTGACGATGGCCATCAATCAATTGCTCGAAAGAAGGACGTGACCACGCAAACGCGATCCGACGCGGAATGTAGAAGCGCAATGAGACGTAGGTAACGAATAACATTGCAAGAACGGCCGCTACATGTAGCCACGGCGTGCGATCAATGTGCAGGCCACCGCGCCGGTACTGGACGGCAACGATCACAACCACAACAATCAGGACCGCGGGCAAAGAGAGAAAGCCAAACATCAGCCCAAGTGCGAGTATATCGTTGAGCCAGCCCGGGTAGATGCTGACGACAAGCGCAGCGACACACATGGTTACCGTCACCGCACTCGCGATTTTTCCAAGTGTCGCCATCGTCAGATAACAGCCAACGTCACCGAATGAGTGGACCGCAGTGCAGAAGGATCGGCCGTTGGTAACCGCTTCCGGTCATCACAATAAAACCTTCATCAAACACGCATTGCCGGCCGTTGGGCATGCTCATCATTTTTTCGTCAGCGGTCTACCAATGGCTCATGTTCCTTCATCGTTGAATACATCAGCCGCGTCGACATCGAACAAGTGGTTCCAAATCAACGCCCAGTTCGCAACCGCCTCCGCACCATCAGATTCACAGACCGCGTCACCTGGCCCTCCTGAAAGATCGTGTCAGCGTCCGATCAGCTCTGCCTTGGCATCTCTGCCAATTCTGACACCTCAAGTGAACCGCCGATATGAAGAAAGGGACAAGCCTTGGCAATTGCCAGTGCCGCGCCCATCGAATCCGCTTTAACAATAGTGTAGCCAGACATTGTCGTTGTGCCTCCAGGGGTAACAGTACCGTCGGAGTTTACCGTGCTCGTATTCTTAATCGGATTCGCGGGACTCACCACGGAGTCGCCCAACGAAGACAGCCAGTCCATATATTTTGAAAAATGTTGCTTACCCTCCTCCGGGCTAGACGGTTGATCACCACCCAGGTAAACGAAAACGTATTGAGGCATTAGTGTTCCTCTCTTCTTGAAAAGTAAATATTATTGTACTCCAAACATAACGCGGAGTTGAGGCACAAAGATACGTTTATACAACAGATGACATTTGCTATGACAGACGAGTCAGGGCGACCCGCCCCCCCACGGTTAATACCAAGTCTATGTTAGTCGAACAGGAAGATGGTCTTCACCCCATCTTGAGTCCAAGTGGGCTGCAAGTTTAACGCATCTATGTTACCCCGGTGTAGGCCGCAGGCGAAGGCGCAGCCGTAGCCGAAGGCCTACACCGAATAGCAAATTCGTTGGGGGTTAAATTCCCCAAGCTGCTGTGTGGTCTGGTTCGGTTGTAATCTTGACGCCATCCTTCGATCTTTTCCTGGGCATCATCCAAACTCAAAAACCAATGCTCGTTCAAACACTCCAATCGGAACCGAGCATTAAATGACTCAATAAAAGCGTTATCCGTTGGTTTGCCAGGACGACTGAAATCCAACTTGACTTTGTTCCAATAGGCCCACAGATCTAGATCCTTGGAAATAAATTCTGGACCGTTATCGACTCGTATGGTTTGAGGCAGACCATGTTTGTCCGCGACACGTTCCAGCACCTGCACGACATCCCGTCCACGGACACGTGAGGCGATGTGCAGAGCCAGGCTCTCCCTGGTGTGATTGTCGACTAACGTCAATACACGAATACGCTGCCCATCGAACAGCTGATCCGACACAAAATCCATGCTCCAGCATTCGTTCTTCTTCGAGGCTACGGGCCTAATCTCCCTTTTTAAGCACGCCACACGACGACGCGGTGGTTTCTTACGCATGATCAAGCCCTCTTCCCGATAGATCCGAAGCACACGTTTATGATTCACCTGCCAACCTTCACGCTGTAGCAAAATGTGCAGCCGACGATAACCGTAACCCACCCGAGATGTTGCTAGTTCACATAATCGTAACCGCAATGCGATTTGCGGATCCGCAATGCTCTGGTATCGAATCGTCGCTCGTGAAAACCTAAACACCGAACACGCCCGCCGCTGCGAAACCTGGTAGCTTTCCTGCATCTGAACCACCAGCGTTCGCCTGGCGGCAGGCCTTAAGGTTTTTTTGACAACGCATCCTGGAGCATCTGGCGGTCTAACGTCAAATCCGCCACCAAACGTCTCAGACGGCTGTTCTCTTCCTCGACCTGCTTGAGCCGACGCATCTCCGGCACGCCCAGTCCGGCATACTTCTGCTTCCAACGGTAAAACGTCGCTTCGCAGATCTGCATCTTCCGAAGAATCTGAGCCACCGGTGTGCCCGACTCGGCCTGACGAAGGGCAAACGCGATCTGAGCCTCTGTAAATCGTTTCCTTTTCATGATCAACTCCTTGATCTGGATGCAAAAAATATAATCCAAAAACTTGCATCCCATTTGGAGCAAGATCAAGGGGGCAGATCAAAGACAGTCCTGTTAGACGAGATTGCCCACCTCTGTTCGCATAAACCAATATTTTACTGTAGCCCGTTACATTCGTACCGCCCAGACCAACGAGAAGGTCCCCATCTGACCCCATTCCATGCCTCGCTGCCGAGTCACGGGGCTCATTGATACACAGCAGCGGTCGTGACAAACCGGCTCCGTGAACCACCGTACCTAGTGAAACCACTCGAGCCACTCGACCGCACACTCCGGAAAATGGCCATCAAGACTTCGAACCCGAGACCACTGACGAATGTCCACGTTGCGCGCTGCATCCGTGCACAGCCATGGATCACGTGGTGTGATTCCTACCCGCCATAGATCAAGACGATCGGAGTCCCAACACGTCTGTACGGTCGCATCTCCCCCCGTCGTTCCGTCGGTATGATGGGTACAGGCGTGTGTGAGTTGTGAAAACTGCGCGTCTGTGATGCCAAGCAACGGTCTGAGCCTCGTTGCTAGCTCCGCACCACGTCGGCCGTGATCGGGATCGGTGCCCTCGTTCAATCTCCGGGCATCATGAAAGACGGAAAACAGCGCGACCACGACTGTGTCTGCCCCTGTGTTCGAGGCAAGCCTTAATCCCGTCTCGAGCACCCGTCCCCAATGCGCTACGCCGTGGATCCCTTTGACCGGCAGGCTGTATCCGCAAAGAATCTCCGTCATGACCTCAGGTGGGACCACCACACTTCCTTTCCGTTGAGACTGCGGTCTAGCGCTTCTATGACTCATCGGCTTTTACGGGCGACACTTGCGGCGAACAAAGTTGAGCGACGTTTGAAAGTGCCCCACCGGTTCGGCAGCAAAGGAAAAGGCACGGTCAAGCGTCCTGACTCCAACGACTTGCTCAGTGCCAGATCGACAGCTAACAACACTAACTTCCGCCGGCACTTAGCCCTGCTGCCAACAGGACAACAGAAATTACTCCAATGTAAGTTCTAATGTGATTCCAGTGCTGCCAGCGTCTTTGGTAGTCAGGCCACACCTCATCTGCATCCGATAGCTTCGATCGAGCCAAACGGTTGTTCAGAGGAACATTAAATAGCACGGTCAATCCAAATGGGCCTATCAAATAAGTGATGGCGCCCAAAAACAAGAACCAATTGCCCGCCAAATCGAGGCCTTGGAACGATTGGTAAGCGATTAGCACGCACAGAACAGGTGTCCCAAGGAAGAAGACAAGAAATACTGGATTAATAATTGTTTTGTTCACACGCCGCATGACAGACATGCCTTTGTCATTCGGCAATTCCGCCAATGTGCGCATAACAAAATTAGAAAAGGCGAACAGCAATCCAGTAACGACGCCGGAACCTGTTACGGCCAGCACACCGAGAATTGACATATCTGGTTCCGTTTGTTCATGCCCGTAGCGGTTAACACTTAAACTAAGGGTCGTTGTTGGGCCTAAGACAACTCCAACGAATCAACTTATTGCACCGCGTACAACGTTCAAACGAAATCCATTGTTAACGGTACCCTCGTGGGCTTCGCGGGGTCGTTGTATCGTGCTCCATTGTTTTTTAACGGATGTTTCGTTGCTTTAGGCCGCCACTCCGATAGGAGGTTGGCGCATATCGCCAGAAACCCGATCGTTCAGGGCCTGATGAAGGTGATCACCGTTCTACCAGTCAATCCATTTGGTGATTCTTCTGGCATTATGCATGTTCTGGATTTGATTCGACCAAACACACTTTTCTTTAAACGAAGGGCCGAATCGTACACAGAGACCATTGTTTTTTGATGTGTACGGGGTAACGCACTCTTGTTGTCAGATCAGTGGATCGGTACCCGCTGAATCAACCGCCTTCGTTCGGATCAGCGGACGGTATCCACAGAGCGCGATTCGCTGCATCTGGCTGTTTTCCGGCCATTGTTTCACTTGGCAGTCGACGAAATAACAATGTCGACTTTTGTCGAAGCAACAATGTCAAGAAGCTCTTGGGTCTCCTTCGCTGGAACATGATGTTTCGCGAGCACTTCTTTAAATATGGTGACCATGCGGTCCCACTCTTGCTCCGTGATATTCAAATGGACATGAGATTCCTTCATTCCACGACCGTGGTACTGGCATGGGCCACCGGTGGCCTGGCACACCATAGCGGTCACGTGGTATTTCAGATAAGGCGCCGGCACACTTCTTCTTGCGGCATCGATCGCAGGATTCGCATTGAGGACGGTGTCCGGCACAAGGACATCGATGAAGTCACTGACAACAACCGAAATGGGCGCTAGGCCTCCCAGCCGGTCGTAGAGAGATTGCTGTTTCTGCACTGGGTCGTCCTGCGCGGATGCCGTCTGGAGTCCGCCCATCACCAGGACACTCAGGGCAATCGCCATCCAGGGTTTAATGCCATGTTTGATCATGATTGACCTCCTTCTGCGTGCGGAAGGTGCGTCGCCACTTCCGTTGCTTCGTTATTGTACGGCCCCGACGTAGGCCGGCCAAGGCGTCTGCAGACGAAACTTGTTTCAAACGCAGATGTCTGCTGAAGCTGATGATTCGACCGTCTTCGATCAGACCGACGAATAATATCCGCAACTGAAAATCGAAGCGAACGGTCGTGATGGCTGGCTCGGTATGTTGCGGAGAAAAGCGACGGCGTAGTGTTCCAATCTATGTCGATCAGTCTGTTAGGCAGTGGCTGTTGCGGGATGTAAGTCATTTATGCTCCTTTATCCCACAGCAACCACACACCGAATATCATTCCTAAGAAACATAAGACCCACAGGATGACCGGCCCAGAAGCACCTCGAAATTTAAATCCTAGCACCTCAAATTCTATTGGGCCACGCGAAACCTCAAGCACGGCGACAAGACAAAACGCTGAAATGGCTGATATTCCGACCCCAATTGTGGCCGCGGGATGATTCTGGAGCATCTGGAGGAACCAATTGTCAGACGAGCTGGTACCAAACAATGATTGGTAAACCAAGAACGCAAAAAAATACCCTGTCCAAGCCGTGGTCCCTATGACCGCTACCCAGGTAATCCGATTCCGGATCGGCTCTTCTGACTTGCAGGCTTTGTGCTCTTCGTCCATGCAATTCAACCTATGACTTAATGATTCTGAACTGAGCCGAAGCGAATCCCAGCGATACGAGCTGAGTTTACCACCGCCGATGCCGAGTTTACAAGAACGATGTCGGATCCATCGAGTTGTTAGGCCGTGCATCTCGGTTTCAACCGACGCGAATCCGGACGAAAAAGATATGACACCGCGCCGACGAGCAAAATAACCAGCGGCACAATCGTTTCTTGGATAGGGTCACCCACGAACCCGTGAGAAACCGCGGCACCCAGCATATCAAAAGCAAATCCGGCGTACGCCCATTCCTTCAACACGGGGCATTGGGGAGCTAGGATTGCAGCGACACCCAAGAGTTTTGCGATGCCCAGTATTGTCATGATATATATCGGATAGCCCAGATTCTTGATGACCTCCACTTGAAATTCCGCACGAATTAAGTTCGCCGTACCCCCCACGATGAAAATTAAGCAAAACAAGCCGGTTGCAATCCAATACATAACGGTTTTCTTATCCATTCAAAGCAGCTCCGAGTCTTTACTTAGTTACGAGATGACACGTTCGCTTCGACCGAAGATTGAAGCGAATTTTCAAACTGAAGGCACGCTGTTTCACCTACGACACAAAGGAATAGAAATGTTATAACACGGACAACGCCCCAACAAGACCAAATGTTAGCGATCTCCTCGAGTGTTTTATCGGATCGTTGTACACGATTGCACTGATCGCCATTTCCAAATTCAACGCAATGTAGACGGCACTGAACATCATGGCACAGGCACCTGATCGAAGGTCTGTAATACAACTTTTCGGTCTTCATCGCCAGCGATTTTTTCTATGGCCTGCGTCGCCAAACCATAAGATAACCGGTGTTGATCGTAGTTTTCTGCGGCGTGTGCAGCATGGGCATGAACCGCATAAACGAAGGCAATTTCCCAATCGGGGATATTCTCTTGTGAAAGGAAAAATGTCCGCATTTGTTCAGCGTATTGATATGCGGATTCACCAAACTTGAATAGGGCATGAACCTCAGCAAGAAGCATTTTCGCCCGCATTTTGTGAAGTTCAGTTCCGATGCTGTTCCAATGAAACGCTGAACCGTGGGCTAAGTTGAGCAACTCGGCATCCTCTTCGGCACTTCTGTTTTGTGTCGCCAAATGCCAAGCTCGATTGTTGGCCTCCACGGCAAAATACCGATGCCAGTCGTCTAGGTGATCTTTATTGAGTTTTGACATAAACTCTTCAATGCGACATAACGTATCGTCGGATCATCGGCCTCCGCGGACGAAAGTCGACGCGAACGGCTGGTTTCAGCTGTGGGCAGCGCAACCGACCGTCAGCTGCCAAATTGTGTGGCCATCATCTCTACTCTAGCTACGAGTCGGAGCATCGAGCGTTCGGTGAATCGCCTCGTTTGCCACCTATAACTCATGCTCCTTAACGATGAATGCCGAAGATCTCCTGTGGTCGACAAAATTCTTTTCATCCTCCAGCAACGCCGCACCCAATTTTTGACCCTCAGGCGAACTCATTGCCTCCATCAAGTCTTCTTCTGAGTCGAACCAGACCTCCGCGACGCCATCATATTCGGCCAGCATCCCTCTGGAGTCTCTCATCCCATCATTTAACGGCGTATCGATCGTGTGGGATTGCACATACTTTTTCGCCTTCATTGCTGTGGCGTTCTTCTGAAAAAACGGGCCATGTTTGTTGAGCCAGTAGTCTTGAAACTGTTCACGGGTCATATCTGGGCGTCGACATAAACACATCACCATCTTGATCATACTACAACACTCCTTAACTTTGCCGATTAACCTAGCTCATCGCGGCGCCAATATGATATCTGAAGTCACGAGCAGGCAATCACCCACTCCTAACTTCTGATTAACCAATGATTGAACGGCTCCCTTAAACAAGGGCACCGCCATTCTGAACGGAAACGACATATTCCCGATCGACCATTCCAGAAGTTGGAAGGCATTCCCGGTTGGCCAAAATTGTCCGCCCCGTGCTTACACAATTCCATATCTCACCATCTGACCTGCTTGGTTCGGACCAGTACAGGTTTTCTACGAAGCAAGTCCTACCCCGTTCTAATTGGACCTGTCCCGCGGTTTTCTCTTCTAATCCTTCAGGTATTTTTCAACGAGGTGTGCAATGGCTCCATCGCACAATTCAAATCCTTCCTGTTCTCCCGTGTTGCACATGGCGACAACCGCGAAGTCTCGTTTGGGCGCAATCCAGATTACAGAAAAGAACATCGTATTTGATCCCGTGTGCGTGAGTGCCTTGCCGCCTGCCCAATCCCTCGTCGTGATGATCCATCCCATCGAGTATTCACCCCGCCCATTCGCAGGATCGTGCAAGAACTCAATGGCGTCAGCGGGCAGGATTTCCTTTCCATGGACGCCGAGATGAAATGCTGCATATCGGGCAAAATCAACTACCGAACAGTGAACTGCGCCTGCCGGCGCGATGGCCGGAGGATTGTCACCCGCAGGTTCAGGCTCAACGGGATCAGGATTATGGCCGTAAGGTTGATCGACCTTCCCAAGGGACGCGGGTGCCCTGAATCCAGCGGTTTTCATGCCCAATGGCGTGAAGAGCTTGTCACGAAGCATGCGTTCATAGGGAAGACGTCCAGCCTGCTCCAGCATGGCTCCCGCGATCGAGAATCCGGCGTTCGAGTATCGATCTTCGGTGCCCGGGGAATAACTCGGTGGTTGTGCCAATACTCCCTCAGCGAGGAGCATGCGTTGATTCGTGTAGCTTCCTCGGGCAGCCCAGAGCTTGGACCAGAGTCTAGGCCCAATATCATCTGGGCACCCTCCGGTGTTGGACAGTAGCTGTGCCAGCGTGACCTTTTTGTACTCTGGATGTACCCGTTTGCTTCGGAATATCTCCCCAATCGTCGTATCCCACGAGATCTTTTTCTCCTGTACCAGTATGGCTGCCAGAACCGCCGTCATAGATTTGGTGCAGGAGCCGATGTGATACTTATCGCTGATGGTTACCCTCTTGTTACTGCCCTGTTTTCGTATTCCGCTGGCACCAGCAGCAATGATTTTTCCTTCGAATACAGCCGCGGCTGCCAGGGAAGGCACTCCAGAGGACTTAATCATAGCTGCTAGATCAGCGCTGATATCATCCATAGCAGAACCTCGTTGAACAGCGAGCTGAGTGAATAGAAACACAGCAAGACATGCATGGAACTTCATATAGACCTTCTCCTGTCAACGTATTCGCGGATCAACGGCATTCGTCGGCGAAACTTTGAACGTGTTTTTCTCTGAAGCCGCTGGTTCGACCATCTTCGGTCGAACGAACCGTCGATTGAATAGTTCCGTTAAGGCAGGTTATTGCCTTGCTGCACGGACAAAGAAAATCTCGTGCCGGCCATCAAGGCAGACCGAAAAACACTTGATTAGATCATCCACCATACGCCAATCGCAAAAATATTCTTCATCAAGATCCGGCGAATTTGCCTAATTGCGACGCCGTAACTACACTTCACCAACCAAGCCGTCGCCAAGAAATCTACACACAACCGCCCTACCTCACCCACCGACCACAATATTGACCATTCGGCCCTTGACCACAATCACCTTGCGCACCGTTCGGCCATCGAGCTGTGACTTAACCTTTTCGTCGGTCAGCGCCGCCGCTTGCACGGCTTTATCGTCGGCGTCGGCGGGCACGGTGATCCGGCCCTTGAGCTTACCGTTGATTTGTACCGGGTACTCCACCTGGTCTTCGGTCAACATGGCCGGGTCATAGCTGGGCCACGGTTCGTAGGCCAGTGTCTGGTCGTGACCGAGTCGGGCCCAGAGTTCTTCGGCAATGTGCGGTGCTAGTGGCGCCAGACACAAGACTATCGGTTCAGCCACCACACGCGGCAACGTTGCCAGCGGCACCAACTCGTTGTTCAGTTCAATCAACGCGGCGATCGCCACATTGAAGGCCATCGAGTTCATCGATTCGGACACCCGCTTGATGGTCTTGTGGAGCTTACGGTTCAGCGCTTGGTCGGGAAGATCGTCCGTAACCAGCAGTTGACCCGTCTGGTCATGCACGTAGTTGCGCCACAGCCGCTGTAAAAAACGGTGCACACCCACAATGTCCCGGGTACGCCAAAGCTTTGATTGATCCAGCGGTCCCAGGTACATCTCGTACAATCGCAATGTGTCGCAGCCGTACCGCTGACAGATTTCGTCCGGTGCGACGGCGTTCTTGAGGCTTTTGCCCATCTTGCCGAGCTCTTGCCGAACCGGCTGCCCCTGATAGACGAACTGTCCGTCGTCTTGTTGAACCTGATCGGCGGGCACGTAGAGACCACGTTCGTCGGTATAAGCGTGGGTTTGAATGTAACCCTGATTGAACAGACGCCCGAACGGTTCGCGTGTGCTGACATGCCCCAAGTCATACAACACCTTGTGCCAAAACCGCGCGTATAGCAGGTGCAACACCGCGTGCTCGGCACCGCCGACGTACAGATCCACACCGCCGGCACCGCCGGACGATCCGGCCATCCAATACGACTCGGCATGACCACCGACGAACCGCTCACCGCAGTGTGGATCAAGAAAACGCAGGTAGTACCAGCAGGAACCGGCCCACTGTGGCATGGTATTGAGTTCACGGGTGTACCGGTTGCCATTGCGTTCGACGATGCGCCATGATTCGGGCGCTCGCGCTAGAGGCGGCCGCGGGGGCGCATGTGGATCATCGCTGGCCGTGGGCTTGAAGTCGTCCATCTCCGGAAGCTCAACCGGTAACTCTGATGCATCCAACGCCACGACCTGGCCATCTGGCCCGTGCAGGATAGGGAACGGCTCACCCCAGTACCGCTGCCGGCTAAACAGCCAATCTCGCAGCTTGTACTGCGTAGCCGCCTTGCCGATACCTTGAGACTCCAACCAATCGATCATCTTCTTCTTGGCCTGATCGGTGGGCAGACCGTTGAGATTGACCCGGCCGTTGTCGCCGTTCACACCAAATCCGTCTTCGATCACCGGTTCGCCCATGTGTGCGACAAGCCTGCCACTCTTGCCCGCTTCGACAAAGCGTGCCACGTCGTTTCCAATCACATCGTGTATCGTGTCCATCCAAATCGATGAAATGGTGCCGCGCGAAGAAATGGCCGCCGCATCTGGACGATTTGCGCCACGTCGCTGATATACACACGACCAAACCGTATCGTAGTCGGTACGCGATTGATTGATGCAAAGGCCGACAAAATCGGCCAAACGCTGCGAAAATTCCTCGTCGTGCAGGTCCTTGTCTTCACAGTGATCACAAAACGCACAGATGGCCGCCAGCACCGGCGTGTACACCACATCCTTGATCGGCAGGTCAAACTTTTTAGCGAACTCGAAGTCTCGGTGATCGTGGGCCGGCACAGCCATGATCGCACCTGTGCCGTAACCCATCATCACGTAGTCGGCGATCCAAACCGGGATCTTCTGGCCGTTGACCGGGTTGATCGCATACGCACCGGTAAAGACACCGGTTTTTTCTGCGGTTTGCGCTTGGCGGTCGACGTCGGGTTTCGCGGCGGCCTGGCGGCAGTATTGGTTCACGTCGTTGACGCGATCGGGACTGACCATCAACGCCACCAGAGGATGCTCCGGCGCCAAGACCATATAGGTAGCGCCAAAAAGTGTATCTGGCCTTGTGGTGAACACTGTCAATACACCACCGGTGGCGGTATCGTCGATTGAAAAATGAACATGCGCTCCTTGAGAACGACCAATCCAATTTCGCTGCATGATTTTCGTCGGCTCAGGCCAATCGACCTGGTCCAGTTCATCCAACAATCGCCGGGCGTAGGCCGTAATCCTGAGCATCCACTGTCGCATCGGTCGCTTAAATACCGGGTGGTTACCGCGTTCGCTTCGACCGTCGGCCGTGACCTCCTCGTTGGCTAAGACTGTGCCCAATGCCGGACACCAGTTCACAGGTACCTGAGCCATATACGCCAGCCGCTGACAATCCAGCAGCTGGCTCTGCTGATCGGGTGCCAGCTCATACCACTTGCGCAAACCCACGGGCGTACCGGTGATCGCGTCTAGCCCTTCGTGTTCGCCGGCGTCGACCAGCTCGCCCTCGGGGCCAACATAGATCTGCTCCGATTCGAGCTGCTGCAACAACTCGGCCATTGGCCGTGCCTTCCCGGCGGCCTGGTCGAACCAGCTGTTGTACATCTGAAGAAAGATCCATTGCGTCCACCGGTAATACCCCGCATCGGTCGTGGCCAGGCACCGGTCCCAGTCGTAGCTCAGACCAAGACGCTTGAGCTGGCGGGTCATGTTGGCAATGTTTTGCTCGGTGGTGATGCGCGGGTGAATACCGTGTTCGACCGCAAACTGCTCGGCCGGTAGACCAAACGCGTCGTACCCCATCGGGTGCAGCACGTTGTGACCTGTCATCCGCTTGTACCTGGCGACGATGTCGGTGGCGATGTAGCCCAACGGATGGCCGACATGCAGCCCCACCCCAGAGGGGTACGGAAACATGTCCAACACATAGTATTTCGGTTTTTGCGGATCGAAGCCCTCATCGCCGGGATTGGGCGTGCGGAAGGTCTGGCGCTGGGACCAGATCTCCTGCCACCGCTGTTCGATTGCAGCGAAATCGTATTTCATTGGTCATACCAGTCTGGATTTACCTTTGCGCACCGTTTGCCAACGCGGGCAATGCTTGAACAAAGATTTATGGCGATTCCATAGCGCATGAAAAATGCGCAGTGCGCATCACAGGATATCTGATTTGCCCGCCGCTGACAGCGGCCTGGTGACCCGGGCGTCCTTACAGACCGGTACCGGCGACGGATCGAAGCAGATTTTGGGCCGGCGGTTTGGCGTTCTTGCAGCCCAACCAAGATAGGACAGAACCGCGATCGATCATGTCTTGGTAAACAATGATCTTATGCCAATCGTAAAAAGTAATGACTTAGTGCCTCTTGTACGCGGCCATGCACTTACTAGAGCGAGGTGCTCTAGACGTCGCCAGAACATGCGCAGATATGTCTTAGAACCGAATCATGAAACCCGAGTAAATCATCGCCGCATCGTAGCCGGGGTTATCCGACGGGCTATCCTTGTCGGCGTTGGAGATATGCAGCCATCGCGCACCGGCCATGAGGTTGACACTGTGATTGAATCGCAGTGTAAAGCCCACGCCCATCTGAGGTCTAAAATTGAAGTGGGTCCCCCCCACCGGAAATGGATCGGCACTTTGCTGCAATCCGGCACCGCCTTCTGTGTAGATCGTCCACCCATTTCCACGAGCAAAATGCCACCTCACGAGCAGGTCCAAACCCGCCACCCATGCCGAACCCATACGGCCTTGGTCAATATCGATTTCGCCGGCGATCACCTCCAGGTTGACCGACAGGTCATCTCGAAGCAGGTAACCCAATCCGACGTGGGCGGTGTATAGCTCGCCAGCGTCATCACCAAAGGACCCTGACCCGTAAGCCTGGAAGGTGAACCTCTCTGTTGTTGGTTTGGCCAGGCGCTGCCCCAATGATCCGGACAAATGATCGGTGTTCTTGGACACGTCGATCGCCCAGAGGTCCTGATCCACCGGACCGCCGGCACAAGCCTCTTGAGCCCAAGCCGACACAATGGAGCACAAAATTATAACAAACAACAGTTTACAACGAATCGACATGGACGACGGGTCCCCCGAAAGAGCTGTCAGAAGATCGGGTGATTGGTCATATGCGAAGGAATCATAGCTCGCATTGTCGTCCGAGCAAACAAGATCCGGTGCCAAAATGTCTGATCAAACGATGATTGCGTATGCGTTTGCCCAGCGGTACAGTGGTTGTTTGACCTACCCAATCGGCCACCTGCCAAGGGTCAATTGTACGTTTGATTTAGATGTCTACCATGGACCAGGACAGTCATCCTCTGGCCCACAACCTCCGGATACCCGGTCAAATCAGTTTTATCGACTGTTCGCTACGCGACGGCCATCAGTCGCTGCTGGCGACGCGCATGAACACCCAACAGGCACTGGGCGTGTTGCCCATGCTGCGCGATAGCGGGTATTCCATCCTCGAACTGTGGGGAGGAGCGACGTTGGACGCCGGGCTGCGGTTCACCCAGGACAACCCCTTTGAACGACTCGACCGCTTCACCACCGTGTTGGGGCAGGCCACGTCCGGGACCGGAAAAATAGGCATTCGGTCATTGTGTCGCGGCCAAAGTCTTTTTGGCTATTTGCCTTATCCTGACAACCTGGTTGTGGAGTTTCTGAAGGTTGCTGTCAGGTCGGGCACGAACCGCATTCGCGTATTCGATGCGCTGAATGATCATCGCAACCTTATCACCGCCATTATGGCCACGAAGACCTTTAACGGCCATGCCGAGGCGGCACTTTCGTATACCACCAGCCCTGTGCATGACACAGATCACTTTGTCCGCTTTGCTGGCCAGGCCCTTGATTGTGGCGCCGAGTCATTGGCGATTAAAGACATGGCTGGCCTGCTGCACCCGGTAGACGCTTTCGATTTGATTGAAGCGTTGAAGAAGAAATTCCCCGACGTCGAATTGACACTCCATTCACACTGTACCAACGGACTGGCGACAACCACTTACGTCGTCGGGATGCTGTGCGGGGTCGACCACTTAGATGTATGCCACGGCCCGATGGCCGGCTCGACCTCACAACCGCCGGCCGAACTATTGGCTTTTTTTGCCAGGGAGTTGGGCATGCAGATCAACGTCGACATGGGCTTAGCGCCTTCGATCGACAACCAGCTCCGGCAAATTCGTCAAGAACTGGCGTCGGTCGACAAGAACCCCAACCACATGGGTCACCCGTGGCCCTCTGAGCCCGACGCTGACCTGCGATCCAAAATCAAACAAGCGATCAAATTGATCCGGCGCCGGGACCGGGACAGTCTCAACCAGGCCATAGCGATAATCGAGGATCAGATCCTCGTGCCACAGGGTTACCCGCCAATCGACCGGCGTCAGCTGGACGCTCAGGTCCCCGGTGGTATGCTGTCCAATTTGCACAATCAGCTTAAGGAACAGGGTAAACTCGATTTGCTACCACAGATCCTTGAAGAGGTAACCCGGGTACGTAAGGCGGCCGGCTATGTTCCCCTGGTCACGCCGACCAGTCAGATCATCGGAACCCAGGCCGTTATTAACGTGATGCAGGGCTCGCCTTATGTGTTGGTCAGCGAACCGTTCCGTCAGCTGTTGATGGGCAAGTATGGCCGCTTACCAGGACCGCCGGACCCATCGGTCCTCGAACAGGTCGCCGGCGGGGAATCACCGACATACAAGAGACCTGCCGATGACATAGACGACATCGATTTGCAGAACATCTATCATGAGAACGCCGATCTGATTCAGTCGCATCGCGATCTGCTGCTGCTGGTGCTTTTTCCTCTACCGGCCCGGCAGTTTCTCATGCAACAGAAGGAGCCGGTCGCATCGTAGGGAACTCATGGGTATCAAGTAACAGCTCGTTGGATCATCAATCCCAAATACGACGACCCGGCCAAAGCCAGGAGCGCTAACTATGGAAGACGAAACACAGACTCAGACCAGTCCGGCACAAGATCTTGGGATCTCCCTGGAAGACATTGGCCCGGCTCGAAAGTGCATCACCATTGAAATCCCAGCACAGCGGATTGCCCAAAAGATCGAATCGAACTACTCGCGGCTACAGTCAGATGCCGCCATCCCGGGCTTCCGCAAGGGCCGCGCTCCGCGAAGATTGCTCGAGCGAAAATTTGGCACGTCGGTCATGGAAGACACCCGCAGCCAGCTGCTGGGTGAGTGCTACAGCCAAGCGGTAGAGGACCACAAGCTCGACGTCATCGGCGAGCCGGATATTAAGGATGTGGACCAGATCAAGCTGCCCGAAAGCGGTCCGTTGCAGTTCAAAGTCGAAGTCGAAGTGTCACCCCGCGTCGAGCTGCCACCGCTGGAGGGATTAAAGGTCAACAAGCCGAAGCTAGACGTCTCTGATCAGGATATCGATCAAGAGATCGATCGGCTTAGGAATCGACATGGTCAACCGCTAGAAGTCAAAGACGCACCGGTACAAGAAAAGGACTACGTCAACGCCGCCGTGCGGATTGTCGCTGGCAAGGACGCCGGTGAGGACGCATCTGAAATTCAGCATATCCCAGAGGCGTGGATCACCGTCCACGGCAAGGAACAATCCTACAAAGGTCACGTTGCCGGTATCGTCGTCCAACAACTGGGCAAAAAACTGATCGGCAAGAAAGCCCAAGACCGCGTCACGATCTCGATGACCGGACCGTCCGGCCACGAAAACGAAAAGATGAGGGACAAGCCGATCACCATCATGATCGACATCCGCACGATTCAACGCCTTGAACCGGCCAGCGTCGAAGAAGTAGCCCGTGGCGTGGGTCTGGAATCGAGCGATCAGCTCAGACAACGGATCACCGAGGTCCTTGAAGAACGCAACAGCCGGCAACAAAACAAGGCCATGCATGAGCAGATCTGTGACCAACTGCTCGAACAGGTCCAACTTGATTTACCCGAAGGCCTCACCACCCGGCAGAGCGCCCGGCTCACGCAACTTCAGGCCATGGAATTGGCCTATACGGGCTTGGACCAACAGGAGATCGAACACAAAATTGCTGAGATGCGCCAAGAAAGTCAAGAGAAAGCCCGCAGCCAGCTAAAGCGGTTTTTCATCCTGGACCAAGCGGCGAAGAGTCTTCAGGTGGACGTCACCGACGCCGAAGTCAATGGCAGGATCGCCATGATGGCCATGCAACAGGGACGCCGACCTGAACGACTGCGACAACAGATGCAGCGTGAAGGTGAACTCGAACACCTCTTCCTGCAAATCCGTGAACAGAAGACGTTGGACAAGATTCTCCAGACCGCCAAGATCAGCGATGCTGAGCCCCAACCGCCGGCCGCTGCCAAATCCAAACCCAAAACAAAGACCACGAAAAAGAAAAAGAAAAAGAAGGAGAAAGAATAGCTCCATTTCCAACCACTTAAGTGGCCTCGCAACTTTGGTTTAATCCCCTTTACCCACGTATGGTTTGCTCTTTTTGTGTTTAACAACCGATCAGGGTTGACCGTCTTGATATCACCCCGCATAGGAAACACACAGCCCCGCCGAAATTCCGATAACCCCCTGGCGTCCTGTCACAAGAGGTAAAAACTCACCCGCCGACCTGTTTTCTGCATATCCGAATGACGTAAAACCACAAATTTGAGAAATGGGTTGCTATAATGACGAGAACGCTGGCAGTGGCTGGCGAGCGTCGAGGAAGGGTTCGGTACACACGATCAAGCCAGGCTGATGGATAGACGATCAAGCCATTGAGAGGAGCCAGTTTTCGGCTTAAAACGGCTGCGATCGCCTTTTGCTGCTGGCTGGGGCACGTCCCATACGAGATGCACTTATGTCCAACGAACGAAGTGGCGGCAGAGGGGGTAGAGGAGGCCCCCCGAGGGGTGGCAGCGGCGAGTCCGAGAATGGTGGCGGGTTCAAGGGCCGTCGGGTAACCACGTGTTCATTTTGTGGTAAGAGTTCGCGCGAAGTTGGGCCGATGGTCGAGGGCCCTAGCGACGTCTATATCTGTGCCAACTGCACAGAACTGTGCCAAAACATTTTCAAACAGGAACGGCGACGAGTCCAGTCGGGTCGGCCGGCGTTGGGGTCTATTCCTACGCCCCGCCAGCTCAAGGAATACCTCGATCAGTATGTCATCGGACAAGACATGGCCAAACGGGCCTTGTCGGTGAGCGTGCACACGCACTACAAACGATTGGCTTCAGCCGAAAAAGATGGTGGTGTTGAGCTAGACAAATCCAACGTGTTGTTAATCGGCCCGACAGGTTCAGGCAAAACATTGCTGGCGCGTACCTTAGCCAAGACACTGCATGTCCCGTTTGCCATCGGCGACGCCACCACACTCACCGAGGCGGGTTACGTTGGTGAAGATGTCGAAAACCTCTTGCTGAAGTTACTGCAGGCGGCAGATTATGACCTTGAAGCTGCCCAGCGCGGTATCATCTACATTGATGAAATCGACAAAATCGGCAAGACCAGCCAGAACGTATCGATCACCCGTGACGTTTCTGGTGAAGGCGTGCAACAAGCGTTGCTGAAAATGCTAGAGGGGACCATCGCCAATGTGCCTCCACAGGGAGGCCGTAAACACCCCGAACAACAATATATCCAGATCGATACCAGCAACATCCTTTTTGTATGTGCCGGAACGTTTGTCGGGATTGAAGACATTATTCGTAAACGTCTAGGGCGAAAATCGATCGGCTTTGTTTCAGAAACGTCGGTCGACGACAGGACCGACGATAAGGCGTACCTCCTGTCACAGGTCACCGCCGATGACATCCTAGAATTCGGTATGATTCCGGAATTAATCGGTCGGCTACCTATCATCACGCCTCTGATGCCGCTGACCAACGAGATGCTTGTGCAGATCCTCACCGAGCCCAAAAATGCTCTGGTGCGTCAGTACCAACATTTTTTCTCCATGGAAAACGCCGAATTGGAGTTCACCCCTTCGGCTCTTTCAAAGCTGGCTCAACGCGCCATGAGCCGCGACACCGGCGCCCGGGCACTGCGATCGGTCATGGAAGATATCATGCTTCCGCTGATGTACGATCTGCCCGAGCTGACCAATGACGGAACACGGTACCTGATCGACGCCGCGGCTATTGACAAACGTAAGCCCCTCGCAGCGTTGCGCGAATCACGGAAAGAATCTGCTTGATCAAGATTCGACCCGCGTAAATGGGTTTGACAGGCCGTTGGAGGATCGCAAATCCGCCCGTCTGTGGTAACCCACGGCAACGATCAACTTTCTGCGCTAGAGGATCCGCCTTCATGAAGCTTAAGTGGCCGACGATCCGACACGACCGACCGGCCATTTTGGTCGCAGCCATCGCTGTGACGATGACGGCGCCGTGGTTGTACGGCGAACCCGCTTCCCCCAGCCCGATCGCACAGCTTTCCCCATTGGCAAATCGCGGGCGTTTCGACCAGGTGCTGGCGCTGCTTAAGTCAGCCCATCCAATGGGCCGCGATAGGCACGTCGCTGCTCTGATCCAGGATTTGGAACAGTATCAGCAACACGAAATCAAGCGGACGCAAGAGCGACAACAGGCCTACGAAGCCGCGCTGGAAGAAATGGTTCAACAGGCTAAGACAAATCAACTCCAGAAGGCCCTGGCCAGTGCCATCAAAGCGCTCGATCTTGCCAGCGACCCCGGTGTGATGCTGCGTGACGCTCAAGTTCAAGACCTGGTCAAACAAGCGGAGACCGCGGCCACGACCGCCGAAGATGAGGGTCAATGGGTTGAAGCCTTGGCAATCTACAGAGCGCTGGATCTGTTGTTCGACGATCTTTCTTCTTACCGTGACGAAGTTAAACGTACCAGTCAACACCTGCGCGTGTTGCGGCTTTATGCGCCTAGCCGGCTCGAACAAATGTACGCCGCCCGTGCCGCGCGACTGGGTGAGGAGGCCCCGACACAGCTGAACTTAGGCGAAGAAACATGGGAGGGCAGATTAAAAGGGATCAACTTGGCCATGCTTCGGCAGACGTTGGCTCAAGCCGCACGCCGACACGTGGAGAACCAAGGCTATGGCCCCCTTCTGGCTGGCGCATTGGATGATGTCATCATCATGGCCCAAACAAAGGGGCTGGAGCACACCTTTCCGTCGTTCAACGACCCCACGGGTAAGCTTAAGCGGTTCCGCGATCGACTGATCGATCTGAGAACCAGTTTAGACCAGCCTCAAAGGCCACTTAATTTCCTAGACGCCGCAACGGCCATTGAACGTGTCCTGACAATCAATGAACAGACCGTTGGGCTACCGGAATCGGTACTGATCTACGAGATGGCCGAGGGCGCCACTGATACGCTCGACGATTTCTCCACCATTATCTGGCCAAGTGATAAAGAAGTCTTCAGCCGCAATACCCAAGGCAAGTTTTATGGCGTTGGGATCCAGATCTCGATCCGGGACGATCAGCTGATCGTGGTCAGCCCGCTTGAAGACACCCCTGCCCAGCGGGCCGGTATTAAGGCCGGTGATATCATCGCCACGGTTGAACAGCGCGACACGTCTGGCTGGACCCTAGACCGTGCGGTTCGGGAAATCACGGGGCCGGAAGGCACAAACGTTACACTGGGGATCCAACGAGCCGGTAAGAGCCAGCTACTGGACTTCGTGCTTACGCGTGCGGAGATTGTGATTGAGTCGATCCGTGGGTGGCAGCGCAAACCCACAGGGGGTTGGAACTATTTTATCGACGGGTCACAGCGGATCGGTTACGTCCGGTTGTCACAATTCATTCCCCAGTCGGCCACCGACCTGGACCGGGCCATCAATGTCATGCAAGACGATGGGCCACTGAATGGTTTGATCCTTGACTTGCGGTTCAACCCCGGTGGCCTGCTCAGCTCGGCTGTGGAGGTGTCTGATCGGTTTATCTCCAACGGACCGATCGTCTCGACCATTGGCCCCGACGGCAAACGCACAAGTCAGTTCCGCGCCAGAGCCGATCACACCCACAACAACATGCCTTTGGTGGTACTGATTAATGAGGGTTCGGCCAGCGCTTCAGAGATTCTGTCAGGCGCGTTGCAGGACTATCAGCGGGCGCTGATTATTGGCACACGCAGCTTTGGCAAGGGTTCGGTCCAGGACCTGTTTCCGCTAAGTGGCGACAAGGCCTACTTGAAGCTGACAACGCAGTACTATATGTTGCCGGGTGGCAGGATCATCCATCGCAAAGCCGACGTGAAAACCTGGGGTATCGAACCTAACCTGATCGTAAAAATGACCTCCCAACAAGTTGCAGACGCCGCCGAGTTGCGCCAGGAGGTTGACGTGCTTCACAGTGACGCAAACTCGGACAACGATTCACAGGACGCCAAAGAAGAGCCCGCCCCGACAGCCAATCAGATCTTGGAAAAAGCACTTGACCCACAGCTCGAGGCGGCGTTGTTGGTGCTTAAGACCCGTCTCCTGGCCCGTCAGCTGGCGTTGGCAAGCGGCGATTGGCCGGCAACGGTGCGGTGACGCATACCATGGCGGGCAATAGCTTCGGACAGTTCTTTCGGATCACCACCGCCGGCGAGAGCCACGGTCCGGGTTACGTGGTCATTATTGATGGCGTCCCGTCGGGCATTTCGCTGGATGAGACAGACATCCAACCCGACCTGGATCGTCGTCGCCCCGGACAATCAAAGATCACAACACAGCGTCAAGAAGCCGACAGGCCACAGATCCTTTCAGGTGTGTTTGAGGGCAAGACCACGGGCACGTCGTTGGCGATCGTGATCCAAAACAAAGATCATCGATCTCAAGATTATGGCGATCTACGTGACAAGTATCGTCCCGGCCACGCCGACTACACATTCGATGCCAAGTATGGGTTGCGTGACCACCGCGGCGGTGGACGCGCCAGCGCCCGTGAGACGACTGTGCGGGTGGCGGCCGGCGCCGTTGCTAAGAAGCTGCTCGCTGACCAAGGTGTCCGGATCGTAGGTTATGTCAAGCAGATCGGACCCGTCATCGCCAACGTGCCCGATCCAGCGAGCGTGACCCTCGATCACATTGAATCGAACGTGGTCCGGTGTCCGGATCAGGCAGCTGCCGAGAAGATGATTGCCCTGATTGAACAGGTGCGAAGCGATCAGGATTCGGTCGGTGGGATCGCCGAACTGGTCGCGACGGGCGTACCGCCGGGATGGGGCGAACCGGTGTTTGACAAACTAAAAGCCGACTTGGGTAAGGCGATGCTGAGCCTGCCAGCGGTGTTGGGTGTGGAGTACGGTGCAGGCTTTGCCGTAGCAACCGCCCGCGGCAGTCAGAACAATGACCTTTTTGTTCCTGGTTCGGCTCCAGGCCACATCACGACCAAGACCAACCGGCACGGCGGCATGCTCGGAGGGATCTCTACAGGGCTACCCATCCTCCTACGTTGTGCACTTAAACCCACCAGCTCACTGCCGCGAGCACAGCAAACCGTCACGCGTGCCGGGCATGCGACGACGATCACCACCAAAGGCAGACATGATCCCTGTTTGTTGCCGCGTTTTGTGCCCATGGGTGAAGCCATGATGGCCGTGACACTGGCCGACCACTACCTGCGGCACAGGGCTCAGAGCCGATAACACCCGTCGCAAACGGATCCAGATTGAATTCACTTGCCACACACGTCTGATCGTCTTTCAACAACACGGCCCATCCAACACGATAACGCCACGTGACAGGGATAGCGTGTGTTTCTTGCGCGAAGCACGCACCAGAAGTCTCAGTTCGTTCTATACCCGTGTGTGCCAAAGGTGCGCCAAAACCCATCGAAGTTGGCGTGAGGTGATCTGACCGTCATGAATTTCCGGTTGGGCCTTGGACACGCTTAGCACCACCTCCGCAGCGCCAAGGTACATCCACCGGGCAACCGGCGATCCGTCAGTTGCTCGACAGACACAAAGAATACTGGGTGTATACCACCCGTCAGCTTCTCATGCGGCTTTCGGAATCGCCGACGGGTCCCGGGTTGCGGTCTTGACGAGGCTATCCATGTCGATGATCAACCCCACTCGTCCATCGGGCATGATCGCTCCGCCGGCGATGCATTCGGTTTTCTGTAGCGACTCACCGAGGCTCTTGATGACAATTTGTTGCTGGCCCAACAGCTCGTCCACAAGGATCCCGAACTTCCGACCCTCGTATTCCACGATCACCACCGCGGCTTGCGCCGGATCTTCTTGAGCATCGACGATACCAAAGATTTGGTGCAACCGGTATAGCGGAATTAAGCCGCCCGACACCGACAACATCTCGGCCTGGCCAAAAACAGTGGGGACACCACCGTGTTCTTCGGGCCGGAGCATCCGGGTAATCAACAGCAGGGGTACAATAAAACGCTGCGATCCCACCCGGACGACCATCCCTTCGATAATCGCCAAAGTCAACGGTAACCGGATGGTGAAGATCGATCCCTTACCCAACGTCGACTGAATATCGATCTGGCCACGCAGCGCCTGGATGTTACGCTTGACCACGTCCATGCCGACCCCACGGCCTGAGACGTCCGAAACAACTTTGGCTGTAGAAAAACCGGGCTCAAAAATAAGATTGAAGACCTCGCTATCGGTCAGGTTATCGCCCTCACGGACCAGCCCCTGCTCCCTGGCTTTTTTTAGTAACCGTTCGCGATCAAGCCCGCGACCGTCGTCTTCGATCTCAATATTAATACTGCCACTTTTATGGAAGGCCCTAAGCTGTACCTGTCCCATATCTGGCTTGCCGGCCTTGCGACGCTCTTCGAGCGTCGCTTCGATGCCGTGATCGACCGCATTGCGTACCATATGGACCAACGGATCACCGATCTGGTCCACCACACTCTTGTCTAGTTCGGTGTCTTCACCGGTCATCGAAAAGTGAACTTGTTTATCGATTTTCTTCGCCACGTCACGGACTAGTCGAGCCATTCGCTGAAATGTGGGACGGATGGGCATCATGCGTAGCGATGTGGCCATGTCCTGCAACTCGCGTGTGATCTTATCGAGATGACTGAGCAAACGCGTCAGGTAAGGCGATTCGATCGATTGGATCTCCGAAGATTGGCTGACCATCGCCTCGGCAATCACCATTTCGCCGATGGTATCGACCAACGCGTCGAGCCGGGCGGCGTCGACCCTCACGGTATCGGCCACCTTCACAGACTTGGACTGCGGGGTGCCGGGTTGAGCCCCCTTTTTGGTATCCGCTGTCCCAGCAGCCGCGGGCGACCCCGAAGCAGGGTTGGGTTGGACCGGCGGCGTACCAACAGCCACGGACGGAGGCTGATCAACCGCCGTGGCTTGGTCCACCGGTCGATCGCCCACCGATGATGACACTGCAGTCGGAACCGCTTCTTGGCTGACCGGCGGATCTTGCATGGCCTGCTGTTCCGCCGCGGCCTGACTTGATCCGTCACCGCCGAGCTGCTGTCCCGCTCGAACCGCGCGGATCCGTTCTATAAGCTTTGATTGCAATGGATCTCGACGGATCAACCCACCAGACGCCAATGCATCTGCGGTGTAGTCCACAAGTCGTTTCATCATATCCACCGCTTCAAACGTCACATCCAAGGCGGTGGCACGAAGAATCAGCTTTCCCGTACGGGCGTCATCAAGCAGGTATTCTGCCTCGTGAGCCAGGTGCTGAATATCGGCAAGTTCGAGAAATCCCGCCACACCTTTGATGGTGTGAAACGCTCGAAAGACCGCATTGAGAGCGTCGTTGTCTTCGGGCGATTCTTCGATCGTAAGCAAGTGAGTGTCTGACGCTTCAAGGTGTTCGCGCGCCTCGCCGATGAATTCACCCGTCAGCTCAGGGTCACCTGTCAGCTTGCAGGGTTCCAGCGAATCCGCTTCGGCCTGGACCGCTTCGACAGAGGCATCGCCCTCTGGGGCTTGACCCGTGTCATTGTTCTGGGCGATGAGTGACGATATGAGTTGATCAACAGGCTCCGGCTTATCGCCCTGGCCGGTGTAACCATTGCCCATGCGCTTAAGCCAATCCTTGACGTTTAGCAACTGATCGACGAGGCTAGCGGGAGAAACAGCCGCAAGCGCGTCTTCGGCCGCATGGCACAGTCTTTCAGCTTCGGCCAGCCCGAGCATGCCGGCCTCTCCTTTGAGCGTATGCAGCAGTCGCAGAAGCTCGTCAAGCTGATTCTCGCCCTCAGCGTTCTCAAGCGTCAATACCTGGGTTTCCATATCGTCCAGTGTGCCAGGCAGACGAGATAGAAACTCGTTGAAGATCTCCTCGTCGACGTTTGACGGCAGTGCTTGCGAGGCCCCGGATGCGTTGTCGACAGGTAGACCCAGCCCCTCGGGGAAAATGACATCCTCCAGCCCGCGACCATCTGAGATGATTGATTGGAGTATGGACACCGTCTCGCTAATCACACCCACAGCAGCGGCAACGTCTTCGACTTCCCTAAGGAGGATCCGTTCTAGGAGATCTGCAGCGGCGGATCCCGCTGATGTCACAAGGGTATGCTGCTGTTCTTCGGCCAGCTGAAGCAGTTTTTTAAACTGATCGTGGACGTGAGCCAGTGCCTGGATGTCTGTGGGATCGGTCAATACGAGAGACTCGGCCAACTGCTCGATGTTATGCTTCATAGGACGCGATCCGATGCTGATTATTTGTAGGGTAGATCGCTGCTACACGGCTGATCACTTAGATCGGTCGCCCTACGGATAAGGTTTAGGAGAAGTGGACGTACCCCGCACACCTAAAGCTGTCGCTTTGGCTCATCGGCAGGTTCAAGATGTTAGTGCCACACTGGGCCAATGTATCGCGTACCCAGCTGAACGGGCAATGGGACGGGTCCTACCCCAAGCCCACCAGGATGATTGAAATTGGAACCGGCCTTTGCGGCGACATGCCCGTCGGAAACCCCCACAGAATAAGCTCCTAAAAAGATCTCTTAAACCGCTATTGATCCTATGCTCACGGTCTCGTCATCACGGACCGAGAATGACCCGCGCCCACGCGATGAAATTGAACAAATGTACGCCACATGGGCTTTACCCTGCACGGCAATTGGACGATTAATAGTCCGGTTTAGCACAGCAACGGGACCCCAGCAAATGTCGGCACACCAAGGGGAGAGCTGGTACATGCCAATTCTTGAGGTTCTCACTGGTTTGCCACGACACACCAAAGCCGGTCGGGCGTGTCATGTGACAGCCCCGCTCAGGGAGATCATGTGATGTCCACCACAGATATGGCAGGCACGACTGAAACCGTCGACCGTAGCGACCTTGCGGGAAAATACCTGACCTTCAAGCTCGGTCATGAAGAGTATGGCGTCCGTATCCTCATCGTCAAAGAGATCATTGGCCTGATGAACATCACGATGGTGCCACGCACGCCCGTGTTCATCCGGGGTGTGATCAATCTCCGCGGCAAGATTATCCCTGTGGTGGATCTGCGTACAAAATTCGATATGCCCTCAGCAGAAGATACTGAGTTGACATGCATCATCGTCGTTGATGTCTATATCAACGATCAATGCACTCAGATGGGAATCTTGGTCGACACGGTCTCCGAAGTCCTGGATATCCCCGGATCCAGCATCGAACCCACACCTGCGTTTGGCGCGGGAGTGAATACAGACTTTATCTTAGGGATGGCCCGTATCGAAGATCAGGTAAAGATCCTGTTGAATATCGAAAACATACTGAGCACCGCCGACATGCTCAGCGTCACTCATCAAGGATTAGAACTCTCGACAGATGTCGAGGCCAAAGTTGCATAGTATCGCGAACGATGGGTTAGACACAGAGTCATCGCCCATGCTCAGACAGACGCTCAAGGGAGGCATTTCATGACCGCACAGTCCAAATCAACGAACAGAAAATCAACCAAGAGATCGTCTGACAAGTCGAACCTGCAAGGAGTCGTCAACGCGATCAACAGGTCGCAGGCGGTCATTGAGTTCAACATGGACGGCACGATCATCACCGCCAATGACAACTTTTTAAGCACCGTGGGCTACACACTGGACGAGATCCAGGGTAAGCACCATAGCATGTTTGTCGACGAAGCGTTCAAGCAGAGCGCCGAGTACAAAGAATTTTGGGCGGCGCTGAACCGTGGCGAGTATGAGGCCAAGGAATACAAGCGATACGGCAAGGGCGGCAAGGAGATATGGATCCAGGCGTCCTACAACCCCATCTTTGACGCCAACGGCAAGCCATTTAAGGTCGTCAAGTTCGCCTCTGATATTACCCAGCAGATGGAGAGAGCCGAACAGTTCTCCCGTTTGCAAGGAGCCATCGAAGGCTCGGCCACCGCATCGATGCAGGTCGACCTTGACCTGAACATCACGTACGCCAATCCCGCCACCGTCGCTCTGGTCAAGAAGAATCTTGACACCTTCCAAAAAGCGTTCCCTCGCGTTGATTTTTCCAACTTGATTGGTGTCTGCGTGGACATATTCCACAAAGACCCTACCCATCAGCGACGGATTCTTGGTGACCCGAACAACCTACCTCATCAAGCGGAAATCGAGGTCGGCCATCTCAGATTCGCTCTGAACATCTCGGCGATGCGAGATGGAGAAGGCAAACACATCGGTGCCAACTTGGAATGGCAGGATGTCACCCAGCAGAAAGCAGAGGCCAACCGGGCTGAGAGCCTGTTCTCCATGATCGAAAAAGCCTCAACCAACTTTATGACCTGTGACAAGGACCTGGTTATCACCTACTGCAACCCGGCGGTTTTGGACATGATGCGTCGCTATCAAGCGGAGATCCGCCAGGTATATCCCACATTCGATGCCGATAAACTCATCGGTACTTGCATCGATATTTTCCACAAGAACCCCAGCCATCAGCGGAACGTCTTGGCTGATCCCCGAAACCTCCCGGCTCAGGCCGAGATCAAGGTCGGACCACTGGAGTTTGGCGTCAACGCTACCGCACTGATGGACTCGGAGGGCAACCTCATCGGCAACGGTGTAGAGTGGACCGATCTCAACGCACGGGGCAAGTACCGAGACGAAGTGAACAAAGTCATTGACGCATGCAACGCCGGTAACCTTACCGTTCGCGGCGATGTCGAGAAACTTGACAAGGTGTATGGTCCGATGATGGCCGGCATCAACAAGATCGTCGATGCCTTCGAGGCGGCGCTGCAGGAGGTATCAAATCCGGTCTCTCAGGTGGCCGCGGCCAGCGCCGAAATCAACGACGGTGCCCAAAAACTCGCCGAAGGCGCCAGCAATCAAGCCAGTTCCATCGAGCAGATTTCAGCATCACTAGAACAGATGTCGTCCATGACCAGCCAGAACGCCGACAACGCCAGCCAGGCCAACGGCTTGGCCAAAGAAGCGTTGGACTCGGCCGATCGGGGCAATTCTGCCATGCGGAAGATGGAAGACGCCATTTCGAAGATCAAAGCCTCCAGCGACGAAACGGCCAAAATCGTTAAGACGATCGACGAGATCGCCTTCCAGACCAATCTCCTGGCGTTAAACGCCGCGGTCGAAGCGGCCCGTGCCGGCGATGCCGGCAAGGGTTTCGCGGTCGTGGCCGAGGAGGTTCGCAGCCTTGCCCAGCGTAGCGCCGAGGCGGCCAAGAATACCGCTTCATTGATCGAAGGCGCGGTCAAGAATGCCGACGGTGGTGTGTCGATTAACGAAGAGGTCCGCACGATTCTCAACGATATTGTGGACGGTTCGAAAAAGGTCAACGATCTGATTGGCGAGATCGCCGCGGCCTCTAAAGAGCAGGCCGATGGGATCAAACAGGTCACCGAGGCCATCGGTAATATGGACAAGGTGACCCAAGACAACTCGGCCGCCAGTGAACAGTCGGCCGCCGCGGCCACGGAACTCAACCAGCAAGCCGCGACGCTCGACGACCTGCTCAGTCAGTTCCAATTGAGCACCGCCGGCCAGAGCCGACCGCAAAAAGCACAACCGGTCCAAACCACCAAACCCAGGCGTGCCGCTACCAAGCCCAGCGCCGTTTCGGCTGACCCAGAAAATGTCATCCCACTTGACGACGATGACATGGGAGACTTCTGAGCGTAACAGACACGGGATGGAGGATACGGCCTCCACCCCGTTTTTCTTTTGATGATTCGGGGCGAGATCTCTCACCGTGGTCGCAGACGATCTTCACAGCACGCCCGGTGAGCTGTGGGTAATGACACCGCATGGATGCGAGTGCGGATCAAACCGGCCCAAGAGGTCGTGACGACATGAGGGTGTAAACAGGTCCATGCAACCAGCCACCTTCGATAAGCTAAGAAAAATTGTTCATGAGAAAAGCGGCATCCATATCAAGGACGGTAAGATGTCGATGGTTACCGCACGCATCCGAAAGCGTCTGCGTCAGCTGGATCTTGAAAACGAACAATCCTATCTGAAACACCTCGAAGAAAATGCCCAAGAAATCGTTGAGCTGCTCAACGTCATCTCAACGAATGTCACACACTTCTACCGCGAACCGACCCATTTCGATTTCCTCCGTCGTGTGATGGCCCAGTGGTCCAAAGAAGGACAGACCCGTTTCCGGCTGTGGTGCGCCGCGGCCGCCACCGGCGAAGAACCATACACGATCGCGATCACGCTGACAGAAACGTTTTCCCGAGCCACGCCGCGACCGGACATGAAGCTCCTGGCAACCGACATTTCAACCCGCGCTCTGAGCCACTGTACGGCCGGTGTCTACCGGGCCGATCAGCTCGAAAACGTACCACGCGACCTCAGGAAACGGTACTTCCAGCCGCACAAGGGCCAAGATGACGACATGTACCAGGT
Organism: Phycisphaeraceae bacterium; assembly: GCA_965222495.1. Taxonomy (GTDB): domain Bacteria; phylum Planctomycetota; class Phycisphaerae; order Phycisphaerales; family Phycisphaeraceae; genus CBDCUA01. The sequence goes on along the minus strand of CBDCUA010000007.1, from coordinate 1,386,544 downwards.
GCGTAGCGACCTTAAAGACATGATTGTGTTTAGGCGGCTAAACCTGAACGAGCCACCTTTCCCCATGAAGGGGCCGTTGGACATTGTGTTCTGCCGCAATGTGATGATCTATTTCGACAAAACAACCAAGTCGCGATTACTGAAGGACATATACCGTCTTCTAAAACCGGGAGGCTACTTGATCGTCAGTCATACTGAGAGTCTCACTGGAATCACCAAACAGTACAAACAAGTGGGCTCGTCTATTTATCGGAAGCCAGGCTAACCCTCTGACGACAGCTGTGTCATGGCGATCAACGTAGGAATCAGTCAATTGGCTGTCTCTAAGGATATCGAGGATGTCCTGGTGACCTATTCCCTGGGTTCGTGTATCGGGATATCAATGTACGACCCAGAAGCCAAGGTTGGTGGATTGATCCACTGCATGTTGCCCTTATCCAAAATCGACCCTGAAAAGGCCAAGTCCACCCCGGCGATGTACACCGACAGCGGCTTCATTTTGCTTCTAACGTCGGTGCTAAAACTTGGGGGTACCAAGGACAATCTGGTGATCAAAGTAGCCGGGTGTGGATCACCGATGGACAAAAATGGGCGCTTCAAAATCGGCGAACGCAACCACGCAGTGTTCAAGAAACTCTTGTGGAAAAATAACCTTCTGGTCGCTGGAGAAGATATCGGAGGCACCAAGCCACGCACGTTGCGGCTGTATATGAAGACCGGAGATACCACTGTGTCATCCGGCAGGAGCGTAGACAAGATATGAGCCGGCGCGAAGAAATACTTGCAGATGTGCGATCGACGCTGGCGCTACCCACCGCGGCGATTGAGACCCTGACACTGCTGCAGGACCCGTCGGCGGACATCCATGACATTGCCCGGTCTATTGAGCACGACCCAGGCTTGACGGCAAACGTCTTGAAACTGGCAAACTCCTCATTTTTTGGAATGGCTCATTCCGTTGGCTCTGTTCAGCAGGCGATCGTTCGATTGGGCACGGCGGAAATCGTGCAGATGGTGACCAGTCTTTCGCTGGCACCCATCAAAGAGCGATCGGTTCCCGGATACGATTTGATGCCCGGAGCGCTATGGGAACACGCAATCGCTGTAGCCGTCACCGCCGATCAAATCGCCCATCTGCGAAGCGTCAAACCCTCAGCTCACACGTTTACCGCGGGGATGCTTATCGATGTAGGCAAGCTCGTGTTAGATCAGGCTGTGGGCGCGGAGATCGAACCGATCCGGCGCCTGGCGTTTGGACAGCAGATGTCCTTCGAGCAAGCTGAGCGCACTGTGCTCGGGATCGACCACGCCGAGGTCGGCGCACATCTGCTTGAGCATTGGAAAGTCCCTGGCAGCTTGGTGGAGGTTGTCCGCTGGCATCACGAACCACAGAACGTATCGGGCAATCGAGATCTGGTGGACCTGGTTCATACCGCAGACCAACTTGTCACCCTGTGCGGGGTGGGTTGCGGAGCCGATGGCCTGAACTACCGTGTTTCTGAACCGTCGGTATCACGATTCAACCTCAAGCACAGCGAAATAGAGTGGCTGTTGGCACAGTCCATGGACGTGTTTAACGAACTACGTTTATGTCTTGAAGCATATTGAGCAGCCGAGGTAACTAAAATGAGCAAAAACATTCTCATTGTAGACGACTCGCCGATCGTCCGAGCGGTCATCGAGAAAACATTGCGCATGATCAAGATCCCGTTTAACGAGTGTGTTCACGCCAGCAACGGGAAAGAAGCACTGGAGATGTTAGCCAAACATCACATCGATCTATGCTTCGTCGACATTAACATGCCGGTGATGGACGGCGTTGCACTGGTTGAAGAGATGAACCAGAACGGGATGATTAAAAAGACCACCGTTGTCATCGTGTCCACCGAAGGCAGCGCGACCCGAATCCAACATCTAAGAGAAAAAGGTATCTGCGACTACCTTCGAAAACCATTTACTGCAGAACAGTTTAAGGCAACCGTGACGCGAATAATGGGAAACAGCCATGCCGCTTGAACAAGCCGAAAAAATTGAGGAAGCGTTTGTTTTTGTCCTTGAAAAGCTGGCGTTTATGTTTGCCGAACGCACCTGTCTATCGGAGATCCCCACTGAGGTGGAAGCGCCTCTCCAGGCAGACATTCAGTTTTCTGGACAGGCCTCGGGGCAACTAACACTTGCTGTCTCGGAAGATATCTGCGGGGACCTGACCGCCAACATTCTTGGCACCGACCCAGACGATCTTGTGCCGTCAGAATCGTCAAACGATGCATTGAAGGAACTGATCAACGTGATCTGTGGCCGATTGCTCACGGCGATCGCCGGCGACGAGCCGGTTTTCAACCTAACGTCCCCAGAGGTCAAACAGATCGATGCCCAGACCTGGCAGTCCATGCTAGCGGATCCGGACGCGATAGGATTTTTGGTGGACGATAGTCCTGTCGTGCTTCGTCTGGCCATGGCGCCATCGCATTAATGTGATCTCTGGCGTTGTTCTTCGAAAGGATCGATACGATGTCGCAAACGGGGAAAAAAATCAAAGTCCTTGTCGTCGATGATTCGGCTGTGGTGCGTCAGGTGCTGACCAACGAACTGTCACGCGAACGCGACATCGAAGTCGTGGGAACCGCGACAGATCCCTATGTGGCACGGGACAAGATCATCAAACTTAAGCCAGATGTGCTGACACTTGATATCGAAATGCCCCGGATGGACGGGATCACCTTTCTCAAGAAAGTGATGCAACATTGTCCGATGCCCGTGGTGATCGTATCGTCGTTGACGGCGGCCAATAGCGATCTGGCCGTTGAAGCGATCGACGCCGGTGCGGTAGAGGTGATGTGCAAACCCGGCGCGGCGTACAAACTCGGCGATCTCTCGGTGGAGCTGATCGACAAAATCAGATCTGCCGCACGTGCCAGAGTCACCGCCAAAACCACGCGCCCAACGAATAATCCACCAAAAACCAACAAACGGCTGTCTCTGACCCGAACGACAAACAAGGTGATTGCCTTCGGCACATCCACGGGCGGCACTGAAGCACTCCGACAAGTCCTTCCCCTGTTTCCCAGCAACAGTCCCGGCATCGTGATTGTTCAACACATGCCGGAACATTTTACACGATCCTTTGCCAAGAGCCTTAACGACGCCTGCGAAATTACCGTCAAAGAGGCGGAGGACGGTGATACTGTCGTACCCGGCAAGGCGCTGCTGGCACCAGGGAACTATCACATGATGCTCCAGCGTTCTGGTGCGGTCTACTTTGTTCAGGTTAAACAGGGTCCTCGGGTCAACCGTCACCGCCCCTCGGTTGATGTGCTGTTCAAATCTGTCGCGGCGTATGCCGGCCGAAATGCCGTGGGCGCGATCATGACCGGCATGGGTGACGACGGTGCCAGGGGACTGTTGACCATGAAGGAAGGAGGCGCACCGACCATTGCACAAGACGAAGCAAGTTGTGTGGTCTTCGGGATGCCCAAGGAAGCGATCAAGCTCAACGCAGCCGATCACGTGGTACCACTGAACCGGATCTCAAGAAAAATCCTCCAATTGGTCGATGATTCTCAGGATATCGCTGCCTAGTAGACGATCACGCGTCACATCTGGGTACATGAGCGCGGGTGGATCAAAGAACTGTCCATGCCGCGACCGCTGAGATGCACTGATTTGGAACAAGATAGGCATAAGCCTAACGTGACCTGATTGGTTAAAGTCGAAACTCCACCAATTTCGATGTTCAAATCGAAGGTTATCAACACCGTATCGCGTGCGGCTAAACTCACACAGGTTGCTCGGGCCGCCCGCCACGCGACCCGTGGTGACCAAACAGATCGCGCGATAGCCAAGCGTGCGCTGGTCAATCTCTTGGCCGACGTACGCGGCGTGCCGATGAAAATCGGACAGTTATTCGCAACGCTTTCTGATGACCCGGCCTTTCAGGATTTGGTCGACGGCATCCCACCGCGCCCCCTTACCGAAATGATCCCCGTATTGAAAGCGGCCATCGGCCAACCGATCACCAACGTGTTTGCGTCAATCGACGAATCGGACATGGCCGCGTCTTTGGGGCAGGTCCACCATGCTGTACTGCTGGACGGTACAGAAGTTGCAGTCAAGATCCGTTACCCCGACATCTGCCACGCCGTCGATGCAGAGATGCGCCTGGCAGGGCTGATTCCCAACGCAGGGCCGGCAAAAAAATGGGGATTCGATCTGGGTTCATATAAGACCGCGCTCAAGCGTAACATGGACCGTGAGCTTAATTATCAGGACGAAGCCAGACGGCAGAAGAGGTTTAGACAAACAACGCAAGTCACTGGGTTGACCGTACCCGACGTGCACGATCGACTCTCGACCCAAAGCGTGCTGGTTCAGAGCTGGGAGACCGGCCACCGACTCCATGACGTTCGCCACTGGGCGCACCAAGATCGCTTGGCCATCGGCAAGACGCTGATGGCGACGTTGTTCAGGAGCCTATTTATCGGTGGAGAGGTCCACGGAGACCCACATACCGGCAACCTGCTTTTTCGGAGGACGACGGCGGGACCCGAGGTGGTCCTCCTGGATTTTGGCTGTACGGTCCCGGTCCAGGACCAGGCCCGTTGGTCACTGCTTAAGCTGATAGTGGGATGTCACGACCGTGACGAGACGGATCCGTTGCGTTGTTTGGCCGCCATGGGTTTTGATACAACCAAGCTCCTGTCGATTTCCCACGCATTGCCGGCGATGTGCCAACTGCTGTTGGAACCATTCTGCCAGGACGATTCGTTCAGCACCCAGTATTGGCGCATTGGTAAACGTAGCGACGCTTTGTTAGGTGAGCTGCGTTGGTGGTTTCGCTCGGCCGGTCCGGCCGAGCTGATCCTGCTGATGCGCGCGTTCCACGGGCTGGTCAATCAGCTAGAGAAGCTGAAAGTCGTGCTGCCGTGGTGGCAGGTCTTGGTCGATACCCTGGGCCAATCGGCACTAGACCAGGCCAAGGCATTCACACCACCGCCCATACCTGCGGGCTTGGTTCAGTCACATCGTACCTTTAAAGGCGTGGCCCGTTTTATCAAAATCCGTGTGGTCGAAGGCTCACGGCAGATTGTGGCGCTGACCATGCCGTCTTCTCAAGTCCCGTTTCTCCAGGACCAAATACCCGACAACGTGCTAAAAAAAATCGATGACAGCGGCATCGATCTGCAGGGGATCATCCGCCGCACCTGTGAAGGTGGTATTGTGCCCGGTGAGCTGTTCGCGCTGAAGTCTGGTAACCGACATTATAGAGTATGGCTCGAGTAGCATTGGGATGATACGAACGGCCGGCTCGCACCGCGGGCCCTGTCAACACGAGGAACCCAACGGGTTCACATTGACGGCAAGCCACAACCGACCGGCAACCGTGGGTAAGGCACATCATGCTACCAGGGATAATCCCATTTAGTCGAGCCTCTTTGACGCTTGACCTGATCGCGTTGGTCATGGTCGGTACCGTGCCACTGCTGCTGTACAGCATTTATCTGGTTCGATCCAAGAAAAACTACCGCCTTCACCGGAGAATCCAGCTAATCCTGGCAGCGGTCCTGCTGATCGTGGTTTGCCTTTTTGAGCTGGACATACGGCTTTATGGCTGGCGACACCTGGCCGAAGATTCGGCCTACTACGAGTCGTGGGTCTTTCCACTGCTCTACCTCCATTTGGTCATTGCGGTGTCAACGACACTGATCTGGGCTTACACGCTAATCACAGCCCTAAGACGGTTCGCCAACCCCCCTGTACCAAACTCTTTTAGCCCACACCACAAATGGATTGCCAGACTCGCTGCTGGAGGCATGATCTGCACCGCCATCAGCGGTTGGGCTTTCTACCTGGTTGCGTTTGTTGCTTGACCTCCGATAGCAGCTCGCGTAATTTTGCCGGTCTTTCTGACCGATAGCAATCTGGGGTATTCCCCACATAAGGAGACAGGACATGGCATTGAATATTGACCTGCTTGAATCCAGCTTCGGCTTGATCGCGCCGAAGGCAGACGAACTGGTCGATATCTTCTACAACCGGCTATTCGAAGACCATCCGGAGGTACGACCGATATTTCCTGACGCGATGGAGGAGCAAAAGAAGCACCTGGCGACGGCATTGGCGACCATTGTGCAGCACCTCCGTCAGCCCGATAAGCTTTCAGCATACCTAAAGGAATTGGGACTTCGACACACACGTTACGGTGTCCAGCGCGAGCACTACCCTGTTGTCGGCCAAACGCTGCTGGCGGCTCTGGCACAGGTCGCTGGCGACGCATGGAATGCCGAACTGCAACAAGCCTGGTCAGACGCGTACGGGGCCATCCAGTCAATCATCTACGATGCTCTCGACGGCCAGGGGGTTGCTGCGTAACCAGAGCGATCCGAATGTTTACGGGCTGTTGTCACACTTCCGATTCGTCGAAGATCCAAAAAACAGCTTGCGAAAACAAGATCAAACGCACCTCGAGACTCGTCACGATCGTGATTTGCATCGACAATAAGGACCATGGCTTTGATTAACCTCAGTGACCAAACATCGACCAATCCGAGTTGTGAAAGTGCGGGTTCACAGAACGACGACGCCAACCTGCTCAAACGCCGCGCACGTGTCCTTTTCGTCGACGACGTGGCGGCGCTTCGCCGACTGGCCGGCGTGGTGCTCAAGAAGTACGGCGCGGATGTGTTGGCCGTAGAAGACGGTCGGCGTGCGGTCCAAGCCACTCTTGAACGATCGCGGAAAGGATTTGGGTTCGATGTCATCCTGATGGATATGCACATGCCCGAGCTCGACGGCAAGAGTGCGGTGATCGCAATCCGCGCCAGCGGCTACCAGGGTACCATTATCGCGCTGACCGGCAATGAAGACGAGTACACCCGCCAGCAATGTATGGACGCGGGGTGCGACGCATTTGCGACCAAACCCATCACGCCTAAGAAACTGATTGAACTGATCCGCGAAGCAGTGACGGGCTGTCCCTGGCCTTGAAGATTTACCAGCCCAACCCGGTCCGTCGAGACCACATGCCCCAACCATCTAGGTGAATCTTTGTGGGCCGTCCATCAGATCGGAGATTTGCAGACAACTGTGATGCTTATAGCTTGCATTGGACCGGGCCAAACACTTCATCAGAATGAAACCCAAAATAAAATCCTCGCCTGGTGGCCAGGCGAGGATTTCTGTGTTTATTCACGACTTTACGACCCACGAGTCGCCATCTGATCGTCTAAGCACTCGATCGATCACAGCGTCCCGGTCCGATCCCGTGACAAGTAAACAGTTGGAAGACACCGTTGGCTACGCGTCACCGCGCAGTTATCCAAATCTTTGCGGATTACTTACCCAACATATTTGGGCAAATCCACCCGTGGACGAGGTTGCGTTGACATTCATGGGACAGATCTCTCTGCAAACAACGGCTCAGATCCCAAATACACCAATATAAGCGTACCTGTTGATCTTCGCCGGTGTCACGTTTCGATTGTGCCGTCCCCAGCACGGTCAAAACAGACCCATGTCTAAGAGAATCCCTTAGAAAGGAGGTGATCCAGCCGCAGGTTCCCCTACGGCTACCTTGTTACGACTTAGTCCCAGTCACCGAGCCTACCGTCGACACCACTGAGTTGTGGCGGCTTCGGGTTTTCCCGGCTTCCATGACTTGACGGGCGGTGTGTACAAGGCTCAGGAACTTATTCACCGCGTCGTAGCTGATACGCGATTACTAGCGATTCCGACTTCATGTGGTCGAATTGCAGACCACAATCCGAACTGAGGCGTGTTTTTTGCGATTTGCTCCACCTTGCGGTATTGCTTCGCTCTGTTCACGCCATTGTAGCACGTGTGCAGCCCTGGGCATAAAGGCCATGAGGACTTGACGTCATCCCCACCTTCCTCCGGTTTGACACCGGCAGTCTCGCTAGAGTCCTCAGCATTACCTGGTAGCAACTAGCGATAGGGGTTTCGCTCGTTAAGGGACTTAACCCGACACTTCACAGCACGAGCTGACGACAGCCATGCAGCACCTGTGCACGTTCCACCCATAGGGCGTGGCCCCTGTTTCCAGGGGTTAATCCGTGCATGTCAAACCCAGGATAAGGTTCTTCGCGTTGCTTCGAATTAAGCCACATGCTCCACCGCTTGTGTGAGCCCCCGTCAATTCCTTTGAGTTTTAATCTTGCGACCGTACTCCCCAGGCGGTGTACTTATCACTTTTGCTTCGACCACGATGGCGTCAAAACCTCCGCGATCTAGTACACATCGTTTAGGGCGTGGACTACCGGGGTATCTAATCCCGTTCGCTACCCACGCTTTCGTGCCTCAGCGTCAGGATCGGCCCAGCTGCCTGTCTTCACCTTTGGTGTTCCTCTAGATATCTACGCATTTCACCGCTACACCTAGAGTTCCGGCAGCCCCTACCGACCTCAAGACCTGCAGTCTGCCAAGCCATTCCACGGTTGAGCCGTGGGATTTCACAAAGCACTTGCAGGCCCGCCTACGCACCCTTTAAGCCCAGTGACACCGATTAACGCTTGAGCCCTCTGTATTACCGCGGCTGCTGGCACAGAGTTAGCCGGCTCTTCCTCTGGGGCTGATCATTGTGTTTCTAACCCCTGACAGCAGTTTACACCCCGAGGGGCTTCATCCTGCACGCGGCATTGCTCCGTCACGCTTTCGCGCATTGCGGAATATTCGTTACTGCAGCCTCCCGTAGGAGTCCGGGCAGTGTCTCAGTCCCGATGCGGCGGGCCGTGCTCTCACACCCGCTAGCCGTCTTAGGCTTGGTGAGCTATTACCTCACCAACAACCTGATAGCACGTTCCCCGCTCCCAGGGCAGCAAGCCTTTGCCCATTATGTCATGCAACAAATGGGATCATCGGGTATTAATTCACCTTTCGATGAGCTGTCCCCGACCCTGGGGTACGTTAGAAACGCATTACTCGCCCTTTCGCCACTTTATATGCCCCCCGAAGGGGGATTTAATCGTTCGACTTGCATGTTTTAGCCATGCCGCCAGCGTTCAATCTGAGCCAGGATCAAACTCTTCAATTGATTTATTGCTGCCGCGCCCAACTCAGCGAACCAAGCCAGACACATTGACACCAACACGAGAAAGCTTGACCTGATCATCCCGATCCGAGGAACGGGATGGGTCGCGATCGATCCCGTGAAGTAGGGATCGACCTACTCAACCGATCCACCGACCGGATGAGGTCACCGTGCACTCACAACCGAAGTCGAGTCGACTTCAATTGCCACAAGAGCGCACGGCAAAAAAGGATTGGGGACGTGTTTATCACGTAACCGATCGGGTTGTGACAACCCATACCGGCACGCACACATCCTCGCGGCGTTTCCAACTGTTCACTTGTCAAAGATCGAACAGCCACCACCCACGTGGCGACGAGTCTGAGCCAAAACGCCCAGACCAGCTATATTAGAGTCTCGTTGGTCCTTGTCAAGAACGGCTCTGTACAACCAACACACCGGCCGCATTGCACCGCTGATCAGCTGCCGCGATCTACCCCGCGACGAGATCCAGATGCGGTTTCGGACCGCGCCCAAGGCAACCATCGTCAAAATCATGCCTACTGGTCACCTCTATGAGCATGGCGATGATAAGGATACACCTCGAGCGATGACCATGGGCCGACCACCAGGACTGAGTCGGCAATAACTACCTCAAAAATAGCGGTTTACAATCTTTCTTGCCGATGAGAGATTTCAGGCAATACGCCCGCGACCAGTATCGGCAACACCCTCTCACACCGTCCTAGAATTGACCAATCAGCCTGCTGCGTCACCCCGGTGGCGTCAAGGTTAATCACACACGTCCGCGCTCCATGGGCACGAGCTGATTCGATCAAACTTGCCGCAGGATACACCACATTGCTGGTCCCAACTGAAATGAACAAATCACATCCTTCCGTCACCGCTTGGCCAGCGGCCCCCAGCACAGCCGGGGACAAGGATTCGCCAAACCACACAACGGCCGGACGCAGCAAACCACCCTGCGCCGAAAGCGGCGGATACCGATCAAACGGTTTGGGTTCGAGATAGTCTCGCTCGCGTCCAGTCTTGGTACACCGCCAGGTCATCAACGACCCGTGCAGTTCGTGAACGTGGCAGGACCCTGACCTCTGATGCAACCGATCAACATTTTGGGTCAACAAGGTGAAATGACAACCGATGTCGGCAAGCTTTCGTTCGAGTTGAGCCATTGCGGTGTGTGCCGGATTGGGCCGGCAGGCTAGCGCCTGAAGACGACGTTGATCGTACCAGCGGGTCACACGCTCGGGATCGGTAGCAAACGCGTGGGGTGTGGCCAGCTGCGTCGGGTCCAGTGTGGCCCACACGCCCTTTAGGGCATCACGAAACGTCGGAATGCCACTGGGTGCCGAAACCCCCGCCCCGGTCAGCACCACGACGCGTCTGGCACAGCCGATCGCTTCGAGCAACGAACCGGGGATGTCAGATGGGCAACCTGCCTCTGCCGTACTTTCACGCGTCACAGCGCTGCTCCTGTTAGATGCATATAGACATCTTCGAGCGTCGGCTGGCCGACAGTCATGCTATTAATCTGTCCGGGAAATGCACCGGCAAGCGTAGCGACGAAACTTGGCCCGTCAGCCTTTTCAAAAAAAATCTTTCCGTCTATGGCTACCGGTCTGGCCGCCTCTTCCCATGGCCCAAAACGGCGTGTAATTTCTTGAGCGAGTGCTTGAGGTTGATCGTTTGCCGGCTCGACCGCAATCACGTGTCCGCCGATCCTGGCCTTCAACCGGTCCGGTGTATCGATCGCCACAAGTTTGCCTTGATTGACAATGGCCAGTCGATCACACCGATCAGCCTCATCCATCAAGTGTGTGGTAACGGCGATGGTTACACCCTGTGCTTCGCGGAGCTGCTCGAGATGGCCCCAAAGGTCTCGCCGCGCCCGGACGTCCAATCCTGTGGCTGGCTCGTCTAACAACAGCAATGGCGGTTGATGCAATAACGCTTTTGCCAGCTCCACACGTCGACGCATCCCACCGCTGAACACCTGGACGCGTGTGTCTGGTTGGTCTCCAAGCCCCACTTGATCCAACAATCGGATGGTTCTTTCCCGTAAATCGCAGCCCCGTAGCCCATACAAACGTCCCTGATGCATCAGGTTTTCCTGGGCGGACAGCTTCACATCGAGGCTGGGCATCTGGAACACAACACCCAATTGCTGGCGCACTTCGTGGGGCTGTGTGACCAAGTCGTATCCAAATATGGTGACCCTTCCGCTGTCTGGTCGAAGCAGCGTCGAGAGAATGCGAAACAGCGTGGTCTTACCGCTGCCATTCGGGCCCAGGACCCCGAAAATCTCACCGCATCTGATTTCAAAACTCACATCATTCAGTGCGTGCCGGCGCGGTGTGGTCGAGAGAAGCTGTGATGTGTCACGATCGTGTCTCCTGCGCGATCGCCCTGAGTCGCTCACCATTGGATACATGTGAGTGAGATGTTCAACACAGATCGCCGATCGGGTCGGTCCGTTCATAGGACCGATACTGTACCGCACGGCTTGTTATTTGTGCAGTACACCGTTGGCCAGAACACCGCTGATCAGACACCGGTCCACTCCAGTAGGCGTGGGGATACCTTTTGCCGCCCCAGCCATCCGGCCACGACCTTACAAGTACCGGTTGACACCCGCCTGGATAGGCACTCACACACCCCCTGCAGACACGGCGACAATACAAACAAAGACGGATGACGGCCCCGTGATGCATCGGCCATGTGCCGCACGACCTCACAGCATGGTGTCGGCCAATGTCATGTGTAACGTTAAAGGCTGTCTGGGCGAACACGGCTACTGATCGGATATACCTACCAACAAAAAGTTCTTGCGTATGTATCTTCGAACGTGGAATTTCGGAGACAGGCCTTGGTACATCCTCGACGCGTATGACGAAAAATCAATACATCCGATTATGGCTGTTGTGCTCTTCGAGGCCTCTGGCAACGGCGATATCTGCTTGGACGAGGTGCCCCTCTACCGCAGAGCTCGAAGTGTTCATCTAAAACAACCTCGATCAATTGCCAACGGCGCTTTGCGACAACTCCGAACGACTACAAGACCCGACGGCGCATGCCCCACATCATCCATCCCGCGCCAATCAGTAACCCCAGTGACCCCGGCTCGGGGGTTGCCATCACGCGTAACACGTAGGCGTTGAGGATGGGAAAATTTGAGCTGGCCTCCAAACCCAGCGCTTGTGTTGTCGCATCGGCGGTAAACGTCCCGATGATACTGGTGAAGTTCCCCTGCATAATCGTAGGCGATTGGTTGCCCTGGCCATCCGTAAAGAACTGGGTTCGACTTGAAAAGGCAGGGCGAGCGTCAGAGGCAAATAGTTGTATCTGGTATTCTTGTCCCACCGTCAGTCCACTGGCAAAATCATCGATGACGAGATTGGTGAAGTTCCAATCGGCGACGTCAATCACACTGTTCCAACCGGTATCAGCCGTCGAGGGATTTCCACTGCTAAACGACGCTTGATCCAGAATATCCTTGGGCACAAACGTGATGTTCAAACCCGCCGGATCCACCAACAGTGACGACGAGCCGCCGACGGTGACCGCTTCGACAAGTATTCCTGCTGTGTCAATCGATTGGAAACCGGTGTTCCCGTCATAGGTCCCACCGATTCTCCATGTGATGACCGCCGCTTCCGCCATATTACGATGTATCGGCATGCTCATCGCAATGACAACCAACAAACCAACCCACTTCCGTCCCATGCCTTTTTCCTCCATCCTCGCCTGTAATCGAATACCAGAATTGTTTATTCCAACTTCATTTAAATGTCAGACTTAGGCGCAAAGCACCAGGTGTATTATAAACGCATTCCACGTTCTTGTCTGCATATTTTCTGCCCCCGTATCTCAAATGATTTTTTGCAAGGTATCTTTTGATACAACTTACCTAGAGCCCGAAGCGCAGCTCCGTTTGTATTCGATTTATTTTGTTAAATGGACTTGTAGAATAACCCAGACATACAAGATCCAGGTATAAGCCCACATAGATACCCTATCTTATTCAAAGTAAGAGAATCTACACTTCGGTCAACCCAAAAACATGAGTCACCAAGAGAACAAAAAGATATGGTTTCCGGCCAAAAAATACGGCTGGGGATGGGGATTTCCCGTTCGCTGGCAGGGCTGGGCGGTCTTGGTGATATATTTTTTACTTCTTTCCCTGGGCGCATCAATCTTCAGGCTGCCCGCCGATGTCAACCCGTTTCTGACGTACGTTTTCTCCGTGTCGGCGATGTTTGTCGCGATCTGCTGGACCAAAGGTGAAAAGCCTAGATGGCGTTGGGGTGATTGACCCATGAGATATACATTCACCAGTGGACTATCTTGCCGTCATCAAACACCATGGCCGAATGAGCGTGACGATGATTGATAAAAATGTTGTCTTTGGGAAACGCTGCGCGCTGCCAAATGCTGTCTGCAATGGCTTCCAGCATGACTGCAATGATCTCGGCGCCGTTAAAATCCGGGGTTAGCAGATCAACAAGAAGCGGATGGCGCACTTCGGGCTGACACATTGGAACATTATCGCCCTTGGCGTAGTGTCCTGGAAGAAAAAACTCCCAGGTGGTATGCACATGAGTAAGTTCAATACTTGTCTTATGCGCAAAATCCTGGGCAATACCCTTAATCAGACCCGGTACATCACGAGGCTGCTGGAATGGCAAAGATTTAATGTGGATAAATGGCATGAATTTCCTTTCTCAATGCCTACGCTCAGCGGACAGCGCTCAAACAACCACCTATTCAACTTGCCTAGTTTACGTTCAGCAATGCGCTATCTCTACGCCAGCGCCGGTCGCATGGCCCATGTACAAATCTCGACCGTGAATCAGGTGCCCGTGATGTCGGACTGCCCAATTTTGTCGATATTCCGTTGGCGCCGTCCACTTTGATTGCGGTGTCAATCGATCGACTAACGACCACACCTGACTGGACCGTCGCGATCTTGCGGTATCGAATGATTGACCCGCTAACCGAATACCATTGCAGGGTGTGGGAATCATTGTCGGGGTATTTCGCTTACGGCGATCGAGAACGTTTAGATGGCAACTGAGCTGGTTGACAACCTCACGAAATGACCAGAGACGCTGAAAACAGTGTGCCTTTCTGACCGGCCCGGATATTTTTCACCACATCTGCCCAGAACCAATTGGCAGATGGACAACATTGTCATCAACTCAACACGTGGTTTCGTTCACATCGTCTAGATGACGATAGGGACCGTTCCTGAACTGATCGGTCACGCCGCGCCCCCGCCGACGACGTTGCCCTGGGATCGCGTGTCGCCATCTGAGCGACCAGGCGCCTTAAATCCTCGCGGACCGTCGATTAGACGGTCACACCACGCCGCACGAGCAACGGCATTGGGGATACGCTTTGTTGCCCTACCCGGCAATGCCATCGCGTTGTCCCTGTTCACATGTGCGGGATTTCCACAACCATGCGTACCATGTATATATTGAAGTCCATGCGATCGGGGCGTTTCGATCAGATCTATGGCGTGGTACGGCGAATACCCAGAGGCAGGGTAGCCACATACGGCCAGATTGCGACGATGGCCGGATTGCCCGGTGGCGCTCGGCAAGTCGGTTACGCGTTGAGCGCCCTGGAAAACGGTACACGTATACCGTGGCATCGTGTTATCAACGCCAAAGGTGAAATAAGCCCTCGCTGGAATCCAGTGTTCGAAAAGATTCAACGAGATCGGCTTAAAAGCGAGGGTATTCAGCAAGATCAGACAGGAAAAATATCACTTCTAAAATACCGTTGGAAACCCAAACAGCACACGGTGTCACTTGAAAATGGGCGACATTCGGATATTCAACGACGCGGCCAAACCATACAATCACCCAAACCCTGGCGGTGAATCCAGTCGCCATACCCCACACACACCTCAGACATCCCCGATGACAAAATCAATCGTTTGCACCGCCACTGAACAGAAGTCTCTTTCCAGCTAGTCCACGTTGTGCCGTCGATATCGCCCACAAGAAGTGGTCCAGAACACGCGCATCAATCCCTAAACAAGCTGACACGAAAGCATGACGACGAACAATCCAGCGGCTGCCAGACGACAAGTGTACGGCTACTTAGAAGTCGGCTGGTCATCATACTCGTCACGGCGGCGCACCCAGGCCATGCTGTGCGGCAACCTGGATTCGTCGCGTCCTTTGGGCACGATATCAAGCAGATGGTACGTACCGATAAACGTATCAAGCCCCCGAGCAAAGCTCGAATAGGTATGAAACACGCTGCGGTGATCATCCGTATAAAACACGCTGATGCCGGGCCCCTGTGCCGAAAAGTATTGGGTTGTCCTGTAATTGTAATAGACTTCGCCCTTGGCCTTCTGGTCAGGTGCAAACGCCACGTGATAATCGCGGTTGAAATCGGTGCCGAATGAAGAAACCCACTTAAAGGTCCAACCCATCCTCCGCTTATAGGCTTCCAGCTTGTCCAGCGGGGCCTCGGACACGGTGACCAGCGCCACATCGCGCTGGTTCAGATGGACGATCGTTCCGTTGTAATGGTCGGCCAAATAGGAACAGGCCTTACAGCCCGCGTCCCACTCTGGGTCAAACATAAAGTGATAGACGATCAGCTGACGCTTTCCCTCAAAGAGATCGGACAATGACTCTTTGCCTCCTGGTCCATCAAAACTGTAGCGTTTGTCGACCTTCTCCCACGGAAGATTTTGTCTTTCCTGGCTGACCTGGTCGCGCAACCTCGTCAACTGCTTTTCCTTGACCAGGAGGTTCTTTCGGGCTACCACCCATTCTTCCTTAGATACAATGGGGTGCTGCGACATGGTCGGTCTCCTTATCGATCGTGAAGGTCTTTTGCGTACAACTGGTGGCGGTCAAACGTGGATGGCCGTCATCCACTGGGGCATTTCATCGCCACTGGGACCGTAAGAACTGGGAACCTGCGCACCCAAAAGGCGAAGATAAACCCCAAGTTGCCCCCGGTGATGGTACAGATGATTGAGCAAGATGCTCCTCAAAAACCCAGCCCGGGGCGTTGAAAAGAGCGGTTGCCCGTCAACAACCAAAGCCCAGGTGTCATTCATCTGTTGATCGTTGAACGTGGGCAGGATGTGTTTGACCGCTTCAATACCCTTGGCAAATTCATCAAAGATCTCCGAAAGTGTCTGGGGCTGCGGAGCAGGCTTGGTCATGCCAGGCGGTGGCGGGCACTTGTCCTGTTGAGCCATCTGGGTCACCTCGGTGGGCAACTTGGCAATGTGTAAAGCCAGCTGCCCGGCTGTCCAAGACTTATCGTGGGGTTTCCAGAAGAGATCTTTGCCAGAAAGGCTTTCTATAAAACGCTTTGTGGTCTGTGACTCTTGCTCAAACTCAGCCAAAAGAGATTGGTAGATCGCCATGGGTCGCGTCCTTTCAGTATGAAGGCGAAAGTACTTGCGAAATGCAAGTAAATAGAGTGTAGCCACCCCACTTTCAAAATGCAAGTAGTCGACCTAAAATTTCTGCATGCCCACTCACCCTTCACACGACCCGATCGCCCGTCGCTCCGATTGTCCGGTTAGTCTGGCCCTGGATCTGTTGGGTGACAAGTGGAGCCTTCTGATCATCCGCGACATGCTCTTTTTCGACAAGCATTATTTCGGTGAGTTTCTAGCAGCCACCGAATCGATTTCGACAAACCTCTTAACAGACCGGCTACGACGGCTAGAACGTGTGGGAATCGTCACCCGATCGGTCGATCCTAAGAACGCATCGAAAATTCGATACGCACTGACCCAGATGGGCGTCGATCTGCTTCCGATCATGCTCCAACTGATTGCATGGGGCGGTAAGTACTTTGAGTCGGCGGCACCGGCTAGTTTTCTCAGGCGTCTCCGGTCGGATCCAAAGGGGGTCGAAGCAGAGTTGCGGAAGAAGCTAACGGCTAGGCAGCGTTAAATCAATTGATCCATCAATAAGGAAAGATCACAAAAACCGAAACGGTCGCACACCTCAGCGCCGTGTCAATTTTGCCATGAAATAGACATCACATCTTGGATCCCGCAGGCAGTGGCATGGCAATCTTTATGCGCAACGAACGCACGGTAACTCTTTGCTTGCCATCGGCCAATACTCGCAAATGGCACGCGAAAACCAATCCAGATTGATAGCTGTCGCCTTCACCGCATGGGCACAATGAATGACATCATGGCATCGACCAAGACAAACAAGAGCTCGCCTCTACCGTCTTCCCCCATACCATCACGGCCCACACGGCCCGGTATATACCGGGAATCCGTATGGATACGTGATTGGATCCTCCTACCCTCGATTTCCCGCAATCCGACGTGAGTACATGGGTCACATCACTCAGAGGTGCCCCATAAAATGACGCGTAGACCTGTCCTTCCGCCGCCACAGGAGAAATCATGCTCCCCTTATAGCGACAACCGTCGTCTGATCATCAAAGCGAACGCACTGAAGCCAACAAGACCGAGTGTATGTGGCTCCGGAATGACCTCGAGGCGGACATTCGAGATCTTGAGCGTTGACTGGAATCCGGTATCGGTTGCCAGCGAATCAAGCTGAAACTCCAAACCTAGGAAGGGTTCCGAAGTGAGCTCAGAAAGGTCAAACGAAACCGTCCCCGACTGGGTATCTGTCGTTGAGAACTCAAAAGCAGCAAAACTGGGGTCGGGGCGATCAGCGAGGCTATTTCCGGTTGCCGGATCAATGATAAAAGCAACAAATTCGTCGTCTTCCACTAGACCGGACGTCGGATCCGTCACTCCCTCGACAAACATAAAGTCAAAAACCAACGAAACGCCTGGTCCAGCGACGATCACCTCTGGGTCACCAAGAACCGGCGTCGGATCATTGGACATAATCACCGGAGCAACCGTCGGATCCTCTTCGAAATCAGCAGACATCCCATCGGCCGAAACAGTAACCTTGGGATCGGCAAAGAAGTCATTGAGGTCGATAGGAATGATAAGACCATGCGCCGCACCCGGCACCCATAGGACCACTCCTAACATACACGCCGCAAATAGGCCTGGACGTGCCCCCCCAGCCCAATCAAATCTCGTCCCACTCGGCATCGCTCAATTCTCCTTATCCAATGATTACAATCTGTCTTCACACCCCATTTAGATGGATGTGTACCATCCACCGACCATTTCATGTGTTACATACGTCTTTATCTTACCACAGGACCTTAGAAATACAAGGCTTCGGGCATTTATGATTTGCTTTCAATCCAAACATCGTATGTTTTGGATTGTGACCGTTCTCGGAGCCACAGACGTCCGGAAGTCCTTATCTCGATGGCTGTAAGCGTTGATACATTGATTAAATTGGAATTAACAGATCTTCAATAATCTCTCAATCACTGATTTTTACTCGTTATCAGACATTCTCTGGTCTTATCGCTGCCCCACCGCTTTCAGTTGTTTCGCAGCCCCAACTCGACGCAACTCTGTCGTCTTGAACCCGATGATAGATACGGTGTTGTACGCTCACACGTCGGGCCACGCCGCCGTATTTTTCTTAAATTCAATTATATAAACACTTTAATGCCGATACAGTAGGTGAAATTTGATCATCACACGATTTAAGCGATCTTCCACGCACAAGACCAAGCTGGAATGCGTATAAAGAAACAAGAAACGAATCGCCTTCAGCCTTCAATCCCGGCTGGATCAGTCTTACGGTGATCATTGCCAATCATTGATAACCGGATATGATCCGTTAAGTGCTACACATTTTGGCCTTATCGGGCTGCGTCAGAACCCCGCTTTGGCTCTAGGCAGAACAAAGTGTCGACTGGACAAGGAGATTGAACCAAAAACTGCCCGCGGCCGCTGGACTTAAACGAGCCAGAGGGTGGACCTCTGTCCACCGGGCAGTGTCAGCTGAGAGCCGATCGTGCTGCCGCCGGAGGTGGCAAGACCGATCCAATGTTTCTGCGGGTGGTTCGGAGACGGTCAGACGGATCACAAAAGGATAAATGTATGCGGGTATGGCTAATCCTAGGCGTCGTAATGGGCCTGGCGGCCCTGTCGTCCTCTTCTGGGGCCCAACCCCAGGACAAAGGCGATCTAAAAAATGGTCGTATCAGCCTCAATTTTCCAGAAAACCTGGAGCTCAAAGTTCTCACTGAGTACGTTAGCCAGCGGCTGGGGTTGAACATCCTTTACGACGAACAGATCGGCAACAGGCGAGTGACCATCAAGGCCCCAAGCAAAATCCCGGAAGGTTCGCTGTTAGGCCTGTTTGAAAGCGCCTTGCAAATGAAGGGGCTGGCTCTGGTCGATGCCGGCCAGAAGGGTTGGAAACGGATTGTCGCGACAAACAACCTCCTGGCGATCGCCAAAGGACCTGAGGAGGCCCAGCGACTGGCCGCCAGCGGAGCGGCGGGCCCAACACTGGCTGTCACCCAAGTCTTTGAGCTTAAACATGCCAACACCAAAAGGGCCGAAGCGGTCATCAAACCGTTTTTGACCCAGCCGGGCGCCAACAGTCTTGGCGTACCCGAGTCAGATCTGCTGATTGTCACGGACTACGCGTCCAACATGCGGCGGGTTGCGGGCCTGATTCGACTCGTCGATCAGCCCACTGACGAAATCATCATCGAGTTTGTCCCTGTCAACTTCCAAGAAGCAGCCCAACTGGCCCAGCACGCTCTCAAGCTGATCAGGGCCAAAATCTTGGCAGAGCTTCGGGCCAAGGGCGCAGGAGGACCGGCGGCCGAGGGACTTGATGTCACCCACGATGAACGGACCAATCAGGTGGTCGTTGTCGGCGCACGTGAACGTGTGGCCGACGCGATCCAAGTGATCCAATCGTTGGATATTTCGTTGGGCCTATCCACACGGGTCTATCAGTTTGAACATGCTTCGCCAGAACGGATCGATCGACTCACCAAGGAGTTGATCGGACCGCTAGACGCCAAGCGGCTCTATCGATCGGCGGTCGATCAAGACGCCGGGCTACTGGTGGCGGCCAGCACCCCGGAAGTCCACGAAAAAATTGTGTCGCTCAAACAAGATCTGGACGTACCGATTTCCGATGCTCAGAGCCCCATCCGATTTTATAAGCTGACCAACACCACCGCCGCAGACGTGCTGGAAACCATTCGGGCGCTGGAAAGCGAAGAGGGGTTTGCAGAGGCAGGAGCTGACGGCGTCGGCTCGGACCGTATTCCCGGTGCCAACCTGCCACCCTCAGAGCCTGGAGAACCACCACCGGGTTTGAGTCCAGACCAGCGGCAACAGGCCGAAGGGACCACGTCGCTACAGCCGATCCGCCAAACGGTGCGGAGCACCCGGGCGACGATGACCGCCGACACCAATACCAACACCATCATCATCGTTGCTGAACCGCACGTCCAGCAGATCTACGAAAGACTGATTGAGGCACTGGACCGACGACGGCCACAGGTCCTCGTTGAAGTCACCATCGTCACCATTGACACAAGCGACGATTTTTCGCTGGGCGTGGCGATCGGACATGAACACACAGCAGGAGAGGCACGAACGCTCACCTTTAGTTCATTCGATGGCCTGAACACGGCCGACGCGACAAACGCCGCTATTTCGTTGATCCCGGGTTTTGGTTTTAACGGAGCGATTATCAGCCCCGACATTGCCGACCTCGTGATCAAAGCGTTGAAGCAAGACTCACACACAAGGGTCGTATCGGCGCCCCGCATCTTGGTCAATGACAATGCGACGGGGACACTCGAGAGTATCTCCGAAGAACCATTTACCAGCGTTAATGCGTCAGACACGGTCTCCACGACGAGCTTTGGCGGCTTTGTGGAAGCCGGCACCACCATTACCGCAACACCCCACATTAGCGAGGGTGACCACCTGACACTGGAGTACTCAATTTCACTGAACAGCTTTAGCGGCGACGGTGCCAATGGGATCCCACCACCTCGCCAGACCAATTCGATTGAAAGTGAAGTGACTGTGCTAGACGGCCATACGCTGATTGTTGGGGGTCTGAACCGCACAGACGATATCCGCAAAGTCAATGCCGTGCCCATCCTGGGTCAGATCCCTATTATCAAACACCTGTTCAGAGACGAATCGACCGAGAAGGGCCAAACGACCTTGTTTGTTTTTATCCGACCGGTGATCCTGCGTGACGACCAGTTTGCAGATCTAAAATTTATTTCGAAACGGCAGCTGGAGATCGCCGGTCTTCCGGGAGATTTCCCGACCAGCGAACCCTTGATGATCTACTAGCTGCCACGCATGCCCGGTCAGAATGGCGACACCACCGATGACGGCAAGGAATGACAACGACGTGTTGGACGGCCAGCAGAACGCCAGCGGGGAAGATGTGCCGTCGGCGGATCGACCAGCGGTCGAGCCGACACTGACCACCATTCCAGACGCCACCACCCCCGCCCCGACCGTGTCCCCGGCCGAATCACGGCCCATGGCCGAAGCCCTTGGTTTAGCCTATATCGACGACCTGACCCAGCAACAGGCGTGCCCACAATTTGTAGAAAAAGTTCCCATCAGTTTTGCCCGTCAACACGGCGTGCTGGGATTAGCCAGTGAAAACGGCCGACTATCGGTGGCGATCGGCGATATCGGTGGGTGGGGACAGCTGGATGTGATCGCCCGATTCTTGGGTCGACCGATCCATCCCGTGATGGCACCTCCGGCACAAGTGGCCGCGGCCATCAATGCGGCCTATCAACAACGAAATGGACAAGCACAGGACTTCATCGAGAACCTTGATCGTAACGATGTGCTGGCACAGGTTGAGCAGCTTCAAGACCGAGAAGACTTGCTGGATGTCTCCAGTCGCGCCCCACTGATTAAGTTGGTGAATTTGATCTTGTTTGAGGCGGTCAAGCTCTTGGCTTCGGACGTTCACATCCAGCCATTTGAAGACAAGATGATTGTCCGGATGCGAATTGACGGCGTCTTGTCGGACGCGTTTGAGTTGCCTAAACATCTTCAGGAGGAGGTTGCCAGCCGCATCAAGGTCCTTGCCCGCATGAACATTGCCGAAAAGCGACTAGCGCAGGACGGTCGCGCTACCGTTCAAGTGGGCGATCGGCTTATTGACTTGCGGGTGTCGTCAATCCCCACCAGCGTAGGCGAACGGATTGTCATCCGGCTACTGGACAAAACCGCCCAGCTGTTCACGCTCAATGAGCTGGGGATGGACACCGACACGCTAGACCATTTTTTTAGTTTGATCACGGTTGAGCACGGACTGGTCCTGGTCACCGGGCCCACCGGTAGCGGCAAGTCCACCACACTGTACGCAGCGCTACAGAAGATTAACAGCAAAGAACGGAACATTCTAACGCTGGAGGACCCCATCGAATACCTGCTACCGGGAATCAGCCAAACGCAGGTCAGCGACAAAAAAGGAATGACGTTCGCCAGCGGCCTTCGGAGTGTGCTGCGCCAGGACCCCGACGTGATCATGGTCGGGGAGATTCGGGATCACGAAACGGCGGTGATGGCCATCCAATCGGCGCTGACAGGGCACCTGGTGTTCTCGACCCTCCACACCAACGACGCGGCCAGTGCGGTCACTCGGCTGTTGGATCTTGGAATCGAGCCCTATTTGGTTGCCAGCTCATTGGTCGGTGTGCTCGCACAGCGACTGGTGCGGCAAGTCTGCTCTAACTGCGGCCAACCCCACACCCCTTCGTACCGACAGCTCCAGAAGCTAGGGATGGACCCTCAACCCATCGATACACAGGCCATGAGACGTGGCACAGGATGCGACGCGTGTCGTCAAACCGGATACCGTAAGCGGATCGGCTTGTTTGAGCTACTTGTTGCAGACGATCCGATCCAGCGACACATCCAAGCGCGTGCCACAGCGTCGCAGATCAAAGCCACGGCCATTAGCGGCGGGATGAGGACCCTGGCCGACGACGGGTTCAGAAAGATGCTTAGCGGGATGACCACGATCGACGAAGTAGCGAGGGTAACCGCACGGGTGATCACTTAGATGGCCGTGTTTATGTACAAGGCGTTAGACACCGGTCGTCTGGCAGTCAGCGGTACGGTGGCTGCCGACACACCGCGTCAGGCCCGTGACATGTTGCGCGCACGGGGATTGACGATCCAGAAGATTGTACGACAGAAGGCCGCGATGAATTTTAAGTGGTGGCCCGGAAGCGTCAGCCGGCGGCACACTGCGCAGGTGGTCTCGTTTGTGCGTGAGCTATCGACGCTACTGGGTGTCGGCATCCCCATGCTCGAGGCAATCGATACCATCGCCAAACAGCACCATGGCGGATTTCAATCCGTGCTGCTGATCATTCGGGACCGCGTAGCGGCGGGTCTGAGCTTGGCCCAGGCCATGGCCGAGCACCCAATGATTTTTGACGAATTGTGTGTGAGCATCACCGAAGTCGGTCAGAGTGCCGGGACACTTGAAACAGCATTGGAAAGGCTGGCGCAGTTCAAAGAACGTTCGATGCAACTGAAGAACCGAGTGGGAACGGCATTGATGTACCCGTGTATGGTCTTGCTGACGGGCGTGGCCGTAAGCATCTTTTTAATGACATTTGTCGTGCCTAATCTCTTGGACGTACTGGCAGAAACGGGGCGTCCGCTGCCGCTGGCCACCAGGGCAGTCAAAGCCGTCAGCGATACGCTGCTGGGCTGGTGGTGGCTGCTGGGGTTCGCAGCGATTGGATTGGTGTCGACGTTTGGCCTGGCGACCCGAAGCCCGTCGGGCCGTTGGTTTTTCGACCGGTTGATCCTGCGCGTGCCTATTGTGGGAGATATCGCGCGCAAGCAGGCCATTGTCCGTATCGCACTGGTTGTCTCCACACTGATGCGTAGTGGTATCGTGTTTGTCAAAGCGATTCAGATCGCCCAAAACACAACACGAAATCTGGTGTTGCGTCACGCGTTGAAGTGCTGCGAACAAGCGGTATACGCCGGTCGTGACATCGCCGAAGCACTTAAGGACACGGGGGTATTCCCCCCTCTTGTGGTGCAACTGTTCGCCGCCGGCCAGCGATCCGGGCGGCTTGAAGAAATGCTTGACCGCTTGGTGATCGATTACGATCAACAGGTTGCCACCGCCTCCGGCCGGTTGGCCTCGATCTTGGAGCCGGCACTGATCTTGGTACTGGCGGTCATCGTCGGATTTATTGCATTTGCGACTTTTATGCCCATTTTGGAGGCTGGCGATGTGTTGTAAGCGACGCGCTGACCGTCACAGAGATTCGGGGTTTTCTTTTATTGAGATCATGGTTGTCGTGGTCATCATCGGCCTGCTGGCCGGGGCGGTGGCGATTAAGGTCAGCGATTATGTGGACAAGGCAAGACTCAACCGAGCCAAGTCAGATATCGCGACGATCGTCAATGCGATCGAATCGTACTACGCTGACCAGGGCAGCTACCCTTCCAACGAAGACGGTTTAGAGGTCTTACCGGTCAAGAAAACCAATGATCCTTGGGGCCGGCCATACCAGTACAACCAACCCGGACGCAGCGAGCCATATGAAGTGATCTGCTACGGTGCCGACGGCCGCGAAGGCGGCCAGGGCGCTGACGCCGACGTCACGAGTGAAACATTAGAAAAAGAGGACTAATACACCGGATGGCCGGAGGCCGATCGGTGTTTCTCATTTTTGAACGGATCATCAACCGCTAACTGGACGTGACGTGCAGGATTCGACGAACGGTCACCAAGACGGGCCCAAACATGGGGGTTTCACCCTCTTGGAAATGGTTGTGGTGATGATCATCATTGCCATGCTGGCCACAGCCGTATTTGTGTCTGCATCGGGATGGTTTAGGACTGCCCGGATCCGTGACGGGGTAAGTCAATTGGCCTTCATCGACCGGATGACACGACAGCACGCCGCACAATTTGACCGGCAGACAGCCCTGGAATTTGATCTGAAAAAGGGCACGATCATGCGAATCAACGATAACCCGTCCGACCGCCGCACACACCGATTTCGATTGCCCGGCGGTCTTCGACTTCAACAGATCAAAACGGCCGCAGAGGGCGTAACCTCTGGCCAAATGGCAATCCCCTGCTCGACCCAAGGTCACACACCCACGTATGCGGTGCTGTTGGCCAGTCCAGACCAGGCTCAGCAGTGGATCGTTATTGCTGGATTGACCGGGCAGGTCGTGACAGTTGACGATGAAGAGGACACCGAACATTTGTTAGCCGAACTGGCGCCATAGTCACCCACTGCGCCGCATGGTGGTGTGGCTGACGCAACGCTGATCGGGTCATTCGTCAGAAGTGCCCGGCGCGCAACAACCGTGGTAACCCCGACAGCTCAATCGTCAGAGTAACTCGCCGTATGAATCGATGGTCTAGACATCAAACCCATAACCGACCCCAACGCCGCGGCGCCTGGTCCAACCACCGCCCCGACACACGCGGTGTACGAAATCCCGCGACAAGGTGTCTGAACAGGTCCGATCGACCTGACGGTCACGGGCGCACCTACCGGCGGGGCTTTACCCTGATTGAAGTCGTGGCGGGATTGGCATTGCTGGGCACACTGCTTGTGAGTATTACGCTGGCCAAGGGCCGTTTTACACGGCAGCGCGCTGTCGCCGACCGACAGATTCAGGCGATCGCGGCCACCGAGTCGCTGCTGGCCCAGTGGTGGCAAGATCTGTCGACCTTCCCGCGCCAAGACACCGGAGAGGTACCGGGCGCAGCCGACCTCTCGTGGCACACGAGCCTGATCGACGACGCTGATGCTCAGGATGCGGGCGCCGTGATCGTCCGAATGCAGATCAATGACCAACGGCAAACCGAATCGGCAGCGTCCTTGATTGTGATCGACCTTGCGCTACCTGAAGTGCAGGACGCTGAGGATGAAGATGATGACGTCTCACCCGAGCAAGCTGTCGAACAAGAGACCGACCCTGCTCAGGAGCAGGAGACCGACGATGAACTGTAAGGCGATGACAACCATCGAACTACTGGTCGCCACGGCCCTGGCGGCGGTGCTCATGATCGGTGTATTGCATGCGACGGGCTCGATCCGGCCCGAGTTGGACGGTCGGGGTCATACACCGACCCGCCGTTGGCCGGCAAACCTGGTCCGTTTACTGCAGTGGGATCTGGCAAACGCCCACTGGGTGATCCAAGAAGAAAACAAACTGACAATCGTTGGCCACAACGCTCTGAATCGTGGTGACTTTGGTTGGAAGAGAAACATCAAGGCATCCTCCACACACCGACCAGTGACCGTCGAATACCAGTTGTGGCCCGGCAAGGAGCATGATGATGGGAACTGGCTGATCCGACGCCAGACGCACATGACCGAGCTAACCAACCGGCGCACGTGGGCAGAGGTGGTCGCGTGGGGCGTTGAAGGCCTGGCACTTCGGCAGGTCGATGGTACGATCGACGCGATGGCTGATCTTCCACTTGGTGGCGAAGACGATTCGGTCGAACCGGCGCTTGGTGTTGAAGACGCCGATACTGCCGAACCCGTGACAGGTGTAGAGGGCGATTGGCTAGACGGCAACGGCTCAATCCCCCGACGTGTAAGACTGGTCGTCACCATGGCCGGCGATCAGGAACCAGGTATCGACTCGCTGATTGTTTTGCGCTAAATTGTTTTCCGCTAAACGGAGTGAAACGCATGCGGTATGACTGCCTCATTCACACCCGATCGTGTCGGTCGGTGCGACGTGGCATACCCGTGTTGCTGGAAACGCCCAATCACTCATCCGGGTGGGTATCTACGGCCATTCGGCCACCGGCGATCAGACAGCGGGGTTACATTCTGTTAATGACACTGCTGCTGCTAGCGGTCGCGGGCATCGCGCTTGCCGGGGCAAGCCGTACAAGTCTCGACAAGGCCCTTCGTGCCAAGGAAGCCCAGCGGACCCTTCAGCGTCGCTGGGGTATTCTTAGCTGCCACGCCGCATTCTTGGCTCGAGCCGAAGATCTCTTAAACCAAGCGCAAGAACAGAGCGGCGAACCTGTCTCGCGCGTTCGTGTGCGATTGACACTGGGCCAACAGGAATTCGAGGTCGTTGTCGCCGACGAGCAGGCCAAAATGAACGCAAATTGGCTATACGAGCAGCGCGGCCGAGAGCGGACCGAGACAAGTGTCAGGAAACTGGCCGGCCTCTCGGGCGACGGGATCCGGGTGAGATTAACTCCGACACCTCAGCCCGAGCCCCAGGAGGGCCAATCTCCTGAGCAACAGCTTCCAGCACTGGGCAGTTTCGCCCAGATCTTCCCTTCAGCGACACCCACACAGCTGATCGGCACCCCCCATCGCCCCGAGGCCGCCGCCAGTGCGTATGTCACGCTCTGGGGCAGTGGGAAGCTGAACTTCCGCCGTGCCACACGGCCAGTTCTAAAACAGGTCTGCCAGGGTTTGCTCATCGACAACCAGATCGAAGATTTGATTTCCACCCGCCGAGATACACCTGATTTGAGCCTCAACGAAGCCTTAAATCAGCTGGCGCTGACCAAGGAAAAGAAGGATCAGCTCGAACCGCTATTGACAGACCAGTCTGGATGCCACTCGCTGTGGATCACGGTACACGATGGTTACCGTTCATGGCATCGCCTAGACGTGTTGGCGTCGACCACCGGCAGTGACGACCAGAGGGCTGCACAGCCATACACCATGGCGTGGTAGGTTATGAATATTCAACAAACCAAATTCTCGCTCTGGTGTGGCGCAGCGGTCCTGGCAACCGCGTCGCTGGGCACAATCGCCACGGCCTGGGTTTGGCCTTACACGATGCCCAAGCCGGTCGACGCTCAACCCAACAAAGATCCAGCGCGACAAAACGTACGCCACCAGCCACTACCGAAGCTATCGACGTTTGAACCGGTATGGGGCTTGGATCTTCGACGGCAACTCTACAACCAGCCCCAACAACAGCGACAGCAGCACAAACCCAAACCCACACCCGCCGCCAGGCCACGGCCCGCCCGCGCTCATACGGCTGCCCGGCTCGCGGGTACGGTGATCGAACCGGGTCACTCTGTGGCGATGTTCATTATGCCCAATGGCCGGATTCAACTAAAGAGTGTCGGAGAGAAGATCGGCGAGCTTCTGATTCTGGATATCACCGCTGAACGAGTCTGCGCAAGACACCGCGGAGAAAAAGTCAATCTCCTGCTGGACAAAAGGAAGAAGCAATGATGCCCGCTGGAAACTTTGTCATTCATATGGGCAAAGCCGGATGGCAGATCGCCGCCCAGACAGACTCGGACCGGTGTTGGCACGAGGCGGTAGAAGTGCCCACCGACACACCGCCGGAACAGGTGGCCCAGCACCTGGCACAGGCCTTGGCCCAAAACGGCTACGACGGCCGGGGTGTGGTCCTGGCGATCCCCTCGGGTCTGTGTCTTTGCGCTACGATAAGCACCGAGGACTTGCCCCGAAAAAACATCCGTCAGGCGATGATTTATCGACTAGAAGAAAAATTGCCGATCGCCGCAGAGGACGCCGCTACTGATTTCGTCGTTGGAGAGAACCTGGCCCTGGGCGTGTGTGTCCAAACAGCGGCACTGGCTCCTATCGTTGAGGCTCTGGAAGAGCATGAGGTCGATATTGAAGTCATCTGCCCCACCGCTATGCTGGCCGTACAACACAAAATCACCAAGCCCGCCGAAGCATACGACACCGTGCTGTGGCATCACGATCAGGACCTGGAACTTTTTATGATAGCGGGCACCACTCCCGTGGCTTGGCATCTACTAGCGGACTATGACGGTAACGACTTGGCGTTACAGTTAGGGATACATACCAGCGGCGACAAACCACCGCTGCGCGTGGCGACTAGCGATCTGGGTAACACCAGCCTAGAGCAGCTGACCAAATCACCTAAAATACAGATCGTCGATTCGGACGAGCAATCGATATCCACCGCCGCAACCCTGGCGGCGAACCAAATATTGTTGGGAAAGCAAGCACCGTGGATCAATCTCCGCCGCGACGGCGTGGCCTCAAGCACCCGGTTCCGACGCGTTCGAACACCTTTGGCGCTCATGGCAGCAGCGGGCCTGCTATTCCTCACGACGCTCAGTGGCACG
This sequence comes from Phycisphaeraceae bacterium, assembly GCA_965222495.1. Taxonomy (GTDB): domain Bacteria; phylum Planctomycetota; class Phycisphaerae; order Phycisphaerales; family Phycisphaeraceae; genus CBDCUA01. The sequence continues at coordinate 1,357,471 of CBDCUA010000007.1, read as the reverse complement.
ATGTGGTGGCGAGCCAACCACTACCAGCACCTGGCGACCACATTCGAAGCCCAGCAGCGGGATGTCTTCACACGGTTGTTTCCGGATCAACGGGTGCCGCTTAACGTCAAATCTCGCCTCACCAGCCAGCAACGCCGACTTGCAGGACTCAGTGACAATCACGCCCAGGTGCCCCAACAGACAGCGGTCCTGCTGATGCTGCGCGATGCGCTGTCATGTCTGCCCGATAAATTACGGTACCGCATCCTCGAGTTGCAGCTGAACCAAGACACACTCTATATGGAAGGAGAAGCCCGTTCTCATAGCGACGCCGAAGCCATCGCTGCGGCGTTAGATCAACTGCCGGCATTTCGGGTCGAACCGCCGCGTACCGAAAAACTGTCCAGTCAGCGCATTGGGTTTACCATACGGGGCGTCACGGTCGGTAACGCACAAGCTGAACAACCCAAACATAAGGAACGTACATTGTGATCCACAGGTGGTCCCTGCCCAACGCCGATCATCGGCCTCTGATCCTTGTCGGGGTTCTGGGGCTGGTGCTCACGATCACCGCAGCCTGGACGTTCGGACGGTTGAGTGACCGGCGGTCGGCGGCGATCGGCGCCGCGACTGATCTGGCGGATTGTCGCCGACTTGCCACTCAGATTCAGCAACTGGGCCGTCAGCCAGCCCTGGCCGGTTCGGGTGAAATGCAGCTGAACGAACTGACTCGGCGTATCGAGCGTTCAGCAAAAAGCGCCCAAATCCAACCTGATAGCCTCATTCGAATCTCACCCGACCCAGCCAGCCGTGTGGGCAATACGGCATACAAGAAAAAATCTACCCAGGTGTTATTTCGGGGGGTCACGTTAAGACAGATCATGACGTTCCTGCACACCGTTGCCGCTCAGGACACCGGGCCTCAGACCACCCGGGTCAGACTGGTGGCACCCCATAGCGATGACGCGGGCGACCGATGGACTGTCGAAACAACATTGACCTACCTGATCTACGAACCAAAAACCAAAGCCACCCATCGGCGATGACAAGTGAGGTGAATTTACGGTGCAACAGATCCTTCAAAAACTCGCTGTGATGACGACCGTGGGATTTTCGCTTCTGGGGTGTACCGCGTCTTCTCCTATTTCAGACTATGAAACGGTGACCGAAGACCCCAATCGTGACACAGCGACCGCCCAGCGAGAACACGGGCGGGCGATCGAACTGATCGCCGAAGAGAAATATGAAGAGGCTGAGAAACGGCTCAAAAAGGCGTTGTCCGCCGACATTACCTATGGCCTGGCCCACAACAGTCTCGGAAAGGTGTATTACCATCAGTCCAAGCTATATCTAGCGGCATGGGAATTCCAATACGCGATCAAGCTGATGCCCAGCCAACCCGAACCTCGTAATAACCTCGGGCTGGTGTTTGAGTCCGTGGGCAAACTTGACGAAGCGATTACCGCATACGACGAGGCTGTCGAACTGGAGCCGGACAATCCCGAACTGATCGGTAATCTTGTGCGCGCCCGTGTGCGTCGAGGAGATCGAGATGAACACGTACAGACCCTGCTGGCGGATCTGATCTTGAGAGACACGCGCCCCGAGTGGGTGCAGTGGGCTCGCACCAAATTGGCTCTCATCGGTCCCACGACAGACCCGGACGCCGGCTCCGCTCCGGCGGAGACCACCGGTGATACACAATGAACACGACAAGTCTGGTCAGCTCGAACAGGCCTGGCCGGTTTGGGCCCGCCGGGGCATCTGCTAGCGGCATCGGGGAGGTGCGGCGGTGGATTATCGGCAGCCTTCAGGCTGGTCTGTTTCGAGATCTTTGCCAGACAGCTTTTCGCCAGACTCGAACCAATACGGGTTTTCTCTTATTCCTAACTTGATCATGCTGTCCCCCTTTACAAGGACTCGCCATGAATAAACAACTGCTGATCTATGAAAAAACGGTACCTGTCTCTAGTGGGCGACACGCAGATTGGTCGGTGATGGCAGGAGACAATTTCATGTTCGCCCAGCACGTCAATTCCGTGCCGTTGATTGCCGCGGAATTCCCGAACGCGGCGACGGAATACGCCATCGTGTTTGCCGGTAAAGACGAGGTCATACCCGTCGTCGTATTGGGGATTCGCGACCACGAGAACTTATACCTGACCAAGGGTGGCAGCTGGAAAGCGAAGTATGTTCCGGCGTTTGTGCGACGCTACCCATTTGTGTTTTCCAGCACCGCCGATGGCTCGAAGTTTACACTGTGCATCGACGAAGAATATGACGGATGTAATCAAGAGGGTCTGGGCGAACGACTGTTTGACGATGAAAAAAAGGGAACGCAGTACCTAGAAAACGTGTTGGAATTCCTCAAACAGTACCAGGAACAATACCGGCGTACTCAGGTGTTCTGCAAGAAACTACAGGAATTGGATCTTCTAGAACCGATGCAAGCTCAGGTGACCATGAACACGGGCCAGAAAATGACACTGGCGGGATTCACGGCGGCAAGCCGGAAACGCCTCAAAGAGCTGACCCCTGGGCAATTGGCGGAATTGGCCAAGACCAACGAACTAGAGTTGATCTACTTACACTTGCAGTCAATGAAGAACCTATCGACGATGATGGGTCAAACCGCCGCCGAACAAATCAAAGACGCACCGGCGCAGAAGACAGACGCCATCGGGGCACAGAACGCGTAAGCAGAACAAGCGATCCGTCGCCGAGCCGATCGAAGCCAACTTGACAACAAAAGACACCTCCGCCTCAAGCCACGACGGTCGCACACGCTCACACGGTCTGGCTCATACAGACGATGTTGGGGCTTTGACACACGAGACGTTTGCCGCCAGGCCAGGTCGGCCAGATAACCTGCGCGACAAGCGATAACCCTGGGCTTCCGGCTGCGGATCCAAACGATCAGAATGCTCAAAGCGGATACAAAACGCAGTCGGTTCATCCCCGCGGATACCCACTGGCCCTTTACGCGGGGCGCGCCAACCGCTGTGATCCGTTCAACCAGCCTTCGGCCTTGTTGGCGTCCAATGGGCAAGCAAAGAAATAGCCCTGGCCACGATCGCACTCCAACGCCTGGAGCTCAGCGATCTGGGCACCTGTTTCAATCCCCTCTGCAACCACCACCATCCCCAAGTTATGCGCTAACGTGACAATGGCAAAGACGATCGCCGCGTATCCTCGATTCTCATCCATGACGTTAATAAACGATCGATCGATTTTCAGCACATCGATTGGAAATCGATAGAGATTACCCAGCGAGGAATGGCCCGTTCCAAAATCGTCCATCGCCAGCTTGGTGCCTAGTGCGCGGAGCTGCTCCAGGACAGGCGTCACCGTCTCTGTGTTGTCCATAATCATGCTCTCGGTGACTTCTAGCTTGACGGCCTCGGGCCTGACCCCTGATTGACCGAGCACCTCCCTGATCAGCTCCACCACACCAGGCTGGATCAACTGGTTCTTGGAAAGGTTAATGTTCATCGAGGCTGACGCTTGCTGAGGGTACCGGCGGTGCCAAACGCCAAGCTGCTCAATCGCTGTTTTGATAACCCAGCTACCAATAGGCACAATTAGCCCCGTTTCCTCAGCAATGGGCACAAACCGGTCGGGTGGGATCATTCCCTGCCGGGGGTGGTGCCACCGCAGCAGCGCTTCGAAACCGATCAGCTCGCCCGAACTTAGACAGACGATTGGCTGATATTGGAGTCGAAACTGCTGGTCGTCGAGAGCCCGCCGCAAGTCGGTCTCAAGGTTCAATCTTTCGACCACCTGTTCGTGCATGTGCCGATCGAACACGGCGTAGGTCGCTTTACCGCGAGCTTTTGCGTGGTACATCGCCAGATCAGCATCCCGCAACGCGTCCTCAGGGCATTCGTAACCGTCTTTGTTGGTGGCAATGCCGATGCTCGCGGTCATGCTAATCTCACGGCCGGCCACGTAGTGTGCCGCCGACAATGATTTCTGTAATTGATTGGCAAGCTGTACCGGATCATCGGGGTCAATACCCTTAAGCAACACCACAAACTCATCGCCCCCCAACCGACCCGCCACGTGGCTGTCCGTCGTCCCGCCTGACCACTGTTCGCCGGCCATCACCTTCTGTATCCGATTGGCAATACTGACTAACAGCTTGTCGCCCAAATCGTGTCCCAAGCTGTCATTGACCACCTTAAAACGATCCACATCCAGAAACAGCACCGCAAAGAGATAGTCACTGTCTAGCTGAGCACGTTTGATCGCTTCGCCCAGATGCTTATTGAACAACTGCCGATTGACAAGGCCGGTCAGCTGGTCATGCTCGGCCATCCTTCGCAGATCTTCTTCGGCGCGCCGTCGTTCGATCACTCGTCCGAGCTGAGTGCCGACATTGGCCATCACCCGTAGCAATGGCTCGTTGGGCTGAACGGCCTGGCTGGAAAAAAACTCCAGAACCGCCACCACCTCCGACCCAACCAGTACCGGAAACGCAAAGCCCGCTTTCACGCCGATATCTTTGGCCAGCTTCGCACGGGGAAAGTTCTCGTCTTTGGTGACATCGATAATCCACGCCGGTGTACCGCTTGCCAACACCCGCCCGGGTAAACCCTCACCTATGTCAAAAGATGTTTTCTCGGTAACGGTTTTAAACGTATGAAATTGTTGGGGGTGGCGCAGGTACCAGAGTCGGCTGGGTTTTAGGCGCTGCGGATCGTTCCGATCACACGAGTACACGTGCCCGACCGGCCAACCGGTATGAGCGCAGATTTCTTCCAAGATGACCAAGAACGCCTCTTCGGTATTGGTCGCTTCGTTGGCCGCCGCCGCGACGGTCTGCAAAAGTTGAAGGTGGAGGTTCTTATCGCGCAACTCATCGCTCACCTCTTCTCGTGTGCTGATCTCCCTGTTGACCCGGTCTAAAACCTGGTTGTACGCCTGAGCGATGGGAGCAACGTCGGCGTATGGCTCGATCTTCACATGACGGGTAAACTCCCCTTCCTGCCGGTGTCGAGCCATTTCATCGATCAAGTCCGAGATCGAGTTGTGAGCGCCGTGCTCTAAAATGTTTAGTCCGATCTCTTCGCCTTCAGTGTTGATCCGTAACGGCAACAGATGGTTGATCAGCCAAAGAAGTCCAAACCCAACGCCAAAAGACCATACAAAACACACACCCACACCCAAGGTTTGTACACCCAGCTGCTGAAGGCGGCTGTGCCCGTTGGGCCAATCGAGCGGATTACCCAGAAGCGCCACGGCCATGGTACCCCAGGCACCGGCGCACGCGTGTGCGGGCACGGCGCCGAGCACGTCATCAATCTTTAGTTTCTCAAGACCAAATGTCGCAGCGATACATATCGCCGCAGCAACCGCGCCCACAAGAACCGCTGCCGGGACGGTTAACACATGGCAACCCGCCGTGATTCCTACCAAACCGGCAATCACACCGTTAAGCACCAGCTCGATCTGTGGCCGACCCAACCACAGGACACTGACCATGACGGCCGCTACACCGCCTGCGGCTCCACCCAAAACGGTCTTGACCAAGACACCGGAGACCGCACCGGTAGCCGCATGCGTGCTCCCGCCGTTGAATCCAAACCAACCGAACCACAGCAGCAAGACCCCCAACGCCGCCAGCGGGAGATTGTGCCCGTGGAACGGCCGGGCGTCTGCACCGAACCGACCGGTCCGCGATCCGATCAATATCACCGACGCTAGCGCCACCCAGCCGCCTGTCGAGTGAACGACGGTGGCACCCGCAAAATCAACAAATCCCAGGGCCTTTAGCCAGCCGCTGCTGTCGCCTTGGCCGCCCCACGCCCAGTGTCCGAAAACTGGGTATATCAGGCCAGACACCATGACCGCGACAACGATATAGGCCACAAACCGCATGCGCTCGGCCACCGCACCTGAGATCACCGTGGTCGCCGTTCCGCAGAAGACCAATTGAAATAAGAAAAACGACAACAGCCATGAATCTGTCGTCTCGTTGAAAAGGAAACCCGACGTCCCGACCAGTCCGGCGTGGCTTTCGCCGTACATCACCGCGTATCCAAACATCCAAAACATCAACGCGGCGATGCAAAAATCGACGACGTTTTTGATCGCTACGTTAATGCTGTTCTTGGAACGAACCAGCCCCGATTCCATGCAGCAGAAGCCCGCCTGCATGACCATGACCAGCGCCGAGCACACCCACAGCAAAGCGCTATCTGGCAGACCATGAATACGACTCATGTCGTCCTCTACGGATAGATATCACCGGAACGACCGCGGGTCTGGGAGCCAGTCCACGGGACAGTCAGACAGCCCTCCTAGACCACACACGATCCGGTGCAGTCAGCCGGCCGATCCGATGCTGACAGTCCCTGAGTAAACCTCCTGGGTGACCATGATCAATGGCTCTAATCGCTGTGTTTCTCAGTTCAGTCTGCATACCCCACCCGACGATACATATCCATCTGATCGTCCACACCGATCCGACGATTAAGGATCCGTGATCGTCTGCATAGACAGTGCCGACGATTTGGGTACAACTGCCATCCCAGGTGTCCGATAATCCATCCGGGCGGGTTGGCGCTCCAATCCCGATGGACCGTCAGAACGTTCCTTCCACGCCTGGTCTGGACGGCGGTGACATCACCCTTACAATGGCGAAGCTGTCAGGAGTCGTGGATATGGCCGGTCATAGCAAATGGGCCAATATCAAGCACAAAAAAGCCCGTAACGATGCCAAACGAGGCAAAGTATGGAGCAAGTGTGCTCGGGCCATTATCGTGGCAGCGAAGAACGGGGGTGGTGATCCGGCAACCAACCTCACGCTGCGTTACGCCGTTGACGAAGCGAAAGCTGAGAACATGCCCAAGGACACGATCGCCAACGCGATCAAGAAAGGCGCCGGGGAGCTGGGCAGCGACAACTATGAGAGCGTCATCTACGAAGGCTACGGCCCCGGTGGGGTCGCCATGATGCTGGAGATACTCACGGATAACCGCAACCGTACCGCACCGGAAATCAAGCGGATATTCGAGAAGCACGGCGGAAATCTGGGCACAACAGGCTGCGTGGCTTACCTGTTTCAGACCAAAGGTCAGGTTTTCGTGTCGAAGCAGTTGACTGATGAAGAACGGCTGATGGAACTTGTCCTCGAAGCCGGAGCGGACGACGTCGTCGATGAAGGTGAATCCTGGCAGGTGTTATGCGAACCGAGTTGCTTCATTCCCGTGCGCGAAGCGCTTGACGCGGCGAGTGTGATACCTGAGTCGGCGGGACTGACCATGATCCCTACCACCTCTGCCGCGTGTCACGGCAATGACGCCCGAAAAGTGCTTCTTCTGGTCGAAGCGCTGGAAGACCACGATGACGTTCAGAAGGTGCACGCCAACTTTGAAATTCCCGATGACGAAATAGCGGCGTTGGATACCCCTTAACGGGATCGTGTGTGCGTTGTGTATTTCTCATGTGCAACGACCGTGATACAAGTCTACGTTGATGTCATACGGGCGTTTGAAGATGGTGCGACAGAACGAATTCAGATAGGTATGATCCGCTTAACCATCCATTTTTCGGGACGGGTTCAGGGTGTGGGGTTTCGTAACACGACCGAGCATATCGCCCGCCGATTTGCGGTGTCTGGATATGTCCAGAACCTCCACGACGGCCGGGTCTTGTTGGTCGCCGAAGGGAAGGTCGATGAGGTTCAGCAATTTCTCGACCACGTCACCGGTCAGATGAAACCTTTGATTAAGCGCCACACGGTCGATCGTTCACCAGCCACAGGTGAATTTGGCACACCCTCTCGCGATCCCTTGACCATACGTTGGTAAGAATCGAACCATTCGATGCGACGGCACGTGACCGGCGATCTGGGCTGTCACGCATGCGCCGGTGCGATTTGTCCGGGAACCCCGGTCAGACTGGAGGTGGTGGGCCATGCGACTAATGGACCAACCGCACGCGACGGTGATGAGCGATCTGACGAAACGTGTCGTTTAGTTGATCTGCAACCTGAGGGATACTCAGCCCGCCGCCGATGTTAAAGTGCACGCCGCCGCTGACATCGGCGATCTGCTGCATCAATGCCACGTCCGCATCCGCGCCAAGGCTAATCGTCAAGATCGGTATGCCACTGTGCCCTGCAAGCTGAGCCTGGGCCTCGGCGAAATTCGTTGCGGCAATCTCATTGCCCGGGAGATTGGCTTTCCCATCGGTTAGCAATACCATCAGTTTAACGGCCGAATCCCGACCGTCGGTCTCCAGGTGGCCTCTGGCAGTTTGAATACCCGCGCCGATATTGGTTGCGCTAAGATAGTGCGCGGCCTGACGCTGACGAGTGATGTTCTCGATCAGCGCAAAGTCATCTGTTAGAGGCGATTCAAGCAACGCCGTCCCGTCGGCAGAGGTATACACCGTTAGTCCAACACGGTCGTCGGTATCAAACTGCTGGACAAATCCCAAAAACAGAGAAACGGCGTCTTTGACTGCCGTGATCGGCTGCTGGCTGGTCATCCATAAATCCGGCGTCTGATCAGCGCCGGGCTGACTGTACAACCAATAGTTCACCAGTGTGAGGTAACCGTAACTCTTCTGATAACCAGCCGCGAAGACAGCGCTATCGGTTCTGACATAGTCGATAAAGTCATCCCAACTCCCAGACGGATACGGATAAACCACCCCGTCTAGCCCCAACGCCGATTTGATCGACCCGAGATCATCGGACGGTACAAACATGGGTTGGAACTGCATGGTTCCATACACCGGAGCTCCCAGCTGTGTCCAGATCTGATGGAGATTGGCCTCCACCTGGAGCTGTCCCATTCGATCGATGTGTCGCAGTTCACTGTCATCATTCATCGAACCTGACAGATCCAACACGAGCACAATATCACGTGCCTGGAAAAAGGCGACAGATGAAGTGCGAATATCAGAACTGTCGGCGTTAAAAATTCTGGCAAAGAAGTGGCTCACGGAATTGCCACGTTGAGCACTAAGCTCGGTACTGATCCGGATCGCGTCGGGGGGATCTGCTACCACCGACCCGGCCACGGGTGTAAACGTGCGCGTCGCTGTGTCCCAATTGCCAAACTGAATATCGGATTGATTCAGTGTCACCGGCTGACCGTTGACGGTATTCTTACCCGCATAGTCGATGGCCCGAGCCCGGGCCTCGGCGAGACCTAAGGGCAAACCGCTACCGCCGGCCATCGTCGCCGCGTCTGTAATAGCTTGTAGCTGGACGTGGCTCGTCAGGATGTGACCCACATCCACCGCAAGCGCTGCGAATCCGATCACCACGGCGAGACTGCCGACAACCCACGGCAACACTGATCCACGCTGCCGATAAACCGAACCGTTGGATCGGATAGGTTTCATACGCCACCTCTTGCCTAAGAATTGTCCTGTGCGTCGAGCCGACGCTTATGTCCTGATCACTAGTCTGTTTGCTTACGCATCGTCGTTTGGACTCGGATATCACCGGTCACCGGCAGCCCCAGCGGAGCACCGAGCGTCACATCCGACCGTGGCACACGGATCTCAACTGTGACATCAGTACCGTCCGATAGCACCGACGGTTGCTCGGTCGCCGTCACCGTAAAGGAAGCCGATATCGACTCCAAACGATCCAACGCGATCTGTTCGGCTTGAGCCCCTGTGACCCCCTGTATGGCGTAACTGCGCGTCGCATCCCACGCGGCATGGACCATGATGTGACGGATATAAAAAACGGTACCCACTTCCATCACGCCCAGCGCCAGTATCACCAAGACGGGTAACGCCATGACCAGCTCCATCATCGCAATACCGCGGTGACCTCGAAATCGTTTCTGACATGTCATCAGTCGTTCCCCTTTCCTTCCTTCGTCACGCCCGCTGAGCTTGGTGGTAAACCGCCGTCCCTGACCGCCGCGAACGCACTGTCCGGCTTGGCCGTCTCAGCAGCCAATGGACGGCACACCCACACCCGACCCGGTCGGGACGTGGAACGGTGCCGCAGCGATCAATACCACACGGAAATTGGTTGACCACCCCCCCTACCGGAATCGCGTCCCTCGCACACGCTGGCCTCTCTAAATTTATACCCCGTACACCTCTTATTTACTAACATTTTTTCAATAATTCCCTCTGCGAAAGTGCCCCGAGGGCCATCGCGCCGGCCGGCCTTCTCCCTGTTCTTCCTGTTTTACAGAAACCTCTCAGATTTGCTATTTTCCACAGAGCGTACAAGCCGGCTGACTGTAACACAAAAACCAAAACAAATGCTTTGTGGTGGTTTGTTTACGAGGTAAGATGATTAGTATAACGACATCTTTCGTTAACCCAATAGTAAGAGAGAAACCAATGGTACACGGAACCCTATGCGTCGAACGTTTCGGCTAATCCGTGCACCGTGATTTTGATACGGACGTGGGTTCATCGAACCAGCCGTGTCACCATTCAAGGAGGGTTTGTTCCCATGAAATCGATGCTACAGAAATTCGTGTCGGACGACAGCGGTCTGGAAACGGTGGAGTACGCGGTCATGACGGCTTTGATTGTCGGCGCACTGGTTGCCGCCATCACAGCACTTTCAGGCGCCATCATCGCTCGGTTTGGTGAGACACAAGCGACGATCGATGCACTGAACTAAGCATCGATCGCTCGTATCGGTCATCCAGACCGAAGCATGATCAAGGGGGGGGGACCGGCGATGTGGGATACAACCACACCGAGTCTGCAACTTTATCTCTATCCATGGGGCGTCGTGATCGGCGCGTCACTGGTCGGTGCGGCCTACGACTTGACCACCCGACGCATTCCCAACTGGTTAACCGGAACGCTCGCGGCGACCGGTTTCCTATCGGTGATGTGGACCGGTGGACTAACGGGACTACTTGATCGTCTAGTCGCGTGTGTCATTCTCGCCCTGCCTTATGTCCTGCTGTTCATTTTCGCCGGCGGTGGCGCTGGTGACGCCAAGCTCATGGGCGCCATTGGGGCATGGGTGGGAATGGCCAACGCGGTATTGGTCTTGATCTGTGTCGTCGTATGCGGTGCCCTGGCCGGTATCGCGGTGACGCTAGCAAAAAGGGAGGGGCGCACGGTCGCTGTGAACCTGTCCAGTATGGTTTACGGATTCGCGGCCATCGCCACCGGACAAACCAGTCCGTCCAAAGCCAGCAACTTGATGCCACCAACGACGGCGATGCGCTTGATGCCTTACGGCCTTTCGATTTTTGCGGGCGTGTGCATTGCGGCCTTGATCTCGTACGTACGGCCGCTGTATTGAAATTCGCGGATGGGTGTGTGGTCACCCTCAAGCGTCGGTGAATCTGAGCATCGGCTTAAACCGACGCCAAACCACTTAACGGGTTAGGCCCGACCGGCTTCACCGCTTACAGCGGCAACAGGCCGTCGAGCTAACCTGACGCGCGGTCGGTGCGGCAGAGGGTTGGGACAAGAATTTGCGGTGTGTGTAAGCAAATGGTCAAACGGAGCAGATCAAAATGAATCTGAAATGGTCGATCACTGGCATGACGGTGCTGGGCATCGCCGCGGCGTTCTGCGCCGCATTGCTCGTGGCATCGATGCGAACGACTTCCGTTCGGCCACAGTCACAGATCGGCGCCAACCAGATCAGGATCGTGGTAGCGTCTAAACCGCTTGAGGCTCTGACCGTCTTGGGCACCGGAGATCTGACCTCCACCGTCATCGACACCACCGACGCTCCAGAAGGTTATTTCGGAAATCCCGTTCAGGTGATCGGCAAGGTCTTGTCTGCGCCGGTCATTGCTGGCCAAGCGATTACAAAACCGATCGTTTCAGCCCATGGACCAGGCGTGCGTCTCTCGACCAACCTACCTGCGGGTATGCGTGCGGTAAGCGTAGAACCGTCTGGCCATTCGGGCCTTCCGGGCCTGTTGTACCCAGGCTGCCTCGTTGATGTGTTGGGTTCCTTTCAGCTCGAACCCACCAGACACCGTCGCGGACGCGCCGTATCAACCACGCTGCTACAGGGCGTTCGGGTGCTTGCGATCGAAGACCGCACCGTTTTCTCCGATCGGAACAAGACATCGTTATCCGGCGACCGGCGGCGGCGGAAAAATATGATGGTCACGCTGATGGTGAATTCGAACCAAGCCAAGATCCTTCAGCTAGCGATGGAACAGGGTACGATCTCACTGGCCCTGCGTAATCCATCCGACCACACGATCGCCGACAGCGATCCCACACTACTTAGAGGCGGTAAGCTGACGCGTTTGGCGGACATCCTCGAAGCAGAAGCTCGAAAGAAACAACCCAACAATCCATCGTTTGCTGAGGAATGGCGGAAACACGACGCCCCACCGGTTATACCAACGGCCGAAACGAACCAAGAATTAGATCCGTCAACGCCGGCCAGGTGGGAAACGACCATTATCCGAGGCGTTTCGTTCGAAGTCCGGTCATTCCCAATGCCAGAGGAACAGCGCAAACCGTAAGGGCCTATGCTGATTGTAGCGACCGACACATGAACGTTTGTTACGACGCACACAGTCGTCGTCAAACGCAAGAGACAAGGGGGGAGTAAGAAAGATGAACGGAATTTGTAATCAGCGTCTTCATCGCAGTGTCAAGAGGTTAACGACCGCGGGGGTGATCGCGGGCATGGTATGGGCAACGGGCGGTCTGACCGCTCAGGCCGCTGCCGATCAAAGACCGCGTATGGCCCAAGCGTTCACCAAGGATCACGCGTTGGTGGCGACCCTGGCTGCCGGCGTGGGGACATCAGATGCCAAGGACCAAGAGATGACGGTGCCGGCGGGTCACTCTTCGCTGATCAAAGCGCCGTGGTTGGTCAAACAAGTATCAGTGGCGAACGCCGACGTCGCCGACGTCCAGGTGGTGAGTCCCAGGCAAGTTCTGATCGTGGGCAAGAAAGTCGGATCGACTGACTTGACCCTGTGGAGCGATGACGGCCAGGTCTGGCAAACCCGGATCTACGTTGAAGTCGATCTCGTTCAGATCTCTCGTGACCTAAGCCGTTTTCTACCGGGTTCACGGATCAAGCTGGCACAATCGCAAGACGTGGTGGTCGTGACGGGATCGCTGCGTCGGGCCGAGCAAACGTCCTCACTACACCGGTTTTTAGATGCAACGGGCATGAAGTATGTGGACATGACCACGGTTTCAGGTGTTCACCAGGTCATGATTCAGGTCCGCGTCGCCGAAGCCAGCCGCGAAGCCATCCGGGTTTTGGGTATTAACGCCTTCCACACGAACGAGGGCTTTGTGGGTGGTTCCCTGGTCGATGGCAACTCCAACAACCTAAACATCGGCGTCGCCAACGGCGTCAGGGCCGGCTCCAACCTACCATTCACGTTTAACACACCGACGTCGGTCGGTTCGGCCGTCACATTGTTTACCGGGTTTCCCGACCTGGACCTGCAGTTATTCTTGGAAGCGCTGGCCGACAACCAGTACATCCGCGTCCTGGCCGAACCGTCGCTGGTGGCCATGACCGGTCAAGAGGCCAGTTTTCTAGCCGGCGGCGAATTCCCCATTCCTGTCGTGCAGGGCACCACAGCGGGAGCCGGCTCCACCATCACGATCGAGTATAAGGAATTCGGAGTCCGACTAAGGTTTCGCCCTACCGTGCTGGGCGATAGCACCATTCGCTTGCATCTGGCGCCGGAGGTCAGTGACTTGAGCGACGTCGGCGCTGTGGCGCTTGAGGGCTTCCGCATCCCATCGCTGTTGACCCGGCGTGCCGAAACCACGCTTGAGATGAAAAGCGGTCAGACGTTCGCCATCGCAGGTCTCATCGATCACAACGTCACCGCTAGGACTCAGAAGATCCCGGGTCTCGGTGACATTCCGATTCTGGGATCCTTGTTCCGTTCGGTGCGGTATGAGCGAGGCGACACCGAGCTTGTCGTCCTGGCAACGGTGTCGCTGGTCGAACCGATGGATGCCGACCCGAAGGACCTACCGGTGCCAGGTGCCGCCCACGTGATGCCTGACGATTGGCAGCTGTATGCCAAGGGTAAAATCGAAGGCCAGGTCCCGCTGACGATCTCGACCACCACAACGCGGTGGCTCGAGAAACGGGGATTGAACCGCCTCAAAGGGCCCGGTGCGTGGACCACACATCTGCAGCCGGCGATCCCAACGCCTACGCGACGACCGTTGCCCACGCTGCAAAATTCTTCAACGCTTGATCAGAAGAAATGAGAATCGGCGATGAGTACACCAAACGGCACATGGATCGTCACTCGGGACACTGATTCCGCGGACGCGGTCAAGCTGGCACTGGCATCCAACCACCGGCTGGCACCGGTGCGGGTGTGCGGCGACCTACGCGATCTGACAGAGTGTTTAAACGTTCATCCGGCTCCGGTGGTGCTCGTGGACATCGACCCGAACCCATCGCTGATGCTAGCGACGCTCCAGCCGATCATTGATAGCTTTGTGCACACACGATTTGTCGTGCTGGCCCAACACACCGACAGTGACACCGTTCTAGAAGCCATGCATGCCGGGGCGAGACATTTCTGTGTCAAGGACTCAGTCATCTCTGACCTTGACTTGGTATTGAGTCGTCTGGTTCATAACGGTATGGCGATGCCTCGCCACCGGGGCACCGTGATCACGGTGCTGTCAGCAAGCGGTGGCTGCGGTGCGACCACACTGGCGGTGAACCTGGCCGGTGAAATGCAGCTGCTCGCGTCGGATCCGACATTGTTGGTTGATCTGGACTGGCGTTACGGCGCCATCGCTTCGCATCTGGGTGTCCACGGCAACTACAGCGTGGCCGATGTTCTGGCAAGAAACGAGACGGTCGACGCGGAGCTGGTTCGAACCACGGCTCAGAGTTACGCGGACCGCCTGGATGTGCTCTTGAGCCCGGCGAGCATCGACTTTGCCGATCCCGCTCCCATCCGATACGAGCGCCTCGGTGACACCCTGCAGGCTTGCCGGACCGCCTACCGATGCACCGTGGTCGACGCCCCGGCGATCCCCATGACCGCGGCGTCGACACTGTCCGACGCCAGCGCCATGACAATCATCGTCTTTCAGTTAACCGTCAAGGATATCCGAACCACCCGCGCCATCATCGGGGCACTGACCGATCGTGGCGTCCCACAAGATCGGCTGATACCGGTCGCCAACCGCTACAAGCGCCGGGGACAATCGGTTGGTCTAGAAGATGCGGTCAAGGCGCTGGGTGGCATTCGGCCGCGACCGTTGAGCAATGATTTCCGCAGCGCCGTCCACGGCGTTAATTTTGGCCAGCTCCTGGACGAATCCTTTCCTCGATCACCGCTGCGACGCGATGTCCGGAAACTGGCCGTAGAGCTGTTTGAATCCAAGACGTCTCAGATGGTGTAAACAGGACGGAACGATCATGACACACAGCCATTCAGAACCAAACACATCGGTGAGCAACGGCCGCTTAAACCCCGCCCTGCGGGAATCGATAAAGGTGACGGTGCAGCGTAAGCTCGTCGAAACAGTCGATCTATTAGAAGCGCAGCATATCCCGCCTGATCGGCTGCAACGCGAATGCTTCCAAAGGGTCGAATTGCTTCTAAAGGAACAGAAATGCCCACTGACCGTGCCCGAACACAAAGAGCTGTTACGCGAGATCATGGACGAGATCTTCGGGCTCGGCCCGTTGGAAAAAATCCTACGCGATACCACTGTCAGCGATATCCTGGTCAACGGCTGTCGGGGGGTATACGTCGAAAGAGATGGCCGGCTCGAGCCCTCTGATATCCGATTCCGTGACGATCAACACCTGCTCAAGGTCATCCAGCGTATCGCCGCTCGCGTGGGACGCCGAATCGACGAAAACTGTCCCATGCTCGACGCCCGCCTTACCGACGGCTCACGAATCAACGCGATCATTCCGCCTTTGGCGTTGGACGGACCGACCATGAGTATCCGCCGGTTTGGAGCGGTACCGATCGATGCCGACAAGCTCGTGGAGCTGGGTTCTGCCGCCCCGGAAATGATGTACTTCCTCAAGGCATGCGTGCGTTCGCGGATGAACATACTCATCTCGGGGGGCACCGGTTCGGGCAAAACCACACTGCTAAACGCCCTTTCAAAATGGATCCCCGAAGGCGAACGCGCCGTGACCATCGAGGACGCGGCCGAACTTCAGTTACAGCGCAACCACGTGGTCCGACTGGAAACACGCCCACCCAATATCGAGGGCACAGGCCAGGTGACACAGCGTGATCTACTTCGCAACGCCCTACGAATGCGTCCCGACCGGATCATCATCGGCGAGGTCCGCAGCGCAGAAGCGTTGGATATGCTCCAGGCGATGAACACCGGACACGAGGGTTCGATGACCACAGTACACGCTAACAGCCCGCGTGACGCATTGTGCCGCATCGAAAACATGGTCAGCATGGCCGGCCTGGCCTATCCGGTACATGTGATCCGCCAGCAGATGCGATCGTCTCTAAACCTGTTGATCCACGCCGCCCGGCTGACCGGCGGCCGCCGCAAGGTCGTGAGCATCGCGGAGATCACTGGCATGGAATCAGACACCGTATTGATCCAAGACCTGTTTCGTTTTCGACAAGTCAGTGTCGACGAAAACGGGCACGCCACGGGCGACTTCGAAGCGTGCGGGGTTTATCCCCATATCCTTGAGCGTATCAAGGCCGAAGGCATCGCCATGCCCGACGATCTGTTCAAACGCCGTAAGCTCACCCCCCAGCTTCCGATCAGGTAAGGAGAAGACGTGTGACGTTCGACGTTCTTCAACACGCAGACCCCATCCAAATCGCCGCGGTGTTCGGCCTGGTCTTGTCTGTATGGCTGATCGT
The DNA here is from genome assembly GCA_965222495.1 of Phycisphaeraceae bacterium. GTDB lineage: Bacteria > Planctomycetota > Phycisphaerae > Phycisphaerales > Phycisphaeraceae > CBDCUA01. The sequence continues at coordinate 1,340,702 of CBDCUA010000007.1, read as the reverse complement.
CGCACTGGGTTTATCGATTCGTCGTGCATTGCGCATACAAAACGTGGAACGACGCCTGGGTGTGGGCCCCGGCCCGGAACAACACGATTCAATCCGCGTCGTTCGTCTCTGGCATGAAGGCCGAGAGACGACCACAACCGTACCAAACACGCCACCGGCACCACGGCTATGGCACCGCGTAGAACAATACTTCAGGGACACTGGGTGGCGGACACCCATCGTGTGGATCCTGCTGGGATGGCTCGTTGCCGGTGCGCTGGTGGGACTGGCGGTGTGGTTATTGATCGGTACGCCGATCCCGGCCCTGGCGTCCGGGGCGGTGGTGATCATCCTCCTGGTCGTATACGCAAAAGTCCAAATGGATAAAAGGGTGATGTCGTTTGAAAGTCAATTCGCTGACGCCCTGGCCATGATCGCCCGTTCGCTGCGCGCCGGCCAGCCGCTTCTGGCTGGTTTTCAGCACGCCTCTGAACAGCTGCCGTTGCCTGTCCGCGATGTGTTTTCGGAAATCTGTCAGCAACACACGTTTGGCGTCACGATGGAGGAGGCTCTTCGCCGCGTCGGCGACAAGTACGACAGCCAGGACATGCGACTGTTTGCCACCGCGGTCATTATCCAACTGCAAACCGGTGCCAACCTCGCCCAGGTCATGGACCGACTCTCACAAGTCATCCGAGACCGGATCCGACTCGGCCGCCGCGTACGGGTCCTGACGGCTCAAACCCGTTTCAGCACGCGGATCTTGGTGGCCCTGCCGTTCCTGGTGTTCTTTGGTATCCACATGATCAACCCAGAGTATATGAATCCGCTTTACGACACCCCGACCGGAAAACTCTTGCTGACCGCCGGAGCCACCAGTCTCCTGCTGGGTATGTGGTCGATGAAGTGGCTTTCGACGCTGCGTTATTGAACCGGAAAGATCTTGTTATGGCAGAATGGTTCATTCCCATCCTTACCTTCATTGGCGTGACGTCAATCGGAACCGCAGTGGTGCTTGCGCGCTATGGCAAAAAGAGCGCGCTGGAAAACCGTCTGGGAACGCTGGCGGCACAAACGCCCGACGTAAACGCCCTGGACCCGTCACCGGGTTTACACGGTGTGTTGCATCGCGTCGGGCGGGTGGTATCTCACAAAGGGCCATCACCAACACTTCGGTCGACCATGGCCCAAGCCGGGTACCACAGCTTCTTAGCCGCCGAGATCTACCTTGGTGCCAAAATCATCCTCTTTGTGGTGGGCCTGACCGTCCTGTCGCTACCGGTGATGTCACTGGCGCTTCCGCTATCGGTGCGGCTACTGCTCATCCTGACCGCGGCCACCGGTCTATCTTTTATACCCAACCTGATCGTGTCACTGCGGCGTCGGATACGGTGCGAAGAAATCCACCGTGCGCTACCCGAAGCGATCGATCTTTTAGAGATCTGCGTGACCGCTGGCATGGGCTTGGATATGGCATGGAACGCGGTCACCGATGAGATCCGACGGGTGAGCGTTGTGCTGGCCGATGAGATGACACTGATGAACCTGGAGATCCACTTGGGCACCTCTCGGGCGGAAGCACTGCACGCCATGGCACGGCGAACCAATGCCGACGAGCTATCTTCTCTGGCCGGTGTGCTGGCCCAAGCTCAGCAGTTTGGGACTAGTGTCAGTGACGCGCTGCGTACGTTTGCCACATCGATGCGCGAGGTACGATCCCAACGGGCCCAGGAAGCGGCCGAAAAACTAGCGGTCAAGCTGCTGTTACCCATGATCGTCTTCATCTTTCCAACCGTGCTGATCGTGACCATGGGACCGGCGGTCATCAAACTGGTAACACTGTTGGGAGGTCAATAGTCACGTGGCGAGAGGACATGTGGTGCCGGTGGTGCATGCACCAAGAAAAATAATCGAACGACGACATCGACTTATCAGAAAAGGAGAAAAGAAATGAACAAGATATTGACGTCAATCGCTGTCATGGCCTGTGCATTTGGGGGATTCGGGTGCCAACAACCCGAGTCGATTCAATTGACTGATGCCCAGCGATCGGCCACCAACGCATGGACGGTACGATCATACCTAGAGCAGCAGTCTGCCAACGCGGTGGTCACCGAAGGCACAATCTACCCCCATCACTTCCTGACCGGCACCGCAAAACTTAATGATCTGGGTCAACGCAGCGTTCGGCAAATCGCTAGCCACGGCGTGCCCGACGCCGGCCGGATCAATATCCGTCGCGGCAGTGAGACACCTCAGCTGTACCGGGACCGGATCGAAACGATCAAACAGGTCCTGGCTCAAACGGGATTTCAGACCGAAGTGACGGTCGACGACTTGACTGGCGGCGCCGGCATGGCGTCAGAGCACGTGCTGATTGTTTTAGATAAGCAAGACCCGGTCTGGCACACACACGCCAAATGAAAAAGGAGCGTGTGACCGCCGGGTGTCATGACGTTTACCGTGTAGACGTCAAATGATTTAAAGAGACACCGATCATCCAACGAGGGAGACACATATCATGTACACGATCACAAAAATCCGATTGACCGTCTTGGCCGTAACGCTTGCGGCCACGCAGCTGATCGGCTGTGCTTCAGACCCCCAACGCTCAGGCTCTTCTTATTTGAACGGCACCGACGCGGCATTTGAATCCGGCGCCGAGCGACCTCCGACCGGTAGGACACTGTGTCTTATGGCTCGGATCCTGGCACACCAGGGCAAACTCGAACAAGCCCAATTTGTGTTAAGGCGGGTTATCAACGAACACCCCGATTTCATGCTCGCCTATTGCGACCTCGCCCAGCTGCAGACGCGCGACGGCAGGGTGAACGATGCTATCCAACTACTCACGACGGCGTTGGAACGGCAGCCCAACGATCCGATTTTGCTTAACAACTTGGGGCTGTGTCTGATGATGAACGATCAGATCGAAGACGCGCTGGGTCGTTTCTGGGAAGCGGCGGCCTTACGACCGCGTGACGCCAGATACCGTGCGAACGTCGCGGTGGCCCTGGGCTTACTGGGTCGATACGACGAGTCCCTACAGGCGTATGAAGGTGCGGTCTCGGACATGGCCCAAGCACACTACAACTTGGCTGTCCTGTGTGAAGCCCGGCGTGATTACGTGACCGCGGTTCAGCAGTACATCCGCGCTGGAGACCTTGATCGATCGTTGGACATCGACAATGATCTAGACCGCGTCCAGCCACTGGCAGACCGGATCAAGACCCGCAACGACAGTTGACGCGCATCGCATCTCGTCCGCACCGCGTGCAACTGGGATCAATGGTGGTGGTGGTGGTGGTGTCCGCGTCATCGGCACTGACCATCGGCGTCACAACCGGTGGGCCACAGCCAGACGGATCATTCAAACCGGCCGTGACGACTGTTCACTTCGGATGGTTCATGGCCACATCGTCGGGTGGTCCATCGGTTGCGTATTCTTCAATGACCAACCGATGGACCCGCGGTCTTTGCAGATCCCCGACCCGTATCCGCAGATGCTACAGAAGAAATCACCCAGATGGATATGAGCCCACCTCACGACGCCAGGCGTCGATCGGACGTCTGAGGTATCACGTAAAGGTCCCAGATCAACCGGGTCGTCTGCTGGGCCGTGACCTGATCGAACGCCACGACGACACCCTGACGTCGAGTTCGCAACACACGGCAAGGCAACGCCACAGGATCCCCGGATTGAAGCTGGACCAGCAATCGAACCGAGGCACCGCGTCTAACGTCTCGAACTTCGCCGGCGATCATCGCACCGCCCTGCGACAGATTGACCAGTTTCATGATAAACCGTTTCTCACCCACCTCAAGGATCGCCGGCCGGTCGATCGTTACCCGGTGGGTCCGCCGGAGTGTGGGTCGCTCTCGGTGCCTCATCCACCGGAACGAACTGGATGCCAATCTGTAGAACGATACCCAGCCGGCGTCCACTTCCGGCTGCTCGGTCCAGCGCTGCGGGTCGGTATACATCAACCGAATCAACTGATGACGCTGCTGGACATCCGGCGATTTAAAGCGCAGTGCCGCCCCAAACAGGCCCTCGGACGTTTGTTCACCGGCGCGAACCAACTCCGCGTCTAGTACCACCACCTCGGTCCCCGCACCGATCTGCACGCGAAGATCGATCCCGACCGGCAGTGGTCCACGACACAACAGATGCGTGCCACCTTCGGACAGGTCCAGGGTCGCCGCCTGAGTCTCCGTAGACGCGCCCTCGATGGCCCACGACACGCTGGCCGGTAACAGACACGGGACCCGTGTTTCCTTTCTTAACTGTGGACGATCCACAGCGACCAATACTGACGCAGCCAGGATAATCATGTTGTACAAGCACCAGAACATATTCATCACCAACACACCAACCGTGGTGCTTCCCTGTGCTCTGTAGAACACAAAACACGCTGCGGTCACCGTGGCCACCAACAGGATCATCTGGGGCAGCGATGCAAAGTAGTGAAAGCGCACGCGCTGGGCCTGAGTATTTTTGGGCGTGACTTTGAACGGCATCCGCTTTCTTGTGATCATCGACCAGACCGTGGCAAAGGACATGGGGAAGGCCATCGCCGTCTCAAAGACTTCACTCCAGAACGTATGGCGAACGTTCCGACTAACCGCACCGGTCAACAACATGGCCCCCAACCAGTGAGGCAAGAAGTAGGCCAATACGCCGATCACGTCCGCTTCGATCGGACTGACCCCGGCCAACATGAAGGTGACCGGCGCCAGAAAGTAGATCTGGCGAGGGAACCCGTAAAAGAAGAAGGTTGCCGCCGTGTAATAGCACACGCGCTGAGCCCACTTTAGCCCGCCCAAGACCAGCGGGTTATCGACCCGCAGGATGCGGCACATGCCCATGCCCCATCGGATCCTTTGTGAGAACAGGTCACTGAACGATTCGGCGGCTAGCCCACCGGCCAAATTTCGATCCAGATAGACCGAATTCCATTTCTTGGCGTGCATCCGCAACGCGGTGTGCGCGTCTTCGGTGATCGTCTCGGTGGCAAACCCTCCGACCGACGCCAGGGCCTCTCGCCTGAGCACGGCGTTGGAACCGCAAAAAAACGCCGCGTTCCAACGATCGTTTCCAGGCTGAATCACGTGAAAAAACAGGTCCTGCTCGTTGGCGATCTTCTGCTTGACCAGCAGATTCCTTTGAAACGCGTCCAGGTTGTAAAAATGATGAGGGGTTTGAACAAACGCCAGCCGCGCGTCCCACAGAAAAAAGGGGACCGTTTCTCGCAAGAATGACCGAACGGGCACATGATCGGCATCAAACTGGGCGATCAACTCACCGCTGGTCTGCTCTAGAGCGTGATTGAGGTTCCCGGCTTTGGCGTGCCGATTATCATCGCGACAGATATAGCCGACCCCGACCTCATCGGCCAGCTTGCGCATCTCAGGCCGTCGGCCATCGTCCAGAATAAACACTTTCTTTCGGGGATAGTCGATCGCTTGGCAACCCACGGCGGTTTTGCGTACCAAATCCACGTCTTCGTTGTAGGTGGTGATATACACGTCAACCGAAGGCCACTTGGCATCTGGCGGCATCATCGGTGTCCGGCGTTGAGTGGGCCAGAAGGTCTGAAAGTGTCCCAGGCCCAACATTAGCAAGGCGTACATTTCAGCTGCCAGCAACAACCCACAGGCAATGGTATTGGCGGTGGTATCGAAATTAAGTGTGTGCGTCATCCGCCAGGTCACGTACCGCATGGATGCCGCGACCGACATCACCACACCCAACCAGCGTAAACGCTTGGGTGCGCGTTTGTACACCTCGTAGGAACCCAGGCACAAGACCAATGAGATCAACACTTCCCACAGGGTCAGTGTGTCCGTCCATCCCGAGCGTCCCGCACCCACACGACCGGCGATACCTCCCGCGACATACCCCAGGGCCACACCACCGGCGGCCATGGCAATGGCCACGGCCGATGAAAAAAGCAGTCGCCACCGCCCAATCGCCGATTCCCACGGGTGTAAGTACTCTACGGAGCTTGCCCCAGTTCGTGTTGAGTTAGAATCTAAGCGTGACATTCCATCGCACATCAAGGGTCTTGTAACGGCCGTCTTCTCGTTCAGCGGTGTTCAGGTGATTGATATAGACCTCGGTACGCCACCGATCGGTGACCCGCCAGACCAATCCGCCGGAAACCTGATAGCCCGCATCGCCGATCCCTGCCGGCTGATAGAAGACACCTGTCTCGAAGAAAAAGCGAAGTGGGTCTGGCCACAAATCAATGCGAACACCCAGCCCGTACGATTCCAAGTGACTCGGTGAAAAATAGAGCAATGACGGGCGATCAAAATCACTGTGGTGATACCACGACCTCACGCTAACGCGGCTGGCCGTGTCCTCTATCACACGGACATCCACACCGCCGTAGAACTCCAACCGCTTGTTGCTATCTTCAAGCCATGTCTGCGATACATCGATCAATAGACTTGTCTTAGGGTTCAACGCCCAGACACCACCGAACTGAACTTTGTCGGCGTCCAGTTCATCGCCTTCTAGAATTCGCACCGTCAATGCGCCGTTGTAGGGCCGGTGGTTAAATGGCCCGGTATCGTCGATGAAATGATCGTGCCGATAGGCTGTGTGCAATTGAAGACGGTCGGTCACTGCCGTGGCGATCCCCAAACCACCGGTCAATGTGGTTTGATTTCCGGTTGCTGACCCGACGGCCAAGTCACCAAAGAGCTCTGTAAAGGGGTTAAACAACCACCTGGCCCTTGTGACGGCGGAGGCCCTCTGGGCAGTGTCACCCGACCGATCTCGGTATCGGGCACCTTCGGCACCGAGCTCCAACACCAAGTCACGTGGTAGGGGCAGACGCACTGTGGCCAGGGCTTTGAGGCGCTGCCAGTCTGAGGAATCTGTGAAGTATTGCGTCTGACCAAACAGCGTCGGCCGCAACTGGTCCTGCGCCCACGTCAAGCCATCTCGAGTCGGGCCATGGTCCGCGTCTAGATCAAGACTGTCCCGATACAACACCGCCGCGGCGCCGGGGCGGCCGCGCCAGCGGTGGATATCGGCCAAACCGCGTAACGCTGCCGCGTCGCGGTGATCGGTTAGCACCTGACGATACAGTTCTGCTGCGCGGCGGTGTCGACCAGACCACGAATGGGTGTCGGCCAAACCGATGGTCGCACGCCGGTGTGTGTCGGTCGGCACCTGGCCATCTAAGACCTGTTCGAACAGCGATTGGGCTTCCTGGTATTGACCGGACCACGCCAATACAAAAGCCTTGTCAACTTTAAGGGCATGATCGGTGGGGTGGCGTTCTAGCAACTGGTCATACAGACCGACCGCCTCGTCCCGTTGATCTGGCATCGAAGCCAGTACGGCTGCCAAGTCACGTTTGGCCTGCTGATCGTCGGGGTTGACTGCAAGCAACGCGTGAAGTTGCTTGACCGCGGCGTCAACATCGCCTTGACGACGATGGACCTCCACCAAACCCCGCCTGGCAACGGGGTTTCCACCGTCCACCGACCGCTGAAAACACGCTTGAGCCTCGTCGAACCGACCCGCGTCGTAAGCCTGCCAACCGGCGATCTCCAACGCTTTAGGGTCGACGCGGTCTGCATCTTGGGCCCAAAGATTGCACGCCGCACCCCAAGGCACACAAACCGCCACCCATATAAACAATGGCGCCCTACACACGGTTCGCATCAAGAGTCTGAAATTCGCGCACACAGGCCTCATCGGTTCAATTGGCCTCGACCTGGATCATCGAAAATCTTGTCCCTTCACTGCTTACTGAAGTCACAAGCAGAGCCAGAGATGCAGCGTGTCACACTCTGTGAGTTATGGGACCGATAGCGCCAGCAAAGAATAGGATCGAGACCGATTTCGCCCTGAAGCCGTCGGCAATTGACACATCTACAGCAGCTTGTGAAGATAGCTTGAGAGACTGGAGAGGTGGCCGAGCGGCTGAAGGCAACGGTTTGCTAAACCGTCGTAGGGGGTATTCCTCCTACCGCGGGTTCGAATCCCGCCCTCTCCGTTAACTAGAGTCAGCGAAGCTGACAAACTCATGCTCTGTCAGGGCGAGATGAGAACACGCCACAACGCCGACGGCGGTGTTACGCGGGTGGTCTTCACCCCATCTTGAGTCCAAGTGGGCTGCAAGTTTAACGCATCTTGATCTTCACCCCATCTTGAGTCCAAGTGGGCTGCAAGTTTAACGCATCTATGTTACCCCGGTGTAGGCCGCAGGCGAAGGCGCAGCCGTAGCCGAAGGCCTACACCGAATAGCAAATTCGTTGGGGGTTAAATTCCCCAAGCTGCTGTGTGGTCTGGTTCGGTTGTAATCTTGTCGCCATCCTTCGATCTTTTCCTGGGCATCATCCAAACTTAAAAACCAATGCTCGTTCAAACACTCCAATCGGAACCGAGCATTAAATGACTCAATAAACGCGTTATCCGTTGGTTTGCCAGGACGACTGAAGTCCAACTTGACTTTGTTCCAATAGGCCCACAGATCTAGATCCTTGGAAATAAATTCTGGACCGTTATCGACTCGTATGGTTTGAGGCAGACCATGTTTGTCCGCGACACGTTCCAGCACCTGCACGACATCCCGTCCACGGACACGTGAGGCGATGTGCAGAGCCAGGCTCTCCCTGGTGTGATTGTCGACTAACGTCAATACACGAATACGCTGCCCATCGAACAGCTGATCCGACACAAAATCCATGCTCCAGCATTCGTTCTTCTTCGAGGCTACGGGCCTAATCTCCCTTTTTAAGCACGCCACACGACGACGCGGTGGTTTCTTACGCATGATCAAGCCCTCTTCCCGATAGATCCGAAGCACACGTTTATGATTCACCTGCCAACCTTCACGCTGTAGCAAAATGTGCAGCCGACGATAACCGTAACCCACCCGAGATGTTGCTAGTTCACATAATCGTAACCGCAATGCGATTTGCGGATCCGCAATGCTCTGGTATCGAATCGTCGCTCGTGAAAACCTAAACACCGAACACGCCCGCCGCTGCGAAACCTGGTAGCTTTCCTGCATCTGAACCACCAGCGTTCGCCTGGCGGCAGGCCTTAAGGTTTTTTTGACAACGCATCCTGGAGCATCTGGCGGTCTAACGTCAAATCCGCCACCAAACGTCTCAGACGGCTGTTCTCTTCCTCGACCTGCTTGAGCCGACGCATCTCCGGCACGCCCAGTCCGGCATACTTCTGCTTCCAACGGTAAAACGTCGCTTCGCAGATCTGCATCTTCCGAAGAATCTGAGCCACCGGTGTGCCCGACTCGGCCTGACGAAGGGCAAACGCGATCTGAGCCTCTGTAAATCGTTTCCTTTTCATGATCAACTCCTTGATCTGGATGCAAAAAATATAATCCAAAAACTTGCATCCCATTTGGAGCAAGATCAAGGGGGCAGATCAGCACCGGCACCAGGCAGGCACGAAAAACCTGCGGAGTCTCTACATGCTATACACATCACACCGAACAACCTCCGACAATGCACATATATGCGTGCCGGAAGGCAGCACAATGAGTCGTTTGATTAATCGGATGGACGGCAGATCATTCGACACGACGAACGACACCGCTCAATAATTGGTGCAAGCCGGACGCATTCTGGATCATCAAGGCGCCCTGATCGTCAATCCCATTGCAAATCCCGGTCACAATACGTTCTCCGGAAGTCACGCTAACTAATTGCGTACGCAAAACGCACAACTCCTGCCATTCGATGGCCAGTCGGAGGGTGTTGGCGGCCAACATTTGATAACGCTGGGCGATCTGCTTCAATACGGTACGCAACACCTCGCACAAAGGGTAGTGTGCTCCGTTCCTATCGTGAAGAGATGTGGCTCGCTGACGGATTCCATCGGGTGCTGCTGACAGCGGGTTGTTGACATTGATGCCAACACCGACGACAAGTCGATCCGGGCATGCCGTCGATCGTTCCAGCAGGATACCGGCGACCTTGCGCGATCCAACATAGACATCGTTGGGCCATTTCAGTTTGATGTCGCAGGACGAGACGTATTCGCTCAACGCCTGGTGCAATGCCAGTGCGGTTGTGACGGATAACCGTGGATCGCATGTTCCTGTCGGTTCGTATTCCGTCGCGTCAAGCACGAGCGAAAATGTCAGGGCTCCGGACGACGACCACCATTGGTTGATGCCACGCCCGCGACCGGCGGTCTGTAATGCGGCTAGCACCAACACCGGTGTTTCGAGGTCTTGGCGCGTCGCCAGTTCAAGAGCCTTATCGTTGGTGCATGGAAGTTCGCGATAAAACTCAACCGCCCGTACGAAGGAGTCGGCTTTGATGCGTTCAATATCGCTGACGGAAATCGAATTCGGCCCTGCGTTCATGATTCCATCGTGATCAATAGGTCGCCGGCCTCAACCTGAGTGCCCGGATGGACAAGAATCTCGCTGATCTTGCCTTCTCTTTCAGCGGCCACGGTCGTTTGCATCTTCATGGCTTCTAGCATCAACAGCTTCTGGCCTTTAACGACTGAATCACCGGGTCGGGCGGCGACATTCACGACCATGCCGGGCATGGTCGAAGCGATGTGCGCAGGGTCGGACGGATCGGCTTTCTTGCGACGTGGCGCTTTTGGTTCCAATGCACGATCAGTGACGGTGATTTCGCGCGGCTGACCGTTCAATTCGAAGAACGCGGTACGACGGCCGTCTTCGTGCGCGTCGCTTATTGTCTGGAAACGAATGATCAACGTCTTGCCCGCTTCGATATCGACAGCAATTTCTTCTCCAGGATCGAGACCGTATAGGAACGTGGGTGTTGGCAGGATGCTCGTATTGGCGTACTTCCGATGATGACTGGCAAAGTCCGTGAAGACCTGCTCATACAACAGGTGTGAAACGATTTCGCGTCGCGATGGTTTACGCTTAAGAAACGGGCGAATGGCTTCGGCGGTCTTTTGGAAGTCGGCGTCGGGAAGGTTGGCGCCGGGGCGACCCTCGATCGGTTTTTCACCTCGCAGAACTCGATCGCGCACTTTCTCCGGGAAACCGCCTGGTGTCTGGCCCATGCGCCCGCAGACCAGGTCGACGACCGATTGCGGAAACGCGATTTCGCGCCCGCCGGAAAGCACGTCGTCGGTGGACATCTCGTTGGCAATCAGAAACAGTGCAAAGTCGCCGACGGCTTTCGACGTGGGCGTCACTTTGACGATGTCACCCAGCATCTGGTTAACGTCGGCATACACCTGACAGACTTCGCCCCAACGATCGGCCAATCCCAGTGCCCGCGCCTGCTGATACAGGTTCGTGTATTGGCCTCCGGGCATCTCGTGTTGATACAGGTCTGCGCCTGCCGGAAGCGCCGGACTCTCGAAACCCGCATAGAACTCGCGCACCGCTCGCCAGTATTCCGAGATCGCGTCGAGATGCTGCGACTGTAACCCTGTGCCGCGGCCCGAAAATCGCAAGGCTTCGACCAGCGTGTTCATGTTTGGCTGCGATGTGCCGCCGGACAGCGGTGCGAATGCGGCGTCGACAATGTTCACACCAACCTCGGCCGCCTTCAGCAATGCCGCCGCCTGTGCACCGCTGGTATCGTGCGTGTGAAAGTGAACGGGAATGCCAACTTCCTCGCGCAACGTCTTGATCAGCAGTTCCGCCGCATAAGGCTTGCAGATTCCTGCCATGTCCTTGATCGCCAGAATGTGGGCGCCCATTTCTTCGAGCTGCCTTGCCATCTTGACGTAGTACTTGAGGCTGTACTTCGGGCGGTTGGGATCGAGGATGTCGCCGGTGTAGCAGATGGCCGCTTCGCAGATCGCGCCGCTCTTGATCACCGCGTCCATTGCCACCTTCATGTTCGGCACCCAGTTCAGCGCATCGAATACACGAAACACGTCGATACCCGCGTCGGCCGCCTCTTCCACAAACGCCTCCACGACATTGTCGGGATAGTTCGTGTATCCAACGGCGTTCGACGCGCGCAGCAACATCTGGAACAGGATGTTTGGGATGCGCTGCCGCATTTCCGCGACGCGTTGCCACGGGCACTCCTTGAGGAAGCGCATCGATGTGTCGAATGTCGCTCCGCCCCACATCTCCAACGAAAACAGTTCCGGGCACAGCCGAGCGTAGGCCTCGGCGATCTGCAGCATGTCGTACGTCCGCAGCCGCGTCGCTAGCAACGACTGGTGAGCGTCACGAAATGTCGTGTCAGTGACCAAGACCTGTTTCTGTTCGAGAAGCCATCGTGAAAACTTCTCTGCTCCCAGCTCGAGCAGTTTCTGTCGCATGCCGTCCGGCGGCGGCGAATCTGCGTCGTACACCGGCAAGGGAGCCGCCGTGCGCCGCTGTGCTTTCGGACGATCTTTCACCAGCGGATTGCCGTTGACGATCGTCTCGGCCAGATATGTCAGCAACCTCGTCGCCCTGTCGCGGCGCGGTGGGAAGTCGAACAATTCCGGCGTTTGGTCAATGAAATTCGTCGTGCAGTCACCAGCCATGAAGGTCGGGTGCATGATCAGCTTGAACAGGAACGGGATGTTCGTCTTCACGCCGCGGATGCGGAATTCCTGCAGGCAGCGTTCGATGCGTCGCGCGGCATCGGGGAATTTCCTCGCCCATGCGGTCACCTTCACCAGCAGCGAATCGTAATAGGGATAGACGACCGCGCCAGAAAACGCTGTGCCCGCATCGAGTCGTATGCCCATGCCGCTACCCGAACGATAGTGGGAAATCCGGCCGTAGTCGGGCATGAACTTGTTGGACGGGTCTTCCGTCGTGACGCGACATTGAATGGCAAAGCCGTGCGTGGCAACCTCGTCCTGCGATGGCAAATCGATGGCGGGATCGTCCAGCGAGATGCCCTGTGCGATGAGAATCTGTGACTTGATCAGATCAACGCCGGTCACCTGTTCGGTCACAGTATGTTCGACCTGAATACGGGGATTGACCTCGATGAAGAAAAACTTGTTCGTGTCGACGTCGACAAGGAATTCAACGGTACCCGCGTTCGCGTAATCGACCGCATTGCCGATCGCAACCGCCGCATCGCAGAGCGCCTGCCGTACGTTCGGGTCTAGGTTGGGCGCCGGAGCAATCTCGACCACTTTCTGATGTCGGCGCTGGACAGAGCAATCCCGTTCAAACAGATGTACCAGATTGCCGTGTCGATCACCGAGCAGTTGCACTTCGATGTGCCGGGCGCGCTGAATAAATTTTTCGACAAAGATGTCAGGGCTGCCGAACGCGGTAAGCGATTCGCGCCGAGATTGCTCGAACGCGACGTCGAATTCATCAAGATCGCGCACGACTCGCATGCCACGCCCGCCGCCGCCATGAGCCGCCTTGAGAATGACGGGAAAACCGATGTCCGCCGCCATCCGTTTACCTTCCTCCACGTCGCCAATGGCATCGGCACTGCCGCCCAAGACCGGTACACCACCCCGCTCGGCGATCTTGCGAGCGGAGATCTTGTCGCCCAGTTTCTTGAGCGTTTCAACGCGCGGCCCAACAAAGATGATCCGCGCATCGTCGCAAGCCTGAGCGAGATTCGGATTCTCCGACAGGAACCCATAGCCCGGATGAATGGCGTCGATGTCATGTTTCTTCGCCAGCGCGACAATCGCGTCAATATCGAGGTACGCCTGAATCGGCTCGCCGGGTCTGCCAACTTCGTACGCCTCATCCGCCTTGAAGCGGTGCTGCGCATAGCGATCCTCGTGTGAATACATCGCTACCGTACGAATGCCCAGTTCGTGGGTACTGCGAAAAATGCGAATGGCGATTTCGCTACGGTTGGCGGCGAGTAGTCGCTTGATTCTTTTCATAATTGCTCACTTGCTGCAATACCGATTGTTCGTGTTCCATCAAATCGATTCTTCTGAATCTGTTCATCTGTGATCTGCGGTCATCACAAGAATCATTGTCGCGTCGCAGACAGTATGTTCCGCGTGGTGGTGTATACTACCTCTGTTTCTTCTTGACGGGGCCGTCCACCATGCTCAGGAGATCACCGACGGAGCAATGTCCTTCGAGCGCGTGCCGCAGATGGCCGCGTGAATGCACCATGTAAGAGTTTCGCCGCCCCTCTCTACGACGCGTGATGATGCCCGCCTCCTCCAGCTCCTGTACGATTCGCTGTACAGCGCGTTCGGTGATACCCATCCGTTCGGCCACATCGCGCAGACGAATATCCGTGTCTCGATGCAGACAAATCAGAACGTGCGAATGGTTGGTCAGGAATGTCCAGGCCCCACCGGCCGTTTCGGTCCTGGTTTTGCCCATGTGATCAGACTCCGTGACACGGCCCATTATAGCGATACCATTTACACGAAATAAATATCGTGTAAAGCACATCGCATAATGTGCTGCGATTAGATGCCGGCCTTTCAACCGCGGCACTCGGAGAGCATCATGACGAACCGATCCGACCCTTCGGCCCTGGTGGGAGTCATCATGACAAGCCAGTCTGATTGGCCCCACCGTGGGTTTGTGCCGCCCTACCGTTCACGGAATTCGAGGTGCCACTCGAAACAAAGTCGTGTCGGCTCACCGCACACCGGACGACTATGGTGACCTACGCGCCAAGCGGCATCACGCGGTCGTGAGATCATCATCACGGGCGCAAGTGAGGCCGCTCATCCTCTAGGGATGGTGGCGGCCGGGACCGACATGCCTGTGCCGGGGGTGCCCGTGAAGGCCGGGCCCTCAACGGATTCGACTCCTTGATGTCTGTCGCCCAGATGCCGGGTGGCGTGCTGGTGGCAACCTTTGCGATCGGCAAGTCCGGTGGGCAAAACGCGGTGTTGTTTGCCGTCCGTACCCCCTCCGGGGTAGCGTCGACAGGTCATCTCTGAGACGCGGTCAACCGTCTCGGTACACCTGACGTCCTCAAGTCAACAAGGGACGGGTGTGACGGTAAGGGCCAGATTCGTATCAACCACAACACCGACCTGGACCGCGCCCGGAATGGCTTAGGTATTGACCACGCGATCTACGAAACTTGGATCGACCATCAATGTGAATTGTCTGTTCTGATTGCCCGTTCCCTCTGAGGTGAGATTCAGACATTCGGTTCAATCCGAAACCAACACGCAAACCACATTCTTGATATCTCGATGGTGACCGCTGATGTCGACCACTGCCAGATTTCCTAGTCTTTTGCTTGGATCAGGATGCGGGTTTAGGTGCAGCACAGATGAGAATAATGATTGTTTTGGGCGATAAGAGGTGATAGAATGTTTTCGATTATGATCAACGGTTATCGTCCATTGTGGAAGGGATTTCTCGTTTTATCTGCTGTGATGGGCGTTATCGTTGTTCCTCGCGGTGCAGTGCTCTGCCAGGAGATCGGTGGTCAAACGCGCATCTTGTTCGGGGGTGGGTGTTCACAAACCAGTGTTTCAGAACGTACATTTTGCGCACGTCATGATGTGTGTTCCAGCGTGCCGTACGAGCGTCCCTGCACAGACCGCCCCATCCTTACAGAACGGATTCACCTCTCGCGAGGTGAGGGTCAGATCAGCCACAAGTCTTTGCTGGCTGCATCTGTTCTCTTTCCTCACGAGCCAATGCTATTTCACTCATTTGTTGCTCCTTCAATCGCCTTGCAGCATGATGGTTCGCCAGTCGCCTCGCAGCTGATCGGTAGCGTCATAATCGTCATCTAGTCCCCGCTTCACATCCAGTCAATCAAACCGCACAACCGCTTGTGAGAATAAAACCGAATCGATGACCTCGATGTGCTCGATGTTCAGCGCACCCTGGTCGAGATGCGTAGCCAGCTGGCTGAAGTGCTCGCCGGTTATGACACGGCCATCGTCGAGACTCAGAGCCCTATCGGCCGACCATGGTTTACGGTCAATTTGGAAATAAGCGATTCCGCCTCGTCGAACACCGACCATCAAACCAGCAAAGTAGAAAACCAATGAAAGCAAACAGATTACACCATCAGAGTGTCGGATCGACCTTGTTACTCTCTCTGGCCATATCGATGACGCCTGCCGGTTGCGATCAGGCACCACCTTCTCAGCAGACTTCCACCGCTACACCAACGGCGCACCAGCACGATCAGTCAGGTGAATCCTGCTTCATCTGTGACCCTTCGAAGCGAGAGGCGGACAGGCTCTGGTGCAAGGAACACGGTCGATATGAAGACCGTTGTTGGCTCTGTCACCCTGAGCTGGAAGAGAAGGATCGTCTATACTGCAAAGAGCACTCCCTTTATGAAGACGAATGTTTTCTCTGTCACCCAGAGTTAAAGACGGGCGCCGCCACGCCAAGTCACGAACCCGCTTCAAACGCGGACCACGGGCACGCCGGAGATCTGTTTTGTAACGACCACGGCGTGGCGGAGATCGAGTGCGGCATCTGTCAGCCGCAGCGAGCGGCTTCACTGGAACCGGGCGAGAGCATGAAGATTCGCTTTCCCTCCACCGCCTCGGCGCAAAAGGTCGGTATCCAGACCCAACCGCCGCGAGTGGCCTTCTCGGCTCCCGGCCTTCAGGCATTCTGTGAGGTTCAGTACAACCTTAACACCATGGCCCGCGTGACGCCCCTGGCTGGCGGGGTGATCCGGAGTGTTGAACATGACGTGGGCAAGCATGTTGCGGCCGGCGACGTGTTGGTCGAGTTGCACTCTGCAGAAGTAGCTGCGGCCAAGAGCGATCTGCTTTCTGCCCTGGTCGAACGTGAGATTCGCCGCAAAACCTTTGAACGGGAAAAACGGTTGAAGGAACACAACATCGCCGCGGAGAAAGATTTTCTCCAAGCTCACGCGGCGCTTCGGGCGGCCGAACTGGCGGTGAACAACCTCGGACAGAAGCTGATCAACCTGGGATTCGACGATGAGCAAATGAACCAGATCGAACACACGCAGAATACCTCCGCACGCCTGGAAGTGTGCGCACCTTTTGATGGCACGTTGGTCGAACGGCGTGCCGTTGTGGGCGAAGCAGCAAAAGTCGGCGATGCCTTGTTCACGATCGCGGATCTCTCCAGCCGCTGGCTGATGCTCTCTGTGCCCGCGAACCATCTGGCCTCCCTTCGCGTTGGCCAAACGGTCGAAGCTCGGTTCGATGAGCTGCCCGAATCAACGATCCTTGGCCATATTACCTGGATCGACACGTCGATTGATCCGCGCAGTCGAATGGTCCGGGCCCGCGCCCTGGTCACCGACGATGCCGAACAGATCAAGACGGGGCTGTTCGGTCAAGCGCGCGTCCTGACTGGCGAGATCCGTCAGACCACTTTTGTCCCCCGGGACACGGTCCAACATTACGAGGGTGGCAGTTTTGTCTTCGTTCAGAGTGAACCTGACCTGTTCGCTTTACGACGCGTGGCGCTGGGAGCATCCATGGGTGAGCAGGTGGAGGTGATCACCGGTCTGGAACCGGCCGACCCTGTTGTGACAGAAGGCAGTTTTATCGTCATGTCTGAATTTCTGAAGTCTCGACTTGGCGCCGGTTGTGCGGATCATTGAACCGTGGCTTTCCGTGAACGGAGTTTGTAAACGTGCTGGCCCGGCTTGTTGTCTTTTCCTTAAACAATCGCCTACTGGTGGTCTTGATCACACTCATGTTCTGCGCGTTGGGAGTGTGGCGAATGACCCAGCTGCCGGTCGATGCGTTTCCTGACACAACACCGATCCAGGTACAGATCAATACCGTCGCCCCGTCGCTGAACCCGCTGGAGATCGAGCAGCAGATTACGCTACCCATCGAGCTGTCGATCGGGGGTTTGCCGGGTCTGGTCAATGTCCGGTCGGTCTCCAAGTTCGGATTTTCGCAAGTGGTCGCCACGTTCGACGATGCGACCGACATCACCGACGCGCGACAGCATGTCTTCGAGCGGATCAGCGCAGTCGATCTACCCGAAGCCATCGAACGACCCCAACTCGGTCCGATCGCCAGTGGTTTGGGCGAGATTTTCCACTACGTCGTGCGGTCGGAAGATCCCCGTCGCACACTGGAAGAACTTCGCACGATCCACGATTGGGTGATCAAGCCCGAGCTGCGCAAGGTCGCAGGGGTGGCCGAGGTGAATACCTGGGGCGGTGAAGTGCGACAGTACCACGTGGTGGTCTCACCGGAAGCGTTACTTAAGTTCGACCTGACCATGGATGGTGTTTTTGACGCGTTGCAGCGAAACAACGCCAATGTGGGCGGCGGCCTGATCACCGCCGGCGGCGCCTCAAAGATGGTTCACGGCATTGGCCGCGTCTCAACGCTCGATCAGATCAAACAGATCGTCGTCGCCTCTTACGACGGCAATCCCATTCACATCCACGACATTGCCGAACAGGTGAAGATCGACCACCAAATCCGCCGCGGCGCCGTCACCGCCGACGGCCGAGGCGAGGTCGTCCTTGGCTTGGCTTTTATGCTCATGGGCGAGAACGGCAAGGTGGTCACCGAGAAACTCAAAGCCCAGCTCGAGCAGGTCCGTTCGGCCCTGCCGCCAGACGCCATCGTTGAAGTGGTGTACGACCGCACCGAACTGACCCACGCGGTGGTCCAGACAGCTCAGCACAACCTGATGCTGGGTGCGGCGCTGGTGATTGTGGTGTTGTTCTTGCTGCTGGGCAACATTCGGGCCGGGTTGATCGTGGCGCTGATCATCCCACTGGTCATGCTGCTGGCGATCCTGGGCATGTACGAATTCGCGATCGCCGCAAGCCTGCTGAGCTTGGGGGCCATCGACTTTGGCATCATCATCGACGGATCGGTGGTTATGACGGAGGCCAACCTGCGCCACCTGGCACAGCGCTCACGGGAGCTGGGCCGTCCGCTCACCCCGATCGAACGACTCCAAGTCGTCGCTCAATCCAGCACGCAAGTCACACGGTCGATCGCGTTCGGCATCGGTATTATTTTGATTGTCTTCTTGCCGGTACTCACGCTTGAAGGAATCGAGGGCAAGATGTTCAAGCCAATGGCGTGGACGTTCATTTTTGCCCTGATCGCCGCGTTGCTACTGGCCTTGACGCTCTCACCCGTGTTGGGCTACTACTGCCTGCCAAGAAAGCCAAAGTCACACGAAGGGGTCATCGAAGGCATCATGACGCGTGCTTACAGCGCCTGCTTGGCCGCCGCGATGAAGTTCCGTTGGGGTGTGCTATTGGGTGTCATCGTTTTACTCGCACTTACAGGCGCCCAAGCCACACGGCTGGGCGGCGAGTTCCTGCCACGGCTCAGTGAGGGAGCGATGGCAATCAACACCATCCGCCTGGCCGGTATCTCCATCGATCAGTCCACTGCATATAACAGCCGCATTGAACGGTTGCTCAAAGACCAGTTCCCAGATGAGGTTCGCCATGTCTGGAGCCGCGTGGGCACCGCGGAGGTCGCCACCGACCCGATGGGCACAGAACTGACCGACATCTTTGTCTCCTTCCAACCGCGCAAGCAGTGGACACGGGCCGCCAGCCAGACCGAACTCGTTGCCGCCATGCAACAGCAGTTAGCCGATCTGCCGGGATTGAATATGGTTTTTAGCCAGCCGATTGAGATGAGGCTCAACGAAATGATCTCTGGCATCCGCTCCGATCTGGGCATCAAGATTTACGGCGATGATTTCGACGAGCTGGTCCAGATCAGTGACGAGATTCAGCGTGTGTTGCTGCAGGTTCCCGGCAACTCAGATATTGCTGTGGACCAGCTCACCGGTCAGCCCATGCTCCGGGCCCGCGTCGATCAACAGGCGCTTGCCCGCCACGGCGTGCCGGCCCGACACGTGCTGGAGTTTGTAGAGGCGGTGGGTGGGCGGACCCTCGGCGAGGTCTTCGAGGGCCAGCGTCACTTTGACCTGGTCGTCCGATTGCCCGATCGGCACCGCCGCGACGCCGAGGTGCTGGCCAACACCATCGTCCCGACCACAACGGGACAGCGTCTGCCGCTTCGGTCACTGGTCTCGATTGAACAGACCGAAGGCCTGGCGACCATCAACCGTGAATGGGGACGTCGGGTCATCCGCGTGCAGTGCAACGTGGTCGGGCGCGACGTCAGCTCATTTATCGGCGAGGCCCGGCAAAGGATCGAGCGTGAGGTCGCTTTACCCGAGGGTTACGTCGTGGAATGGGGCGGTCAGTTCGAGAACCTCCAGCGTGCCCAGCGGCGACTTCTATTGGTTGTTCCCGCCACACTCCTGCTGGTGTTCCTGCTGCTTTATTTCAGCATGCAAAACCTGCGCGATGTGCTGCTGGTCTACACGGGCGTTCCCTTCGCGCTCATCGGCGGCGTCTATGCGCTTTGGTTCCGTCAGATTTCATTCAGCGTCAGCGCAGCGGTGGGCTTCATCGCACTCTCGGGCATCGCTGTGCTAAATGGCCAGATCATGGTCGCAGCGATCCGCGGTTTCCTCGAAAAAGACCAGACACTCCGAGACGCGGTCATGAATGCAGCACGGCAGCGGCTGCGGCCCGTCTTGGCGACGGCGGTCACCGATGCGGTCGGCTTCCTGCCGATGGCGATCTCCAACGGTGTCGGAGCCGAGGTGCAGCGTCCCCTTGCCACGGTCGTGATCGGAGGCGTGGTCACCTCCACCGTTTTGACGCTACTGGTGCTGCCACTGCTGTACGTCCTATTCGGCCGGCATGCCCAGCCGTCTGCCACAAACGTTGCCCTCAAATTGCCCTCAAATCTCACCGCAAGACAGTAGGAAAACCGTTGAAGATAAACAACATCGACGAGACGAGCCAAATCATGATCATTCCACGATTTGCTTTGTCACCAACGCGCCTTGAGGAGCTTGGCGAAACGAGGCCGATCCCATCCCGCCCTCCCCGTTAACGGGTACCAGCGATGCTGACGAACTGCTACTGCCAGGAGCGAGTTGAGAACACGCCACAACGCCGAAGGCGGTGTTACGCCGATACGCTCCTCCGCCTGCTTGTGAACAGTACAAACACCACGCCCTCCGTTGAGATCCGCCAGTGCAGCTGCCAAGATCACCTTTATTTACGCTATTCTGCGTCGCATCGTTACACCCAGCGCACTTAGCGTCACAAGGCCAAGCGTTACGGTAAGCGGTTCGGGTATGGCAGGGTTGGTGACGGGGTCGGGCTCGTTTATTTGTACGTCAAATTGACCGAGATTATTGAACCATCCAAAGCCATCCATGGTGCCTAGGAAAAGCCGAGTTGCAGCAATGGGGACGACCACGGCTTGTACTTGATTGCCACTGGTCAAACCATCTCCGATAAAGAATGGCTGCTTAACAAGCGGAGAAAGAGTTAAGAAATCTCGGCTTGCACCAGACGAGAAATCAAGCGCACTTGGCGCGGCGCTCAAATCCGGTTGATCTGGTCCAAGAAAAACACCGATCAGCGAGTTGAGGGGAACCGTGATATCAGCAATCCCATTTTCTGCACCAGCGGTGTGAGGAAAAATGGCACCGCCGTCTGGACCAACCAGGGGTATCGCAGGCCCATTACTAACCCCTCCTGAAGCTTCGAATGTTAATTCAGTCCCTGGCGTTAACAAGAGGCCTAGGACCTCGACAGGAGAGTGAGTTGGGGCGACATCCACATCACCGCCGCCGGCACTGGCGGTCGATCCATTGGGCATACCCGCAAGCCAAGGGTCAGAAGTGCCCGGTACAACCACGTTGACGGAGGTGACCGCCGCCACGTTTTGCACGAATACAAAAACAAATACGCAGACAAGGAGAATCGAGCCATGTAACTGACAAGTTCTTTTGCTTTCCATAAAAAACTCCCTTCAAATGACAGTTTCGTTACTCTCTTCTCTTTTGGGCACGTGGTTTATGCAAGGCCAACACGTACCGACTCACATTTCCCAGACGGCCTCCGCCAACTGCGGAAAAGATGCACAATCTACCGTTGTACCGTCAGCGATGAACTCCACCCAAACGGCATCTTCCGTTTGACCTTGTCCTGGCAATCCAACGGAGCTCTTATAAACGATCATTGTAACGTTCTCCGCTCTGTTTCCAAGAATATTTTGCTCAATCCACTAGGGCGCGGCATTCAACTGCGAGCAACGACGCTCTTGATGTCGTCACACATGCCCTATCGCCAGATGGCTGTACGCAGCCATGACAACATCAACCGTCAATCGCCTTCTTGTACCGTAGAGCCGAACGTCTTATGGCGGCTTTTGCATCCGTGTCAATGACCAAGTCAGCGATATGACTATAAACTCGTTCAAAACTAAGAGGCGCCAATTTTTCAATGATGCTGTCAACAACTGATCCCGAGAGTGGGATGAAATTTGGGTAGCTATACATAAATGACACCTGGCGGCGGTTGGGGGCCACAAGCATCGTATCGCTACTTAACAGCACACCAAGCCCCCCTACCCCTTCCGACCAGTGCAGCACTGTGGCCCCCGTGTCGTGGCCGCCACAACGATACAGCGTTACCCCTTGTCCCAGTCGATGGGTCTGCCCGTCCCAGAACTCGATCACAGGATCCGGTCGCATAACCCATCGCTCGTCGGAAGCATGAAGGCGGATCGGTGCATGACCGAACGTCGAAGCAAAAATTCGAACTCAGGGCTTACCACTTCACGCTCGCCAACCCAAACGAAATGAATCAAAATATCACAGTACGTACAACGTCTAGACGAGATCAGTTGTTGACGATGCCCTTGAGTGTTTCATTAGGCCATGACACACTAATGCTTGTCTGACCCCAGTGCCCCAGCCGTTCTTCGTCCAGAGACCGGGTCAACATGGTCTGGATTCTTGGTCGCGGCGTTACACGGGTACGCAAATGGCCCGTCAGCGTAGCTGGACGAAGACCAAATGAGAAATGTCGCTATAATTTGTTATGAAAAAGATTCTGCTTGCAATAGACGGATCGGCATGTTCCACCGCCGCTGCCGACCTGCTGAATAAACTGCCCCTTACCCCGGATTGCCACGTCACTGTTTTGACGGTGTTGGAGGATTTCAGAGCCCCATTTTTTGACTCGGGATTCGGCGCCGATTTCCCCATGAATCTTGACCGTACCGACCTCCGCGAACTTGAAGCCCAACGAAACATGAATGCGACCCACGTTCTCGAAGCCGGTGTAAAGCGGCTGAACAACCGATCGTGGTCGGTCGATACGTTGATCCGTCGAGATGAAGCGGCCAGCGGCATTATCAAGGCCGCCGGCGAACTTGACGCCGATCTGATCGTGATCGGATCCCACGGCCTAGGTCGGGTCGAGCGGTTTCTGATTGGAAGCGTGTCGCGGCGGGTCGTCGCTCACGCCCCGTGCTCGGTGCTGGTCGTTCGGCAACCCAAAAAACCGGTTGCCGAACAGCCGCTTCGTGTCCTTGTTGCCCTTGACGGATCGCAGCCCGCCAAGGCGGCACTGGATGCCGTTGCGGATATGGCCAAACAGGGCCCGCTTCAGGCAACCTTGATGCGGGTGCTGTTGTCGAGCCATTTCTACCGAATTGACATCCTCGAACAGATGACCGACTCGTGGCAGAACCTAAAACAGGAAGCCAAAGAACAGATTCAGGCGGCGGGCGATGCGCTGCGTCGAACGGGAGCCGATGTGTCAATCGAGTTTCGCGACGGCCACAATGTCAGTGAGGAACTCCTCGCCGTTGCCAAAAAGAACGGTACAGACATCCTCGTCGTGGGACACAGGAGCCACAATGCTTTCGAGCACTTTCTTCTAGGAAGCGTATCGCGCCGGGTACTCTGCCACGCTGGATGTTCGGTATGGATCCACAGGGATAAAAATACGAACACTCAATGAAAAGTACGGAACACCGTGAGGATCGCGTATGGCTCCAATGTTCAATCGAAACACAAATTCGGTTTTGAGAGGCATCTGACCTCGACCGCAAGCATGGTATTTGAACCTATACGCGCCTAAACCCGGATCCTGCTGCTTGAGGATGGCCACAATCTGCGTCTCGGTGAGCTTGCCGGCCTTCATCAAAGGCTCTTTAGATAAGCGTATTCTAAAACGGACCCTCTATTTTTGGATGATACAGTTTTAGGGAGGATTACACAACCGTTTCTCGGTCATAAGAACGTTCAGACAACGCTCGGATGCATCAGGGACCTTGAGAATTTGAATAAGAGCCCGGCTTATGTGTTGAAATACTAATGCCGCCGGATGACGAGAAAGTCCAGGACTTCGAAGACCAAACAAGGCTATAACCGCTTCTTGCCGGCGAAGCTCTCGATGTCCACGTTGATCACTGGCTCACCGACTTGTTGTACCGTTCGGTCAGGCGTGACAAACCTGGACAGGAATAGTTTGGAAAACGCGTATACCGCATATCGGCCAGAATCGTCCGGATGGATGGTAATTTCATCGAACGGCCAAAGTTTCAACTTGCTTCGGACTTCTTCTGCCACATTCGCTCCAGAACAACCAATTGCTATTGCAAATGGTGTTTCGTTGATTGCAGCGGCCCATTCCTCTTTCTTGTCGAATATTCTATAGCAGGTCTTTTTGTCAAATGGCTTCCTTAGCGTCTTATTTTCATCTAGAAACATTACCATCGGTACCTTAGCTGCAAAAAGACCGTTTTTAAAAATTGCGTTGGGGTAACTTCCGACATGCGGACCATGCTCAATATCTAACCCCGATACGGTCATCAGAACCAGCCCAGAAGTGGTATAGTTCTCTCTAAAACGCTCTGTCAAAGGATTGAGTTTCTCTTTCACCTTATCGAAGTTCAGGAGCCCCTGAGAATAAACTCGCTGCGTACTCGGCTCAGTAAGAGTCACTAGATCGCCGAACGTAGCCCCGTATTTGTCATCTGGACTTCCAGGAGGAAATAGTTCTGCTGGCCGTTGGGCCATTAGGGTGAAATATAAGTATGTCAGAAAATTATTTGTTTCCACATGCACAGTTGACCAATAGTTTCTTATCCACTCCTTTGCTTTCGAAAGACGAAATACTTCCTCAGATAGTAATGCAATCGATGAACCTGACTCGAAAAACATTCTCGAAACGCCAGCAAGTTCAATATTCCCGAGATGGTCTTCTAAGAACTTACGTGCAACCGCACTTTTTAACTCAGGAACATCTTTTGTTAATCTCGTCGCCAACTTTCCGAATTTTTCGAGTTCCGAAATGAACTGAAAAAAGAACCTGTTTTCTGTAATTTTCGTACTTAATAGAACTTGACCATCATAGGTACCGCCTTCGACCCACCCTCCTTTACCACCAAGGTCCTCTCGAACTACCCGCACGAGGTCGAGTTGGTAACGGTCTAGCAAGTCCCTGGATTTGTGACGGCAGCTCCTCTGGTCAATACTGCCTTTGGTAACTTGAGAATCTCCGTCCCTTTCCATTGCAATATCAAGTTTAAATCTGGGAGTGAGTCGACCAGATCCATCTTCATAACGTTGAATGAGTTCCCTAAACTCGTCGAGAATTTTGTCCTTTGCTCTCTCGGCGTCTCCAACCTCGAATAACTTTCTCATATCGCGGTACTGTTGGTCGTCGAGCAGATAGGCAAGTACAGGTTTTTTCGCATCAAGTGCTAACAGGTATTCTTTCTGAATAAATGCAAGTTCCTCTGTGGAGATCGATGATCCTAGACGCGATCCAACAACAATCACAAAAATGTCAGCTTCCTTAATTTTCTTCGAGATGAGCGGCAGGTCCTTCGGACCACCGTGAAAATGCTCCATAGCTATCGGGTAATGCTCAGCCCGCAGAGTTGCATCAATAAGTTCAGATCGCACACACTCTAGGTCACTGAAGGTTGAACTAATGAACACATCGTATCTACGCTTGTCTCGTACCTCATGCATTGTCATTTCAACCTTTGTGTATCACTGAACCTTGTAATAATCGACTGTGATTGTTTGCCGTTGGTCGAGCGGTATTATTATAAGGTCATGCCCTAGTACCGCTCATAATACAGTGGCATGCACCTTAATCATAATTGTTTATGGCGACACCGGCAGGTCTGCCCTGCCCTCTTATATAGGTTCACCGATTGGGCTGCATAAGATTTCGTTTCGGCAACACGCCCCTCCGTTCTAGACTAATGATAACTTTTTCTATCACTAGTCACTAGCCCAAAAGGCCATCGGCGAGGGAGCCCGTACTGTTGACACACATCGGCAGCCATCTTCAAATCTCTGAGAACACATTGTTGGGAGTCATCGACTCGACCTGCAGCATTTCGAGCACAGGTGGTCTGTCATAATGAATATGAATACTTACCGACGCTGTTCCGCTCCGTAGTCAATCGAATTGTGTCGTTAGGTACTGGCCAACATCACTCATGAATTTCCATATATCGTCGCTCCTAGTAGGGTGTGTTCGAATATATGTTGCGGCTTCATTCGCCCATGCCCATTTCGTGCGCTTAGAAGCGCCAATATTACAGCCTGTCAGCCACTCTTCTAGTTCGCCAACGGGCACCAGAAATAATCCTACGGCTTTAAACTTGTCTACTAATTTTGTGAGAGGTACTCTTACCTGCTCTGGCAGGACATCTAGGCCACCACTTTTCAGTTGCCGCATACGATTGAGCGAGCTCGTAAGCGAGGTCAACCTCTCTCTAACCTTCTGGTCGTCGCTGTTGGCCCAATTGATGTTTGTCGTTAGAATGCTTTCAAGTTCAGCGATTACGTCTTTTTCAGTAACTGTGGGTGGCAAAATCGGCGTATGGTGTCGGCAATGCTAGCCACCTCTTCAAGTAGTGAACCGCCAGTAGCTGAGCTGGGACATAGAGCATTAAATATCCTGCTAAGTTTGCCCGTATCGGTAACTACATCCAAATCAGCGATGACGGAGACGGGTATTCCAAGTATCCGATACAGCTGACAAGTGTCCGCAATTCCTCCTGTACCGCCAGCAGTTGCGAAATGGATATCGAAATGTCGATCATTGCCTATTTTCTCCCAGGCTGCTTGATAGACAATGCGGTCCCCATCCCCTTCAATTATTGCTACTGCCTGTGAAAAGATACCATCTAGCACGGTCTCAGCGCGTACCGTAGGCTTTTTTAGCGCCTCAGACAATACTTTCGAATCGACGTGTCTAGCTGAAAACCCTTTGGTGGTTCTTGCCAAACGAACAATCTGTAGGCGATTTGCGTTTTGAATGACCCCACGAAGAACCTGGCTACTGTGTGTCGCGACAAAGGTCGCGTTATGTTCAGACGTTGCTTTGCCCCCAATGAATTGTCCCAGATTGAATGCCTGGGGCGGATGAAGGCACATTTCCGGTTCATCGATTACGCAAACAGGTCGACGACCCAGCAATAAGGAGATAACAGTTGCTACATAGGACTTCATACCATCGCCCTCAGATTCGAGCGTGCGATACTCGGCCATTTTCTTTACGGACAAGCGGTCCTCTGCGGTTGGAATACCTCCTTGCTCGCCGATCCTGAGACACAACTTATTGCCTCTTGATGAGTCTGACCAAATCGCCTTGAAGAAGGCGCGTTGTATCTCTTTTGTTAGCTCCAGGCGGGCCGCATCGTTTAGATGAAGGGCATGAAGGTCATTACTCGGTGGTTGTTTCTCGAAGTCGATTGTGTCAACGGTTGTGAGACTGGTGAGTCGATTTTCTAGGAATAAGGCTGTGACAAGGAATTTGCTGAACCATCCGAAGTATTCGTTTCGCCGCTTTCGTGACTCATCCTTTGACGCCCGGCTTCGCAACTGCTCAAGCTGTTGGGAACCGATATTCTGAGCGCCTTGACCAGTTCCTAAGAATGGAGTCATCGGGAAAAACTGTTCATTGCCGTTGTCATCCCAAGTAATGGATAGATACCCTTCATTTTTTAGACAAGATAGGAGCGATTCATGATTCGGCGTTTCAACCTCCAAGTCAGTCGCGACTACTAGGTCTCTAGGTTCGCCAGAGATCTTCTGAGTTATGTCTCCGAGAAGTTGACTCTTTCCAGACGAATTCGGCCCCACAATCATGATTAGACCGGAACAACTCAGCTCGCCAAGCTCGGGCAAGGCAAGACGCTTAATAGGTTTGAAATCTATGAGTTTTTTCATCGGTCCCGCTCTACACGTCGAGGGTAGTTTGGTTCGTGAGATGATCTCGACAGGCTAAGGAAAAGCAAAATCGCCTGGGGCTCGTGTCAAGAGTTGTGGATTGGGATTGATCAGGCGGCGTGAGATTGAACGACTCCATCAACAAAAGTGACGCCAGCGATGACGTCTGGGATTAGGTTTGCTCCGTTGAGTGACAGCCATCGTTTCTGTGCACATTGCATCAGCTTGAAGACCATCGTCAGGCAGGCGATTCGGCTGCCACATCCTTTAGTCTTGTTCGTCCGAAGCCGCACCGTAGCGAACGTGGATTCAATTGGATTCGTGGTTCGCAGGTGTTTCCAGTGTTCCGCCGGGAAGCTGTAGAAGGCCAATAATGATTTGCGGTTTTTTTCCAGGCAGGTCGTGGCCTTGGGGTACTTGGCTTGGAAGGTTTCGATGAAGTGATCGAACGCTTTGTGAGCGTTTGATTTTGTGTCAGCCATCCAAATGTCGTGGAGCATGGCCTTGGCTTTTGCCTGCACACTCTTGGGCATCTTATTGAGTACATTGGCTGTCTTGTGTACCCAGCAACGCTGCACGCGTGTCGTGGGAAATGCTTTTGTCAAAGCAGCCCAGAAGCCCAACGCCCCGTCGCCGGTCGCCACCTTCGGGTCAATCGTTAAGCCACGGGCCTTCACGTCCAGCAGCAGTTCTTGCCACGATTGCTCGGACTCGCGATATCCATCAGTGATCGCAATCAGTTCTTTCTTGCCTTGGGCCGTTGCTCCCATCAGCACCAGGATGCACTGGCGGGCGTTGTTGGGATCTTCCAGACGAACGTTGAAGTACACGCCATCGGCCCAGAGGTAAACGTACCGTTGGTCAGCCAACGATCGGTGACTCCAATCCTTGTATTGTTGCTCCCATGTGGCCTTGAGACGCGTGACGGTCGTGGCGCTCAAGCCTGCGACGTTAGGTCCTAACAGCGATTGCAACGACTCCGTGAAATCGCCGGTACTGATGCCCTTGAGATACAACCATGGGATCAATTCCTCAATGCTCTTGGTCTTGCGCAGGTACGGCGGGAGAATCTTCGAGCTGAACCGCTGGCGTTCGTGTGAGGCACGCCGGTCGTGGACGCGGGGCTGGGTGACTTCGATCGGACCGACCCCGGTGACAATCGTGCGGCTTGGCAGATGACCGTTGCGGACGACCTGGCGGTGGCCTTGCTCATTGGTGATATGCCCGTGGGATTCTATCCATTCAGCGACCTCTGCTTCGATCGCCTGAGATAGCATCCGCTGAGCCCCGTCACGAAGAACGGCGGTCAACATGTCCTGAGATGTCTGCGATGGAAACGGAAGCGGGGCAGTGGTACGGTCTTGCATGGTGGCGTACTACGTGCCCTCGTGGGCGGTTAAGGGTGCTGTGACAACACCCAGACTACGCCGCCTTTTCATTCTGTCATCCACAACTTTCAGTTATATCCCAATCGCCTGGTTGAACAATTTCGTTAAGCAAGGTTATTGACACACTGAACGAAAAAAGCAAATGTCGCGTCAGAGATCAATCAGGCTAGAGCGTAGTCCATCATGCCGCAAATACCCTGGCCAGCCAAACATAAAGCGTCTCAACTCGCTTCATAAACACTACTTTTATCGATGTCTGCCGACAAAGGCAACGGTTTGCTAAACGTCGCAAGGGAGACTCCTCCCACCGCGATAGCGGTACCATGCGGGTACGCTCGTCTGCCTCCTTGTTATCAGCACAAGCTCGCCCTTTCTGTTGAAATTTGCCAGCACAGCTGCCAAGATCACAACGCCAACTCGGTCCGTCGGCTTCATTGTTGGCCAAACACGCGCCTTAGCAGGTCGGTGGTGCGAGCGGCGGGATTGGAGCGGATGTCCTGTTCCACTTCGGCTAGCGAGGAGAACAATCCTTTGAGTGCCTGTTCGGTCACGTAGACGTCCGGCGAAAAGTCAATCTTTGGCACCAATGGAATCTGCTGGTACCGGCCGACAATCATGTTGTATTGCTTCACCGCACCGACCTGGTTCATATGCTCATGAACCACCGGCGTATAACGTTCGGATAACTGTGCCATGGTCTTTGTTCTAAAGTAGTCCGTGATAGCCGTTTGGCCTCCGTCAAGAAGCTGGCGGGCGTCTGCGAAGGACATCTGACCGATGGCGTCTAGGAACACAGGCGCGGCCTGTGAAGCGGCGCTCTCGGCCGCCTCGTTCATCTTCTGCTCGAACAGGTCGACCTGCTGCCTCAGCCCGATCTTTCTCAGGGTGCCGGCGAGCTTCTCTAACTTGTCCGGCATGCCGATCTGCAATGCCGGATTCGCTGCGTAGCCGCCCTCTTGAGACAGCTCACTTACGGCCCGGACGATTCCGATCCGCAGCGCCTCTTTCAGCCCTGCAACGACTGTGTTCTCAGACAACTCTTTGCCTGGGAACAACCCGCCGAGCGATCCGATCAGGCCGTTGTCGATTGACTGACACCCCGCTGTCAATGCGGTAAAAAGCATAAGGACCCGACCGACGTTTTTACACCACATGGCTCATCCCGTTATTGTTTCATCTGTTCACACCTATTCTATGCGACGATCAGCACACTGTCCCCCGGCGCGTTAATCTTGCGTCCGGCAGGAACACCATCACAGACCAAAGCCAATTTACAAGACAGTCGGGGCAACGTAGCAGATCTTGCTCTTTCGTGAACCGACCCCGTACACATCAAAAGACTTTTGATGGCATGAGTATTCTTACAGAGTTTCTGCTTTTCAAGGCGTCACTGTTTGGGGATGATAACAATCAGATGGTCTACCTAACGCAACCATCAAACATGCGGTGGTCAACAGAGAGGTAAAACTCTAATGTGCAACCAATCATTTCAATGGTAGAAGGAGGATACGACATGTTCCGGCATCAACGTTCAACATTTTATGGCCCGGGATCAACGCCCTTGGTCTAATGCTGCTCTGTATTCAGTCGGCTCATGCGGACGACTTTCAACCAACGCCTGCAGACTTGGCCCACCAAGCGTTGATAGAGCAACGGTTCGCTGACTTAGAGAAGATTGCGGCCACCCGAGATGTGGTGATCGAAGAGCTTGTCGATATGTGGTTCATGAACGAACCGGGCTGGGAGGAGGAATTTAGATCGGCGCTGGGCTTGGCAAACGATCGCAAACTCCTAGCGATCCGAGGTGCTGAACGCTACGCTGAGGTGCAATCTATTCTCAGTGGTGGCACTCCTGACGATTTCATTGATACCAACTCGGGCACGGCGTTGGTGCTAGGCGATATTGACAAGGATTTTGTATACACACCGGTTCGGCCATGCCGCATTGTTGATACGCGCCTAGCTGGTGGAAAAATCCCATCTAACACGTTTCGGAGTTTTTATGTCCATGGGTCTGGGGCCCTCATCGATACCCAGGGTGGGAATCCAGACGGGTGTACTGCGCCGAGAGGTGAACCACGAGCTGTACACATGAATATCGTTGCAGTCGGTTCGACCGCCCGCGGGTTCTTAACGGTGTGGCCTAAAGGAACTGCTCACCCCCTTTCAGGTGTTCTCAACTTTAGTCCCACAGATAAAACCGACCCGATCAGCAACGCATTTACAGTAAAGACGGGGTTCCTCGTGGGCGAGGATATCACCGTCTATGCCAGCAGTGCGACGCACGTTGTTGCCGATGTTATGGGCTACTACTACCAGGTCGATGAAGACGACTTCAAAGTGAGGTTTTCGGGATGGGGCAGTACTTCAAGAACGGTGCTGACAGTGGCTGGTGGCTGCACCAATCAAACTGGGGGCAGGGTGATCATCAACGTACCGGGCCCCGGCAAAGTCATGGTCACTGCACAGGCGATGATGGGCCTAAAGAGTCACACGATGGGCACATTGGACATGTTCATGCTGCACATCGGCGTCTCCCCCACCGATTGCACCTTGCGTAATACGCTTGAGGGTTACAACCAAATGGGCATTTCGATACCCGCCAATGAAGCTTCGTGGAGCGCCACCGCCGCCAGACTCATCCCCGTCACCGTAAGTCGAACGTTCACTGTAAATAATGCAGGAACGAAAACATACTACCTCAACGGCAGGAGGTTGGGCGGTCATGGAGCGTTTAGTTTCTGGGAGACGGCGATACAGGCAGTCTACTACCCAGACATGTAGGGCTTCTGCGACCGGCGCGATCGCTGGCTCGATCTAAAGCAACGGGTGCTCATCTCGATGGCGTTCTGCCCAAGTCGGCATTCCTGTGCCGGTTTTGGTATGCCGACGGTGTATTGATTTCCTAAATACTTGCGGTCTTGAAGAGGTTGTTCGATCGCGAAATACCTTCAAGGACAGCTTATCCCTCGCATATCGCACGGTTGATTTGGTTCCTCCGCTTCATCGCCTTCGGGTCGCGTCTGCCTGGCACAGATTTCCTGCGATCTGCGA
The DNA here is from genome assembly GCA_965222495.1 of Phycisphaeraceae bacterium. GTDB lineage: Bacteria > Planctomycetota > Phycisphaerae > Phycisphaerales > Phycisphaeraceae > CBDCUA01. The sequence continues at coordinate 1,308,349 of CBDCUA010000007.1, read as the reverse complement.
CGGACCGCATCGCCACGTTGCCATGAATTCTTCGCGGTCAACCGTTGATTGTATTTTCTCACAACCTCTGGGCCAACTTCTTGAACAAATGGCGAATCGTTTCCAAGGTGAACAAAAAATCACAACGAAGATGAAAGATTTCCGACCCGTTCCGGTATAGGTCAACAGACGGCCTGATTTTGGGCAGAACCGCATCGTTTCATCTTATGATCAAGGAGTTTGGTGATGAATCCCAAGACACATTGCCTAGGTCACCCGCAGCGCCTCAGTACCATATTGACCGTCTGGACCGCGATGGCCTATCTCTGGCTGCCCTTGCATGGCGCTCTGGCCGCGCCGCCCGGATTTACAAGGCAATCGATCAGTGTCAACGGTTCTGCCCGAGAGTACTTCATCCATATCCCCTGCGATCACAACCCGGATGTAGATCCACCGATGCCGGTCATTATGGCTTTTCACGGCGGAAACGCGTCGGGCCGGCAGATGGCGCTGCGATGGCAGAGGCAAACCAACCAGGGCAAAGTGATCGTCTGTCCTTCTGCCGAAATCTTTCCACCAACCGGAAAAACAAAGTGGCGCCACGCGACGGCCAAGGAGCCTGCTCCCGATCCCAAAGATGTCGATCTCGTCAAAGCACTGGTCGCCTTCTTACGTTCGCAGCCGTCTGTCGCCCCGGATCTGTTCTACGCCACCGGTTTTTCTAGTGGAGCAGGTATGACCTGGCAGTTGGCGGTGCTGCCTCAGTTTTCCGACGTTTTTCGCGGGTTTGGACCTGTCGCACGAACGATCGATCAAATTAAGATTCGAAACGTACGCCGTAACCGACCCCTGCCGGTGATCTACATCCACGGCACCGTCGATAACGGCTGGTTCAATGATCCAAATGTTCTTCAGGAGTCTGGAAAACTAAGCCCACATCAAACCGTGCAGTGGTTACTAACTTTTAACGGCAACGACAAACTACAGGTTCAAGAAGGCTGTTACCCTGATCTTGGCGGCGCGCCCTACCGGGCGGGTTCGGCGATGGACCTTGTCATCCGACGCGAACAAACGGTTGTTGTCCGGCAACACTACCCGGCCGGCAATCCTGAAAACGTCAACGAAGGTGCCGCTGTCACTTTTTTGGCCGTCGTTGGCGGTGGGCACAGCTGGCCCCGCTACGACGCACCGCCCCTGCTTGCCACCCACTGCCGTGATATCGACGCTGCAGACGAAATCGTCCGCTTCTGGCGCCAGGAGGCAGGCATGCCTTGAACACATGGCAACGCTTGACAACGGTCAATCGGAAAGACGGTTCACCCGACGCACATGTTCTCTACGGCAAGACTGCGAAATGTTCTGGTCTTTCTTGCCACTATCACACGGTGCCCGTGATGCCCGCGCCTCGCGTGCACTGGCACGGATTCACCGACTGAAGGACCCAACCCAGCCCTGTCCATGATGGCATGGCCCCAGTCACTGTCAGATCACGCACAACGGTTACGATAAACGCATGTCATGGCCGCTTCTATTGGCCACGGACCGATCGGGCCAAACGCGACAATCCCACATCGCGTCATCGCAGGTAACAAATCGATGCTCCTTCGCTTTCGACACGCCATAGCCTGTTTCTGTGGATTCATGAGATTCCACAGTGGCTGTTCCCAATGGTGGCGAACTGGCTGTCTAACCGGATCGCTGCTAGAAAAAGTGACGATGGGATCATCGCGGCCACAGTGATATTCTGCCAATTCGATACCAAACGCCGATGTAATAAATTCCGGCCGTGACAAAATCCGCTACCGACAGGTACATTCCATTCGGAAAGGTGTCTATGAAGTTCGGTCTGGCACTCGTAGGAGCCCTTCTGGGCATGTACGTCGCCTTAGGCGGCCAATATTTTTTTGGCGGGGTCGTGGGTTTGACGATGGGGCTCATGATCTGGCAGCTGCGCAGTTTAAGTACGCGATTGAAGCGTCTTGAAGCCCAACAACACGCTCCAGCCCAGTCGTCACCACAAACCACAACGCCGCCGCCGCCTCAGACGCGATCTGTCCCCCCGGCCTCAACGCGCCAGGCAGCTCGACCCCAGGCGACCACCGTGACGAACCGGCCTCAGCAAGCCCGACCGGCCACCGCCGCGTCAATAGCGCCACCCGGTCAAACCCCACGTCCAAGAACACCCAGCCATATGGATCGGTTTGTCCAGACGGTCAAAAACTGGTTCACCACTGGCAACGTGCCGGTCAAAGTGGGTGTCGTCGTATCGTTCTTTGGTGTCGCGTTTCTGCTGAAGTATTCCGTAGATCGGAAGCTCGTCGTGTTACCGATCGAGCTGCGTCTGCTGGCAGTGGCGGCAGTGGCGATCGGGCTACTGGCGCTGGGGTGGCGTCTGCACAGAAAGACACCTGTTTACGGTCTAAGCCTCCAAGGCGGCGGTATCGGCATGCTGTACCTGACCATTTTTGCCGCGTTCAGGATCTACAGCCTGCTGTCCCCCCTTTTCGCCTTCGGTCTGTTGGTGGTACTGACGGCCTTGGCCGGCGCTCTGGCGGTGCTACAGAACGCCAGAGCGTTGGCAGTGCTGGGCACCATGGGTGGTTTCATGGCACCGGTACTGATCTCGACCGGCAGCGGCAATCATGTAGCGCTGTTTAGCTATTACCTGGTGCTCAACCTTGCCATTCTTGGGATCGCACGGTTCCGCGCTTGGCGTGAGCTTAACCTACTCGGGTTCCTGTTTACTTTCGTGATCGGTACAGGGTGGGGGTACACGTACTACCACCCTGAGCTGTTCATCTCCACGGAACCCTTCTTGGTGCTGCATTTCTTGCTTTACCAGGCTGTCGCCGTGCTGTTCGCTCGGAGCCACGTACCGAAACTGAAAAGGATGGTGGACGGCACCATCGTGTTTGGCACACCCGTGGTCGCGTTCGCACTCCAGGCAGCCCTGGTAAAAGACACCGAGTATGGCCTGGCCATCAGCGCCGTAACCGTCGGGTTGTTCTACGCGGGTCTTGCCACCTGGCTCTGGTCGAAACATCGAGACCAACTGCGTCTCCTGATCGAATCCTATCTGGGACTGGCCGTGGCGTTTGGCACCATCACTATTCCGCTGGCCGTCGATGCGCGCTGGACGGCCGCCGCTTGGTCGCTAGAAGGCGCTGCGTTGGTCTGGGTGGGCATGCGACAAGGTGCTGTACTTGCCAAAGTCAGTGGCTCACTGTTGATTTTTGCTGCCAGCGTTGCTTTTTTGGAACACGGATGGCGTCACGGAGCGGGGCTACCCGTGCTTAACGGCAATTTTCTGGGTGGTTTGTTGATCGCAGCATCTGCGCTTACGGCGTCGCGCTTTTTCGATGGTCAACCAGAACCCCGATCTCGCTGGCATCGCTTTGCGGCCCTGATACTGTTCGGATGGGGGGCCTTGTGGTGGTTGAGCACCGGCGCTGTGGAAATCGAAGACCGGTTCGGCAATGACACCGAACCCCAAGCGTTGACCCTGTTCATCGCGTTAAGCGGCTTGTTATGTACGTTCGTCGCTACCCGGACACAATGGCCCAGGGCCAGAGTCGCCACGTTGAGTCATCTGCCGTTGTTGGTCCTCGTCGCGTTGGTCTACGCGGTTAGTGGACAACATCCTTTCGCGTCATGGGGCGCATTGGCTTGGGGCAGCGCGGTGTTGATCCAACTAAAGATTCTATGGGACTATGAAGCCCGCTCGGTATCAACGGCTGCTCTCGGACATGGCTTAGGTGTGTTGTTCGCTGTGGCGCTACTGATGTGGGAGGCCCATTGGCAAATCGATCGGACCGGGCTAAGCCATACTTGGGAAGCGACCGCCGCAGGTCTGGTGCCGGTTCTGATCGCTGGGGTGATCATGGTATCCGGCGGTCGGATCGCATGGCCCGTCAGTCGCCACTGGTCCGCGTTTTTTCAGACTGCGGGGATATTGGCTGTGGGCGCATTGCTGTTTGTGGGGGCGTCTGTGGTCGACAACCCTGGCGACCCCTCGCCGCTGATCTATCTGCCCATTGCCAATCCCTTTGATATCCTCACTGTTTTGGCGCTGGGCGTTGGGCTGACGTGGGTCGTCCGTGCCAAAGACCACGTACCATGGTTCGACGGCGACTACCGACGGCTGGTCGTTGTGATGCTCTGGTTGGCGACGTTTGCACTCTCAACCGTTGCCGTGGTTCGAGGTGTCCACCACTGGGTGGGCACGCTGTGGCGTCCTGAACGCTTGTACCACTCTGTCGCCGTTCAGGCGGCACTGTCGATCTACTGGGGTCTATTAGGTGTGGCCGTCATGGTGGCAGGCACGCGATGGATCAACCGCAACATTTGGCTCGTCGGCACGTGCTTGATGGGGTTGGTCGTGATCAAACTGTTCCTGGTCGATCTAGGTAATACTGAAACGATCGCACGCATTGTGTCGTTCATTGGCGTCGGGGCGTTACTGCTCTTGGTGGGCTATTTTGCTCCGGCACCGCCACGCGGATCGACTGAAAATCACGAAGCCGGCGAAAGCGAATCGCAATGAAGTACAGGCCCGCAGTCACCGTTCTGATGTCATCCGTTCTGCTCACGGGAGCGTCTGTGCGGGCAGACGTGCCCGCACAGAGCGACTATGCCTATGGCTTCACCATCGAGACCCGCGAACCGGCGGATTTCTATCGCGTTGAGCTTCCGCTGGTCGTGTACGAATCGGCGACAGATCCGTCTCTGAGAGATCTGGGGATCTACGACGGTGACGGACAGCCTGTTCCGCGCGCACTACAAACTATCCCCGTCCAACGATCCACACCGGAACAAAGAATTTTGTTAAACGTGTTTGCACTGCCGGACACTTCGTTGTCCGGCGACGATATTCGCATGATCTTACAACATTCCGAAAACAAGATCTCTGTCGAAGTGGATACAAACAAAAACAAGGTGTCCAAACGAACACCTACCTTCGGCTATATCGTTGACGTCAAGGATCTCAAACAACCTCTGACGGCGTTAGAGTTTCAATGGCAGGCAACGGACGAATCTTTCCTGGGACAGGCCACAGTGACCGGAAGCGATGATCTGATCCACTGGCAACCCGCCGGCCAGGGTGCGGTGGCGGCGATGCAAGAGGCAAACGCGATCATTGTCCAACGCGAAGTCACACTGACAGACAGCCACCATGAGTACCTGCGTGTCGTCTTTGATGGCGTTCCCGATCATTTCACGTTGACAAAGACGACGGGCATTTATGCCGGCAGTGTCCCTGAAGCGCCCCGTCAATGGCTAGAACGCACATTCACATCAATAGACAACGATGGCGCGTTTATTTTCGACATTGGACCCGGGCCACGGGTAGACCGTGTTCACGTTCGCCTGCCTGCGGACAATGTGGTCATACGCGGGTCATTATCGTACTGGTCTACTGAAAGGGATCGTTGGGTACCGGTTCATCGAGGCATCTTCTATCACCTGCGACGCACGAACCATTCGGTCCAAAACACGCCGATCACGATCCCTCGGCGACGGGCGTCCCGTTGGAAATTGACCGTTGAAACGGGCCGAAAGAATGTCCAGACCAAGCTCGCTTTTGGGTGGCAGCCTGACCGTCTGGTGTTTGTCGCGCAAGGGAAAGGCCCGTATACGTTGGTTGCCGGGAGAGCGGCCGATGCCCTCGACGGATTTCCTCAGCAATCGATGTTCGGCGATCGCGAGATTCTCAGCTTGATCACCCATAGCAGCCAACCCACAACGGCCTATCTGGGCCAGCGTTTTGAGCTTCAAGGGCCGCAAGCGCTTGCCACCGGCCGGCACATATCGTGGCTAGCCGTCACGCTCTGGACAACGCTCATACTTGGCGTGGGGCTAATCGGCTGGATGGTGGTCTCACTGGTTCGACAGCTGCCAACCGGTGGGCAGGAAGAGCAATAAGTTCCACCTGCGGCCTTGTCCTGAATGATAGGGTTTTTTGGCGGTGTTTGCGGTTGTGATACGCGCTGTGTGTCGACCGTTCTCTAGACGCCCCTCGCCACTGGGTCAGTTGCGATTGTCAATCAAACGACGTGAGGCGTTGGCGCGTCACTGTCCGCAGTTGTCAACCTCTCTTGCATGCTATACACACACCGCACCGCTGGATCACACGGCGAACGTCTATACGACATTGCTCGACAAATCGCAGCTCGTGGTCGTCAATACTGGTAAAACGCACTGCTTGCTGAGGATTGAATTCCACTTTTCAGCGGTGATACGACCGACCACAACCAAGAGACAAAAGAGTGCTAGAGCGTTAAGTCCTATCGACCGGCCACAAAGAAATTTCCAGTCTTCGGCATGACTCAACCGAAGTTGTCAGTGAAGACCGTGTTTGCATCGGTGTGATACTGCCCTGCCAGTTCACTCGATATGACAATACGAACAATCGGCATGTATGATCATTGATGTGCTTGTTCGATAGATTGACGAACATGGGCGTCAAACCGCTACGCTCAAGCCGACGCCTATGTGGCGAATGATCGAGGCGGGACGTCGCGACTGAGTTGTTCGAGACGACCGGCAAGCCAGCGGGTTGGGCGCTCGAAGCCGAACGATCAACGTGACCAGCACCCAAGGCAAAATTGACCGCATCTGCACATATTTAGCGAACGCCGTTGTAGGCATGGGCCTGAAAGGAACTCCCCGACCAATCGCCGAAACAGAGCCACCGGCACAATTTCTTGCATTGATCTATGGCACTTTGATCATCTGTGCTATAATCAGCCCAGTAAGTCAGCCAAAGATGCTAGACCGCGATCGTGTTGTATACCCCTTTGCGCCTATCTCATTCGCTGCTCCTACATTCTTGGGCCGGAACGTTGGCCTCTTTCGAAAATGACCCCGAAAGCCAAACAGCGGGTCAACCCGCCCCTCGTTACAGGAGACTCAAGATGGGCAAAAAGGTGTATGTTGGCAATCTTAGTTACAATTCGAGTGATTCCGATTTGGAAGGACTGTTCAGTCCTCACGGCGAAGTGGTCAGTGCCCAGGTGATCACAGACCGTGATTCAGGGCGAAGTAAAGGGTTCGGTTTCGTCGAGATGGGCTCCGAAGAGGAGGCGGGGGCAGCGATTAGCGCCCTGAACGGCAACGAACATGACGGCCGAGCACTCACGGTCAATCTGGCCAAACCCCGTCAACCGCGCAGCGGAGGGTTTACCGGCGGTGGGCGGCGAGATCGCTATTGAACCGCCACCTGCGTGCTGGACACCCAACGGTTTTTGGCACTGTAGTGAACTGAACGCCGGTTGAGCTATCGAACCGTGGTAGCCCAACCGGCGTATACGCTTAGCCTGCTTTCGCTATCTGAAAAGGAACTAGCTTTGCCTGACCATCCCACCACTCGCCGTCGGTCCGCACTTGCTAGGCCGTCTGTCCGGACCCTTGATTGGCCTGTCGTGATTGGGATTGTTGCGGTCCACCTGGGCGGTTTGATCGCGCCGTTTTACTTTTCTTGGAGCGCATTGGTGATCGCCTGTGTGTTTGCGTGGTTGACCGCCGCTATCGGCATCACGCTGTGCTATCACCGTCTGCTGACCCACCGCAGCTTCAGGACGCCCAAATGGTTCGAATATCTGTTGACCATGTTAGGCTGTATGGCCTGCCAGGGCGGGCCGATCCAGTGGGTCGGCACGCACCGGATTCACCATCGGCATTCAGACCAGCCAAACGACCCCCATTCGCCGACACACGGCTTCGCGTGGGCACACGTCTTTTGGTGCCTTCACAAGCATCAAGGCGGTTTGCCATGGACCTCGGCCAGCGCCGCCCAGGACCTGTGTCGCGACCGTGGCATGTGTTTGATCAACAAGTTTTATATCGTGCCCCAGTTGCTGGCCGTCCTGTTCTGCGTTCTTGGCGGAGAGTGGGCCGCCAGTCGTGGCTGGCAGACCAGCGGACTGTCTTGGGTCTTGTGGGGCGTCTGTGTACGGACGGTGTTTGTTTACCACATTACGTGGTTCGTTAACTCAGCTTCACACACATGGGGATATCGAAATTACCAAACCAGTGACAACTCAACGAACCTGTGGTGGGTCGCCCTGGCCTCTTTCGGCGAAGGCTGGCACAACAACCACCATGGCGATCAACGTGCCGCGTCCCACGGGCGGCGTTGGTTTGAACTCGACCTGACCTACTTGACGATCCGACTATTAGGTCTGGTTGGGCTTGCACGCGACATTGTCAAAGCACGGCCCGTACCGCGCAGTTAATATCAGGAACCGTCGTTGCGTCGAAACATCTACCCAATCGCTCATGGTATGAAGGGCTCATGGCGGAAGCTTCTACCTCTAAGACCTCTATGAACAAACCCAACGATCCGACAACCGCAGACCTGCTTGCCGCTACCGTCGAAGGCGATTTAGCAAGAATCACACGGCTATTGGAAGCCGGTGTAGACGTTAACGGGGAAACAGCAACGGGCAATACGGTTTTACACGCAGCGGCAATGGGAAACTTTGCCGAGATCGCTGGCTTCCTTATCAAACACGGAGCTCAGGTTGATGGAAGGGACAAGTACGGTAAGACGCCACTGCATTGCGCCGCTCGCCACGGACACTTGGCCATCATTAAATTGCTGATCGACAACGGAGCCAATGTCAACGCAATGGCTCAGAATGGCTCCTTTCCGTTGGATTGGGCAACCCGATTTAATCACGACGCGCTAGCCGGTGTACTGCGCGACCACGGCGGTGAAAGCGGAAAGACATTGACGTAGATCTGTTTTCAAAGCCGGCCACGAACCGATCGCTTCGCTGAACATCAGGCGCCACCCAGCCTACCGCGCCAGCACGATTGGCTGTTTATTCTCGGCCACCTAAGAATAGTAGGATGATATGACTACAGGACCGTTCGAAAATTTATCGTTAATCAAGCCGATACTGCGTGCTGTGTCCAACCTGGGCTATGGCCAACCAACCAAGATCCAGCAGGAGGCGATCCCGCTTGCACTGGCCGGGCAAGACCTTCTGGCGACCGCACAGACCGGCACAGGAAAAACCGCAGCGTTTGTGTTACCGATGCTACAATTGCTGCACGCAGACCAGTCCAACCATACCAGGAATCCGCGTGCATTGATTCTCTCTCCGACGCGTGAACTGGCACTTCAAATCGATGAGAGTCTACGGGCCTACGGCCGGTATCTACCGCTACGATCGGCGGCGGTTCTCGGCGGGGTGTCGGCGTATTCACAGGTCCGGGCGCTTAGAAAAAAGCCAGATATTATCGTGGCAACCCCGGGGCGGCTGCTGGATCTGCTGGGCCAGAGGCATGTCCGTCTTGACAACGTCGAGATGCTGGTCCTAGACGAAGCGGACAGGATGCTCGATATGGGGTTTGTTCATGACGTGCGCAAGATCGTGTCCCACACTCCCGACGACAGGCAGACGATGCTTTTTTCAGCCACGATGTCGAAAAGCATTGTCAGACTTGCTTCCGATCTGCTGCGCTACCCGTCAAAGATTGCCATCGCACCGCCGGCCTCAGTCTCTGGGAAGATTGCTCAGAAGGTGCTGTTCGTCGAACACACCGATAAGCGCGCGTTGCTGACCGATGTTCTTCGGGACAAAGACGTCCGGCGAGCGTTGGTTTTTACCCGGACCAAACACAGGGCCAACCGGGTTGCCAAGCAGCTGACGCACCACGGCATTTCAACAGATGCGATCCATTCAAACAAGAGCCAGGTTGCGCGCCAGCGGGCCCTGTCAGCATTTGATCGTGGCAGGATCAAGGTCTTGGTCGCCACAGACATTGTCGCCCGGGGCATCGACGTAGATGGAATCTCGCACGTGATCAACTACGAACTTCCTCACGATCCTGACAGCTACGTGCACCGTATCGGACGGACAGCCCGAGCCGGGGCGACTGGTATCGCGATGTCATTTTGCGACGCAGATGAAATCCCCATGCTTAAAGGAATTGAGAAGCTGACAAGAAGCCCAATGACCGCGGTCGACGACCACCCCTTCCACTGCGCCACAGTGGCATCGTTGTGGAAAGCAGGGGCGCGAGACAGAAAGCGTCGAGGATTTAGGCCCAGAAACCGTCGCCGAGCCCGGCGGTCCACCGGTTGAAGATCGAGCACCCTGATCGTCAATTCCGATTCGCTGCCAAAACTTGGGGCCCATCCTCATGACCACAGTAGACTCAGCACGGCTGTGTCCTCATGCCTGAAAATTCTGGACCACCACCCGACCAAGATCGGTTTCCTCCTGGTGATGACGACTGGTGGTCACAGGTGGTATGACGACGATGTCATCATTATGCTCCTGCTATGGCCCGAACGAGTTTTACTTTTTTCCATAAATTATGAAAACCGTGTACCGGTACGCGACCGGTTCACGCGGCAACCGCGTCCAGCGGTTGATCGATGCGACCCGGGATTAGTTCGCTGATACCGTCGCCAAGGTGTACCTTCAAATCCCTTTTGGCAAGCGGTGTGACACTCTGTTGTTTCCGGCCGGCGCGGGACCACTCGGAATTTTGGGATGTTGCTGAGCAGCTTTGGCAGCGATGATCGTGATGCCGATTGACCCACCGGTCGCTGTATGGTGCGTGATACCAACCTGGATGAATTCTCACGCACCGGGTCCGAATGCGGGGATAGCAGATTGCTAGCACATCCGCCGCGAACACTCGCCTCATTCATCGATCGTCTTGAGCACACTCAATCTATAGTCCGGGCTCTCTAACAGCGGTGTCAGCGAAAAAGCGTCGTCATCTTCGGGCAACGCAAGCCCCCTATCTTCTTTGGATGTCAGCGCAAGATCTCGACGTGGCGGCTGCCAGGTGGAAGCAGCCGACAACGACAGTGTCGGGTCGTCGATCACAGCCCCGCCGAATGCCAGCGGGTTGGGTCCTGACGCGTCGCCGACCAGGTCGGTCACCTGGCTGGGTTGACCAGATGGCAAATCGGTGAACAGACGGTTCCGAACCAAGATCACATCGTTACCAAATATCGAACCGCTGGCGTCGACGTCAAGAAACGCGCTATAACCTTCGTCACCGACAAGCTGGAACTGGGCGTGGCGTGTGGCAACGACATCGTTATCTAAAACGCCGGCCGTGACCAGTCCACGGTCCGTGTTACCTGGCAGGACATTGAATCGGAACAGGAAATCACCGCCCGGATGCCCGTCACCAGACGGGTAGCTGACACCGGCCGGATCTAGAACGTCACCGGGATTGTCCCACTCACCATCCAAAGCGTTACCGGCCGCGTCGTGCACCGCATCGGCCAGATCGATCACCAGCTTGTCTGCGCCGATCCCCACGACGCCGCCCGGTTGCGTGGCTAAGTCCAGTGTCCACGTGGCCAATCGTGAGGCTGAGTCGTACCCAAAACTGCTAAACCCATAAGCGGGAATGTTCACACCGCGTAACGACAGGTTATCCGATCCGATCGTCACATCTTCGCTAAAACGAGCGCTGATCCGATCAATATTCACCCACGGTAACGTTTCCAGCTGGGCGCCGCTGCCCACGGGGATCGAATAACCCAAAGCGCCAATTGGATCGACTGCGTGAAGAAAGCTATCGGTCCACGTCGACCCGCTGACCAAGACGTCGGTCACTTTTGGTGGCGGATCGATCACTGTGATCGTGCCCGCCACCGGCCTGACAGGACCGACCGTGCTACCCAAACCGTCAAACAATTGCAGTTGTGTAAAGTCAACGTCTACCTCAAAGTCGCCTACGAATCCTGGCTGCACATCAAAAGTCACCCGGAACAGTTTGTCTCGGTCGACGATCGGGTTCTCCTGGTCGACACCCGGTAGATTGTCAGCGACCCGTAACACGTTGTTTGAATCGGGTAACGCCAGCACGAGCGGCGGCCGACCCGGAAAAATCGCACCGGGTGCTTCGATGGCACCGGTCAGGACCACTGCCGTGTTCTGAGCAGCAAGTGCCAACTCGACGTTGTAAGCCGCCAGCAAGGGAGCGATTTGCTCTGGTACGCGGAAGGAAAGATCAAAAAAACCACTGACCACTTCAGACGCGCTGCCGGTGACCTGAACGTCCTCGACAACGACCTCGAGCGGGTCCTGGATATCGATATCGAGCATGTACTCGCCCGAACCCGACTCTGCGCGCACCTGAACCAGATATACACCGGCTTGGGGTGCAAAGAAACGAAGCTGCGCGTTCTTACCGTCTGACGCTGAGTCGTTGTCACTGGCCAGGGGCGTTCCAGCCGCGTCGAGGATGACCAGTCGTGGATCCAGATCGTTCAGTGGCTGTCCGGACACATGATCCAATAGTGTCCGAGTCGACACCACCAGCGTATCAAACAGATCCAAGGTGATTTGGTAGGTATCGCCTTCGGATTCCGGATTGGCAGCAATTTCAAAGACATGGATCTCGTCGGAACCCCCCGCCGGCCCGGTCGTGGAATTTAGCGGATTGCCGTCCAGGTCCACAATCGATGAATCCCCGTCAAGGGTCAAACGGTAGAGACCTGGCGCCAGCGGCGTGTGAGCCGGGTCGAGATTCAAATCGACCGTCCGATCACCGTCGAAGACGACCGTCCATGCCAGAAGCTCGTCGTCGCCCGTTCCGCCTTCGAAGACGCCATTGGCGCCAGCGAACAAAAGCTGGTAGTTGCCGGCGTCCAACGCGGAGTCAGAGGTGATGGTCTCTGAAAACTCGATGTGGATTTGGGTCACCCCCACGCCTGCGGTCTGGCCCGCCGGGGGATCGATAGATATGACAGACGGCCCGACCAACAGGGAATCGGCAACGATACCGTCGATCCAATCGGCGACAACCGATACACGGGTGTCACCCGAAAATTCTCCGAAGCTCGAATTGATGCCCGGGACGACATCAAACGGGAAACCGGGCGAAAATCCATAAGACGTCACGCCGGCGATCTGGCCATTGATGAAGACCGGTCCGCCGGAATCACCCGACGCCGAGTTCACTTCGTTAAGACCCTGTCCCAAATCGGTGATGTCGAATATGGCCCCAAACGAATCACTGACCGGTAAACCGCTATCGAAGTCGACGCCCAGCTGTGTGCCCGGGTTGATCCCTGAAAAGAAAACACCTTCCCAGATATCTGCTAACGCATCGTAGCGGTTCTCACCGCCACGTTTGACACCTGCCGATCCTGTGTCGCCCGAGTTCCCTGTACCGGTCAGACCATAACCGACTCTAAAACCGACCCGGCCGATCTCGTCAGAACCCCGGTAGATATCGTACCGATCGGCCGCTGCCGGAGCGGTACTGGCCAGCTGGATGATCGCGATATCAAAACCATGAAGCGAATTCCCGTCGTAGCTGGGATGAACGAAAAACTGGTCGGCGGCGAGAGTCACCGGTCCGTTAATCAGATCGAACCCCGCGCTGGCACTGGTCGCGATCAGGTTGCCAAAATCATCGGTCAGACAGTGTGCCGCCGTCAGAATATGCGTTCCAGAACTCAACAGTGAACCCGAACACGCAATCGTGCCAAAGATGGTGTTGATGGTCAGATCCACAACGCCATCAAAGCCGGTCCCGGGAGCGATCTCATGCAGGTCAGGATCGTCGACGACCACCACCCTTTCTTGCGGCCCCGTCCCATCTAATCGCCTCACCCATGGTTCGGGTCCCGTGACGAGGAAGCCTGGATAGCCACCGACGTGTGCCACTGACGAGGCTGAACCGTTGGACGAAACCTCTGCCAAAACCGGTCCCAGCGCCAGCCCAGTCACGGAGCCGAAACCTGTCAGACCGACAAATTGGGCAGTACCGATGATCGGGTCCACCTTGTACAGCCGCCCGGCATTCGAACCGGTCCCACCGGCGTACAGCTCACCATCCGGTCCAAATTCCATGCTGCCGGCTTGGATCCCCGTTCCACCGATCGAACCGACCGGCGTCGCAGCGCCGGTCAAGAGATCGACGGTATAAAGTGTCGCCGGCCCGGGCCCGCCATCGATTCCAAACATGACCCTGTTGGTGGTGTCCCAAGCCAAACCCGCCATCGGACCGACACCCGTTGGACCGATCACCGTCGATACGCCGGTCAACGGATCGAGCACCCTTAGATCAGACGGTGATCCAGGCGATGAAATCGCTGTCCCGAACAGACGGCCATCGACGAACTCTAAACCGTTAAAGGCCGCGCCGTCGGAAACCGGTTGTCCGATCGCTGCGCCCGTGGCGATATCGAATTGCTGGATCGTGAACGTGCCGTTCCTGTCTTGAACGAAACAATCGTTATTGACTGGGTTACACTCGATCTCGGTCGAGCCGGTGGGCAATTGTCCCACCGGTATACCAGTACCCGTGGCCAGGTCGATCACAAACAGCTGACCGTCTGAGCTGCTACCGTACAGCGATCCGCGTGACGGTTCGACCTGTCCGCCTAGGAAGCCCAATGCCCCCAAGGCGTTGTCCAGATTGACTGGTGTGTCACTGGACTCGGTGTCGAAAGCCAGTGATTCTGTCAAGATAAGGCTGTAGTCACCCTCGATTTCGGCGGTCAATCGGAGTGTGTACCGACCGTCGGCCGGTATCGTGAAACCAAGGATACCCAAATCGACATTGGCAATCTGACCGTTCGTCAATCCAGCGGAATTTGCGGTGCCCAGGATCGTGACACCGTCTGTATCGAGCAGTTCCAATGCGGCATCAGAAAAATCCGCCCCCTCTAATCCGGTCAGGACAACATCGATCCGTTGTCCGACCTTGCCGGTCAGGTCCACGGTATACAAATCGACGTCAGGAAATATGAACCCGCCTCCTGCCTGGACAATCAAGCTGATATCGTCAAATTCGATATTGGCCGGGCCCGTAAAACTCTCGGGAACCCGTTGGTGAAAGTGGATTCGCACCGTTTGGCCAGCAAACTGGGACACGTCAAAGTTCTGCGTGTTCCATCCCAGGTCGGTGAAAAATCCACCGTTGATGGTCGTGTCTTCAGTGTACAACGTGTCCAATAGCACGTTGTTGGTATCACGGATTGAAATTTCTAAGACCCGATCCTGTACGCTGGCAATGCCCAAGCTATCGTAGACCATGCGATGATTCGTTGTCAGTGTCGCTTGGGTACCCGCGGGGATGGTCACATCTTGATAGAGTTCATATTCCAACCCGGCCTGGCCGTCGAAGCCGTTGTAAGCATCGAACTGGCCCGCACTCGGAGTCGTGTTGCCAAAAAATCCACCGCCGGCAGGCCCGACGGTCCATGGTGTCAATTCTGGTAACCCATTGGTTGTCGCGGTCCACCCGGTGAAATCACCTGTTTCGAAACCGCCGTTGACAATCAATTCCGTAGGGGTGGCAAACCCGATGTTTTCACCAAGCGGTCCCGAGGGGACGGTCGGGGGTGCTTCAACTTCGATCGTGATTCCGTAGGGCCCGGTGGACAGACCGTCAGAACCGCTGCCTTCGATCAGGGGATCGTATCCGACGTTGGCAAACCCACTGACGCCGATGAAGTAAGTATCAGCCACGGCGGCGGTGAAATCTATGTACGGATCGAGCGTGAATGGCTCACCAGGGGCAGGTTCATCGTCACTTAGGACCAACGCCTTCCCGTCCGAGTTGAACAGCCGCAACACAGGGTCCAACGACGATCCGGTTTCATGGGCGTCCACGTCGACTTTCAGCCGATCGCCCGTACCCAGATCGAGCCGGATCAGGTCGACGTCAAGCCCCGGATCGACCGAGAGGTTTGGGTTGTCGCCGATCTGGCCCGAATCGGCAAAGACACCTTGATCCGGCGCAATCAGACCGAAAACGGCCTGGGCAATGGTGTCGTTGGGCTCATGTAGCAGACTGATATCCTCCGGATCGCTGCTGCCAATCACGCCGTACCGTCCCGATCCCAGGGCCATAAACGATTCGTCGATGGCCAGCTCGTTTCCGTCGCTGCTGTCACCCGCAAGCGCCTCCAGTGACGCGTTGCGGAAAATATCCAGTGAATAGGAAGTGGGCATGTCGCCGCTGACCGCGACCGCCGCTGTGCGATCAAACGGTGCGGCGATGACATCCAGAACAACCGCTTGACCAGGTGCCTGTGCCGAGACCACACGGCCGCCGAACGCAAGCGATAAGGTCGCCGTCGGATCCTCCGGCGTAGCGATTGCCGACACAAGCTGGCCGCCTTCAAGGAAAAATTCAAACCGATCGGTCTGACCGGCCGAACCAAGGTGGCCCGAATTGTTGCCGCTAACCGATACCAGACCTCCCAGTGGCCTTAGCCTTTCGAAACGATTGGCCGCAACGGTTTGGCCCAGGTTGGGCGTGACCGTCAATATGTACTGGCCACGGCTATCGTTTTCTGCCAGCACCTTCACCGTATACGTTCCCGTGGTCGTGGCGGTATGTGATAGAGACCCTGAAGAATCAAATGCAACCGGTACGCCCGCAGGATCGAATAGCTCTACGGCAACATCCAGCCCATTGGTGAACTGCCCGGTCCCGGCTGAGGGGACATGCACGTCAACAGCCACCGTGTCACCGGCCGTTGCCTGGAAACGATAAAAGTCGTCGTCGTTAACACTCGGGGGGTTGACCGTGGTGAGTGTCGCTGTGACCGTATAGGTTCCGGTACTGGCACCGAAAGAATCGGCCACAATGTAATAATCACCGACGTACGTAAACTCACTGAAGTTGATCAACGACTCGAGGCTGAAGAAGTCATCGTTGACCGCAATCTGCACACCCGTGTTGTCAAACAGCCTCAATAACGGATCCTCAAGTGTACCCGAGCCCGAAATACTACCCCTAAGCTGAACCTCAAGCGTGTCGCCTGGCGCAGTTGTGATCTTAAAGAAGTCCCAGTCCACATCGCCGCCTGAACCGATCTCGCCGGTGAACACCGCCCGAAACGCGTCACCGTCGACCTTCACAAAACTGCCGGTGACGTCGTTGGCATGAACAAGATCACCGATCGATCCACCGGGGCTGCCGTCGTCATTGGGTTCTGTCTCAGTGGTGATCGGTAATACGACATCCGATACCGTTCCCATGACACTTTTTGTCACCGTGATGTCTTGGGCGTCGACCCCCACACCGTTGTTGGGCTCCGTGTCAAAACTCATCTGACGCGTCACCACCAAACCATAGTCGGTGTCGGAGCCAATGACCTGTGCGAAGTAGGTGCCGCTTTGGTCAGCGACAAAGTCAGTGATCACCTGATCGACGTTCACCGCGTGGCTGCCCACAGCCAACAAGGTCGAGGCGCTGTCATACAATTCCAGGGTCACATCGTCTGAATCTTGCCCCGAAAGTGCCAGTGTGGCTGACTGGCCGGCCTGAAGTGAGAAGCTGTACCAGTCAGACGTTGCGGGGACGTCCACACCGATCACCGTGCTGCGACCGCTACCCACAAAGTCGTTCGGTCCGTCATCGAAAACCAGCAGCAGCCGCTGATCGATCTGCGGGCCAGTATTTTTTATCCCGACCGTCGCAGAAGCGGCTTCACTGCCAACCCCATTGACCGTTTCCAGATCCAAGTAGTTAAATCGGATCGAACCGTCCGCCTCGCTTAACACCGCCTGAAATGTAATTTGATCGCCACCTTGACTGTCAATGTAGTTCACATCATTCCATTGGACAATCAGACGCTGCTGGTCATCTTGGCCCCTGACTTGCCAGTAAACCGCGTCGGCGCTGCCGAACGTGACCAAGTCGTCCCAGAGCGGAGCAATCGACGCTTGGAGCGGTGATAACGCAAGGTCTGTATTGGCAAATGACTCGTTAGGAGTTCCAAAAGTGATTAGCCCGTTACTGCCAACAAAAAGGTTGGTGTGGGTCGTACCATAAAATTCGAACTGGTAGTCGGCGAGCTGATCTTCTGTCAACTGTACAACACTGTCGTCGGTGTCGACCAACACTGGCGCGCCCGTGGTGCTGATGTCTTCAAAATCAAACGGCACCGCAACCGCTCGATAGCCAAAAGCATCAGGACCGATGGCCGGGTTTGCAACCCGTCCGACGACCGCACCGCTTTGCCCCACGTCGACGCCCACGGGGACAAAGCGATCATCTAGGTCTTGGGCCGATGCCATGCTATCGTTAGCAGGCCCGTCGTGAGATTCGTGTTCAGCCGCCGCGTTAAGGATGATCTGCATGGCGTAACCACCGGTGGTCCCCGAAAGGCCACTGACAGCGATCGTATACGTACCGGCATGGGGAACGGGTATCGACTGGAGCACAGCGTCGGCACCCGACACACCACCGGCCGCCGACCCGATCGATCCGTGTTCCGCGTCAGCAAGCTCTACCGCAGGGCGGAGCGTTGAGTCCGGATCGATGATCACGGTTATGGTCTGACCCTGATCCATATCAAGCGTAAAAATCTCACGATCGCCAGGAGAGGAGATCGTTCCTGTGTTGTCACGGCTGGTAAAGATCAAACCGCCCGAAGGTTCCAATTGTACAAATGGATGAATCGCCACAGCACCGGACTGAAAATCTGCCGAATTGCCTTCAGTGATCTTGATCTCTTCAGAACCCACCGTGGCAAAAGCCAATAGCTCGTTTAATCCCTCTGGGGTCACACTGAGCAGTATGCGGGGTTCGAATGCTTCGAAATCAACCGTCGAAAGACCAGCGGCTCGCTGGGGTCGAATCTTCCTTTGCGTCCAAGAGGTGCGGCCATTCTGATACAGACAACGCAAGCCTTGACGATTGCTTGGTACGCGAACACGTTGCGGCATGGCTCACACTCCATCCAGATGTAGAAATATCGTTAAAGAGATGTAAATAGATACGAAATGGGCAGACGCGCACTGCGCGAAGACTTGTTGATGTATCCGAGAGGATTGGTCGTCTCGAGGCAAATCGTTTAGATCCTGGACGCATTCCTGTGTACAGAGACTTGAACATGGGTGACACCGCGCCTACATCGGGCAAGACGCGGATACCGAGGTGTGTCTCGACATGACGTCATCGTGATAAATAGCGCGTTCTATCAAAACCACCTCGCTCCGAGATCAAATGAAATGACGACCTGCAGGAAGATCCCTAATAGGTCGAGCAAACAAGCCACCCGGGTAAAATCAGCCGGTTCGCGATTGAGCCATCACTCGCTCATGGACTTATGACGCATTGTGTATTTTCTTTGCCCGTCGAAGAGTTGCTCATATCCTGTGATGGAAAGGCCACGTTCGAAAACACATACGCAAGAGCTATCTGTGTTGGGGATTAGATGATGCCCTATGTGACGAAATGAAGACGATCGCAGAACTTTTTGCAATGTGGACAATGACGGTTTCAGAACCACTCTTCCCCGAATCTTTTTGCCACCATCAACACGGAGCTGCTTGCGTACGTTGGCTGCAATAGGTGCCAATTGGCATAAAGACTGTTTAGTCATAACAGAAACAAAGCTCTCGGACAATATGATTTTAAATCATGGATTCAAAAATAACCCCCATAGGCTACCTGGCATCCTGGGAAGATCTCTCAAGAGTCGTCACGCATGTTCGCACCACCTGGTGCACAAGACAGCGGTCAAACAAGACAGCTTGAACCGCAAAGATCGATGCGATCGATCAAGCCATCGACCATTCTTCGTTACGCCGCTGGAAGGACCAATGCGGAAATGAGTGAAGCAGCGGGAAACTCAGACCGGACACCCGCCGCCCAAACAAACCGCCACCGATAGCTCCGACACAGACCGGCTCAAACCATCCCTAGGGTTGGCCGGTGATCGCTAATGAGCATGACACGACGGGAAAATAGACGAACCACCTCGATACCAAACACAAGATTTCTTGCCCATGTGTCTTCGACCGTGGGCTTATGGTGACAGGATCTAGCCAATCCTGGCACAAAAAATGCGACGCGTATGGCAATTGGTTTCTCTACCACCCGCTCAGTGTTGCGGCACAAAACAACACATCAACCTTAGGTCAATATCTTGCTTCGCCACCCGAAACAGGCGCGGAGCTCGAGAAACCGTACGCCGTCGATACCCGCAAAGAGATATCGACAATCGCTTCTGGTCGTGGTGATCGGAAAAAAGGTCTACCGACCCGATAGCCATTGATCGGGAATATCTTTCCGCTTCTGGCCGATAATGGCCTCGTAGACTAACTCGTCGCCGTCTGTAGAAACCCGGTGTACAAACGGTTCGCGGACCTGGGCTTCCATAGCGCCTTGGGCGAGCATTCGACGGATGAGCGTGGCAAAACCCGAACGATCCTTCTCCGAGACGAAATCCGTCTTGATCGTAAACGCGACCCATCCGCCCTCTTCGACGCGGTTATACGCCGCGGCAAAAACCTCAGGAGGGATATCGCCAAACCCAAGAGCAGCGATACAGGTCATGCAATTGAAGCTGTGCTGAGCGAGGATCGTTTCCTGCTCAACGGGCAAGTTGGTTAGGTCGCCAACCAGATAATCGATATAGAGACCTGGCCGGTCCCGTTCGGCAGCGGCAGCGGCTTGATGGAAAATATCGATCCCCACGAAGCGTTCGACGCCACGTCTGCTAAGCACGTCTGCCACATAGCCGTTGCCGGCCCCCAGATCTAGCACCGTCAAGTCTTCCGGCACCAAACCAGCCTCTTGAGTTAACGGTAACAGCAAATCGGCAACCTTCTGAGGCGAACGGCACTGGAACAGGTCGTAGACCCACTTCTCGTAGAGGCCAGGCACCTCATAAACATCGCCGTAGTCGTGGAGACGGATTTTGCGCCAACCGTGGTCCGTGTTCACGACCACCCACTCTTCGTCCTGATCCATGTTGTCACCCGGTGCCGGCAGAGCCAGCTCCAGCGATTGAATGGTACGATGTAAGTGCGGTGAATAGAGTTCTGTAGCAGCTTGGCTCATTGATGACCTCGTTTGATTGGCCTGTTCTGGCCGGCTTGGTGTCCCTTCACGGTAGATCCTTATCAAGATCAGGTACTTTGAGTACAAAGTTTATAGGCGGGAGCCTTAGCTGGCAACCGGGCGTCCTTTGATCCATCTGATTCCCTTATTTATAGCCAATTTTCTTGCGGCCGAAGGCCATATTGCTGGCCCCATCAAGCAATCATATGATTTGTGTTAGAAACGAGTTGGTGGTGTTAGTCCACCATGATCTGTAAGGCATTGAAGGCCAAAGTCGTGGAGTCGCTTTCTTGATTTCCATCCGAAATGCGTCCAAAAGCTTCGACGCTGGTGCGAGTTTCTCCGTCAAGAACCTGTCCCTGGACGTGGCTGAGGGCCAGACACTGGTGCTGCTGGGCGCGTCGGGCTGCGGCAAAACAACCACACTCAAAATGATCAACCGACTCGTGCCGCTGACCTCCGGACAGATCTTGGTTGACGACAGAGACATCGCCCAGCAGGACGTGCTGGAACTGCGCAGGTCAATTGGGTACGTGTTTCAGGATATTGGCCTGTTCCCCCACATGTCGGTCCTGGCCAACGCAGCGATCGTGCCCAAGCTACTTGGATGGGACAGGAAAAAAAGGTCGGCACGTGCCGCAGAGTTGCTGAGCCTGGTTGGCCTGGACCCGTCTGATTATGCCCATCGTCGCCCGCGTCAGCTATCGGGTGGTCAGCAGCAGCGGGTGGGGATCGCCAGGGCTTTGGCGTCAGACCCCAAGTATTTGTTGATGGACGAACCTTTCGGCGCGTTGGATGCGGTGACCCGCGACCAATTACAAGAGGAGATCCTGCGTATCAGGAAAACACTTGGCAAGACGATCGTGTTTGTGACGCACGACCTGTTCGAAGCCATCCGCCTCGGTGACCGCATCGCGGTGATGAACGACGGACGATTGGATCAGGTTGGGACGAAGGCTCAGTTGCTGGATCACCCGGCAACCCCGTATGTCCAAGACCTATTTAGCCATGCCGCCCGACAAGCCGCGTTGTTGCGGCCGGGGGCGCCGGCATGAACCAACATTGGCTGGTCTTTCTGCTGTGGGCATTGGCGGCACCTGCGTGGGCGCAGACCGATATCGTCCGTGTCGGCTGCAAAAATTTTACAGAGCAGGAAATCCTGGGGGAGTTGGTGTCGCAACTGATCGAACGGAACAGCGATTTGCGTGTCCAGCGGCGGTTCGGGTTGGGGGGTACCGACATCTGCCACGCGGCGCTGATTAACGGTGAATTGGATATCTACGTCGAATACACCGGGACGGCCTTGCTCAACGTGCTCAAACGCCAAGTGATCCATCATCCTGACGACGCGTTCGGGACTGTCGCCAAAATCTACCGAGATCGCTTCGACCTGCACTGGCTACCACCGATCGGGTTCAACAACACCTATGCGATCACGGTCCGTGGCGACCAGGCAGGCCAATTTGGGTTGGCCACCATCAGCGACTTGACCGACTTGGCCAAGCGGCTCCGCGGCGGTTTTACTTCGGAATTCATGGAACGCCCCGACGGCTACCCCGGTCTACGCGAAGCATACGGGTTCGAACTGCGTCGGACGGTCGACCTCGATCCGGGGTTGATGTATCAGGCTGTCCGTAGCGGTCAGGTGGATATCATCTGTGGATTCGCCACCGACGGTCGCATCACAGCGTATGGCCTGCGTGTGCTTGACGATGACCGTCAATTCTTCCCGCCCTATGACGCGGCGCCGGTTGTCCGTGGCCAGCTGCTGCGCGAACATCCCGAGCTTCGTGACGCGCTGACCGCTCTGGCGGGGACGATTTCAGACAACGACATGCGACAGATGAACCACGCGGTGGACGTGCTCCAACAAGAACCGACCGACGTCGCTCAACGGTGGTTAGATAAACGATCTGGCTCAATACAAAAAAAGGTGGCGGACCAAAAATCTCGCAACCCGTCTTCCCCGACAGGCGTTTGGGCCCTGGCAATCCAGCGGCACAGTGACATTGCTCAGAAGACGCTAGAGCACCTGGTCCTCACCGTCTCGGGAGTGGTCATCGCCATGGGACTGGGTATTCCATTGGGTATTGTGATCCATAGAAACGCATCGTTACGCGGCCTTGTTTTGGCGGGCACGGAAATCGTCCAAACCGTCCCGAGCCTGGCCATGCTCGCGTTCCTTTTTGCGGTCTACGGTCTGCTTGGTGCGATCCCCGCGGTGACGGCACTGGTGCTCTACGCGTTGCTCCCGATCGTTCTGAACACGTTCACCGGCCTCTGCGAGGTCCCCCATCAGGTCATCCAGGCCGCTGACGGTGTGGGTATGTCCAGAAGGCAACGGCTCTGGATGGTGGAGCTACCGCTGGCGGCGCCGATCATGATCGCGGGGATCCGGGCGTCAACAGTGTTGACCGTAGGGATCGCCACGCTGTGCACTTACATTGGTGCCGGTGGTCTGGGCGACTTCATCGCACGCGGTCTGGCGCGCAACGACCCTCGTCTGACACTGCTGGGTGCGGTTCCCGCCGCTATCATGGCCGTCACGCTAAGTCTTCTGATTCGTCTGATGGAAAGATCGACTCGTCACCCGTGAAGCGACATTCCTTTCGAGCCAAGACCATGAGCCAAACCCTTTCGCCCGAACAACAGATTGTCGCGTCTCTCCGAAGGATCATGCGGGCCGTCGACCTGCACTCACACCGATTGGTCGAGGCGTTCGGGATGACCGGGCCTCAGCTGGCGACCCTTCAGGAAGTTCAGCGGTTGGGGCCGACCTCGGCCAGTGCGATTGCGCGAGCCGTACACTTGAGCCAGGGTACTGTCACGGGCATTCTCACCCGCCTGGAAACGCGTGGCCTGATGACCCGACAACGCAGCTCCACGGATCGGCGATCGGTGGTGGTCTCGATCACCGCGGAAGGCGACCGTCTTCTTGATACCGCCCCTTCGTTGCTCCAAGACCGATTCCGGCACGAACTGGAACGATTGGAGGAGTGGGAACGGCTCTTAATCCTCTCGACCTTGCAGCGAGTGGCGTCACTGATGGGCGCTGAAGATCTTGATGCGGCACCGCACCTCATCAGTGATACGGTCAATCTTTCTGACGGCGGTACACTCAGGTAGCGTTCGTTCGGTCCGCGTGGTGACCTGTCATGTCATCAGGCGACAGAGGGCTGTTCTAGATCCACACGCACGGCGAACCACTTGTAAAGGGCAGGAATGACCAACAGTGTCAGCACGGTAGAAGTGACCAGTCCCCCCGTCACCACCGCCGCCAACGGTCGCTGCACTTCGCTGCCGGTACCCGTGGCGACCAGCAGTGGCGCCAGCCCCAGCGCCGTGGTGACGGCCGTCATAAGCACGGGCCTTAAACGCTGACACGCCCCGCGGACCGACGCCTGGTCAATGTCAAGCCCACCTCGCACCAGCTGATTCAGATACGTGACCAGGACCATGCCGTTCTCCAGGGCAATCCCGAACAACGCAATAAACCCCACCGACGCGGGCACTGAAAGGTTCTGCCCGGTTAGCCACAGTGCCACCACACCCCCGACCAACGCTAACGGAATATTCAGAAAGATCAGCAGCGTGTTCTTGAGTGATCCGAAACTGCTGTAAAGCAGCAGGCATATGACCAACAGTGTCACGGGCACCACAATCGTCAATCGTTTGTTGGCCTCTTGCTGGAGCCTAAACTGTCCGCCCCAGGTCACCAGGTAACCGGCCGGCAATGTGACCTTGCGATCGATCACGCTCTGAGCTTCTTCTACAAAGGTGCCAATATCACGGTCGACGACGTTGCATTGCACGGTGATGAACCGCTGGTTCTGCTCGCGAGTGATCTGGCGGGGACCGACCATCTCCTGGACCGACGCCAGCTGGGCAAGCGGTACCCGCATTCCGCCGGGCGCTTCGACGAGGATCTGCCGTATCGCCTCAACACTCTGACGCGCTTCGGACGCGTAACGCACATAGATATCGAATCTCCGCACGCCCTCAAACACTTCGCCCGCGATCGTACCGCCCACGGCGATACGAATCACCTCTTGTACATCGGCGATGTTCATGCCGTAGCGGGCCACAGCCTGCCGGTCAGGGCGGATCAGCAGCTGCGGCGTGCCGGAGACCTGGTCAACCTGCACGTCCGCCGCCCCGCGGACCTGACCGACGACCGCGGCAATCTCAGCAGCCTTCTGCTTGAGCATGTCCAGGTCCTCACCGAAGAGCTTGATCGCCAGCTCGGCTCGCACACCTTCAAGCAGTTCATCGACCGCCATTTCAATCGGCTGCGTGAGGTTGACCTGAACACCCGGAATGTGACCCAGTTCCTCACGGATCACCTCTTCGATGTACTCTTGGTCCCCCACGTGGCGCCATTGAGATTTGGGCTTGAGCAGCACGTACATCTCTGCGGAGTTGATCGGGTCAGCGTGTGCACCGACTTCGCCACGACCAACGCGACTGGTCACTTGCACCACCTCGGAGATTCTCAGCAATCGCCGTTCGACAATGAGCGTCGTGCGTTTGCTTTCTTGAAGTGAAATCGACGGCGCCATGGTCAGACGGACGACAATGGTGCCCTCACGCAATTTGGGCGTAAACTCCGACCCAAGCCTCGGGAATACGGCCGCTCCGATGATCATCAAGACACCGGCAAGCAGAACAGAAGCCCACCGCCAACGCACAAAAAACCGCACTGCGGGCCGATATGGAATCAACATGATACGAACCACCCAAGATTCCTGGAACCGGTTGCTTTGATCTGCCGGACCGGTCCGGACGGTTCTGGGACGACGCATCAGCAGGTCACCAAAAACCGGCGCCTGGAGCAAGGCGTAAATCAAAGAACCAAACATGGCCAGGGCGACGGTGTACGCCAGCGGTCGAAAAGTCTTGCCTTCGACACCCTGGAGTGTAAATAGCGGCAAGAAGACAACGATAATAATGGCGATCGCAAAGGCGATCGGGCGACCGACTTCCCGGCAGGCTTGGGCGACGACGTCAGATCGTCTTTGATCGACAGGTGCGTCGCGAAGCATCCGATCGATGTTCTCGACCATGACAATTGCGGCGTCAACCATCATTCCAATGGCGATCGCCAAGCCCCCAAGTGACATGAGATTGGCCGACAGACCCAGGTACCTCATGGCAACAAACGAAAAAAGAACCGAAAACGGTATCGACATCGCGACAACGATGCTGGGTCTTACCCCTCCCATGAACACAAACAGCACAAGTGCCACGAGCACGATCCCGGCGATCAAGGCACCGGTCACCGTGCTCACCGCCGACTCAACGATGTCCTTTTGCTGGTAATAAGGGACAATCCGGATCCCCTGCGGTAGAACCTTGTTTATTTGGTCGATCTTTTTCTCTACCCTGTCGATGACCGTCGATGCATTGGTCCCATAAAGCTTGACCACCATGCCGGCGACGACTTCACCTTCGCCGTTGCGGGTTTGCAGCCCACGGCGGATCGCACCGCCGATCTGGACCCTAGCCACGTCGCGAAGGTAGACCGGCCGACCATCGACCGTCTTCACAACGACACCTTGCAAGTCTTGGATTTTGGTAGCCAATCCAACAGAACGCACCACCAGCTCTTCGCTGTTCTTCTCGATGAACTGTGCGCCGACGTTGAGGTTGTTCGCTTCGATCCGCTCGATCAGCTGCCCCAGGGTCAGGTCGTATCGCAGCAGCCCCTGGGGTTGGACCACCACGTGAAACTGCTTTTCCAAGCCCCCGATGCCCAGCACCTCGGTCACACCGGGAACGGTCTGCAGATTGAACTTCACGATCCAGTCCTGCACCGTGCGAAGTTCTCCTAATGAGTAACGCCCGGTGGTGTCTTCAAGATAGTAAAAAAGCACCAGTCCCATCCCGGTGGAAATGGGTCCTAGCTCGGGGTCACCAAACCCTTCTGGGATCTGTTGGCGCGCCTCTTGGAGTCGCTGGTCAACCAACTGGCGAGCGAAGTAGATGTCCAACCCATCGTCAAAATAGACATTGACCACCGAGAGGCCAAAATTGGAGACAGAGCGGATCTTCTCAACGCCCGGCAGTCCCGCCATTGACGCTTCAACGGGATAGGTGACATATCTTTCGACCTCTTCGGGCGCAAGGCCCTGGGTCACTGTGAACACCTGCACAAGATTCGGCGAGACATCAGGGAAGGCGTCGACGGGTAGCCGCTGATAGCTCCACACACCCGCCGCAGCCACCAACACGGCCAGGACGACCATCATCAGACGGTTTCGCAAGCTTACTTGAATCAGTTTTTCGATCATGGCCGTTGCGACTCCGATGCAGCGTTCAATGGGCATGACCATCGCCAAATTCGCCCTTGCCCATCTGAGCTTTGAGCGTGAACGCGTTGGCGGAAACATAGACGTCACCGGGCCGGAGACCGGAGATGACCTCAACGTGTTCGGCGTCACGACGCCCGAGTGTCACCGGACGTGGCTCGAAGCCCCCTTCCGTTTTGACAAACACCACGCTCGCATCGTCGATGGTTTGCAGTGCCGTATTCGGAACCCGAACGTGGACCTGCCAAGTCCCCACGTCGACTGTCGCGGTGACGAACATGCCCGGCCGCCAACGCCCACGAAGATTGTCGATCGCAACCCGTGCGGTCGCGGTACGCGTCGTATGGTCGATCGCCGGACTAACGTAGGCAATCAACGCCGTTGCCGTATGGCCACCGGGATCGGCCGACACGGTGAGGCGCTGACCCTTCTGAACACTGTCGAGATCCTTCTGATGAACGGTGAGATTCACCCAGACACGGGTCAGATCGGCAACGATAAATGTGGCCTCGGGAGTATCTTTGTTGATCACCTCACCGCGAACCAAGTGTCGCTCGACAACCGTTCCACTAATCGGAGCGGTGAGGCGGTACGTCGTGAGTTCGGTACGCGGCTGTTGATCCAGACCGTCCACACTCGCTTGGGATAAACCCAAGGCATACAGCTCTCTTTGGGCCAGTTGATGAGCGATTTGGGCTTCCTCGAACGCCTGCTTGGCTTCCAGATAGACTCGCTGTGCGTTGACCTTCTGTTGCCACAGTTTCTTTTCACGCTCATAGTTGGTTTGGGCCATGGCCAGGCGTGCCAGCGCCGCCAGATATTCCGATTTGGCGTGGGCCAGCTCCCGGCTCTCGAGAACAGCCAGAAGATCACCCTCGCGGACCTGGTCGCCAATGCTCTTGAGGACCTCCTGTACGACACCGGGTACACGGGGGGTAATGTGGGCGACGCTGTCGGGATTGAACACGACCTGACCTGACAGATCCAGTGTCACGCTCAGTGTCCCGCTTTGAGCAGTCGCTAGCGCCACGCCGAACTCTTGGATCTCCTGTGAGCTGAGTTTGACCATCTCTTCGTGCCCGTCGTGGTCGGTGTGTCCGTCGTGGTCAGCGTGGTCGTCGTGATCGGCGTGGTCTGCCGTGTGGCTGTCGTAATCAGCGTGGTCGGTGTGGTCGTCGTGCCTGCCATGCTCGGTGTGACCCGTATGTTCACCTGACTGGCCGTCTACGTGCTCGTTTTCTTCATGATGGTCTAAAACACCGTCTTGATCTTGTGCTTTTGGGCCGTGTTTGTGGCCGTCGTCATGGCGCTGCTCGCCACTGCCGTGGATATGGTCTGCGCCGTGTTCGCCGTCTGCGTGCGCATCTTGGTGCTCGTCGACACCCAGACATTGGGGTATCGGCGCAACGGCCAGCGTCATGACCAGCAATGCGGTGAGATATCCTTTGGTTTTGAATGTCCTCATGGGAAGTCTCCGTGATTCTGACGTCTAAATGCTGCGGGATTCGATGGGGTTAAGCTGCGCATCGGTCTGCCGATCAGCCCTTCGACCTCAGCAACTGCCCGGTGGTATCTGGCCAGCGCATCAACGTGCTGGCGTTGCACCTGTGTCAGCGTTCGTTGTGCGTCGAGCATGTCCAGGTATCCGCCACCGCCCTGATTAAATGCAGACTGTGCGGCCTGGAACGCCAAACCTGCCGCCGGCAACACATCGTCCCTGAGAGCGGTCACCTCGGCATGGTTTGCGACAAGCTCGTGGTACGCCGCTGAAAGAGCTACGCGCAAGCGCACGGTCACGGCTTGGCGCTGAAGATGGGCGTCGGCAAGTTGGTAGCGGGCTTCCAGTACATCGCCCTGACGACGATCGAAAATCGGCAAGGGCAACGAAATGCCAACGACCAGTGCCGCGTCGTCGCTTTCATTGAGGTAACGGATGCCTCCTTGCAGCTCGAGATCTGGCACGCCTTCCGCTTGAGCAAGTGCCACAGCAGCCCGACGCTGGTGGAGCTGCGTCGCCCACTTGGCCATCTGGGGGTTCTCGTTGATCCAGTGATCCAGTGCTTCAAACGAAGGTACCGCCACCACTTGGTCCAGCGAGCCAATAGCAGATTCAAACCCAGCCACCGCGCTGCCCCATGTTTCGGCGAGGCGACCGCGAGCAACCTGGAGCATCCGTTGGGCGCGTTGAACCTCGATCCGACTCATTGCCAGCAACACCCCCGTTCGGGCGGTTTCCGTCGGAGCAACGTCGCCCGCGTCCACACGCGTGGTCACCGTTTGGTGGACAAGTGTGGCCAGTCGTTGTGACTCTTGGGTCAACTGGATCTGACGCTGAGCGGCCAGCACATCGACAAACCGTCTAGTCGCTTCAACAAGGACCTGGGTACGGCGCGTTTCGTAATCCCAACCTGCAACATCTCTTTCCAGGACAGCCAGATCAGTCCGTCGGCCGATTTTTCCTCCCAGCGGAAACACCTGACTGAAGCTGATGGTGGTCTCCGCTGCGTCAAAACCGCTCAGTTCACCGCCACCGGCCACGTTTTCGACTTCGACGCCGACCTGAGGGTTGGGCAGCAGGCTCACCTGGACCGCCCTTGCCTCGGCCGCCCGGACCTGCAAGGCAAAGCCGGCCAATTCAGGGCTTTCTATCAAGACCAGCCGGATCACCTGTTCAAGTGTCAGCGTCCCGACAGGGTCCGCTACTGGTGATGTGCCGGCCGTCCGCTGTCGGTCCGACGGATCAATCGGTGGCACATAGACAGCCTGGTCTGGCGCAAGTGGTGTCGATCCTGGCCGCCACACGTCAAATGGATGAGGCGCGGCGCATCCCGTCACACCTGCTGCGAGCACAAAAACCAACAGAAGAGCAAATAAACCCATGGGTACGACTCCAAACGTTGAACCCAAGTCGACGAACACGGTCACACCGTGGACGAGAAAGATGCATGCAATAAACGCATCGGTCCAACCAGGACCGGAGAGAACGCGGTGGCTCACGAATCAGAGGGGGATCAAGTCAGCTGAATGACTGAACGGAGAGCTGCAAGCGTCTGGCGATCGTAGATGGATTGGCCATCGGCGCCCTGGCACTTTAAGACGGGTTGATCGGCGGCCGACGCCACACACACACAAGTCACATATGCCAACGGTCGAGACCGCTCCATCCGATCCGGCCGCGTCTGGGTGTTCTCATGAATGCCGGCTGACAACAGTGTGTCATGACAGCCCGATGGCGACTGGCTATGAAGGTGGGTCGAGGTAAAAACCGGCGTGTGCGGGCCAGAACAGGGGGTGTTCGCGACCGGACAAGGCAGTGAGGCGATCTCGATAGCAACGTGCCCATCGATCCCTTGGCACAGCACCATCGCGCTGTTCGCGGTGGCCGTGACAAAAAAGTAAGCCAACAAGCAGCTCCAATGAACGAATTTTTTTGTCGACGGATGTTTCATCTTCAATTATTTTAGACTAACACGGCCAGGCACACGCGGCAAGGCCGGGCGCTGAGCTTCCTGCTGGGTCGTCCAAAGACAGAGTTTGGATATCAAAATTCGCCCAACGCCGGGCCGACGAACGCTGAAGCAGTATGATCAACGATCTTGGGTTTGCTGCGCGACATCTGCGCTGCGCCTCGAATGGGCGCTGGCGGCCGTGGCCTGATCAGCCAGAACCACTGACTCGGCTGTTTTCCCTACGTCGGGCATCGCGGCATGTTCCGACGCTGCCGGCACCTTTGCTTTTCCCAGTCTCCAGCACCCGATTGATGGATCGGCGTTATCGCGTGACCGACGCCTCGAGCATTCGCACCGCAACGGCTCGCACCAGATGGTGCGGATCACTTGTCGCTTTGACCAGCGATGCGACCACCGCTGGCTGATCGCCGGACATCTGCCGCCACAGGATACTAGAACCAAACCCGTCGGGGACCATCACGCCCACCGCCGCCGTTCGGACATATGGGTCCTTATCCCGTGCGACCTCGATCAGGACGGGGACCGCTCTTTTCCTTAATGCTTCGTAACGGTCAATGACTTCACTGGCATGACCGTCATCGAAAAGACCACCGGAACCCCACAGCCCGCCAAGGGTGTCGATCACCTGATCGAGTTGGTCTTGAGCCCACTGCTCCGGCCCGTTGTCGGCCAGCATGAACATAAGCCGCTGGCCAGATCGATCGTCTTCTTGTTCTGATGAATGATCGCCACCTTTCTTGTAGGGTTCGACCTGACCGTCCACGTCGTGCAGAATCTTACCCATCGTGTCGACCGCGTACCTAATCCCAGTGTCCCGTAGCCCCGTCCCTTCGATCGATGCGATCAACGCCGGCGTCGCACGAGGTCCCATCCGGACAAGTGCCTGACCCGCGTTCGTTCGTGCTTGTGGTTCGTCCTGATACAACATGTCCACCAGCGACCGAACATTCGCGGCCAACGGCGGCATGACATCGGCCAAGATGTGATGTCCGATCCAACGTGACCACGGGTGGTCTTCATCCAGTAACTGTTCAATCACGTCAAACGTATAAGAGGAGGCACACCTTCTCAGCGGCCAGACCAACGCTGACCGAACCTCAGCCGGTTCATGCCTTATCGCTCGGATCAGCGTCGTTGGATCGGTCGCGTGAATCGCCGCCAGTGTCCGCGCTACGTCCTGGTTGTCTTGATTGGGCAACATTCGCATCAATTGATCTGTGACCGCCGGCGTGGCTATCCCGATCTCCTTCAACGCCACCATGACGGCGTCTTGAAGTTCTGGGTTCTCGTCGTCAACGACGCTGGCTAGTGCCGGCACTGCCGCTTTTGCTACGCGTCCCATGCTCGCTAGCGCCTCGGCAGCTTCCTTCCGAACGTCGTCGTTTTCATCGTCAAGAAGGGCTTGGGTCAAGGCCGGTACCGCAACCTTCGCCTCCGGGCCGATCCGAGCGAGAATCTCAGCAGCGTGAAGGCGAAGGATCTCATTTTTGTCCCCAAGGGCCGTCACCAGACCCGTCACGGCCACCGCCCCGATCTCCACCAGCGCCTCGGTCGCGGGCTGGATGTCCAGATCATCAATGAACACACTTTGAGAATCCACTTGATCGTTCTGTTCCAACCACTGGATCAGTGGCCATACCACAGACTCGTTGTTTGGACCCAGCCGTCCAAGCGCCCAAGCCGCAGGGTACCGATGTGGAAACTGAGGGTCTGTCACCGCGTTAAAAAGAACATCGACGGTGGATTCTGTCTTGGGTGCCATGCGTCCCAACGCCTCGGTGGCCACCAGACAAACGGCCTGTTCCTCGTCTTTCAGCGCACGTTCCAGCGCCTGGACAACCTTCTCGTGGTCACTTTGCATCTGTCCCAGCGCCCAGGCGGCACACAGTCGTACCCGCTTGTTCTGATCACGCAACGCTTTGACCAGACCATCCATCGCCTCTTGGGCAGGGCGACCGGCAAAGCCCAACCCCACGGCTGCGGCAGCTCGGACCGACACCTCCGAATCTCCCAACGCCCCGATCAACACTCGGATCACTTGCGTGTCGGACGAGACGGTACAACCCAATGCCAAAACAGCCGCGTGACGCAGGAACGGATCTTGGCGGTTAGCCCATTGGCACAAGCGTTGTATGGCGGACTCGTCGGCCTGCTGGGTGTAGGCCAACGACACCGCACGGGCCGCGGCCAGCGTCAACTCGGGCGCCTTGTCGGCCAATCCGATCGCCATAGCCTCTTTGTTCTCTGAAACGATCTCTGTGACGACCCGTGCCGCGTTCCAACGTACATCCTCTGACTCGTGGGCAAGCCTGCTTAACAACGGCGCCAGCGCGTCCGTACCGCGGCCGATCCTGACCAACGGCGACCCCGAAGCGATCTGCATTTTTCTTTTGACCGACGTTCGCCTCACCCGACGAACGCCTAGATGGGGTCCAGGATCGACCTTCGGTAGCAATGCAGGGTCGCAGCCGATCCGTCTCAAGGCGACAGCCGCGTGACGGACAACCGCCGGTTCTTGGTCATCGAGCAGTTTCAAAAGCGGTGTGATCGCCTCTTTCGCCGACGGACCACGGCGGGCCAATCCCAACGCAGCGCGAGATCGCACGTCACTGTCTCGATCGTTTAATAACGCGATCAAAACGGGCAGTAAGACCTGCTCGGACAGCGCGTTCAATACCGCCATCGCCGTGTCACGCTGCAACTCGTCGCCATCTCTAATCGCTTGAATCAACGCGGGCGCAGCGGCATCTCCGACGCTTCTCAATGCCGATCTGGCCAGGTCTGCCATGGCGTTTTGCTGTAATCCCACTTTGGTCTTCTTGTCTCGGGCCAGCGCCAGCAAGAGCGGTACCGCAGAGCGGGCTCGAGGACCGATTTGGCCCAAAATCTCTGCCGCCTCTGCACGAACGTACGCCCGGTCGTCCTGGAGGAGCTCTGTCAGTTCAGGAACAGCGCTGTGCGCCAAAGGTCCCATCCGACCCAGCGCTCGGGCCGCTGCGGACGAAACTTGGCCGTCGGCTTGTTTGACCGCACGGACCAACAAGGGCACGGTGATATCGCGGTCCGGAGCGATGCGGGCCAGGCCAATGGCAACACATGTACGAAACCGGTCCTCCTCCGGGTGATCCTTAAGCGCGTCAAGCAATACACGCACCGCCGATTCGGTTTCAGGTCCGATTTGGTCCAATTTGAACATCGCCACCTGGGCGTACCAAGCGGTATGGGGATCCTGGTCTTGGAGCACCTCAAGCACACCGGGCACAGCCCCGGGCCCAATATGCTCAAGCAGCGAATACACGTTGTATCGCCACCATTTCGAACCATCGCGCATGGCATATCGCAGGAGTGTGGGCACCGCTTCGACCGCGTCAGGCCCGATCCCAATCACCGCACTGCCGATCTGATAGCGCCGAAAAAAGTCTTCTTCCTCTTTGATCAGTTCGACCATCATGGGGACGGCCACCTTGGCATCGGGTCCAATGCGGCCTAGCGCCAACGCCGCGTCTCGACGGCTCACACCGTCCGGATCACGCAGCATGGCCACCAGCGCCGGCACCGCCGCTTTCGCTCCAGGCCCGATCCCCGCCAATCCTCCTACGGCCGCCCGCCGGACTCGTTTATCTCCGTCAGACAACGCCACAATTAATTGGGGTACCGACGGGGCAGCGGACGGTCCGATTTCACCAAGGGCCAGCGCCGCTTCACCGCGTACCTCTGCAAACGGATCTTGCAGAGCGCCCGTCAATGGCCCCACCATATTGACGGCCGACTTGCCCAATGAACGGAGCGTCGACGCCGCGGTGGCACGAACGGCCATCACCCTGTCGGTCAGTAACGCTGCCACCTGAGCGATCGCTGTTTCACCAAGATCACCGAGGCCACCCAGCGCGTCGACTGCTGTGGCTCGCACGAGCCAATGATCGTCGCCTAACGCCTGGACCAGAGCAGCCACCACGGCCTGGCGACGGATTTGGTCGGGCCCAAGATCCTTTGCCGCCGAATCTTGATCAGCGGCACTTTTTGCCACAGATGACACGCGGCCTGGGCGATCAGCGATCGAATCGCCAGGGGCACTGTTGAGGCCCAACCATACGGTGACCACAAGCACCATCCGGGGTAGATACACAGAGAATTGGTTCATCAAAAGGCCCGAAAAATCTGCGGCATACCCAGACACATCCCATACCCACCCGGGTTAATCCTTGTACGACATCAGCCAATGTCGGTACGGGATGAATAAGGCTCTAAGGCGATTCCGCTAGGGGAAAACCGCACAATGCGTATCGCACACTGGTTTTCATCGTAGCATGAACCCAGGTTGGGCTGTGACGGATATCCACTGGGCGCATCATATCTGATGTTGATATCGACAGATCAGCGCCCTGGTCCCATTCAACGGCAAGTCCAGACGACGGCCGAAACCTGTGACGCGGGTCCACTCTAGTTCGAATTGTTCACGCCACTCTGACGGAAAGTGAAAGCTCAATCATTAACGATCGACCTTAAGGACACTATCGTCATTGTGACGGCACCATTTAACCTGATCGGCGAGCTTGATCGGTGATCAGAAGGCACCAACAGATCAACCCTGGATGCCCTCAGCAGCCATTTTCACAAAAGGCAACGCGCCAGCCAGACACCTAGACGGATACCGAACCTGTGCTAAGGCCCGGCGCATGGCGATACCGGCGGTGACGACGGAGAGTCGCCGCTGACGTGATATCCAGATGGATTGCATCGACATGTCTGATTGACACTGGCTCCGATATACGCCATCAAGAGCAAGCTGGCACAAACGCCGATGCAGGTAAAGACAAGGTTATTTTTGGTCGGGATGAGCAAGGCAACGACCCCTGAGAACAGGGACAAAATAAGAGCGCCCATGACACCGACAAACCATGTCTCTTTCGGCCCGGTGGCCAGTACCATCGTGACGTATATGGGTATCGTCCACAAGAAGGTCATCAGGCACCTTTGACCTGGAGAAAAACCCGACGCCTTCGGGTGATGGTGCACAGCCCCGTGTGGTTCGGGATTGATGTAGATTTGACCACTGGCCATTTGTCATCCTCCACCTGATCTGATCGCTGACAATCGTGGATGCTTCAAGCGTCGGCCGTCGGTCGATCACATGAACGTTCTTTAAGCCGACGGAGACTTACATTGTCACAAGCAATCCTCTTTTTCGTTCCTCTTCAATCGACGCGGGTGTGCCAGGGTGTCGATGCCATATCCCCACAGCGCCATTGCGCGTCACCTGCGAGACGAGGAAGATAAAGCGAAAAACGGCTTGCAGTGATTCTACCGCGCATACAAACAACGCTACGGACATCGACCGCCGACGGTCACAGCCCCGTATCCACCGCGTCCATGTTTGCCCCCCTATCACCGGCTAACCCACCACACACTCGACCGATATCCGAATCATTGCCGGCATAAACTAGATACACATTTTGCATACCAACTCTGCGCGCCGTATAGGTCCAATCTGAATCTGCTCGAGGAAATGTGGCCAAAGGTTGTACGCACTGTCTCTTGACAGGTGTCTAGAGGACACTCTCGACGCGGCTAAAACACGTACAAGTAATGACCAAGAGGTCGTCGGCATATAGAAGCCCGGGTCGGTGGTGGCCTTGAGGCAAATGCCCTAGAGACGATCACCCATTAGGCTCTATCAATCGAAGACACCTTTCGGAAATCCAACCAGAGCACGGCATCGCTTTGGTCCACAGCCGACATACGCAACACGATCAACCGTCATTTATTGGAAATCCTTAACAAACGACGGCGCAAGATAAGATCAACTGATTTTACCCAACGTCAATCAACCCAATCAGGCAAACAGACGGCACGGCGGTCGACCACCGTGCCGTCTGATGACGTTGACTGCGTTCGAAGAGTCACTCGACAAGCCCGTTAGGGTCGCGACTCTCCAGATTATTCATACAGGTTGGTCGCTTCGGTTTCTTCAACCGAACGTCCGAGTTGGTCACTGTTCATGCTCACCTTGAACCGTACATCGCCGGCTTTAACTGCCTTGACGACCACTTCCCAAATCGCTTTCTCGCCGGGAGCAAGACTGGCCAGTGGTGTAAAGGTCACTTCCCGATCTTGAACATGGCCGTCGGTGATGCCAGAGGCTGAGACATGTTCCACGTTTGACTCCAAACCACAGTTGATCTGAATATTCGTGCCGACCGCTGTGCCCTGATTCGTTGCGGTGATGACATAAGTTGTCTCTTGTCCCACTTCGACGGGATCTTGACGATCAACCACCTCGAGCAGGATCGCCGGGATCCCCGTGAACTTGGTGACAACGCTAGCTTCAACGCGCTGGGCACAATACGCGGTTGCTGCCGCCGTATGACGAGCGGTACCCGCCACAGCAGACTTGATTGTCAGTGTCACTTTCTCAGCTGCCTTTGGCTGCAGCACGCCGACTTTCCAACGCACCTTGTTACCCATCCGCTGACCGTTACCGGTCATCGATACCAACTTCATGTCCGCAGACAATGTGTCTTCAATGACCGTGTTACGAGCGACACTGTCTCCGGCGTTGGTCACGGTGATCTCATAAGTCGTCGGCCGCCCAATAAATCTTTTCGCCGGGCCGATTTTTGTAATGGTTAGCACCGGCTCACGAACGGTTGTTACCACTTCGGCGGATGAGGCTGAAATATTTCCAGATCCCGACGCCTTGGCCTTATTGACAAACCGTCCTCGCTTCGATGCCCTGGCCCTGGCGGTAAATTGCCGTGTCTGGCCCGGGGCGAGGGTACCGGCATTAAAGACAATGGATCCACCGCCGTCTTTGGTTGTGATCCCTTCGGGCAGAATATCAGCAATCTGTACATTCTCGATCGAACCCGTTCCGGCATTCGTCACGTCGTATCGATAAACAATGTCGTTACACACTAGGACCTCTTCCGGCCCAATCTTCGCGATCCGCAGCTGTGGTTCGACCACCGATATACTGGCGCAGAGCAGGGCGTCGTATGACACCGAAGCACAACTGGCCAGAGCATCCTTACCAGTAGCCACGGCCTTAACCCTAATTTTCTTAATGCCCTTTGGCTCCAAAGTACCCAATGACCAACTGATTAATCCTTCTTCGCCAATCTTTCCTTGCGGAATGGAGCTCTCAACTTTTACATTTGAGCTGAACGCGTCGCGCACTTTGACTTTGTGAAGCGCGTGGTTCGTCAAGTTCGTCACGTGAATGTCATACATGAACTCTTGGTTGAAGCGAACTTCCTGCGGCATCACTTTTTCAATGTTAATGGCGCTGGTCCGTGGGTTCCCGGTCGGGTAGGCCAAGGACACCCGGCGCAGTCCATCGGTCGTCCGCACAATCGGAACAACCTTTGGTGGCGTTGAGGGATCATCTTCACGATCGGATGTTTTGATGTCACGCAGGTCAGACTGCCAAACATCGTCTGCCATGTTGTGGCTAGCACATCCCGTCAGTATCGCCAGACCCGTGAAGTAAACGAAAGCAGCAATACAGCCTAAATGTCTAAACATTCTTCCTTCCTTTACGATGCGTCCGTATCCTTAAATCCTTTGAGAATCAGAAAGGTGTGTAAGCGAGAAGCATCCCTCACTCGATCTCAAAGCAAATCCATAAGCACACGGCCCTGGACAGATCAATCTTTCCCAGATCGTCTCCGCCACACCGGCGGAGATTGACGGCCTATGGTTATACCGTCAGAAGGAGATTGCGCGAACACATTTTCTCTGCAATCTTCAGTTACTTTGCCCTAACCGGATCTTTTATGACAAGCGAAATTACCTTTTTTAACCAGATTAACACCGATTTGGCAAACGCTAACCACATGACCGACAGCGTCACCGCCTGGACAACTATGATTTTTCGTTCATGACCAATTGCCCCCCTTAACACGTCGCGCAGTACAAGCGATTGGGCTTTCTGGCATCCCAACACCTCATTCGATTCTTGATCGATTTACAATTTGACCTTTCTAGTCATATTTTCTCTATGAAATTCGATATTTCATTATTTTCAAAAAATGACGCGTAACGTATTTTGTCACTATTTTCGCTTCATGATGTTCTGTATCCCTTTTGTTTGAATAATCGAATATCCTATTATTTACAGATTTAAACAAACACAATTTGATCACATAAGAGACTTAATTAGAAAAATTGAGATTTCAATATGACCTGACAGTCGCTCGACCTGCCATCCAGACAGCACACGATATCGACCGACAAGCACATGTTGTCAGCCGCGGAACCGTCCCTTGCCAGACACGATTTCGAAGATATTTCTGGAAGTGACGATCCCACATTGACCGGTCATACGTGAACCAGACAATTAGATTGCTGGGCGTTCATTTACATCACAATGGCGTCGGTACTCTCCGGCGGTCTTCATTCCGATCCAGACGATGCGTACCTTACACATTTGATCGGCAGCCTACTCGCCCCCACCATTCGTCAGGCGACCCGTACCCCTCCTATGGCGACGCATTCAACATTCTCACATGGATCTGGCCTGGCTCACCCCACCGCTTTCCCTTTTGACCTGCCCCTTGTGCTTGACGACGCCAATTTACACCCAAGGTCGACACGGTGCGGTGTGTCACACCCGCTCGATATCGAGACCCAAAATGACAGTAGCCCAGAGATCAGGACGATGGGAACAGACACACGAACCATCCCCATCGCCACGTGAATGTTAAACTGAGTAACGCCGAACGTTGTGGCTATTACAAAACGGCCATACAATTTGAAGATAGGGTGAAATTGATGGCGGACAGCCTTTATATGGGCCACCGTGTGCCGTATGATTCTCTTGCATGAATATGGTTGGGGTCTGGGCCACCACTCGGATACAGGCCAAAAAACCTGCGATTACAGTTTGACCCAACATTGGAAAGGAGCCGGCGAAAATGAATATAACAGGCCGTCTGTTTGCGTTCGTGGCCGCAACGATCTTGTTGTTCTGCCAAACCAGGTCAGAGGCGGCGTTGACTTACCGTTTGGAGCCGATCAGCAGCATCACCCCGACAGGAGGCACCCTTGAACCGCTTACCGGGACTTTTGTTTGGCAGGGATTTGATACCGGCAGTTCGATCGTTGGCTTTGACGCAACCGATCTGCACTTCGAAAGCGCATCGATCCTCCTAACACTTAACCGCACACCGGCGAACAATCTCGCGTCGTCACTGATTCCCACGACGGGCGGCTCGTTCTTCGAAGAGGTGGTTGACGCGGTTGGACTGCCGTTCTCAACGGTGCGGTTTTCAGCGTCAGCGCTAGGTTCCTTTGAAGGACCCATCGACGCACCGACGCGTCTGATCTATCCGGACTACCGATTGGTACCGGTCGGCGGCGGCCCCTTTTTGGCTCGGATCGGTTTTGCCGCCCAGCTGGTCCCGCCAAGCCAACCGGTGCCTGAACCGGCGAACGGTGTGTTGGCACTCATAGGTTTAGGGGCACTGGCACAAGTGGCAAGAAATAGGCTCAAGGGCGCATAACGGTGACGTTGTGTCAACCGTGTGATCTCTTGATCGTCCACCTGGATCGGGTTACCGGTCTTACTCGGTGTAGGATTCGGTGTTTCAACGTTCATCCACGGCGGTGACCACAGGCCCGTTTCGACAGGCCGTCACTTTTCGATAGAGCTTGCAATTTTCGTTTGTTGCGAGCATCGACGCAGGCACAGATCGCAGATCCTTCTCTGTGAATCGTACTGCCTGCGAACACTCTATTGGTTGCTCGCCATACAGGTGAGCGTACGGTGTTTGCATCGCGATGTATGGGTAAGCCAGCACCGCATGCCACGGCGGCATGAACGGACCGAACGATGGACGCGGCGGATTGGTTGAAGCACGCGTAAACCCGTGGCAGCGGATTGCGATGGTCAATGAGCTGTCACCGGCCTTTGATCTTGTCAACGCCAAGCTCATAGCACGCGATCACGAGATTCTTCTAACCGACAGAACATCTATACGATCATGAGCAGTGTGGATCGGCGTTCGTATTAGCCATCAACGTTCGTCTTGACGATCCGACCTCGGTGTCGGCGGGTAACACTCGGGTCCCGAACGAGATCCTGCCACCGCAAGTTTCTGGTCATGGCGATCGCGTATCAGCGACCCACCACTCGTAACGCTCAAAGGACCCGATAACCACCAAAAATATCAGACCAGGCGGACGGTCCACCGTCACCGTACCGTTGTGATTCGGACATACCCTACAAACCCACCAGAATCTGAGATTATTTTCCATCTTTGATTGTCCGATAGGTTAACCATTCAACGACCTTCCGGAGTCGACCTATGTTGGACATCCACCACTATACCGTGCGCTTGCGTTTCGTTTGTTACATCACCACGTTCTGCGTATACATTTTCTACTGGGGACTAGGTCACGGGACCGCGGCCCCTTTTACGTGGGACGGCGGCGGAACAGACGATAACTGGACAACCTCCGTCAACTGGAACACCGATACCACACCTGCCAATGACGGGACCGACGACCTAACGTTCAACGGTGCCACGCGAACCACGCCCGCCGTAGACACACCATGGTCCGTCTCATCCGTTACTTTCAACGACACCGTCACCGCCGGCGCCTTTACAATCTCTGGTAGTGATATCACGTTCTCGGCCGTCACTGGGATCACCAACAGCAGCGCCGCTGTGCAGACCATTTCCGCCAATCTGATCGCACCGGCCGCGGGCCTGAACGTGACCAGTGCCGCCGGTGACCTGACATTGGGCGGTGGGATCGATCTTGCGGCCGGCGGAGGAGCAACACTGACTTTCGACGGTGCACAAAACACAGCCGTCTCCGGAGCAATCACCGGCATCAACGCATCGGTAGTGAAAAACGGCACTGGAATACTCACGCTCGACGGGCCAAACACATTCATCGGGACATTGACGCTCAACGCGGGCACACTCGTGGCTGGTCCAAATTCAGAGATGAGCCCGTCAGCAGCCGTCACGCTGGCCGGAGGCACATTTCAGAACAACACTGGGATGGTCTTGGATATCGATCAAGCCACAACGATCTCCGGCGACGTTACGTTTGCCGGAGCCGATGCGTTCGTGGTCACCAGCAATGTAGACTTGAATGCAGGCACCCGCGCCGTCACTGTCACCAACACAGATGAAGTAGAAATCTCTGGGGTGATCACCAACGGTGGGGTGGCCAAGGACGGCGCAGGATTTCTGATTCTTGCGGGGAACAACACCTACGCCGGCGGTTCGACCCTCAACGGTGGTGTCCTTGGTTTGGCCAGCGATAACGCCTTGGGTACAGGTGCCCTGATCGTCAGCGACGGAACGACCATCGTGGGGATGGACGCGAACCGCACCATCGCCAACGCGATTTCGGTCACGGGCAACTTCACGATCGCTGACGACCCCAACGCGGATCCGTCAGACCTCCCGGTCGAAACGCTGTTCTCGGGTAACGTGGACCTAAACGGGGCCACGCGCACACTCACCGTCACGGTGGCCGAAGAGGTCGAGTTTGACGGTGTTGTCTCCAACGGCGGATTGACCATCGACGGGACCGGCTTGGTGATCCTAACAGGCGACAACACCTACGCCGGCGGTACAACATTGAACGGCGCAACGCTGGGTTTAGCGCACGACAACGCACTGGGAACTGGCGGCGTGACAATCGGCGTCGGCACCATCCTTGCGCCCCTGGACGCCAACCGAACGATCGTTAACACGCTATCGGCGACGGGCGACTTCACCATCTCCAGCGATCCCAACGCTGACCCGGGGGACCCAACGTTTGATCTCGATCTGACCGGGGGTCTGGATCTGTCGGCCGACGTACAAATCACTGTGACAACAAACATGGCGGGTCGTATCACCGGCGCGATCACCGAATCTGGCGGCTCGCGGTCATTGACCAAGGCCGGACCAGGTCAGCTTGTCCTGGGTGCAACGAACACGTACACCGGCACCACGACTGTTAGCGACGGGAACCTCACGGTCCAAGGCGGTAACGCCATTGCAGATACCGCGGCCGTGGTGCTCGCAGACACAGCGGGCGTCAACCTGACACTAAGTGCCAGTGAAACCATCGGCTCACTGGCCGGTGGCGGCGTTGCGGGCGGTCAAGTGGACCTGGGTGCCAACACACTCACGGTGGGCGACGCCAGCGATACCGTGTTCGCAGGCGTCATCAGTGGCACCGGTGGTCTGGTCAAGCAGGGTGTGGGTCAGTTGACACTCAGCGCGGCCAATACCTACAGCGGCACCACCTCCGTCAATGCCGGGACACTGGCGCTTGGCGACGATCAGGCGCTGGGCACTGGCGGACTAACCATCGGCAACGGCTCGACACTACGCGGCGTCGGTGCCGAGCGGGATATCAGCAACCCGGTGACCGTGACGGGCGATTTCACGCTTACCGGTGATAGCACACTGGATTTCCACGGGACGGTCGATCTCGGCGGCGCAACACGCACAATCACCGTGGGTACCGGTGACGATTCGGCGCTGACCGGTGTCATCTCCAACGGCGGACTGGTCAAACAAGGGTCCGGGATCTTGATTATTGACGGCAATAACACCTACACCGGCACCACCACACTCAGCGGCGGTGTCCTGGGTATCGGCAACGACAATGCCCTGGGGACCGGTTCGGTGACAATCGACAATGGCACGTCATTGATGGCCGTCGACGCCAACCGGACGGTGAGCAATGCACTGACGATCAATGGCGATTTCTCGATCATCGAAGACACAGAGTCCGGTCCGTTCGATCTGATATTGGCCAGCGACCTTGCCCTGACTGCCGACCGCCAGGTCACGATCGCTGGCGGTGCCACGGCGACGTTGACCGGTGCGATCAGTGGCACCGGTGGTCTGACAAAAGAAGGAACCGGTACCCTGACACTGACGGGCATTAACACTTACACTGGCACCACGACTGTCAGCAACGGCACGCTGGCCGTCAACGGCGCCAACGCCATCGACGACACCGGCGCAGTGGTTCTGGCTGACGTGGCCGGGGCCACGCTGCGTGTCGACACCAGTCAGACCATTGGGTCGTTGGCCGGCGGCGGTGC
Organism: Phycisphaeraceae bacterium; assembly: GCA_965222495.1. Classification (GTDB taxonomy): domain Bacteria; phylum Planctomycetota; class Phycisphaerae; order Phycisphaerales; family Phycisphaeraceae; genus CBDCUA01. The sequence goes on along the minus strand of CBDCUA010000007.1, from coordinate 1,264,727 downwards.
CAGCGGCGGCAACGTCAGTATCACCACCGGCACACTGACCGTCGGCGACGCAAGCAATACCGTTTACGCGGGTGTCGTATCCGGCGCCGGAGGTATTCTCAAACAGGGATCCGGTACCCTTACCTTGCAAAACGCCAACACATATACCGGCGACACAACACTCAGTGCAGGCACCCTGGGCATCGCCAATAACGCGGCGCTGGGCACAGGCACGTTGACCGTTGGCAACGCCACGACAATCCACGGTGTGGGTGCCGACCGCCAAATTGCCAACAACGTTGTCGTGACCGGCGACTTCACCGTGACTAGCGACGACATCATGGACTTTTCCGGCACCGTTGACTTGGGTGGTGCCACGCGCATCGTGACCCTTGGCACCGGAGGCGATTCGGCCTTGATGGGCGTTGTCTCTAACGGTGGAATCAATAAACAAGGGTCGGGCCTACTGATCCTTGAAGGGAACAACACCTACGCCGACGGCACCACGCTGACCGGTGGTACCCTGGGGCTGGCCCACGACAACGCTCTGGGTTCCGGCGGATTGACCATTGAAGATGGCACGACGGTAGCGGGCCTGTTCGACAACCGAAACATCACCAACGCCGTGACCGTCAACGGCAACTTTACTGTGAATGGTGATACCGACCCCGAACCGGGTGACCCAGCGATTGAGATGCTCTTTGCCGGTAGCGTTGACCTGAACGCCGCCACACGGACGATCACTGTCAACAACGACACGCTCGCGGAAGTCGAATTCTCAGGTGTGATCTCCAACGGCGGTTTGGTCAAGGAAGGACCGGGACTGCTGATCCTCACCGGTGACAACACCTACGCCGGCGGCACAACACTCAACACCGGATCCTTGGGCCTGGCCCACGACAATGCCCTGGGCACCGGAGGGCTAACGATCGCAAACGGGACCACACTCGTCGGACTCGACGCCAATCGCACGGTCACCAACACCCTGACCGTCAACGGCGATTTCACCATTGCCGGTGATCCTAGTGCCAATCCGGGCGATCCCGTTTTTGATTTGACGCTGTCAGGTGATCTCGCCCTCGCGGCCGATCGTCAGATCACGGTCACGTCGTCGGCTACCGGTACGCTTACCGGTATCGTCAGTGGCACCGGTGGACTGACCAAGGACGGTGCCGGTACGCTGACACTGGGCGGGGCCAATACCTACACCGGAACCACAACGATTAACGACGGCACGCTGATCGTCAACACCCCCAACGCCATCTCAGATTCCGGCGCCGTGATCCTGGCTGACACGGTCGCAGCGGCGCTGACACTGAACACCAGCCAGACCGTTGGTTCCCTATCCGGCGGTGGTGTGTCCGGCGGAAACGTCAATCTCGCCGCCAATACACTGACCGTCGGCGACGCTAGCAACACCACCTTCGCCGGTGTCCTGAGCGGTACGGGTTCATTGGTCAAGCAAGGCTCCGGCTCGCTGACGCTGGGTGGTATCAATACGTACACCGGCTCCACCACTGTCAGCGCCGGTGTGCTTATACTCGACGGCGCCAATGCCATCTCCGATTCCGGCGCCGTGATCCTGACTGACACGGTCGCAGCGGCGCTGACACTGAACACCAACCAGACCATCGGTTCCCTATCCGGCGGTGGCGCCTCCGGTGGGAACGTCGACCTGGGCGCCAATACACTGACCGTCGGCGACGCCAGTGACACCACCTTTGCCGGTGTCCTGAGCGGTACGGGTTCACTGGTCAAGCAAGGTTCAGGCTCACTGACACTGAGTGGTACCAATACGTATACCGGCTCTACCCACGTCAACGCCGGCACGGTCACGCTCGACGGCGGTGCGGCCATCGCCGATACCGGCGAAATCGTGCTGGCCGACACCGTCGGGGCAACGCTGACACTTAGCGCCAACGAGACGATCGGGTCCCTATCCGGCGGCGGTGGGTCCGGGGGAAATGTCAACCTCGGTGCCAACACACTGACCGTCGGCGACAGCAACGATACGACCTACAGCGGCGTGGTCAGCGGCACCGGTAGCCTGACCAAACAAGGCACCGGCCAGCTGACATTGCAGGCGGCAAACACGTACAGCGGTGCCACAACCGTCAACGGCGGCACATTGGGGATCGGTCACAACGGGGCGTTGGGGACAGGCAGTCTGACCATCGGCAACGGCACGACGATCCACGGCGTCGGTGCCGATCGTGTGATCGCCAATCCCGTGACAGTCGCCGGTGCCTTCACGATCTCGAATGACAACGCGCTTGACCTGGCCGGTGGTGTCGACCTGGGCGGTACCACACGCGCTGTCACGCTTGGTGCTTCTGGCGACTCAGCGTGGACGGGCGTGGTGTCCAACGGTGGGATTGACAAGCAGGGTACGGGCGTGCTGATTCTCGAAGGTGCAAACACCTACGCCGGTGGCACGACACTCACCGGTGGCACACTGGGCCTGGCCCATGACAGCGCTCTGGGCACGGGTGACCTGACAGTGAACGATGGCACGACACTCCGTATAGAAAACACCAACCACACAATCGCCAACGGACTGAACATCAACGGCGACTTCACGGTCACCAGCGACTCACTGGCTCCGCCCGTTGTGCTAACACTGACCAGCGGCTTCGCGCTGGCAGCAGATCGGCAAATCACTGTCTCAGGTCAAGCCAACCTGATCTTGTCCGGTGTGATCAGTGAATCGGTGGCTGGTCGGACATTAACAATCGCCGGCGACCGCACGGTCACACTAAGCGGTGTCAACACCCACACCGGCGGAACAACGCTGAGCGGCGGGACGTTGTTGGTCGGTCACGACGCAGCGCTGGGCACAGGTGCGTTGACACTGGCAACGGGCTCTGCGTTTGGTACGACCAACGGCGCACGAACCTTAACCAACGCGATCGTCACCAACGATGATCTGGCGATCACCGGTACCGATGACCTGACACTAAACGGTGCGGTCAGCGGCAGTGGCGGGCTGGTCAAACAAGGCGCGGGCATACTGACGCTGGGCGGGACAAATACCTACGCCGGCACGACCACGGTCAGTGGCGGTGTCCTTGTCGTTAACGGTGGCAACGCGATTGCCGATACGGGCGCCGTCACTTTGGCCGATACCGCCGCAGTGGCACTGACCCTCGGTGCCAGTGAGACCATCGGTTCATTGGCTGGCGGCGGTGCCGCCGGTGGCCACGTGGACCTGGGTGCTCACACGCTGACCGTCGGCGACGTTAACGATACGACCCACGGCGGGGTGATCAGCGGTACCGGCAACCTGGTCAAACAGGGCGCAGGCGTACTGACACTGACCGGCGCCAATACGTTTACCGGTGGCGTCAATCATACCGCAGGGACCTTGAAGGTCGGCCACAACACCGCGCTGGGCACCGGTGGTTTGACCCTTGCCGATGGCACCGCGATCGGTGCGGTGCAAACATCAGGCACCGCCGACACGCCGATCCAAATCAGCAATGACCTGACCATCGCCAGTTCGTTTACCATCAACGGCGATCGAGACTTGGCACTGACCGATGATCTGCCACTTGGCTCGAACCTTTCTGTCACCGTCACCGGCACCGGGAACGGTATCCTCGCCGGTGTCGTTAGCGGCACGTTCGAACTGACCAAACTCGGTGCGGGCACACTCGAGCTAAGCGGTGCCAACACCTACACCGGCGATACCCACATCAACGCCGGTATCCTGCTGGTCACCGGCTCGATCGACAACAGCACGGTGATCCTTGGCGGTGGTCAGTTGGAACTGGGGCCCAACGGAAGCGTATCAGGGAACCTCGGGATCGGCGACGGTAGCTCGCTATCGGCCGGCGACAACGACAAAACGATCGCCAACGATCTGGACATCACCGGCGATTTCGACATTGAAGGCGCCAATGACCTGACTCTCACAGGGACCATTGATCTGATGGGCGCGGTACGACAAATCGCTGTCCAGGACCCCAACAACACCACGACGATCGCCAGTGTGGTCTCCGGCACCGGCGGTGTAACCAAAGCCGGAAACGGTACATTGGAACTGAATGGCGCCAATACCTATAGCGGTGGCACCGCGGTCAACGCCGGGACACTGGTGATCAGTGGCTCTGTCGCCGGTAGCACAACGATCGCTGGCGGCACCCTAGCGCTGGCCAACGATAACGCGCTGGGGACCGACCTGACCGTCGACGGCGGTAACCTCGAAAGCCGCGGTGGCAATCGCACGATCCCTGACACCGTGACATTAAACGTCAACGCTGACTTCGGCGTCACCGGCGACGACGATCTGGAGATCGCCGCCGACGTCGCCCTGGCCGCGACAAGAACCATTACGTCTGACAGCACCGGCGATACGGTCATCTCGGGTGTGATCAGCGGCGGTGGCGGACTGACCAAAGCCGGTACCGGTCGCATGGTGCTGTCAGGAACCAACACCTACACCGGCGACACCGCGGTGGATGCCGGTACACTGGTCCTCAACGGCGCTGTCGCCGGCGATGTGATGGTCAACGCCGCGGGCATGCTCGAAGGCGCGGGCATGATCAACGGTAATGTGGTGGTATCAGGCGTGTTCAATGCCGGCAACTCTCCGGGCACAATCGTGATCGGCGGCAATATGACACTCAACGCCAGCAGCACGACGGTGGTAGAAATCGCATCGGTTTCACTGGCCGACTTCTACGACGTCGGTGGGATCGCCACGCTTGACGGTACGCTCAGTGTGATCCAGCTGCCTGGATACACGCCCAAGGACGGTGATACGTTTACCATTATCGATGCGGACGGTGGTGTGTCCGGCACGTTTGCTACGTTGTCTGCTTCACCGGCAGCACTGAGCTACAGCATCACCTACAACGCCAACGACGTAGTCATCAACGTGACCGCCGTACCCTACGCCAACGCCGCGGTCACCGAAAACCAGACGGCCGTTGCCGCGGTGATGGACACCATTCGTCTGACCGCCACGGGCGATTGGACCACGGTCACCAGCCAGCTGAACCAGCTGACACCGGCAGGCCTTCAGACCGCAATGGACCAGATCGTGCCCGAAGAGATCGGGGCGTTGTCCAACGTCAGTTTCGGCGGCGCCGGCATCCAGGCAGGCAACGTCAACGCCCGTTTGACCGAGGTTCGTACCGGTGCACGTGGCACCAGTACGCGCAATCTGCAGCTGGCGAATCTCAGCCAGAACGTCCAAGATGACCTGACACTCCTGTCACTGGCGACCAGCCAGTCTGATTGGCCAGACAGTTTGCTGTGGAATACCTCAGATAGCTCCTGGGGTCTGTTTATCGCCGGCGCAGGGACGTTTGGCGAAGTGGATCGGACGTCGACCCAGAGCGGCTACGATTTTAGGACCGGTGGCATGACGTTTGGTATCGATCGTCGAGTCGACGACCAGCTCGTACTGGGATTCATGGCGGGCATCGCCAGTTCAGACGTCGATATCGATTCAGACGGCGGACATGTCGATGTCAACAGTGCCAAGTTTGGAATCTACGGCACCTACTTCGACAACGGCTTCTACGTCAACGGCATGATCGGTGGCGGGTACCACGCGTATGAATCTGACCGGAGCGTACAGTTCGGCGCGATTAACCGCACGGCAAGCTCCGATCCGGACGCCTGGGAATTCAACGCCATGATCGGCGCGGGCTATCAATTCAACGCCGATCAGTGGCGAATTGAACCCACAGGGTCAGTCCTTTACAGCAGATTGGCCATCGACGGCTATTCCGAATCTGGCGCCGGTGCGTTGAACTTGGTGGTGGACCGTCAGACGCCCGACTCTCTGCTGGCTCAGATCGGCGTGCGAGTGTCCACACTGATCGAAGACCGATACATGCAGATCATCCCGGAGTTCAGAGCACTCTTTCAACACGAATTCGAAGACCAAAGCCGTCAGGTCACCGCCCGATTCGCCACCGGCGGCGGCGGTGCGTTTGGTTTCAACACCACGGATATCGGCAGCGACTCGTTGGTGCTGGGCACCGGATTCACTTTCATCGGGATCAACCGCACCTCCTTCTACATCAACTACAACGCCGAGGTCGGACGCAGCGACTACGTCGCCCACCATATCCGAGGCGGTGTCCGGTTGGATTTCTGACCGTCTGTTGCGGGGTGGCGGTATGCTTTGAGTTTGTGTCGAGCGCATCGAAGTTTCGGCGTCGTCATACGGACTGGCCCGGTTATCACTGCGATCATTCAGCTGGCTCCACGTGGCGATTTTGACGCCGCGGTTCGCCTAATTGGCCTTTACCTGAGTCATTGCCTTCGGCCGCTTTTACTGACAACGGGGGCACCTGACGACGGCGTTCGGAACGACCTGGCCCTGGCAATGTAAATGCAAACGTGGCGCCGCCGTCTGGATTCGACTTCGCGGTAATCCTTCCGCCGTGAGCTTCCACAATCGTCCGACTGATCGACAGTCCCATCCCCATACCACGTCGCTTGGTGGTAAAAAACGGCTCAAATATCCGCTGCGACGCGTCACACGGCAGGCCGGCGCCCAAGTCCCGACACGCCACCTCAACGCTTCCGTCGATCAACCGCGCTGTGCGAATCGTTAGGCGACGCCGATGACTCTGACCGTTGTTCATGGCCTCTATCGCGTTGTTGGTTAGATTCAGGATCACCTGTTCGATCTGAATACTATCGGCTTCAATGGTCAGCGGGCGATCGCTCAGTTCCAAAGTGATGGCGATACCCTGCGACTGTGCGTGGGGTGTGATCAACGCAATCGCCTCACGAACGATATGATTGGCTTCGCTCTGGGCCCGAAGCGGTTCCCCTTTGCCGACGAGGTTGCGGAGTCGACGCACAATTTCAGATACCCGGACGCACTGGGCGGAGACCTTGTCCAGCGTCTGGATCATCGCTTCGGTATGCACGCGACCGTCACGCATCTCCATCACACAACACTGGGTGTAGTTGCAGATCGCGGTGAGCGGCTGGTTGATTTCGTGAGCCAAACCGGCGGCCAGCTCCCCAACCGTGCTCAGCCGGGCCATGTAGGCCATCTCTCCCTGATGCCGAAGAGTCTTCTCTTGAATTCGTTTCTGTTCGGTGGTATCGACAAGGAACGCCAACGATCGCATCGTACCGTTAGCTATGTCAGGCTCGGTGACAGCAGACAGCGAAACATCAATCACCCGGCCGTCCTTCTTGACCATCTGGTATTCAATGTCACTGACCGCGCCCTGATCGAACAGCCGCGGCAAGACCTCTTTGGTCATCCGTTGCCTGGATACGTCCGTGAGAAACGCCGTTGAACATCGGCCCAACACTTCGTACCGTTTGTAACCAAGGGTCCTGAGCCAGTGATCGTTAACGCTAACGATCCGACCTTCAGAATCGATCGAGTGCATCATGACCGGCGTGTTGTGGTAAAGGGATCGATACCGTGCCTCTGATCTGTGCAGGCGCTCCTGAGCTTGTTGACGGTATTCGATTTCGCTTTGAAGCTGCAAATTGGCCTCGGTCAGTTGCCCGGTCCGCCGAGTAACCTGTTCTTCGAGCTGGTCATGGGCCTGCTTCAACGCCATCTCGGCTTGCTTTTGCTTCGTAATATCGATACCGGTTCCAATGACAAATTTGACCTGTCCACCGGCTCCGACCAGACACGTGTTGCTCCACTGGATCAGACGGCGCGAACCGTCTTTTCCGATCCAATGGTTCTCATGGCTGTTCGGAAAATGGCCGACACGCAGCGCTTCAAAGACCGCTCTAACGCCCTTAGTCTCTTCGGGAAGAAGCAGAAAGTCCCAGAATTTGCGCCCGGTGACCTCCCGCTGGGAATAACCTGAAGTCCTCTCGCAGGCGTGGTTAAACCGGACAATGTGCCCCGCTTGATCCAATACGATCACCAGGCACCCGGCGGCGTCAAGCACTGCGTTGACAAAGTCGCGTTCTTCCTGAAGCAGAATCTTCGCCCTCCGTTCGTCGGTGATATTGTCGTTGCTCAATGTCGCCCCGCTCACTTTAGTCGCTTACCAGACCAGCCTCTCAATGGCCCCAAACAACCACACGCCGCCGTTGGCAACAATGCTTTGGATCTAAGTGGTTTGGATCATGATCGGCTTCTCGACGAACCCTCGCGCGGGATGGTCTGGCCAGGTGCCTAACACCCTGACTTTTCACTATAAGTATAGACCCACGGTAAAACCCCGTCAGTGGACACGCCGCTGACCCCGAGCTTGCGGGACGACACGCCAAGATTGACTTGAACCGGCCTGTCCCACAACGATCACTGGTGCTTGACCACAACCACGGTAATGTCATCTGTTTGCCTACCACCTTGAGCGAACGCCAAGACCTCCTGATGCAATGCCGTAATCAGCTGCTGCGGCGCCAAATCGTGCTGATCACGGATCACTTGGCCCAAACGTTGGATCCCAAACAGTTCACCGTCAGGGTTGGCCCACTCAAAAAAACCGTCCGTCACCAGCACCAACGTGTCACCAGACCGGAAAACGATCTCTCTGGGCTCCGGGAAGACCGCTCCCGGCACAATGCCCAGCGGAAAGGTATCGGCCGGCGTCACATGGAGCTGACCGCTTTCAGCCTCGTAGAAGAGAATGGGACCGTGCCCGGCCGACAGCAGCCGCATCGCCCTGCGGTGCGGATCCAACAGCCCAACCGCCGCGGTCACAAACCGTCCCGAGGGCAGGTCAGTCACCAGCATGTCGTTTAGACGGGTAATCGAGCCTTCCAGCGCCAAATCGCTGTCGGTCAACGCCCGAATGTAGGTGCGACATGCTGTCGCGACCAGTGCCGGGCCGATCCCGTGACCGGATGCGTCGGCGATACTGACGACCACACGACCGTCAGGCAGTGTCATCCAGTCAAAGTAGTCGCCGCCGGCTTCGTCAGCGGCCAGGCTCCAACCGGCGATCTCAAATCCGGCTAAGTCGGGTTTGTGAACCGGCAGCAGCCTGCGTTGGATGTCGTGCGCCATCTCAAGATCCCACTTGATCTTTTCATTGGCAGCGTGTTCCTGGGCCAGCTGTCGGATATGGCGTTTGAGATCGGCGGTCATCTGATTAAACCCTCGTGCCAAGTCACCAAACTCGTCGCGGGTTAGGACCTTGGCCTGCGTATCCAATTGACCGCGACCGAACCTGCGAACCGAACGGCTAAGCTGATCCAGAGGTTCCGTCACGCGTTTGGACAAGAACAACGACAGGCCCAACGCCACCACCGACGCCACGGCCATTGCCACCAGGCCATTCCAGAACACCTGGTCAGTCCGCTTCATGACGTCCCTCACGTCCAGGTCTACGCCCAGTGATGCGACCGCCGTACCGTTTCGGTCACGCACAGGTGCCGAAGCGCTAAACCAAACGCCAAACTCATCTTCATAGAATGGTTCAACGTTATAGTCATCGATCGCCAGCCGATCGACATCGTCTTTGAGCGATCCCACGGGTTCACCCACGTGCGACCATCCTTCTGTACCATACTCCTGAGCGTCGACGCCGAACGCCGCGCCACTGGGTACGCCGGGCAACCCGGTCATGGTATAGACGTAACGAAGCTGGACATCGATATCTTGGTTGATGTCACGTACCTGACGCAGCTGACCAGCGAGCGTGTGATACGCCTCACTGTGCTCGTCGTCTCGGGTTCGAATCTGCTTGTGCAGATCACCATCGATGAAGCTGGAAGCGGTCGCTGCGATCGACAGCACCTTGCTGTTCATCTCATTGATCACCAAGCGGCGTGTGAGCCGGTAGGAGATCATGACCAAGACGCCGTTTGAAACGAGCGCCAAGGCGACAAGCAGAAGTGTCAGCTTTGTGCGATATTTCACAATTCCTCCTTTCACCGCCAGAAATGGGCGACCCGATCCGACACTTCGGTTCGAGATCGTCGGTTCACCTGCGTCCGGGCCACCGTGATGTGACGACCCGACCCAATGGGCTAGCGCCGTCGGGCCACACCATCAAGTGCCGGCCAGGCCAGCCACTGACGACCAACACCCGCCCGGCCATCGCGGTCTTTACAGTCTGGAAAGCCCTGTTGTCCACCTTTTATTGAAAAACCGCCGACCGTCCCGTAGCCACGATCCAGAACAAGGAGAATCACACGATTCAATCCCATGTGCGCGATACCGGCCATGGGGGCAATGTAACCGACAGACGTTGTGGCGTCATTTTTCCCTTTCCTTCTCTATTTTCCCATCTACAAAAGGACCCGAAAAATGAGAAACAGTGGTTTCTTTGTCCGGTCTTTTTGATCGGATACACACGGCCATTTTTCATGCACGACAAGAACGCTCCAAAATCTTTGTTCGTCCTATGCCCACAGCTGTCGATGGCCAGTCAAGGTTAACTTAGATGGATATGACCCGTCGCTTTCACAGACAGGGCCGGATACCAACAGCCTCACCGCTGACTTCGCCAGCGAGACGATGTATATGAAGATACCTACGACGCATATCCGGTTCGACCTTGACCTGGTACCGTGCGTTGGCTCGCGTCCCGCTATGAAAACGACCTCTTACCGTGACCGTTTGGATATTCACCAACGAAGAAAAGACGGACCTAATCACAGATCCGTTTGAAACAGAAGCTAGTATCGGATGGTGATTCCGCTGAAGAGATTGACGTCGTCCGCATCACCCGTCAGACCAAGGTTGACCCCGGCGTCGAGGATCACGTCCTGTTTGAGCGCATAAGTGGCGCCCAGCCCCAACACACCGCGGAAATCGACTTCCGGATCGGTACTGGTCATGGCAATGCCCTCGATATAGACACCGATTTGATCGGTCACGTCGAAACCCACGGCCAGGGTGGCCACAAACTCGGTATCAAACGTGTCGTCGTTCGGGTCAAACACAAAGTCAATTTCGAACATCAGACCAAGCCCGATACCATCGGCCAGTTCGGTGGCAAACGGAAAAATCACACCGCCCTCCACATGGTCGTTTCCAAGATCGTCCGACGCGGTCGGAACCTTGATAAACGGCATGAACGCGAAGGCGGTATCACCGCCATCGTTGCCCCAAAAGTTGATTTTCAATCGCAGCTGCATGTCACCAACGCCATCCTCGTCCACCGAACCATCGTCCTGGCGCACGTACGTATCGAACACAAACTGGAGATCCACGTGGTTGAGCAGTCCGACCTTCAAGTTCAACGGCGTCACTGTCCACGTGTCTGCGTCACCGTTTTTGGCGTAGTCGAAGAAGCTCATCTCCAGCTGCACGGCACCGGCGTCGACGGTGTACGGGCTTTCGGTGAAATCAGGTCGGTCGGCACTTAGGTCGCGCCATAGATGACGCGGCGTCGGGCGGGCAAGGCTGTAGGTGCTTTTGTCCTGTACGGACGGTTCGGCCAAAACCCCTGATGAGAGGAAAAACATTGTTAAAACAACAGCAATCTTTGGACCTGGCATGGTCAGTCACGCTCCTTTCCAAATGTTATTTCTTTATTCAAACCGTGTATTTTGACTAATCAAAATATGTATTTAGATGTATACTAACAATTAATTCCTAGGCGTCAAATACCGGAGATCACCCTACCAATGCGGGTACCGCCAAGATTGACTCAAAATCCACGCGAAGTGACGACCACGTGTTCGTTCTGGGATTGTCTGTCGGGGCACAAGATGTGATTGGTACTGACAGAACGGGAGGATCAAGCACAACGTTCCGTCATCAACTTACCTTTTCCTTGTCAGCGTATCGGCTCACCGATATAGTCCAGCGTGATGACGTTCCGCCGAGCCTTCCTATTAACACTCTATCTGGCGTTCTCGATCGCGATGCCCTTGCACCACGCGATCGAGCACCGGACTACTGCCGGAGCAGGCGGACATCATGACCATCACGGTCATGCTCATCACGGTCACCCCGCGTCGACGTTTTGCGCCCATGACGATGACGAAGAGCAGATACCACACGACGACCGCGAACCATCGCACGAACAGTGCGTCGTTTGTCAGTTGGTTAAGTCGCTGCACGTATCGCTGCCGCTGCCAGAGCCGTCTATATTTATCGAGACCCGTGCGTCAGCGGCGGTGGTCGCTTCAGATTCTCCTGTCCTATCCTCCGACTTCAGGATCAACAAGATCCGCGGGCCGCCTCATATCGCTTCCCTATAGCGATTTGTTTTTAGTCTAGATCGGAACATCTGGTCGGTGCGGTCTCATTGGTAGACCGACCGAGATGGGAGTTTTTCTATGAAGCGCTTCGCTTTTGCATGCGCGATCGTTGTCATCGTCAATACACCGGTTAACGCCGCGGAGCAGTCGGGTCACGAATCGAAGCCTCCGCTGTGGCACGAACAGCTTCAGCAGCAGATCCAGCAATTACATCAGCAACGGATCGAAAATCAGAAGCTCATTCAACTTCTTCAACAGCGTGTGACTGAATTGGAAAGATCACCCGGAGGCTCCTCGCCTCCAAAAACCCCGCAAGCGATCGAACCTTCACCGCGTGACACAAGGATCGCATCACCTAGCGGCCCCCACGAATCTGGCTCCGTTCGATCCACACTGCCTGTTGCCACGATAGCGTCCACCGACTGGCCCGCCGGGTCGGCGCTGGGCCAGGGCAACCTGTTTAACCCTCAGATCACGGCATTTTTTGATTTGGGGGCTAGCCTGTCGACCAATGACGACAACGAGCAATTCAATCGTTTCAACTTGCGCGAAATCGAGTTGGATTTCCGAGCCGCGATCGCCCCGTTCGCCGATGGGGTACTGATCATCGCGTTCGGCGAAGAGATCGAAGACGGTGATGAAGGCATTGAGATCGACACGCATATTGCCGTCGAAGAAGGGTACGTCGACTTTCATACCCTCCCGTTCGATCTTGCGGTCAAGGGCGGTAAATTCCGCAACGCGTTCGGTCGCAACAACCTGCTGCACACCCACGGCCTTCCGCAGGTGACAAGGCCGCTGGCCGTTGCGGCGTTCTTGGGACCCGAGGGTCTGGCGGCCGTCGGCGGGTCGGTGAGCTGGCTGGTTCCCAATCCGTGGGATCAGTACATCGAATTGGTTGGTCAGGTTGTTAATGCGGACGGGGGTGAGGAGTCGCCGATCCTCGGGGGTCCCGATGCTGACAACCCCGCGGCTGTGGCTCACCTCAAATGGTTCACCGATCTGACCGACACGTCCTCGCTTGAAATCGGAGGCAGCTACCTGTTCGGTCGGACCAACGAAGACGCCGACTTCGATGCCCATCTGTTCGGCGTCGACGTGACCTATCAATATCGGGACCCCGAGTCACCCGATACCCGAAGCCTGTTGTTTCAAACGGAACTGTTCTGGGCCAGCAACGATGTAGACGACGAAGATACCGGACCGTTCCGCAATCACAGCTTCGGGATGTACGCGTTCGGTCAGGCCCAATTAACACAGAACTGGTACGCCGGGGTTCGGGTCGACTACACCGAGTTTCCCAACTCCGAATCCCGTGGCCGAAACGATCAGGACTGGGCGGTTTCGCCGTACGTGTCGTGGTACCTCACGGAGTTCCTTCGCTTGCGAGTTGAATATCAGCACCGCGAGTTCGAGGTCGAAGGCGACTGGGACAGCGAAGACAACCTTCTTTTCAACATCATGTTTTCCATCGGGTCGCACCCGCCCCATCCCTACTGGGTCAATCGATAAGGAGTACCCACGTGCATACCAGAACGAAATCGCGATTGAAACGTGTTCAAGCGACCATTGTGCTTTACCTTGCGGTCAGATCTAAATTATCGCCTGTGTTCATCCTCGTCTCGGCGCTGTGTACGCTTCCGTGTGTCGCTTACGCCCAGACGCGGGTCGTGACGACCAATCCGGGCTTGGCCGACATCGCAGCGCAGATCGGCAGAGAGCACGTACAAGTGCACAGCATTATGCGTGGCGGTGAAAATCCGCATCACGTCATCGCCAAGCCCAGTCACATGATCAAGCTCCGCAGTGCAGACCTGTTTGTGCACACGGGGTTAGACGCTGAGCCCTGGGTACCGTTACTGATCAAGGGGTCTCGTCAACCTCGGTTCATGCCAGGTCAGTCAGGAAACGTGGACGTATCGATCAATATCCAGTTCAAGGAAGTGCCACAGCGTGGCCAACTCACCCGTGCGTCAGGCGATATCCATGCCTTCGGTAACACGCACTACAGCCTGGACCCGCTTAACGGAATCGTTATCGCCCGCACGATATCCGACGCTCTGACACGGCACGACCCAAACCATGCCGATGTGTTTGAGCAGCGTTACACGGCCTTCGCAGATCGGATGCAAAAACTTACGCAGCGTCTGGTCACGCTGATGGAACCGTATCGCGACACACCGGTGGTGGTCTACCACCGAGCATGGCCCTATTTCCTTGATCGGTTCGGATTGAAGAAAGTCGCGGAGGTTGAACCCAAACCTGGGATCGCACCGGGGCCGGGCCATCTCAAACGCTGCATCGAGACGATCAGGCAACACAACGCCAAGGTGATTATCGTCGAAACGTACAGCAACGCCGACAACGCAGAGTTTATCGCTAATCGAACCAACGCCGCTGTCGCAATCCTGGCTCAAGAGGTTGGTGCGATCGGAGAAGTCGATCGCTACGCGGCGCTATTCGAATACAACATCGAAAGGCTCGTCGCAGCGTTGGAACAGACCAGAACACCATAAATCTCAGCGAGGTTACTGTGTTTGAAATTCTGATCGTGCCGCTGGTCGCGTGTGTGGTCCTTACGGGGATCCATTGCTATCTGGGTATCCATGTGCTGATGCGCCAGGTCATCTTCGTGGACCTGGCACTGGCTCAGATCGCGGCGATGGGAGCGTCGGTCGGGGTAGCGCTGGGCCATGAACTCCATTCTCTACCGGGCTACCTCTTCTCGCTGGGTTCAACACTGGTCGGCGCGGCGATCTTCGCCATCGCCCGCTTCCGTGATCGGCGTGTCCCGACCGAAGCGATCATCGGGATCATCTATGCTGTCAGTTCGGCTCTGACGATCCTGCTGGTATCCCAAACCGCCGCAGAGCGTGAGCACATTGAACACATGCTTGTTGGCCGATTGCTTTTCGTGGAATGGGGTGAAGTTGTGATCATGGCGGTCATTTATGCGGTGGTTGGCCTGCTGCACCTGCTGTGTCGTCGCCCGTTTTGTAGGCTCTCTGTGGCGAAAGCGGGCGATCCAACACCTCAGGTACGCGTGGTGATGTGGGATTTTCTGTTCTACGCCACCTTCGGAGTCGTCATTACCAGTTCAGTCAAAGCCGCGGGCGTGTTACTTGTCTTTAGTTACCTGATCGTCCCGGCAGCGTGTGCGATGATCTATTTCAATACCATTCGTCACCGGTTGTTCGCGGGTTGGGCATTTGGGCTAGCGGCTAGCGGCGTGGGGCTGGCCGTGAGTGCCCGGTACGATTTACCCACCGGCGCAGCGATCGTGGCCGTATTCGGAGCGTTGTTCGTGAGCTGCGTTGTGATCTATGCGCTGACGAATCAGTGGCGATCACGCAACGCCGCGACCGAATGATCGTTTGTTGGGGTCGTTCAAAACAAACCGACGGCTGGCGGATCAACCACCAACCGTCGGGAATGGACGCCTTAAGATAAGTTGTGCACGTTTGAAAAAACGATGCGATCGTCGTCTTTTCTGTGACCCGATCAATCTGGCACATAGTGTGCGATCAAGACGGGCCTAAGAACGTCGATCTCATTGGTCCCGGCGGCCTCAGCTCGGATGTAATAAGTATGAAATCCCGATCCCGAAACGGAATAGACTTCCTCGACGACCATCGGGAACTGGACAGACGTGTTTGCGGCTGATCCGTCATGGAACTGGTCGTAACCGTTCGTCACGTTGTTATCCACACCGAATCGGATAGACGGAGCGGACCCAGCGAGTCTAACTGCGGCGGTGGCTCGAACAACAATTTTCCCTGGACCCGGCGCAAAGAAGCTTAGCGACCCTACAGTCGTGATTAACGTCGGGAAGTCGAATATAGAGGCAAACTCTCTTTCTTCCAATTGTTCCGTTGCCGGGTAGTAGTAACCCATCACATCCATGATTACATGGGCCGGCGCGTTGGCCACAAACACGCTGATGTCAGGCGTCGAAGCGTTCGTCGAAAACCGTGTCTCGATCGTCGCCGCGTTGGCAATGTTCGTGCCCTGCTTAAAGTTCACCAGGCTCGCTGTAGGAGGTGTCGCCCTGCCGTCTGGAAAGACACGGACGTGACCGTTACCGCCAGCAGGCACCACCGTCACGTTCACGTGCACAGCGCGCGGTTCTCCTTGAGGCGCTATGCAACCGGCAATATTGCCGCCTTGGACAACAATCAGGGTGGTACCATGAACGTGAAAATCTCTGGTGGTATTGGCTGGAATGGGATTACCGCCAGGGATTGCGATCCGTGTGTCGACGATACGGCAAGGGTTCACGGGTGTGTAGACATAATCTCGAAATAAGCTACCCAGGGTCAGCGGGTTAACCGTATCTGCCTCTCCACCAAGCAGGATGCGATCAACCTCGTCGATACTCGTTGCATCTTGCAGCGCCAACAGCTGATCACTGCTGGCTATTTGAAATGTCTTAAATAGCTCGTCGGCCGAAAACCCCGACGGTCCTGACCACTGTTCGGCCAATGCCTGAATGGCCCCGGGCAGATCTGCGTCCAGAGCCGCCAGCCGTTCCATCTTGTACAAACGCTCGGCGTCCATGTCGTCTTCGGCCCATACCGGCAGAGACCAACACAAGGTGGCGGCCAGCGCAACAGCGAACATCCAACGCCACGCTCGAAAAGAAGCTTTCAACGTCATCGCAATTCTCCTATGAAAGGTGTCATGGACCGCGGCCATCCGTCAACCACAGACGGACCGCCCCGTACACGGTTTATGATTTAAAAATGACCGTTTTGTTGAAGTTCGCTTTTTTCGCCTTCCCGCCGTGGTTCGTATCATTCATCATTGTACCTGATCCGAACGAAGCACCAAACAAACCGACGGCTGGTGGATCAACCACCAGCCGTCGGGAATGGGAATCTTAAAAGAGGTTGTGGTCGTTCAAAAACCCGATACGACCACCATCTTCTCTATGAACCGATCAATCCGGAATATAGTGCGCGATTAACACGGGACTCTCAATATCGGCGTTAAAGGTGTGGTTTGTCTTCTCAGCTCGGATGTAATACGTGTGAAATCCCGATCCCGAAACGGGATAAACTTCTTCGACGACCCCTGGAAACTTGACACGGCTTACCTCGGCTCCGCCTAGAAAACCCGCGTCATTGAATTGGTCGTAACCGCCCCCTAAGTTGTCAACCACACCGAAGCGTACACTTGAATTGCTCCCGCGAGTTTGCACTGTGGCGGTGGCTCGAACAACAACTTTTCCTGGACCCGGCGCAAAGAAGCTTAGAGACCCGACAGTCGTGATTGGCTCCGGGATTGCGAACATAGTGGCAAACTCTCTTTCCTCCAATTGTTCCGTTGCTGGGTAGTAGTAACCCATCACATCCATGATCACATGGGCCGGAGCGTTGGCCACAAACACGCTGATGTCAGGTGTCGAAGCGTTCGTCGAAAACCGTGTCTCGATCGTTGCCGCGTTGGCAATGTTCGTGCCCTGCTTAAAGTTCACCAGGCTCGCTGTAGGAGGTGTCGCCCTGCCGTCTGGAAAGACACGAACGTGACCGTTACCGCCAGCAGGCACCACCGTCACGTTCACGTGCACAGCGCGCGGTTCTCCTTGAGGCGCTATGCAACCGGCAATATTGCCCCCTTGGGCAACAATCAGGGTGGTACCATGAACGTGGAAATCTCTGGTGGTATTGGTCGGTATGGGGTTACCACCGCCGACTGCGATCCGTGTGTCAACGATACGGCAAGGGTCCACGGGTGTATAGACGTAATCTCGAAACAGGCTGCCCAGAGTCAATGGGTTAACCGTATCAGCCTCTCCGCCAAGCAGGATGCGATCAACCTCGTCGATACTCGTTGCATCTTGCAGCGCCAACAGCTGATCACTGCTGGCCCTTTGAAATGTCTTAAATAGCTCGTCGGCCGAAAAACCCGACGGCCCTGACCACTGTTCGGCCAATGCCTGAATGGCCCCTGGCAGGTCTGCGTCCAGAGCCGCCAGCCGTTCCATCTTGTACAAACGATCGGTGTCCATGTCGTCTTCGGCCCATACCGGTACAGACCAACACAAGGTGGTGGCCAGCGCAACAGCGAACATCCAACGCCACGCTCGAAAAGAAGCTTTCAACGTCATCGCAATTCTCCTATGAAAGATGTCATGGACGGCGGCCATCCGTCAACCACAGACGGACCGCCCCGTACACAAACTGTTATTTAAGAATGACCGATTCGTTGAAGTTCGCTTCTTTCGCCTTCCCGCCGTGGTTCGTATCATTCACCATTGTACCTCATCTGAAGGAAGCACCAACGACCAAAACAAACCGACGGCTGGTGCATCAAACACCAGCCGTCGGGAATGGGTACCTTGAAGGATGTTGATGTTGTGGACGTTTGAAAAAACGTTGCGATCGTCGTTTTTCTATGACCCGATCAATCTGGCACATAGTGTGCAATCAATACGGGCCTCTCAATATCGGTTGTAGCGGTGTTCGAGGTCTCAGCTCGGATGTAATACGTATGAAATCCCGATCCGGAAACAGAATAGACTTCCTCGACGACCATTGGGACCAAGACAGCAGGTGCGATATTAATAGATGCTTCATTGAATTGGTCGTAACCGCCCCCCAAGTTGTCAACCACACCGAACACTAAATGCTGAATGTCCCCCGAGATTCTACCTGTGGCGGTGGCTCGAACAACAACTTTTCCGGGACCTGGCGCAAAGAAGCTTAGTGACCCTATTGTCGTGATTGAAGCCGGGATTCCGAACATGGTGGCAAACTCTCTTTCCTCCAACTGTTCCGTTGCCGGGTAGTAGTAACCCATCACATCCATGATTACATGGGCCGGCGCGTTGGCCACAAACACGCTGATGTCAGGTGTCGAAGCGTTCGTCGAAAACCGTGTCTCAATCGTCGCCGCGTTGGCAATGTTCGTACCCTGTTTAAAGTTCACCAGGCTCGCTGTAGGAGGTGTCGCCCTGCCGTCTGGAAAGACACGGACGTGACCGTTACCGCCAGCAGGCACCACGGTCACGTTCACGTGCACAGCGCGAGGTTCTCCTTGAGGCGCTATGCAACCGGCAATATTGCCCCCTTGGGCAACAATCAGGGTGGTACCATGAACGTGGAAATCTCTGGTGGTATTGGCTGGAATAGGGTTGCCGCCGCCGACTGCGATCCGAGTGTCGACGATACGGCAAGGTTCCACGGGTGTGTAGACGTAATCTCGAAACAGACTGCCCAGGGTCAGCGGGTTAACCGTATCAGACTCTCCACCAAGCAAGATGCGATCAACCTCGTTGATACTCGTTGCATCTTGCAGCGCCAGCAGCTGATCACTGCTGGCCCTTTGAAATGTCTTAAACAGCTCGTCGGCCGAAAACCCCGACGGTCCTGACCACTGTTCGGCCAATGCCTGTATGGCCCCCGGCAGATCGGCATCCAGAGCCGCCAGCCGTTCCATCTTGTACAGACGCTCGGCGTCCACACCGTCGTCGGCCCATACCGGCAGAGACCAACACAAGGTGGTGGCCAGCGCAACAGCGAACATCCAACGCCACGCTCGAAAAGAAGCTTTCAACGTCATCGCAATTCTCCTATGAAAGGTGTCATGGACCGCGGCCATCCGTCAACCACAGACGGATCGCCCCGTACACGGTTTATTATTTAAAAATGACCGTTTCGTTGAAGTTCGCTTCTCTCGCCTTCCCGCCGTGGTTCGTATCATTCATCATTGTACCTCATCTGAAGGAAGCACCAACGACCAAAACAAACCGACGGCTGGTGCATCAAACACCAGCCGTCGGGAATGGAAGCCTTAAAATAAGTTGTGGTCGTTCAAAAAACCCCATACGACCACCATCTGTTCTATGAACCGATCATTTTGGCACATAGTGCGCAATCAACACGGGCCTCTTAACGTCGGCCTGAAAAGCGCTGTCGCCATCGAACATCTCTGCTCGCATGTAATACGTATGAAATCCGGACGTCGTCACGGTAAAGACTTCTTCCACCGCCATGGGGAACGAACGATCGATCGTATCGACGCCAGAGTCCAAACCCGCGTCATTGAATTGGTTGTAACCACCGTTCAAGTTGTTGACCACACCAAAGCGCACACGCGTATTGGCGCCGTAGCATAGAATGGTGGCACTGCCGCGAACAAGAACCCTTCCGGGTCCTGGCACAAAGATCGTCAATGAACCCACCGTGGTGATCGGATCTGGAATGTTGATGAGTTCAGACGGTTCCCTTTCTTCTATCGCTTCCGTTGCCCGGTAGTAGTACCCCAACACGTCAATGATCACGTGGGCTGAAGAGTTGGCGACAAAAACGCTAATGTCAGGGGTCGAGGCGTTAAACGAAAATCGTGTCTGGATCGTCGCGGCGTTGGCAATGTTGGTACCGAGCTTAAAGTTCAACAAGCTGGCGTTCGGCTGCGATGTGCCGTCGGGGAAAACCTTCACAAAACCGTTGCCACCGACCGGTACCACCGTCACGTTGATGTGCGCCGCTCGCGGATCACCTTTAGGTGCTGTGCAGCCTGAGCTGTTGCCACCCTGATTGGAAATGACCAATGAGCCACCGTGTACGTGAAAATCTCTGGTACTACCAGCTGGTATGGGAACACCGCCCCCACGGCAAACCGTGTGTCGACAATACGACAGGGTCGTACAGGGGAATAAACAAGATCTTCAGACAGATTTCCTAGAGTCAGCGGATCAACTGTCCCGGCACCGTCGCCAAGCAAGACACGATCGACTTCGTCGACACTGGTCGCATCTTGCAGCGCCAATAGCTGATCACTGCTGGCCGATCGAAACGTGTTAAATAGTTCTTCGACCGACAAACCCGACTGCGGCGCCCACTGCTCTGCCAATGCCTGTATGGCTCCTGGCAGATCAGCGTCCAGAGCCGCCAACCGCTCCATCTTGTACAACTGCTCTGCACTGATCGGCTCCTCTCCTCCATCGGCCCAAACCGACACGGTCAAACACAATGCCGTCGTCACCGCTAAGGTGACTTTGAAGAAATCGTTCAACATGACTGTATATCTCCCAAAAAACGATTTCATAAACTGGGACTGCCCACTCGACGCAGACATACCGTCCCCGTTCTGTCATCATCACTAGGAATAAACAACGATTAAAATCTACTCTTCCTCACCACCTAGCTGTAGAAATTTCTACCCTTTACTTTCTACCCCACCAACAGCATCGTGTGCGTATTTATTCTACTTGACGTGGATAAACTGTCAACGAACAACGACCGCTTACCGCCAAATGACAGTCTAAAAACGATCGCTAACAATGAGAATACGTGTCCTGTTCACTGTTGCTCGGAGTCGTGACGTGAAAGTGTCGTCGGCCGTACTCTTCGGCGACTGGCCGCCATAGGCCTTGGTCAGTGCACGAAGTCGACCAAATACTCATTCTAACACGCCACCGCACAGGTTTTAATTTGAATGTTCCAAGCCTACAGATTGTTACAAGCAACGCAATTGGGAAGGCACTGCCCAATCCACGAAGTAGATTCCATTTTATCTGCTATTGTCACCACAACCGGTGCAGGTCCCGTGGTCACAAAAAGACCGCGCGGCTGGAGCACCACCCCGGTATAAGAAATTTAGATTCTAACCCGCTGGGCGAATGACTCAGTCCCACGGCGGCGCGATGCGACGGCGGACTTGTACAAGATCATCCCGATCAGCATGACACCCCCGAGCCACATCGCAGCCGGGACCGGAACGGCCAGGGACATGCCGGTGATGGTGCCCCGCCATCCCTCGGTGCGGTCGTTGATATCAAATTCGAAGTTAATCGTTGCCGTCTCAAAATCGCTTAATGTCAAAGAGGTAGGCAGAGATTGATCGTTAAAAACAGTTCCATCGGTATCCCTTAGCCCGATAATTCCAGTGGCATTGGCAATCGACTCGCCTCCGTTGAATCCTGGAGAAGTATCCGTTCTGACTTCAATTTTAAAACCCGTAATGGAGCCATTAATGTCGTTCTCAACGACCACGTCGACGGGTTGCGAGGTGTCCGTAAGGTGTGTACCGGCATGATTTCCGACGGAGTCGATTTGGATGCCAAGGCCATGAGGCGGCACGGTCCTATAGATCGTTTGTAGGCCAAACGTCGACGAATTCGTTTCCATCGGGTCATAAGTAAAAGAGCCCGAGAAGGGGTCGCCAATTTGGACGTCGGGGCCCAAACTGCTACCGGATACCGTACCGGAGATGTTGTACGTCACGGGAGCAGCGTGGGCGACGGTGGCGCCCAGGACGACGATCGACAGGGCAGTTGCCAATAAAAGGGCCCAAGAGGTTCGATGCATGGTTTCCGTCTCCTTGTGATAACCGACATTCCCCATTTGACCTTCGCCTGGTTATACCGCCAGGCAATTCGAATACCACTATAGTCATTTCCCTCAAGAACCCAAGGCCGCTTTGGTTCGATCCCTCGATGGGGGACAGCGGATTGCGGACTAGCTCGGCGTGGCATGGGGCCAAGAAGCCGCTCTACACCAGGTGTGACCGCACCGATAGGAGCGCCCCGCGCTCTTTCGTTAATTGACCCATCGATACGCTCCGTCATATTATCGGCGTGGCCCTTGGGGGGGATCGTCAGGAAGCAGCAGATCCGATCGAGGATCGACCAGTACACAGTTGGTACGTGACGTATCGTGCGTGACGCATCATCTTATTACCACTGATCTTGATCAGCTTTTCCCGTAGCGTCGTCAGCGTCCAGTGTTTGACGTTGGCCGGTAGTGCCAGTCGCCGCAGAAAGTTCCTCAGGTTGTACGCCAGCACGCGCCGTTTCAGCTGAACTTGATTGGCCTCAAAACCGCGACACGACAGCCGCGTCCGACGCACCACATACTTGCCCTCTTTGATCCAATGCTCGACGGTGCCGTACTGGTTGTAGAAATTCACCACCTTGGCAGCGCTACCGACGAAGTTGGTCACAATGAAGCCGACGCGGGTGAACAATTCGCCCGAGTGCTTTTCGACCTTGGCGACCACTCGGCGTGGGTGGTACCACGATCGAGCCTGATACGCGAAGCCATGGTAGGACCGCTGAAGACATTTCGGCGGTCGGCCCACGGGACGTTTCAGCAGATCAGCGATGTGCTGTCCAAGGATGGGGTTAGCCTTGAGTCGGATGGCGTGTCGATAGCCCTCGGCTTCGAGCAGCTGGTACAGCTCGGGGATGGCAAACGCCGCATCGGCTCGAAAAAGGCGGAGCGATTCTTAAGTAAACGATGACCGTAGCGCCCATCCTTGTCATTCCGGCCCGGCTAGCGGCTCAGCTGATCCCGGCGGATCGTGTACACACGCGGCCGGCCGTCTTGCCGATTCAATCGCCGTCCGTGCGTGTCGTAGATCACAAACTGGTCACCGTAGGGTGTCCTATCCGCTGGGTAAAGCGTCCACGGATTCTCACCGCTGTCTGAAAAGACTTCGATGACACCGCCGTCGTACGGACGCACAAGGGGTATCGTCAAATTTTGTGGATGAAGACATGATCAGGCGGCAACCTTGGCTTCTCCATCAACGAATTTAACACCGCGAATGATCTCAGGCAGTAAGGCTGAACCGTTCAGTGCTCGCCATTTCTTTGAAGCTGATTGAACTAATTTGAACACCAGGGTTAGACAGGCGATTCGACTGCCACAACCTTTGGTTTTATCGGTTCGTAACCGAACAGTGGCGAATACAGATTCAATTGGATTCGTCGTCCGCACGTGTGCCCAGTGTTCGGCCGGGTAGTCATAGAATGCCAGCAACTTCGTGCGATCCTTGTCCAGGCACGCGGTGGCTTTGGGATACTTGGCCTCAAACGTAGCCAAGAAGTGATCAAATGCTGCTTCCGCATCCTTGCGTGTCTTGGCCATCCAAATCTCGTGGAGCATCGACTTGGCTTTGCCGTGTAAGCTTTTAGGCATGTAATTGAGTACATTCATGGTCTTGTGGCACCAGCACCTCTGATGTCGTGTCGTCGGCCAAAACTCCTCAATCGCCGCCCAGAAACCCAATGCGCCATCGCCGACGGCTAGGCTTGCAGCCGTCTTCAGGCCACGGTGCTGGCAGTCAAGCAGAAGCTCAAGCCAAGACTGCTTTGATTCGCGGTAGCCGTCGGTAATGGCCAACAGTTCCTTCTTGCCATCGTTCGTGGCGCCCATCAAAACCAAGATGCATTGTCGTTTGTTGGCCGAGTCTTCCAAACGGACATTAAAGTACACCCCATCGGCCCAGACATAAACAAAGTGTTTGTCTTCCAGGCTCCTGTGAGAGAATTCTTTGTATTCATCCTCCCATACTTGTTTAAGACGTTCGATTGATTTGGCACTGAGCCCTTTGGCATCGGGACCGACCAGTGTTTCCAAGGCCTCGGCCATGTCACCTGTACTGATGCCTTTGAGATACAGCCACGGGATCAATTCTTCGATCGTCTTGGTTTTACGAAGATACGGTGGCAAGATCTTCGAGCTAAAACGCTCCCTCGATCCTTCGGGCCTCCTGTCATGGATACGTGGCTGGCGAACTCCAATGGCTCCAAGCCCTGTCAAAATTTGCCTTTCAGGAAGATGCCCGTTGCGGACGACTTGGCGACGCCCATCCGAATCGACCAGATGGGTACGGTCTTCAATCCAATCTGCAACCTCTGCTTCAATGGCTTGGACCAGCATCTTGCGGGCTCCATCGCGAAGGACTTCCGTCAATACATCCCTCGAAGAATCGACTGGAAAACTCAACGGCTTGGTGGTACGGTCTTGCATGGGTGGCGTCTCCTTGAGTGATCTTCAGCAATCACCAAGGTACGCCGCCTTCTTCATTTAGTCTTTCATCCACAACTTTCGACCATATCCCGACGCACAACACCGCGTAGCGCAAGTCGCTGTCCTTGGCTGACCGCTTGCAGGGTTCGGTACCCCGATCGGCGCCATGGGCGACCGTAATTCGGATGCTCGATACCCGGATCAACGCGCGGAGGCACCAAAACAGGGTCACCCTGCCTGGCGTCGCGGGCTCGAGTCCACACCCAAATCTCATACCCTCGGGGATGAACCCATCTTCACGTACCGTTCGAGCGGTTCGTGGCCAGCTGAAAACCAGCTTCTTCTAGCGATCGGTAGTTCTGCCGAAACCGGAAGTTCACCTGATGCAGCAAACCGCGTGTCGACAATACGACAGGGTTGCACAGGAGAATAAACAAGATCTTGAGACAGGCTGCCTAGTGTCAACGGATCAACGGTCCCGCCATCGTCGCCAAGCAAAATGCGATCAACCTCGTCGATACTCGTTGCATCTTGCAGCGCCAACAGCTGATCAGTGCTGGCCGATCGAAACAACTTAAACAGCTCTTCGACCGATTGACCTGACTGTGGCGCCCACTGGCCTGCCAAGGCTTGTATGGCCCCTGGCAAATCAGCGTCCAGAGCCGCCAACCGCTCCATCTTGTACAACTGCTCAGCGCTGACCGAATCCTGTCCATCGTCGGCCCAAGCCGACACAGACCAACACAATGTTGTGGCCATCGCGACAGCGAACATCCAACGCCACGCTCGAAAAGAAGCTTTCAACGTCATCGCAATTCTCCTGTGAAAGGTGTGATGGACAGCGGCCATCCGTCACCGGCAGACGGACCGCCCCGTACACGGTTTATTATTTAAGAACGACCGTTTCGTTGAAGTTAGCTTCTTTCGCCTTCCCGCCGTGGTTCGTATCATTCATCATTGTACCTGATCCGAACGAAGCACCAAACAAACCGACGGCTGGTGGATCAACCACCAGCCGTCGGGAATGGGTACTTTCAGGCATGACGATCGCTTTGGAGAAACCTATACGACCGCCGTCATTTCTATGAACTGATCATTCCGGCACATAGTGGGCTATCAACACGGGCCGCTGAACGTCTGCCTGAAAAGCGCTGTCGGCATTGAACATTTCGGCCCTGATGTAAAACGTGTGAAATCCAGATGTCGAAACGGTATAGACTTCTTCCACCGCCATGGGGAACGAACGATCGATCGTATCGACTCCAGCGTTCAAACCCGCGTCATTGAATTGGTTGTAACCGCCGCCCAAGTTATTAACCACACCAAAGCGCACACGCGTATTGGCACCGGTGCAGAGGATGGTGGCACTGCCGCGAACAAGGACTCGTCCTGGCCCTGGCACAAAGATCGTCAATGAACCCACCGTGGTGATCGGATCTGGGATGTTGATGAGTGAAGACAGTTCCCTTTCTTCTATCGCTTCCGTTGCTGGGTAGTAGTACCCCAACACGTCAATGATCACGTGGGCTGAAGAGTTGGCGACAAAAACACTAATGTCAGGGGTCGAAGCGTTCGTTGAAAATCGTGTCTGGATCGTCGCGGCGTTGGCAATGTTGGTACCGAGCTGAAAGTTCACCAGACTGGCGTTCGGCTGCGGTGTGGCGTCGGGAAACACTTTCACAAAGCCGTTGCCGCCGACAGGAACCACCGTCACGTTGATGTGTGCCGCTCGCGGTTCACCGCCAGGCGCGGGGCAACCTGCGTTGTTGCCACCTTGATTGGAAATGATCAGACCACCGCCGTGAACATGAAAGTCTCTGGTGCCACCGGCCGGTATGGGAACACCGCCGCCCACGGCAAACCGCGTATCGACGATACGGCAAGGGCGCACAGCGGTGTAAACGTAATCTCGGGTCAAACTTCCGAGGATCAGCGGGTTGACCGTTCCGGAATCGTCGCCAAGCAAGATACCGTCAACCTCTTCGACACTGGTGGCATCTTGCAGCGCCAGAAGTTGATCACTGCTGGCCGATCGAAACAACTTAATTAGCTCATCGACCGATTGACCTGACTGCGGTGCCCACTGCTCTGCCAATGCCTGTATGGTCCCCGGCAGGTCAGCGTCCAGAGCCGCCAATCGCTCCATCTTGTACAACTGCTCTGCACTCAGCGACTCCTCTCCCCCGTCGGCCCAAACCGAGACCGTCAAACACAATGTCGTCGTCACAGCTACGGTGACTTTGAAGAAATCGTTCAACATGACTGTATGCCTCCAAAAAAACGACTTCGAAAACTGGGACTGCCCACTCGACGCAGACATACCATCCCCGTTCTGTCAACATCATTAGGAATAAGCAATGGCTAATATCTATTCTTTCTCACCTGGCGGTGGAAAGTTCTACCCTTTTACTTTCTATTATCCCACCAACTGCATAGTGCCGTGATTCATTGTACTTGACTTGGATGAAGTGTCAACGAACAAATACGGCTTGACGTCAACTGATAGGTTAATAACGATCGCTATTAACAGGAGAATGTGTGTGCTGTTCGTGATTGCTTGGAATCGTCATGTGAAAGCGTCATCGGTCGCATTTTTCGGCGACTGATCACCGCATGCCTTGGCCAGTGGACGGAGTCGACAAGACATTGGTAAACACGCGATACCTAAGGACATGATGGCATCGCACCCATGCTCGCCCTTCCGGCGGGATTAACGGCGCAGCTGATCCCGACTGATGGTGTACACACGCGGCCGACCGTTTTGCCGATTCAATCGCCGTCCGTGCGTGTCGTAGATCACAAACTGGTCACCGTAGGGTGTCCTATCCGCTGGGTAAAGGGTCCACGGATTCTCACCGCTGTCTGAAAAGACTTCGATGACACCGCCGTCGTACGGACGCACAACACCGCGAAGCGCAAGTCGCTGTCCTTGGCTGACCGCTTGCAGGGTTCGGTACCCGGATCGGCGCCATGGACGACCGTAGTTCGGATGCTCGATACCCGGATCAACGCGCGGAGGCACCAAGACCGGGTTACCCTGTCTGGCGTCGCGAGCTCGAGTCCACACCCAAATCTCAAACCCTCGGGGATGAACCCATCTCCACGTACCGTTCGAGCGGTTCGTGGCCACCTGAAAACCAGCTTCTTCTAGCGATCGGTAGTTCTGCCGAAACCGGAAGTTCACCTGGTGCAGCGCCCGCTGCTCGCTATACGTTCCTTGAAAGAGTCCCATTTCCCAGGTGCCCGAGCTTTGGTGGTGCTGAAACTGGCGTACGAACTGTTCTCCGTAACGAAGACGCATACCACGCAGGACCGCATGCCGGGTCGCTTCCGAGAGTCGTCCCCAGTGCTGGTGCGCCTGGCCCGGTTGATCGATCAGCTGTTCAACTTCCATCGTATGCCCCCATCTGGCGCTGTTGAGTTGCGAAAGTGAAAGAACAATTAACTTCGTATTGGATCATCCGTTGGTACCCCAGGGACAAACAGACGGGCGGTTAGCCTGCTACCAGTGCAGGCATCGCACATCTCTCGCTGTGCCCATGGCCATGGTTTTTGTCACCCAACTCAAAACGGACGACGGGTCCTGCTTTCTTGCTGCCGAGCCTATTATCGAACCGCAGACCGCTCGGTTGTGTGCTCGTTGATGGCTGTGTTGTGAACCTATGCAGCAATAGGACAAGGTTGCGACCGTCTTTTATCATCGATGGCACCGGAATCTTCGCAAAGAGCGCAACGGTTACTCTCATCAACACGGCTGGCACCTTGTGTCGTCAGTAGCAGGTCACCGTTGACGGTAGCAAGCGCGTCAGACCGTTGCTCGTGCGATACACCCCACCGCGACCGTACTCAGCTGAAGCTTGTATGGCACTGGGAAGATCAACAGACGATATGGCTTGTACAACGGCGCAGCGCTATTTGCCCGCGTCCAAGTGCTTGGCAATAGACCCCCGGCCTAGCTCGTTTGCCAGATCGAAAGCGCTTTTGCCAGCGAACCCGGGCGCTCCTGTGCCGGTGATACTGGTATCGGCACCTGCTTCAACCAAAAGCTGTGCCACTGCATCGTGCCCGTTAACGACAGCGAGCATCAATGCTGAGAGCCTGAACTTGGCGGTGTGGTCCAGGTCGGCTCCCGCCCTGACCAGTACCCGCGCCGCTTCGAGATGTCCACGACAAGCAGCAATCATCAGGGCGGTTTGACCGTAGGGGTCACGAGCGTTGATATCCTGACCCGCATCCATCGCCGCTTGCAGCAACGCCACGTCGCCCTGTTGGGCCGCATCCTGCCAATCTCGCATCATCGTACTGCCCCAACAACGCCCGATGTGTGAACCCAGAAATGCCCAGCGGTGCCGGTGTCTGGCCCGCGAAACACGGTGCGCTATTTAAGAAGCTTATGTGGGTTTCGGTTCGGACACGTCTTATCGCTACACCGATCCGGGATTGTCTTGGTCCCTTCGACCATCAGCGCACCGCACTTTTGACCGCTGCGTATATAGGTGCACGTTTTGCCCGTCGGTCTAGTTTCCACATAAAACCCGCATCCTCTTTCGGTACATTTGTAAAGTGGACCAAAACGGCCCCGGGTCGGTTCAAGCGTACCCTGATGACATGTCGGGCATGTGACACCCGTTGGCTTTAGATCTTCGAATCGACACACTTTGGCCATCATTGCTTTGCCTATTTGTCAATCGTCTGCCGACAAGTCGCCAGTCACTGTGATTGAACTGAATTGTCGCTAGAAATTAGCGATGACAGCAAGTCCTGTTGTTTTACATATGCAAGCACAGGTGATTTTTCAAAATACGCGGTATCGCTGTCGTGCCCCGTATTGGCCGTGGACAAGACGATATCTGTCACGGCCAGTCACCTAAGAACAAAAACACAGCCGCCGGCTTCCCGATCATGCCCCGGCGACCACCAATAGCACACCAAACGCCACCGCACACAGAGACGACAAACGAATCAGGGCTGCCGATTGGCCCAGCCACCAACCGACGAACGCGTCGAGACGACGCTGGCCCAGCACAGCGATCGTCAACGCTGCGACCAGCGCAAGGATACCCACCGCCATGACCACCACCGGCTGTCGACACTGAGGTGCAGCGACAACACAATACACACCGATGACCAGCCGAATCACCACAGCGGTCTTAAACCGTATCGAAGGCGGCATGCGGCCGATCCAGCAGGTCAGGCGAGATGGGATGATCAGACCCGTCGCGCCGACCATCGTGATCACGACCCCAAGCAGTGTCACGCCGATGGCCATAGCCCCTCCGATCACACAGTCTCATCAATCATATGCGCCAGATTATGATGCTTGCGCAATGTAAGGGAAATAAACACGGTCACGGACGCTCCAAAAACTCTTTTAATGCTACCGCGTTGTTCAGCCGTAGCTGCCGCGACGCAAACACAAAGGTCACCGGACGGTCACCCATGCGTTGCCGCAGAAGCTCGATCGCTTCCGGCCGTTGTTCTAACTCGGCAAAGTAGCGTTCCTTGAACTGCGACCACTTGGCAGGCTCATGGCTAAACCAACGGCGCAGCTGGTCAGACGGCGCGACTTCTTTGGCCCAAAAATCCACGCCGGCGTCCTGTTTGGAAACACCACGGGGCCACAGCCGTTCCACCAAGATCCGAATGCCGTCACTTGGCAAAACGGGTTCGTAGATACGTTTGAGACCAATGGCCATAGCATACCATTCTAAATTCTTACTCACACGCTTTCTACAAACACGATTCGCACACCAAGCGGGAAATGGCAATCTGGAGTTGCATGAGAACCCACGTTTCATTGCATTTGAGTTGAAGGGCATGGCTCGGTCAACTTGTTGGAAACCGTCAACTGACCTTGATCACAGCGCCATAGCGTTTCTGCCAAGTGACGATTTCGCGGTTCAAAGCCACTGGGTTCGGAATAGGACGGCCAAGACATTGGCCGGCCAAAACGCTCAGGGCCATCCCTTCGGCGACGAACTGTCGACGAAACGCTAGGACACCTTTGTCGACCTGGAAAAATATCTGCCGTTATCCCTTTACGGTGACAAGAATGTTGCTATCTGAAAATGAACGCCAGACGCAGCGGGTTGAGTAAAGAATCGTTGACTCCCCGTTAGTAGATCTTTAGAATGGTCACCGGCAATTTTGGCGTTGCCAGAACACAGCCAAATGGTAAATATCGGGTAACGAGTGATCGCCAAATATGCTGACTGAGAGTGATGGAGGGATATATCATGCTATACCGGTACAAGTGGGTGGCACCAAGTTTATTCTAACGGTTGTACAGCGCTAGCCGGCAGCTTGTGTCGGTGGTATATCGTGGCATTGTTTCACCTGAAGAACCAGAGGAGTTTACGAGATGCTCGAACGGCAACGACTAAGGTGGATCCAAACATTGACCCTTGGCCTCGGTATATGTTTGTACACACAGACAGTGGTGCAGGGCCAGCTTGACCAGGACCTTGAGGATCCCGCCCAGCAGTACCACCGAGAACGGCTAGCGGCAATCGACGCTGATCGTGAGGCGGTTGTCCAGACGTTGGCCCAGCAGTGGGCATCGGTATCGGGTGAAAATATTGAAAGTTTGGCCGCATCGATTCTCCACAACACCACGGCTGAAGATCTGGTGACGATTCAAGATGCGACCAGTTTCGATCAGATCCGGACGATTCTTTTGAATGCCCCTGCAGGCGAAACGGTGACCCCACTGACCTTGGGCGATCTCAATGAAGATCTGGTGTACACCCCGGTGACACCCTGCCGGATTGTGGACACACGTTTCGGCGGCGGCGGTGTGATCCAGGCGGGAAAGTCACGTACCTACTGGGTCCACGGCAATATCGCCAGCCAGGGTGGCAACCCCGCGGGCTGTCCGTCACCGAGGGGTGGCGATCCGAGGGCAGTGCACGTGAATGTGACCGTCGTGCCCGTGGGCGGAAACGGATTTGTCAAGGTCTATCCGAAAGGCACTGCCGAACCCAATGCTAGCTTGGTCAATTTCAAGAAAGGCACCAATATTGCCAATGCCGCGACCATTAAGACGTGTTTTAATTGCGGTCACGACATCAAAGTCACCGTTAAGCGAGCCTCCGCCCACGTGATTATCGATGTCCTGGGGTTTTATTTTCCGGCTGATCAGCGGGTCGAGGAGCGGTTTCTGGGTTTTAACCAGATCATTGGCGAGTCTATCGATACGGTGGGTTCGATTTCGATCGTCGCGCCTGGTCCGGGCACCATCGTGGTGCGAGCCACCGGAAACCTCAGGTACGGTAGCGCCCAAAACAACAAGTTCGGCAACTATTGGATTGGAGAAGACAAAACGACGTTTGGTGTCGGCGCGGAGATTGGGATGAAAGGTACCGTAATCCCATCCGGCACCGGAGCCGTTCTGTTCATTCCCGCTTCCGACGAACGCCACTTTGCTGTCACCGCGGCAGGAACGTATACGTACCACTTTAACGTCCAGATGAACTTTGGAAGTTCAGATGGCAATATCAATACGACAGTCTCGTCGTTTAGGATGTTTGCCCAGTATATTCCTTGACACCACAGCGGTGGAGACGTGGTCGCGATGTGCGGGTGGGTATCACCTTTGGATCAGAACATTCTGTCGATCAAGTTCGTTCGATCGTTGCCAGGCGACCAGCGAACAAAAATGGTGAATGTCCGCGATTTAGTGTGATCTTTTGCCGATTGAATCATTCACGTTGATGTCTACTTGCGGTCCGATTCGTTCATGTATGAGAAACACATTTTTACGGAACCATTTGGAGCGGCGTTGGCTTCGGAGCGTGGCGCCACTGGACCAAGAACGGCCACCATCGAAAGTTGCCGACATGGTCGGCGTGACCGCACACCACCGTCTCGCATCGGCACAGGGCCTTTGGTCAAGGCGACACCGAGGCGTTGATGCCACCCCGGTCCACCGCCGAAACCAAACGCTGGCCAATTGATTCATTTAAAGCGGTGGCTGCTTAAGGCACCACGCAGCCATGGTTCGACTTGCAAACATTACCCCGCCTCGTCGCCGTCATCGATCGATATCGGGTTCACCACGCCGCAACATCACCATCGGCACGGGCCATCCGCCGAAGCGGAGCGGTCTACTCCTGGGCCAGCGCATAAAATCCCCGACCCGATTGCTTGAGTTTTCCTTGCTGGACCAACTGGTCCCACACAGCTAACGGAAACTGATTGGGCGGCACGATCGCGACGACGCCCGAACGCTTGCCGCCGGTTAAGGGCCCGACGCCCAATTTGGATTCCTCGTCCAACCGCGTGAGCTTCAACCGCTTCCGAAAGGCCTTCATCGCTCGCTTGAGCACTTGCGGGTCTGAGGGATCGACCGGCGCTGACGACCCGGCCGCTGGTGGCGGTGACAAGACGCCAGCCTTCGGGGTCGACGGCGGTGGCGGTGGCGTGCCCGGTGTTGACCGGCCCTTCTGACCGCGTTGGGGCGCCGACAACTCGGTGACCAATTGGCTTAGCTGCGTCACGTCGCGTTTGGCCATCACTTTCTGGACGACGTCTGGCTGGGCATCTGTGTGGGCCAAGGCCTTGGCGACCCGCTCCCACAACCGTGCGGCTTTCGCTGGGTCCTGGCACAAGAACAGTTCTGACACCAGCTCGCCCAGGTTCTGAATGGCCATGGTGTCACGGTGTTCGTAATAGCGATTGATCGCCCCCTTCTGGTAACCTGAAAAACCCGAACCGCCAGCCATGGGAATTTACCTCCTTATACGCATCGCGTATTTTCTCTGCGGGTCGATGAAGTTGCCACGTCCTGTCATCGCAAACCCACGCTCGAAGACAACACGTAAGAACTCTTCTGATTTGTATGATTCATTGTCACCGTCGGCCCGGATCCCAGTCATCGGAACAGCAGCCACGACACATAGATCACCAAAACAATGACCACCGGCAAGATCACGGCGAGAATCTTGCCTGCGCCGCCAACAAGCTGAGCGCTGCGTGCCTGGAGCTGTTCGGCCCGATCTTGAATGCGTTCGGCACGCGCCGATTGCTTTTGCACCAAATCAAACTGCTGCCGCTGAACAGCCAGTGTTTCTGCCTGACGCTCCAGCTGAAGCTTCTGTTGTTGGCGGATATCCTCCAGCACGCTGACCAGCCTGTCGACGTCGTGGTTGTCCATGGCCATGACAGTTAAATCCCGTGCGGATCGAACACACACCAGAGATCACAATTCACGTCGTCTGATCCATCGTCCCGTCAAAAAAGAACAGCCACGGGCCATCGGCATTGTGTGTTTGCCGCTTTCACCAGCCGATCGACCCCGCGCCGGTTCGTTTGAGCGGCCTATCACTGCGGCCAAGGGCCAAGCACCGTCGGGACTGATGATGATCGGCAAACCGCCAGTCACCGTGGTGTCGATTGACAGGTCAAACCGCGGCGGGCGCCGGCATCGGCACGCCATACGCTTTGGATGCGTGCTTCGAACCCTTGGGCAGACCGATCGTCTGGCTGGTAATCTTGTCTTGGAGACGCATCAAGCCCTCAATAAGCGCTTCAGGTCGGGGTGGGCATCCGGGCACATACACGTCCACCGGCACGACCATGTCCACGCCCTTGACCACGTGGTAGCCGTACTTGAAGTAAGGGCCGCCTCCAACTGTACAAGCACCCATGGCAATGACGTACTTCGGGTCGGGCATCTGGTTGTACAGTCGTCGTACCCGCGAGGCCATCTTGTAGGTCACCGTGCCGGCGACAATCATCAAATCGCTCTGGCGTGGTGTGGCGCGAAACGCGCCGGCACCAAACCGATCCACATCAAACCGAGACGCACCGAACGCCATCATCTCAATGGCACAGCATGCCAAACCGAACGTCATCGGCCATATGCTGCTCTTGCGTGCCCAGTTGATCACCCAATCAACTTGGGTGATCATCAGACCTTCTTCGAAACGGTTTTCAATCCAGCTCATGATGCAAACCTCTTCGAACCAACGACTTGATCGGGCACTGACGGGCACCCTTATGATTTCAATCATAAGGCATGTCGCAGACTTTGGCCATCCGGCTGGTCCCCATGACATCTTGTCGTCGAGCCATCGTCGCTGACACTTACGCCACAACGGCCCGTCACGTGTCCGTTGGCCCCAACGCCTGTCAACCCGGACCGCTCCTTGCGACCGTCATGCGATACAACACTGTTTGATGACCATGGGCTACCGCCCACCGCGCAACTGTCCGACCAGGTCACCCACGGGCACATTCGATTGCTGGCCGCTGGCCATGTCCTTGACGGCCACCACACCCTGGGCCATCTGGTCGTCCAAGATCACCGCGTGGTGGGCTTGACACGCCGATGCGTCCTTTAGCAACCTGCCGAGATTGCGTGTGGTCTTGTAGCTGAACCGGGCGTGCAAACCTGCGCTGCGCAGCGTGGCGGTGATCTGGGGTACGCCCGCCGCAGCGGCATCTGAAACCGCCATGACAAACGCGTCGGGCCGTGGGTTGATGTCGTCGGGTAGCAAACCCTTGTCAGACAACACGTTCATCAGCACCACATCTCCCATACCCATCCCCACCGCTGGTGTGGCCGGTCCGCCAAACAACTCAATCAGCTGGTCGTAGCGCCCCCCGCCGGCCATCGCTCGCTCCGCGCCGGTGGCTTCATGGATCTCAAAGACCGTTCCCGTATAGTAAGCCAAACCACGGACGATCCCCAGGTCGTACTCACACCACTGGTCGATCCCAAAGGTCCGAAGGCGTTGGTCGAGCATGACCAGGTCCCGTAGTTCGTGGTCAATCCCCGTTTGCTGACGCATCCGTTCCAGCTGGCCGCAGGGATAGACCAACCGGCACGTTTGATCGAATCGGGCCACACGGTCCGGATCCAATCCCAACGCCGCGGCGCCCGTCATAAATTGTTCGGGATCCATCCGGTCACGACGATCCAAAAGATTAAACGCGTCCAAGATCTGGCTCTCAGCGACACCCATCTTGATCAGGACCCGACGGACCGTCTGCCGATGACTGATCTTCACGCGCACCTGACGCGGGGTCAGCCCCAATTCCCGCAGCAGATCGACCGCGACGAAGATGCACTCGGCATCGGCGACGGGCAGATCACTGCCGAGAATATCGACGTTCCACTGGAAGAATTCGCGTAAACGCCCACGCTGCGGTCGCTCGGCGCGGCAGAGATTCGGTACACAGAACCATTTGATCGGTTTAGGCAATGCGTGGGCCTGAGCGGCGACCATCCGTGCCAGTGTGGGCGTAAACTCCGGGCGCAGCGCCAACTGACGGTGGCCACGGTCTTCAAAGTGAAACAGCTCGCTGACAATACCTTCACCGCTCTTGACCTTGTAGAGATCAAGCGACTCGAAAATGGGGCCGTCGACCTGGTCAAAACCGTTGCGGACCGATACCCGCCGCCAGGAGTCGAGGATATAGTTCCTCCCGGCCATCTGGTGGGGGTAAAAGTCACGGGTGCCTCGGGGCGGTTGGATTTTCATGCTATTGGGTGGATTGTCCGGCCGAAATGGTCACAGCAACGGGCTTCGACGGCGCTAAAACGTGGCGCGGTCGGTGGCCACTGGGATGGCCCTTGACACGGGGCCGGATCCGTGACGCGAGCACCTGCTTGCCTGTAGGCTTGTGCTGGCTGTGCTTGTCGATGCCGGTATTCTTAATTCGCTGTCGCATGGCGTAACGTGTGTACTTGTCGCCCAAGACAGACTGGGCATAGGCTTCGAGCTGCTCGGGCTTGGTGAAGTACTGCTGAAAATCATACTGCCCGGTGTGGTAGTCGCAGTTATCGGTGGAATACTGACGACAAATTTTGGGTCGGTCTTCGTAAATACCGCATTTGTTGTCGTCCTGCAGGTATTGGCATCGGGTCTGAACAGACAGGTACCACTGGTCGTCTTCGACAAAGATATGCACGTTCTCGTGGGCGAGGTACCAACGGATATCGTCAAACTCTTCGGGTGAGTCAGGCTCGTCGATTTCGAGGGCAAAATACCGGCAGCACAACGCGGTACAGCGGTCACATAGGCATTCCTGAATCATGGCCATCCTCTTTTACGTGGTCGGGGTTAGAACGTCATCCATCGGCGATTGTAAGAGGTGCATAGAATAGGTTCAAAGCATGCGTGTGATCAGTGGCACCCATCGACGACGAACCCTGTTAGGCCCACGCGGTCACCGCGTGACCCGGCCGATACCCGATCGCGTGAAGCAGAGCCTGTTTGATCGGCTCTGGGCCATGGGCGCCCTAGACGGCCAGGCGGCGATCGACATCTTTGCCGGCACCGGCAGCTTGGGTATTGAAGCCCTATCGCGGGGGATCGGACACTGCACCTTCGTTGAACGGGACCGATCTGCCCGAACACTGCTGATCCAAAACTTAACCCAGCTGGATCTGAGCCGGCGAGCCAATGTGCTGGCGACCGATGCGCTGGCCGAAGGCTGGACCGGTCTGGTGGACAACCGGTCAGCTCGACTGGTCTTCTGTGACCCCCCCTACAAGATGTCGGCCGACACCGCCTCCTGCCAGCGGATCGCCGCGTTGATGACATCGCTAGCGGCCGTTACCACACCCGACGCAATCCTGGTGCTGCGGCTGGAGAAACACGCCCCACCGCCGTCGGCAACGGTGTGGTCGGTGCATGGGGCACACAGTTACGGCTCTGGTCGGATTTATATCTATACGCCTGCGGTATCGTCTCATTGCGGCCCTGTTCGGCAGGTCATAGGATGGGAACCGAAGAACCCTTCAACAACCGACAAGTGAGACCACGGTATGTTCGGCACACTGACCGATAAGTTCTCTGGCGCTTTTCGTAGGCTTTCTGGGCGGGGAAAGATTACCGAATCCAATGTCCGCCAAGCGATGACGGACGTCCGCACCGCCCTGCTCGAAGCCGACGTCCACTATGACGTGGTCGAATCGTTCACCTCGCGTGTGTTAGAAAAAGCGCTGGGGACCGACGTGCTGGCGAGCCTCAAACCGGGCCAGCAGATGATCAGCATTGTCCACCAGGAGCTGCTGACACTGATGGGCCCGGTCGATTCTCACTTGATGTATGTCCAGCCAGGTCCCACCGTCGTCATGATGTGCGGACTGCAGGGCTCAGGCAAGACCACCACCTGCGCGAAACTGGCCGCCTACCTTAAGAAACGCGGTAAACACGTGACCTTGGCCGCAGCGGATCTGCAGCGGCCGGCCGCGGTCCAGCAGCTGCAAACCCTTTCAGAGCAAGTCCGTTCTGAACACAGCGGTGACGGCCAGGTCCACTTCTACGCCGACCCGGGCAAGGTCGCTGAATACGGCAAAGCGGTCGGCGCGGCGGTGACCGTCGCTCGCGATGGTGTCGCCGCCGCACGCAAAAACGGTAGCGATGTGCTGATCTTGGACACCGCCGGTCGTTTGCACATCGACGACACGTTGATGGACGAACTGCACCGCGTCAATCGGGCGGTCACGCCCCATCAGATCTATCTGGTGGTGGATGCGATGACTGGGCAAGACGCGGTCAACTCCGCAAAGGCTTTTAATCAGCAACTCGAACTCGACGGTGTCATTCTCACCAAATTCGACTCCGACACCCGCGGCGGTGCGGCACTGAGCGTGAAACACGTCACGTCCAAGCCTATCAAGTTCCTGGGTATCGGTGAAAAAATTGAGGCCCTGGAAGAGTTCCATCCCGACCGGATTGCCTCGCGGATCCTGGGCATGGGCGATGTGCTGAGCCTGGTGGAAAAGGCCCACGAGCAAGTCACCCAGGAAGAGGCCCTGGATCTTCAAGAGAAGATGGCCAAGGGCCGAATGACCATGGACGACTTCCTCAAACAGCTCAAGAGCATTCGCAAGATGGGCTCCATGAAGTCGCTGTTGGGAATGCTGCCCGGGATCGGCCACCAACTGAAGGACCTGGACCTGGACGACAAGCAGATCCAACGCACCGAAGCGATCATCCAGTCAATGACCAAGCAAGAGCGTGCCGACGTCTCTCTGCTGGACAACTCCCGACGGCGACGGATTGCCCGCGGTTCCGGCGCCAATCCCAACGACGTCAGTCAGCTGGTCAAGGGCTTCGACATGGTCTCGCAGATGAGCAAACAAATGTCGGGCCTGGGCATGGCGGGTCGGTTAAAGGCACTGGCGGGTCTGGGCCAGGCAGACGTCGCGTCGATGATGAGCGGTGCGACGCCCCACCTGCCGGCCAGCGGTGGACGAAAACCTCAGCGGTCGAAGTTTAAGCAACGTAAGCGAAAGAGCAGGTAGCCGGCAGATGATCGAGCTGGAAAAACAATACAACCCCACGCGGGTCGAACCCGAAATTAGTCAACACTGGAATGACGCGGCAGCCTTTCGTGCAGACCCGGCACAAAAAGGCGCACCTTATTGCATCGTGATACCACCGCCAAACGTGACCGCGGCCCTGCACATGGGTCATGCGCTTAACAATACGCTGCAAGATGTGCTGATCCGATGGCACCGGATGCTCGGCGCCAACGTCGTATGGATCCCCGGCACAGATCACGCCGGCATTGCCACCCAGACCGTCGTGGAAAAACGCGTGTTGGCCGACGAAGGCAAGAAACGAACGGACTTCCAACGCGACGAGTTCGTGGACAAGATCCGGGCGTGGAAAGACCAATACGAACAACGCATCACCGATCAGCTCAAGCTCATGGGCTGTTCGTGCGATTGGGACCGACAGCGATTTACCATGGACCCGGTCTGCGCCAGAGCGGTCCGCCAAGCTTTTTTTGTCCTGTTCAAAGAGGGCTTGATCTATCGCGGCAAGCGATTGGTCAACTGGGATCCGGCCACCCAAACCGCCCTGGCCGACGACGAGGTCGAGATGCGGGACATCGACGGTCACTTTTGGTACATGAAGTATCCCCTGGTCGAGCCCGTGACCGATGACGGTCAGTCGGTGACACACGTGACGGTGGCCACCACCCGCCCGGAAACCATGCTCGGTGATACCGCCGTAGCGATCAATCCTGACGATCCGCAGGCGGCGGTGCTGGTGGGCAAGAAAATTCGTTTGCCGATCGTCAACCGCGTGATCCCGATCATTGCCGACAGCTACGTGGTCCTTCCTGATCCCGACAGCGACGACGCCAAGGCACGATACTCCACGGGCGTATTGAAAGTAACGCCCGCCCATGACCCTCACGATTGGGACGTCTGGCAGCGCCACGAGAATCAGATCGCACTGGGTGCGATTAATGTCATGGCACCGGACGGCAGTATCAGCGACCAACACGGCTGGCCGTCCGACGACATGGCCCAAGCCGACCGTGACGCGGTTCCGCTGGGGCTGGACCGCTACGAGGCCCGCGAGGCCATTGTCGATTGGTTTCGCCGAAACCACCTTTTGGAAGACGTCCGTCCCTACCGTCATGCCGTTGGCCACAGTTACCGCAGCCACGTACCGATCGAACCGTACCTTAGTGATCAATGGTACGTCAAAGTTACCGACGACCGCTTGGCCAACGCCGCGCTGCGTGCTCTGGCCGACGATCAGGTCACCCGTCACAGTGAACACGAAGCCAAACGAACCCGTCAGGGCAAGCCGTGGGAAGGGAAATTACGGTTCACGCCCGCTCGCTATGCCAAGACGTTCCAGAATTGGCACGAGAATATCCGCGACTGGTGTATCAGCCGACAGCTTTGGTGGGGACATCAGATCCCCGTTTGGTCCAAGCAGGTGACCGAGCCTAAATCCACGATGCACAAGACCGTTGCCTTGACGCCGCGGTTCTTGGACGATCCCACGGTTGCCGTCAAGGCCTACGACATTGTCGGCCAAACAGACGTTGATGTGCGAACGCTCGACGAAAATTCGTCGAGCGGCCCGACGCATCTATTTGTCTGCCTGCAGGAAGATGACGCTCAACTGATTGCTGACCTGGAAGCCGATGGTTTCCAACGCGATCCCGACGTCTTAGACACGTGGTTCTCTTCGGCGCTCTGGCCGTTTAGCACCCTGGGATGGCCAGAGGATACGCCGGAACTGCAGACGTGGAATCCGGGTAACGTCCTGTGCACGGCACGCGAGATCATCACGCTCTGGGTATCACGCATGGTGATGACCAACCTCTACTTTCGGGATCGCTTGCCCTTCACCGATGTCTTTATTCACGCCATGATCCAGGACGGCCAAGGCCGCAAGATGTCAAAATCACTGGGAAACGGGGTCGATCCGTTGGACATTATTGACAGCCACGGCGCCGACG
This sequence comes from Phycisphaeraceae bacterium, assembly GCA_965222495.1. Lineage (GTDB taxonomy): Bacteria > Planctomycetota > Phycisphaerae > Phycisphaerales > Phycisphaeraceae > CBDCUA01. Next base: position 1,223,649 of record CBDCUA010000007.1, on the reverse strand, counting down.
CCATGCGATACACATTGGCCGTGATGACAACGCAGACGCAAGACGTACGCCTGCCCGTGACCGCGGATGCTCAAACCGGCCACAACACCAGTGATAAGTTTGACCTTGGTCGGAACTTTGCCAATAAGCTCTGGAACGCCACACGGTTTGCACTGACCCACCTGGAATCGCCTGGCCCTGAAATATCCAATGGGTCTTCTGGTCAGACGGACATCAACGCCACACTGGGTGCCATGGGATTGGCAGATCGGTGGGTATTGTCACGGTTGGCAAGGACGGTCAGCAGTACCAACACCGCCCTGGAGCGGTACGAATTCAACGGCTACGCCCAAGGGCTATACGATTTTTTCTGGCGTGATCTGTGCGACTGGTATATCGAAGCGATCAAACCCACGGTTTCATCGAGCATGGTCCAAAGGCGGGTGCTGGCATTGTGTATTGACGCCAGCTTAAGATTGCTGCACCCGGTCATGCCATTTGTGACCGAGAAACTCTGGCAGCGTCTTAACGATGTTGAGCCGATCCGGGAAGTCAGCGGCGTGGCGCTACACCCAAGCGGTCTGTTGGTCCACGCCAGCTGGCCACAGGTCTCGCCCGAGCTGGTCGATCCGCAAGCCGAGGCGCAGTTCACGATCGTGGAACAGGTCGTCACCGCGCTGCGGCAGGTCCGCACCACACACAAGGTCCCTCCACGACGTGTGGTGACCTTTTCCGCCCAAGCACAGGCAAATACCGCTCAACAGATCGTCGAGCACCGGCAACTGATAGAGACCCTGGCCCATGTCCAAACCGGCCAGGTCGGACCGTCGATCCAGTCACCCGACGACGCAGCGGTCACATTGATCGGCCAGACTCAGCTGTATGTGCACGGGTTGCTAGACCGTGAAACCGAACGGATCCGGCTGACCAAACGGCTCGACGATCTCCACAAGCAGATCCACGCGCTGACCAACCGGCTATCCAACCCATCGTATGTGGAAAAAGCGCCCGCCCATTTGGTCCAGCAGACGCGCCAGCAGCTGGCCACCGCTCAGAAGGAGGCCGGGTCGCTCAGCGAACAGCTGACCACGAAATGACACCCTCCCGGCTCTAAGCTCCGATGACCGGCCCAGAAGGCCAAATCATCGCGCGTCGGTGGCAATGTGATACCAAACACAAATCGTTCCCGCGCATGTGTCTTCGAGCGTGGATTTGCGGTGACAGAACTCAGCAGGTCCACGACGCGAAAAGAAAATACGCGATGCGTATGATGTCTATGATTGTTTCGTATTGTTTCGTATCGACCCGCTGATATATATTTCTTATCCGCGACGGAAGCGATCGATGTCTTTGGTTTTCCCCTACCCGCATTCGAAGATCGGCCAGAGAAAGAATCCAGATGGCGATGATATATCGTACAAAAAACGGTTGTGCACACGTTCTACAAACGTGTCGTTTCCCACGTTGGCGTATGGCATGTTCACCACACGAAAAGAAAATACGCCATCCCAGATAAGACGTGAAAAACGTGAACCCGCCCAGAAGCACGGCCGGTCGCCCAACGGCGTTCTGATCTAGGACTGATGATCATGCCCCGCTTTAAGGACCAGGCCGTCTGCATTCGATTGATCGATTGGTCGGAAACCAGTCAGATCGTCGCCTTGTTGTGCCAAAACCAAGGTAAACTCAGGGGCCTGGCCAAAGGCTCAAAACGCACCAGCCCCGGTTCCGTGGCACGGTTTTGCGGTGGGATCGAGCTGCTGACACTTGGCCAGGTGGTCGCCGTGACCAAACCGACCACCCAATTGGCCACGCTAACCGAATGGGACCTGCAAGAATCCTATTGGCACCTGAGACGGAGCCTACGCGCTCAGTGGTTGGCGATGTACGCCGCAGACTTGGCCACCGCGCTGCTGGCCGACCATGACCCCCACCCGGCCGCGTTTTCGGCGTTGACCCAGCTTCTAGACGACCTGGCCGACGCCCACCGGCGTGAACAGGCGCTGCTGAAGTATCAGTGGCGGCTCCTGGCCGACTGCGGCTATCGTCCACAACTGGAGTATGACGTACGCACCGGCCGACCATTGCCACAACACGCCGACGCACGGCGTCGGAAGCCGCAAACGCCTAAGACAGCGCCAACCTATCTGTTTGATCCCCGTGCCGGCGGTCTGACCCAAGAAACCGTCGGGACCGACAACGGCTGCTGGCGGGTGCGCACCACCACGGTACAGCTATTGCAACAGATCGCATTGGACGACGGGTCGCCATACCGGTCCGACGACGTCGAGCCCGACGATCCACACACCGTTGATCGAGCCAACCGACTGCTGTGCGTCTACACCCGAGCAATCTTGGACCGACAGCTTCCGACCATGAGCTGTATCTTAGACCGGTTACCGTGATTGATCGTGTGCTATGACAGATAGACACCCGCCACGTACCACGCCAATCCCACCATCCCCACACTGGTCACAAGAATCGCGGACATGATGTATATCTCCGCACGTTCCCACCATCGCAACTGCTTGTTGTATTCGGGCGGATTGAGTTTGTGGATCTTGAAGCTGTAATGGCACCCGATATTAAAAGTGAGAATCAAGCCGGTAAACAACTCGATCGCACCGCCTGCCCGGACCATGAGCGATACGAACTCAAGGTGATCGTCGGGAAGATGAACAGACAGATACGCAAGCCCCCCCGCCACAGCCAGTGTCACCTTGACGAACAGATCAAGGTTCCAGTAAATCTTTTCGTTGTGATACTGCCTTTGGGACCATAGCTCTTGGGACGTTTGGCTCGATCGCAGCTGATCGGACTGATGCTCGGCCAAAAGCGTCGCCGGCCGACCCACCGAGTCCGTAGAATCAGCTTGTTTCGTGGCGTTGTTCATCACGGATGGCCTATCATACCCCACGCGCGATGTTAGACCCAATGGCAATCGGGTCGTTCTGCAACAGATCGCAAGTCAACGGACCCGCACGCGAACCTTTGCGCCAAGCGACCGGTTCGCCGTTGGCACTTCTTTAAGCAACATCCCGCAATACCATCGTCTCACCGAAGACGGGTTCGCCGTTGAGAAGCGTCAGCACCGTCACGGCCACGCGGGCACCGATATTTCCAGATCTTGGCAATGGGTCCAATCACCAACACCTACCGCTTGGCACATGCGTTATTGAGAATAACCGACCTGTAAAATCGCTACGGCAAATCATCATCACTTGCAAATTTAGCATGCATCTTGTATGCTTGCTAAATGTAAACGATTGGTCGTAACTTGTGATATTGTCAAGTTTCAATCCTTCGCTGGCCACGACCGTTTAGCCAGAAACAGACCCGCGTTACGAAAAAAATATCTGTAAATTCTTATGTTCTTTATGCGTCTTGGTCCGTCGACCAAGTATTATTCGGGATCATTCATACGATCATTTGGGCTACGACTTACCCACTTGCATGACAAAGGAGGCTCGCCACCATGCACAAAAAAATGAACTTCTTCCACGCAGCGATGGTGACATTCACCCTGACCTGGACGGTTGCCACAGGGGCATGGGCCAGTGGATTTCAAGATATGTATGTGATCGGAGACAGCCTGTCCGACCAGGGGAATATCTTTGCTGCAACTGAGTTTCTTGGTGGCTCGGGCGCCCCGGCCGATGACCATTATTTCATGGGACGTTTTGCCAACGGCGAGATTTACGCCGGGGTGTTGGCTGAAAAGTTGGGTGTCGCTCTCGCCCCATCGCTTCCGCCACTAGGCGATGGCCATAACTTCGCCAACGGTGGCGCCAGGACCGACTACAACATCGTCGAACTTGACGCCACCAAACCGTTTCCCGTGCCATTGCTCATGCAAGACGGCCAATTCCCGAAGGATGACCTGAACGACCCGTTTTGGGCCTGGACGCTGATTGGCCAGCGACAAGCGTTTGTGGCTCGACAGGTGAACGATCCTGACGCGCTGTACATCGTCTTCGCCGGTGCAAATGACATGGCTGATTTGACGGCCATGGCGGCGTTCGGCCTTTTGGATCAGGCGGGGCAACAAGCGGTCATTGTTAAGGTGATTCAGGGCATCGATGATGCGATTCAAGCTTTTGTAGACGCCGGGGCCCAGCACATTGTGGTGCCCAACCTGCCCAACTTGGGCGTCGTTCCCGCAATCACCAACGTCCCGGGGCTGTCGGGCTTGGCGATGCTATTGTCCACGCAATACAACATGGCTTTCGATGCGATGTTAGAGAAATGGAATGGTGTGGTGAACATTATCCCTTTCGATACGTTCTCCCTGATCACCGCGGTGGCGTTCGATCCTCAGGCTTTTGGCTTTTCCAACGCCACGGAGCCCTGCTACACCGGCTTTGTCGATCCCGCTGGCCCGAATGACACGGTCTGTTCGGACCCGGACGGCTATGTGTTTTGGGACAGAGTACATCCGACGTCATCATTTCATGCATTCCTCGCAGACCGCATGTTGACAGTCATTGTGCTGGATATTCTCGATCACCTGATCCAGAAAGTAGACGATCTGGATGTCGAGAATGACATTAAGCAATCCCTCAATGACAAACTTGCCAGTGCCAAACACGTTCTTACCGACGAAAACACGAACAACGATCTGACCGCACTCCAAAAGCTTTCGAACTTTGTCAGTTTCGTTGAAAAAAAGCAGGGCAAGCAGATTCCAAACGATGATGCCCTTGTTTTGATCGACGGCGCAGAAAAGATCATTCCTCTGTTGAATGCCAATCACTAACGGGGCATAAAAGACTCTTTCGACTGGCAGAATGCTCTGTCTTCCAAAAAACGCGGCTTGATGGCGCGTGGCTTGATATTCGAAGATGGCTTTGCTTGGTACAAAGCCATCACCGGATCGGCCTGTACTTGGCAGGCCGATCGCTAAAAGCAACCAACAGCTCGCATGCACCGCAACGGGCAGAACACTTGAATATTTTGACCGGACAGATCGCCGATCGCTGTTTAACGGTGTTGGCCAGGAGCGTCGGATCCCAAAGTAAGCCCACATCTCAAGACCCGCCGCCTATCGCGATATCCTGTTCACCATGCACACGTGGATCGGTTGCGGTTCTGACGATTCGTTCCGTTGCCAACGGCACGTTTGGAACGCTCCGGGTGACAACGTTCCGAGCCTGGCCAAAGGGTTTTGCCGCCACTGGCCCGCTTGATCGCCCCCGGTTACGATTGTGTTCACCCTCAAGTTGGATCCAGCACCGGGACACCCCGCTGCTGGAAGGTACACCTGGATGCACCACAGGACCCCGCCAGACTGCCGCCGTGGCGTAGACCTGATCCAACGCGATCGGCGTCTGATCGCACGATCGGCCCACAGCGCATCTTTGGCCATCGTATCGGCCAACGGGGCAACGATCACCGACCAGCAGGGCCGGCGCCTGACCGATCTGACATCGGGATGGAATGTGGTCAATACCGGTTGGCAACACCCCGATGTGGTGGCATCGGTGCAGCAACAAGCGTCGCGGATGACGTTTGCACCGTCATGGTGTACCCATCCCGGCCGCGTTGACCTGGCCGACGCTCTGGCGAGCGAAGTTGGCTGGGAGCAACCGGCGATGTCATTGTGTGGCTGCGGAGGAAGTGAAGCGATCGAAACCGCACTTAAAGTCGCAAGGCGTGCAACCGGCCGACACGGCATTGTTGGTTTTACCCAGGCATATCACGGCGGCACACTCGGTGCGATGATCGCCGGCGGTATTGCAGGGCTACACGGCGTCGATCTGCCTAAAGACACGTGGCACCGGTACGCCCCCATCCCCGATTATCAGCGGGCCAGCTCCACTGCCGTCGCCGCCGGCGTACGGGAGGCGATTTTGTCACGACCGGCACCGGCGGCGGTTTTGTTAGAGCCCATCTTCACCAACCCGGGGGTTCTTGGCGGTGACAAGCTGTTCTACCAGACGGTTCAAGATGCCGCACAACAGGCCGGCGCTCTGGTGATCGTCGATGAAATCGGTACCGGCTTTGCCCGTACGGGTCGCATGTTCGGGTTCCAAACCGTCGGTCTCAAACCCGATATCATCGCCATGGCCAAAGCCATGAGCTCGGGCGTCGTGCCCATCTCGGCGACCGTGTTGCGGCGCGAACTGGCGTCGACTGTCAGCGGACCGGGTTTCGACTCGACTTTTGGCTGGACACCTCTGGCTTGCGCCGCAGGTCTTGCAACCCTTTCGGTCATTCGAAAAGAGGGTCTGGTTCAGCGGGCCAGCCAACTGGGACGATGGGCGACCCAATGGCTCGAACGTGCGTTGGCAGGATGCCCCCAAGTCGCCCAGGTACGCGGATACGGCCTGGAAATCGGGATCGAACTGGTCACCGCCGACCGACGCCCGCTCCAGCGGGCCGAGATCAAGCGTCTGTTAGAACGACTGCTTCACGCAGGGGTGTTTCTGGAAGCGTCGCGCTACACGACAACCCTGTTGATCATGCCCCCGCTGACCATTGAGCAAGATCAGTTCAAATCAGCGTTGGTGAAGGTCGTTGACGAAATCAAGGCACAGTCATGCTCGCGTCTGGGTGGCTGATCTGGTCGATCGAAACGGCGGACCACCGAGAGCGGATCGTCAACGCACTGCCGCAAGGCTTAAGACAACCTCGACAATGCGCTGTAGCGCTGCGGCCGCGGGTTGCGATCCGATCTCGGAAGGTCTTGGCACGCATGACAATGGTCGAAGCCGATTCCGTTAAGAGATTGCCCACAATCCCGTCGGAACGGTGGCTTAGCAGGCAGACGTGCACATCCCCGCTTGGCGTCACACAAAACGCATGCCCCGCCCAGAAACAGGGGTCCTCAGGTGGACAACCATGGTGTCCGTCAGTTTCGCCCAGGCCAGACCGCCACACCGCATGGTGCGGTGCGACAACGCCAATGGGCGAGGTTTCTGGATCGGCATACGAATACTCAACCGGTCTGACCCGTACCCAGCGATCAACACGTTTGGCCAGATCAAGAAACTCTGGTTCGTACTCCTGCGGCGTACACCCCAAATCCAGTTGATAAAGCCCGATTCTCACCGAACGGGCCGCTAGCCGTTGCCTGGCGTTCAACAACCGCTTCAGACCGCCCACCGCCCGGTCAAAGGTGCCCGGACCGCGATTCAAGTCGTGGGCCGCAGCGGTACCGCCGTCGATCGAGACATAGATCAAGTGGCCTGAGCAACTGCCGATCACCCGTTCGGCCAGCGCGTCATCGATCAGCGTGCCATTGGTGTGCCACTCGACAGGGACGTGGTTCAACCGCTGGCGGACCATGGCTGACAGTTCTTGGAAATGTGGATTCAGCAGCGGTTCGCCCCGCCAATTTAAATGAATCAGCTGCGGCCGCACGTCAGTGCTGGACACGATGTTCTCAAGCATACGCCCGAACGAACGAGGGTCTAGATCTTCCTTGGCATGACTGGCCTTGGTGTAACACAGACGACAGGCCAAATTACATCGGCGAGTCGGATCAAACCAGAACCAGATCTTGTTTATTGGCACGAGATCAACCTCGATTGTCCATCGAAAACTTCGTTACCCTGCCGGACGGCTCGGTCGCGGCGGCGATTCTCGCCCGCTTCGGTGACGGCGACGACGCGGCCTGCTTCGATACCCGCAGGCCTGACACCCAACGGGCGTGTTGTGACAGGTCCACCGGAATCGGAATCCCCTTTGGTCGTAACGGCCAATGCTTAACCACGCCGGGAGGCTCAAGCAGATTGCGGTACGTCCCTTGATATCGATTATAAGGATCTGCTTCGAGGTACTTGCGATACCGTGCCCGGCGGTCTGCGGCGGTAAGGCCTGCCAAGTGCTTGATGCGTACGGTCGTCTTGCACCACCGATCGGTGGGGATATCTGTCGCGACCGGCTCAAAGTGAAGACGGCGTGCCGGTACGCGCTGACCGGGCGTGAAGGCAAAAAGTCTGAACACCCACAAGCCGTCTTTGTCGTAGGTCTGAATCGAATCGATCATGCGAAACACACGCATGCCGTACGCGACACCAGTGATCGCCTCTGTGTATAGAAATTGACGTAACACCGCGGCGTCTTGACCGTCAAGCCGTTCGTCGACGTCCAAAAACAACACCCAAGTGGGCATGAGCCGCTGGGCGGCTTTCAGGAGCATGTTCCTGTTTTGCGCGTCGTTCCATCCGTGGTAGGTTTGACGGCTGGGAAGCGATAGGACAATTTTCACCAAGGGATCTGCCTGCAGGATGCGATCGGTACCGTCGGTGCTCCCGTCATCCAGGGCGATCACCGCGTCGGCAAACCATCGCAGCGATTGAAGATACCCCCGAAGATAAGACCGTCCGTTTCGTACCGGTAACAGGCAGGCGATAAAACAGTCATCGCCCACCGGGCCGGCCGCTGCCGACGTCGGAAGATTCTGTGATCGCACGGTCAAAAGGACACACAAGCGTCATGACCGGCCGGTTCGTTTGCCAATATCGGCGCCCCTACGCCCGCCGATACCCGTGCGGGCACGGTGAGCCCTGGGACCCGCCGATAGACTTTTTCCAACGGATCGGCCAGCCACATCAGCGACGGTTCGGCGTTGGCCACGGTGGATGCCACAACCCAGACGGTCCCGTCGGCACTTACACTGATTTGGGTGATCCGTTCAGAAGACGACGAAAACCGGCAATTACGGCACGCCGGATCGAGTGTGCACTGGGCAAGATGGCCAGCCCCATCTGGATGAAGCCACCAGACTTCGTTGTTGGCATTGACCGTCCACGCCATGCCGTCAGCAGCACCGGCGATCTTCGTCGCCGCCGCCGGTTCGGGTAAGGCAATCCAGTTGTCGCACCCGCCGCTCCTGCGCATGACGACACGGCCGCCGAGCCGGGGCTGGTCGGTGACGATCCAGACGGTACCGTCTGCCCCAACGCTAATTTCTTCGGCAAACGGTTCTCGCGGCGGAGATTGTCGCGTTTGAACGCCATCAGGAGAGACCGACCACACCTGGCCGAACCCCATAATCGTCCACAATGTGCCGTCAGGGCCGGCGGCGATCTTTCTCACTTCGCTAGAAATGTCAACCGGCTCGAACCGCTGGCCACCCGTACGCCGCCGCAAGACCCGTGTTCGAAAACGATGTCGACCGATCAGCCATACCTGGCCATCGAGCCCTGCACTAATCTCCACCACGGGCAGCTGGTCGGGAATCGACCATTGCACGGCGCGACCGGATTGATCGGTTGTCCATACCTGCCCCGCAACGTCTACCACCCACGCCCATACCAGCCGGGGCGGCCGGCTCAAATCCCAAATCGACTTTCGTGTTGTCGATTCTTGCCCAGTAGGACGCCGAATGATCGGAAACTCAGGCATCATCACCGTGCTCACGGTTGACGCTTTTCCAATCCCCAACCAACGCTCTGAGGCCCTGTCCGGTGGTCTCCTTAAGCAGCAGGGCCTACGCGGCGCGGACCGGGGCTTGGTGTCAACAGATTATTCACTTGGCGTCGATCGATCGGATCACCGTCCGCAGCCCCTTAAGCGTACGCTGACCAAACAGTCCATCGGGGCGGACAAGGCAGCTACCCTTCGGCGCCAGCGCCGATCCCAGGTTCTGACCGCCCAAAAACGCCTGAAGTCTTCTGACAGCGTCTCGTGTCCAGCTCTCCGTCTGGCCAAATTGACTCTTGCTGATCAGCTTCTTGGTCCTGGGGGTCTGACCAATCAACCGCGTTACTTTTTTGAGTTCTAGTTTGACCGGTTTGCCCGACGGTCCACCGTATAACCCCTTTGCCGTGTCGAGCGCCGAACCAAGATGGTACCCCAGCAGCGCCAGGACTTCCTGGATGGCGGCAACCTTGCGGTGTGCGCTGGCGGCATCTGTCGTAATCGACTGGTACCTGAACCGCCCACCGCGATTCAACTGGCCCAAGAGATTCGAGATCTGCCTGCGGTGCAGCCAAAGAAGATGTCCGACCCGGGTAAACTCCGAGCCGTGATCGCCGCGTGTTGCGGCGATCAGCGATCTAACCGCGTCTGTGCGTCCCCTAGAACTGACAGAAAGATGACGAAACGCCTCGACCAGCAGTGCTGTTTTGACTCTCACTTTTTTCATCGCAGAAGCCTCCGTCACCGATGATGGTTCATTATACCATCTGGCGGCGCCGCAACCCGTCCGACAGACGTGGTCGCGATACTACCCAAATAGAGGTACCCGTCGAACCGATTGACACTGGTCACCATCCCGTAGGATCCAGACGGGTCTTGAAGGTTGTAGACCACGTTGCCGTCGATATCCACGCCCAGGACCCAACCATAAGCCGGCCGACCAGCCACGCTGCCGATCGTCGCAGGCACGCGAGCCAACACGGTGCGTAAAAACGGCCACTTCGCTAAACGATCCAGCAATTTTAGCCGAGACGAGGGCAGCGCGATCCAAAACATACCCCGATCGTCATAAGACAGATTGTCCGGGTATGCAGGCAAATCACGCAAGAAAGTGTCGTGTTGCCCGGCCATCGGTCCCTTGAGCCACAATCGTGTGATCCGGGCCCCGATGGTTTCACTGACCAACACGTACGCATCGTTAGGCCCCACCGCCACTCCGTTGGCAAACCTTAGATGGGTCAGTCGGACAGTGGTCTGACCCGACGATGGGTCATAACTGATCAGCCGGCCCGTGGGCCGACACTCCCAGAAATCCATGACAAAATGATGTTGATCATTCCTCTGCGAGGCGTCGGAAAACCAGACCGTCCCATCGCCGGCGATATCAAGATCATTGACGAATCGCATCGGTTTTCCGTCGATGCGGTCGGCCAGCACTGTCACCGCGCCGTCGGGCGCTACCGAGAGCAGTCCCTTAAACGCGTCGGCCACCATGAGATGACCCCGCGTGTCAAATTGCAGGCCCAGTGGCCGACCGCCAGTATGAACGAACGTCTCCACACCGTCGCCATCGTCTGGGTTGAAGCGCACAATCCGACCATCCTGCAGCCCGGTATAAAAAAACCCATCGGCTCCACGCGTCACGTCTTCCGGGCCCTGGCCTACGCCCATCGCCAGGTGCTGGATCATGGCCAGATCCCGATTGGGAGCGTAAGGGCCGGTCATGCCTGGGTTGGGTCCGGGATCCCACGCCACCGGCTCGATGGGAACAGGCCACAGCAGAAGATACGCCCCAGTGATCGCCATCGTCAGCGTCACGGCGATCATCGACGATCGGCGAAAGGATAAGCGTGTCAGTTTCAACAGTTGCAGTGACGATCCACAGTGGCCAATCGATCGTGCAGACAGGTTTTTAAACCGCTGAGGTCCCACGGAGACCTAGATCGATAACCATTCGCTAAATAGAAGAAACATCCGCCTGCGCTAACATTCGGGCCTCGTCGATCAGCGCTTGGTGCAGTTTCTCGTGGTCGGCCACGACATGCAAGCAGCGTTCCAACATCTGTATTCGACCCGGATGACCAGGTGGTTCGGCGATCTGAGCCAGCGCTGTATCCCCGAGCCGTTCGCATGCGTCGAGAAACCAATCAGCCGAACCGGCCGCGTCACGGGCGCGTTCGCCACCTGGCTGGGTATTAGACGTACCCTTGGGGGGGATCCAGCGGTCGATCCATGCACCGGGCGGTGCCGGCATCGCGCAGCTCACGTTTGGACCGTCGCCAAACGATTTTAGGGTCCACCGTCCGACCTGGGTGTGTTGATCGGCCAGCAGCAGTTGGACGTTGAATCGCCGGTTCCGCAGCACGATCGCGTCGATCTGACGGGCCGTTCGCCGGTCGTGTGGGTGGGTCAGGACAATGCAACCGGGATTCACTTTGCCCAACCACGCAACGGGATCGCCCTGCAAGTCAGCTGAGCCCAAACGGATCACGCCTTCGGCGGCGATCATCCTACGCTGACGCCTGGCTTCTAAAAGAGGCAACAAAATACGACCATAATACGACCAGTCAGTGCTGGACCGGGCCATTGCCAGCGCCTCAAGGCACCTCTGCTCACAGACGCCATAGTCCATGTGGGCCAGCGCCTGGCTGGCCGCTTCCATGAATGCGTCGATTGGGCAATTGGCGGTGGCCATGACTAATCGCCCCGGCCGAACAAGAAACTGGACGCGCTAAAATATCGTTCTAGGATCATCAACGGCAGTAATGCACTGCCGTTCAACGCCCCCCCTGGCTTGACGGGCTCGTCGGTGATGAGTATGTATGCGGGTTCGTGTGTTAGGCGGGTGTTCCGCCCATCGGCGCGAAAGACCGTTGTGTGTCCGATCGCCGCTGACTTGCGAATCCCTCGAAACCCCATTTTGGTATTATAAGGTCATTATGGTCCCCTGTCAGAGAAAAACCAGGACCCAAGGCCGGACACGTCGCTCTCACAATGCGTGTCGCCTCACCCCGTCAGTACGTTGTCCAAACTGTGGAACCGCCAAACGGCCCCACGCAGCGTGCGGTGAATGCGGATATGTTCGGCCGGGCCTGAAACTGGTTTTATCCAAGGAAGACTAGTGCGTATCGCCATTGACGTCATGGGTGGTGACCACGCCCCAGACGCGATCCTGGCCGGGAGCCTGGCCGCGATCGATCTGTTTGGACCTGACGATCAGCTGGTGCTGATCGGTGATAAACAGGTCATTGGCCAGAGCATCGACGAACGTGGGCTTGGCCACGAAACGCGGCTGGAAGTCGTGCCCACGACCCAAGTGATTGAGATGGACGATCCCCCGGTTGTGGCCCTACGCAACAAACCCGACAGCTCGATTGTCCGCATGGCGGAACTGGGCAAACACCGGGCCGGGGCCAAACGCTGCGATGTGATCATCAGTGCCGGTAACACCGGCGCATGTGTGGCGGCGGCACAAATGTCAATGCGTCGATTGCCTGGTGTCAACCGACCGGGGGTCGCCGTGACCATCCCCACATTCTGCGGCCCTGTGGTGCTATGTGACGCCGGAGCCAACCCCGAACCCAAGCCTCACCACCTTCACCAATACGCACAGATGGCAAGTGTTTTTGCCCGGAAAGTTGTCCATATCGAAGACCCACGTGTGGCACTGTTGTCCATCGGCGGAGAAGAAGGGAAAGGCAATTGGTTGGTCAAAGAAGCTGGCAAACTTCTGCGGGCTGATACCACCATTAACTATGTCGGGTACGCCGAAGGGCGCGACTTATTTAGCAACGTGGCTGATGTGATCATTACAGAGGGTTTTACAGGCAATGTTATTATCAAGCTGGCTGAGGGATTGGCGGCAGGTTTGTTTAAAACGATTGCCCACGAGATCTTCCAGATCGACCCAGAGCTGGCCCTCAAGTTCGAACCCATCGTGAAAAGCATCTATAAGAAGCACGACTACCATGAATTTGGCGGTGCACCACTGTTGGGCGCCAATGGCATCTGCATCATTTGTCATGGCTCCAGTGAAGCGCGAACCATTACCGCTGCCATCCGATCCGCTATAAACTATGCCCGAATAGGCGTTAATGAGGCCATCATTGAGGCGCTGGGCAAAACCGCCCCGGTTCAAGAGGGCGCGGTATGACGCTGAAAAAGCCGCCCTCTCCTGGTCCAACTGGAGTATGCATTGCAGGAACTGGCATGGCCGTCCCCGGGCGGGTGGTCACCAATCGCCAGCTGTCCGACACAGTGGACACGACCGATCAGTGGATTACCCAACGCACCGGTATCAAACAGAGGCATCGAGCAGAGGACCCTACCACGGAGCGTCACCTGGCCAAGGAGGCAATGGAAGTCGCATTGGATCAGGCCCAAGTTCGACCCGACCAACTGGACCTGGTGATCTGCGCGACGATGACCGCAGAGATGTGTTGCCCGTCAACCGCCGCTCGGCTGGTATCCGAACTGGGAGCTGTGCCAGCGGGCGCGGTGGACATTAGTGCCGCGTGCAGTGGTTTTGTGTACGGGATGAACCTCGCCTCAACCCTTATCGAATCTGGACGGTATCAAAGGATCGGCGTCGTGGGTACCGAAACGCTCAGCAAGATCATCGACTGGACGGACAGACGGACTTGCGTCCTATTTGGCGACGGTGCCGGCGCGGCGATCTTTACCGCAAGCGATGACCTCGAACAGGGCTGCTTACACCAGACACTGGCAAGCGACGGTGACCGCTGGCAAGAACTCTATGTGCCTCGATGCCAGGCCCATATTCCCCCAAGCGGTACATTTAACGGTTCGTATGACACGCTGCAGATGAACGGACGAGAAGTTTACAAGTTTGCTGTGACCACCCTGGGCCAAATGATAGATAAGGTCCTAAACGAATGTGATTTAGACGCGTCTGACCTGGCGATGATCGTCCCCCACCAGTCGAACCATCGGATCCTGGAATCGGCCCGAGAGCGACTGGGCATGCCACCTGAAAAGCTGTATATCAATATCGATCGTTACGGCAATACCTCTGCGGCCAGCGTGCCCATCTGTCTGCATGAGCTGAGAACAGCCGGCCGAATCAAACACGGAGACTTGGTTCTGTTCGTAGCGCTGGGCGGCGGACTGACCTGGGCTTCGAGCCTTTGGAGACTCTAAAATCAACCTCACACTCGCCACCAACGCAAAAAACCCGACGACACTGGCCAGGGATACGGCGATAGAAAGCTCCACGGTGGACCAAACCGAGAACCAGATTCTGCTCTGTCCCGGCCAAGGGGCACAACAGGTCGGGATGGGCAAAGCATGGTATGACCGGTCCAGCGCTTCACGAGCGATTTTTTTAGCCGCAGATGACGCATTGGGCTTCAAACTCAGCCAGGTATGCTTTGACGGGCCCCAACACATTCTGGATCGCACCGATATTGCCCAGGTAGCGATTTACGCCACTTCGATCGCCTGTTTTGCAGGTCTGACCCAGCAAGGTCGGATTGGCAATATTTGTGCAGCGGCGGGCTTGAGTCTCGGAGAATTCACCGCGTTACATGTGGCCGGTGCATTTGATTTTGCGACCGGTTTGAAGCTGGTCCATGTTCGCGGCAAGGCGATGCAACAGGCAGCGGAGGCTGCCGACGGTGGCATGATCGCGCTGGTCGGGGCTGACGACGGACAGGCCATCGAGCTTTGCAAGCGGGTCTTGGAGCAAGCCGGTGGTGACTCGGCCGCCACCGTGTTGGTACCGGCGAACTATAACTGTCCGGGCCAGGTGGTGATCAGCGGCAGTGAAAAAGCTTGTCAGATGGCCCAAGACCTCGCCCCCGCCATGGGGCTGAAGGCCACCGCATTGAAAGTAGCCGGTGCGTTCCATTCACCGCTCATGGCACCGGCGTCCAAACGACTGGCTGATGAGCTGGACCAGGTCACCTGGCAGACACTTCAGATTCCGGTACTATCAAATGTCACGGCGTTGCCGCATGAAGCCCAAGACACCGCACAGATCAAAGACAAACTCGTCGAACAGCTCACCCAACCTGTCCGCTGGACTGGATCGATGCAGTGGCTGGTTCGGCACGCGCGCGGCCGTTATGTAGAGCTGGCGCCGGGGAAAGTGCTATCGGGCTTGATGAGACGGATCGACCGCAAGACGCGGGTTCTAAACTACGCAGAGCCGCCAGCGCCGTCGACGGGTGACAAGTAGACCCGATCCAACCCTTGTCCGCCCCGAAGGAACACCGAACATCGGCTTGTGATGACATGAAGATAGAACAGCTTCGATACGAAAAATTGACTCGTCGTGTCAGATGGTTGGCGAACAAAGCCTTCCTCGCCGACGACCAGCCCTACGGGACAAACCGATGAGCGACCCAGGTCCACAGAGAGTAGCGCTGGTCACCGGTGCATCGCGCGGCATTGGCTGTCAGATCGCTAAGATGTTAGCGCAGCAAGGCCGACACGTGGTGCTGATGTCGCGCAATCAAGAACAACTTGAAGCGGTTCAGCGTGAGATCGAGCAAGCCGGCGGTCACGCCTCGGTTTGTCGGTGTGACGTGGCCGATCACACCGCTCTGGCCGAGGCGATCGATCAAACGATCGCCCATCACAAACGGTTAGATATCCTGGTGAACAACGCGGGCATCACCCGAGATAATCTGATTCTGCGTATGACGGACGAGGAATTCGACCAGGTCATCCACACGAACCTACGCAGTGTGTTTGTGGCCTGCCGGGCGTCACTACGTTCGATGATGAGAGGCAAATGGGGGCGGATTATCAATATCGGTTCGGTCGCAGGCTGCGTGGGCAACGCTGGCCAGGTCAACTATGCCGCAGCAAAAGCGGGCCTGATCGGGCTGACCAAGTCGATCGCTAAAGAGCTGGGAGCGAAAAATATCACCGCCAACGTGGTCGCGCCAGGGTTTACCCAGACCGATATGACCGATACGCTGCCGTCGCAGGTCAAAGACGCCGTGCTGCAGATCACACCGCTGCGACGATTTGGCCAACCCGACGAAATCGCGGCGGCGGTGGCCTACCTGGCTTCAGAGCAAGCCGGGTTCACAACTGGCCAGGTCTTGACGGTCGATGGAGGCATGAGCATGTATTGATCGCCGGCCCATCGTGGGCGGGCTTGGCAGAGCCGGCTGTTGAAGCTATATTCCGGAATCGGCCCTGTTAAAGTTGATAATCACCTACCCTTTTGGACGTAGTAAGGAGATGACGTTATGGACGCCAAAGAGATCGAAGAGAAGGTCATTTCGATCGTGGCAGAACAGATGGGCGTCGACAAGAGCGAAATCAACCGCGACACCAACTTTGTGAACGACCTAAATGCCGACAGCCTAGACACCGTGGAATTGGTGATGGAATTCGAAGACGAATTTGAAACGTCGATTCCCGATGAGCAGGCTGAAAAAATCCAGACTGTTGGCCAGGCGATCGAGTACATTGCCGAACACGTCGCCAAAAGCAACGCCTAGGCATCGTTCCATTGCCGGAGGGCTATCGCGTTGTGACCCAACCGTCGCCGTTTCTGAGCCCAAGCTAGTTGTGATACGGCTTGGATCGATGTGATGGGTCCGCGCCTGTGGGATTGTCAATATGAGTCAGCGACGCGTCGTGGTCACCGGTCTAGGCTGGGTGACAAGTTTGGGGTTGTCGATCGAGCAAGTCTGGTCGGACCTGATCGCTGGCCGCAGCGGTATCCGTCCGGTCACCCGATTCGACACGTCTGATTTCAAAACAAAATTTGGTGGCGAAATTGCTGACTGGGATGGGGGGCCAAAGATCGAAAAGCAGGAAGCCAAGCGGCTAGACCGCTTTGCCCAGTTTGCTCTTAGTGGTGCGATCGACGCCGTGGACGACTCAGGTCTAGATTTTGGTCAAGAAGACACATGGCGATGTGGTGCGATTATCGGGACAGGCATCGGCGGAATGGAAACGCTCGAAACCGGGGAGCAAAAACTGCTAGAAAAAGGGGCGAACCGTGTAAGCCCGTTCTTTGTCCCCAAGACCATGTGCAACGCCGGAGCGGGCAATGTCTCGATCCACTTTGGATTAAAAGGTCCTAGCTCGGCCATCGCCACGGCCTGCGCCAGTGGCGCTCACGCGATCGGCGAGGCGGCCAACGACATCAAACACGGTATCGCTGATGTCATCATTGCCGGCGGCGCCGAAGCGGCACTGACGCCACTGGGCTTGGCGTCTTTCATCGCTCTTAAAGGTCTGTCCAAACGCAACGAAGACCCGGAACGAGCGTCACGCCCGTTTGACAAAGACCGCGACGGATTCGTCCTGGCCGAGGGGGCCGGGATTGTCGTCTTAGAAGAATATGAACACGCCAAGGCACGCGGAGCCCGCATTTACGCGGAGATGCTGGGCTACGGTCAGTCGACAGATGGCTCCCATATCACCGCTCCCGACGAAGAGGGTCGGGGCGCTGCGTACGCGATGGAAGCCGCTTTGAGAGACGCTCAGCTCAACGCCTCTAATATCCAGTACATTAACGCCCACGGAACCAGTACGCCCTTGGGCGACGCGGCGGAGACCCGGGCGATCAAACGTGTATTCGGCGATGACGCTCATGCCATAGGCATCAGCTCCACGAAGAGCATGCTCGGGCATCAGTTGGGTGCATCGGGCGGCGTGGAAGCCATTATCTGCGTGCTAACCCTTCGAACCGGGACGCTGGCCCCTACCATTAACCTGGATCAACCGGGGCCCGAGTGCGATCTCGACTACATCCCGCACACCGCTCGGAAACAAGATCCCAGTGTCGTGATGAGCAACTCGTTCGGCTTCGGTGGCCACAATGTGAGCCTGATCTTTGGCAAGATCTGACCGATCGCGCTAACATACCGTGTAGAAACGCGGCCAAGGTGGCCTGATGATCTCGTTCCAATCGCAGCACCTGATGCACAAGGATCGTCTAAACACGGATCGGTCGCTACAAAACATCATGGATCTTCGAACCGCAAACGCGTACGGGACGGTTCACTCTCCTCGGCACAGGGACTTCACACAGTGAATACGATGATCGCATTTTTGTTTGGCCCACCCGGCATGGGAGAGATGGTCATCCTCGCGGTCGTGGGGGTGCTCATCTTCGGCAAACGGCTACCGGAGGTGGGCAAGAGCCTGGGCAAGGGCATTGTGGAGTTCAAAAGAGGGTTAGCTGGCGTTAAAGACGAGATTGAACACGCCGGTCAGCCGACCGACGGTACGTCAGAATCACCGGACGCAACAAGTGGTCAGACCCCGCTGTCCCACACGTCGGTTAACAAGCGATCCTCGACGCCCGCCACCGGTGACGATCCACAACCACCCGCAAAACCAAGGCCATGACACTCTCGCTGCCGGGATGCCCTTGGACCGCGTCCTGGCAATCATTCGAAAATGCCAAAAAAATCGCGAACCGCAGCTCGTGACGCGAGCGCTGTTCTGAACAAATGTGGACGATGACGCGTCACGCCACTTTGACCTCGAAAAACAGGGCTTGACCGGATAGTGGGAGCTGGTATGGTGTTTTCGTGTACTCGATGCACATTGACGTGCACTGAACGCACACCAGGAGATTAACTGTTTTGCCCAAATATGCGCAAAATCGTACGGGGTTTGAACAGAAATGGCACAACGTAACGCATGGGCGATTAGCTCAGTTGGCTAGAGCGCACGGATCACACCCGTGAGGTCGTAGGTTCGAGTCCTATATCGCCCACTTGTATAACTTTCGCTGGATCGCTTCGTTAGCGTTACCCACCTCTTCGTGGTGCGGCGACAATAAAGTGGTGTTGACACCACTTTTTTTGGAGCCGCATCATGCCCGAGCTCAAACAACATCTTCCCAAGCTGTCGAGACACTCAAAGGGTCAGGGTTTCATCAAGATTGATGGCCGCCAGGTCTATTTGGGACACTACGGCGTTCCTCTGACCCAGGAACGGTATGACCGACTGGTGGCTGAGTGGTTGATCAACGGCCGTGCCCTACCGCTAACGGAAACACATGTACTCCCTCAGATCCTTCGGAAGCTGTATGGATCTACCGAAGTCCATCTCTTTGGCCCGAAACGACTACGAGCGGTACGACAAGCCATGGTTAAAAAGAACTGGGCTAAAACTCACATCAACAAACAGATCTCCCGCATTTGTCCACCCCGTAAGTGCGAGCCTTGATTGATCTACAACTGTTCAGCGCAGCACGATCCGAGGAACTGTTGGGTCTACGCCCCACCGACTTAAGGACAAAAGAGAAAGTCTGAATTGCTGAATTGGCTGACCATAAAATCACTAAGTAAAGGGGGCTCCTAAATCTCATGCCACTTGCCGGTGCCATCGCTGTCGACAGCGTAGATCAGTTGTACAGCTTCCCATTGGCATCGGGTAGCGGTGTTCTTGGGGATGATGTTCCCTGAGGTGGTGAGCTTCCATGTCATCGCGTCCTTTGCGATAAGGGTGAACGGCCCCCTGAAAGAACCGAGGATGCTCGTCTGCCCCGTGCTGTCGCGGCTGCCAAGGTCGATGGTGTCGATGTCGGTAGATCCGGTCACGTAATAGAGATCGCAGCCCGGAAGGAGCCAGATCGTTGATTCAGACGCGATATCCGGGCCGGTTTTTGGCAACGGCCGGAGATAACCGATCGCGTTGATTGTCTGGAATGTGAACGAGTCGACCTTGAATGTGTTGTTTGCTCCTCTGATCTCAAGCTGGCCGATGCCGTCAAGCGTGTCAGTAAAGATCGGATCAACTTCAATCACGTTGGAATCCAGTAGCACCGTCATGTCACTTCCAGACGGGTAGCCCTTGCAATACAGCTTGCCACCAGATAGACGGCTATTGCGAACCTCCACGGTCGTCGGGCCGAGTTCGCCGGTGATTTCGAAGTTACCTGCTCCGCTCCACTGGCACGAATCCACTGTCACCAGGCCACTCTTGATACTACTGGCACTGGTTGCACCAAGTTGGCATCGCGTGAAGTGGAGGTGATTTCCTCCGCTTTCCAGCGCAAACAACTGGGAGGCAGCGCCCTCAAAGGTGCATTGATCGAAGGTCCATGCATTGTCCGTGGCAACCAAAGGCGTGGAGACCCGCAGGATCATCTTATGCACCGCGTTGGTATCGCCCGTAAAAACACAGCCTGTAAACCGCATCGGTCCTGTCTCGAGAGCAGAGTCCCTGAGAAATTCACCCCGGCGCGCGTTGGGGTCCATCATCCGAAACGTACAGTTCTGGACGGTGGCTCCACCAGCTCTCACTTCGATCCCGACTGCTATTTGCCGATCACGGGGTATGCCTCTGTCCGGACTGCCAAGCTCGAAGACACAATTGGAGATTTGGGTCTCGGTCTTCTTGCTAAGGATGATCGCGCCCGTAACCTGCTGAGCAAAATAGCAGGAATCGATCATGGCGTAGTTGGCTCGACCAGCGTTCCCGCCACCGGCCATACGGATACCGTATGCATCAGATGAATGAAACCGACAGCGAGTTGCACAGAGTGAAACGCCTTCGGTCAGGTACAGACAGTGGCCAGACTCATCTGTGCTGCCAGGGCTACTGTCCTGCACGTGGAAGTCACAATTTTCAACAATGCACTCGTCACCTTCACCAATAGACTCAACCAGCACATTGGTCTCATAGGACCGGAGGCTACAGTCGCGGGCAGCCAGCCGATTTGCGCCGCTAATTGCGCCTACCAGCCAAAACGCGTTTCGAAACCGCGACGCCTTGACGTCGATGAGATTAAGGACCATCCCATTCATCGGCTCATCGTGTGAACGAAGGACCGTTGTATCGTAATCATGAGTGACTTCATTAGGGTCCGACGGCTGGGGGTATGGGGTTTCTGGGCCCTCGAATGTCATGCCCTGGAGCGCCACGTTGATGCCGTTGGCAGCGCGCAGTGTGATCATCTTCTGCGCGGGCTGGATGTCGGGCCCGATCTTAATGAATGTCTGAAGTGAGCCATCACCGAAGATCCGCAAATCTCCAGGGATGTTGATCTCCGTTGTGGAGTCGATGTAGTAGCTCCCGAATGGGATGCGCAATGGGCGTTTTTGAGAGACAGCCGCATCAATAGCCGATTGGAATGCTGCTCGGTTGTCGGTGCCGGTGGTGCCGTTCCAATCAGCGATAGCTCCGAAATCGGTCACATCCGTTATAAGAAGGGACATGTTTTTTCCTTTGTTCTGAGTTTAGACCTATACCAGTTACCTTTTACCCCTCACTCCCGAGCGACTCCGACACGCTCCAACACGGGCACCACATCTTACCCCACTATCCGACGACGCCGTGGTAACAAGTGACTATGTTTCTACACTGCCGTCAACCACTTTCCGTGTATTCCATGATCATGGAATACAGTGTACTTTTGCACCTATCCGTCTTAGTAAAAGTCTCAGTTCATCCGCCCGCTGGCCCCGCGGCATAAACAAATACACCAAACGATCGATGATCTTGCGCGCGCAAATCGATTTATAGTCATCCCCAAAAGTTGAGGCGATGAAAAGTAGAGACTCCGTGTAGGATATTCATCTACAAAGGAGTCTTTAAATGCGTAAGAGTCGTCTCCCCGAGAGCAAGATCAAGGGTTCAGATCATTTCCTTTGGGCGTTTGGGCCGGACCAAGCGTAGCGAAGTCCGGCTCAACAGCGAGCCACGCTTCCGGAGCGGGTCAACATCAACGCTCATAAGGCGGGGTATGGAAGATGACAATCTTCACCGCCTCGCTATCTCGTCTCTCCCTGTCGGTATCAAACCCAGCAAACCGCCACACACCGTCTGGCTCAAGTTTGTACATGCTAACCACCAGATTCTTATCTGTAGCTGTTGTCCAACCAATCAACGCACCCGTCTGGTGGGAACTATCGACACGGGTAGGAACGCCATCAAGCGGTCCACCTACGAGAAGCGCCGGTTTGTACCTAACTCCTGCTCGGTATCTCATGCGATGCTCCACAGCGTAGCGAAGGGATGCTATCTGCTCAGCACTGAGCTCGGACATCGTCTAACCTCCACAACCGATACACAGAGCAGCGCGACAGCAGCGACACTGGTCATGGCCGGGATTGGCCGCGCCACATCTCTGACAGTACGCCTGTGAACTTGGCAACGAGCACCTGTTGTCGTCTGATACCTGGGCCGTAGTGGCATCTTGTGATCTAGGCTGCTCACCTGGCGAATCGCTTGTTGAAACGGTCGTGGCATGCACAATGAGTGTTCCTTTTGAATAAGCTCTTGACTGTGCACCGCCTGCTGGCAAGGCGTCCACTTTTTAGTGAGCACAAATCCCACCAATGAACGAACCAACGACCAATCGGCCCGGACAAAAAAGAGCCTTAATGTTCGGTTATTGTTAGGTATATTCTAGCGACAGACAGGGGCCATGCAAGTGGCCCCTGCCCTGAACCGATAAGAGTCGGTGTGTGGAAGGATTAGCCAGACCAAAGACGAGCGTGCAGTTGCCTCGCATTTCGAAATTGACGAGCGCCCAAGCCGGTATCCCAGGTACAACATCGCGCCCAGAGACATGCTCGTTGACCCAAGCCAGTATCGCATACCGATTGTGCGCATCAATACGCAGACGCGAAAACGACAATTTGACGACCTCGAATGGGGCTTTGTTCGCAACAACAACCCCCTTGGCAAACGAGTGATCAACGCCAGAGCTGAAACGGCATTTTCCAAGTGGCCGTGGAAAATCCCTATCCGCAAACAGCGCTGTCTGATCCCGGCTGACGGATTCTACGAGTGGCACGGGCCCAGAGGTAAGAAACAAGGTTACCGTTTTACACTTCGCGGTGAACGACTCTTTTCATTGGCCGGATTGTGGGACTATTGGAAATCACCCGAAGGTAAGCTCACCGAAACATTCACGGTCATGACAATCTCCGCAAATGACCTGGTCCGCCCCGTTCATGCGAAAAATCGAATGCCCGTTATTCTTAACCCTGGTGACTATGATACATGGCTGAGTCTCGATATTGACCACCCCCCTACCCTTGCCGCTTTGTTACGGCCATACCCAGCTGAAGACATGCAAGTCTATCGCGTCGGTGAGGCTGCAAAGAACCCACGCTTTGACAGTCCTGACTGTGTGGTCCCGGTTAGCCCAGACCACGCTCACGATCTGTTCTAGTTGCACAGTCGTGTTTGCGGCTTGAAAATATAAGGAAACGCGATGGCTCTACATACCCTTTTATATACAAGTGCCGCAGTTCGTGAAATGACCGCGAAAGACTTACAGGAGATCCTCGACCGCGCACGAGAATTCAACGGCCAACACAATATCACCGGTATACTGCTCTACTATCCTCGGTCATTTATGCAGGTTCTCGAAGGCGAGAAAGACACGATCTTTGAGCTCTTTGATCGAATCGTCCTTGACGACCGACACACGGCGATATCTCTCGCATTCGATGAGCCGATATCCATGAGGATATTCCCAGATTGGGGCATGGATTTTGTCATGCTCGAAAAAACGGATGCGGTGTCTATAACGGGGTTCACAAGATTTTTCGAGGAGGGATTTAAAGATAAGGGGGTCGAAGTAAAACGATCGCTTGCCAAACAGTTTCTCCTATCGTTCAAGGATGACGGAAACCGATTGTCACGATCCGTTTAATCGTCATGAAGAGCCTGGGCAATGGCTTTGACCGCAACCACGCCATTTGGCGATCGTCGTAATGATGTCATACCAATGGCAACCAAAACTTGTGCGCCAATCTCAGGTGCGATCGCAGCAGCAGCAATCACTTATGTTCTCTGCAAAACGCACGCAGTACGCCTGACGCATATCACTTCCCGGCCGTCTGGCGTCCGAATAGAAGCTCAATCTGCCGGTCGGTGAGCGTGATGGTGTAGATCGCGTCGGACGCTACCGATTGGCCTATTTCAAAAGAAACGACCAAATGGCCTGCCTTCGCCGACCGCCCCGGTATGTCGGTCACACGGAATCGACCCTGCGATCGTTGGCGCAGATGAAAATAGGCCAAACCTTCCGCATCGGTATTATGCGCAACGCTCCACGGACCTGGGGTCGCTTGGTTGTCGTAGATACGTCTAACCGGTGCGCCTTCAACGGGGCTACCGCTGCTGTCTTGAACGCGAACGGCCACACGCAAGGCCGCGTTAAAACGAACGTCACCGATCGTCAAGACGTGGCCTTGTGATAGATAGATCGGTGTCGAGATTTCTTCGGCAGACCATTGATCTGCGTATGGCGTCTTGAAGCGGATATTGAGGTGAAGATCGCTGGGAACGTAGATCGGCTGCTGCCGATTAAGCTCCAGCCAGTGGACGTATTCAAAACCCCTTTCCTGTCCTCCTGAGGCGGCCTGAAATCGAGAAAACCAGTCGGGTTGCCCTTCGTATTGGATGATCCATTCTGGGGACACGGCGAGCTTGGTATCCCTGGAGATGGGGTTGACCAGCAGCTTGGCAGCAGGGAACAGTGGTAGGTCAGCGACCGCCGCGCGATGGTCGCGATCGACGTCAATGTGGTGACAACGGTTCTTGTAGGGAAGATAGTGTTGATCGAATGCCATCAGGCCAAAAAACTTGCCGCCTGGCTGTTGGATCAATTCGTACCGCCCTTGCCTATCGGTCCGCACGATCGCCTCTAGGCCATACATCTGCCGAATCCTCTGGAGCGCTGGCGCGTCGATCTCCGGATCGATGGGAAGCCCGTGTAACCGCTTCCAATCGTCGGTGGTTAGACGAGCAAGGTTGTTGCGAGCAATGGAAGACCAGCCCATGACAAAAGCGCCGGCCATGGGTTGACCCGTGACGCCGTGCACCACCGTGCCGTGAAAGGTGACGGTGGGCGGACACCGAAAAACCAATTGGGTCGGGCTATTGGGCCCGACCTGAATCGGCAAGTAGTCGATGTTCTGCTTGTGGTTCCGAGCCTGATAGACGCCGGGCAGAAGTTTGCCGCCATCTCGGACGTATGACCGGCCAAGGGGGATCTGACCCGTGTCTTTGCCCGGTGAGTAAGTGATCTTCACATGCTCTATCGCGTCGGATTGCTGGACGACATCACCGTGCGGGCCTTCAAAGACGAACCGGTGAAAACGCTCAGCCCGCGGGAGGGTGACAGTTACGGCATTGGTATTGGTATGCATGCCCCCATAAGGGAATAAGTCCACGTTGGAGGGCGGTTCGACCCTGATGTTGTATTGTGAATGCGGCGGAATCAAATCGCCTCGTTCGTTCTTACGATTTTTGTTTGGCAGATAAAGAGAAAAATAACCCTGCTGATCAGTCAACGCCGTCCACGAGGAGCTGGCGATCAAACCCCGACCTGGCGTTCGGACCTCTCGACAGTGAATCATGGCTCCCGCCACGGGCTGATGGTCTGGGCCGACGACGATACCCTTCAAGGCCCGCCCATACGCCTGGGTACCTTTCTTGACAAGAGGAACTGATACCTTCGTGTTGGTGTCATGGCTATGAAATCGGAATGCCGCCCGACCGTATTGCGAGTGAGAAAAGTGGCCCTGAACAAGGTGAACGTCACTTTCGATATATGGAATGGTGACAGATCCGCAGATATCCAAATCTCCAGTGATCACACGATCGTCTTCGAACCAGACCTCGACGGGCTCTCCGTCGCATTGAATGGCGTGCCCCAGTGCATCGACAAACGGGCGCGTGTGATCAAGGATGACTGCCAATGCGCGCTTGGCACGGTCTGCGACTGGGGAATCGGGATTGTCCGCGCTCTCTTGGAGAATCGTTCCAGCCTGATCAAAAAACTCGAGTAACTGCCGTTGGGCTACCGCCTGTTCTGTCTCACCGCCCTCCTTGAGTTGCTCGATCATCCTGCGGATGTTGTGACGGCCGACACGACGGACACGGCTGGCCGACTTTTTGCCTGCAGATCGTTTCTCTGTCCTGAAGGAGATGACCTCATGCTCAGGTTGCGGTGGCGACACGCCTTTTCTTTCGTGGCACCCGGTCAAACACGTGGCCATCACGATGACACCCACGACACCTTTCACCATTCGTTTGAAGCGGTATGTTTGTGCGAACAATAAACACCTCTCACGGACAGGCTGTAGTGCTATTGTCGAGATCCCGTCTGAATCATAGGCGTAACTGGCCCGAAAAGGGCGACCACGACCATGCCAGTCCCCTAACCCCTTGGAGGACCAACACGCTCACGCCTTCGCCAGACGGGCGTCATCTTTGGGTTCTTGCCACTGGGTAGGGGCAAAACGGTAGCTGCCGGTGGCCCATAACCGCCAAGTTGACCTGGCGGCAGGCGTTCCCCATGGTGCCCGTGGGACGTCGGGGCCACGACACTCGCACTGGCCGATGGTTGCTAGACCCGAATGATCCACAGCATCACTGAAGGCGAACTTGAATCGACAGATCCCCATTCCCGTGATCATGTTCAACGTTGACGGTTGTGCTGCGGCGATACTTGTCAGAACTGACGCTGATCACACGCTGGATTTGGGACTCAATGTGATCGGAAACCAGCTTACGAACAATGCGACCGCCCTCATTGCCCTGCACCCTACTGTTTTGTTGATGTGCTTTGTTCGCGATCGCCTGCAATACACTTTGATCGATTTTGAGGTTCTTGCCGCGCTTCTGGAGCCACTGCCGGCGCATATCGGCAGCCAGCCGCTGGGCGATCCCCAGCATGGCGTCGCCGTCTAGCGATCGGAATACGATAAAACGTTTTATGCGAGCCAGGAATTCCGGTGTGAACACGGGTCGATTGGACTTGGTGTGCCGGATCTGAGATAGCGACGCCCTGACCTTCGTGGTGATTTCTTCCTGCGTTTTTCCTTGATGGCACATCTCAGCGATCTGTCGCTGGCCAACGTTGGTGGTGAGGATGAAGATTGCTTTGTCCGCAAAGGCCTTGACGCCACGCTGGTCGTAGATCCAACCTTCGTCGAAGAGATTCAGGAACGGGCCCATCACATCCGGGTGCGCTTTGTCAGCTTCGTCCAACAGGAACACGCCGTAGGGATCGGCATTGAGCTCGTTAATCAGCCGACCGCCCTGGTCATGGCCCACGTATCCCGACGGGACACCGATGATCCCCGACACGCTGTGCGGCTCGACAAAATTGCCTAGGGTAAATGTCTTGAGTTTCTTGGACACCGAGTAGAATCGTGCGAGTACCTTAGCCATCTCTGTCTTACCGGTGCCGGTCTGACCCACGAAAAGCATGACGGACGCGGGCTTACCGGGGTCGGTCAAACCGGCCTTGATCAACCCCAGTTCCGTGGCCACCTCGCTGACCACGTGGTCCTGACCCACGATGTACCGTCGCAGACTCTCCTGGTAATCGATCGCGTCCCCCACACCCGCCAGTGTGGACTCAGGTACACCGCTCACAGCAGCGACCCGACGCAATACGTCAGTGGTTGTGACCCGGTTACGGCGACCGTTCTGTTGGGTACGTTCGTAACGGATGTCGTCACACTCAGCGTGCAGGATCTTCAGTGCCTTGAGCGGTAACCGCTGATTCAAGATGTAATGGTGCGACCAAACAACCGCCTGACGGACCGCGTCGTCGTCGATCCGGACATCGTATTCGTGCTCCAACCCCACCGCGAAGTGCGATAACAAGCGGAGGGCGACGTCGATGTCCGGCTCACTGATCCCCACCGTATTAAAGAAATCCATCGCGTCTGGCTCGTTGGCGAAACGTTCTTCATACTGATACGGCGTGACCAATCCGACAACACGACAGCGCACACAAGACAGTGCCCACAGCAAGCGAGATCGGTTGTCCATGCCACACTCGCCTCGCAGCAACGCGGCCAGCCCGTCGATACAGACGATCAAATCCTCGCGGCCGCCGACGTGGTTCATGACGGCGTCTAATCGAGACCGGCTCTCGTCGGACGCCACGTAACTGCAGTCGATCGAAATGATCTGCTTGTCGCGTAAAAAGGGGATATCGCCGCTGGCAGCACGACGGGCCAATTCGACCAGCACGGTGTTCTGCCCCACTCCCGGTTCACCGACCAGCAACAGATGCCGTGGCCTGCTGCGGTATAGGCCCCGCGCCAGTTGATCAAATAGCCGGTCGTAGTTCCGGTCACCGTTGAACGGCGAACGCGCTGGCGCCGCCGCCCGTTGAACGCGCTGCGTCAGGTTCTCGCTGGGCACCAACTCAGGTGGCAACACAAACCAGGAGCTATGGGTATCCAAATCGGCAAAACCCTCCATGATGCGTTCACTGTGATTGGCCGGCTTGCGGGTCAGTCACTTTTAGAAGACATGCCTATCGGCATTGTCTCGATCATTCTATCCTCCACAACGACGGCGAATGACCAAACAACCATCGGATGGGTACGGTACTGGTTTGACAAATCAAAAATTCTGTGCGATCACGACTTCTGATCCCAGGGGCGACGACACATCTTTACGCACCGCCAGACCGATGCCAAGACGCCACTTTGGCACCGGTTCGGATTCGACCTCTCGGTAGACTTCGGTGAACTCGAAGAAGTCGAACGCGCCGGCACATTCGTGCCGGAACCATTGCCAAGCTTCACCCACGGCTGGCAGGCTAGGCTCACAAATGTCATGCAAAGCAAGCATCCGTGTCCGATCCTTAAACAAGAGGATATCATCCAGCGGCCGTTCGTGGTCGCCGTCGATAAAGACGAGATCCCAGTTCGACTCCAGGACGGACGGTAGGGTATGGAGCGCTTGGCTTGGTCGCGGGATGGTTCGGACCTTGGGATTCAAGCTGCAGTACTCAAGCAACGTGTCCGATATCTGCCGGTCCACGGCGCAGGCGCGGTCCAGATGACCAAATCGGGACAGGACTTCCACGGTTGCGATTAGGGTGCCCCCGGACCCCGTGCCGATTTCAAGGTACGATCGCACATCGTACCGCGCAACGTGAAGCAGATACCGGGCCAGCTGGTTCGGATACTGCCAGATTCGTAGGCCAACATCGCAATGTCGGTGCAAAAATTCGGGCATCCAGTCGATCTCTCGGACACTGCCGCACGGCGCGTAACCCGGCTTCAATCCCAGCTGGAGCAACAGCCGCTCGAGCCCGCGTTGGCTGGCCAGCGCTTCGTTGGAGCAGTCACGGATACGCCCGACAAGTTCCCCCACTGGGTGGGTGTGATGGCCAGATGCCAAGTACACAGCCCTCCAGATCTCGTCTAGCTTGGCGAGCTTACCGGTGACATTCCACTCTAGGTTGGCGTGATAGATCTTGAGATGCTGGGCATTGATCCCAACGCCCTGCTCCTCTAGGACATGCTGGGCAGCAACGGATTGCCACGGGAAAACCGAGACGCGTAAGTCCGACGCTGACAATCGCTGGGCCAACAACGCCTGATCGGGAGGAAGCACCGGGCGATCCGTCACGAACCCGGACAAACCCTCACGATAGGCATCGCGAAGATCTTCGTAGAGATCCAACACACGCTCACTGCAGCCAAGGAGCTGGAAACCGAAGTTGTACGGTTGTCCCTTCCCTTCATCCATAAATCGCAGCTCGTCGCCGGTGCTTGCCAGCACAATATCCTGCCAACCCGGAAAGAACACCACGTCGACGTCGCAAAAGACGATCGGTGCGCCCAGGTTCTGACGCACCGCCTTGACCATGTACTCAAACCTATGCAACAAGGCCGCGTAGTATTCCGGCGTACCGTAGTCACCGCTGCCCTCAATGGCGATTTGATGCGCGTACAGATTCCGCAGATCGTAACCCGACCATTCAAGCGATCTTCGGAAGGGCCCGGCGTAGAGTGGCAACACTTGGTTTGAAAACACACAATAGACGGGCAACGTCACGCTGATCATCGTTGGGGGCTTTCACCATGGGGGAACGTCACCAGCGTGCATTGGACGAGATAGACATGTCCGAATACCCGGCGGCACCAGATCCACGACATCGTGCCGAGGGTGCGGCACCTGGCGTCAAGTAACCAGACCGGGCACGTTTCTTTCCTCAGTAGACGAAGGGTCAACAATTGGGAAAGTTCTTTTCAGGCCCAAAGCATCCAGGGATTATGCCTGTTCGCCTCATCCCGTTGTTGCAGACCATCTGGGTTCCTCCGGCCGGAGAAGCGATATCAACACCCGCAAGCTGAAGTGCGGCGCCACAATTATTTGAGCAGACGCACCGACTGGCAGCCACGCCGATCAAGAGCTTGTTACGATTCTCCTTGTTTTGGGTAAACTCTCCGATAAGCCGTTCTTCGGCGTGAATGTTGCTCGCCCGTTCCTCAAATTTACCCTTTCCAAGTTGTTCTTGGAACTTTGATGTTGGATCGATGTAGTTGAACCCTCTGCTTTTGGCCAACGCTCGGAGTTTTTCACGAGCTTGAACCCGTTCTCTCCGGCTGTCTCCGAAGAGGTTGATGGTGGTAAAAAGATCGAAGTGACTTTTATTTCTAGAACAGGCCAAAGCAACAGCCACCGTTGTGTCTTTCTGAAAATTCTTATTATTGGGTCGAAGTGCAAGAACTGGCTGATTCAGCTGGCACACAACGTCCCACAGCAGCTTGCCCTTAAACTCCTTTTGCGTAATGAAATTGGCAGTGCCCGGAGGAAATGTTGTACCTAAATCATCAGTGAGTGCCGCATTCTGATTCTGGGATGTGAATACCTGCCGTGCGTAGCGAAGGGTTTTGCACTGACAACTGTCGTTGTTAGGAGCCTTGTTCAGTCCCTTCAACTGGTTCTTCGGTACCCTATCCACCTCTCCGTCGAAAATTCGTTTGGCAAGTTTATCCAATCTTTCGTCCAGCTCGAAGCCGAGTACCACGACACGTTTGGCCGAATTGGAGGTGCCTTTACCCGCCGCAACCTTCTGTGTGATCTGGACAAGCTGCTTGGCGGTGCTCTCCGCTTTTGCGCTGTCCGAGGTTCTGCAGATGCTCGTCGGTGGGCTACTGGCCACCACCACCTCGAATCGACCAAACCGATCTCTTTCCACCCAAATCTTGAGCGACGCTTCACCCTTCTTGACCACCACTGGTCGCCGTATGGGCTTGGCACCCGCGATCCCTCGCTGCACGGTACCGAGGATCGCCTTGAGCGGTTTGGCCACCAGTTGGATGACCTTGTTGACCAGTGTGATCAGCGGCTTCTGCACAGTCTTGCGCACATTGCTTAGCACGTCACGGATCTTTCTGGGAATACTGTCGAGCCCAAAGATTGCCGCGATACCACTGAAGACAGCCGGTAACGCCGTGGTAATCGCATCAGAGACGCGTTCGCCGATACGGTTGACCACATCGGCACCGCCGACCAAGGCGGCGCTGAATCCTTCCTTGACCGTATTGAATAGGTCTAAGATGCGCCGGCCCTGGTTAATAAAGAAACGGACAATATCGACCAAGATGCTCACCCACCCGGCCCCGGGCACGAACTTGGCGGCGACCTTGGCGATCGCGGTCGCTGCCAACGGCGGAATCAACTGCAGCCAACCCGATCTGACGCTATCCCAGGCTTCCTTGGCCACGTCTTGGATACCCTCGACCTTCTCGGCGATTAAATTCTGCAAAAACGCGCCCACGCCACCGGCTTCGCGAGCCGCTTGGACACCTTCGCCGATCTTGGTGATCACACCGCTAAGCACCGCCAGGTCCAAGTTTTCTTTACGCGCCACCCGTCCGACAATGGCCAAAATCTCGTCGAACGAATAACCCACGACGTCGATAATGATCCCGGCCAGCTCATTGAGCGCGGAAAAGCCCTTTTCGGCGATCGTCTTGACAATACGTGACAACGCCGGGATCCCAACCCACGCACCCAGCGCGGTCTGGACACGATCGAAGAACTTGGGACAAGAAAAACCGCCAGCTCCAGAGGTGCTACCACAAAACAGTTCCACGCCGCGAATAAAACCTTGTCCCAGATCAGCGACGATCCGAGACCCGCGTAAAATCAACGCTCTAAACGCGCGGCCGGCGTTGCTGACAAATGGCCGGACTGTTTCCACAAACCGCCCCAGCGACAAGCCCGACGGCAACGCGTCCTTAAACGCCCGGAACGCCCGTTGGGTAAGCTCCCTGATCACCAGTCCGCCGAGGTTCACCACACCACGCCAGACGCGGCGGAAGGTTTGCCGCACCACACGCGCCGCAGACTTGGCTTTGCAAATCACGTCGTACCACGCACAGCCGCGGCCACTGGCGTCGATCTCGTTGATCGGATTGTTCCCCACATAACGGTAAAGATTCGTATCACCCGATTCGAACTCATCGGGATCCAGGCTAAGGAACCGACCGATGGCCGGATCGTAGTAGCGACCGTCTCCGCCTCCGCCCAACAGGTACAGGTCGGTCTCGAGGTCTTGGTAGTAGCCCTGCTGGCCCACGAAGCTTAATGGTGTCTGGACAGGCGACGGCGACGTGCCGACGGCCTGCAAACCGAACGCTTCGTATCGCAGCTGACCGGTGACATTTTGGTTTTCGTCGACCAGCGCACGGGTCGACCACTGGGCGTCGTAAGTATGCACGAGCGTTTGGCCTGAGTTCTCGTCGTACTCTTCTAGCAGATTGCCGTACTCTTCAACGGTGAACGTATAGGCCTTGACCGGGTCGGTGCCGTTGTCGTCCTCCTGAAGCAATCTTTCAAAATCGTAAAGGAATGTGCGGCGTACGCCGTTGCTGTCTTTGACCACACGCTGGCCGTCGGCGTTGTAAGCGTAACGAATAGGTCCGGCCGGTGGCTCGGCCTCAATCAACCGGTTCTCCTCGTCCCAGCGATAAAACGTCATACCGTCGGGGGCATCTTTTTTGATGCGATTGCCGGCAACGTCGTAGTCGTAGCGGGTCATCCCGCGGGGACCGGTCGACGAAACCAGCTGATTGGCTTGGTCGTAGCCGTACACGGTCGTGTCACCGTTACGCTCCTGGGTGATACGATTGCCTGCCGGGTCGTAGGAATAGCGGATTTCAAAACCGTCGATGCCGCCGCGCTGTTCTCCGATGAGCTGCTCGATGCGGTCGTACTGCCACTGAGTCCGTGTGCCGTCTTGGTCCACCTGCGACGTTCGGTTCCCTACCCGATCGTAGGTGTACATCAGTTGGGCCAGTACTGTCCCATCGGATCGCGTATGGGTAATGCGTATGAGATTGCCCGTTTCGTCGAACTGATTCGTGGTAACCAAACCATTGTCTGACCGCTTGCCGGTGTTTCGGCCAGCGCCGTCGTACGTCAGCTGCGTGGTCTTTCCACGGGGACTGGCCACAACGATGATCTGCCCCTTGGCGTCATAGGTGTACGTCAACACGCCGCCCTGTGGATCGGTCATGGTGCGACGTCGGCCGACACGGTCGTAGCTGTAACGCACGACCCGGCCGTCGGGCTGGGTCACAGACACCGGGTTACTGCGCAGGTCGTAGCTGACGGTCGTGGTGCCGGTCTCGTCATCGGTGCGCACACGGTTACCCACCGGGTCGTAGGCGTAGCGTCGGATGCGCTGGGGGCCGGTACCGGTGCGCAACCGCTGTTCAACGACACGATCGTTCAGATCGTAACGGGTAGTGATCTCTACACCGCGTCCGTCGCGCTTGAGGACAGGGTTACCCACTTCGTCGTAAGTGAACTCGGTGCGCCGACCCAGTGGGTCGATCTTCGCCAACAGCCGTCCGGCCACGTCATACTCGAACCGCGTAACGTTTCCGTTGGCGTCGGTCACAGCGGTGGGCCTGCCCCCCGGATCGTATTCGGTGCGGGTCACCGCCCCGTTAGCATCGGTCACGGCGGTGACACGTCCGCTGGCGTCATATTCGGTACGGCTGCTGTTCCCGTTGGCGTCGGTTTCCAAGACAACGCGCCCAACACCGTCGTAGGACTTTGTCGTTCGCCGGCCAGCCGGATCGACGCTGGCAACCTCGCGCCCAATAGCATCGTATTCGGTGCGGATGGTGTTCCCGTTGGCGTCGGTCACCGACACACGCCGCCCGGCGGCGTCGTAGTCGGTTTGACTGCGCCCACCCAACGGATCAATTGCCACGATCACCCGTCCGGCAGGGTCGTACTGGGTCTGGGTACGACCGCCCTCTGGATCGAAGGTGGCGACGGGACGACCAGCAAGGTCGTACTGGGTCAGGGCACGGTTGCCCTCGGGATCGACGGTGGCGACCGGGCGCCCGGCCAGGTCATATTCGGTCCGAACCGTCGCGCCGTTGGGATCGGTGATGGCCACCGCCCGACCGGCCAGATCGTACTGGGTTTCGGTGCGTCCCCCTTGAGGGTCGACAGAGGCCGTCGGTCGTCCGGCCAGGTCATACTCGGTGCGGGTCACCGCACCGCGAGCGTTGGTCGTGGCCACACGCCGCCCGGCGGCGTCGTAGTCCGTGGTGGTCACCAGGCCCAGCGCATCGACCGTCGCTGTGACGCGCCCGGCAGGATCGTACTGGGTCTGGGTCACGATACCGTTGGGATCGGTGATTTTGACGGGCCTTCCGGCCAGGTCGTATTCGGTTTCGGTACGACCGCCCTCTGGATCGATCGTGACGATGGGACGATCGGCAAGATCGTAAAGCGTACCCATCACACCGCCTTCCGGATCGGTCACGGCAACGACGCGACCAGCGTCGTCGTACTCGGTCACGGTCGTCTGGCCCAAGGCGTCGGTCTGCTCAATGGGACGACCGGCAAGATCGTACAACGTCTGGATTGTTTCGCCGGCTGGGTTGGTCACCGCCACGGACCGCCCGGCCTTGTCATACCGGGTTGTGGTGGTCTGACCGACAGGGTTGGCCTGCCCAATCAAACGGCCGACACGGTCATATGTGAGCGTGGTGGTCTGGCCCAGTGGGTTGGTCTGAGCGATCAGACGACCGGCGCCATCGTAGACTTGGACAGACACTTCACCGGCCGCGTTCTCTTGGGCGATCACGCGCCCGGCTCGGTCATAACCGATTCGGCGGGTCTCGCCGGCTCCGTTCGTCACCGCCACAGGTCGACCCGCGGGGTCGTAGGCCGTGGTGATCGTTTCACCGGCCGGGTTGGTCTGAGCGATCAAACGGCCGGCCGTGTCATAGTCGTTGCGGGTCTGCTCACCGGCGCCGTTGGTCTGAAGAATCACGCGTCCCAAAGCGTCGAAACCAGTGACGGTGGTCTCACCGGCAGGGTTGATCTTGGCAATCAAACGACCGACAGGGTCGTACCGGAACTGGGTCACCTCACCGGCGGGGTTCGTCACCTGGGTCAGCTGTCCGACCGCGTCGTACGCTTGGCGGATCTGTTCGCCGGCACCGTTCTGCTGGACCGTCACACGCCCCGCTGCGTCGTAGCCGGTGCGGGTGGTCTGGCCCAGCGGGTTGATCACCGCGATGACCCGTCCAGCGCGATCATAACTGGTTCGTGTCACCTCGCCCTCGCCATTGGAGCTGGCCACGGGCCGACCGGCACGGTCATAGCCGGTGGTGTTCAGTTCTCCTTCTCCGTTAAGTGTGCCGGTGACACGTCCGGTGCGGTCGTAAAGCGTAAACGTGACCTCACCTTCACCGTTGACCTGGGACACCAAGCGCCCGGCGCGGTCGTAACGGAAGCGTGTGATGTCACCGGCTCCGTTGATTTCAACAATCACCCGCCCGGTCCGGTCGTATTGCTTCTGAATCCGATTGCCCTGGCCGTCGATCTGAACGATCAGGCGCCCCGCCGCATCGTACACACTGCGGGTCACGTCGCCGGCGGCGTTGGTCACCTCGATCACGCGCCCGGCCAAATCGTAGCGCGTACGCGTCACCTGACCCAGTGGGTTGGTCACGGCGATGGGTCGACCGGCAAGGTCGTAGCCGGTGATCGTTCGGTTACCAAGTGGGTCCACCGTCGCAATCACACGGCTGGCTCGGTCATATTCCGTCGCGGTGCGGTTACCCAGCGGATCGATCGTCGCGGTCACACGACCGGCTCGGTCGTATTCGGTCAACGTACGGTTACCCAGCGGATCGATCGTCGCGGTCACACGACCGGCTCGGTCGTATTCGGTCAACGTACGGTTGCCCAGCGGGTCGATCGTCGCAGTCACACGACCGGCCGTGTCGTACTGGGTCAACACACGGTTACCCAACGGATCGATCACCGCGGCAACGCGCCCGGCCAAGTCGTATTCGGTACGCGTGGTCTGGCCTTCACCGTTGGTCTGGGCAATCAGTCGTCCCACCGGATCGTAGGCAAAACCGGTCGTCTCCCCAGCGGGGTTGATCTCAGCAACAACCCGGCCGGCGGCGTCATACCGGAACCGCGTGGTCTCGCCCTCGCCGTTGGTCTGAGCCACCACACGCCCCAATCGATCGTATCGCGTGCGGATGATCTGACCTTCACCGTCGACGATCGCCACCACGCGTCCGTCGGCGTCGTATCGGGTCAGGGTCACTTCACCGATCGGGTTGGTCTCAGCAACAACCCGGCCTGCCCGGTCGTAACTGAAAGTGGTCCGCTCGCCGTCCGGGTTGATCACCGCCGTACGACGGCCCTCTGCGTCGTATTCGAAGCCAGTGACTTCACCTGCGGGGTTGATCTGAGCGATCAACCGACTGGCGGCATCGTATTGGAACTCAGTGCGTTCGCCTTCAGGATTGGTTTCTGCCACACGGCGGCCTGCCGCGTCATACTCGGTGGTCGTTGTCTGGCCTTCGCCATCGGTCTGCGCGACCACGCGACCTTCTCGGTCGTACTCGGTCACATTTTCTTCACCTTCGGCGTTGGTGACGATCACCCGCAAACCACCGTTTTCATAACGGGTCGCGATCGTTTCACCGGCACCGTTGGTTTGGGCGATCATGCGACCTTCGTCGTCGTATTGGGTGGTGATCGTTTCACCGGCGGGATTGGTCACGGCGACGACCTGTCCTTTCGGGTTGTAGCGCGTGATGGTTGTCTCGCCAGCGGGATTGGTCAGTTCAACCACACGGCCGGCTGCGTCGTAGGTGGTCTTGGTGGTCTGACCCGCCGGATCGGTCTGTTCGGTGAGTCGGCCGTTGGCGTCGTAGGTCAGCTGTGTGGTTTGACCCATTGCATCGATGATGGTCACGGGTCGACCCGCTTGGTCGTAACGCGATCGTGTGCTCTCCCGTACAGCGTTGATCACTTGGACCGGGCGCCCGGCACGGTCGTATCGTGTGCGCGTGGTTTGACCCTGACCGTCTGTTTGGGCAATCTCACGACCGGCTGCGTCGTAACGGGTGGTGGTCCGATCACCGGCCGGGTTGACCACTTCCACGACGCGACCGGTTTTGTCATATTTGGTCACCGTTGTCTGGCCGGCCGGGTCGATCTTGCCCACGAGCCGACCGGCCGCATCGAACTGCTGTTGGGTTGTCAGCATCGACGGGTTGGCGGTCGTCGAACGCTGGCCCTGGCGGACCATCAGCACACTGGTTGTCACCAGCTGACCGGCATCGTCGTACGACAGCCGGGTAACCCCCACCTTCGGCGTCGGTCGTTTCGATCACCTGACCGGCCGCGTCGTATTTCGCGCCTGTGACAGCGCCGTTGACTTGCTTGACTTGGGTGGGACGGCCCGCCACATCGTATGTGGTTTCAAGGGTACGACCCAGCGGGGTCGTTTCGATCGTCATACGCCCCGCGGCGTCGAACTGACGTGTCGTGGTGTGACCCAGTGCGTCGGTCACCGCCACGGCCTGACCCGCTGCGTCGTACGTGGTCACTGTCGAAGCGCCGGTGGCGTCGATGACTTGAACGGGCTGGCCGATATCGTCGTAGACCGTGGTGGTGGTCGCACCGGTGGCGTCGGTTACCACAGTCAGACGGCCCGCGTCATCGTACTGACGGCGTACGGTTTGGCCCAGTGTGTCGGTCTGAGCGACCACTTGACCATCTTCATCGTATTCGGTGCGGGTGGTCTGACCCTCGTCGTCGCGCACTTCCACCACCCGACCGGCCGGGTCGTATGTTTTGGTGGTGGTCCGGCCGGTGGCATCCGTCTGAGTGATAACTTGGCCCGCTGCGTCGTAGCCGGTGCGATCGGTTTGGCCCTCAGGGTCGGTGTGAGCAACAACCCGTCCCGCCGCGTCGCGCTGCTGCTGTGTACGCTCGCCCAACGCATTGACCTGCGCTGTTTGTCGGCCTGCCTTGTCGAGCTGGAATGTGGTGGTTTGGCCCAATGGATCGGTCAAGGCGATCAATCGACCGACCTTGTCGTATTGACTCGTGGTCGTTTTGCCCAATGGGTTGATGGTCTGGACCGACCGGCCGGCCGGGTCGTACACCGAGGTCGTACCCGGCTGTTGGGCCGGTCGCGGGATCGTGGTCCCGGGCGCAGGCGGCGGTGCGGATGGGGCCGTGGATTGGAACGGTTCGCTTTCAAAGACCAACCGGTTAAGGCCGTCGTAATCTCGCTCCATCCGCTGGCCGGCAGGGTTCGTGACCGCCGTTTGGTTACCCACCGCATCAAATTCGAATCGCGTCGTACGTCCCAACGGATCGGTTTGAGCCACAGGGCGGTCGTTGTCGTCATACTGAAAACTGCTTGCGTTGCCCAACGGATCGGTGGCCTGAATGCGGTTTCCGTTGGGGTCATACGCTGACTGGGTCACGTTGCCCAACGGGTCCTCGGTCGCCACCGGCCGGTTTGCGTCGTCGTATTCGGTGACCACCTCCTTCCCGCTGGGACTGGTTTGTTTGATGAGATTGAACGTTGGGTCGTATTCGAAACGAACGGTGTTGTTATTGGGATCGGTCTCCGTCACGACACGACCGTCCCGATCGTAGGCGGTTGTCCATGTGAAGCCCAAGGGGTTGGTCAGACCGGTCAATCGACCGTTACCGTCGTAATCGAAACTTGTGGTGCCGGCGTTCGCGTCTGTTTCACTGGTCACATGGTTCGCGCCGTCGCGCTTGATTTCGATCGTTTCTCCTTCGCCGTTGGTCACACGCCCCACTTGACCCGACGCGTCGTATGTGAATGTGGTCGTCTCGCCCTCGGCGTTGATCACGGCAACGCGGCGAAACCGTCCATCATATTGCCAGTTGGTGATTTCACCGTTCGGATTCTTTAGCGATTCCAACTGACCCGCCGCTGTGTACGACGTGTACTCATACGTGGCGTTGGCCCCGTCAAACAATCGCGTCACGACACCCGGGTAATGTTCGGGGTCAAGACGCCGCCACTGGAGATTGGTGTTGTTCTGCCGCTGGTCCCTGATATTGACCACCCGAGCGTTGGCGGTGTCATAAGTTAGCGTCAGCGTGCCAATCGGTCGACGCACCGCGGTGAGCCGCCGCGATAGATCAGACATCTGTTGGTAATCGAATTCGGTCACCTTGCCCCTGGCGTTGGTCACTCGCAACAGTCTCTGGAAATCGTCCCATTGATACTCGAACACGATGCCTTCGGGGCGCTGGGCACGAGCGACATTCCCGTCTGCGTCCAATGTCACAACGGTCTGGAATCGCCTGGCATCGATCACCACCCGACGCCGCCGAGACGGGTAGAGATACTCGGTACGCTCGTTCTCGGGTGTGGTGATCGCTCGAAGCCGAAAGCAACGGTCATAGTCAAAACGTGTAACGTCACCTTCGGGGTTGCGCCATTGTGCCAGCTGAAAATTGGACGAGTAATCAAACGCGGTGCGGCGGCCGGCAGGGTCGGTGATAGCTCGCATCAGCCCGCTGGCCGAATCGATATCAAACCTGGTGACGCGACCGTAGGGGTCACGGATCGTAGCGAGGTATCCGCCACTGTAGCCGAAGACTGTGCGGGAACCATCGGGCGCTATGATGGACTGGACACGACCGGTACCGTCACGCAGAATCTGCCAGGACTGACCCGCAGGACTGATCATTTGGGTTAACCAACACCGCTGACCCGTACCGGACCCGCTGGCGGACCCCTGGGGCTTTTCGACCCATTGGTCATAAAGGTGTGACCAGCCGCGACCATATGGGGACTGGTCAAGATGCGCCAAACTGTTGTAGTACAACCGCAGCGGCGGGTCACCCGGCCCGCCGCCGGGCAGACCGTAAGAGAGCACCAGGTTGCCGTTGTTCAAATTGACATTTGCAGTACCGACCGAGCAACCGCAATTGTTGCCCATTTCTTGTGGCCGCAGCCGGAAACCCACCGCGTGGGCTTGCACGTGCTGAACAGTGAAATCCAACGCGTTGGCCTGTCCGTCTGCCACATAAACGGGGCTCAACGACGATTCATCACGAGCGTATAGCGCCGTCACAGGCTGGGCGGGGTTACAGAAAACCTCCTGGTCGATCGAACACAACATGGTCTGGCCCGCGCGACGGTCGACGTTGTCAATGTCGATTTCCGGACCTAGAAAAGGCACGGCGTAGTTCAGTGGCAAGATGTTACGCACATAACCCAACTCGATCTCCACGTCACAGCCAACGCTGGAGCTAGACGAACTGCTAGAGGAGCTTGATGAACTGGATGACGAACTGGACGAACTGGACGAACTGGAAAACGAAGATGAACTCATACTCACCGAACTGGCGAAGGATACCGGCGGGTCGGTCTCTATCTCGCAGATCATGGTGATCTCGGTCAGTAACACGTCCGTCAACAGCCCGTCGTCGACCGTCATGTTCTCAAATCCACGTTCGACAGTACTGCCCCTGACGAATCTCGCCCTAGCCGATCCACCGCTGACCCGGCCAGAAACAATCGTCCACGGAATCAGGTCCTCGACCAGGAGAGGGCCTTCGACCACCCGACCTGCGGTGAACCGGCCACCGTGGATTCTGCCGTCAAGAATTTCTTCGACCAACACGCTGTCGCCGACCCGCTCGGTGCCCAAGCCGACCAGCTCTGTAAGCGCCGCACCGATCACCGAGGCGCCTTGGATGGTCACGCCGGTGAGCGTCTTGAAGCGCAGGTCCATCCCTGATGCAGACACACTGGCACTGGAAGAAGAGCTGGAGCTAAATGAGCTGGAACTGGATGAGGAGGAATCGGACGAGCTAGACGAGGCGAGCGGGCATTGGTACCGAAGCACAAAACCGTCGGGCTGTCGTTCGGTCCAGGTTGCGCCCCGATCAACCGTCCGCAACGAGTTGCGATCCAGGTAAAACGGCGCACACCGCCCCAACGCATCGGGGTCGGCGTACTCGACCAGCGTGGCGGCGCCCTTTCGCACTGTCACACTCATATCACTGCGTCCTGCGTCATCAGGGGCGTCACAGCCTGCCCAATCAAGACGGTTGGGCTAACTCTTGTACGGCTAACCACTGGGTGGGTGCGTAAATCGCAAACCGGCCAGACTGCTGTAGATCCGTCATTCGCGTCGCCAGTCCCTGTCGGCTCGAAGAGACGGACGCCAGATCACCGGTCAGCAGGGCATACCATAATCCCATTGCCCGGCGATGTAGACCATAGGCAAACGTGCTCACGACCTGGTCAGCCACTACAACGTGTCGATTCACCCAACGCGACGACCGCTGTGAATCATCCTCGTGCTGACCGCCGAGAGACACTTGCTGCCAATCGTCAGGCAAGTTGCCTAGGAAAGCCGCCGCGCCGGCACGCAGATGACGATTAAATCGTGCCAGATCTTCAAGGATTAGCACGCTCTGGACACCGTCGGCCAAGGCGTCTTCAATCACCCGCAAGTGGGACCGCAGCTGCGCCCAACCCGCGCGATCGCCACGCCACGAAACGGGCGGTGTCAGACATTCGTTGGCAAAGGCCAAACAACGACGCGGCGTGGCAAACGGCCAATCCAACTGGGCCAGGTGTGAAGCGAACCGCCGGCCACTTGGCCCACCGCGCTCCAACACGACAACACGATCAAAAAAACCCTTCAGTGACGTATCGTCGCAAACAGTTTTCACAACCCGCGCAGACCGACACCGCCACGATTGGGTATTCGACTCGACCAGCAACGGCAATTCAGCCGTATCACGCGTCGCCGCAGCCCCGTTTACCTCGGCGTCGCGCGGCAGCTGGAGTCGCACCAACTCGATCCGGTCCCGATGGCGCTGGGGATTGAGAAATATCCGCCGTCGCCTCCGTACGTCCGATCGCTGCAGGCCATAAAAACCCTGCATAGGGTCTCTATTATACCGTACACCCACACACACACGAAGAGGTTTTTGTGGTTTCAGTCGTATCTCTACTTCTGTGTCACAGACAAAGTGCACAGACTCGTATCATTGACGGACAAAACGGTGGCTCTAGCCACGGATAATGGCAGAAAGTATTCACGGTGACAGGGCCCTCAACGCGGTACTTCTTTGCGCCACAGACTCATCGGTCGCTTAACATAAGGCTCGACTACAATGACCGGCGCATTGTGAATTGACGCTCTTTTCCAATGAAGGCGTACTACATCAACTTGGATAGACGCCAGGACCGGCGTCGGCAGTTTGAGGCCACCTGTCAAATCGCCGGCATCGCGGTCGAACGCTTTGCCGCGATCGACGGAAAAGAAATCGAGGTACCGCCCACGCGGGGCGAAGGCGGCCGGGGCATCTATGCGTCGCTACTATCCCACAAGGCGGTCATCGAACAGGCACGCGATATGGGCCTGCCCGAGGTGCTGATCTTCGAAGACGACGCGTTGTTCCCGGAGTGGTTTAGCCATGAAGTGGAGTACTTCATGTCGCTGGTACCCGATGACTGGGGACTGATCTATTTTGGCGGACACGGCTGGCCACGCCGGTGGGAGCACGTCGCCGGGCCGGTGTTACGAAGCACCAATGTCCAGAACATCGATTGTTATGCGGTGCGGCATTGGGTCTACGACAGGGTCATCGATGAACTAGAACGCGCCGGCTCCATGGAACACCGCTGGGCTGATGAGGTGCTCCGCGACCTGCAAGACCAGATCCCCACCTACACACTGCTAAACCCACTCGTGACACAATCTCTGGGGTTCTCAGACAACTATCGTCAACAGGCCAATGACCATCATTCACGATGCGATATTCCGGGTTGGTTTACCGACCGCGAAGGGCAAGAGTACCAACGACAGGTACGACGCTTCGAGAGTCCCGCAGTCGTCGAACTGGGCACGTACAAGGGTCGTGCCGCGTCGTTTGTTGCCGAGTTGATTCACCGGCGTGGTGGCCTGTTCATCTGCATCGACACCTGGGATTGCCAGCCAACGGTGTGGGGCGACTTCCAGTGGTGGATGAACGCGACGGGGTTGCACCGCTACGTCAACACAATGAGAGGCGACTCGGCTCAAACCGGTCGGCTTTTCGCCGCTGACACTTTTGACTTGGTCATGATCGACGCCGATCATCGCTACGAAGCAGTCAAACGCGACATCGAAGTGTGGCGCCCCAAGGTCCGACCGGGCGGGGTGATGATGGGACACGACTACACACACCTTCACGCGATCCATCCCGGCGTCAAACGGGCGGTCGACCAGATGTTCGACACCCCGCCAACTGTCGTAGAGAGTTTGTGGATCCATCAACTATAAACGAACTGTTAGCCATGCCAAAACATGTGACGCCAAAACGGATTGCGATTATCGGTGCTGGCCCCACCGGTTTGGGCGCGGCGTGGCGCCTTTGCCAGTTGGGACACGATAGCTGGGACCTGTTTGAAGCCGCTGATCATCCCGGCGGTCTGGCTTCATCGGTCCTCGACGAGCATGGATTTACGTGGGACCTCGGCGGCCATGTGGTCTTTTCGCGTTATGAATACTTTAATCGACTCTTGGACCAGCTATTGACAGACGGTTGGCTCGAACACCGTCGCGAGGCGTGGGTATGGCTGCGGGACCGATTTATCCCCTATCCGCTGCAGAACAATCTATGGCGGCTGCCAAAAGACGATCGTGTCCGCTGCCTCCGCGGACTGATCAGCGCGCATCGTGATCACGGCCATTCCCACGCATCGGATTTTGGCCAGTGGATCCGGCAGCAATTCGGAGAGGGGCTGGCCGAAATCTTTATGGAACCATACAACTTCAAGGTCTGGGCCTACCCACCGTCAGATCTGTCGGCCAATTGGATCGGCCAACGCGTCGCTCGCGTCGACCTGGACCGTGTGTTGACGAACATCCGCCGGCGCCAGGATGACGTGTCTTGGGGCCCCAATGCCAGGTTCCGATTCCCCAAGCGCCATGGTACCGGAGCCATCTGGTGGGCACTCTATCACAGGTTGCCCGCCCACCGTATCCACTTTGGCAAACACGTATGGCGCTTGAACAGTCGCCGGCGCGTGTTACATTTCGACGATGGGAGCGAACACCCTTTTGATCTCCTGCTGTCGACGATGCCCCTGGACCGGCTGATCGCTTCGATCGACGATCAGCCGCAACTCGGTCACCTCGTTAAGCAATTCAAGCACTCTTCGACACACGTGGTGGGCGTGGGTGTGGATGGGGTCACACCTGACCGCCTGGCGAAAAAATCATGGATGTACTTCCCTGAACCCAACTGTCCCTTCTACCGGGTCAC
This sequence comes from Phycisphaeraceae bacterium, assembly GCA_965222495.1. Lineage (GTDB taxonomy): Bacteria > Planctomycetota > Phycisphaerae > Phycisphaerales > Phycisphaeraceae > CBDCUA01. Next base: position 1,178,964 of record CBDCUA010000007.1, on the reverse strand, counting down.
CGTCTTTTCCAATTACTCGCCACATCACGTGGCTCGTCCCGGACACCAATGGTCCCTGCTGGCCGAGACCAGCCAGTCACCCCAAAAGCCCCTGCGATCTGACCGCATCGTCAACGACACCCTACGGGGGCTTCAAGCTACGGGATTGCTTTCAGCCCGAGCGGTCATCGCGACGACCTGGCATCGTCGGTTAGAATACGGTTATCCCACGCCATTCTTAGGCAGGGACCGCGTGTTACGCCAGACGATGTCAACACTGGAGGCGATGGGCATCCTCAGCCGTGGGCGCTTCGGAGCGTGGAAGTACGAAGTGTCTAATCAAGACCACTCGTTGATGCAGGGTGTCGAGGCTGTCAACCGGGGTCTGCTGGGACACGAGGAATTCACGTTCAGGATCGGCGACGGTCCACCCGAGCGGATCGGTCGCAAACCGATAGCCATGAAACCGTGTGTGGAGACTGGCCATGGACGTTCGCGATTACTTTGATCGCGTGACAGTGATCAACCTCCAGCGCCGGTCCGACCGGTGGAAACGGTTCTGCCAATCGATCGGAGGCATTGATTGGCCTTTCGGCCAGCCGCAGCGCGTACCCGCGGTGGACGGAGACGCCGTCACCGTACCGATATGGTGGAAACAGGGCGGGGGCGCGTGGGGATGCTTGATGTCGCATGCCCGAATCCTCGAAGACTGTATCCGCGACGGCGTGGAGCGCGTACTGATCCTCGAAGACGACGTGGTCTTTGTTAGGGATTTCTCAGACCGTGCGAAATGCTTCCTGGAAAACGTGCCCTCAGGCTGGGACCAGATCTATTTTGGCGGTCAGCATCTTCGAGACCCCATACCGTACAACGAACATGTGTATCGGTGCGTCAATGTGAACCGAACACACTGTCACGCGGTCAGCCGCCCGTTCATGTCGCGCATGTATCGGTACATCCTCGACGCCCGCGATTATCTGGCAAACCCGGGTCACCATATCGACCACCGACTTGGCGCGCTGCAAGAAAGCGGAACGGTCAAAGCCTACTCCCCCACCCAATGGCTGGCCGGCCAGGGTGAAGACCAAAGCGATATCAGCGGACGGGCGGCACCGACCTATTTCTGGAACACGTGGGCGGGCGTGCCCCAAATGACCATGACCGTGGTCTTGGGGTTGCACGAGGCAGATGGTCGTGAAGTCGCTGGGCTCATGCAGCAGCTGGGTGTCCATTTCGGCCACCGCGTAGGAGGGTATCGCCCCCCGTACGTCGAGGACACGGGCCTGGGCGCGATCTGCGAGAGCGTGTTCCCCTTTCCTGACACAGGACGACGGATGACGCCAGATCAGACCACCCCGCTCCTACATGACTGGTGTCGCCTGATCCTCCAGGAGGCCGCCGATTACGGAACCGTCGGCGCAGCGTGCTACCCGCACCTGTGTGCGATGTACCAGGACATGGCCCAAGCGTGGAGCCACCTAAAAGTTGTTGACGTGGAGTGTGGCCTGTCTCGCGCGGTCCAGGGGCTGTGCCGTCGCTCGACCCAGGAAAGGGGCTGGCTGCGAATCACCCAAGATCAGGCTCAGCGTGTGCAGACATTTCTGGTCGCTGGTAAACGGCAGTGGCTTGCCCACTGCGAACACATGACCGTGCATGTTCACCGTCTAAAAAATGATCGCCGGGCATTGATCGAACAGCTAAAAGAGTTTCTGAAGATACGCGGTGTCTCCAATCAACCTGCATCTGCCGCGGTTTAGTGCCATGCCATCACCGGCCGTTGGTCCTGGCCAAACACGTCTGCGATCGTTTTATCGATAGATGGATCATCCGGTCAATGATCCCCTACAATATAGGTGTCGTGATAGGTGTCGTGCACCTGCACATATCTCCCTATCCAAAAGGATATAGTAGATCACATGGGGGGAGTGCTCGATTGACGACGCGTTCTTAAAGCGGCGGCAACAAGGTCCGTTTGCAGCGGGCTTGTTGTATCCGATAAGTGTATGTTATTAACGACAATATGAACCAAAATGCCTCGACATGAGGAACGACGGGATGAACCAGCAGCCAACCCCAACCACAGAAGCCCCACCCCAAGACCGGCCGGCAAGGGCCACCGGCACGATCCAGCCACCGGTCCACCCGCCACAGGTTTCGGCACGGCTTGAACCGTTCGATTCCTACTGGCAGGCCCCCGACGACGTGGAGAAAGGCTATCGATCCTTTTACCAATACTACAAACACAATTTCCTGCCTCACGTCCCCACCGACACGCAGTCGCAGATCCTCGTCGTCAGCTGCGGACCGGGGTACCTGGTGAACCTGCTCCATGAACAGGGATACCGGGCCGTCACAGGAATCGATTCCGATCCCGAGAAAATCAGACACGCCCGGAAACGCCATCTGGATTGTCAGGTGGCTCACGCGTTTGAATTTCTGGAAAACAAACATTCGTCGTACGACGCGATTGTCTGCGAGCAAGAACTCAACCACCTTACGCTCGAAGAGATGATCACGTTCCTGAAACTATGCCACCAAAATCTCCGACCAGACGGTGTGCTATTTGTGTACGGACTAAACGGCGCCAACCCTGTGGTGGGCGCCGAGAACCTGGCCCACAATATTGATCATTTCAATACTTTTACCGAATACAGTCTCAAACAAGTGTTGGAGCTTGCCGGGTTCGCCGGTGTCAGACCATTGCCGCTCAAGCTTTACGTGTTCTGGACCAACCCCATGAACTATGTGGGGTTATTGGTCACAGGCACGATCCATCTTGCCTGCCGGCTGTTGTTCAAGTTCTATGGTAAATCGGGCACTATTTTTACGAAGAAGATCGCTGCGGTATGCACAAAGCCGTCCGGCACACCGTAGCTTCCATCGCCACCACAAGGCGACGTGTGGCAGGTCTACGATCACCGTCGACCACGAGATAAGGTGCGATCTGCTTGGCCTTCTGTCACTTTTGGACCCCAATGAAATGAGCCAACGATGCAAGCCAAAAGAGCACTGATTACTGGAATCACCGGCCAAGACGGAAGTTATTTGGCCGAACACCTGCTGTCACTGGGCTATCAAGTCCACGGGACAGTACGCCGCATTGCTCTGGAAGACACAACCCACAGGCTGGGCAGGATCAGTCATCTGCTAGACGCCATCCATCTGCACCCGGCGAGTCTGGAGAGTTACCCCTCGATCTTCAACGTGTTTGCTCAAGAACCGTTTGATGAGTGTTATCACTTGGCAGCTCAGAGCTTTGTCGCCGAAAGTTTTTCCGATGGTTTTTCGACCATGAATATTAACATCTCTGGCACCCACTATGTGCTTGCGGCCATCCGCCAGCTACAGCCAAAGTGCCGGTTCTACTTCGCCGGATCGTCGGAGATGTTCGGCAAGGTTCGGCAGGTGCCTCAGAACGAAGAAACACCTTTTTATCCACGCAGCCCCTACGGGATTAGCAAGGTCGCCGGGTTTGAGCTGACCCGAAACTACCGTGAAAGCTATGGGATGTTCTGCGCTTCAGGCATGCTGTTTAACCATGAAAGTCCTCGCCGTGGATACGAGTACGTCAGCCGGAAGGTGACGTCAGCCGTGGCCAGAATCAAGATGGGTTTGGAACACGAATTGTACCTGGGCAATCTGGACGCTAGTCGCGATTGGGGACACGCCAAAGATTATGTCCGAGCGATGCACATGATTCTCCAACAGACCGAACCCGAAGACTTTGTGATCGCCACAGGCCAGTCCCACACCGTGCGGGAGCTCTGCCAGATCGCCTTCGACCAAGTGGGTTTGAACTACCAAGACTACGTCAAGGCCGATCCACGATTTATGCGACCGGCCGAAACCATGCACCTGGTGGGTGATCCTTCGAAAGCGAAGAAAAAAATGGGATGGGAACAGCAGACGGCTTTCGGCGACCTGATTCCGGAGATGGTGCGGCATGACCTTGAGCTTGCCAAACGCTCGGCCAAAGCGGGGAGCGAGGGTTGAACATCTTACTGGTCAACTACGAGTACCCTCCCCTCGGCGGGGGCGGCGCCGTCGCGATCAGAGACGTCGCTCGTGAGTTGGCCAAGCGTCACCGCGTGCATGTGTTAACCTCTCGTGGTCCGGGCCTGCCAGCGCAGGAAACCTTCGACGATCGCGATCTGACAATCTTTCGTTCAAAGGTGTTCCAACGTCGCCAGCGTGCGGTCGCCTCGATCGCATCGATGCTCTGCTTTTACCCGTTCGGCATCTCCTTGGGTCGAAGGTTGATCAAAACGTACGCGTATGACGTGATCAACACATGGTTCGCCATTCCCAGTGGCCCCACGGGCACCCACCTGGCTGCCCGAGGGTCCATCCCGCACGTGTTAACAGTGATCGGCGGGGATATTTATGACCCATCCAAGTGGTACTCACCTCATCGCAACCCGATGCTCAAACGTATCGTTCGAAGTGTGATTCGGAAGGCAGACGGCCATACAGCGATCTCCCAGGATGTTGCAGACCGAACCGATCACATCTACGGATTCAAGGGCCCCGTCGAGGTGATCCCATTGGGTGTTGACCCGCCTGCCTTCCCACCCGCATCACGCCAGATGCTGGGGCTAGACAGCGATCATCTTTATGTCGTCACGGTCGGTCGGCTCGTGCGGCGGAAAGATCATCACACGCTACTAAAGGCGCTTAAGCTTCTGGCCAACCCCAAAGTCCACCTTCTGATCTTGGGTGACGGACCGGAAAGGGAAAACCTGCATGCTTCGGCCGAGCAATTGGGGATCGGCGGGCAGATTCATTTCATGGGTTTTGTGGCCGAAGATCAAAAGTACCAGCTGCTGGCGTGCTCGGATGTGTTCTCGTTGACCTCCCTGCACGAAGGGTTCGGACTGGTGTATATCGAGGCGATGCACTGCGGGTTGCCAGTCATCGCTGCCGACACGGGCGGTCAAACAGATTTCCTAAGCGACGGGCAAACCGGCGGGTTGGTTCGGCCCGGCGACGCCAACGCGTTGAGCCGTGTGCTACAAGGTCTAATGGAGGACCCTCATCGTCGTCGCCAGATCGGATCGGCCAACAAGGCCCTGGCACAGCGGTACACCGTTGCCAATACCGCCCAGAAATACGAAGGCCTGTTTAGCCGCGTGGCCGAACGAGGCTAAAGTAGCCCCTCAGTGGTATACCACTGCGCCGTGGCTTTGATCCCATCGACAAACGGTGTTTGTGGCTGGAAGCCCATCACCGACATCGCCGGGCCTCCGGAAAACTTAAACCCCTTTACAAAGAAATGCATTCGCCGCCGATGCAGCGGTGGTTGAATGCCCAGCCTTCCCAGTGTGTTCTCCATGATCACCGCACCAAACCAAAACGGCCACATGGGCACCCTAACCCGTGGGAAATCGACCCCGACAGCCATCGCGATCGCCTGCACCATCTGGCGCGTGGTCACCACTTCATAGCCGGGCACCACCAACGTCTGGCCCGGTGCGTCTTGAGCCGCAGCGGCGAGTTTTAGGGCCTCGATCAGGTCGTCAATAAAGATCGGGTGGTGAGGGTTATCGCTGCGGCCAATATGAAAGTAACGTTTCTTCTTGACGGCTCGGAATAGCTTCAGCAGTCGTCGGTCACCCGGACCGTATGTTTCAGTGATCCGAACAACGACCGCCGGCAATTGGTCCTGGTACGAAGCGATCACCTTCTCGGCTTCGAGTTTGGTCTTGCCGTAGATATTGTCCGGTATGGTCGGTGAATCGTCGCACGTCACCAAACCTTTGCCTGATCGGTAAACGCCGATGGTGCTCCCGTAAACAAAACGTCGGACACCGGACCGGACGCTGGCCTCGAGCATGCGCTGGGTACCGTCGACATTGACGCGGTAAAAATGGGCATTGGGGACGTTGGCCTCGTGCTGTGCCGCGGCGAGGTGGTACACGGTGTGCACACCACCGACAGCCTCGTCGATCGTGTGGTTGTCGATGACCGAACCTAAGATGACCCTGCCACCTTGGGCACGGACCGATTGAGCATTTTCTGCTTCTGCTGCGTGATTGGCCTGGCCCAAAATCCGCACCGACTCACCACTGCCCAGCAACGCCAGGGCCAGCCGTGAACCAATGAAGCCTGTGCCTCCGGTGATCAATATCGACATGATTCGAACCGTTTATAATCTGGATCTGTCATCGCACGCCATCTGCGCACGCCGGTAGACGACAAACAAAATCCAATGACACTTCGAGCACACATGAAAAATACGCCATGTGAATGACACCAGACCAAAGCATCTTGGCCGCTGTGCCTGCCCCGCACGCAGGCATTATACGTCTTGTACGGATTTCTCACGTCGCAATAGCGCACCGAGACACTAGCGACCCGGGGTGAAGTATTACGGTGGGTTCGGTGACGACGACGGTCGGTCTTCCGTCGGTCCCTTTGGGTTCTTGGCGACACGTATATTCGCTGGGAATGCTTCTGCGGTATTGGCGACCTCCTGTTGGGTCCGACGATCATCCCAGCCCAGTTCCCGGGCCATCAGTCGTGCACATTCGCTCAACGCCTCGCGCCCGGGGTACTGACCGGTTGCCAAATCAGTCCGTCTCCGAACGACGTCGCTGAGCGTCTGAGCCATCTCGTGGCGCACGGCGTAAGTCACCTGTGCCCCGATGGTGGTCGAACCAGCGATGGTCGCCAAGAGTCGATCCTCCTGAGATGCGCAATCCAGAACCTGCTGATAAGCGGTCCCATAGTTACGGGTCAATGACCGCATCACCTCGGTGCTGAGATCTGCCGGACCTCGTGACACAGCGTCACGCAAAAAAGTCTCCATCCCCTGGTCGATGTGGCCGCCATACACCTGCGTGACACCGGTCCGGCAACCCGGTGTTTTGCGGCCAAGTCGCTTGACAATCAGATCCACTGCACGCGCCGCCTCGTATCGACCGGTTGTATACCGCACGCCGATCAGTGTCACCAGCCCATGCAAGCCGTGGACTTGTGCGTGATCGACCAGCCGCGACCGGTGCCCGTAACTCAGGTCCTTTGCGCCGGGCTTGTTTTGGCCGAAGGGAACAAGCCCGGCGTTCCACATCAACACGTCGTCTAGCGTCAAACGCAAGCCCGGATATCCGTTGTTCAGCTCATCAATAAAAATCTGCAACTCTTGATCCGTTACCGTGAAGCGATTCGGATCGCCTTCGTATACCGTATGCCACACACCAACAATGCTATATTGCCGCCACGGGACCACAAATAGATGACGTGTGCCCCGGCTCAACACCGCATCCGGATCGCTTGTCGCGGCACTGACCGCCAAACCGCAATCACCTGTCAGCCGGCCTGCGACCAAGAAACACGCATCCCTCGAGTACGCGCCCGGAGGTGACAACCGAAGCCCCAGCGCTTTGGCGAGAAGCCCCTCCGCGTACGGGCCGGCGGCATTAAGCACGTACCGACCACGAATCTCCAGTTCACGACCAGTCAGTTGGTCCTGTGCCTCCACCCCACACACCCGGCCGGCGCGTTGAAGCAGCCCCGTTGCTTGGACGTAATTGGCTGCCACCGCCCCATCCTGTACCGCTGATTGAACGAACGCCAACACCAGCCTCGGTGGGTTATACATCTGTCCGTCACAAAAAATCCCCGCCCCACTTAAACCCTTTGAGGGCAGCGACGGGTACATCTGTAACACTTCTTGTCGAGAGATAAAGCGCCCCGCAGGCACACGCCGCTGTGAATCTTGGATCCCTCGATTGCGATCCCACGTGGCCAGGTCGTACAGCCCCAACCCCAGCCGAAGCAGCGCTTTGCCGCGCAGTCCATGTCCGTAGGTCGGTATGACGATAGGTAACGGATGCACCAGGTGCGGAGCGATACGCAACATCGCCCGGCGCTCGGCGCTGGACTGACGGATCCTGTACAGATCCCCATGCTGCAAGTAACGGATCCCACCGTGGATCAGCTTGTACGAATGGGCCGACGTCGCATCACAAAAGTCGCCGCGGTCAATCATCGCCACAGACAGGCCGCGCTGAGCTGCATCGCGCGCCGCACAGGCCCCGAAGATCCCTCCGCCAACAACCACCAGGTCGAACTGGCGATCACTCAACTGGGCGAGATCCCTTTTCACACCGTTGACGACGACCGAACATGGATGAGGGTGGGCATGATCTACCGATTGGAGACGAATTCGCCTGTGACGTCAAGACACCGCCGGCCCGCGTCGGACCGCCATCAGCACCGCCGGTCATCCGTGCGGTCGTTGCCGATTCACACCCCGTCAGATCGTTGGCAACAAGGCCGGTCCGCTGAGGCCATCGGTGGCTGGTCCACAGGAAGCCCGCCACGCTTCAATGAAGAGCAAACCACGACCGAACAACCCCACCGGCCACACGATCACTTGCGATTTAAGGCTGTTGTCCCGGTTCAAAATGGTGAATCGTTGACGGCGACTTTTCATGCCCCACGCCGCACTTTATGATGCACGACCTATGAATATTCTTGTCATCGGTAGTGGTGGGCGAGAGCACGCCCTGGGGTGGAAACTTAGACAGTCCCCAACTTGTGGGCGGTTGTATTTTGCGCCGGGCAATGGTGGCACGGCGTCTCTCGGTGAAAATGTGTCTGTCGGTGTCGATCCGGTCAATGCCAAGACCGTCGATGAACTGGACTACTTCTGTCGCCGGAATGATATTGGGCTGATCGTGGTCGGTCCAGAAGATCCGCTGGCGGCAGGTTTGACGGACCTGCTGGCAGCCGCCCGACACCGTTGCGCGTCGGGGAAAGCGATCCCAACGGCCATCTTTGGTCCGGGTCAGGCCGCGGCTCGTCTTGAAGCGGATAAAGCTTTCGCAAAAAAAATCATGCGAGCCGCTTCCATTCCCACCGCCGAAGCCAGGATCTTTTCTGATCCCGAATCGGCGATGAATTATGTCCGAAACCACGAAACCCCCGTGGTGGTCAAGGCCGCGGGTTTGGCCAAAGGCAAAGGCGTCGTGGTCTGCGATGATCAAGCACAGGCCGTCCAAGCGGTGAACATGATCATGTCCCAGCGCGCCTTTGGCCAAGCCGGTGATACCATCGTGGTCGAAGAGAGGCTCGTCGGACAAGAGTTGTCTGTGCTGGCATTGGTGGACGGCCGGCATATTTTTATGCTCGACCCGGTACAAGACCACAAGCAAGTCGGTGAACATGACACCGGGCCAAACACCGGCGGGATGGGAGCCTACTGTCCCACACCGCTGGCCGAAGACCCATTGATCAGAAGGGTTCAACGCGAAATCATGGTCCCGATCATCGACGCGCTAAGACGCGAAGGGGTCATCTACCAAGGGGTCCTTTACGCGGGTTTGATGCTGACCGCCGGGGGACCAAAGGTACTGGAGTTTAACTGCCGGTTTGGAGATCCGGAGACGCAAGCGCTGATGATGCGGCTCCAAGGTGACCTGGTGCAAATGATGCTCGCCACCGTCGATGGGCGGTTGGACGAGGTGGATCTATCGTGGGACCCAAGGTGTTGCTGCTGTGTGGTCATGTCCAGTGGCGGTTACCCAGGCCCTTACCAAACCAATAAGGCCATTGCCGGATTGGAATACGCTGACCACGTCGAGGGGGTTCAGGTCTTTCACGCCGGCACCAAGATCGACCGCAATCGTGTCGTGACATCCGGCGGACGAGTGCTGAACGTGTGCGCTTTGGGCAAAGACTTGGCCGAAGCTCAGAAACGGGCCAACGCCGTTTGCGAGAAAATCGAGTTTGAAGGCGCTTACTTCCGCCGCGACATCGGCTTCCGTGTCATGCCAACCCACCACCGGTCACACGACTGAACCGCGTTACCGGTGCTGCAACGACAAGGCGCCGAACACGCGCCAACCGGCTTGCTTTCGTGTAACCTGTCTGCGCAATGCTCGAACGGATTGATCAACTTCAGACCCTGGCCACCCAAGATCTCGAGGGGGTGTGTGACCCCCAAACACTTGAACAGTTTCGTATTAAATATCTGGGCAGCAAGGGACAAATCAAGCAGCTGATGGGACTGCTTAAGGACGTGCCCGCCCGAGACAAACCTAGATTTGGACAACGCGCCAACCAGCTTCGGACAGATCTTCAAACCAAATATGAACAGCAAAAGATCCGACTGCAAACGATCACCCCACAAGATGGTGGTCCTATGCCGGATGTCACGGAACCCGGCTTACCACCGCGTCTGGGACGCCGTCACGTGATGACCCAGACCATGGACGATCTGATCGAAGTTTTTGGCAGGATGGGTTTTGATACGGCGACCGGTCCGGAAGTGGAGGACGACCATCACAATTTCGTCGCCCTTAACATCCCCAAGGATCACCCGGCACGCGATCCTCAAGACAATTTCTACATCGACACGGACTGTAACCCGGACGCCGACACACGCTTGCTTCGAAGCCAGACAAGCACGATTCAAATTCGCGTCATGGAACGGACCACACCACCGCTCCGCATCGTCGCCCCGGGCCGGGTGTACCGCCCCGACGAACACGACGCGACACACTCGTCGATGTTTCATCAGATCGAAGGGCTATACGTGGACACCGACGTCAATATGGCCGATCTCAAGGCCACACTGCTGCAGTTCGCCCACGCCTATTTTGGGCCCGAAGCCCAGGTGCGGTTGCGACCGAGCTTCTTCCCCTTTACCGAACCCTCTGCAGAAATGGATATCAAAATGAAAGTCAGGGGCAGGTGGGACTGGGTGGAACTGGGCGGCTGTGGCATGGTCGATCCGAATGTGTTTCAGGCGGTAGGATACGATCCTGAAAAATGGACAGGCTTTGCGTTTGGTCTTGGGGTCGAACGCATCGCGATGCGGCGCTACGGCATCACCGATATCCGCTTGCTATTTGAGAACGATGTGCGATTCTTAAGACAGTTTTAGTCATTTGAGAACGCCCCGTCATGCCCAATCCAGCCCAGCGTATGGGTGCTGATCCAAGGCCCACGGCCACATCGGAGCACGTTCGCGTTTGTGAGAAACGCGGTGTTTGAACTACGATGGGTATGATCCACGGGCACCGCACGGAAACGTGTGAGCTCACGCAGGATGGGAGATGCTGTTGAAGTGAGCGCCGGCGCCGGGCCTAGTATAGAATTTCACAAATACACCCCGTAACCGACAGATCAGGAGCACACCTATGATCCCCGCAACCGCAGATGCATTGCTACAGACCGATCTGCCCCTTGGCGGCCGCCGCCAAGGCAAAGTCCGCGACATATATGACGCCACACTGGCCGACGGCATGGACGCGTTGGTCATCATCGCCACTGACCGGATCAGCGGATTCGATGTCGTGATGCCCAACGGAATACCGGGCAAAGGAATTGTGCTGACACAGATCAGTAAGTTCTGGTTCGACATGATCGCTGACAAGCTGGGCCACACGTTACAGCACCACTTGATCTCGACCGAACCCGATAACATACCCGGGCTATCCGAGTCGCAACGACAGTCGATGCGTGGCCGTGTCATGATCGGCCGAAAAACCAAGGTGGTACCGATCGAGTGTGTGGTCCGCGGCTACTTGGCTGGCTCGGCGTGGTCTGAATATCAGCGGTCTGGGACGGTGTGTGGTATCGGACTACCCACGGGCCTAAAACAGTGCCAGAAGCTGCCCGAACCGCTGTTCACACCCGCGACCAAAGCGGAATCCGGCCACGACGAAAACATCTCATTCGAACAGGCGTGTCAGGTGGCAGGACAGAGTCTGATGAGCAAGATGCGAGATCTCAGCCTATCGATATATCGCATGGGACACGACTACGCTTTGGGCCGCGGCATTATTTTAGCCGACACCAAATTCGAATTTGGTGTGGACACGTCATCGTGTTGTTTGCACAATAACCCGATCAGTGACCGCGAGGATGACGATGTCACACCTGTGCTGATTGACGAAGTGCTTACTCCCGACAGTTCTCGTTTCTGGCCGTGTGACAAATACGAACCCGGGAGGGACCAACCGAGCTTTGACAAACAATACGTACGAAACTATCTACAGCAATTGGTCGATAATGGCCGATGGAACAAAACGCCACCGGGCCCGGTATTGCCTGAAGAGGTTGTGCGTCACACTCTAACCAAATACGTTGACGCGTACCGAGTGTTGACCGATCGCGAAATTAGTTTGTAATCCGGCGTTTGAATCAGCGCCGGCCGACCAAGAACCCACGACGCGCCACGCGTGGGTTCTTTTTTTGTTCACCGCGATCTTCGGTCAACTCAACACAGGACCGCTTTTGTGGGCGGGGCGTTGTTCTGATAACATGATGGTTTGTTTGCAAGCGTAACCATAAGCGGTTTGACGGGGTGTAGCTCAGCTTGGTAGAGCGCTTCGTTCGGGACGAAGAGGCCGCAGGTTCAAATCCTGTCACCCCGATTTGGACCATCCGCTCGGCTTTGTTCGTCACGGTGAAACCAGGTCGCCAACGAGGCTCAGACAGGATTCCATGAGCCAAACGCTAGCTTTCTGAAGTGTCATCCCCAAGTTCTACATCGGGATTAAGCCCTTTCATTCATATCAGGACCAAACCAGCTTCCACCATGGCATTAGTGTGGTCTTGCCTTCCAAGAACGTGAACACCCCCCGTGATAAGCACCCCCGGGCTGGAACAAATCGACACCAGATCGTACGACATCGTCCTCGTCAGCCCGTCGCCCCCACCGGGTAGGAGGCGGGGTTGCCCCCGCCGTCCTCCCACACCACCGTGCGTACGGTTCCGTACACGGCGGTTCAATTGAGACGCTCCAGTCGTCGTGACTGCTGGACGAGGCTGATGAGTCCAAGCTGGCTGAGGTAACGAGTTGGGACCGCCTGGTTCATGTGGCTGGCGCCAGCATTCCACCAGGGACCTCGGCCATTCGTCGCTGAGATCCAGGCCCGTTCATGGGCTAGACCTCGCCGGATCAGTTGCTTGGCTCGGGTCCAGGGCCGCTTCCACTGACGCCATAGGATGGCACGCAGCTTCCGCCGGATCCATTGGTCGATCCGTTCAAAGGTGATCCGTACCTGCGATTTCCGGTAATACGACACCCAGCCGATCAAGACCGGACGCAGCTCCTCCAAGACGCGCCGAAGGCTACGGCCACGTCCGCGGCGAAACTGTTCCCGTAGGCGGCCCTTGAATCGCTTGATCGATTCAGTCGCCACCTTCAACTTCGGCTGATAATGCATGGTGAATGTGTAACCCAGAAACTTGCGATTCCAGGGACGATCCACTGCACTCTTATCTGGATTGACCGCCAAACGCAAACGCTTCGCCAAGAAGCGTTCGATGGAGGTGAGCACACGCTTGCCCGCACGATACGACTGGACGTACACGTTACAGTCATCCGCATAGCGAACGAAGCGATGACCGCGTCGCTCCAGTTCTTTGTCCAACTCGTCGAGTAAGACATTACTGAGCAACGGTGACAACGGACCCCCCTGGGGGGTTCCCTGGGTCCGTGGCGACACCAATCCTCCCTTGAGCATCCCCGCCTGCAGATATCCGCGGATCAGCCATAGGATACGTTTATCCTCGATCCGTCGAGCCAAACGTGACATCAGCACGTCGTGGTTCACGCGGTCAAAGAATTTCTCGAGGTCCATGTCGACCACCCAGCGGTGGCCGGCTGCGATGTGGGCACGTGCTCGCTCCAGTGCCTGGTGGGCACTGCGTTTGGGACGGAAGCCGAAGCTTGAATCCGAAAACGTGGGGTCGAACACGGGTTGAACCACTTGCAAAAGGGCCTGTTGAATCAGTCGATCCAGAACCGTCGGGATACCCAGCATACGCAGGCCTTTGCCACCGGCCTTGGGGATGTGCACCTCCCGAACCGGTGACGGTTTGTACCTGCCGCTGAGCAATTCTTCCCGGATGACTTGCCATCGTTCGTGAAGCATGGGCATCAGTTCGTCGACGGTCATCCCGTCCACACCCGGCGCCCCTTGGTTGCTTACGACCCGTTGGTAAGCCGCCAGCATGTTCTCACGGCATAGAACCTCCTCCATCATCAACGTACTCTGGTCCCCGACGGGATCATCGCATGCCGAGCCTGCTTGACGCACGCCCTGCTTACCCTCGGCGGTTCCGCCGCCTACTCTGGGCAGTCGCTCCGGCGTCTCAGCCTTCTTGTCTGCGTCTTGTTCAGGCATCGAATGCTCTGCATCGGTTCGGTCTAAACTGTTCGGCCCTTCACGACGCAACGCACGCCGCTAATATGGCCTCGGCTGACTTCTGACGTCCCATCAGCCCGCTTTACAACGGACCTAGCCCGAAGGCAGAACGTCAGATCTCTCAGGGTAAGACGCGTGACTTTCCTCCCATCAACCCGCCGCATATACGTCGGCTCGGTCCGGATGACATCGGGCTTCGAGTCTATGAGCCCTCTCGCCCACCAAGCCGACGCCTCATATACGATTCGTGTTCCTCGGGCCGGGAGTTTGCCTGCCGCTTCCTTCAGACCCCACCTCGCGATGGACGCCCTTGCGGTTCGGCTAGGAGTTCCTGTCATCGGGTCCTCCACCGGGACTTTCACCCGGCGAGTCAATTCCCGGGTCGCTTTCGCTTACCGGTTGACAGCGTCAGGTCATGACGCTGTCGCGCCATGCCTGACGCAAGCACAGAAAAGGCTGGTCGGCCCATCGGCCGCCAGCCCGGATCATCTCCCTCCGTTTCCCCCGCCTTTCTCGCCTCACGTATCACGTTCATCTCCGCCCGATTGTCAGAGTAACTAGATTAACCGACGATCGTTAAGGTCTAGTCAATTTCCTGTCAAATTGACACAAAATCGGTCGATGAGCATCCCAAGAGCACTGGCTATCAAACCTGCCGCAACAGCCAACAAATAGCCCGCCGGGCGAGGGGCATCAAGCACACGCATTGGAAACCCTGATTACCTTCGCCACGATCACGCTGATGTGCTGATAGGGCGTGTTGAATCTCTAGCGGGCAAAACGTTCACACACAATCCGACAAACCAATCATGTCGGCCGTTGTCGATCGTATGGCAACCTGATCAAAACCGGTCAGCACCGCCAGATAGTGGTTCAACGCCTTGGCTCGCTTCGGTTGATCCGGCGAGGTGGACCATCGCGTCAAGATCCCGTCGAGCGCTGTGTCAGCGACAGACGTAATACCTATCGGGCGATTCCGCTTTTATTCACTGTGTCCGGCACAGACAAAAATTTCCGAACATGTTCTTTGATCCCTGCCAAACGGGAGTATGATTAAAAACGGGGATAGACGGTGAGCGGGGGGGGAGATGCACATCGGATCGTCCGATATTTGGCAGAGGTTGTTGATCGTGGTCACCGCCACGACAGCCATCGTGATTTCATTTTGTGTAGGCTATTACATCGGCACAAGACAGTTTGACGATGGACCATCAGAGGCATCTCATGCCAGCAGTGATCTGTCCCTGACGACCTGGAACCATCACCGCTCATCTGATCCGTCCCAATGACCGCTCTTGGGGTTTCTAGACAGTCATGGGCCCTTCTATCACACTCAAAACGTCACCGAGTAACTGGACTCGTCACACCCCGGTAAACCCGCAGAGCTCGAGGATCTAGACCCAACCCACCACGCCAACGATGTCACGAATCTCAACCTGCCCATGATGACCACAGCCTGTGTCGACAGCCTGCTGGCAACATGCGTCGCCATGGGCATCTGGCCGTTATCGGATGCAAGTGACATACATCCGACTTGGTCGTGATGAAACTGACTGGTGTCCTGACGATACAGCCGGCCATCGCCGCACCCCTGACCGAACCAGGGGCCGGTTTGACCCGACCCGCCAGCGGGCCGGATCGCTGCGGCGTATCATGGAATGGCGCCATGGACAGCAGACCTTGCATCTTTGATTTAGACCACCGCCAACTGAGCAGGTTGATGATCGACTGGGGATTGCCCGCCTTTCGGGCAGATCAAGTTCTCAGATGGATCTACCGCCACCACACGGCTGATCCGTCACGAATGACCAATATTCCTAGCGCCCATCAGCGTATCCTGGCGGAGCATTTGCGATTTGCCGACGGTCAGGTCCGGTGCCACCAAACGGCTACCGACGGCGTACAAAAGCTGCTTATCCGATGGTCGCGGGCACACACCACAATCCGACCCATGACACACACTCGAACTTTGGAGACAGAATGTGTCATGATCCCCGCCAACGGGAACAAAAAATCGGGTCACAGGCCAGAAACGCGAAGAAGAACGGCGTGTGTGTCCAGCCAAATCGGCTGCCCCGTCGGCTGCCTATTCTGTGCTTCAGGCTTGGGCGGCCTGGATGGCAACCATACCAGCGGTCACATGGTCGAACAGGTCTGGCGATTGGCTGCGCTGCCCGGTGTAACCGGTATCACACATGTGGTGTTTATGGGGATGGGAGAGCCGCTGGCGAATCTCGAACAAGTGACCCGCGCCATAGGTGTCATGACCGCCGATTGGGGTTTGGGCATCTCGGCCCGTCATATTACCGTCAGCACCGTCGGATTACCTTCTCAGATGCGACGCCTAGCGGATTTGAAGCTTCCTGTGACTTTGGCGATCAGCCTGCATGCTCCCAACGATCACCTGCGTCGCCGGCTGATTCCGTGGGCACAACACGTGTCGATCGATCAGCTGACCGATGCCGGGCGTTATTACTTCGAACGTACCGGCCGCGAGGTGACACTGGAGTACATCCTCCTGGGTGGTGTCAACGATCAGGCCCAACACGCCAGTGAACTGACCCGAGTTGCCAGGACGCTGCGAGCCAACGTCAACCTCATCCGCTACAATGAAGTCAAATCACTGCCATATGTCCGACCCAACACCCAAAGTGTCTACCGCTTTCAGAACATCCTCCGCAGCGCCGCGATTAACACCCATATTCGCGCCAGCCGCGGGCGTGACATCGCCGCCGCATGTGGCCAGCTTCGTCACGAGCACACCGTTCAACAATCCGCTACGGACAGATCGAATTATCAGGAGACTGACGTGGCGATCCGGTCGTGAATATCATGACCGTCATCGTGTCGTGCCGATCCGTGGTCGCAGGCGAGATGCTAGCAAATCTGATTCCACCATAGGCTGATGACCCAGATCGGGAGTTTTCGATCGCCGGGTGTATAATCTTTATACATGTCAGGGCCAGACCTGTTTCACACTCACAAACGGACTGACCAAAGAGCAAAAAGATGACCGTCTACGAAACCATTAATCACGAACAAATCCGCCAGTGGTGTGAATCCAACGGCTATTGGCCCGGCTGTCTTCCCGGCCAACCCGACCGCATTCGCATCGGTGGCTCTCCGTTTGCCGAGCCCGAAGCGCTGGACCTGCTTGACTGGAGAGATTGGTTCGTGGCGTTCGATCAGCGGCAGCTCAAATTTGTGTACGACCCCAGTAAGTTTTGGTTTGATCTGCAATCCCGCAACGTTCGCCCCGATTAAGACGGCACGCGCATAAACCACCTTTACCGTCCAACACGGTCGGGTTAAAATCGACGGGCATCCTGCCGAAAACGATCGCCACGGCGTAGGCGTCCGCGTAGCTCAATTGGATAGAGCGTCGGCCTCCGGAGCCGAAGGTTGAAGGTTCGAGCCCTTCCGCGGATATTGATTTATTTGTTTGCGGCGTACGGCAATGTGAAAGGTGAGATGTTGATCAATTTGTTGTTTGTGAATGGTGTTGACCATCGCTTAGATCATTGCGCCCATCGTGGCAAGATGATCTATCTATCGGGTAAGAGGTCCTCAAAGCGTGTTTCCGAACGTGTAACTTGTGATCATCGACCCGATGTACACCGCGTATGCTGATACGCCGCGCAAATCGCAAGGTTGTTGATATCGTCCCTTGTCCGCAACCGTCGCGTAGAAACCCATCTGGATGGACAATGTGTCCATCGCCTATGCCCAAGGGCAACTCGTAAGGCAAATACCCATTTGTGTATTTTTCACGCGCGTTCACAGATCGTACGCGAGGGTGTGTGTATCTAGATAAGCATCACTCTAATGTAGCGGCAATGAGACAGCCCCGCACCACCGAAGTCAGTGGATCTTCGGCACGGCGGACTTCGGCCACTTGAAGTGGAAAATCGACCTTGTCCAGCTCTTCCTGGAACACGTCGGCGAAACCGCCGACCATGCTCGAACCGCCCGCCACGACGATCTGCACCGGGTCGGCGAACCGGGGAACGTCCTGGGCCAGCGAGAACCGGTGAGCCAGATTCTTCAGCACGTACTCAATCAGATTGCGATAGTACAGCACGATCGCCTCTTCCTCGCGATTGCGAGGATCACTGAGGCTCACACCAGACGCTTCTTTAATGTCAATCACACGCGTACGCGGGATCCCCATCACCTTCGCCACATGCTCGTCGATCCAATCGCCGCCACGGCAGACCGAAAACGTCACCGCAGGGATCGTCTTATAGGCCACACAGACGTTGAACATCCCACCCCCACAGGAGATCCCGATCCCGGTAAAGTCTTGGTCGGCTAACTCAGAGTAGATCACCGCGTGACCTTCGTTGATCGCGTGCGGGGCGTAGCCCAGCTTCTTGAGCAGGCCTTCGATCACCCCCTGGTGATAGACCGTATCGTTATCCACATCGATCGAAGGTGCCGGTACGCAGAAGTACACCGGCTCTTTTGCCGCCCCGGGGTTACCCAACAACCGCTCAATAATGAACCGCAGCATGGGGATGGCATCCTTCTCCTGTGAGTGAAGGAACCCGTGACTCATCGGACGCCGCACGTCCTTACCAAACATGTTGGCCAGATTAAACGAGGCGTCGCCCAGCACGAACAGCCGCTGACCGTAGGACACGTAGGGCACGTTCAGCTGGGTGAGCATGTTTCGGTTCTTCTGAAACTGAGAGGGGATCTCCAGGAACATGTTACGTTCACGCTTGATCACAGGGTGGTTGTCCCCGTTGTGGACGGCGCTAAGCAGGTTGGCTGTCCCCACATCAAGGCCCTTACCCAAACAGGTTGTCGAATCGTCAGCCGGCGACGAAACAATCTCGTCGGTGGTGGCGCCCTGCTCCGGTTTGGTACGGTTCTTTTTTGTATTGTTGAGCATGCCTACTTTCTCCTTATCCGATACTTTGACCTCCAGACCGCACCTTAGGGCTGATCGGTCGATTCCTCCTGATCTTCTTGCGCATCTTGCTCGATGGCACGTGATGCCTGGCTGCGTAGCCGCTTGAGGCGTTCTAGGCTATCCGAGATAGACTGTTTGGCGGTCGTTGCTTGGATGTCGAGGGCTGACAGGTTTGACTCCATCTCAATGTCGTCGTCAAAGATCTTAGACACATAAATGTCGGTGGCCTCAACGGGACGATCGATAGCGCGGGTCGACGCCACCCGGAGAGCCTGATCAATCTTGTCCAATGTGTGGTTTAAATTGTTACGAAGATGGTCCTCCATCTGCGCTTCGGTCGCGACCTGATTTTGAGAGATCTTTTCGAGCATGGCTTGGACCGCAGATCGATCCTCCTGGTTACCATGGCTTCCCAACGACTCGAGTAATGTCTTCATTTCAGCAAACTGACTGCGTAGTTCACTCATCCCCTCTGGCTCCGACCCACGGCCGGCACGGGCTGCGGCCACCTCTTGACTCAACGCTTCCAACAGACCCTTGACATGACCCAACTCGCGTTCACGATCGTTCAGCTGCGTGCGCAGCTGGTGAATCAATGTGGCGTCTTCTTTGACCTGTCCCGCCAACCGCTCCATTTCTCGATCATAGCCGGCAATCGTCTCGCGTAAGCTGGTCATACGGCGGTTAAGACGGGCCAACGCGCGGCTGGCTTTACGCTCACGGTCTGCCAATTCTTTCACATGCCGACCCGCCTCTTCTAGCGCCACAGCCTGAAGTCGGGTCGTCTTCTCATGCTCGGCCGCACGCGGATCGTGAGCCAGACTGATCTGTTTTTTGAACTGAATCTGAGCCTGCTCGAGTTTTTGGATCTGCGCCTGTTGGCGTGACAACAGCTCCTTTTGCTGACGGATCACTGCTTCGGACTCTGCCTGGATACGCGATACACGGTGAAACTGATCGTTCGCCTCCGTGACAATCCGCTGACGATCGGCCTGCGCCACTTCGACGGTCGCGCGCCGGATCGCATCGTCCACGACCGCTTCGATCAGCTGCAGCGTTTTCTTTCTGGAAATGACACGAACGTGGCTTTTTCCCTGGTCGACCAGCTGCTGGAGTGTCACCCACTGTGAGTTTGCCTCAATCACCGAGGCCACGTTTTTTCGATCTTCACCCTTCATGAAAAAGGCCAATCTATTTTCTTCTTCACCGCCGGATCACACCATCCTACCGGCCTTGTTCGTTCAAAAACCCGTTCATGCGCCACCCCGGTAGCCGCTTGGCTCGCATTGCCGTGCCACCCAATGGTCACGGATCGTCGAACCGAACCACGATCGTTCGCTGACAGAACCACCTGGCGTACGACAGCGCCTGTGCCCAACATCATGATTAGACGTGATCTCCCTGGCTGACCAGCTCCGCGATCGTACGGCCCTGGTCCCGATATTTCATCGGCCTATCTCTGGGCCACGTTGCGGTGCAGCAGAGGATTTCTGGAGACTTTCTTACGATCGATTTAAGTCCGACAAGGATTCAGCTTGCCGATCGAAGCCCCAGCACACAGTCAGCCAAGCCCCGCTGTCATGATCGCTATATGCTCGGACGCCTCCATCGCGCCGAGGCGATCACATGGTTGGATAAGTCAAGGCTGATCGGTCCACCGAACGTCGTAAGATACCCCTCCGGACGCGGCTGCCGCGGCAGCTAACTGCTGGATCTGCGTGGAGGTCAGTGCCAGGTTAAAGGCGTATACTTCGTCCATCACGCCCGATAATGGCATGTTCCAGCCAGACAAGGTCAGATCACCCGATTCCATGGTAAGCACACCCAGCGCCATGGGCTCGTAGTTACCGACACCACCAGACGTCGTCCCCATCCCACCGGTATAGGAGTTGACGGCCACAAGTGACCCGTTCAAATAGAGCTTCATCCCACTGGCACCGAACGTAAACGCCACGTGGTACCACGTGTCGGCCGAGACTGAATCGGCGGCGGATTCGACAAAATACGACGCATCCGTGCTCTGAAGACGCACCTCGATTTGGTTTCCACCGTCGACATAAATGCTTAGATGCCCACCGGTATCCAGACCGTTCGAATCCTTTGAAATCAGCCCTTGAGACGATACGACGTCGTTCGTCTTGAACCAGAAGGCGAATGTTCCCTGGTCAAGCAAGAAGGTATCGTGATGGCCAATTTCAATATGATCATTGGCACCGTCATACCCAACCGCCGCTGAACCCACCACCGCCCCCGACTGACCCAACCCGACGCCGTTACGAAAGATTCCATCGAACCCACCGACCGAATCGCCCGCGGTCGTGCCGGTGACCTCATCGAGCTTCCAATGGGCGATTTGACCGCCAATGGCAGGTTCACTGGCCCACTCTAGGCTACGGCGTAGAATCGTCAGCCCGGCGGAGGTTAACTCGGACGAGCTAAAGTAAGCCCCGCCCCAGGGCACACCCACCCGGCGACCGGCCGCCGGTGTCGTATCGGCGAGTGTACCGCCCACTTCGATCACAGCCAGCACAGGCGTCGCGCTGGTTGATTGCGTGGCCAACAGCGCCGCCCCGGCCGCCGGTGACCCCGACATGGCCATCAGCTCCGAGGACGTGCTATCGACGATCTGGACCAAGCCGATGGGCAACGTTTCAGTAATGAAATGGCTCTGATCGACCACATTGATATCCGTCGACCCTGTGTAGATCACGCCATCGCTTGTCGCCAGACCAAACTCGCTGTCCAAATAACCTTCTCCAGACACCACACCGATCGGTGCGTTGTACAACTTCGTATTAAGGTCAGGGGAATTGAAGTAGGCGGTAACGTATGCAACGTCGTTGTTGGCCACCGCACTGTCGATGGCGTCTTGAGACGCCGATGCAGCGATTAACGTCACCACATAGTCCCAGTCCAAAAACTGGTCTCGAGGGTCACGCTCATAGTCAACCAAATTCATCGGGTCTTGGACCACCATAAGCAGCTTTTTGGGTGGGGGCACGGGTGTGACCACCGCATGAACGACGTGGGTCACACCGTCAAACGTACCCATGGACGTCAGCGTAACCGGTTCGGTCAAATCGTTCGCAAAGTTTGCATCGCCTTCAACCACTTGATCGCCGTCGGTATCCTGACCGTCTTGGCCGATGACCGTCACACGGCCGCCGGCAATGGCATAGTCGGTGACCCACGTACCACTGGCCCTCTGGCTTCGCCAATCGGTGGTGGTATTCATATAAGCCAGAGCCAAATCTAAGCCAGACTCTGCCACCGCCTGGGCGCGAGCGCGCCGTGCGACGTTTTCGGATACGCCTGAAGCGGTCACCTGGGCGTTGAGAAACGATAGGCTCAGGATCACCGCCATCGCCACGGAAATCATCACAAGCACCAAGGCAATCCCAGCCTGCCGACGAGATCGTGCATGTTTACGCATCGTGCTGGCCCCCTAAGCTCCTTCCGTCCGATTCTGATTGGTATCCTGACCTGCTACCGACTACGAAGAGACAATGTGTGGACCACGGTTCCCGTGACGTCGTCGCCCGCTAACGTAAGGTTGTAGCTTAATAGTGTTGCGGCCTGCGGGTTGGTCTGATTTCTCGCTTGGCTCCACGCGGTTACACCCGTGGCCCAGATCTCGCCGGGAAAATCGGCGGTGCCTCGTAGGGCCAGCGTGACGGCGTCAAAATCATCGGCAAAACTATATTGCGTATTGGCTGCGTCAGACAGATCAATCGGAGCGATGTAAGAAGTGATTTGGAGTGTCGTGGCGTCTCGATCAATCCGGCGAATCTCTGACAGATCTGGCAAACCATTCTGACGACTATCTCCCATCCATAGCACCAGGTGGTCTGCGCCCTGATCGAGAATCATCTTGGACGAACTGATCGCCGTGTTCATGCGTATCGCAATGACGCGTTCCTTGACACTGATCCGTCGTAGATCCGCTTGACTGGAAGTACCGTAGGACACCGAGACCAACATGGCCGAGACTGCCGCGCCGACCAATCCGGTCACCGCCAGCGCAATCATGACCTCCACCATGGTGAACCCGCCGGTACACCCGCGGGGCTTGGCAGAAATCGACATGGCCTGATCTACTTTCATGGCGCGGATTCTGAAGTGAAACGAGTGATCGACCAGCTGCGTCCCGACGAATCGGTGACCGTCACGGTTACGGTCAAACCGACAATCGCCGCTGCCAGATCGGAAACTGACTCCGTGGTGGTGGTCATACTCACGGTACGGCTAAAGACTTGCCCCTGGTTGTCGTACAGATTGCCGGCAAAATCGGTGATCGCCCCTGCCGACTCGCTGTAGCCGTGAAAGTCGTCCGTGTTATCAAAATCTGACCGAACAGTCTCCCCCACCTCAGGACCCAATGCCGATATGCCACCGGGATCGTGATACGGCAGAGCCAAGATCTCCTCCATCAGGTCCTGTGCCAGGTCCACGGCGCGCATCGCATCATCGCCGGTGTGGCTGAGCGACTGACCAGCGACGACCGCGTAGTTGACGGCCAAGACCCCTACGGACAAGACGGCCATCCCCATCATCGCCTCGACAATGGTCAGCGCGTGGACTCGGCGGTGATCGGGCTGAACACCGCGATTGGTTTTCATAACATGCTCCTGGATCTGTCGTGGCTCAAACGGACAAAACCCCGCCCGCATTGGAAAATAGACGATCTGTCCAAGCGATAGGCCAGATGGCACCCCCGCACCACCCGTGGTCAATGTGTCGACAGACGTTACAGCCGAACCAACCGACCCAGCCAGCCCATTTCACCGCTGTGGTCCGCCAGTGACCGACCCGGCCGGGTAAGTCGCGTCCTTGAGCTGCCGACATATCAGACCGTGAGCAAGTCTGATCCACACAGGTCATTGCTGGTTGACGCCCGGGTGGTTGCCACCGAGGGGAAGGGGCCGTGGGCCTTTACGACCGTGGAGATCTTGATCGTGGTATCGCTGATCGCGATCGTTGCCTCGCTGGTTGTGCCCCTGGTTAGCGATACACGCGTCACACAGCTGCGTGCGGCGGCACAGATGCTGGTGGCCGATTTACAGTTTGCTCAGATGGAATCGATTGCTCACGGCCAAGACGGACGTGTGGTGGTGTTTGACACAGTCAACCAAACATATCACATCGGCACACAGTCTAACCCAACCACACCGATCACCAACCCCACTGATGGCAAATCCTACACGGTCCAATTTGGCAGCGGGCGAGCCTCCGAGCTTCAGGACGTGACCATCGCTGGTTACACACTGGATGGCGACGACCGGCTAGGATTCGGGGTCTACGGTCAACTCGACCAGACCATTGCCGCATCCATCACGCTATCAGCAGCCGGCCGCACCGTGACGCTCACGCTTGACCCGATCACCGGCGAAACGTCGGTCGGTCCGGTGCTCTAGCGTTAAAGAAGGTGATCCCCCCCTACCGACAAACCGTACCACGTCGTTCACTGACGGCCCAGACAAAAAACATCACACCATCGCCATCGACCGATTCGACTGCCCGATGGTCCTACCCACCGCCGGCCACGCGTCCCACACTGAAAATCGGAATCAGTAACGCCATGGCCACAAAGCCAATGATGCCACCCATCACCACCATCATCACCGGCTCAATGAACTGGGTCGAGGTCTTGACGACCTGATCAAATTCGGTTTCGGCAAAATCGGCCAACCGCGAGAAGACCTGCCCCAAACGCCCTGATTTTTCGCCGCTCTCGACCATCTGAGCGATGTGGTCCGGCATGACCGCCGAGTCATAAAGCGCTTCTGACATCGGTCGACCCCGGCGTAGGTCCCCGTCGACCTGATCCCAGAGCCGCTCGAAGTAAACGTTGCCGGTGACTTGCCGGACAATCGACACAGCATCAAGCAGCGACACACCGGTCTCTATCATCGTGCCCATCGTTCGGCATCCGCGGCTGATGTAGAGCTTACTGAAAAGGTCCGAAAAAACCGGTACGTGGAGCTTCAACCAATCGATTTGAACCCGGCCCACCACTGTTCGCCGCCAGAACCACAATCCCGCCAACACCGCCAACACCGCCCCAAGCCATACCGGCCAGTGGGTCACCATCACATTGCTGGTGGTCATCAGAAACCGCGTGATGACAGGCAGCGTAGCACCACGATTTGCGTAGATTGAAACAAATCGTGGCATGACCACCGTCAGAAGAAACACCGTGACACCAATGCACATGGTGAACATGAACAGGGGATACATCAGCGCACCGCGAACCTGTTTTATGGTTTGCTGCTCCTTGGTTAAGTAACCGGCGATCCGATTGAGCATGGTCCCCATCGTGCCACTGGCCTCACTGGCTCGCAGCAATGCGATCATGATAGAAGGAAACGCCTTCGGGTATCTGGCCAGGGCCTTGGAAAATGGTTCGCCGCCTTCCACACGCTCGGTCGTTTCCTGCAACAAAGCTAAAAACCGCGCGTCTTCCGTACGATCGGTGATGCCGCGTAAGGCCTCGGTCAGCGGCACTCCGGTATCCAGCATCACAGCCAATTGGTTCACCATGAGAATCACGTGATCCCGTTTAATCCCGGCACCGCGACGGCTAGAAGGGGCCTTAGCCGAATCGCGAGCGATCGGTGACAGTTTGGTTACACGTTTATCCTGATCGCGAAGAAGGCGATCCGCGTCCTCCACCGAAGCCGCAGAGACACGCCCCGTTACCAATTGCCCTTGGCGATCACGTGCTTCGTAGACGAACTGTCCCACGACCAGATCCTCATTTCACGCGGTGCAGCAACGGTGTTGGTCAGTCGTCGACTCGTGACCGATCGTGCCACACGCCGATGTCCTTTTGATCCTCGGCCTGTTCACTGGCATCGCTTTTACGCGCAACGACCTCAAGCAGCGCGTCGATACTTGTGATGCCCTGATTGACTTTTGCGATCCCGTCGTCCCTGAGTGTCGTGTAGGCGTCGTCGCCGGCCAGACGCCGCAGCTCTTGGAGCGTCACACCCCGGCTAACCGCCTCCAATAGGGCCTCATCCGGGACAAGCAGCTCGTAGATCCCGATACGACCCGAGTACCCCGTACCCCGACACCGGGAACACCCCTTACCACAGTAGAATGAGTCTACGGGCACCTGACGACCAAACATTCGCTGAAGTGTTCGCTGGGCCACCGGTGAGGGCTGAGTCTGTTCTTTACACTGTGCACAGATCCGACGGACCAATCTTTGGGCTAACACGGCTCGAAGCGAAGCCGCCACAAGATAGGGCTCTACTTCCATATTGATCAAACGGGTTACCGCACTGGGCGCGTCGTTTGTGTGTAAGGTAGACAGCACCAAGTGGCCGGTGAGCGCGGCCTGGGTTGCGATCTGAGCCGTTTCATTGTCACGTATCTCACCGACCATGATGACATCAGGGTCCTGACGCAACAACGCCCTTAGCGCACTGGCAAAAGTGAATCCGGCCTTTGTATTGACCTGAAACTGGTTGATCCCAGCAATGTTGTTTTCGATCGGATCTTCAATCGTACTGACGTTGACCTTTGGTGAAGCGATCTCACCCAGACAACCATACAACGTCGTCGATTTACCACTGCCCGTGGGCCCAGTGACCAAGATAACACCATTTTTTTCTGAAATGACCTCACGCATCCTCGCCAGCATCGCAGGCGAAAAGCCCTGTTTGCTCAAG
Organism: Phycisphaeraceae bacterium; assembly: GCA_965222495.1. Lineage (GTDB taxonomy): Bacteria > Planctomycetota > Phycisphaerae > Phycisphaerales > Phycisphaeraceae > CBDCUA01. Next base: position 1,152,226 of record CBDCUA010000007.1, on the reverse strand, counting down.
TCATGGGCACCCTTGCTGTCAACCACACGGATCACGGCCTTTTCACCAAATTTAGTGGGCATGGTCGAGACACGCAGATCGATCGCACGCTTTTGAAGCATCACCGTGATACCCCCATCTTGCGGCACGCGGCGTTCGGCGATGTCCATACCGGCCATGATCTTGATACGACTGATCACCGCCGCGACCATCGAAAATGGCGGCTGAAGTTTTTCGTAGAGCTCCCCGTCGACCCGGTAGCGAACCCTAAACACGCCGTCGCCGGGTTCCACGTGAATATCACTGGCCCGCTCGCAGATCGCCCCGTGAATGACGTGATTCACCAGCTTGATGACCGGTGAATCCGAAGCCGCATTTTCCAGGTCGTCCGGCTCCTGATCGACCTGTTCAAGCACGGTCAGATCTTCACCCTTCATCTCGTCAAGAATCTGATCAAAACCGTACTCCTCACGACGATCATCGTTCAACAGCTCAATGACCGATCGAATGTTCTGTTTGGTCGCCGCGATGACCTGAACGGAACAGCCCGCCAGCCGCTCAACGTCCTCAACCAGGAAGAGGTTGGCGAAATCTTCCATCGCGACGGTCAACCGATTTCCGTCTCGAGATAGCGGCAACACATGATTTTGTTCGATGAACTGACGTGGCAAGATTTGGACGAGTTCGGGATCGACCGTCGACGACGTGAGCTTGATAAACGAGATGCCTGACGCTTCGGCCATCGTCGCCACCAGATCTTCCGGTGTGACAAACTGCAACTCCAAAAGAATCTTGCCCAACAACCTATTGGGGCATTTTTCTTTCTGGTAAGCCAGCGCCTGATCCATCTGTTGGGAAGTGATCAAACCGCGCTCGATCAGCAAATCACCGATCCGTCGAATGGTCACGCCGGCCGATTCGCTACCTGAAGCTGCGGTATTGTAATCGTCGGCCATACACTTTCTCCTTGCAGTGACACGCTTTTCACACGGCAGGCCCGAGCCTAACGCAACGCAAACCACTACTGACCGATCTTCCTCTCCACGCCATTGACTTCGATGATCACGTGACCGTGCTCGATCCTCTTGACCACGCCGCCGGCGATGGTATCGCCCAGACCGATCGCCTTCCCGTTAATCAGGGCTCGCGGATCTTCGCCGAGAATGGTGCCCTGAAGCTTGAATGTGTGTGATCCTTCGTGACGCGGCACCTGGCGACGATCGTAACCCGGCAGATCTAAATCAAACGGATCACGGATCAACGTGGCCGGCCACACGACCGTCACCTGTCCCTGCGGAACGGTATGGGTATCGGTCCCCTGTGATGACACACTAACCTGACCCCGCTTAGACGGTGGCACCGCTTTCGCTGCCGGCTTGGCCTTGGTGCCCTTGAGCGCTGCCTGCACCCATATCACAGCCAATACGCTCAGCAACACGCCCAGCACCACCAACTTCTTCCGATTGGCCGCCTGCCGTTTCTGCGCGACTTTGCTGGCGTGTTTCATGACGGGTTCCCTACCGATGCGCGGAAGAACGTAGACAGGTCGATGTCGACCTGGAGCATTTTCGCGTTCCCAACGCCGTCTCGCCTGACCATCACGCGGTCTATCCGGATCACGCGTTGGCGAGACTCCAGACGGTGCAAGAAATCAAACAATGCCTCAAATGAACCCCGAAACCGAAGTGTCATCGGTACTCGACTAAAGTCGCTACCATCGACGATGGTCTTGGCCTGTAGCTGTTGCTCGGTCACAGAAACCGCGTTGAGATCCTGGCCGATCTGGGAGAGAAGTAGTCCCAAGTCAGGCCGAGCCGGTATGGCCAACTTAAGTTTCTCCGGAGACATCGCTGCCCGGGATCGATCTGACTGCGGCGAGGAGCGGGTCTCGGCTTTGGCATTAACGGCAGCCAACGCGTCCTGCCGCTGACGGATTTGTTGTTGCTTAGCTGCGGTGGTCCGGCGGTGGGGAAGCCACAGGCCCACCACGAAGCCGGCGGCCAACCCGACGACGATCGCGGACAGTATGAGTATGTTTCGATCAATCGGCACGTGACACCCTCCGCTGTTTCTCTAGCCGGACCTTTCGATCCAGCGGGATGTCGGCCGTGATTTGAAACTCACGCGCGATCTGTGTGTCACGTTCTACCGGCCGGCTGTAGGTCAACTCGACATTGACAAACAGCGGACGTTGGTCCATACGCCCAATAAACTCGGCAATCGACAGATCATTGGGTGCCACGCCCTGCAGAACCAGCCTTAAGGGCCCAACCGTCGGGCTGGCGCGATTCTTGGAAGAACGACGCTTTTTCTTGGAACGGGGCAGTGTGGGGTCGATCGGTTCACCGATCAGAGAAAAACTGGTTAGTCCCATGACCGGCGGCATCAGCTTAGCCACCGCAGCCATCGCCGACGTTGTGGGCACCGGCATTCTGACCCGATCGTAAAGGATCTCTTGCTTGGACCATTTCAAACGCTGCCTGCGACCGGCATCCGCTTTCTCATCCACGGCACGAGCGATCTGCTCCTGTTGGTCCAGCACGTTTAGTTTCTGATCTAACGCAGCGATCTGCCGATGAGCACGGACATACCAGCTTCCGATCAAGATCAATCCTGCAAGCAAAAACAGACCGCACCTTATCCACAACCGGCCCGTGGCATCCACCCGGGGTACGGAATCGGGAATGAAGTTGATCCGTTTCAAGCCGCAGCTCCCCCCACTTGATCTGGCTCCAAATACCGGGCCAACCCGACCGCCACAGCCCAACTGCCACCGGATGCACACGCGTCGGACGTACTGATGGTGTTGACCCACTCAATATCAGTTAACGTTCCGACGGACCGAACGGTCACACCACCCGCCCCATTGAGCACATCCACCAACGATGGTTCACTGGCACCGCCACCCAGGACCATCCCCGACTGAGGCCTGCCGTCGCGAAAGGTGACACTGTAATACTGCAAGCATCTGGATATCTGTTGAACCAACTGGCGACCATGGTGAGCCACCACCGCATCGATGGCTTGTTTGGCGGCATCTGGCGTGACCGATTCGATTGGCCATACATCTGCCTGACGATTCTGAGCCAGGCTCCGGCGTATCCGCTCGGCATCCGTTGTCGAAACGCGCAGCGATTTGGCCACTTCCTGATCCAGCGCCCCTAGCCCCGTGTCCAGACGCCTGATCATTTGAAGCTTGTCCCGCTGAGCGATCATCAGGGCCGTCCAACGATAACCAATATCCAGTATGAGCTGGGCGGTGCCTGCTTCGATCGACGACGCTACGCTACGTGCCGCGGCCGCCGATGCAGAATCGATCGCCACAGGTGTCAATCCACATCGTGTAAACACCGCCATCAGATCGGAAACAATCGTCAATGGAACCGCAACGACGATGATCTCTTGACGGCGTTCGTCGTCATCCCACACAACACCGGCATCAAAGAACTGAGTCTTGAATTGATTGGCTGGCAGGTCCAGCTGGTTGGTCACTTGATCCTGGACAGCCAATTCCAGCTCTCGGCCCGACATCGGCGGCAAACGCAGATTGCGATAATGAACCAGTCCATCCGGAACAGACCCAACGACTTGTCGACCGATAAATCGACCCGAATCGATGATCGGTGAGATCAACGAGGTCAACTGGTCCATCACTGCACGCCAGTCATCGCCAACAATATCCGGCGGCAACTCAACGGATTGGCTGACCGGTTGAACCTCACCGGCAACGCTTGTCTGGAATTGAATCACCTTGACATGCCGGCTGCCGATATCCAAACCGATCGGGCTAGACTTTTTTCCGGACCATCTTTTAAGCCCAGCAGCTCCCTCGGCAAATCTCCTCATTGATTTCTTCTTGGTTATCCACATAAGACAATCGTCACTTACGATTTTTCTAACAACGTGACAACCCCTGTAACCACGACCAGTTGGGCCAATTGCCCCAACTGAGAAGTCCGAGTAAGAAGGGTCAAGTAAGCCTCGTCTATTTCGTTATTTGCGCACGATCACTTATGTGGCTTCGTCAAAACAGTATGCTGACTTTAAACCCAGCACGCCCATATGGGACGGATCAGACAGAAGGCCCATGCCACCGACGGTCCACACCGCTGGCGACAAGCGCCCCATGCTGTCCCAAGACCGAGGGATCGGATGCGTCAGGCCAACATAAAACCGCGTTCTGGCCCGTGAAAAATACCATCAATCGAATCAGACACACGCTCGCGTGGTCGTCCTAGTTAGGTTGTTCAGACCTGGTCGACGCGGGAGCGTCAAACCCGCGTCTATCCAGCTTGACCACAAAACCTGCCGGGAGTGACTTGTCATCATTGGTGACAGTGAAAACGCAGCGAAACGTATGATCGGTAGCGTTGATCATAGGGTCGACGACCTTGAGCGTACCCACAAGGGACCGTCGATCGGGTGAATCGGCGGTCAGGCGATAGGTCTGTCCAAGCTTTAGCTTGTCATATAACGAGACCGGTAATCTCATGCTCACCTCTAATGTCCGCATGTCCACCAGGGTCAATAACGGCTCTGACACCCTCAGCGCATCACCGGATTGTGCGAACATGCGTACCACACGACCCGCAAAAGGGGCTTGAACGATATGCATGGCATATTTTTGCTGCTCAAGTTTCAGAATGGCCTGTGCGACAGCCTGTTTATTCATTTCCACGCTATAGGTCGCTTCAGATTGATCTCGTTTCAACGTCGCTCGGTGTAATTCATAGTCGGTGCTGGCTCCCGCCTGATGGGCTTGAGCGATGCTATCGAGTTTCAGCGTTGCGTGTTGTAACGTATAGGCAGCGCGGCGCACCGACGCGTCACTGATCGCTCGGAGCCGCGCAACCTCCATCGCCGCCTTAGCCGTTCGATGATCCATTTCAGCCAATACCTGTCCCCGTTCAACGGACTGACCCTCTTCCACCGCTACGCTCCACAACATGGCGCTGACGGGGGCGGTCACCGTCACCCGCCTCTGAGGAACCAACAGCCCCTGCCACATCCTCTGCGGCAAAGGCGGTGTATCATCCTGCTGCGCGGTCGGCTGGCCGCTGGCGTCAAGATGGATCACCTGATCGACTCCGTCCGAAGCCGGTGATTCCGTCGGGCCGGCAACCCAAAAAGCCACAACCGACCACACCGCCGCCGAAATAACGATTTTCCGGACCACTGATGGGTGTAATTGTCTTGCCATGACAGTCATTGGGATAGGTCCGCAAACGTGTTTGTGTTGTCAAGACCTGGCTCAATCAACGGCAAACAACAGGCTGTGTCACGGGTCTAATCATCGCCTATTTCACTGCGATATACATGTGCATATATCGGATTTCTAGCACCGGTACTAACGGATACCTGCGGTGTTATTCGCCTAGATCGGTTATGGGACAGGCAGGCTTGACCATCGGTTCACCACCGACCCGATGACCGACCATCGAGCCAAATGTCCAAGACATCGGACGTGTACCGTCCTTTTTTTTTTATACGATCAGCCGGACACCGACGGATCACGAGTCCTGGTGGCGTGTGTCCCCGTTACCGTCTTCGGTATCCGTAGCGTCATGGGCTGGCGATTGGGGATCTGGTTCGCTTGAAGAAGCTCGGCACTGATCAATCAATTGGCGCGTCAGCTCTGAAATTTCAGCCAGATCGCCATCTGTTCGAGACACCTGCTCTAGCTGCTCAGCCATTTGCACAACCGCGCTGAGTCCTCGACGGCCGGCGGCCATTTTTAGCGCCCCCACCGCGGTCGGCAGCGAAGTCACATCCTGACTGTCCAACATATGAATCAGCTGCTGGATCGCCTGATCGAGACTGATCGCCAGCTGCTCTGCAGATACAACCACGTCCGTGCTATGATCGGCTCGGTGAGCCGACACGACCTCAATGAACCGCTCGACCAGTTCGGGATCAAATTGCTTTCCCGCGCAGTTGCGCAGTTCGGCGAACGCAACGTTATCGGCGCACCCCTTCCTGTAAGGTCGATCTGACACCATCGCATCAAACGCATCGGCGATCGTCAGGATCCGAGCACTGTAAGGGATATCTGTCCCGCTGGGCAAATCCGTTCGTTTGGGGTGACCGGCATACCATGCGTGGTGGGAACCGACAATCTGGGTTAGCTCGGCACATCCAAAGGTGGCGTTGACGATCGATACGCCCAATTCGTCATGGAGCTGCATCACTTGATATTCATCTTCTGTCAGTTTCCCGGGCTTGAGCAGAATAGAATCAGGAATACCCAACTTGCCCAAGTCGTGTAGCAGTGCTGCCACTTCCAATAGGAAGCAGTCCACAGGTGCCACCAAGTCCTTTGCCACGAGAATACACAGATCTGCCACGCGTTTACTGTGCTGACCTGTAGCCGCGTCGCGCTGACTCAGCGCTGCCACGAGCCCCTTGACCGCCTGGTAGGGGATAAACAGTGTGTCCTGTGAGTCCGTCACCGCCGGCGCATGTTCGGTCGGCGGTTCGTCGGGGATTTCGGCTTCGTCGGGGATTTGATCCCAACGCACAACACGATTCCGCCCACCCCGCTTGGCCGCGTAAAGAGCTTGATCGGCTTGTTCCAATAGTTCTTTGGTACTCGCAGCTCCCATGGATTTGGCCGACGCACCAAAGCTAGATGTTATATCCAATCCCGCACAATGACGTGCTTCGATCGCTTGACGTAATCTCTCGGCCAATTCGGCGGCCTTTTCAATGTCGCCGTGGCGGATCAAAACACAAAACTCTTCCCCTCCGTAGCGAGCGACCACATCCATTTCATCGGCCGTGCTTAAGAGTACTTCGGCGACTTCCCGCAACACCTGATCCCCGATGGCATGTCCGTGGGTGTCATTGACGGACTTGAAGCGATCGATATCAAACATCACACACCCAAGGTTCTTGTCTCTCTCCTGGGCCATCCGCCACAACGAATCAAACTGCTCAAAAAGGGATCGGCGATTGAAACAGCCGGTCAATGGGTCACGCGTGGCCAGCCACTTGAGTTCTTCATTCTGCTTGCTGACTTGATCACGGGACTGCTTGAGCATGTTAACCAGTTCATTAAGCTGAACGTTCTTCTTCTCGACTGCTGTAATGTCATCAAAAGTTGCCAACGCTCCCCGAGTACTGCCGTCGCCACCTAGGATTGGCGCTGTGTTGACCATTAGTGTACGAAGACCCTTTCCAGGCGTAGTCATTTTCAGGGGCAAGCCGATCATCGTCTTGCTGTCTTTAATTGCCAGCTCCCACGGCCACGCCCGATCGGAATCGTCATCGGTATCTTCTTGACCGTCGTCAGCGACACCGGCATGTTGCCAAGGCAGCTTCGCCAATGGCTTGCCTTGCAACGATTCTGCTTTGTCTCCGACCATAGCGGCAAAGGCCTCGTTGACCAGGACAATCTGCTGGCGGCCATCGAGGACCACCAGCCCTTCGGCAAGCGTATTTAACATCGCTTGAATGCGCTGAGGTATCACCGCTTGAGGGTTGAGAATTTTTAGCGTGCGACGTAGATAGAAGATATAGAAAAGAAATCCGACCAGGCCGACAAACAACATCGTTCCGATGACGGGATGTCTAAACCAAGACAATATCCCACCACCGTACAACGGTTCGAAACAGATCTCGATCGTTCCCCAGAGCTGACCATCTCTGATGATCGGCACACGAACATGATCTGACGTCGAACCGTCGGGCGGCGCGTCTTTCCAGAGCTCCTCGTGCTCGCCAGATTGAATCAGCAGCTGGCCATCTGGACCACGGATACCTACGGACCATACGTCTTGATTTTGCACGACCGTCGAAGAGCAAACTGCATTAAGATTATCGATGTCCACACCGTGCTGTACAGCCGCGGCGCAGTGCACACCAATCGCCTTGCACAACGCCATCCGTCCATCGATAATCGTTTGAGTTGTGTCGGGAAAGATACCGAGAACCTGAGCCACGGAGATGACACTCAACGTCAATGCGACAAGCCCAAAGCTTAGACGCACTGCCGTGGATCGAATTCTCAGTTTGCTCAACATATCTCGCGCAACTCCAGAGCGCACGATTAGGAACACACCTGTTCCACTAGCGCAACCGCAGCGCCATCGCTACGGCGACGTACAACATGGCTGATACCCTGTCTGCCGCGTTGGACCCCTTTCGCCACATTCAAGGTTTGTATCAATCGAAACGTCTATAACACTTGTATTGAATCGGCATTAGAAAGCAGGGAATAAAGGGCGAAATGGTTAGAAAGGCTTAGATCACAAGCCGTCAGTGGTTACGGAAGGCAACCCACTGTGTCCGGATAACCGGAGTGATATTCAGTTATATGTGAGGATTTTTCTGTTTATCTGCGTTACGAATAGGTGTGATAACCGATATCTGTCGGGTTATTTTCCCATTTGGGTAGGGTCACTTCATCATATCCTTGAGCTTCTTCTCAATCTTGTCGTCTTGTTCGCTATCGGGGCCTCCGGCCGCGGCCTTGTCGTCCCACGAGTCCAATATGGGTAGCGGGTCAAAGAACCGCCACGCGGGCAGGTTCGTTAATAGCGTGGCCACCAACGCCCCGCCACGTAACATCGCCACCACCAAGCTCACCGAAAGACCCGACGATACACCCACCGCGACGTTCACCGCCATCTCCCTGGTACCAGCCGTGCCCTGAATCTCGCGTTGCACCCGATCAAATTGGTCCTGTAACGCCGAGATCGTCTCCGACGATAACCCGATAATCCCCAGGCCATCGGGGTCTGGTAAAAGCAACTCGTCGTCGTCAGGCAAGATATCGACCTGACCCGACGGAACACCCTGATCCGTAACCGATGCCCGCTTGCCCCGATCAGTGGCCGGCCGAGCACTGTCACGAGTGGACCTGTCAGATTCCTCCAAGACATCACCGGTCTCCGTCGTGTGCTCGACAACCACTTCAGGTTCGTCCTCCACCGGAAGATCCACAGACTCACCGTCGCCGGTTTGACCACCGCCACCGCCTGACGGAGGTGGCTCTGTCTCTCCGCCACCTGTCTGACCACCACCACCACCTGACGGCGGCGGTTCCGGTACCGGTGGCGGTGGCGGAGGAGGAGGCGGTGGCGGCGGCGGCGGAGGAGGTGGGTCCGTCGGTGGCGGGATCTGGGCACCGACCTCAATGTCCACACTATCCGTGTCCGTCTGGGCACCGCCTAGACCCGTCTGACCCAAATCATTGGTCACAATCAATAGCGTCGCCGTGCCACTAAATCCCGACGTCGGAGTAAACTCCATGCCCTCCAACGCCGTATTAATGTCCAAAATGCTACCCGTGAATACCATCACCACGTCATCCGTGCCATCGCCGGTGGTAAACACCAACCCCGACGTACCAGACAACGTCACCGTCCCTTGCGTTGCCGTGAGTGTCACCTGAACCGGGTTTACACCCGCATCAGGATCGCTGATCGAGATCGCATTACCCTCCGAACTGGAAAACACCAACGCCATGTCCGCATCCGCCTGTTGATCGCCAGGCACACTGTTCGACGGCCCCACGTTGACATTCGTGACCACCGCGTTCAACGAAAACTCCGACGTACTGCCACCCGGATCCGTCGCCGTCGCTGTGACGATCTGACCGATCGGGACCACTGTCCCAAACACCACGTTAAACGTTGCCATGCCCAACACGTCGGTCGTTACGTTCACCGTGCCCAAAAACGTGCCGCCCTCGCCGTGACCACTGGCGTCCGATGTGGGCGTACCGTAAAACTCAATGCGGTAGGTCGTGTTGGCAAGGCTATCCAAGGTCCCTTCAATTAGTGTTTGTGTCCCGTTCGTCGCCGCAGAAGTAATCAACGGATAGTTCTGTAGATCGTTGGCTCCCACATCACCGTCTGCCACATCATTGCTTGTCACCCCAAATCCGTCTTCCGTACCACCCACCAAGTTGATCCCCAACCCTGAATTCGAATGGATGACCGTCGACTGGATCGTATTGCCCACCGAACCACCGCCAGTGACCCGAACACCGTCACCGTCAAACTGACCGATCTCCAGACCACGGATTGTGCTGCCGGAACTGGCCAATGTCAGACCATCGACCGATACGCCAGCAAGACTGCCGTCTAAGACGATCACCGGCGTACCCGTGTAACCCGACTGCGTCGTCCCATCGAAGATCAACGCATCGGTGATCGTCGGTAACACCGACGTCGGACGAATCGTGTACAGACCACCGGAGAAGTTCGAATCGCTCGTCGGGATCGCAAACTGGCTGCTATTGACACCGACGATCGCGTTGCCATTTTGAATCAACTGACGAACAGAGCCTTGAACCGTGCGGTTGGCACCTCCATCGTCGTCACCGTCGCCCGTCCTGGTCACCGCGTTGAAGCTAAAGCCATAGTTCACATTCAATACACTCGACGATACGATCGTCGAACGCACCACGTGCTCGGATGTACTTAACGCCGAGGCATCGTCAGACACCTCACCCTGCATCCCGCCGTAAAACACGCCGGCTGAACCGCTGAAGTTGAAGGTCCCATTGAACGAGACAGAATCGGTCGGACCGTACGTCTGCTGGGCCCACACGTCTGCTTGGCTGAAGGTGGGATTGAACCCACCGCTTGGCGCAACCGTCTTCGAGTCAACCACCACCCAGTATGTGTTCGGGAACAAACTGGCAAAGGCGTAAAAACCCGTGCCGTCCGACGTGGTCATGCCGTGGAACGTGTCACCGGCGTCTGGTACGCCGTCGCCATCGTCGATGTACAGATCGACCGTCACGCCAGCGGCAAAAACGTTGTCGTCGAAGACATCGCCGTCACCGTCGACATCCTCATAGATACGACCGCTGATCGAAAACGGCGGGAATACCGTGATGTTCACCGTATCGTTGTCCGTCATTGCCCCGCCAACGCCGGTGTGGCCCTGGTCATTTGTGATGATCTGAACACTGGCAGGGCCGAAGTAGCTGGTCGTCGGGTCAAACGTCAGTACACTCAACGCCGTGTTGATGTCGGTGACCGTGCCGGTAAACGTCATGGTCGCATCACTTGTGCCGTCACCGGTGCTAAATGACAGGCCCCCTGTCCCCAATAGCGTCAACGTTCCATTCGTCGCTGTTAGGGTCACTTGGACCGGATTGGCTGCCGCATCAATGTCACTGATTGAGATCAGGTTCGTGTTGCCCGCGGAAAAGATCAACGCCACATCCTGATCCGTGCCCTGGCTGCCGGGAATAGTGTTGGTCGGTTCGTCGTTCACCGCTGTCACATCAAGCGTCATGATGTTGGCTGACGCGTCGGTATCCACACCGCCATTAGCCGTACCGCCGTCGTCTTGGACTTGGAAGGTAAAGCTGTCGTAGCCCGTGCCGTTGGCGTTGGCCACTGGCTTGAACTTCAACTGGCCCGCGGCAATGTCGACCAGGCTCACAGAGTTCGTGGCAACCAGTGTCTCGCCGCCGTCTACGACGCCGTCTAGGTCAGCGTCGTTATAGAGCGTGCCCACGCCCGTTACCGTCGTGAGGATCACGTTGAGAAGGTTGTTCGCTGGCGAATCACTGGTATCGGTAAACCCAAAGTCACCGGCGACGAAGACAAGGTCGGTGTCTTCTAAGGTAGATACCGTGTTGTCCGCTCCGGCCGGCTCGTCGTTCACACTGGTCACGTCAATGGTCATGGTGTTGGCACTGGCGTCGGTGTCCACACCACCGTTGGCTGTACCGCCGTCGTCTTGGACCTGGAACGTAAAGCTGTCGTAGCCCGTGCCGTTGGCGTTGGCCACTGGCTTGAACTTCAGCTGGCCCGCGGCAATGTCGACCAGGCTCACAGAGTTCGTCGCCACCAACGCCTCGCCGCCGTCCACAACGCCGTCTAGGTCGGCGTCGTTATAGAGCGTGCCGATACCCGTCACCGTCGTGAGGATTACATTGAGTAATGCATTCGCAGGTGAGTCGCTCGTATCAGTAAACCCGAAGTCACCGGCGACAAAGACAAGATCCGTATCCTCTAACGTCGATACCGTGTTATCAGCGCCCGCAGGCTCGTCGTTCACACTGGTCACGTCGATGGTCATCGTGTTGGCACTGGCGTCGGTATCCACACCGCCATTAGCCGTACCGCCGTCGTCTTGCACTTGGAAGGTAAAGCTGTCGTAGCCCGTGCCGTTGGCGTTGGCCACCGGTTTGAACTTCAGCTGGCCTGCGGCAATATCGACCAGGCTCACAGAGTTCGTGGCAACCAACGCCTCACCGCCGTCCACTACGCCGTCTAGGTCAGCGTCGTTGAATAACGTGCCCACGCCGGTGACCGTCGTCAGGATCACGTTTAACAGGGCGTTGGCCGGAGAGTCGCTTGTATCAGTAAACCCAAAGTCACCGGCGACAAAGATAAGGTCCGTGTCCTCTAATGTAGATACGGTGTTGTCGGCTCCGGCCGGCTCGTCGTTCACACTGGTCACGTCAATGGTCATGGTGTTGGCACTGGCGTCGGTGTCCACACCGCCGTTGGCTGTACCGCCGTCGTCTTGGACTTGGAAGGTAAAGCTGTCGTAGCCCGTGCCGTTGGCGTTGGCCACCGGTTTGAACTTCAGCTGGCCTGCGGCAATATCGACCAGGCTCACAGAGTTCGTCGCCACCAGCGCCTCACCGCCGTCTACGACGCCGTCTAGGTCCGCGTCGTTGAATAACGTGCCCACGCCGGTCACCGTCGTGAGGATCACGTTGAGAAGGTTGTTCGCTGGCGTATCGTTCGGGTCGGTGAACCCGAAGTCGCCGGCGACAAAGACCAGATCCGTATCCTCTAACGTCGATACCGTGTTGTCAGCGCCCACAGGTTCGTTGTTGACCGTAGTCACGTCGATGGTCATCGTGTTGGCACTGGCGTCGGTATCCACACCGCCATTAGCTACACCGCCGTCGTCTTGGACTTGGAACGTAAAGCTGTCGTAGCCCGTGCCGTTCTGACCGGCAAGTGGCTTGAACTTCAACTGGCCCGCGGCGATGTCGACCAGGCTCACAGAGTTCGTGGCAACCAGTGTCTCGCCGCCGTCCACAACGCCGTCTAGGTCAGCGTCGTTGAATAACGTGCCCACGCCGGTGACCGTCGTGAGGATCACGTTCAGTAATGCGTCTGCAGGGCTGTCGCTGGCGTCGGTGAACCCAAAGTCACCGGCGACGAAGACGAGGTCGGTGTCTTCTAACGTCGATACGGTGTTGTCAGCGCCCGCCGGCTCGTCGTTCACACTGGTCACGTCAATGGTCATCGTGTTCGCTGACGCGTCGGTGTCCACACCGCCGTTGGCTGTACCGCCGTCGTCTTGCACTTGGAAGGTAAAGCTGTCGTAGCCTGTGCCGTTGCCGTTGGCCACCGGTTTGAACTTCAGCTGGCCTGCGGCAATGTCGACCAGGCTCACAGAGTTCGTGGCAACCAGTGTCTCGCCGCCGTCCACAACGCCGTCTAGGTCAGCGTCGTTGAATAACGTGCCCACGCCGGTGACCGTCGTGAGGATCACATTGAGAAGATTGTTCGCCGGCGTATCGTTCGGGTCGGTGAACCCGAAGTCGCCGGCGACAAAGACAAGGTCCGTATCCTCTAACGTCGATACCGTGTTGTCAGCGCCCGCAGGTTCGTTGTTCACACTGGTCACGTCAATGGTCATGGTGTTGGCACTGGCGTCGGTGTCCACACCGCCGTTGGCTGTGCCGCCGTCGTCTTGGACTTGGAAGGTAAAGCTGTCGTAGCCCGTGCCGTTCTGACCGGCAAGTGGCTTGAACTTCAGCTGGCCCGCGGCAATGTCGACCAGGCTCACAGAGTTCGTCGCCACCAGTGTCTCACCGCCGTCCACGACGCCGTCTAGGTCAGCGTCGTTGAATAACGTGCCCACGCCGGTGACCGTCGTCAGGATCACGTTGAGAAGGTTGTTCGCTGGCGTATCGTTCGGGTCGGTGAACCCGAAGTCGCCGGCGACAAAGACCAGATCCGTATCCTCTAACGTCGATACCGTGTTGTCAGCGCCCACAGGTTCGTTGTTGACCGTAGTCACGTCGATGGTCATCGTGTTGGCACTGGCGTCGGTGTCCACACCGCCGTTGGCTGTACCACCGTCGTCTTGGACTTGGAAGGTAAAGCTGTCGTAGCCCGTGCCGTTCTGACCGGCAAGTGGCTTGAACTTCAACTGGCCCGCGGCGATGTCGACCAGGCTCACAGAGTTCGTGGCAACCAGTGTCTCGCCGCCGTCCACAACGCCGTCCAAGTCAGCGTCGTTGAATAGCGTGCCTACGCCGGTGACCGTCGTGAGGATCACGTTTAACAGGGCGTTGGCCGGAGAGTCGCTTGTATCAGTAAACCCGAAGTCACCGGCGACAAAGACAAGGTCAGTGTCCTCTAATGTCGATACGGTGTTGTCAGCTCCGGCCGGCTCGTCGTTTACACTGGTCACGTCGATGGTCATGGTGTTGGCACTGGCGTCGGTGTCCACACCGCCGTTGGCTGTACCGCCGTCGTCTTGCACTTGGAAGGTAAAACTGTCGTAGCCCGTACCGTTGGCGTTGGCCACCGGCTTGAACTTCAACTGGCCCGCGGCGATGTCGACCAGGCTCACAGAGTTCGTGGCAACCAGTGTCTCACCGCCGTCTACGACGCCGTCTAGGTCAGCGTCGTTATAGAGCGTGCCGACACCCGTCACCGTCGTGAGGATCACGTTCAGTAATGCGTTGGCAGGTGAATCGCTGGTATCAGTAAACCCAAAGTCACCGGCGACGAAGACGAGGTCGGTGTCTTCTAACGTCGATACCGTGTTGTCAGCGCCCGCCGGCTCGTCGTTCACACTGGTCACGTCAATGGTCATGGTGTTCGCTGACGCGTCGGTATCCACACCGCCGTTGGCTGTGCCGCCGTCGTCTTGCACTTGGAACGTAAAACTGTCGTAGCCCGTGCCGTTCTGACCGGCAAGTGGCTTGAACTTCAACTGGCCCGCGGCGATGTCAACCAGGCTCACAGAGTTCGTGGCAACCAGTGTCTCGCCGCCGTCCACGACGCCGTCTAGGTCAGCGTCGTTGAATAACGTGCCCACGCCCGTGACCGTCGTGAGGATCACGTTCAGTAATGCGTCTGCAGGGCTGTCGCTGGCGTCGGTGAACCCAAAGTCGCCGGCGACGAAGACAAGGTCGGTGTCTTCTAACGTAGATACGGTGTTGTCCGCGCCGGCAGGCTCGTCGTTCACACTGGTCACGTCAATGGTCATCGTGTTCGCTGACGCGTCGGTATCCACACCGCCATTAGCTACACCGCCGTCGTCTTGCACTTGGAAGGTAAAGCTGTCGTAGCCCGTGCCATTGGCGTTGGCCACTGGCTTGAACTTCAACTGGCCCGCGGCGATGTCGACCAGGTTCGCGGAGTTCGTGGCAACCAGTGCCTCGCCGCCGTCCACAACGCCGTCTAGGTCGGCGTCGTTATAGAGCGTGCCGACACCCGTCACGGTCGTGAGGATCACGTTTAACAAGGCGTTGGCCGGTGAATCGCTGGTATCGGTGAACCCAAAGTCGCCGGCGACAAAGACGAGGTCGGTGTCCTCTAAGGTAGATACGGTGTTGTCGGCGCCGGCCGGCTCATCGTTTACACTGGTCACGTCAATGGTCATCGTGTTGGCACTGGCGTCGGTGTCCACACCGCCGTTGGCTGTGCCGCCGTCGTCTTGGACTTGGAAGGTAAAGCTGTCGTAGCCCGTACCGTTGGCGTTGGCCACTGGCTTGAACTTCAGCTGGCCTGCGGCAATGTCGACCAGGCTCACAGAGTTCGTGGCAACCAGTGTCTCGCCGCCGTCCACAACGCCGTCTAGGTCAGCGTCGTTGAATAACGTGCCGACGCCGGTGACCGTCGTGAGAATCACATTGAGAAGATTGTTCGCCGGCGTATCGTTCGGGTCGGTAAACCCGAAGTCGCCGGCGACAAAGACAAGGTCCGTATCCTCTAAGGTAGACACCGTGTTGTCGGCGCCCACAGGTTCGTTGTTGACCGTGGTCACATCAATGGTCATCGTGTTCGCTGACGCGTCGGTATCCACACCGCCGTTGGCTGTACCGCCGTCGTCTTGCACTTGGAAGGTAAAGCTGTCGTAGCCCGTGCCGTTCTGACGTTGGCAAGTGGCTTGAACTTCAACTGGCCCGCGGCGATGTCGACCAGGCTTACAGAGTTCGTGGCAACCAGTGTCTCGCCGCCGTCCACAACGCCGTCTAGGTCAGCGTCGTTGAATAACGTGCCCACGCCCGTGACCGTCGTGAGGATCACGTTCAGTAACGCGTCTGCAGGGCTGTCACTGGTATCAGTAAACCCAAAGTCACCGGCGACAAAGACAAGGTCCGTATCCTCTAACGTCGATACCGTGTTGTCCGCTCCCGCCGGCTCATCGTTCACACTGGTCACGTCGATGGTCATCGTGTTGGCTGACGCGTCGGTGTCCACACCACCGTTGGCTACACCGCCGTCGTCTTGGACTTGGAAGGTAAAGCTGTCGTAGCCCGTACCGTTGGCGTTGGCCACTGGCTTGAACTTTAACTGGCCCGCCGCGATGTCACGAGGCTCACGGAGTTCGTGGCAACCAAGGCCTCGCCGCCGTCGACGACGCCGTCTAGGTCAGCGTCGTTGAATAACGTGCCGACACCGGTTACCGTCGGTAAAGCATCTGCAGGGCTGTCACTGGTATCGGTAAACCCGAAGTCGCCGGCGACAAAGACCAGATCCGTGTCCTCTAATGTAGATACCGTGTTGTCAGCGCCCGCAGGCTCGTCGTTCACACTGGTCACGTCGATGGTCATCGTGTTGGCTGACGCGTCGGTGTCCACACCGCCGTTGGCTACACCGCCGTCGTCTTGCACTTGGAACGTAAAACTGTCGTAGCCCGTGCCACGTTGGCCACTGGCTTGAACTTCAGTTGGCCCGCGGCAATGTCGACCAGGCTCACAGAGTTCGTCGCCACGTAATGCATTCGCAGGTGAGTCGTCGTATCAGCACTCTGGAAGTCGTAACACCACCGTTGGCTGTCTTGGACTTGGAAGGTAAAGCTGTCGTAGCCCGTGCCGTGGGCGTTGGCCACTGGCTTGAACTTTAACTGGCCCGCGGCAATGTCGACCAGGCTCACGGAGTTCGTGGCAACCAAGGCCTCGCCGCCGTCCACGACGCCGTCTAGGTCAGCGTCGTTGAATAACGTGCCGACACCCGTGACCGTCGTCAGGATCACGTTCAGTAACGCGTCTGCAGGGCTGTCACTGGTATCGGTAAACCCGAAGTCACCGGCGACAAAGACAAGGTCCGTGTCCTCTAATGTAGATACCGTGTTGTCAGCGCCCCGCAGGCTCGTCGTTCACACTGGTCACGTCGATGGTCATCGTGTTGGCACTGGCGTCGGTATCCACACCCCCGTTGGCTGTACCACCGTCGTCTTGGACTTGGAAGGTAAAGCTGTCGTAGCCCGTGCCGTTGGCGTTGGCCACCGGTTTGAACTTCAACTGCCCCGCGGCAATGTCGACCACGAGACTCACAGAGTTCGTGGCCACCAAGTGCCTCACCGCCGTCTACGACGCCGTCTAGGTCAGCGTCGTTGAATAACGTGCCGACACCCGTCACCGTCGTCAGGATCACGTTCAGTAATGCGTTCGCAGTGAATCGCTGGTATCAGTAAACCCGAAGTCACCGGCGACAAAGACTAAATCCGTATCCTCTAATGTAGAGACCGTGTTGTCAGCGCCGGCAGGCTCGTCGTTCACACTGGTCACGTCGATGGTCATGGTGTTCGCTGACGCGTCGGTGTCCACACCGCCGTTGGCTGTACCGCCGTCGTCTTGCACTTGGAAGGTAAAGCTGTCGTAGCCCGTGCCGTTGGCGTTGGCCACTGGCTTGAACTTCAACTGGCCCGCGGCAATGTCGACCAGGCTCACAGAGTTCGTGGCAACCAGTGTCTCGCCGCCGTCCACGACGCCGTCTAGGTCAGCGTCGTTGAATAACGTGCCCACGCCCGTGACCGTCGTGAGGATCACGTTCAGTAACGCGTCTGCAGGGCTGTCACTGGTATCGGTAAACCCAAAGTCACCGGCGACAAAGACAAGGTCCGTATCCTCTAACGTCGATACGGTGTTGTCCGCTCCCGCCGGCTCGTCGTTCACACTGGTCACGTCGATGGTCATCGTGTTGGCACTGGCGTCGGTGTCCACACCGCCGTTGGCTGTGCCGCCGTCGTCTTGCACTTGGAAGGTAAAGCTGTCGTAGCCCGTGCCGTTGGCGTTGGCCACTGGTTTGAACTTCAACTGGCCCGCGGCAATGTCGACCAGGCTCACAGAGTTCGTGGCAACCAGTGTCTCACCGCCGTCCACGACGCCGTCTAGGTCAGCGTCGTTGAATAACGTGCCGACACCTGTTACCGTCGTCAGGATCACGTTCAGTAATGCGTTGGCCGGTGAATCGCTGGTATCGGTGAACCCGAAGTCGCCGGCGACGAAGACGAGGTCCGTGTCCTCTAAGGTAGACACCGTGTTGTCAGCGCCGGCAGGCTCGTCGTTCACACTGGTCACGTCAATGGTCATGGTGTTCGCTGACGCGTCGGTGTCCACACCGCCGTTGGCTGTACCGCCGTCGTCTTGCACTTGGAAGGTAAAGCTGTCGTAGCTTGTGCCGTTGGCGTTGGCCACCGGCTTGAACTTCAACTGCCCCGCGGCAATGTCGACCAGGCTCACAGAGTTCGTGGCAACCAGTGTCTCACCGCCGTCCACGACGCCGTCTAGGTCAGCGTCGTTGAATAACGTGCCCACGCCTGTTACGGTCGTGAGGATCACGTTCAGTAACAAGCGTTGGCCGGGCTGAATCGCTGGTATCGGTGAACCCAAAGTCACCGGCGACGAAGACAAGGTCCGTATCCTCTAACGTCGATACGGTGTTGTCCGCTCCCGCCGGCTCGTCGTTCACACTGGTCACGTCGATGGTCATCGTGTTGGCACTGGCGTCGGTGTCCACACCGCCGTTGGCTGTACCGCCGTCGTCTTGCACTTGGAAGGTAAAGCTGTCGTAGCTTGTGCCATTGGCGTTGGCCACCGGCTTGAACTTCAACTGCCCCGCGGCAATGTCGACCAGGCTCACAGAGTTCGTGGCAACCAGTGTCTCACCGCCGTCCACGACGCCGTCTAGGTCAGCGTCGTTGAATAACGTGCCGACGCCCGTCACCGTCGTGAGAATCACGTTCAGCAACGCGTTGGCAGGTGAATCGCTGGTATCAGTAAACCCGAAGTCACCGGCGACAAACACCAGATCCGTGTCCTCTAAGGTAGATACCGTGTTGTCCGCTCCCGCAGGCTCGTCGTTCACACTGGTCACGTCAATGGTCATGGTGTTCGCTGACGCGTCGGTATCCACACCGCCGTTGGCTGTACCGCCGTCGTCTTGGACTTGGAAGGTAAAGCTGTCGTAGCCTGTGCCATTGGCGTTGGCCACTGGCTTGAACTTCAACTGGCCCGCGGCGATGTCGACCAGGCTCACAGAGTTCGTGGCAACCAGTGTCTCACCGCCGTCGACGACGCCGTCTAGGTCCGCGTCGTTGAATAACGTGCCGACACCCGTCACCGTCGTGAGGATTACGTTCAGTAATGCGTCTGCAGGGCTGTCGCTGGTATCGGTGAACCCGAAGTCACCGGCGACAAAGACAAGATCCGTATCCTCTAACGTCGATACCGTGTTGTCCGCTCCCGCCGGCTCGTCGTTTACACTGGTCACGTCGATGGTCATCGTGTTCGCTGACGCGTCGGTATCCACACCGCCGTTGGCTGTACCGCCGTCGTCTTGCACTTGGAAGGTAAAGCTGTCGTAGCCTGTACCGTTGCCGTTGGCCACTGGTTTGAACTTCAGCTGGCCAGCGGCAATGTCGACCAAGCTCACAGAGTTCGTGGCAACCAACGCCTCACCGCCGTCCACGACGCCGTCCAGGTCAGCGTCGTTGAATAGCGTGCCGACGCCCGTCACCGTTGTCAGGATCACGTTCAGTAAAGCATCTGCAGGGCTGTCACTGGTATCGGTGAAGCCGAAGTCGCCGGCGACGAAGACGAGGTCAGTGTCCTCTAAGGTAGATACCGTGTTGTCCGCTCCCGCAGGCTCGTCGTTTACACTGGTCACGTCGATGGTCATGGTGTTGGCACTGGCGTCGGTATCCACACCGCCGTTGGCTGTGCCGCCGTCGTCTTGCACTTGGAAGGTAAAACTGTCGTAGCCCGTACCGTTGGCGTTGGCCACCGGCTTGAACTTCAACTGGCCCGCGGCAATGTCGACCAGGCTCACAGAGTTCGTGGCAACCAGTGTCTCACCGCCGTCTACGACGCCGTCTAGGTCAGCGTCGTTGTACAGTATGCCAATGGCTACGGTTGTGGCAATAATCACGTTGAGAAGGTTGTCTGCAGGCGAATCGCCGGTATCCGTAAACCCGAAGTCACCGGCGACGAAGACCAGATCGGTGTCCTCTAATGTAGATACCGTGTTATCAGCGCCGGCAGGCTCGTCGTTGATGTCCTGGGCCGTCACGTTGATGGCAAACTCAGACGTGTTGCCGTAGTTGCCACCGCCCAAATCGACAGTCGCTGTTGCGGTAATAAACTCACCAGCCACCACGGCCACCGACAAGGAGGTGTTAAAGATCGCGTCGCCCGATCCGTCTGTCGTCACAGTGATCGCGTCGAGAAATATTTCTCCCTCACCGCTGCCTGTCGCATCTTGTCCGGTGGCAATTGTGTTTTTGAAAAACTCGATCCGATAGTTTTGACTGGCCAGATCGGTGTCGAGCGTGCCCACCACCGTAATTTGGGCTCCCGTATCGATATCGACTTCCGTGATGTCCGGAGTATTCTGCAGATTATTGTCACCGGTGTCGACGTCGTTGGCATCGTTGGCGGTCACACCGTCATCGGCCAGGTCAATACCTAAACCACCGTTACCAAAAATTAAATTGCGTAACAGTGAATTGCCAGTGTTGCTTCCGGTAATCGCGATCCCATCGAGCGTGTTATGAGCAATCGTGTTTTGTTCACCTGCGGTATCGCCACCGATCAGGTTGTTGTCACTGGTGATATTGACGCCGTGACCCGAGTTACCCCTGGCCAGTGTGCCGCCCGAGTCTAGACCAATGTAGTTGCCTTGAACGGTGTGACCATTGGTTCGGATATCGATGCCATCGAAGCCGTTGCTCGAGATCACGTTCCGGTGAGACGCGGTGTTACCGCCAATCGTGACGTTGGACGAAGTCCCTTGAATACGAATGCCGTCGAAGCTGTTACCCAAAGTGGTCGAACCGTCTGATCCGAGCCCAATGTAGTTGCCTTCAACGACCGTTCCGCTGCTGGAGCCTGTGATCTGGATACCGAAGTCATTATTGCCGGAGATGATGTTACGGGAATTGGCGACCGTACCGCCAATCGTTACGCTATCTGAATTGTTAACCTGAATTCCGTCGTCTAGATTGCCCCGGTCGACTGTGCCATTGAAGTCAGTCCCAATCAAATTGCCTTGAATGGTGTTACCCGCCGCACCGCCACCATTGATCCGAATACCGTGATCATCGTTGCCAGAGATGACGTTACCCGATCCAGCAACCGTGCCCCCGACCGTGGTCGTGGCAGCACCGCCATCGATTAACACACCGTCATTCGAATTGCCACGATCAACCGTGCCACCCTGGTCAAGGCCGATATAGTTGCCCTCGATCGTGTTACCCGTCGCAGTAGCGCCGGTGACCCGGACACCAAAATCGTTATTGCCGGAGATCACATTGCGTTCACCAGCTGTCGTGCCGCCGATCGTGTTGCTGGACCCGCCGTTGATCTCGATTCCGTCATTGGTATTCCCCACGTCGGACGCACCAGTGGCGTCGAGTCCAATATAGTTGCCTTCCACCGTGTTACTGTCACTGGTGATATATACACCATTGCTATCGTTACCGGAGATCACGTTGCGGTGGGCTGCGGTATTGCCGCCAATCGTGTTGCTGCTGGCACTTAAGTTAATCTGCACGCCGTCACCTGTATTACCAAGGTCAGCCGTGCCGTTGACGTCAGTACCGATGTAGTTGCCGTGAACCTGATTGCCAGTCGTACCCGAGTCCTCAATGGCGATGCCCACGTTGTTACCAGAAATCACATTGCGGGCACCGGCGACAAGACCACCGATGGTGTTGTTGGTTGATTGGTCCCATATGTTGACGCCTTCTGCGGCGTTACCGATCGCAGCGGTGCCGTTAACATCGGTACCGATGTAGTTGCCCTGGACGATGTTGCCGGTCGTTCCGGAATTAATGATTTCGATACCGTTGTCGTTGTTACCGGAGATGACGTTACGATCCGCCGCGACCGTCCCGCCAATGGTGTTCGTGCTGCCACCGCCATTGATCTGTACGCCGCTGCCCGTGTTCCCCAGATCGGCGGCGCCCGCCACGTCGGTACCGATGTAATTGCCCGCAACAGTGTTGTTGTCTGAGTTATTAATCTCGATACCGTTGTCGGCGAATTGGTTGATGACCAACCCGCGGATTGTGCTACCGTCACTGCCGGCCGTCAGTGAGAGACCGTCCACTCCCGCTCCCGCACCGCTACCGTCCAGCTCAATGACGGGCGTGCTAACATAATCCGGTTCTGTCGTGGCATCGATGGTTACCGCTTGTGTGATATTGGGCAGTGCCGAGCCCGGTGTCAGCGTGTGGGCTGTGACAAACGGATCTGGGATATTGAAACGAATCGTGTCTATTCCTGCGGTGTTGTTCGCCGCCGTAATCGCTTCGCGTAGCGAAATGACACCGTCGGCACCACGGGCGGCAAACAGCGCGGCAATGGAGGTTGTTGTCCCGTCGGACACGTCGGTTGTCGATTCCACCACAAGCACAGATGCACCGGAATCCGTGGCCACGAAGTTGGTGGAAAATTCCGAAGTGCTACCATAGTTGCCACCGCCCAAGTCGACCGCAGCAATGGCTGTGATGTCGGCCCCTGGAGCAATCGGCTGTGCAATGGCGAAACTCGTGAAACTGGCATTGCCCGAACCGTCGGTCGTCACCGAAGTGGCGCCCAGAAATCCCGGGCCCTCGCCGTTGCCACTGGCGTCGCCGGTGGGGCTCCAGTAAAACTCGATGCGGTAGGCTTGGCTCGTTAAATCGGTGTCGAGCGTGCCGGTGAGTGTGATCTGAGTACCGTCGGTCACGGCCGCGGTGATCACAGGAAAGTTCTGCAGACCGTTGGCGCCGGTATCGGGATCATTGGCGTCGTTGCCCGTCACGCCGTTGTTGCCCAGATCAATACCCAGTCCTGCATTCTGGTCAATCGAATTGCCCAGGATCGCGTTGCCGGTGTTGGTACCTGTCATCGCCACACCGTCGAGGCCGTTGTACCAGATGGCATTGCCCGCGCCGGCGGTGACACCACCGATCTGACTGTTGTCCGCTCCGGTTGAGATCAAGATACCGTGTGCGGTGTTGCCGCGATTGAGCGTACCAGTCACGTCGGTACCGATATAGTTCCCCTGAATAACTGTTCCATCGACATTATTGGCGACCTCAACGCCGTCACCGCCGTTACTAGAAATGACATTGCGTTCGGCTGTCGTCGTGCCCCCGATGGTCGCCACCGCATCCTGTATCAAGAGCCCGTCATCGGTATTGCCCAATGCCGTCGTGCCGTCGGACCCCAGGCCAACGTAATTGCCCTGGATGGTCGTCGCATTGCTACCCACATCGACCTCGATGCCGTCGTCACCGCTACTGACAATGACATTGCGTTCCAGCGCAGTTGTGCCACCGACCACCACGTTGTCCGTACCGATGATTTCCACGCCATCGGCCGAGTTGCCCAAAGCCGCTGTGCCGTTGAAATCAGCGCCGATGATGTTGCCCTTGACCACGTTGCCTGTGGCACCAGCGGCGTTGAATTGGATACCTGAGGCATTGTTACCAGAGATGACGTTGCCGGTACCGGATGCCGTGCCTCCGATAGTGGTGTTGGTAGCAGTGTTGTCGACATACACGCCGTGGGAGGTGTTGCCACGGTCGATCATCCCGCCCTGATCGGTCCCGATATAGTTGCCTTGAATGGTGTTGCCGTCGCCACCATTAACATAGACTCCGCGCGTGTCATTACCGGAAATGACATTGCGTCCGGCGGCGGTCGTACCGCCGACGGTTACGTTATTTGAACTGACGATCAGAATTCCATCGTCAGTGTTGCCCAAATCAGCCGTACCATTGACATCCAATCCGATGATATTTCCATGAATCGTATTGCCCGCCGCCCCCGCACCATTGAATTCAATGCCACTGTTATTGTTACCGGAAATCACATTACCAGCGCCGGCAGCGGTACCGCCGACGGTCGTGGTGGCCGCACCACCGCTGATCGAAATGCCATGGTCGCTATTTCCTAGATCGGCGGTACCGTTCTTATCTGTGCCAATGTAGTTGCCACGAATGATATTACCCGTGGCATTGCTGTCGATATTGATCCCGTTGAGATCATTTCCTGAAATGATGTTACGGTCAGCGACAGCCGTTCCACCAACGATGTTGTTATCGCCACCATTAATCCAGATCCCATGCTCTTCGTTGTGAAGGCCCGGCAGAGCCGTACCGGTTTCATCGGGACCGATGAAATTACCTACAATCGTGTTGTTGTCGCCGGTGACTACAATGCCGGTATCACCGAAACCACTGATGATTAGTCCGCGAATGGTGCTGTTATCAGCGCTAATGACCAATCCGTCTGCCGATGAACCAGTCGATTGCCCGTCTACAAAAACCACAGGTGCGCCAACAGCATAGTCTGGCTCCGTTGAACCATCGATAATGATTGAATCGGTGATCGTGGGCAACAACGTGCCAGATACCGCAATGACATGTGGGCCACCGCCGGTAATGCTGAAGTTAATCGTGTCTGTGTTGGTCGTGTTGTTGGCGGCGGTGATCGCCTCGTGAAGGGAGATTCCGTCACCACCGTTGCTGGCGACTAGTGCCGCCACCGACGAAGTATCACCATTGGTCGTCGTGTTGGAATTGGTCACCGTAAGGTCACCGGTCGTTGCGGCAATGTGCGCCGAAAATTCCGACGTGCTGCCGTAATCTCCACCACCCAAGTCAACGGTCGCCGTGGCCGAAATATCTGTACCCGTCGCCGCGGTCGCCGAAAGCGTGACCTTGAACGTCGCGTCGCCGGAGCCGTCGGTGGTCACCGTAATGGCAGTGACAAACGTCTCGCCCTCACCGTTTCCGCTGGCGTCACCGGCGGCGTTGGTGAAAAACTCAATTCGGTAGGCTTGACTGGCCAGATCGGTGTCCAGCGTGCCGTCAATAGACAGAAACCCCGCACCATCGGTCGCCACGGCATTTAACACAGGAAAATTCTGTAGTCCGTTCGCACCTGTGTCCCCGTCATTGGCGTCGTTGGCGGTTACGCCATCATTATTGAGATCAATACCCAACAGAGTGTTTGAATGAATTGAGTTACTAAGAAAGGAATTTCCTGTTGACGTGCTTAGTATACGAATTCCATCTTGCCCATTGAATGCGATGACATTACCTTCACCACTTCCAGCACCTCCGATGCTATTGTTGCTAGCACTGACCTGAACAATCACGCCCTTGTTCGAATTTCCTACGTTACCAGTACCATTGACATCTGTTCCGATGTAGTTGCCGATTACAATATTGCTATCACTACCTGCGTCACGAATATTAACACCGCTAGCGTTGTTTCCAGAAATGATATTGCGCAATGAAGCGGTTGAACCACCTACCGTGTTACTTGAAGAACTTAGTGAAATTCTGATGCCGTGCGCCGTATTTCCCAGATCGGTCAGACCTGTCGAATCGACACCGATGTAATTGCCTGTGATCAAATTGCTGTCTGAATTGTCTATATCGATACCATCGTCACCGTTGCCAGAAATAACGTTCCTTTCGTTGGTGGTCGTCCCGCCAATCGTCGTATTGTTGGTGCTGTCGATATCAATACCATCGTTCGTGTTTGCCACTGCTGCAGTGCCTGCGGCATCTGTACCAACGTAGTTGCCTTTGACGGCATTGTTGGTTCCGGCACTGTTGAACTGGACACCGGCACTGTCATTACCCGAAATCACGTTGCCAGCCCCGGAAGCCGTACCCCCGATCGTATTGCTGGCGGCACTGCCGTCGACCAGGACACCCATCGACGCATTGCCCCGGTCCAGCGTGCCCCCTTGGTCTAGGCCGATGTAGTTGCCCTGGATGTCGTTGCCCGTCGCCGCCGCACCGGTCACATGAATACCGTTAACGTCGTTGCCGGAGATCACGTTACGCTCGGCAGCGGTCGTGCCGCCGATCGTGTTGTTCGCACCGCCATTGATCTCGATGCCGTCGGTGGTGTTGCCCAGATCGTTCGTGCCGTTGACGTCCAATCCGATATAGTTGCCTTCGACCGTGTTACTGTCGCCGGTGATGAGAATGCCGTTACCGGTATTGCCTGAGATCAGGTTACGGTCGCCAGCCGTCGTGCCACCGATCGTGTTGGTGTTGCTGACAATGTTGATGCCACCTCCGATGTTGGCGCTTTGGGAGGTCCCAGCCACATTCGTGCCAATGTAGTTGCCCTCAATCGTGTTGCCGTTTGATCCACTGGTGATTTCAATACCGCTATCACCAAACTGATTGATCACCAGTCCGCGGATGGTGCTACCACCGCTGCCTGCGGCCAAGCGCAGGCCATCGACCGCACCGGCACCACTGCCGTCCAGCTCGATAATTGGACTGGAGCCGAAATCCGGTTCGGTCTCACCATCGATAATGATCGTGTCGGTGATGTCGGGTAACGCTGAACCAATCGCGATCGAATGAGGCCCACCGCCGGCAATGTTAAATGCGATCGTATCGGTTACACCCGAATCGGCGTTGGCTGCAGTGATGGCCTCACGAAGCGAAATCCCGTCACCGCCGTCACTGGCGATCAGTGCGGCGATCGAGGTGGTGGTGCCGTTGACCATGTCATTGACATTGGTCACTGTGACCGTGCTTAACAACACACGATGCTCAAGCGGTTCAAAGACAGGTGGGACACGATGGCGTCTGCGTCGGCGACGCCACCACAAGCGCGCGGCGCGCCACCACGCGGCCTGGCCGAACCGTGAACCTGCGTCGTGACGTTGAATCACGCATCGATCTCCTGTTCGCACGTGATCGCGATCGCCGCAACCACGTACGACATGCAACACAACCGCCACGGCCCTTGTGGGTCTGACGTTCTGCGATCCATCCTGCGAAGTAACCGCCGAGAATCAGTCCGCTTCGAGAGCCGTGTCGGTTATGACGTCTGTAACACTTGTATTAGATCGGCATTAAAGAAACGTGGATCAAACGGATTTGCCACCGGTTTGCACCGTCAGACGACGGGTTGAAATGTCTAAAAGGAGCATATTCCGATCCGATAACCGCGGTCACCCCAGCCGGGTGGCGTCACAAGGCCGCGCCTGCTCGACCGCCTCATCAACGTCGAAACGCCGCTTGCCAACACCCAACACCAAGCGACGATCAGACACCTTGTTATCGGTCGCATACGCCTATCGGATCGGGTAGTCATCGTATCGGAAAGCTCACAGGACGTCTGAGGCAGATCGACAATAGGCCGTTCTGATACGCGTGGCGTATCTCTTATACGCGTCGAGGAATTTCTAAGCCCTCCAGGTTCGAAGCCAATTACGCAAGAACTTTTTGTGTTTGGTATTACGTGCGGCGGACTGACTGTTGCCTGGGCGCCGCCCGATGATCAAGAAACACAAGTGATCGGAGTTAACGATGCGCCATCGAACCGGGGGGTTCGATGGCGCATCGGTGTGTGGCTCGCCGCTGTCTTTAGGCGGCCATCACACCGTCTGCCCAGACAATGGAGTCACGGTAGAAATCGTCGACGTTCTGGATATCGACGCCTGCCTGACCGGCCAGTTCTAGAACCAGGGGCCGATCCACACGCTCACACGCCACGGCCAAGGAGAAAATGTGACTGATACCCGTGGGTTGACCGGCCAGTGTCGCTTTGACGTCGCCGGCAAGTGGCATTGGGGCGAGCAGCTCTTCGATCGGTCGACCCATCAGCGCGTCAAGGATCGAAAGCATCCCCATCATGAACATATCAAAATGTCGCTCGGCCAGGCCAGCCTCTTTGGCAATACTCTCACAGAATCTGGCCCTGACCAGCGACGCCACCATCAGCTCATCGGGTTTGTCCTTGCCGATATTGGACATAAAGGTCAACGTCGCCCACCGCTTCAGTGGTTGAATACCCAGCATCACCAGCGCCTGTTTGACCGAAGTGATCTTGTTTCGCACCCCCATGGACGCTGAGTTGAGGTATCGCAGCAACTTGGACGACAGGGAAACATCTGTTTTAATGAGCATTTCAAGACGGTCAAAGTCGATGTCTGGCCGATTGACTTCGACGAGCATTTGAAGGTAGTTTTGATTCATGCCCGGGATGTCCCTGGCAGCAATGACCTGCGGTTTACTGAAAAAGTACCCCTGGAAGAACTCGTAACCATGCCTTAGGGCTTGCGCAAACTCGTCGTGTGTCTCGACTTTCTCGGCCAAAAGATGCACACGACGGCCGGACAGCTGCTGGGCGAGCTGTTCACGTTTGGCATAGTCCGTGCCCATAAAATCGACTTTCACAATATCCGCAAGATCCAGGAGCGGTTCATAACCCTCGGAGGAGACAAGGTCGTCAAGCGCTAGTGTGTATCCGGCCGACTTGACCTGTTTGCAAGCTTCGATAACTTCTCGGTCGGGTGAGATATCCTCTAGTAACTCTATCACGACAGTCTCTTTGGGTAACACGCTGTATTCGCCGTTAAGCAGCAACCCACGGGTCATGTTCACAAACGCCTTCTTGCCCCCGGTCAGGGTGCCCAGACCGATAACACTGAGGCTGTTATTCATCACTGTGGTCGTGACGTGATCGCCCTGGCCGGCATTGTTGGCGTTGAATGAGCCTGATCGGAATAGCAGTTCGTACCCAAACACCACCTGCTGCGGGTTGAAAATGGGCTGGCGACCTACGAACGCCATTCCATCTTGAGATTGATTTGTCCCGTCTCGATCCATCGGCGGAGCCTGTCGCGAAAGGATATAGGGATGCAGACATCATCTTCATCGACCGCAAAGAACAACCGCCTTATGT
This sequence comes from Phycisphaeraceae bacterium, assembly GCA_965222495.1. Classification (GTDB taxonomy): domain Bacteria; phylum Planctomycetota; class Phycisphaerae; order Phycisphaerales; family Phycisphaeraceae; genus CBDCUA01. Next base: position 1,123,077 of record CBDCUA010000007.1, on the reverse strand, counting down.
CGATCAAGGGTGAAATCGCTATTCTGCCTTCAGTATTGCAAGGCGAACCCGCGGGACAAGACCATGCCCCAAATGGGTATTCGGCCCCAAATGGTGCTTTTGTGTCGCCTTGATTTCACACCGGTCGGTGGTGCCCGCCTAATGCCCACACCGATTTAGACCGACCCTGATGAGGTTAGATCTAGACTTTTCTGTGCCGACCATGACCTCGTACCGGTCCCTCGACGTCCTCGTGATTGCCCCCGACGCTGATCGAGCGTCCAGCTTGGGCTGTTTACTGGAAGCCTTACCGGGGCTGGCAAACCACCATGTATCACACGCGACGAACACCAACGCCGCGGTCGAACATTTGACTCGATTCGGTGTTGATCTGGTCATGATGAACCTGGATCTTGACGGCGAGCAAGGCGCCGACGTGGTCGGCCAGATCAGTGCCGCGAGCGATCACAGCCCGCTGATCGTCATCACCCAACACAACGATCCCCGACGGTTGGCAGAACTAACTCAGGCCGGTGCGCACGATTGCATCCATCCGTCCGAGCTGACGGGTGCCGTGCTCAAACGTGCTATCGACTGCGTTTTGGCCCGGCAAGACAAGCACCAGGCGATCCAGCATCAACAACGGTTGCTCGAAGAGTTGCAGTCCGCTAACAAAGTGCTAGCACACAAAAACGCCTGTCTGGCACAAAAATTCCAAACCACGCTCCGCTTCGTGGATGACGTCGCTAACGAATTTCACACACCGCTAACCGTGATCGATGAATTTTCTCACGTGATTGAACAAGGCCGTAGTGGACCGATCACCGATACCCAATCTCGCTACCTGCAACAGGTCACCTTCGCCACGCGCGATCTGGCTCAACTGGTGGACAATCTGCTGGACAGCAACCGTCTCAGCGCCGGGTTGTTTAAGACCAATCGTCGGCCGTGCCGGGTCACACAGATCCTTCGTACGGTCAGCTCGGTCGTGGCGATCAGAGCGCAGGCCAGGCAGATCCAGATCGTCGAACAGATTCAGCCGGAGCTCGACCCGGTCTACGCTGACCCAGACATCGTTGGACAAGCCCTGATCAACCTGGCCGTCCATGCCATCAAGTCTTCACCGCCGCACAGCCAAATCCGCATCTGGGCTAGAGAGAATCCCGATGGCGGGTGTACCATCGGCGTGACGGATGGCGGCTCAGAGCGATCGCCCTGTGACGTGGCCTGGCTGACCGAGCGGTTTCAGCGGGCCGGTTACGTTCAGCAGGCGAGCACCAGGGGCTTCGGTTTGGCCTTGAATGTCGCCAGAGAACTGGTCTGGCTCAACCTCGGGGTCATTCAAACACAGGACCATTCGTCGTGTGGCAACACGCTTTCCTTTACGCTACCGGCCGTCGATCCCCCGGCGATCCTCCATCGGTATATGGATCGTTTGGCTGAAGTCGATCCGTCCCCCGTCAAAGTAACGTTGCTTCAGGTGACACCGGACGATGCGTCGGCAGAGATCCAAGAATTGCGCCAATTTGTGTCGTCGGTCAGCTACCCTATGGACCTGACGCTACAGACCGTAGACGATCAATCTGTTCTGGTGGTTGGGTCGACAGCGGAGCCCGATCGATGGATCGAACGGCTCCGATCAACTCGCGTGTCAGGTCTCCACCGTCGTTTATTCGAAGAAGAGTCGGCTTTAGACATACGCTGTCTAGGTCTCTGGTCGTACCCCGACGAGCGTGCCGAGGCCATATCTTGCATCATTAGACGGTTGACCGGCACTCGGGTTTGTACCTAAATACGCTGTCTATGTTTCACAAGCAACCGGAGTGCGGCCAATCTTTGTTGGTCCGATACCCGCTTCGTAGACGAGACGCAAAAACCAAATTGGTCTGGTATAAGTACGCATTGATCACTCGATATGATTATGATGCGCACCAAGAATGAAGTGCCTCACTGACCAAACCCGGTCGTGAGACTCCAATGAGGTGATCAGAAGAAAAAAGGCCCTCACACCGATGCAGGCTCACTTAATCAAACATCGACCGGCCGTGATTCTGTTCGCCGTCGTCATACCGACGCTGGTGGCGTGCCACCAAGATCCACACCGTCTGCGTGTCGGACGTCCACCTGTCGATGATCAGGCATCTGCCTTGCCCCTGGACCCGATCCCAGACTTACCGTCGGCGGGCCCACAGAGCCTGATGGCCGCGAAATTGGCCCACGCGCAGGCGATCTTGGAAGGGATCGCCTTGGAAGATTTTGATCAGATCGCCAAGAACGCTCAGCACCTTAATCGGATCAGTCAAGAAGCTGACTGGCTTGTACGCCGCACCGTCGATTACAAGGTCTTCAGTACCGAATTCCGCCGGATCACCCAGGACATGGTCAAAGACGCGGCGCACAAGAACATCCACGCCGTCACACTTGACTATATGCAGATGACCATGACCTGTGTAAAGTGCCATAGCTATATGCGTCACGAGGGGTTGGCGCAGGGCAGAATACCCAACGGAGTTGATATAAACGCCTGGTCACCCCGACTAGATCAGCCACACCTTACGGCGGCTGCAGGATTCAAATCGCCATCCCAAGCGGGAACGGAACCAAGCAGCACCATGGCCAAAGTCCGTCCGTGACCGGCCAGCGGCGCCGGGCCACCGTGCGCCGTCACGGCCAGCCCCAGACTGTGCCGGTATTTCTGTCGGCAGAGATCTGGAACGGTCGATAACTTCCCTAATGTCCCTAGACCTATCGCGGAAAATCCGTTCGCTGGATCAGTTGACTGCGTTAGCGCAACAGTACGCCGACAGCCACAAAATCACCGTCTTGTGTCATGGTTGCTTTGATATCGTTCACCCCGGCCACCTCCGGTATCTGCAGTTCGCTCGCCGACAGGGTGACGTGTTGATCGTCTCGATCACGGGTGACGATGCCATTGAAAAATCCGACGGTACACGGCCCTACATCCCACAGGAGTTAAGAGCCGAAAACCTTGCCGCCTTGGAGTTTGTCGATCATGTGGTGATCGCCGACGGCCCCACCGCAGAGCCGGTGATCGAATCGCTGCGACCGGACATGTACATCAAAGGAAAAGAATACGAACACGAACACGCCACAGACCCGGGATTCCTCGCAGAAAAGAAGCGGGTCGAGCACCACGGGGGACGCGTGATCTATTCCTCTGGCGATGTTGTCTTCTCCTCTACCGATCTGTTGGCCCGGCTGGGCCATTCGCTCGACGCCGACGGGTTCACACGCGGATACCGCATGGCGGCTTGGTGCGAGCGTTGGGGTGTCCAAACCGACACGATGAGGCAGATGCTGCGTCGAAAATTTGCCGGTAAACGAATCGCCGTCATCGGTGACGCACTGCGTGACCACTACGTGTTCTGTGACCCCGTGAACATTGCCGGAGAGGCCCCTATCCTTTCGGTCCGACCTCTCCAGGAATCCGTGTATTTAGGCGGGGCCGCCATCGTGGCGGCGCACCTTCAAGCCCTGGGCGCTCAGGCACACTTGCTGACGACCGTCGGCTGGGATGACGCCTCGGCAGAGCTTGTCACCCAGCTAGAACAACGCGGTATTACACACACGACATTCTCCACACGAAAACAGCTTCCTGTTAAGCGAAGGTACCTGGTGGAGAAACAGAAGCTGCTCAAGGTCGACCAGGCCACGGCCCAACCTCTTGACTCGGCGACGGAACGGCGAATGTTGGAGATGTTAGCTGACCTGCGTACCGACCTGGATGCCGTCATCTTTACAGATTTCGGATACGGCACGCTCACTTGTAGCCTCTTAGAACAAGCGCTGCCCATTTTGCGACCCCACGTCCAGACCATCGTCGGTGACGTCAGCGGCCCACAGTTAACACTGATGGCCTATCACGGCGCAGACCTGCTGACCCCATCCGAAAGAGAGCTTCGCGGTGTCGTGGGTGATTTTGAACAGAGTTTACCCACGGTCGCCTTTTCGCTGATGAAAAAATTACATCTGGCCAATCTGGCAGTGACCATGGGCCAACACGGTTGTGTACTATTCCGACCCCGTGAAGATGACCCCGAACAATGGTTCCAATCTCGCCTCCGCAGCCAGTATCTGCCTAGCTTGGCCACACATGCTGCAGACCCCATGGGCGCGGGCGATGCTTTTGTGGCCACAGCCACGCTGGCGCTTTCAACCGGTGCGACTCTGGTCCAAGCGGGGTTCATTGCCTCGGCCGCATCCGCGGTGGCGGTCGCCCAAGTGGGCAATCACGCGGTGTCGGCCAACGACTTGGAATCTTGGCTGACCCGCGACCGGGCCCCTCGGCTGGCCATGTCCGATCAACCTCAACCGCCGGCAACGATTGTGGCTCGCGGTCCTGAGCCGCTGTTAAAGATTACAGGCCCGTAACCCACCAGGCTCTTCATCCTCGTCTATCCATCGACGACCATTGCCTCGTCGCCCCCCCAGCTGGCAGTGGGATCATGGAGTTGCTATAAACAATCTCCGATTGGTATTGACAGCGTGAATAATTTGTCGAGGATTCGATGGTGGGGTCGATCGTTGAAAGCATGGGGAAAAGTTGCCAACACCGTGGCTGACCGTCTACCCCGGATCATCCAAACAACGTCAGCCCATCGTCACGTTACTGTGCTGGCTGTCCTGGCGGCAGAGATACCTTCGCGGCCGTTCTTTGGGGTGTCGAGATAGGAACCCAGCCACACGTGACGAAACCCTATCTCCGCAACGATGGGCCCAAATCAGTCACTGCCACATTAAAGAGAGAAAAACATCATGCAAACCACACTGCTTATCCTGAAACCTGATGCCGTCCAACGCGCTTTGGTAGGTCGAATCATTAGCCGCTTTGAAGAAAAAGGGCTCCAGATCGTGGGCGCCAAACTGATGCGAATCTCTCCCGACCTAGCAGCCCGCCATTATGAACCCCACCAAGGCAAACCATTTTACGACGGCTTGATTCGTTTCATGACCAGTGGCCCTGTCATGGTGCTGGCGGTACGCGGAAACAACGCAATCTCCGTGGCTCGCAAAATGATGGGAGCCACCTTTGGGTCGAACGCCGAGCCAGGCACCATCCGCGGTGACCTGGGCGTGAGCAACGCGTATAACCTCATTCACGGTTCGGACAGTCCCGAGTCAGCCCAACATGAACTGGCGTTATTCTTTAGAGACGATGAAGTCCTCAGCTACGAACGCGTTATGGATCAGTGGGTCTATGACATGTCAGGCGCCGTGCCCGAATAGGATGTGATCGGCCATGACACAACGGTTAACCCTCCCGACCCCTCGGGGGGAGCGTCAGGATTGTGGCACACAAAGCAACCGATATATATAGCGTATCAAGAACCGCCCGGTTGGCTAAACGTTGACAAATATTGGACACCGGCCGCTCTGACCGCTGGCCGTTCTAAGACAGAGATACGCTCCCCGGACTCGACCGTTGAGCCGCCAAACCTCCCAGCCTTTTCGCTGCCACCCGCTGGCTGAGCTGACCCGACAGCTGCTGTTCGCGCCGGCGGATCGTCGGATTGAACAGATCCACCGCACGGAATTGCTCCACGACGAGATCGAACCAACCCTCAACTACCCCTTTGATTACCTGACCTACCGCATTACCGGCTACCGCAGCGAATCAACGCCACCCATGCTGTTAATGGGGCAAGCTGTGACACCAGATTTACGTCTCATCATCGATCGTCTTAGTCACTCGGTGTCCATTCCCGTTACCGACGATGATCCGGTCGAAACGCCGGAACAGCTAGCCCTCCGGTTGGGTGTATCGACCAAGACCATTGCACGCTGGCGCACAGCCGGCCTGCGATGGCGATGGGTCACCCAGCCCGGCCAGAACCGCAAGTCCGTCGCCTTCACCCCTCAAGCCATTGAACAATTTATCTCCAAGAACACTCAACGTGTCACCCGCGCCAGCCGACACACCCACACCGACAGTCAAACCCGGCAATGGGTGATTGATCAGGCCCGACAGATGGCTCTGACCACACGTGCGTCTCTGAACACCGTCGCCGCGCACCTGGCGCAGAAGACGGGCCGTGCCCATCAGACCATCCGCCATATCCTTGAACACCACGACCGTGAACACGATGACCATAAACTCTTTGTCGACCGGACGCGGCCGCTAAGTGTCCAAGAAAAACGGGCAATCATCCGTGCCTATCGGACGGGCACGACCGTCGCCACCATCGCGCTACGTTTCGGACGCACGAGGTCCACCATTTATCGTGCCATTCGCCACCGCCGTGCGGCAGCTCTGCGACGTGTTCGGATCTCATACACCGCTTCAGCGCTGTTTGAGCGCCAGGACGCTGACCGGTTCATCCTCGATATGGTCAATCAATCCGTCACCGACGCTTCTGCAGCCAGGCCCCAAGTCACCGTACCGGTCGATGATTTGCCATACCCCATACAAGAGCTATTTGGTGGTCCGGCCCAACCGCCAGGTGTTCAGCATGCGTTGCTGCAGAGATTCAACTACCTTAAGTATCAAGCCGACCAAATCCGAATTCATCTTGACCGGTACTCCCCACGATCGTCCGATATGGATCACGCCGAGTCTTGCCTGAAAACAGCGGCGAAAGTTCGTACCCACCTTGTGACCCACAATCTTCCCATTGTGCTCTCCGTCGCCCGTCGACACTTGATTGATCAAGCCGACCGATCGGTGGCTCACCTGGTTGATCTTCTGGACATCGGGACGACTGAACTAATCGCCGCGATCGATCGATACGACGTATCCCGGGCACAAACGTTCGGTGCCTACGCGACATGGGCGCTGATGCGAAGATTTTTGGGCTATACGTCAGCCTACCGACCCGGCACCGTGCGGGCCCACCGCAAACTCGACTCGGACACCGCACTTCGGCGTGTACGCGAAGCGGCCGCCGCCCGCGGGGTGAGACTGATCAGTCGCGAGAAGGGTAAGGACAAGGCACCCCCGTCGCCGCGGGCCACACAAACACGCATGACCATCCCACGCGAAGGATCGTAACGGCTCGAATCCATCCAGATCCATCTCTAGAAAACTGCCAACACGGACGGGGCAAACAAAGACAGGTAATCGTTTCAATGCGATGGGAAGCGCAACGCGTATCACATTCCCACTGCCGTAAATAGCGGCTTGTGTGTCATGACATAGATGTAGCCAAGTGACACCGCCGCCACCCCCATGGCGACACCAACGCTCGCCTGTAACCTCTGCTGGCTGATCGCCACCGCGTGAGGTCCTCCTGACGCCCGCTGGCCCCGGCAAATCCAAAGCGCCAGTATCCCCGCTGCAATCGAGGCGGGATCCAATAGCAGCAACACGATCACCAATAGATGATCCGGAAACGTTACCCACCACAACATCGTAGAACCGACAAGCGCGATCAGCCCCACCCAGACGCTACACAGCGACAAGAACGGTCCCACCGCATTAAGGAAGGAATCTTGCCGCGCCGGCAGACGCCACATCAGCCACAACACACCCGCCACGATAAGACACGAACCGACGACCTGAACAAACAGCCACATCCGTCGAATCCTTAATCTTCGCCGTACCTGGCCGCGGTGGTACATGTCTCGTGCACATGAACGGCCGCCAGCAGCGGCAGCGTCGGCTTAAGCCGATCGTAAATCCACTTGGCAATCATCTCCGCTGTCGGATTGCCCAGGCCCTCGATCTCGTTGAGCAGATAATGGTCTAACTGACTCTGAATCGGCTCAATGGCTTTTTTCATATCGCCGTAATCAATCAAGTAGCCCTGTTCCGGTGGGACATCGCCCACGACTTCCACGTCGACGCGAAATGAGTGACCGTGCAGCCGTCGACATTTGTGCCCCTGCGGAAAGGTCGGCAACCAATGTGCTGCTTCGAAGGTGAAACTTTTCGTCAGATTGACGCGCACTACACCCCCTTGGTCAAAGGATCCCAGATTAGCTTATGGAGCTGCGTCTGCATCTTCACTGGCAACCGGTCGGCTAAAATCCACTGAGCCAGATCCCGCAACACCAGCCCGTCCGTACCGGCCAGCTCATCGCCTTGGGGCACCGCACCGGCGGCACTCATCAACACCGCACGAACACGTCGGTCCAACTGATACTGTCTGATCATTCGGCGAGACCATTCGTAGTCTCGACGGTCGCAGATCACAAACTTCAGTTCATCATGGCCATGGAGATTTTCGACATTCGACCACACGTTGCGTTCGACCTGACCACTGCCGGGCGTTTTCACATCCACAATGCGAATCACCCGGGGGTCACACCGCGAAATATCGCACGCGCCGCTGGTCTCGACCAGCACGGTCTTACCCAAGTCACACAGCCGACTCATCAGCGCGTACACATTCGGTTGCAATAGCGGCTCGCCCCCAGTCAACTCCACCAGCGGACAGTCAAATCGTTCGACTTGATCAACAATGTGGTCCACCGATCGCCGATCACCGTGATAAAACGCGTAGGGCGTATCGCAATAGTTGCAACGCAGGTGACAACCGGTCAACCGAACGAAAACGCACGGTTGGCCCGCCCAAGTGCTCTCGCCCTGGATCGAATAGAAAACCTCGTTGACGACCACACTAACCATGAAGCTATCCAACACCACGCGGCAGATCGATCTCATCCGAACTGTCACTGATTGTACACCTCTGCCGCGGAGCGATTCCCGACGGGTGACAGGTGTCCTTCCCGAAGCGCCAATAGCTGTTGGACCGTCACTTTAAGCCGCGGATGCATCGCCAAAGGATCCAGATCAGCCAAAGGCCGCAGCACAAACCAGCGCTTGTGCATCAACGGGTGGGGGACGACCAACTGGTCGCTGTCGATCACACGGCCGCCATACAACAGCAGGTCCAGGTCTAGCGTTCGCGGTCCCCATCGCTTCCTGCGTGTCAGCGGCTCCCTGCCGGCGAGGTATTCGGTCCGCTTGAGCACGTCAAGCAGTTGGTAGGGATCTAAGCTCGTTTCTAGCTGGGCAACGGCATTAAGAAACCTACCCTGTTGTACTGCTCCAACGGGGTCGGTCTCATAAACACCACTAAACGCCGCCAGCCGCGTCAGGGCCAATCGGCTCAGCGATCGCCTGGCAAACGCCATATAGGCTGCGCGGTCACCCAGGTTGCTTCCAATGCCCACAAATACCCTTGTCATCTACCTGTCCCATCTTCTTATATATCAATTAGGTATCACATCCTAGCCGGGCCCTGGCTGGTGGCCAACACCAATTTTCAATCGCCATCAGCCATGACAGGCTTTTCACCGCCAGAGAAATTGCGCTAGAATAATCCCGTGACCCGTGGGTGCCCGACACACAAGCCTGTAAGACCGCATAGAGGCAACGCCGCCCGGACGGCCCGATTGACGGCAATATCATGACCAGTGCGACTATGGATATAGGCCAGCTCGATCTTAACGCGATCAACGACCAGCTGACCGCCGCGGATCCGACCCAGATCATTCGGTGGGCGGCTGACCGCTTCGGGGGCCAGCTCGTCATGAGCTCCAGTTTCGGCGCCCAAGCGGCGGTGACGCTCCACATGGCCCAACAGGTGGTCCCGCAGATCCCGGTGATCTTCGTTGATACCGGATACCTGTTTCCTGAGACGTACCTATTTGTCGATCAACTGACCGAACGCCTTCGTCTGAACCTAACGGTCTATCAGTCACAGGTATCGCCGGCACGTGACGAAGCGCTTCACGGCAAACAGTGGGAACAAGGACCTGAGGGTTTGGCCCAATATAATCAGCGTCGAAAGATAGAACCGATGCAACGTGCCCTGCGTGAACTCCACGCCGCCGCGTGGCTAGCGGGCCTGCGCAATGAACAGACCCAGCATCGCTCTGGCCTACGCGTCGTGGAACCTCAAGACGGCGTTTACAAAATCCACCCGATCCTTCGATGGACATCAAAGGACGTATACGATTACCTCAAGAAACATGACCTACCGTTCCACCCACTCTACGAAAAAGGTTATCGATCGATCGGCGACACTCACACGACTGTTCCGATCACAGCCGAGATGCACGAACGGGCCGGCCGGTTCCACGGTCTAAAACAAGAGTGTGGATTGCACCTGCCCGCCACCGCTGAAGAAGATCAATCACGCGAATGCAGCGGCCTGTAGCCTACCGCGATGTCTCTTTTGGGCCACTCGACAATTCGCGATGCACGTCATCTAGAAAACGTCGTTACGCCAAACTGAATTTATGGCAGTGCCCCGCTTCGAAAACGGGTAGAGGACAAACGCAGCCTAACGGTGTTTCTGTCGTGTACCGGTGTATGACCCGACAATCGGCATATCACTCTGTGGCAACGAGGTCCGTAACGGTCGTGGTCGCGATGCTTCGGTAACCGACCCCAAGAATACGCCTCGGCCCGACGATCACGTCGTCATCACCTCTGCCTAATCGGCGATGGCCGCCGCGGGTATTCGGACATGCATAGATACCACGACGGCGTTCGGCTACATCACAAAGACCCGTCGACTTGGCCCAGTACGGACGCGAGTGTCAGATCGGCCACGGCGACCCGTTGCGCTTCGGCCAAACGTGACAGGACAGTCCAGGCCGGATCGTCATCACGGCCTTGACCGTTGAGACTCAACGCTTGTCCAAGTTCCAACAACCGATGAAGCGTTATGTCTTCGGGTGGTCGTGCAAGTGTATAGCCGGTTGTCTCGTCATCGTCACCGGCCACAGCATGGATCAGCTGGGCGTCCTGCAGCTGCTGAGCCATCTGAGCCACAGCCGGCTCGGGCAGTCCCAGATGCTGGGCGAGGTCTTCTGGTCGAGACACGTGGCCCTGACAAAAACCAAATCCTATTCGCGTCATCATGGGGATCAGCCACTGCGGGTCATACACCCGCCGCTGGTCCAGGCGAGCCGCCTCTTTTTCGAATTCCCTGCCCCGCATCGCTTGGAGTGTATAAGTGATCTCCAGACCGAACAGCACAATGAGCCATGTCAGGTACAACCACAGTAAGAACAAGGGCACCAATCCCAGTGATCCGTACAGCGCTGAATATGAAACAGCTTTTTTTACGTACAACTTAAAGCCCCACTTGCCCCATTCCCAGAACGCCGCAGCCACCAACGCCCCGACCAACGCTGGCCGCCGGCGAACACGTGTGTTGGGCATGAGGACATAAAGTAGAAATAGAAGCAGAAAGCTGGCACCTAACGCCGCGATCCCGCTCAAACGCCCCACGACACCAGACAACACCGGCATCCCCCATACGACCGCCTGGTGCTGGACGTAACCCACCATCTGCTGAGCCACATACAGACTCACAAACAACAACACAGGGCCAAGCGTAATGACCGCCCAGTAGACCGGGACGCGCAGATGCCACGGCCGTCCCGCTGGGCAGTTGTAGATTTGATTGAAGCTCCGTTCCACAGTAATCAGTAGCGCCAAGGCGGCCCAGATGAGGATCGCCAGCCCCACCACCCCAATGCTGCCGACACTGACTCGAGACGCACGCTCGGTCAGATCCGCCATGATCTTGTCGATACCAGCTCGCAGCTGACGATCGGTGTCTTCCTGGCTCTGTCCCGACGACAACGGCGGTTCCTGAGCTTCGTTCTGGCTGGACGTGGCGTCCGCCGTTACCTGATTTTCGGTCTCCGCCGATGTGGCTAGCGTCAGGGAACTAAGCCCCAGGTGTTCGTAGACCCTGTCCTGTAGATCTGAACTGACCTGCTCGAAACCGCCGAAAGCACGAAACACCAGCAGCATCAGGACCGCCATGGGCACCAGACCAAATATGGTTCGGTAGGTCAACGCGGCGGCCATCTGAGTGGCATGGTTGCGTCCAAGCTGACGAGCGCAATGCCGAGAAAGATCGACCGCAAACCGCAACGCCCGCTGGGCATGGTTCAGCTCATCACTGGGCTGGGAAATCAGACGGCGAAGGTAGGTGGTGAGCCGAATTAACATCTTCATAGGCCTTCTTGTTCTGTCGCCAATCTCGGAACGGTCCCGCGCAGGCTGCGGTCGGTCTCGTTCCGGTCCTCGTGGCGGCGCGAAGGGGAATGTTCATTCCCGATGGGTATAGTATCGGCCAACTAGACCTCTCACGCCGGATCGTAGCCACCGCCTCCGCCCAACGGATGGCACCGCCCGATACGCTTAAGCCCCCGCCAAACACCCTGCCAGGGTCCGTATTTCCAGATCGCATCGATCATGTATTGACTGCAGGTGGGTTGGAAGCGGCAATGCCCTACCAACAGCCGTCCGACTGTCGCTCGCCACAACAAAATTAAGAAGGTCAATAGGCGACTTAGCATGGCCGCTCCTAAATAGGTGTCTATACCCGGCCGGCAATCCATCCAACCTTACACGTCAATCCACCGCCAATGGTGCGTTTGGCTATTGGGCATGGCCGACGAGTGCAAATCATCTGTGCGCTCCGCCATCGTACGCCTGCTCAGTGGTGACAACGCATATTAAACCGCAGATGACATCTCCCGCTTGCATCGATGACGCCATTGTCGGCGCAACCCTAACACGCCCATGGTCAGCCATTGCTGGTATTGGGCGAGCTTGGCGGGCGCATGGGGTCTGACCACCACCGCAATGTCATACCCTCCCACCGCCTGGCACAAGTCGTATTGGCGCAACCGAAATGCTTCACGCAGTAACCGCTTGATCCGATTACGCGTCACGGCGGATCCGACCTTCCGCGAAGTGCAAAGGCCCAAGCGACAGTAGCCCAATTCGTTGGGTCGACCGCAGACGACGATGGGCCCGGCATGTTTTCGACATCGGGCGTCAAATACAGCCGCAAACGCCCTGCGCCCCCGAAGCCGCTGTGAGCCGCCATATCGATATCGTTGACTGGAAAATGGGTCCATCGCTTCGGTCACCTCTTACGGTCCCCGCCGCCTCCACAGAAGCCAGCGGTTGTCTATTGTGATGGTAGGCAACCGACGATGCCAAACCGTCGAAATATGGCCCAAAAGACATGCCCCCATCGGGCCAATGGCCAAACTTTTTTGTCTATTTTATGGTCACTGCCAGTGCCAAACGAGTCTGGCGGTGTTCACTGACCGCGGCGGGCATCTTTCCGCATGGTCAAGAGCCGTGAACTGTAAGCGGCAATCACGTCTTGTCTGCGAACCAGACCGATCACGCGGCCGGGACCGGTCGCTTCGACCACCGGCCATTCTTCGTCTTGGCCCGATGCAAATCGGCGGATTGCGCTGGATAGATCGGTCTGAGGTGTGAACGGAGCCCGACCGCTTCGGGCCAGGTCCTGGGCGACCGCCAAATCACCGACACCATCGCGATCATATAGGAATTGGCGGATATCGTTGAATCCGAAAACGCCATAGTATTGGTCTTGGTCATCGACGACCGGAAAGCACGTCTGCCGGGTACCGGTAATCATCCGTACAATTTCGCTCAGTGGCATCCCCACGGGCACCGTTCTAAATGAGCTGGTCGTCTGCTCCATCGCATCGCGGACCGTCAATCCCGCCAGAACGTCTACAATAAAATCACCACGATGTGCCGGCGAATCGACCCTCGAAGGCACCTGCTGGGCAAAAATGGTCGTGCCCCGTCCCAACAGATATGCGACCGCACAAACCCACATCGCCGGTAAAAGCAGTGCATAACTGCCTGTCATTTCCGACACCATGATGAGGGTACTCACGGGTGTGTTGGCGGCGGCGGCAAAGAAACTGGCCATACCTAGAATCACAAAAACGTCCATACGCACGCCCCACCACGCGCTGGCTTGAGGCAAAATCTGCTGAAATGCCATGGCCACCAGCGCCCCCAACGCACCGCCGATCACCATGCTCGGCCCAAACACCCCTCCCGATCCTCCAGCCCCAATGGTCAACGACGTTGTGATGATCTTGCCCACCCCCACCACCAGCAACACCGTGACCAGCAGCGCCGACCCCTCGGGATTCAACACTTTCTGGAGATAGCCGTATCCCACTGACAGTACGCTCAGGGCATCCCGTTGGGCGACAGGCCCCAGCGTCTCTAGCGCATAATACATGCTCACGGCCAATCCTCCGGTCATCAGGCCGCCGCAGGCCGGTTTGTAGATCTTCGGGATCTTTAACCGCCCAAACAAACGATGGGCACCATAAAAACACCTGACGTAGACCATCGAAGCGATCGCCATGGCCACGGCCATCACCGTCAACGGCATCAGCAAGTATGGGTTATCAAACTGCATCGCCTGCACTTCGAATAATGGCTGGAATCCAAAAACCATGCTGTACACGTTGTAGGCCACCGTGGTTGAGATCAACGCAGGAATCAGGTTTTCCGACTCAAAGTCAGGGTCGCGGTAGAGCACTTCAGTCGCGAAAATCGCTCCGGCCAACGGTGCGTGGAAGATCGCCCCAATCCCAGCGCCCAAACCAGCTGCCAAGAGGCTGCGGCGTTGGCGATCTGATAAACCCAGCGCTGTAGCGAAGGATGACCCAAACCCAGCGCCGATCTGAGCAATGGGCCCCTCCTGGCCGCCTGATCCTCCGGTCCCGAGTGTGATCGCTGAGGCGAGGGTCTTGATCAACGGCACTCGAAGGCGAATGGTCCCCCTCTTATGGTGATAGGCGTCGATCGCCGCGTCTGTGCCGTGGCCCTCGGTCTCCGGCGCAAACGTATACACCAGCCAGCCGCCAACCATCCCCCCCAAAGCAGGAACAAAAAGCAACAACCAAGGCCGGAACTGGGTCGACGAAATCAGATGAAACAGCACGCCTTCACCAGCCGATCCACCGGGACGATAACCCGCGATGAAATCCAGAGTGCCGTAAGCCACCAGCTCACGTAATGCGTGGAAGACAATCGCGCCGATGCCCGCCACAACACCGACCGTCGCAGCGAAGACGATTCCCTTTCCGAGATCCCACACCCCCGCCTGGCGCCACACCCCCACAGCCCCAAATCGTCTTGTCATGTCCATCAACACCAGACCGCGGGCGTCTGCCTCATCGTGTGGTTACGTTGAATTCGTAGCGCTATTGTTGGCTCTTTGCGATGATCGCCCTCGAGCCGCTGGACTTCTCTAGACGCCAGTCCATCGAACAGACCACCGCGTACCCTTTTTAAGAACCGACCGCCTGCACCTTCGAAGCTTCGATCACCTGAGCCAAGCCCACACCCACTGCGCACCCTGCCACACCGGCCGACGCGTAATGGATGGGCAACACCAAGACGATTCCTGGCAGCTGTTGTCCGTACCAGACCTGCAACAATTCGTCGGCGTTTTGAAACCCCAGACGGGCATAGGCATACGCCCCGATGGCCACCATTGCAGGGCTAAACAGTATCCCTACTGGATTGACCTGCGGGAAAATCAGGCCCGCGACAAGCCCACCGACACCAAAACTCATCACCAAAGATCCCACCACCTGCCCCACGTTCGCGTCTCGGATCAACAGACAGCCCATGCCACTGCCACACACCGCACATACCGCACCAGCCGCCCACGCCTGTGCCTGCGGAAACCGCAAGTGGATATCGACACCAAGATGATCTTCGTACGCCAATGCCGGCCATATCGCTCGCATCGGTGAACGCAGCCACTGGATTGCACTGAGCATGATGACCACACCGGCCTGCCAGATAAGCACTTCCACCATCAAGTCGCTGTAGTCATCAGGCAGAACGGACCTTCGCATCCAGCCGTCAATCGCTCCTGTCTTACACGCCAACACCCCTAGCCCACCCGATACTGCGAATACACCGCTTAACGGATTGCCCATCACCGACGCGATCAACCCAAAGCCCAGGGCAAACACACCGACCACTGCCACGATCAGCACCGCCGCGACCACGCCGACGCGCGCCGACATCAGACTCACCCCGTCAGACCCATCTGGAGCTATCAGTATGCTCGTGACCGATAGCCACGCCGCCGCTCCGATGATCATCGCAGTCACAATCACCACGCGTTGCCGTATTGTCGGTAGCATGAACCACCTCTGATCTACTTACTGATGGCGACTTACAACTTGTCGGCCTGGCATTTGTGATCACACCGCCAATCTCCGTACGCGCCTATCTTGCATGTGTGCGAATCGCCGACGCAAGCCCTGTGTGTCCAATCAGGAAGTTCCCGACCATTCAAATCCAATCCAACAGCTGCGGTGCGAGGTAGGTCAAAATCATATCCGCACCAGCCCGCTTCAATCCGTATGTCACCTCCAACGCCGCTTCCTTCAGATCG
This sequence comes from Phycisphaeraceae bacterium, assembly GCA_965222495.1. Taxonomy (GTDB): domain Bacteria; phylum Planctomycetota; class Phycisphaerae; order Phycisphaerales; family Phycisphaeraceae; genus CBDCUA01. Next base: position 1,106,899 of record CBDCUA010000007.1, on the reverse strand, counting down.
ACCCATCCGCGCTGGGCCGCTGCACAGAGCATCGCGTACTCACCGCTGACATGATACGCCGCAAGTGGTACAGCGCACGTATCGCGGACCTGGCGTACGATGTCCAAATAGGACGCCGCCGGCTTGACCATGACCATATCGGCCCCTTGGGCCAAATCTGATTCCAGTTCAGATTGCCACTCGCGCTGACGTCGATAATCCATTTGGTAGCCACGCCGATCACCCGACGCCATGTGGCCGCCACCGGCTTCACGAAATGGGCCGTAAAAACTTGAGGCGTACTTGACACAGTAGGCCAGAATGGCCACCGAAGAGAATCCGCTTTGGTCCAAACCATCGCGTACCGCCGCCACCTGACCATCGATCATCCCAGACGGCGCGACCACGTCCGCCCCACACGCCGCCAGGGCTTGTGCGGTACGACTCAAGATCTCTAGTGTCGGATCGTTGTCGACAATCCACTTCGGATCGTTCTTGCATAACACACCGCAATGACCGTGATCGGTGTATTCACACAGACACAAGTCTGCAATCAAGAGCACATCCAGCCCCGCGTCGCGCACAGACCGAAGCACCCGGTTCACCGGCGCTTCGGGATCAGACGCATAGTGGCCGTCGGGTCGCTTATTCGCATCGTCAACCACCCCAAAAAGGATAAACTGGCGCAGTCCCCGATCGGCAAGGGTTCGAATTGTTTCAACCGCATGTCCCACCGATAACCGGCTTACGTGAGGCATCGACGCAACCGGTTGAACGGTGCTCAATTCGCCGACAAACAGTGGATAGACCAGATCGTCAGCGGTAAGACACACATCCGCTACCGCCGCACGCATGACCCGCCCACGCCGCAATCGTCGCAACCGCGTGGACGGAAATCCACCACCACAGAATTTTTCAACGTCGACCATCGCCTGGCATCATATATGACTCTCACCGCTTTTTCTGATCCGAAGACAAAGGACGCCTCAGATCGCCAACCCCAGCGCAAAGTGTCCTGGCCGACACAGCACGCTCCACCGAGATTAAGTTGCCTCTCTTAACGGTCGATACAGCCGTTCATGTGGATTCAACCCAGATTTGTCACGTCCTGGTTCGGCAAGCGACCGTTTAAGTGCACCGGTTCGCCGGGACAACGCCGCCACGACCCACCCGACGGTAACCGCGAAAGCTCGAATGATCGAGGTGCAACATGACCCCGCAGATCGAACGGTTCAGGCGCGTCCTGAAGCTCATGCCATCTGCCGACGTCTTGCCTTTTGATCGGTGCTTTTGCACCAGCAAAGGCGACCCCAGCCCATGGTTTCATCGCCCTGACTGCCCAGTGTGCATCGAGTTTTGGCAGCACCAAGCGGCGGCGTGCCATGCCGTCGATGCGGCAATGGACGACGAACGGCAGGCCCAGTCGGTTCTCGAACCCCCATGGGTATGAAGCCGGACAATCATGCATCAACCCGATCCAACGGCCGCCGGCCCGACACACGACAGATGCTCCATGGCAGGCCAGGGATAGTGCAACTGGAGGTGTTCTTCGAGTTGCAACCTGTCAGCGACGACGACGAATACCGGCTCATTCAACCGGCGCCACGCGAACTTCACCGAACGCGCCAGACGCTCCGGACATGTCGCAACGACCAGTTGATTGTCTTCATGCCGCAGCGGCAACAGCTGCAATTGCCAAGCTTGACGACGGGTCAGCCTGTTTAGGACCCGCGGATCGATCTGCTGGCTGGCCAGGTCGACCTTCGTACCGTACTGCAGGTACTGCTCCACCCAAGCCGCTTCGATCGCGTCGGCGGTGACGCCGAACATTCGTTGCGCCAGCTGACCAAATGGTCGATGGCTGTGCTCCTGGGTTGCCAGGATCTGGGTGACCTGTTCGGCCGTCAGCCAATGATGTTTTTTCAGTATGGTTCCAATTCGTGCCTTCTGTGGCCCTGACATTGCTTTGACCTTTATGTCCAGGTCGGGACAGCATTGGGCGACAACGGTTATGTCGACTATGCGAGTCGTTTGCTTTAGCCGATCTGTGACGATTTGGAAATATTTTTGCCTTGTGCCGATTGCACGGAATATCAGGCCAAATACGCGAACTTTTACATCTGTTCTCGGGCGTTGCCCACCACCGGGCGGAACACACATAGCCCGATAACCACCCCGGTGCCGCTGATGACACCATCTTCACCGCGTCCGTCCGATCCTCACGACCGGCTAGTGCGTATCCTCTGGCAATTCGGATGCCGAATGGTTCACCGCCGTTTTTGGTTGTGTGCTGCAGATTGTTTTGGCGGCCGGCTGAATGGAGGACCTATCTCGTCACTGCCGCCATAGCGAAATATCATACCCCACACAGTAAAGTTCCTGTGCGCAGGCGTGCCATCAACACGGTCATGTATCGACAAAACTTGATGAGTTCTGGACGTACAAGGATCGGGCGCAAAACGTATCAGCCGCCAACAGCCCAGCAGATCATCCTGCCCATCAGCGTCTGGTTCGATCGTATCTAACGACCCCTGGACCTGGGTGACAAGGACATCACAACGCATCGCGTGTGGTTCGTTATCGGCGGCGGTATGCTACCGTAGCGGCGAACACGGTGAAACCCAAACACAGTGTCAACACATCCACCGGGACCTGCACATCACGAGCCTACAGAAATCAGGCCCAGCCACCAAATCGCCGAATGCTCACAAGTGGCTTGATCCACCATATGACAGCCAAGCTCACGCACCGACCAAAGGGAGCTGAGGAACCCCGGCCGGCTTCGGTGTCTGCTGACGGCTTCATCCCACATCGCCAAGGTAAGACCGTCTGCTTTCGGCCTCACCTGATTGCCAGACAGACACGCACACGCCGCCTCGAAGCCGACACGGGGTTCTTCAATAAAGCTCCCTGCCCCTACCATTTAAGTTTCAAACACGGCACCTCTTCCTCTGTCGCAATCCTTGTCAGTCCCGTTCCAGTCACAGTAATCCCCTATGGGATCGGTGGAAGGCGTCTCAAGTCGAAAACTGCGAATGCCAAAGCAAGAAGACCCGGAGTCGAAATCCCACACGTCGAACTGCCATGATGACTGGCCTCCATCTGAGACGGCGAATAGGACGACAAGATCAAAGTCACCGACCGTTCCACTGTAAAGATTACAGTTGGCCCCTTTGAGCACGATCTGGCCACCGGTGCAAGGAGAAAAGACACTTACGCGGTAATCATTGGGACACGAAGAACTTGCTGCTACCTGACGAAGCGTTGCGTTGCGGTCATTCATATCGGCCTTGGCCATTGCGGTACACCTCATGTTTAAGTGACGGCGCGGTTCAAGTTCAATTCAATCTAACTACGCATCGAATTGGCAAATCTTGCGCGCGACCCTAAAAAAATTTGCTGCGACGGTAGGCAGCGGCCTACCGCTAACACATCCAGACACTTCGCCCGGAACATCCACGCGGCACTTGACTTTGGTAAACACCTGTTAAAACTAAGACTAAAACGAATTCATGGATTCGAAAGCGGTAGACGAACGTCGACCGACGAACCCGAAAAGTCGTTTCGCGGTCACAAATTTTTTATTTGTCTGATAGAGCCAACGATCAGATTGGACTGGCGATCATGATACCCACATGTTACCCTGCACCAGGTTATACGTGATTATCTGAATCGCTAGACTGGCATGGAGGTCTGAAAATTCATATAAGCACAGAATTTTTAGATGTTTATTCCTGCAATGATTCCATTGCTCTAAGCGCTGTTGAGTTGCATGCCACGTCAATAGACGTCCAACCTCGCCGGGACGTTGCTGCCGGCAATGGTGATCCGTTGGACGGCCTTAAATGGCGGACGCGCAGCTGGTTTGTCTGGTGCTTGGTGGCTTGCGGCATGACCTTGTATTCGCTTGGCCGTGTTGAAGCTGGCATGATTACGGAGCTCGTGAACGTCAAGTTTCATGCCCTTACCGCTCAATCGATCTTTCCGTCACTTCCCATCACGACCCGTGAACCGGCCAATGACGACAGTTTCTTCTCAAGCAATCTGATTATCTATCCGCTGCAGGTCACCGAACCCACCAAGGCGATTGACCTGGTCTTCGGCGTCGACCAATCCACCGGTCCAACCGAATACTCATTCAACCAAACCGTCCAGAATATGACAGATACACCCTGGCGTGGCATACGATACCTTCTGGGTTTTGGTGACGGAGACCGTTTTTCTGAGGCTCACGGAACCGGGTTAGACTTCGATTGGCCCGACCGGACCTTTGCCAGCGGGCTAAAATCGGCGAACTTTCATAACCTGGTCCACGGTGAATCACAGATTGTGTGGAGCGAAGGTCTCACCCAAGCGGGGCTAGCGGAAAACTCAGCATTCGCGATTGATGTACCTGATCGCCCATCCGTGCCGACAACGGCGTGGACCGACAGCGGATATCGGTTTACCTTGCGCGTTGAGCCGATTTCAATGCCGACACCCAGCAGTTTACCGGTCGTGGTGTTACTGGGCATGGCGTTTTCGCAACAGCGGATGATTCGATCGCGTTCAAAGTAACGCGGAGGCACGTGGTGATCTCGGTGGCTATCGGTTCTCAAACCACCCCAGATCTGAACCATCCTGTTGCGCCTTTTCGATATCGCCTTGGGTCACGGACCTGACAGTGCCGTTGGCAAACGCGACATTGGCGGTCCGCTCCAAGTCATGGTGCAGCCCCACGCCCCAAGTCGGTGGACCACGGCGCTGGTCGGGCAGCACACGAACAACAGTGTATGACGCGTTGCCAAAAGGCAAGACCGCCGAATCCATGAACCATGGATACGCCTCAGGACGCCTAATCGCGTCCCACGGCTTGTGTTCGTTTAAAACCAGGGGATCAGCTTGCCATAACGTGTTCACGGCGTAGCCCCAGGTCACGCTCGGATACCACACCGACTGATACTTTGTCTGCACGGTCGGGCACACGTTAAAAGACTCCACCGGGTCGCCACCCAGCGGCGGAGCGTCAGGGAAGATGCCATCTAGGAGATGGGTCCATGTCGGATCCACCTCTGGATCTTGCGGTGTTGATTTTGTGTAGGGAATAACATGGTTTCTGTCTGCCAGCGCGGCCACCCATCCAACGTACATCTGTTTAAGGTTCGTTTGACAAGTCACGTCCCGCACCGTCGATCTGGCCATACGTGCGGCGGCCAGGCTAAATGAGATCAACACGCCCACCACCGCCACAACGATCAACAGCTCAAGAAGCGTAAATCCCACCGCCCGATCGCGACGTGGACATGCACAAGCTCCGTAATGCTTGGGGATGTATGGCAATCTCAACCTCTGCCCTTGATGGCGACTGATACCCACTGCTTATACCCACCGCTATAGACGATGACACGGACCATTTCAATGCGAGGCCCAAGTCGTCACTGACGTCAGATTACGGGCCACGAGAGTCTTTCCGTCGGCACTGGCATCGACCGACAAGAACGGCCCGGATTCACTCTGATCAACGGTATAGACGTGTTGGCCGGTGACCACATCCCACAGCCTGATCGATTCGCCGGCGGTGATCAAACGCTTGTCATCAGAACTAAAGGCCAACGAAAAAATAGACTCCTGTCGATCCGATTGCAGCGTTGATACGTGCTCGCCCGTGTTCGCGTCCAAGACCTTCACGGTGTTGTCCCGATACGAACAAGCCATTCTGTTTCGATCTCTGCTCCACGCCAGCGATCTCAGCTGACCGGTCTGACCGCCGAATTCCCTAACCAATCGGCCTTGTTCCAGATCCCAAATGACCACCGATTCCCCGATCCTTCCTGGCCCCGCAGGCTTAACAAACGCCATCTGGTTTCCGTGACGACCCAATGCAAATGGGGGCATTCCCTCTAGCACGAGCTTGGGGGCATTGGATTGCCCATTCCATACGCATATCCCATTAGGCGTCCCGGCCACGGCAGCAATGACACGGTAGGGATCGTCATGAATGGCCAATGACAGCACCTGGCCATTGCAACCCTCTAACAGTCGTTGCTGTTGGCCCGAAGCGGTGTTCCAGATCCGAATGGTTCCGTCGTCGCCGCCAGAAGCCATCAGGTTTCCGTCAGGACTAAACGCTAGGGCTCTAACAGACCGCCGGTGGGATGGTGCCAACACCTGAACCCGCGGGGACACCGCAGACCGTAGCCTGATCCTGCCATCTAAACCGCTCCAAACGACCTGTCGACCGTCTGGATCGAATGCCGACACCACGCAGGCAGAATCGAGTTGTAGCGTGGTCTGGCCGGTGGCGTGCTCCAGCCGCCAGGTTCGAAGCACGTTGCTCACGTCCACCGACGTCAATCCGTCGTTGCGATGATCTGACGCTATGAAACGGACCGGTTCGTGGTGTCCGCGCAAGCACACGACCAACTGACGTGTATCTAGATTCCACGCCCTGATCGTGCAATCATCTCCCGAAGTGAAGATCTGGCGGTGATCGAAGCCGCCGATCACATGTCGAACCGGCCCTTGGTGACCTGACAGCTTTATGACTCGGGCCTCGGTGGTCAAATCAAAGACATCCACCGTACCATCAACGTTCCCCAGGAACATCCGCTGTCCGCTGTCATCGATCGCCAGGGCAGAGATCGAATGGCCATGGTCAAAAACCACGTTACGCTGAAGTCCGGTATCCAGATCCCACCACCGGACCGTTTCGCCCACTGCCACAAGCCGCCTTCCAACAGCACTGCACCTTACAAACCGAGTTCTCTTTGGGGCCTCGTGTCTGGCCAACAGTTGTCCGGTGTGGAGATCCACGATCGTGATCTGGCCCTGTGTGTCGATAAATGCTCCGATACCTCCGGCGGCGTGTAGCGTATTGGCATACCGGTGATCTACGCGGCCGGTCGCCGAAGCAATCGGTTCAAAAGAGTCCGTATCCCACAGCTTGAATTGGCCACTTTCCGATACGGTCATTAACCTCTTGTGCTGCAGGCCGAACACGGCACGAATCATGATCTGATCGCCTAGGGTGACCTGCCCAAGTCGTGTGCCCGCCGAGGGATCGTAAGTGCTGACGGCTCCAGCCTCATCGACCACCAGGATCTGCCTCGTACCAGGATCAATCGTGGCCGCGAGAATCGGGCTGGAACTGGAATGTCGCCGATCTAACGTCAGATCGCTCTGATCGGCCAACAGTGACAGACGTTGCCACTCCCAACTTCTTAGCTGACGCGGGCACTGTTCAAGCACACGCTGGGCAACCGCCGTGTTATTGATCGCCAGTGCCTCTCGGGCCTGGAAGATTTGCTGCAGATATCGGGAAAAGTTGACTCTAGAGGCTTCGGCGGCGATCCGGGTCCTCCTGGCCATAATTCCCCTGGAGTACACACCCAGGACCGCCACCGAGCAGCACAAAATAACGGTGCAAACCAGCAACTTGTAGCGGTAGCGGCGGATCTGAGTAGCTGCCATGCCTACCCAGGTATAGTGGTAGGCAGCGACAAGCCTTCCTTCCAAAAATCGCTCAATGTCCCGGGCCATCTCCGCGCAGGATCGGTATCGCTGTTCGGGTTCCGCCGCCAAGGCCTTAAGGAGCAACGCCTGGAGCTCTTTGTTCATGGACGTCTGGACGTGACGTGGCAGCGTCACTGGCGTCGTCGCCGCGTCCCGAAGCGCTTGAACGGGCGACCCAGACACCCGCCTTGGTAAGAACCCCACAAGAACCTCGTAAAGAATGACCCCCAGCCCATAGACATCGGTCTGGGGAAACAGCCACCCGCTGACCTGTTCAGGTGCCATATAGGCGACGGTTCCCGCCGGACATCCTCTTAAAGGAAGATCGTCTAATGCTCTGGCCAAACCAAAATCCAGGACATGGGGCTCACCGTCAGGCGTCACTAGAATATTGGAGGGCTTAAGATCGCCATGGACAACCCCTTCCCCGTGCGCGTGATGCACCGCATGACACACCTTCGCGACCAACCGTAACACCTGACACTGATCAAGACACCCACGGCGTACGAACGTATTCAGATCATCACCATCGACGAATTCCATGGCGTAGAAATAGTCCAGACGATGAATTCCGCTATCGTAGACTCGTGCGATATTAGGATGAGCCAAGCTCGATGCCAGACTGACTTCCTGCTTGAATTGCCGGATCGCAGGAAGGTGACAAGAACGTCCAGGACACAAGATCTTGATCGCCACGTGCCGGTCCGTTCCTAACTGAATCGCCTTCCAAACCACACCCATACCGCCACGCCCGAGGTATTGGATCACCTGGTAGCCGTCAACCTGAGGCGGGCGCTGGGCTGGATTGTCCTCTAATCTGTCTGCGTGTGACGATGCTTGTGCCGGACCGTCAAGCGTCGGGGACGATGGTCTAAGATTGCCCAACGATGTGTCATCCAGATCCCACGCCGTTTCGTCAGCACGAAGCAGCAGCTGCCCTAAGAGCATTGGATCGGATTGTCGAACCCGCTTAGCAACAAGAGCCGGCCCTATCACCGGCATCCTCGGGGGCTCGCCATGACTGCGGATGGGCATGACTAAAAACCCTTTTAATTTCAGTGACCTCCGCCGCCACCTCGTCTGGGTGGACGTACTCACCGACCACACTCTGCAACACCCGGTTGAAAGCTCGTTTGGCGGTCACCAAACGGTTGGACACCTGCGACTCAGAGCCCAAAGCAAGATACTTGGCCAGTTCCTTACACGGCATCGGAGGCTCTTTGTAAAGCGCAGGGCGCAGCAACCGATACTCAAATACCTTCCAAACATCGGGACGGTTAGAGATTTTACATTCTTCCCTTAACTGTTCCACGGCCAGAGCGATCACCTCACGTCCCCACGCCAAATCGAAGACTTCCGTATGACTGACTCTTGCCTTGACCGGGACACGAACCACCATGTGTGACGGACCTAAAGATTGTACAAATTGACGATTGTTCTTTTCTTTACGTTTGACGCTAATCACAAAGTTGTCTAGCGATTTAATCAAGAATGATCGGAATCGACCTCGTTCTTGTTTGGCGTGTTGAAGCAACCCATCTTGGAGAATCTTGTCGGCGACGAAAGCTTGAAGAATGTCGTCGACGTCACTAGAAGCACATCGTTCGGTCTTGAGCAAATAAGACCTCAACGCGGGCATGTAACGGTTCAGCAGTCGTTCTAGAGCCAATTTTGCACAGCCGCGATCGGCTTTGGCAGCCAGTGACACCGATGACCAGTGTGTCGATGGGAGTAACATGCCTGCGTCTTCCTATCGCATGCGGCTGGACATCAGAAACTTACAAAAACGCTTTTCTATAGCAAAGTTCAGGTTTTGGACATATTTGATTGCTTTGTTCGAAAGTTGACCGGAAATGATTCTACCCTCCCGTCTACTTCTTCCTTGCCGATCGCGGCTTCTAATGTGACCCTGTTGTCCACACGGTCACCCTCGGTACTGATCACAGCAGCTGTTCCAACCGACTTTACGTCCTCTCCCACCCTACCGTCCGTACCAGAACACGGAATCCCACGCCGTCCGGCTCATCTGACGATCGTGTGTTGGGTCTACACGCCGCCGTATCGATCGTTTTTCAGACCGGTCAGACAAGACGATATATTACCGTATCCCACCGTCTTACCCCGGTATCCATAGTGAACCAGCGACATGTGCCACCCGATACCTTTGAAACCGGACCACCCCGGTTGGTGAACATGAGAAACCGCTAATCCCTGTTCGTGACGCGGGACACCTAACTGGCAGTCGTCGATACGATGGCGTTACGCCATGAACCTGTGGCTATCATCAGGCATGACGGAAGATCCCAGAACAGCATCGACAAGCTTGTATTTTACCGGTGACTGTCGTGAGCCTCAACCGCAACCACAAGTCATGCCTCGGCCGGTTGCCCCTCGCGAAGCACGCGTAGCGAGACGGGCAACTCGAAGTGCATGTCTTCCTCTACCCCGTGCATGGACACCACCCGCCCGTTGTATTTTTCGACCAACTCGGTCACGATTTCTTGGACCAAGTATTCTGGGGCCGACGCACCCGCGGTCACCAACACAGAGCGAACGCCATGAAACCACCCGTGATCAATCTCGCTCCGATCGTCCACCAGATAAGCTCGCGTGCCGACGTTTTCAGAGATTTCCGTCAGACGAACGGAATTGGAACTATTTTTGGAACCCACCACCAGCACCAACTCCACATCCGGCGCCAGGTGCCGCACGGCATGCTGTCGGTTGGTCGTGGCGTAGCAGATGTCGTCGCTGGGCGGTGCCTTGACATGCGGGTATTTCTTTTTAATCGCGTCAATAATAAGGTTGGCGTCGTCCATACTCAGTGTCGTCTGAGTAAGGTACACCAGCGCTTCATCCTCCGCGAAAGAAAGTTTTTCTACATCTTGGGCTGATTCGACAATCGTAATCGCATCGGGTGCTTCACCAAATGTACCCACGACCTCGTCGTGACCGGCATGGCCTACCAGCAGGATCTTGTATCCCTGCTTCGCATACCGGATGGCCTCCATGTGGACCTTGGTCACCAGCGGACAGGTCGCGTCGATCATGGTACACCCCCGTTGCTTAGCACGGGTGCGTACTTCCGGGCTCACGCCGTGAGCGCTAAAGATCACTGTTTGGCGAGGGGGGACTTCGTCGATCGTATCGACAAATACCACACCCCGTTGCACAAAACGCTCCACCACGTATCGGTTGTGTACGATCTCATGGTACACGTACAGTGGTGAACCGACGATCCGCAGTGCCTCCTCAACGCACTGAATCGCCATATTGACACCGGCACAAAATCCTCTTGGGTTGGCTAAGATGATCTTCATTTTTGTCTACCCATCCCGGTGGATCACCAGGGTTGGTGCGAATGCCCCGGGCCACACTATACACCACAACGGCCCGGTCGACCACAACCAGGCCATATGGGCAATCTGGCCCTAAGGTCTCCGCAGGTCAGTCGAAAATATCGTTGGCCCAAACACGACGTGCAGGTAAACTAGCGTATCGGTTGACGGTTCCGATGTAGACACAGGCAGGTCGGGGACGAACCATGAACACCCGTCACACCCACAGTGGCCAAACACACGAGCCGATCGATCGTCAGGTCGAGCGTGAGCTCGCCGACGCGCTGGGGGACCAAGACGTGCAAGAATTATTGGCCGGTGAAGCACCAAGCCCCACGCAAGACCCCACGCCAACCCCTTCGACAGACAAACGTGCACGCGGTGTCGAACACCAGTTGGTCCGCGGGCGTATAGCGGCCGTTCATGGAGACGACGTGTTTGTCGACTTGCGCGGTGTCGATGACAAGTACCAGGGCATCGTCCCTTTGGGACAGTTCGAACGTGCGCCTCGGGTCGGAAGTGTCATGGATTTCGTGGTCCAGCGGATCGATACCCACCAAGGTTTGGTGATCTTGTCTCGAGAGGGTGCGGCGGGACGGGCCGCTTGGGATCAGCTGCATCGTGGCAGCGTTGTTGAAGCCCGGGTCACCGCGACCAACAAAGGCGGCTTGGAGTTGGAAATCGCCGGCAGCATTCGGGCGTTTATGCCGGTCAGCCAAGTCGATCTTCACTATGTTGATGACCTCCAACCTTTTGTTGGGCAAAAATTACGTGCCCAGGTTCAGGAGATCCATCTCCAATCCAAAAAGATTGTGCTCAACCGCCGATCGCTATTGCAATCAGAACGGCGTACCCAACAGGAACGGCTTTGGGGCCTGCTGGAGGTTGGTCAGACACGCCAGGGCACCGTCAGCGGCGTGATGGACTATGGTATCTTTGTCGACTTAGGAGGAATCGACGGTTTGGTACACGTCCGTGATATGAGCTACGATCGCACCATGAAACCGGTCGATGTGGCGGTTGTGGGCCAGGCTGTCACGGTCAGAGTCCTCAACGTCGACCGTGAAAATAAGCGTATCAGCCTTGGTATGAAGCAGGTTCAACCAGACCCGTGGCAGGGGATCGCCGATCACATCCACGTTGGGGATCAGCTTTCGGCACGGGTGGTGCGTACGGTCGAGTTTGGCGCGTTTATGCAACTGGGACACGGCCTGGAAGGTCTGGTGCACATTTCCGAGTTGGCTGAACACCGTGTTCACAACGTGGACGATGTGGTACAGGTCGGCCAGGAGTGCCAATGTCGTGTCATTGCGGTCAACGAAAAAGAGCGTCGCATACGGTTATCTCTCAAAACCAGCGCCGCCGAGACAGCCGATCCCACCCAACGCCAACCGCTCAAGGCAGCGATGGCTGACCATCGGCGTTCTAAGTCCATTCAGGCACAAAAAAAACCGCCCAAGCCACTCAAGGGCGGGATTGAATAACTCTTTCAGGATTGCGTGACACTGTACAGCCAGCTACCCAATCAGCTGACGGTTCTTCGCCTGGTACTCGCGGGTGTGTTCTTCTTGACACTCAATCAATACTGCTATCCGTGTGGGCCTCACGGCAGCCGGTGGCTGGTCGCCGCCATTGTGCTGTTTGTGCTCGCGGCGCTGACCGATATGTTAGACGGCTACCTGGCAAGAAAATGGCACGCCGAAAGCGCCTTTGGGCGGATTATGGATCCGTTCTGCGACAAGGTGCTGGTCCTGGGGGCGTTCATCTATCTCTCCGGTCCGCGATTCGTCATTGCCCAAGCCGTCGAACGGGGCGATCTTTTTACCATGATCAGCGGTGTGTATCCCTGGATGGTCGCCGTGATGCTCGCCCGTGAGTTGCTCGTAACCGACATCCGGGGAGAAATGGAAACCGCCGGCGTACGATTCGGTGCCAATATGTTTGGCAAGCTGAAAATGATCCTGCAGTCCATTGCCGTCCCGGTCATCCTGGCGATCGTCTGGCTCGATCCCATGCAACCGGACCGCGCGTGGTTCGGTGTGATCCGCGACGTGGTGATTTATACTGTCATCGTTGTGACGTTATTCAGCGGTGTCCCTTACATCACGGCGGCGACTTCCGCCAAACCCAGTACACGCGGTGCCTCACAAGACTGATTTCGGCTTCAACGCGACAAACACCGTGGCGCCCGCCTGGTATCGTACCCGACCGCATACGGGCCCACGCTTGGATGATCTGCCAACGGCTCGTGGCGGTTTGTCATCGCCGGGCAACTTCCAGAAATCGGCTGGTGTTCAGGCCGGCGGTGAATCCTAGATCAGTTTTTTACGTGCGACGGTGCCGGACTTGGTGGTCCCAACCTCGTAGCCCTGACTTGTCAGCTGTTGACGAAGTCGATCGGCGGTGGTGAAATCTCTAATGGCACGTGCCGTGTCAATCTGATCGCACAACGCTTGTACCGACGCCTTATCTTCCGCCCCTGTGGCGGTTGTGGCTTGTTGGGGGGTGCCAAGCACACCCAGTACACAATCGATCACCTCGAGCACCGCCAAGGCTTCGGCGGGTGACTCCAGAGATGGGCCACTGATCCATTTGAATACGACTGCCAACGCGCCGCTCATATTTAAATCATCACCAAGCGCCTTGGTGAACTCAATGAGCACCGGGTGCGATGCCACCGGTGGCGTCGTTCCGCGTCCGGCGTGTTGTTTCAAGTCACTTGCCACATCGCGCAATCGCTGGACCGCCCGGGCCGAATCCTCCAAACCCTTCTTCGTGAAGTTCATGTTCGAGCGATAGTGCGCTTTGAGCAATTCGAACCGGAGAACCGCAGCGTCCACAGGCTTGCCCGTGACCTTCCCGCTTAGAACATCACGGACGGTAAAAAAATTGCCTTTCGATTTGGACATCTTCTGCCCCTCCACCAGCAAGAAGCGTGTGTGCATCCAAAAGCGGGCAAATGGCTGCCCCGTAGCGCCGCACGATTGGGCGATCTCGCACTCGTGATGCGGAAAGATATTGTCCTCACCACCAGTGTGAATGTCGATGGTCTGGCGACCCAGCCGCGCCATGGCCATGGCCGAACACTCGATGTGCCAGCCAGGATAGCCCTGGCCCCACGGCGAATCCCATTTCATCAGGTGTGCACGATCGGGTTTCCACAACAGAAAATCGGCGGGGTGACGTTTCTGGGCCTGGTGTTGCTCCCGCACACGTCCGCCACTGCCTCCACGCAACTTTTCTAGGGTGTTGCCGCTGAGCCGACCGTATTCTGGAAAACTCTGAACGCTGTAATAAACGGCCCCATCGCCGGCGACGTAAGCGTGGCCACGCTCCAGCAGTTTCGTGATCAAGGCCTGCATCTGGGGAATATGTTCGGTCGCGCGGGGCATGTGATCGGGGTATTCATGGGCGATCTTCAAGCTCAGTGACTTTGCGTCTTCAAGGAAAGCGTCGGTAAAGAACGACGCCACCTGATAAGGGTCTGTGGGATCGGCCACATCGGTGTTGGCGACTTTCCCAGTCTTCTTAGCCACTTTCATGCGCTGGATCGCGACCTGCATCTTGTCCTGACCACCGCCGTCAGCCAGGTTGTCTTCGGTCATGTGGCCCACATCGGTAATGTTCATAACCTGGTGAACCCGGTAGCCGACTGTTTCTAGAAAACGTCGTAACACGTCAGCGAAAATAAATGCCCTGAAGTTACCGATATGAGCGTAGTCGTAGACCGTTGGCCCGCAGGTATACACCGCCGCCGTGGGTGAATCGAAAACCGAAAACGGTTCGATCCGGCGTGATAGCGTGTTGTAAAAACGGATCTCCATGGGCGTGTGTCGAGCATTGCGGATCACGGCGCAGTCCGTGCTCCAATACCGGACGGGTTACGGTCTCGTCGAATCGAGTCCTAGCTGCTTGAGATACTGCTCCTGTCCGTTGTGGCGCAAAGACCAATAGCTAAGCCTGGCCGTTCCGGTCAGCTGACCCGAATCGATCGCTTCTCCATTCATTTCTTTTTCGTTGTCGCTGTCCATCTGCCAGACCCACTTCACGATACGGTGGGGATACGCTTGCTCAACGAAAAATGTGCCTGATCTTCCGTCGGCGATCATCACCCGATACACGATCGACGTCATCGCGCCGGCCGGTACCTGGACGGTCTGCGACCGGGCCAGCCGATGGATCTGTGCATCGTCCCAGCCCAGTGGCCGGTGGGTTAACCGGCGGTAGAAAGCGCTGGGAAGAAACCGGACCGATCGCTTCTGCCCAGGCCGCAAATATGGCCCGCGCAGACCCCGCAGCAAGATAAACAGGTTGTCCTCAGTCACGGCGCCGTTGGGCCAGTCAAGTGTGCTTGAAGACGACTCGTCCTCAAAATAACTAGACAGGTGGCTGGTCACACGGTGCGGGCTGAACTGCAACTGCTCGTAAACGTGACCGCACCATTCGGCGCTGCTAAAAGAGATCTTAACCGGTGAAAAATGATCGCTACTCGTAAACACGGATACCATGGTGTTGTAGTCGTAAATGCCGGTCTGAAAATCCCGGATCATGTTCAGCTTAAACACCTCAAAAGTATCGTCAGGACGCCTAGAAGCATCCTCGACCTTCACCTGCCGCAAGCGGCTAAACGGTTCAGTGACGAAGATCAAGACCGCCTGCCCACGACGCGGCTGACCGTAGCGTGTCACGCGCCACTGGTAACCACTCAGTTCGGCACGACCGTCATGCCAATGTGCTCCGAATTGGGTATCCGTATCCGCAGTGGCAGAAATCGCCCCCCACTGGATGGCGATCGACACACAAATCGCCAACCACCCAGGACCTGCGACAGTCGATTTGTCGACAAGGCGAGCGGCCGGTACCGACAGCGAAACTGCGGATGTCATTCCCATGTCGCCGATCTCCGTGGCATGTGGCGGTTTGTCCGGCGGATATCATATCGATTGTAGTGTCCCTGGGCGTGCTCCTGAAGCGCCGCCGGCGAGCCGCTGCCCAACCGATCAGAACCTTCAAACGACTATCCTTGGGCACTTCGCTGATCTGCAATTTCCAATCTTAGACGGGTGATCTTGGTGCGTTGGGCATCGGTAATCGTAAAGTGAACGCCGTCAAATTCGAACCGTTCGCCGACAACAGGGATATGGCCTAACGTCGACAGGACAAAGCCACCGACCGTGTCGTAGTCCTTGCTTTCGGGCAGCTGTAGATCCAAATCGTCGTTAAGGTCGTCGATATAGACCCGGGCGTCGACTTCGACGGTCTTGTCGTCGAGGTGGCATATGGGCGGACGGTCTTGGGTCGGCTCGTACTCGTCTTGAATATCGCCAACAATCTCCTCGATGATATCCTCAATCGTAACCAGACCGGCTGTCCCGCCGTACTCATCGAGCACAATCGCGATGTGAACTTTGCGGGCCTTAAACTCGGCCAACAGTTCACGTACCGATTTGCTCTCCGGCACCATCAACGCGTCACGCAAAATCTTGCGCAGCTCAAACGGGGTCTCATTGCCAATAAATTCGATTAGATCCTTCGTGTAGAGGATTCCCACGATGTGGTCCAAACTTTGTTTGTACACGGGGATACGACTATGCCCGTCGCGTAGCACGCCCAACCGGACCTGTTCAAGCGACTGATGGATCTCGATGCCCTGAACGTCGGTTCGGGGTGTCATAATCTGGCCGACGGTGGTCGTTGGGAACTCCACGACCGCCTCGATCATCTCCTTTTGACCTTCGTCCACATCGCCGTTGTTCTCGTGCTCTTCGACAACCGAAAGGATCTCATCGCTTAGATGGCTGTCACCGACACCGCCGGTGTCGCCACCCAATACCCGACGGACCACGGGATCAAAAAGATGAAGGAACGCCGCCAAGGGCCAAAATAGCCGCAAACACAGTTCAAGAACCGGAATCGACCTGGCCAGAAGCCGCTCACGGTGATAGCGGACCACACTGACGGGGATCGCGACCACAAAAATACTCACCGACCCACCGGCGATTAAGAGAGCCAACGCCTGTCGAATCGGCCAACTCAAGTGGACATGTCGGCGTTCGAAGTAATTCATAATCGCCAATAACACCACAAGGCTAAGGCACGTTCGTACCATCCCTGTCATCAACAGTAGCATGGGCCGACGCTGGACAAAGGGCTCAAATCGGTCCAGCCGAGCTCGCGCCTCCAACAGCTCCAACAACCGAGTTCGGCTGTAGATCTTCAGAGCATTATGACACGAGGCCATGTAGCACGCCGCTAAGCACGCGATCAAGGCGGTCCATATGAAAGGGTCGTTCACCGGTTCAGTCCCACCCACCGCGCGGGGTACGAATTGGGATCCGTCATCAACCGTCTCCGGCTGCCTCGCCAGCGACGATCAACCGTCGCTAATATCGGCTTGATCATGTCACACCTGATCCCTGCCGGCCATCGGCTACGTCAAAAACCGGGCCGAAACCCGCGGCGGTCAACAGTTCGTCTTCTCGTCGATGCATCGCCTTCGCGTCGGAGGGATCTGTGTCGTCGTAACCCAATAGGTGTAACAAGCCATGCAATGCGTATAACAACACTTCTAAGCGCAACGAGTGCCCCCTAACCGACGCTTGACGGACCGCTTCATCCAGGCAGACCACCACATCACCTTCCACCCCATCGGTCGACGACTCGCTCATGTCAAACGTCAATACATCCGTCGTGCCCGACACGTGCCGGTACCGCCGGTGCATCCGAGCCATCTGTCGGTCACCCACGACCGCAATACAAATCTCTCCTTCGGTTACCCCCCCCAGTGCCGCCACGCGCGCCAGCTGGGGTTCTAACCAGCCGGCCATCGGCGGATCGGGTTCATCGACCAGCATGTCCAGCTGCACGTTCATCGCTTCGTCCGAACAGGCAGTGGGCAGTTTCGCTTCTTCACCAGTGTGACCCGGTTGCCCTGTTTGTTAAAGCTAACGTGGCTCATATACGCTTTCATCAGCATGACACCCCGCCCACACGGCCGTTCAAGGTTCTCCTTCTGCGTCGGGTCAGGCAGCTCGTCTGGCGAAAACCCACTGCCCTCGTCGGTAATCGACACACTGAACGCTTGCTCGGTAAACCCGTACTCAACGACCACTTGTTTTTCGGGGTTACCATTGTTGCCGTGACGGATCGCGTTGCTCAACGCTTCGTCCAGCGACAATCGGATGGCAAAGACAGCGTCTTCGCCAAAGCCATGAGCCTCGACGTCCTCCATGACCATCCGCAAAATGTTGGCCGAATCGTTCAGGTCGCTGCCGAAGACGAGCCTCTTGGTCGGCGATGGCCCCATTGAAGCCCTCCCACCAGAACGATCACCGGCACCTGTGGGGGTCATTCAAAACTCTTGATCGCCTGTTCCGTATTTTCATATATCTTGAAGAGAGTATTGAGTTTGGTAATCAAAAAGATCTCATATACCCGTGCATCAATGTCAGCCAGGCGTAGCTGGCCTTCTTTCTCCCTGATCTTGTTGTTGATCGTGATCAAAGCCCCAAGTGCCGCTGAGGACAAGTGCTCTACATTCTTAAAAGAGATGACGATCTTCGGTTGGGCGGCTTCTTCGACCAACCGGCCAATCTCGACACCAATCATATGGATATGAACTTCTTCTAAGAGATTGCGATCCAAAAATCCGACATGATGGATGTCGTCACGATGATTGATCACGAGACGGGAGTCTTTTGTATCCACCCAATGACCTCCCAGGGCCGTTTAACAGAGCACAAGCAGAAACTGTAAAATCGCTTGGCGCCAGTGTCAAGGGAAAAGGCCACCAGCTCACCCCAGCTGATCTGCTCTGTCAGCCATCGTACTCGGCTGATCTGGGTTTGCCCGTGGCCACTGCAGCGAGCCCACCGCCTCCCCAAACCGTGGGTGGGCGATTTGAGCATGGCGGTCCATGGCTGCTTCGACCTGTTAAGTTTATTCACAAACAGGTTTTTCTTTCAATTGGATCCGACAGGGTTTAAATCATCGATCACGCCTTGCCGCGGGCCAGTGGAATCAGGAATTGGTGGCGTGTTAAACTGTTTGCGCAGATTAACACTCGTCTTTCTTCCGTTGGGAACATCATTATGAGTCGCTCATATAAAGTCGCCGTTGTACTGGCCGTTGTGCTTTTCGGCGGCATTTTCGCTTACCACTTTCTTCAAACCGACGGCCGAGGTCCGACCGACACGGCCGTGCCCGTAGCGCCGCCGGACACAGGCCAGGCCCAAGTAACGCCATCGGCCGACCCGCCGCCGCCGGGAATCGGTGATCTCATGTCGCGGATTCGCAGCCATGTCCAGCACGCGAATCAGACACCACCCAACGCAGGCCAATCATCCGCTGCCGCTTCCGATCAAATGCCGCCGGTCACAGCGACAGACCCACCTGCACCGACCGGCAACTCAGATCCCGTCGCGACGGTCGAGCTGGAACCTGAAGTTCCGACGCTCACGTTTGGGCAACATCTCCCGCCGGCCAATCCAAGCCCGACCCCTTCTGTGGCAAATCCGGCCATCGACGGAGCCACCACGGTCTCAAGCCTGTCAGTTGATACGCCGCCAAAATCGTCTGTTTCGCCGATATCGCCTGGAAGCGATCAAGCACATCGCGTACCAAAAACCTACACCATCCAGCCTGGCGATACCTTTAGCACCATCGCCGTGAAGATCTATGGATCGGAGAAACACTGGATCGATGTTGCCACCGCCAACCCATTCGTAGACCCTAAGCGTCTGCAGGTTGGCCAGTCCATCAGACTGCCCAGCCCCGATGATGTGCTGGACATCGATCTTAAATCGGCCACCGGTTCACCCGGCCATAAGGTCATCCACCTTGTTCGCCCGGGTGACTCCTTGTCGACCATCGCACAACGGTACTATCACAATGCCGACCAATGGGTCATTATTTTCGACGCCAACCGCGACAAGATCGGTCACGACCCAGATCATCTACGGGTCGGTGAACAGTTGCGAATCCCATCGGAACACATGCCGGCCAGGTAAATCAGACGGGCCCCTTTGGCGTATCGTTTGCTCAGTGCTGCGATGATGGCGACACAGGTGGCGTGGGGCGTCGTCGTCGGGCGTAAGTGATCTGGAAGATAAACATCCCGACCAAACCGATGACCACGGAATAAGTGACAATCATCAGTGTGAGGATGCCTTTTTGAGCACCCTGGGCCAGCGGAGAATCGGTCTGAGCGTTGGCAAAGCAAACAGCGCACGCCTGGACCGACGGTGACATCACCAAGCCGCACAGGCAGAACCCTAGGATCGCGATCAACCGTGACAACATAGGCTTCATCGGTAACACGGATCCTTCATTTTTCGGAGGAACCACACGCCGTAACAAAGCAATGCGACCGCCAGGGTCATCGATCCGATCACTGCCACACTGGCGAACAACCCTCTCCATCGTCCCTGGGTGTACGCCGTGATCACCCACGCGCTGAAGCCAACCGATAACAGAACCGATAAGGACACGAAGACAATGTGAAGGGCTTTAAGAGACATGTTCACTGACCAAAATCTCGCTGCCGGACAGTACCGGAATCAACAGCATCACAATGAAGAATATGACACTAAGGATCAGAATGCCGTAAATGGTCATTTTCTCAGACATCAAGTGCATAAAACATGACGCGACCAAGGACGCCTTAAAAGAAGCAATAATCAGCGCCAATATCACAGCGACGGGGGTTGATACGTCTAGGTAAGCCGCCAGAACCGTGACCACCGTCAGCACAAGCAGTGCGGCGAAAACCGCCAGGTATACTCTCACATGCTTGAGCACCTCATCGGTTCCGGCAGATTCCATGGTCGACTCCTGATCGGTCGGGGCAATTCGCCCCGAAGGGCCCGTTGATACGATCTATTATTTCGGTTCTCGGTTGGTCCCTTGGCGATTTTCAAACGAACTGGGCCTCTAAAGCAGGTACAAGACCGGAAATAGAAAGATCCACACCAAATCCACAAAGTGCCAGTACAGACCCATATATTCGATCCGGTAGGTATAGTGTTCCTGACACTCGTGCCACAGCCGTGCTCCGGGCCCGAGAAACCAAGCCAACGCCAAAACCCCTCCCAACACATGCAACGCGTGCAACCCTGTCAACGTATAGTAAATAGCAAAAAAAATATCGGTCTTGGGGTAGTGGTGATGATGAAATTTTGGAAGATATTCGAACGAAATCTTTACCAACAGAAAAACCAGTGCCAACACGAGCGTGACAGCGAGATACACCCGCGCCACGGATAATTTGTTCATCTTGAGTGACGCCCACGCCATGACCATGGTCATGCTAGACGTGATCAATACAAGTGTGTTGAACGTACCAATCGGCACGCTCAACACGTCCGAGCCCACGTGCCACTGCGCGTCTGTCGCACCTGCCCGGAGCAGCACATAGGCAGAGAACAACCCACCAAATAGCATGACCTCAGACGCTAGAAACAGCCACATGCCAAGCTTTCCGTTGGTCAGCCCTGTGTCTGGACGCGATTCAGATATATAGGGGATCTCCGCGGACAAAGACATTCTGCTCCTATGGCTGATCTTGGGCCTGGAAACCTTCCGGTTTGGCCGGGTCGTACACGTAAGGGTCACAATACACGCATGGAGATTTAACAAAATTGCCGTGCGGCGGGGGCGACGGTGCAGACCATTCTAATGTGGTGGCCTGCCAGGGGTTGGCGCCGACCTTCTGCCCCCACTTCATGCTGACAAAGAGATTGATGATGAACACGATCTGAGACAAACCCAACATCCAGGCGGACCAGGACGTCACCACGTTCCAACCCTGAGAGGCCTGGCCGTGGGCGTATTCGGTGTGATCATATAGGCGCCGTGAAACGCCGACCATACCCATAAAGAACATCGGAAGGAAGACCCCATTCATAAAGACCAGCGACGGCCAGAAATGCAGCTTACCCAACGATTCGGACAACTGCCGCCCCGTCGCCTTGGGGAACCAGTAATAAATGCCTGCAAAAAGAGCAAAAAGCGTACCCGGCGCAACCACGTAGTGAAAATGACCTATGACGTAGTACGTATCATGCAGGTGAATGTCTGAAGCAGGCAGGCCCAACGGTAGACCTGTCAACCCGCCGATGGCAAACATCGGCAAAAACGCCAGGGCAAATAGCATGGGCGTGTTAAAACGCATCGAAGCGCCCCAGAGACTCAGCAATAACGATGTCAATATAATCACCGACGGTACCGAAATAATCATCGTCGTGGCTGCGAAGAACGCCGACATGCTTGTCCCCATACCGGTAATAAACATGTGGTGAGCCCATACAACGAACGACATAAACCCTAAGAATAGCGAGCTGTATACGAGCGATCGATAACCCCACAGGGGTTTACGGGTATTGTTGGCGATGACCTCCGCCACAATCCCCATCCCGGGCAAAATCAACACGTACACCTCGGGATGTGCCAGAAACCAAAACAGATGCTGCCACAGCAGTGGGTTGCCACCGCCACTGATTTCTTGAGGAACGCCACTAAAAACAAGCCCGCTGGGCAGAAAGAAACTGGTCCCTGCAACTCGGTCCATCAGCTGTAGCACGGCCGCCGCTTCCAGCGGTGGGAAGGCCAGAAGCAGCAGAAAAGAGGTCACCAGTTGTGCCCAGGTGAAAAACGGGAGACGAAAAAAATCCAGCCCTGGCACTCGCAACTGCACAATGGTCGTGATGATGTTGATCGAACCCAGAAGTGACGATGTAATCAGGAAGACCATTCCTAGCAACCACAACGTTTGACCCCAGAAAGGTGCCGCCTGGGTCAGTGGCGGGTAAGAGGTCCAGCCCGACTGGGCCGCCCCGCCAGGGAAAAAGAAGCTGGCCATCATGATCACACCGCCGATCAGATAGACCCAGTAGCTGGCCATATTGAGTCTGGGAAACGCCATATCTGGCGCGCCGACCTGAAGCGGAACAACGAAATTGCCAAACGCTCCCACGCCCATCGGCACCACACCCAGAAAGATCATGATCGTGCCATGCATGGCGCCTAACTGGTTGTAGAATTCTGGCGCCATCACGCCGCGTGGAACGTTTGTGTTGCCAAAGATTGCCGTCAACAACGCCAGTGGTTTGCCCGGATAAGCCAGCTGCCACCGCATGGCCATCATCAGGCAGAACCCTATAAACAGAAACACCAGTGCGGTCAGACCGTATTGAATACCAATGACCTTGTGGTCGACTGAAAAAATGTATCGACGTACCCATCCCGGTTGGGGATGTGCGTTGTGGCCGGTCAGCTCGTGAGCGTGTGCGGTGATCATCGATCGCCTCGTGTGACCCCATCAGACCCAAAACTTACGCAGACGACCATCGGTGTCGACACGGCCCAACGGGGCCGCCGGACCATATCGGCCGGGGCGCTGAGCGGCCGGCGCTCGCTTGGCAAGCCACCGCCAATGGCGGGACCGGGCACACCGATCCGGTCTGTCCACAATTCGCTAGTACTCTTCTTCTTCATCACCGAGCATCGCCTCTTCTTCGGATAACCACTGTTCGTACTGGGCCGGCGTGTCGACAAGGAGGTAGCCTCGCATACGGTAATGGCCCAACCCACACAACTGGGCACAAGCGATTTCGGTGGGCACAGCCGGTGCCGCCTCGATCTGACCAATGCCCGCTTGGGCCAAAGCCGTCGCCACGTCATCCGTTACGGGGTCACCCTTGGCCACGATAACCGACCCGTCGGCCGACTTGTATTGAGCCATCGCCACGTGGTTTTTGAGCAATGACCCCGCGCCGGTCTGGAGACCAATCGGGTACACGTCGACGAGCATCTGTCGAACCTGATCGGTGGTTCGATTGGCTTTGAACCAAATGGGGATACTCATTCCGGGGATCGCATCTTGTTTGATCCGCAACATCGGCAAGCCAAAGCTATGGATCACGTCCTTGCTGGTCAGGTGAACCAAGACATCTCGGTCCACGGGCACGTGGAACTGATTGATCGTAACAATATCGTCCTTCGCCGACGGATCACCGCGATCCAGCCCCACCGGATTCTCGGCGCTGATCAGAGCCACTTCCGTACGACCAAAGATGCCGTCGCGTCCGGGGTAGTGAATGTTCCAGGCAAACTGCTCGGCCACGACACGCACCACGAGCGTGTCAGAGGACTTAGGCACATGCGCCGGTCCTCGGACACGGGCCCAAATGGGAACTGAGAATCCCAATAACAGGACCGCTTCAACCACGACCACCAAGACCTCTCCATACTTAGAGGCCTTGGCCTTGGGCAGCCGCGTGCTGGCCTGGTAACCCGGCCGACGACGGAAACGGAACAAGCAGTAAAGAAAATACACGGCCCAAATGACAAACAACGCTGCCATGAACCAATGCACAAGGACAATCAAACGATCGATCTGATCGCCGTGAGCGGAAATGTCGACGGGCAGCCACCACTTGTAACCCGGAGCCATCAATAACCCTATTTCTGTATGCAACTCTGAACGATGGTCCGTGACACAGCGCAACGACGATTTACCGACAATGGTTACTTGCGCGGCTTATGAAATGACCGTGGCACAGCGCCCAACGAAGGCCAAGCGATAAGCCGGTGTCGATCTAGCGGCTGATTATCGTCTTCTATTCCAGTTTGGCAAGTGAGCCGTGTACGTGTCCCCCTTCGGATCGGCCCACCTCGTTGGACGTGTTCGGATCTCGACCGTCTGCTGGATGATCATCGCTAGGAACCAGTCGCTTGGCTCGTAGGAATTCAAAAATCTGATTGGCATAGATTCGATGGGCATGCTCGCTGGGATGCCCATCGGTCACGCCCACATGCAAACGCTGAGGATCCTGGCCTTTGACAGACGGAAACAGATTCAACACCTCGGCGCCATAGGTTTTGGATATCCGCTCTACGTTGCTGTACAGCGGGACGAAAGGGTGCGAATCATCCAACCAATTGAGCTGAGGCAGGATGATCACAACGGGTTTGACACGGGCATCAACACAAACGGCCATGATTTCCTGCCAAACCGTCACGAACTGCTTCCAGTGACGCCCGTCCGGTGCGGTGTAGGAAAGATAGTAATCCAGCCAACGTTGGTCAGAGCCCAATACACTATCCGCCGCATTGAACAGGTACCAGTAGGCGTATGACATCCTCGACAAAAGCCCATGAACCGGCTCGGGAACAAACCGCGACTTTGGTCGGCTATGCTGATCCATCTCGATATCGTTCAGGTAAAACCCAATCATCACAAGATCGGGTTCGTAGGCCAGACCCGGATCTGTCAACGCCGATAGGTATTCCCGCACGTTCCATCCGCTGTGAGACACGTTCAGCACCTCGTACTTAAGTCCGTGACTGCTGCGGTTGAGCTGTTTTTCGAGGATTTCGGTGTAGATCAGATCGAGCTGTTGAATCCCCTCTCCATACGTCAAGGAATCACCAATCGTTAGAATTCGAAAAGTGTTCGGAGGTTTATCAATGGAAAAAGGATGGTCCCTGTGACCGTGGGCGTTTAGATGCCCGTATCGCTGTGACCACGTTTTCCGGAATGACCAGTTTCTGTGCGTGGGAACACCGTAATCGTTCCGGAGATAAATTCGTAGGAAAATCTCCAATGCAAACAACGAGCACAGCACGCTGACCAGAGCCACACACAACTTCATCAGTTTCAGTCGCATCGTTACCGGACTCTTTATCGAGCTGTTCCTCATTAAACACGCCCAAGACGCGGTGTGCTTGATGCCCTCGATCCTCGCGCCGATCCAAGCGATCTACTCATGCAGCTTCACCAACGAATATAGCGGATCGCCGACAAACCATAATCCCTCGGGCGATCCGATCGACCACAGGTTTGGCATGGGGGCTAAACGGCTGTCGCGGACCTGCTCGGGTGGCGCGCTGGCCAGAAGCCGACCTCACCACTCAAGGTGCCGGGGGGGCAAGCGACTCTTGACTGGCCCAGAGCACGATATTGGTCATCAACTGGCGACTGGTTTCACGTTGGTAACCAAATACGCCCCAGTGCTCCGACCCCAGGACGCCGATCGTTAAGTCCAAATCCGAAACAATCACCCTCGGCCGATCGTGCGAATCGAAGAATGCGGTCAGTCTGGGTACCGGTTCAAGATCGGCAGACACCGCGGCAAAGCGTCGATACGCGGCCCGTCGACAATCATATCCCCCGACAATGCCCTGACCACTGACGATCGCATCCTGGACACCCAGCGGCACCGGTTGCGTATCGAATAACTGGGCAAGCTGCCGGGTCACACTGCGGCCAAACGCGCCACGACCACCCACGGTCTCAATCAGTAAGGTTCCACCGCGATCCACATACCTTCGCACAGCCTCCAGTTCAGCGGGTGTCAACCGCACGGCATCCACCCCGCATAGATGGACCAGGTCCATATCACAGCCGCCGATCTGGTCTAGCCCAAGGGCATCGGCGTCATCGGAGGTCGCCGTAAGCACCTTGCCGGCACGGTTAAACAGATCCTCAGCAAACACCGTCCACATCGCAGGCTCCGGTCTCCAGTGGCCATCGTACCGCGCACATCCGACCCTGATTTCTCCCGTTGTGGCCCGCCGGTCTTGGCGTTTTTGGTACAGGGCATCGAGTCGATTACGGGGCACACCCCGGCCGGTCGCGTAAGCAAACAAGTTGCTGGCAAACGTGGCGGCGGGACTCCCGTCGTAGTCACCGGCTTGCAACGGATAGCCCCAGTCATCTTCGACCGACAAAATCAAATGCCGCGCCCCATTCGATACCGAAAGCACCGGTATGCTGAACCCTTTCTGCTTCGGTAACCAGCTGTCCCAAAACGGATCATCACTTTTCATCGGTTCGATCGGATAGCGGGGGTATAGCCGCTTGGCCATACGACGCACCGACGCCGAGAACAAGCCACTGCGATCTTCGGCACAGGTCACCAGCAACCCTCCGCGGTTGAGATAGCCTTTGAGTCGATCAAGCTGGCGGTCATCCAGCTCGAACGCCTGATCCGATGAAAGGTACAACACGGGCGACATCAGCCAATCTGTGGGATCACCTTTATCAAGGTCGATCACCTGCCAGTTGAGCTCGCCTTCACGTCGGTCACTTAAATATAAATTGAGGAAATAGAGATCATTGGGCCGATTGTTCCAGTCGATGCCGGGGAGCTTGAGTTTGGCGATCCAAACCGGGTACCGACCACGCGACAGGAACATCAGCGCGAACGCCATTTGCAACGAGTCGAACTGTGTCACTTCCATTTGGCGTATGTCGTTGATGATCTGCGCTGCGCCTGCTTGATACCAATCTTGATCGTTAAGGTATCGCACCCCGCAAGCCGCAGCGATCCGTTCGATACCGAAAAGGTAGTAATGGTTGTATCCGCTGTTGCCCGTGGTCAGGTCGAAGTGCTGATCGAGCCAATCCAAACCCTTGCCGATCGCACCGTACGTCTGCGGGTGAGGTGTTTTGAGACTTCGGAACAGTTCTTGCTGGATAATCAGCAGCGCCGCCAGCCCGGCATTGGCCGCGTCGCCGATACCCGTAGAATCAAAGATGTTGCCAGAACCGGCCCCACCGACGACCTGCTCTTGACCGGCTGCATAGGTCCAGTTGCCGTCGGGGCGCTGAGATCGCAGGAAATGACCTAACCAGTTCTCCCAGTACTTCCGCGGAATCTTGTATCCGCGTTTGGTCGCTTCCCACAAGCCCAACACGCCGTATTGCACCACGCCGTTGTCGATAAATGCGGTGGTCTGGCCCGGCTGATAGTAGAAGAGGCCCTCCGGATGACCATCCGCCGCATGCATCAACCACGTGGCGTCTTGGTCGAGCATAGATAACGACGCCGACGGCAGACACGCCCATACGTGAGCCCTCACGGACACCGCGTAGGTCCCGATCGGTCCGATCTGCCGCAGGAACTCGATCGCCTTGGCCAGCTTGGGGTTTTGAAACGACTCGCCGCTGACCAACAACGCGTAGGTCACCATAGCGGTTTCGGCGCCAAACTGATTCACGTCCCGTTTGATCCCTCCCTGTTGGCTACGGAACTCCCATGAACCGGTCTGTGTATCCTGTTTGTCGTAGAGGAACTGCTTGATACGCTCGATGGCCTGGGCCACCTGCTGATCAGACACCGCTCCGCCGGCGCCTGACGGCGTCAGGGCCACCCCACACAAAGCAACCCCTAGAAAAACCACACGCCTCATCCGATTCACGACAAACCTCCTTTCGCCATGTATCTATCTATATGACCTATACGCACCCAATCCGCCCACGGATCGACACTCAAATCGGGGCAGACGCGTGAGATTGCCTGCCAGCGACGGCGTCCTGTGCCAGCGAGCCGCACCGGCTGCAGACGACAGAAATCCTTGCCGTATAACCCGTGCTGGCATGATTTTCACCATTGTCGGTCCCGTTTCCTGGCGGCCTTCAATCTTCTTACCGTCTGGGGTATCCTAGGACTGTGCCAGACCAGCTTCGCTGTCTTCGTGGTTTGTTGCAGCGCCAAACGGCCACCGAAGATCACCCTGGCTTCATGCAGAAGTTTTTGGTCATCGCTGGGTGTCTGATTTGGACCGCACCAGCGTCGTCGGGACCACCAGGCCAACACCAACACATTGAACAGATCGCCGACTTCGATCATGGTCAACGGAACCGACTCGGCGGGCGCTTCAATGCGTTTGAGTCCGCACCTTCGTCCGCGTCAATCTCCCTTTTCACTGAGGATCAAAACCGGCGGGACGACCGGGCCCTACGTATCAAAGCGGATCGGCAAGATAGGGGTTTTTGCGGCGCATGGATGCACTTGTTCGATGATCGACCCAATCAGAAAAACTTTTTCGACTCGCGCCCGTACACCCATTTGACGTTCTGGGTCAAGGGTGAACACGGCAAAGAAGCTTTCACCGTTCGGCTGGCCGACCACCTTTGGATCGCTAAGCAAGATTCTGTCGCGTTGGCCCCCGTGACCGATTACCTTCCCGGCGGAATCACGACGTCGTGGCAGCGCGTCACGATTCCGCTGGACCTCACGTGGCAACTGGATCGTCAGCGTCTGGGAGGTGTGACATTCGAATTTACGCGAGCCGGTCGTCAGACCGTCTACATTGACGATATTGGCTTTGTCGCCATCCCAGAAGAAACCGCCGTGCGCCCAACCCTTCAAGAGACCTCTCTTTGGCAGCGCCCCACGCACCCCAAGGCCATGTGGGTCTGGCACACCCCAGATATGGTCCGCATGAACGCGTCCGAAAGGGCCACATTTTTCGAGTTTTGTCAGCGTCACGGCATCGGTCGTCTGTGGATGCAACTGTTGTACGTGTTTGAGACGCCTGTCGATCTGGGTCCTCCCAAACCCAACCACCACCGGCCAAGCAAGACCCGGTGTGTCATTCGGGCTCAACAAAGACTCCGTCGATTTATCCGCGAAGCGCACCAAGCTGGCTTAAAGGTACACGGGTTAGAAGGATACCCCGAGTTTGTTCAAGCCCCTTTTCACCACTGTCCCCTGGCCATCGTTGAAGCGGTCATCGAATTTAACCGGGCATCTGCCGCGGAGGAGCGATATGATGGGGTCCACTTTGACCATGAGCCGCACCTGCTAATCGGTTGGGCCGATCCGACTCGCCGGCGTCAGATTCTAAGAGAATACCTCGACCTGCTGACCTCATGCCAGAAACGGTTGCGCGAGGCATCGGATATGGTATTCGGCATCGATATCCCGTTCTGGTGGCAACACATCAATGAAGCGACAGGCAAGCCCCACGGGGACGTGATGTACAGGGGAACTCAGAAAGCCGCGAGCTATCACTGCATCGATATCGTCGATCAGATCGGAATCATGAACTACCGCGACACTGCCACAGGCCCCGATGGCATGATCGCCCACGGGCGAGACCTGCTGGTATACGGCGACAAAGCCCGGCAGGCGGTCATCTATATGGGCATCGAAACGATCGCCCAGGCGGATACTGATGTCTGGTTTATTGTGGGATTGCCACACAATCGCTTTCATCAAGCCCTGGGGAGCACCGCACAAGATTTCTCCTATCTGAGCCGGGTCAATGGCTTTCGTTTGCGCACGTTTGACGACGGTGTGCATATCCACGTCGGATTAGAAATGCCGCCCCATCCCCTCACGCATGACCAACAGCAACGGGTTGAACAAGCCATGGGCCAGATCGCCAAGCGGTTTTCGCTGGCCCCAGACGAACGCGTCACCAAAACCCAACGACAGGCCATTCGCCACGCCTTGACTTCAGCCTTGGCAACCGACACCCAGTGGCGCAACCCCACCAGCCGAGATGTCGTTACCGGTCAGCACCAGACATACGCCGGTGTCTGGGCGACACACGTGATGCACCCCAAGATCACGTTCGGGGACGACGACCATGAACACCTTCATCAGCAGACATCGGCCGCTGAAGCACATTTCAAGCGTCACCCAAGTTATGGGGGTATCGCCATCCACTACTACAAAACGTATCGACACATGATCCAGCAAGCATACGCCTCCGATGAAAACCGTCGGATGGACGGGAATGACAAAAAAGAAAACTAGCTGTGATCCACGCAACGAGGTGACACCCACGCTCAGCGAACAGGCGCTTGACTGCTCAACCCGCAGAGCGTCTCAAGGTTCACCTGATCCCAGGGCCGACCATCGGGAGCAACCGCTTTGGGTGTTTCGAGGATCTTGGGAATTGATCTGAACGAACGGTGTTGGACGATGGCCGCAAAAGCGGTCATCGCGACATGCCCGTGGCCGATGTGCGCGTGGCGGTCGACCCGGCTGCCGCGGGGCGTCACCGAATCATTGAGGTGAACCACCCGAACCTGTTCCAGCCCCACGACTTGATCAAACTCACACAACACCGCGCCAACCCCTTTGGCGCTGGTCAGGTCGTAACCCGCCGCGAGCATATGCGCGGTATCCAGACATACGGCCAGGCGGTCCGGATCTTTCACCTGCTCAATAATCTGGCGGAGATGCTCAAATCTCGCACCCAAGCAGTTGCCCTGACCCGCGGTCACCTCCAGACAGGTTTTCACCGCCAAGCCCGGCATCTGCTTGTGCAACTGATTCAGTGCGCCGGCAACACGCTTAAGTCCTGGCCCTTCGCCGGCCTTCATATGGGAACCGGGATGCGTCACCAAATCCCCGATCCCCAGCGCCTCACAGCGTAGCAGCTCCTGACGAAATAGCTCAATCGATTTCTTTCGCGTTTCAGCCACAGGACTGGCCAGATTGATCAGATAACTGCCGTGACTGACCACGCGGGTGATTTTCGTCTGTCTTTGCGTTTGCTCCCAGAGTCGGATTTGCTCATCGGTCAATGGTCGGACCTGCCACTGGCGCTGGTTCTTGGTGAAAATCTGTACGCAGTCCATCTCTAGCCGCTGTGCTTCAACCAGTGCGTGGTGCAAGCCACCGGCGATGGAAAGATGACTACCAAACATAACGATGGTGTACCGCAGCCGTTGGTGAAAACGTCATTTTCTTGCCCACCTCTGGCGATGGTGGGTCGACGATCACACAACATTCGATGGGCCGTAAACCGTTCAGCACAAGACGCGATGCCCTATCCCATCTGCTGGACAACCGCCTCACCAAACTGGCTACACTTCAGGAGCGTCGCTTTGTCCATAAGACGCTCAAAATCGTAAGTCACCTGTTTAGATGCGATTGCACCTTCCATGCCCTTGATGATCAGATCAGCCGCCTCATCCCATCCCAGGTGACGCAGCATTAACTCCCCGGAAAGAATCACCGACCCTGGATTGACTTTGTCCTGCCCGGCGTACTTCGGAGCGGTACCATGGGTGGCCTCAAAGATGGCGTGGCCGGTCGAATAGTTGATGTTCCCTCCGGGAGCGATGCCGATGCCTCCTACGCAGGCCGCCAGGGCATCGGAGACGTAATCACCGTTAAGGTTAAGCGTTGCGATCACGTCGTATTCGGCGGGTCGTGTGAGGATCTGCTGAAGAAAGGCGTCGGCGATCACGTCTTTGACGATGATCTGTTGGCCCGAGGCGGCCCTGATCGTCTGCCAAGGCCCGCCGTCAATCTCTTGACCTTGGTAAGCCTCCTTGGCCAAGGCGTAACCCCAGTCACGAAAGGCCCCTTCGGTAAATTTCATAATATTGCCCTTGTGCACGAGCGTCACACTCTTGCGCCCTTGGGCAATGGCATAGTCGATCGCGGCGCGTACCAACCGCTGGGTTCCTTCTTCAGATACCGGCTTGATGCCGAACCCAGCTGTGTTTGGAAACCGAACTTTTTTGAAGCGTTCTGGAAACCGTTCGGACATCGTTTGTCTGAACGCCTGTGCGTCCGCTGTGCCACGTTGGAATTCAATTCCGGCATAGATGTCTTCGGTGTTCTCGCGAAAAATCACCATATCCACAAGCTCAGGGTGCTTCACCGGGCTGGGAACGCCCGTAAAGTAACGAACCGGTCGCAGACAGACGTACAGATCCAGGATCTGCCGCAGCGCCACGTTCAGCGACCGGATGCCGCCGCCGACGGGGGTGGTCAATGGGCCCTTGATCCCCACCAGATAATGCTGAAATGCGTCGATGGTCGGCTGCGGGAGCCAGTTGCCAGTCGTGTCGTAAGCCTTCTGACCCGCCAATACCTCTCGCCACGCGATGCGACGATCGGAGCCGTAAGCCTTGTCCACGGCCGCGTCGAACACCCGCTGGCTGGCGTGCCATATGTCCGGGCCGGTCCCATCACCTTCAATAAAGGGGACAATGGGGTGATTGGGCACGTGCAGCTTGCCGTCGTGAAAAGTGATCGGCTCGCCGCTGGTCGTTGCCGCCGTGCTATCGGTCATTTAGATAATCCTCCAATCGCAGACACCAATGGATCAGCTGTTCGGATCTGCCCGAACGCGGATCTCAAAAGTATCGATCACAGACGCCCCCGTCAAAACCGAGATTGACAGGGCCCATCCGGTAAACTAAACTTCTCTATTCTAATGTTAATTCTTCCGTCCATCCGACTCATTGACTCCCAGGCGCTAGGTCTGCCGAGGATTCTGTGGATGAGCTTGGGATAGGACGGGCACCGTAAATTCGTTTCGACTGACCGCCCTGTCCCGACACCCGCCGTGGCAGGGTGTTTTTGTTTGGAAACTGCATCGCGCTATTGACGGGACAACACGCCGTTCCAGGAGTGAACCATGGCCAGCCCGATCCCGATTCGTATTTTCGACACCACACTGCGTGACGGCGAACAATCTCCCGGCGCCACGCTGAACTTCCAAGAGAAGATCGAGATTGCCCGCAACCTTGAAGCTTTGGGTGTAGACGTGATTGAGGCAGGATTCCCGATCACCAGTGCCGGCGACTTCGAAGCAGTCAGGGCGATCGCTTCGGAGGTTCAACACGCCACCGTCGCCGGCCTGGCCCGCTGTGTGCCAAACGATATCGACCGGGCCGGCGAGGCGTTGAAGGACACAAACAATTCACGCATCCACGTATTCTGTGCCACCAGCAAGATCCACCGGCAGCATAAGCTACACATGCCAATCGACAAAATCATTGATCTATCGGTCCGCTGTGTTCAACACGCCCGGCAGTTTGTCCAAGACGTCGAATTCAGCCCCGAAGATGCTTCGCGGACAGAGTTGAATTACTTGGTCGACATCACCGCTGCCGTCGTTGAGGCCGGGGCGACGACCGTCAATCTGCCCGACACGGTCGGTTACGCCGTACCGGAGCAGTACGGCCAGCTGTTTTTACATCTCCGACAACAGCTACCTGAGCTGGACCAGAAGCACATTGTCCTGTCGGCGCATTGCCACAATGATCTGGGATTGGCCGTCGCGAACAGTATTGCCGCGATTCAAAACGGTGCACGACAGGTCGAATGCACCGTCAACGGCATTGGCGAGCGGGCGGGCAATGCAGCGTTGGAAGAGATCGTGATGGCGTTGCGCACACGAAAAGACTACTTCGATCGGTTCAGCACAAAGATCAACACCAACAAGATCTACCCTGTCTCAAAAATGATCTCGACCATGACCGGCTTGCAGGTTCAACGTAACAAGGCCATCGTCGGCGACAATGCGTTCGCCCATGAAGCAGGCATCCACCAAGACGGCGTCTTAAAGGAACGCTTGACGTATGAGATTATCGACCCGCGGGAGGTCGGATTGCCCGAAAACAAGCTGGTCCTGGGCAAACACTCAGGCCGCCATGCGTTTGGTCAACGTGCCAAACACCTGGGCTATCATTTGGACCCCACCGCCATCGAGAAAGCGTTTGGCACCTTCAAAGCCCTGGCGGATAAGAAAAAGGAGGTCTACGACGAAGACATCGAGGTGATCCTGGACCAGCAAATCAGCCGGGTACGGCAGCTATGGGAGCTGGTCCGGTTCCAGGTGACCAGCGGCACCGACCTGATCGCCACGGCAACCGTGGTGCTGCGCGACGCAACGGGCACCCAGCGTATGGACGCGGCAACCGGGGACGGTCCAATCGACGCCGTCTATTCAGCGATTGCCCGTATTACTGGCGTGAGTGTCAAGCTTGAAGACTATCAGACCCGCGCGATCACAGCGGGCAAAGACGCTCAGGGCCAGGCCACCGTGCAAGTCCGCCACCACGACCGACAAGTGCGTGGCCGAGGCCATTCGACGGACGTGATTGAGGCAGCAATTCAGGCCTATCTGGCGGCGATCAACCGCATTAAGTGCGATCAAGACGGACCGGCAACCGAACCGAACGACAGGCGGTGAAAACCCTCTATGACCACAGCAACCATGCTCAAACAAAGGCGGTGGCTTGTGATTAAGCTCTCCGACGCCGGCGCGACATTGCCGGCGACGCGGTCACAGCAAACATCAACCCCAACAGCGCCGCCGTGGCCGGCTCAGGAACCAGAGCCGAGGCGGATCCCCTAACATTGGCGATCAAGCGAACACTATCAGACTGACCAGGCCCCACCCCCAAAGCAATGATCTGCCGATGATCGTCGCCCAATGTGGCTCCGCTACCATTCGAGAAAATCTCTTCAGCCAGATCCAGTGATATCAACTCCGACTCATTGGTGATTTGCAATGCCATATCGGCATGTGCGGACTCCCTCGACGGGTCATTGACCGTCGCACTCACGTCCCACTCCCAACTGACCTCAAGAACCACCAGCAGGTTGGAGCCGGTGTTTTCATCCCCGTTATTCTCCAAAACGAGCAGCCCCTCTGTGAAAGCTAAGCTAGAGGCTTCAGAATCTTCATTTTCTCCAGAAACGATCCCAAATGTCCGGGCGTTTAGACTAAGGCCCTGGTCCAAACCAATAGGAACCAAGGAGCCGGGTTCCAAGCGTGGATCGGCCACATCGGGTGTCACGTCGGTCAGGTCAGTCGTCGCACTGGCCCCGATCCCGTCGGTCAACACATCTAAATCAATGACTGCTGTCCCACCGGTGACCGCCAGGTCCTGAGGAATTTCAGACAGAAACACATTTGCATCTAAGTCTGCCACTCGAAAAATATTCACATTTACTTTTGCTGTGGCATCAAAAATTGCGTTTGCGCTTGCCTGGCTCACCC
The DNA here is from genome assembly GCA_965222495.1 of Phycisphaeraceae bacterium. Lineage (GTDB taxonomy): Bacteria > Planctomycetota > Phycisphaerae > Phycisphaerales > Phycisphaeraceae > CBDCUA01. The sequence continues at coordinate 1,071,542 of CBDCUA010000007.1, read as the reverse complement.
CACACACCATCACGGTGACCGTCAACAGAAAACTGATGATCTGGCGTGCTCGTCCTGGATTGATCATTGAAACCCTCCTACTTCCTTGCTTTGCTTCACCCACTCCAAACGGCCATGCACCTACACCCCTACCCTTTCCCCGTCTGAAGGTATACCCTTCGGCCTCGATGTTAACCGTCTTTCATTCAACTTACAACCCCTCCGAGCCGCAAACTCGACGGACATCTTGTAACTATTTACTAAGTTTGATCTTGTTACCCTTTCAGCCGCTTGTCTGGTCGCGCTAATCTTCACCGACGTCCTTTGACCCGTCCTCGTCCGTGCTGGATTTGTTTTTTTGGTGTTTGACACGGTCTGATACGGACACGTTTTAGTTAGACCCGCTCCACAAGCCGTCAGGTTCAAACCACCTCGCTGGATCCTACAAAACGTGAACGAGCAATAGATTATCCATTCGACACGGCACGCGATGATTCAGTTGCACATCTGACGGTGATCAATTTTTTTCTTTTTCCTTCTGACGGTGCGCTAGCACTTCATCGACCAATCCGTACTCCTTCGCTTCTTGGGCTGAAAAGAAGCGGTCACGTTCTGAGTCTGACTCGACCTGATCAACGCTTTTCCCGGTATGACGGGCAAGAATGTCATTGAGTCCACGTTTGGCTTTTAAAATCTCCTCGGCTTGAATCTGCACGTCTGTGGCTTGGCCGGTCACACCGCCAAAAGGCTGATGGATCATGACCCGAGCGTGGGGGAGAATGTACCGCTTGCCCTTCGAGCCGCTGGCCAGCACCACGGCACCGCCGCTTTGTGCCCGACCAATACAGTAGGTGGCCACGTCACAGTTGAGATACTGAATGGTGTCGTAAATTGCCAAGGTATCGTCCACGCTCCCGCCAGGGGAGTTAATGTAGAGATTAATGTCCACATCTTTTTTCTGATTCTGCAGATGTAGCAGTCGCATGATCACACCGGTGGCGCTAGACGGGTTGATCTCTCCGACCAAAAAAACAACCCTATTCTCTAATAGCAGCTCATCGATGGTCATCTCACGGTAGCGTTGGTATGGCACGGGTGCCGCGGCGCTCGACGGCAGCGCCCCCCATGGCCCGAGTAAGCTAAACGGCAAGCCCTCGTGGGACGACATCGACATGGGGTGACCGGCGTGTGTAGGTGCGGCAGGTTGGCTCATCGGCTAAATCTCTTCCAAAGCGTTCGGAACATCTGTGTACACGAATCCGGACATCATAACGCCGCAGCTCGATCGGTGGTAGCGGGTCGATCACCAGAGCCGTAGGGGGGGCAAAATATGTCGAAGGCCTAAAGATCTCAACCCACACCGTGTCGATAAAATACGTAGGGACCGTCTTCGGCCGTGAAACGGTGCCTGTGGCGCGTTGTCAGTCAATGAATCACCTGTCCCAGCAGCTGAGTCACAAGTGAATCCTGATACTTTCATTGACCGTCTTGACCACCTGTTGAAACGGATCCACACCTACCCTTGGTGGGTGGTCGCCGTCGAGCTGGTCACGATCTGGATCCTGGTGTATATCGTCATGCGATTCCTGCACGGCACCCGCGGTGCAAGGGTCATCAAGGGTGTGGCACTAATTCTGATTATCGGCACCCTATCGATCAAGGTCCTGGGCACGGGCACCTCTTTTGAACGGCTTAACTTCCTCTATAGCAGCTTCTTTGGCACGGCTTCCTTGGCCATCGTGATCGTTTTCCAGCCCGAGGTACGCCGTGCGCTGGTTCGACTCGGGGAGGCGAGGCTGTTTCGGGGCAGTAATCTGCGCCGCGCTAGAGTCATCGAGGAGCTTCTGGGTGCCATTTCCTATCTGAGCAAAAACAAAATCGGCGCATTGATCGCTATTGAGCGCGAGGTCGGCCTAGGAGGCATCATTGAAGCGGGCACCAGGCTTCACGCGGATGTCAGCAAGGAGCTGCTAAACACGATCTTTTGGCCAGGCAGCGCACTGCATGATATGGGCGTGGTGATCCAAGGTGATCGGATTGTCGCCGCCGGTGTTCAGTTTCCGCTGGCCGAAGGCGAACAGTTCAGTTCTGAGCTTGGCTCACGTCACCGTGCGGCAATCGGTCTATCGCAAGACACGGATGCCTTAATCATTGTCGTCAGTGAAGAAACGGGCATCATCAGCCTCGCTGAGCGCGGACAGCTGGTCCGCAACTTGTCGCTTAGCGGGCTGCGAACCATGCTTGTCAGCGGCCTGGGTCAACTAAGCCTTTCGGTGTCCTCCGAATCGGACAGCAACCGACAAGTCACCACAACCGCTTGACCGATCGAGATCTGATGGAACGAGACAAACCCACCAAACCCACACTGCTGGCCAGGATTCAAACTTACGCCATTGTTTCGCTGATTGCGGTATTGATCTGGCTGTACTCCGAAAGCGAAAACGTCAAGCAACAGAAGCCCCTGAGTTTTGTTGTACGGTTCGTCGCGCCCCCCGGACAGCAACTGTTAATCGTGCCTGACAAACAGTCTGACGCACGAACGCCAACACATCAAGAAGTGGTCATCACCGTTAGGTGTGCCACCAGTCAGTACGCCCAACTAGAACGTCTCCAAGCCGAAACGATCGAGCTGGCAGTCACGCCCCAAGCCGACGGCCCGCAACAAACCGTCGACCTGCGTACCATGCTTCTAGATTCACCGATCGGCGACCTCGGCGTGACGATCCAAGACGTCCGGCCACCGAGCGTTCCGCTGCGGGTCGAACGCGTCGAGATGATCACCATGCCGATCAAAGTCGTCGTCGCCGACGGCGTGCAGCTGGCGACCAATCCAACGATTGAACCGACAGAAGCCGACTTCGGTTTACCAGCCAGTCTGATCGGTCGGCGTGAGGAACTGACGCTTGAAGCACGGCTCGAGCGAGACGCGACCAACCAGCTCGATCCCAATGTGCCGCGTGAATTGATCGCCCCGGTCGTCTTGTCGACCGGCGATAAACACCTCCAAGAAATGCTACAACAGATGGCGATTCAGGTCACACCCCCCTCTGCAACCCTCACCGTTTCAATTCGCAAGCAGATCGGTGTGTTACCGCTGAAGAGCCTGCCGATTCTGATTACAGCCCCATGGGCGGAACTCCAGCGGTTTTCGGTCGAGATCGAAAAAGGTAAACGTGTCTTGGATCAAGAAATAAAGATCACCGGCCCCAGTGACATCATTGACAGCATTGATAAGAATGAACTGAGGGTCTGGGCCGATCTTCGACTGACCGCCGACGATCTCGAATCGGGCATCACGTCCAAACAGCTTCACATCAACGTGCCCCCCAACGTTCAAGTTGAGTCGGCAATCCCTTGGATTAACTTTACGATCACTCCCATCGCCACCACAACCGCGCCGCCCCCTTAATTACACCATTGGCGTAGGTTGGCGTGAACCGGCTTCAGCGATGCGCGGCGTGATGGTATCCTCCACGACAGACCTCTCTGTCGAAGAATCCGTTCGTCTACGACGTCAAACGGTAAATAATTTGCGTTGTGCATCTTGCTCTATGTGTACCTGAAGCATCAAAGAAAATACCAATCTAAACAAACATGACCGGTCGCCGTACCCAAATCCGGTCCGTCATCTCGATGCGATCAAACATACACAGGCGGCCATAAGTCTTTTTTAAACTGCACTCACACTTTCAGAAGGGGCGCAAAAACCCATCCTTACGGGAGGAAGACGCGTCGCATACCAGACCAACGCGCAATCAACCCACGCGTTTGCTACACGGCGGCCTGGCGCAAGCTCCCCGCAACACGCCCGTACCGCGCCGGCAAGTATCGACGGCACCTGCCCAGGGCAATGGAAACAGGTACAGCGAAGAATGAATCTCACCTGTTAATTGAATATTGACCGGCGAACCATCGGCCAATCGCCCTGTCAGGCAGTCGCCGATGACCCGGAGATCGGTGCCAAACACTCTGACCGTCGCTGTATCCACAAGAGTTAGGAACTCAACGTGCCCGCCGAGGACCGTCACCGTGCTACAACCAGCAGATTCCAGAAAATGGACCGCGCCACCAGTGATCGTCACCTCGCCTTGGCCAGCGACATCTAGGAACTCCACATCCCCACCGTTTATGTCGACGATCCCCGAGGCGGTTACATCAACCAGCCCAAAGGCGTCTCCTTTTGAGATGGTTAAAGTCGGAGGCTGTCGAATCCCACCGGGAAAGGTGGTCACTGCTGGCGGTGAATACGTCGTGGCCTGCTCGGCCCCATCCGGGCGAGTCAACCGTAATCGTCTGGGCCAAGGGTCTGCGATCATATGAGGATCCTTCCTTGTCGACCGTTTGTCCGTAAACGGTACTGGCGCTGCGCGTGGCGACAGCGGTGACGAACCGAATCAATGTCTTAAAGAGTGGTTCTCCCAAACTCCGATTCTGAAAGTCACGACAGCAACGGGGCCAGATATGGTACCACAATCTACGGGCTGTTACAAAATCTTAAACCCGCTCTGGGATCAGGCCGAGCCTATCGCAGGCGCCCAGACCGCAACCCACTGCGACGGTCACGATCACGCGACCGCGGGCCATGGCAATTTGAGCGATAGCGGCGCATCGGAAATGATTGACCACCGCCAACGACAAATCACCCCTGTGTATGGTGACAGAATCCGCGGCCATCACCCCTGTTTAGCCGGCGTGCCAGGGAAACCCCACCCCTTCCAAAAGGTTAAGCTAACGGACCTACTCACTTGACGGCGATTGTCGCCGAAGTCTCTGGCACCCCTTTACGCTCAACCTTATGGCGATTCTCATGCCCTCGACTCAAAACGCAAGATTCACCGCTCCGCCCCGGTAACCAACACCGTACCTTTATCCCCGGGAGAGGGGCGCCCATCCAGTCGTCGTCGACCTAACCGAGACGACAAACACGCCCCTCTCCCTCACGCTCTAATACTTTCACCACTCACGCAATCGAATCTTTCGCCCGTCTCCATGGCTCCCCTCCTGGATCGACACCGATACTTACCCCGCCTGACGCTTGATTGAACAACCTACGCTTTGAGTCTCTGACTGTGGTGGCGCTTCGCCTTTGAGCAACGCACCCAACACCGGTTCCAGATACTGCTCGTCACTAAACCCACAGTCTTGTGGGCTCAAAGGCGCCTTTTCAATCCCCCCCTTGTAGAGCAGCGTCTGCTCGTCATCGTCGCCGATCACAAAGATATGCGGTGTGGTTTGGGCAGCATAGGCATCAGCCACCTCATTGACCGGATCTTTTAAGATCGGATAGGCAATCGACGCTGCCTTCACATACGCACCGATCTGATCCACATCTTCTGATCGGTTTGAATTGATCGCCAGAAACACCATACGATCACCGACTTCACCCGGTCCACCTGTTGGTCCAAGTTTCGCCAGCCGGTTGAGGATCGGCTGATAGGCCTGATCCCAAGGGCAAACACAGCTCTGGAAATGGATCACGACCAGCTTGCCCTTGTAATCCGACAGTTTGTGCACCTGCCCGCTTGAGTCGGTCAGTTCAAACTGTGGCGCCGGTGTACCGATCTCTGGCTCGGCCGCCAGGCTCTGGTGTGTCGCCGCAGCCATAAACAAAGCCGCCATCATCAAACTCGTCTCCCATCGTCGCATCGTTTTGTCCTTTCAGTTAGTTCATTCACAGACGTACGGTCTGTAGATTCCTGTTCATCTGACCCGTCTTCGGCCATCTGATCAAATTCGCACCCGCCACGCGACGAGCCCAATTGAGCAGTACCGAACCACACATCTCGCTCGAACATTAAATCTTGCTTATTGTCGACCCAGGCAAGACGCTGCGGTTTATAACAACGTGCGGGTCAAAAGCGTTCAGCTGGACTCTATTTCACTCCAGGGTACTCGTCTTCGTTCTTGTCCAGCCGCGATCCGCCGGTAGGGCTTACTGCTTGCGGTGATGAAGACGAATTTCTTGTAGGCAATCTGGGTAGTATGATATCACTTGTCACACAACGATGCAATCCCTCCCAGAAAAATACCCTGGCATATGAGTCCCATTCAGAAGCGAATCCGGACGTTCGCTAGAATGGCTTTCTTATGGACGTCACAACTGAACAAGATGTTCTGACCTACTGTTGCGATACCGCCGACCGCGCCCAAGCCGCTGGCCGCCAACTGGCCACGACGGCGGGATCCAAGCGAACCGACGCGCTACACCGCGTGGCCGAGCAGCTGGAAACCCGCGAAGCAGGTCTGGTTGACGCCAACGCCAAAGACCTCGAAGCCGGTCGTACAGGGGGTTTACCGTCTGCGCTGCTGGATCGTTTACAGCTTGACAAAAAACGCATTGCGGCGATGGCCGCGTCAGTACGCCAGATCGCCCAGCAGACCGACCCGGTGGGCCACGTCGTGGAAGGCTATGTTCGACCTAATGGGCTGCGGATTCAAAAAGTCCGCGTGCCTATCGGCGTGGTCCTGATCATCTTTGAAAGTCGCCCAAATGTGACGTCGGACGCCGCAGCGTTGTGCGTCAAGAGCGGCAATGCGGTGATCTTGCGCGGCGGCAAGGAAGCGGTCCACTCCAATCACTTCATCGCCCAGTGTGTGCGCGACGGGTTGTCTGCGGCGGGCCTGCCGGCCGATAGCGTCCAGCTGATTCAGACGACCGATCGTGTGGCGGTCAACCGACTCTTGAAATTGGAATCTAAGATCGATCTGGTGATCCCGCGCGGCGGTGAGTCGTTGATCCGCACCGTTGTCGAACAGTCGCGTATCCCGGTGATTAAACACTACACCGGCAACTGCCATGTTTACGTCGACGCACAGGCCGATGACCGATTGGCCCTCGAGCTATGCCTCAACGCAAAAACCCAACGTCCAGGGGTCTGCAACGCCGCTGAAACCATTCTGTTTCATAAAGATACCGTCGGCAGCGGTTTGCTAGCACGAGTCTGCCATTCGCTGGTACAGCAAAAGGTTCAGATCCGTGGCGACCAAACGACCTGCCAACATTGCCCCACGGCAGTCGCTGCCACAGAGCAGGACTGGTCGACTGAGTACCTGGACTTAACCGTTGCGATCCGCGTGGTGGACAACCTCACCGAAGCGATGGACCACATCAACCGATACGGCTCAAAACACACCGACGCGATCGTGACCACCCAGATCGCCGCCGCTGACACTTTTGTACAGGGTGTCGACTCGGCCAACGTCATGGTCAACTGTTCAACCCGTTTCAGTGACGGTGGTCAATACGGTCTGGGCGCTGAAATCGGCATCAGCACCGATAAACTGCACGCCCGCGGCCCCATGGGCGCAGCCGATCTGACCACCTATAAGTGGGTGGTTCGCGGCAACGGTCACTTGCGCACGTAGGACGGGGTGGGTACAAGGGTCACCATGCCGACCAATTTTCAAGGCCTGCGAGTCATCTCCTTCGAAAGCCGACGCGCTGGCGAGGTCAGCCGGCTGATCCAACACTGTGGCGGCATCGCTGTGTCTGCGCCAACGATGCGTCAAATCCCGCTTGACGATCCCCATGAGGCGTTGCGGTTTGCAGACCGGTTACTCGACGGCCAGATCGATGTGGTGATTCTGATGACCGGTGAAGGCACGCGCATGCTCGCCAAGACCGTCGCCACCAGGTACCCGGCTCAGAAATTCACTGCCGCGCTGCGCCGTGTGGTCACCGTGGCTCGCGGACCAAAGCCCGCCGCGGCGCTACGGGAGATGGGACTAGCCCCATCATTGACCGTGCCCGATCCGAGCACATGGCAAGACGTGCTTAAGACGATCGACGCCGATGGCGGGGTGGCCGGTCAACAAGTCGCTATCCAGGAATACGGCACCACCAACCAGCAGCTGCTCGACGGGCTGGTCCAACGCCAGGCCCGCGTCATGGCCGTGCCCGTATACCGCTGGGCACTTCCAGAGGACATCGGTCCCATCCGCGTGGCGATCCAACAGATTCTCTCCGGCGACGCACACGTTGCGCTATTCACTAGCGCCACCCAAGCCCACCACCTGTTTCAGGTCGCTGCAATGGAGGGGGCGGTTGAACGCCTGCGCCATGCGATGGGTGCGGTGGTCATCGGTTCGGTCGGACCAATCGCCAGCCGGACGATCAGCCATCTGGGGTTCGGCGTTGACTATGAACCTGACGCACCACACATGGCTCAGCTTGTGCGCCAGCTGGCCAGGCGAAGTGTCGACCTGCTGCAGAAAAAACGCATCGCAAGAAAGCATGGGGTCGACACCAATCAGTGGCGACGTGTGGATATGGTATGGTCTGCGCCGCCCCAAAGGGGTGCCGAACGGGTCGCCGCGACAAGCGATTCGACATTCATGAAAGCATGTCGGCGCGAACCGACCGCTTATACACCGATCTGGATCATGAGACAGGCGGGAAGGTACCAGCGTGCCTACCGAGAGCTGCGCGCGAAATTGACGATGCTCCAGCTGTGCAAAACACCCGATATTGCCGCGGAAATCACGCTCATGGCGGTCGATCGGCTAGGCGTCGACGCCGCGATCATTTTTGCCGATATTCTGCTTCCGGTCGAGAGCATGGGGCTAAAACTAGAATTCGCTAAAGGCGAAGGCCCGGTGATCCACAACCCCGTTCAGACCGCACGTGACCTAAGCGGACTGGCTGACGCCGACCCTGCGAGCCTGGACTACGTTTACGAGGCGGTCAAGATCACGCGCCGCGCGCTGCGGCCAGATATTGCCCTGATTGGCTTTGCCGGGGCCCCGTTTACCGTGGCCTCTTACATCATCGAAGGCGGCAAATCAAACCGTTTTGCCAAGGCCAAAACAATGATGTACCGCGACCCAACAACGTGGCAAGGGCTCATGGAACGGCTGGTGACACTGCTGGCGGGTTATCTCAACGGTCAGATCGCCGCTGGCGCCGATGTCGTGCAGCTGTTTGATAGCTGGGTGGGCGTCCTGTCTCCGGATGACTACCGGCGCTACGTACTCCCGTACGTCAAGCAGTTGATCAGCCAGATCACCGTGGGCACACCGGTGATCCACTTTGCTACGGGCAACCCAGCGCTGTTGACCTCGCTGAAGGAAGCCGGTGGTGATGTGATAGGTCTAGACTGGCGGTGTGATCTTGCCGAAGCGTGGCAGCAGCTGGGCGATGATGTGGCGGTCATGGGCAATCTCGATCCGATCGTCTTGTACGCCACCGGCGACCAGATCCGGCGACAGGTCCAGGTCATCTTGGACAAAGCCGCCGGCCGGCCAGGACACATCTTCAATCTGGGCCACGGCGTCATGCCAGACATGAACCCACAACACATCGCCGAACTTGTCGACGCGGTGCATGAACTATCGGCACGGTCACCGGCCGACAATCGATAAGGTTGCCAAGATGCCAACGACCTATGATGCGATTCTGATTGTCTCATTCGGCGGCCCAGAGGCCATGGCGGACGTGATACCCTTTCTCGAAAACGTCACCCGCGGGCGCAACGTTCCCCGTCAACGCCTTCAGGAGGTAGCGCATCACTATGAACACTTTGGGGGGATCAGTCCCCACAATCGACAGATCCGCGATCTGATCGACGCTCTCACACCACGGTTACGCGACCACCAGATCGATCTGCCCATTTATTGGGGCAACCGCAATTGGTACCCGATGCTACCGGACACAATGCGACGGATGACCACCGACGGTGTGAAACATGCCATTGCGTTTGTGACGTCTGCCTACAGCTCTTATTCGAGCTGCCGTCAATATCGTGAAAACATTGCCGCTGCCCAAGAAACAGCCGGGCCCAACGCTCCTCAGGTGGACAAGATCCGCGTCTTTTACAACCATCCTGGTTTTATCGAGACGATGCAGCACCGCGTCCGTCAGGCGCTGGACCAAATCCCCTCGCGGCGGCGCAATGCCGCTGCCCTGGTCTTTACCGCCCACAGCATCCCCATATCGATGGCCCAGCATTGCCGCTACCAGATCCAGCTAAACGAAGCATCACGACTTGTATCCGAAGCGTTCACCGATCACCCCTGGTCCTTGGTGTATCAAAGCCGCAGCGGACCACCGAGTGTGCCATGGCTTGAACCGGACGTGTGCGATCACTTGCGACAGATCCGCGCGGACGGCCAATCTGATGCGGTGGTGGTGCCCATCGGTTTTATCTCTGATCACTTGGAAGTCGCCTACGATCTAGATACCGAAGCGCAACAGGTGTGCCGCCAGATCGGTCTAAATATGGTGCGGGCCAAAACCGCGGGCACCCACGAACGGTTCGTATCAATGATCGCTCAGCTGATTCAAGAGCGAGTCGACCACCAAGCCGACCGGCCAGCCATCGGTCGGCTTGGCCCCAGCCATGACGTCTGTCCAGCGGAGTGCTGCTTACCGCCCCTCCGTCCGTCCCACCACACCACCACCGCGCCACAGTCGGGGTGAACATGGCTGGCAAACGGATCATTGTGATCGGTGGTGGCATCACCGGCCTGGCCGCAACGTACCGGCTGCTTGAATTGGTCCAGCGGCCACCGGTGGAGGTGACACTGCTGGAGGCCAGCGATCGGGTCGGCGGCGCGATCCGCACTATTCGACGAGACGGATTTCTGATCGAAGCGGGACCGGACAACTTTGTGACCCAAAAGCCGTGGGCGCTGACACTGGCCAAGAAGCTGGGACTGAATGATCAGTTACTAGAAACCCGTCAGACGCACCGGCGTGCCATGGTGGTGCGCCGGGGCAAACTTCTTCCGGTGCCCGTCGGGTTCAGGCTGATGGGCGCGTCGCATATGTGGCCCATTATCACTTCCCCACTGTTCTCATGGTCCGGCAAGCTAAGGATCGCAGCCGAACCGTTTATTCCCGCACACCGCGGCCATACCGATGAATCACTCAAACACTTCGTGACACGTCGCTTTGGCCGCCAGATGCTCGAACGACTGGTTCAGCCACTGGTCGGCGGGATCTACACCGCCGATCCGGACTCGCTTAGCCTACGCGCAACCCTGCCACAGTTCTTAGACATGGAGTCCCAATACGGCAGCGTCTGGCGCGGTATGCGACAGCAACCGCTACAAGGCCACCAGCATGACGGCGGCGCTCGTTACAGCCTGTTTGTCACCTTCAAGGGCGGCATGCAAACACTCACCGATACCCTTTCGCGTCGTATCGGACCTGCGCACCTGCGACTGAACACACCGGTTGAACACCTGCGACGAGACCCAAGCCGGCAACAGTGGCAGGTGCGGTTGCGAGATGATTCAGTGCTGACCGCCGACGGTGTCGTCGTGGCTGTGCCGTCCTACCGAGCTGCATCGATGCTCGAAGATCTTGACCGGCCACTGGCACGGCAGCTCTCGGCGATCAAGTATGCTTCATCGGCCGTGGTCAATTTCGTCTATCTACGCCAGGACGTCACCCACCGACTAGACGCGTTTGGATTTGTGGTGCCAGCGAATGAGCATCGCCGCATCCTCGCTGGAACGTTTACCAGCACCAAGTATGAAGGCCGCACACCCGACAGTCACGTTTTGATCCGCGTATTTCTGGGCGGGGCGCTTCAGCGTCAGGTGCTCGACCTTGACGACGATAGACTGATCCAAACCGCACAAGACGATCTGAGCCAGCTGCTGGGAATCCGACAGCCACCTCAGCTGGCCATGCTCCACCGCTGGCCACGGTCGATGCCACAGTACACGGTAGGTCATCTAGATCGTGTGGATGCCATCGAGGCGATGACCAAGCGTTTGATCGGGCTGGAACTGGCCGGCAACGCTTACCACGGTGTCGGGATCCCGGACTGCATTCACGCCGGTGAACAAGCCAGCGAACGGGTCCTAAAGCGGTGGTCTGCTAACGCGTGCATAGGGTAATCATGGATCAACTCAGGGACCTCACACCGACTGTGGACGCCACTAGAAGACAAGGAAGAAGAACCGTTCCTGAGGCAACCCGTCCGATCGAAAACGGCTTTCGGGTGAATTTGACAAGACTTCGGACCGGCAATAATCTATCTAAGTTAATGTACACAAAAGGCTTCCCATCTTATTGGGTTGCTCAGGGTTGTCCCAGAAGCCTTGATTCAACCTGTGACCAAGTCGAAATGGCCGGTGGTGCATCGCTTCGAACGCCGTTGTCGGCTGGCCTTTTGATCATCGGGATGCTTTTTCGGTCCACCCTTGCTGGCTCATGGGGCGGCTGGCCCGGTCAGCAGCCGTGGGCAGCGAACGACCAATGATCTGCGTTGCGCATTTTTCTGTGCGCCACGGAAACACCATAGGTCACTGCGTGCCCGAACCCCACGTTCATGGATGTCGTCGCAACGATTGATCGAGATTTGGTATGAAACCCCACCATCGCCCCACGACCCGGCCATGGACGGCAGACGTCGCTGGTTGCCAGTGGCCGCTGTGCGGGGTGATACAACACAGGTTTTTTCTATCCTGAAACAGGTAAGCAGACTCAGCCAGTTGCTGGCGGGAGGATCAGATGTCGGTTGGAATTATTTATGCCAACTCTGGCCATGAAGATCACAAATACGTCCTGGAAGCGGTCCGTTCGGCGCAGAGTTTCAAAGCGTACATTCCCGAAGCCCGCATTGTGCTCTACACCGATGTTAGGGGCTTTACCCACGATATTTTCAACGACGTGATCTATAGCGAATTTGTCGTCCCCCCACAGCTTCAGGACCGCAAAAGTCACAAGAATGGCCAGATGCTCGTAAAACACAAAGCCATGGTTGACACGCCTTTTGAACGGACGCTGGTGTTGGGCAGCGACACCTTCGCGATCAAACCCGACGTTGCAGAGATGTTTCCACTGCTGGACCACTTTGACATCGCCGCAGCCCATGCACCGTACAGGATCAACTGCATGCGCGGCACGATTCCCGACGTCCCCAAGGCCTACCCGGAGTTCAATTGCGACGTGATCCTCTATCGGCGAACCGAAGCCGTCTTATCGGTCCTACGAAAGTGGCGACAGATGTACGAAACCGACGTCTTTGGCCACGCCCATGATCAGGGCACATTCAGGTACCTGATGTACTACAGCGACCTGCGGATCGCCACCCTTCCACCCGAATACAACTACCGTGGATCGACGGTGCAGAAAGACACCGTGGTCATTCAGAATCGGGATCTGGTAGACCAATACATTCAAGAAAAAGGTATGCCTACGGGGGCAGGGTAGGAAACGGTATGTCACCTTTTGGACATGCGTAACTGCATAAGAGAAGAGCCTCCTGCGGCGCGTTGATTTGGCGGCTGACGCCGATGGGAACATCCAACCACAGAAAAAGGGGCTCGAACGAGCCCCTCGTTTCCAACTGCTTTTTTCGGCGACAAGCCGTCTGCTCGAACCACGGATCCGCCGGATGATCAATACGTTTCCTTCACGACGATCCGACCACCCCAACCGCCGGGATCAAGCAACACACCGCTCGATGTGCCACCGTTACTATTGGCTCTGGCCCACACACTGACCGTATGGTTGCCCGCTGAAAGACCGTCAAAAACGGCGAAGATTGATATGAAATCAATGGCATTGGAGCTGGTAATCGCAGCGTCGTTGTCCCAGTCGGCGATGCCGCCATCGACCCTGACCTGAAATCGAACGCCTGTCGCTCCGCCACTAAAGATACCCGCACGAGCCCTGGAATGAAGTTGGACTTCGATCCTGCTACCGGCCTTTTGCCTGTTAAAGGTAAGAAAGTTACCCAGCGAACTAAAAATACTGCCCACCGTCTTAGAGCTGCCATTAAGCGAGCCGGACTGAAAATACCGGGTGCCCTGATCGTTGACTTCGTGGTAATAACCCAACACGTCAATGATGACATGGGCACTCTTTGACACTTTGACTGTGATATCCGGTCCGCACAGGAAGCACGTCTTGATCGTCGCGGCATTGGCAACGTTCGTGCCCTGCTTGAAATTCACCAAGCTCGCGTTCGGCTCGGCCGTGATAAAGGGGTAGACTTTGACAAATCCGTTACCGCCCACCGGCACCACCGTCACATTGATGTGCGCCGCACGCGGCTCACCGCGGGGTGACGGACAGCCGGCGGCGTTGCCGCCTTGACCGACCACACTACCATGGACCACGAAGCTGCGTGTACCGTGTTGGCAGGAATAGGTCCGGCCGCTGTCAGTCGTGTATCGACGATTCGACATGGCGATACCGGCGTGTAGACAAAGTCCTTGTCCAGATCGCCAAGCGTCAGCGGCTCGGGCGACGGGTTCGTTAGCGCTGTCAGATAAGTGGTATCGCCAGGCTCTTGCCCCGACACAATGAGCTTGATCTGGTCCATGTTGTCGGCGTCTTGGATCGCCAACAGCTGTTCTGACGTTAAACCCGAAAACGTGGCCACCAACACATCGGTGGATTCGTCCGCCTGACCCGACCACTGACTGGCCAGGCGATAGATCACGTTGTCACGATCTGCGTCAATCGCCGCAAGCCGTTCTAAAGGCTGCTGCTGAGCCTGTGCCACAGGCTGTATCGCCAGACACGCTACACCAACGATCACTGAACAAAGCCAAACACATCTCCGCCGGGTGTCACTGCACATGACTGATCTCCCAAGCGTATTCATTATCATCCCTCTCCTTCATCACAGTATGACGTTACCCCGCCAAGCCCGAGCGGCATGGGTCAACGGTGCACGGCAACCGGCCATGGGCCGGCGCAAACACTTAGTCGGCGACATACTCAGCGGTGACACGAATATCGATGACGGCGGCTTGCCGTGCACCGGAAAACTGCTTTTTTTGAGCATTGACAAAATACGTTACAACACCGGCCGCAGAGCGGATAAAGACCACCTGATCCACCAGCGCGTATTGTCTGCGAATGGTATCTGTACCGTCGATGACTCCCACACTAACGCCTTCAACAATCGACGTGGTATTGGTTCCGATACCGAATTCAATGACCGTGTCCTGACCAAAGGTCCACCCCGTTGCCTTAGCGGTGACAATCACCTTCCCCGGCCCGGGGGCGTTAATGGCAATCGACCCACAGTTCGTCCAGCTTGGCGACTGCGCAATGTTCGTAGAGGAAGGCAAACTGGCGTGCTCGACCACTTCCTCAGCCTCGTGGTAATAACCCAATACGTCAATCACGACGTGAGCACGCTGAGACGCCTTGACCGTAATGTCCGGGCCGAGCAGAAATGCCGTTTTGATGGTCGCAGCGTTGGCAATGTTCGTACCCAGCTTGAAATTCACCAGGCTTGCATTGGGTTCAGGCGTGTTAAAAGGATAAACCTTGATAAAACCGTTGCCACTGACCGGTACTACCGTCACGTTCATATGTACCGCCCGGGGCTCACCCCGTGGCGATGGGCAGCCCGCAGCGTTTCCACCTTGACCGACCACCGCGCCGTGGACCACAAAGGTACGCGCCAGACCTGCACCAATAAAACCTCCGGCAATCCGGGTATCGACAGTGCGACACGGCGTCACCGGCGTATACACAAAATCACGGTCCAGTGACCCCAGTGTCAATGGCTCAACCGGCGACGCCTCCAGCGCGGTCAACAAATCTGCGTCGTCTGGTTCTTGACCCGTGGCGATTAGCCGGACATCGTCTAGATTCACGGCGTCTTGGATCGCCAACAGCTGACTGGGACTAAGGGTCCCAAACGTTCTTGCCAATGCAGACTCGTTTTCACCCGATGGATCGGTCCACTTCTGGGCCAAAGTTTTCACGACGTTGTCAAAATCGGCGCTGATGCGGTTTAATCGCTCTAACTGGCGTGGCCTTGCAGCCGACGCCGCGGCGTCAGTGGCATTTTCCTCGGTCGATTGAGCCGCGACGGGATGAACTCCCAGTGACATAACGCCCAAGACAATCGCACAAAACCAATAGCGCTTTTTCGATTGGATGTGAACGAACATCATCGTGACTCTCCTCATCTTTTTCTGATCAATCACCGCTACAGCTCGTTCAGATACACAGGTACAGATGAAATCGCGATCACCAATCTCATTCTGGCAGCGATCTATGTCCCTCACCCTTTCTACGATATGGTCTTATATGATCATAGTTTAGGCCGATCCTTGCAGAGGGTCAAGGTCTGAGACCATCTGTGTTTACATTTGTATCTCACAGGCTCGTGGTGAGAACCCCCGGTTCGTAGATATCCGTCCAACGCAGATATAGACAAAGCCCCGCGGACACTTGTCCACGGGGCTTTAACGTCAGAACCATTGTCAAATCACAACGACCCGGCCAACTTTGCCCCACCCCTGCGACCGAAAGCTGACTTAATCGGCCACGTAGAGAGCGGTGGCACGGATATCAAAGACGTTCACCGTCTTCGCATTAAATACGGAACTCTTCTGCGCGTTTATCTGGTAGGTCGCAATCCCTGCCCCTGACCGCGTGAACACCACTTCATCGACGACGTTATAGTTTCTGCGCTTCGAATCAGAGCCGTCAGTCGCTCCGGCCAGGGCACCTTCGACAATGGAAGACGTGTTGTTGCCGATCCCGAACGTAAACCGTGTGCCCTCGCCAAACGTAATCGCGTTTGCTTTAGCGCGCACAATGACTTTGCCAGGGCCCGGGACATTGATCGAAATCGAACCACAATTTGACATGGCAGGTGCTGTGGCAATGTTGCCACACGACGGCAAAGCGACGTGCTCGACCACCTCGTCGGCCTCGTGGTAATAACCCAATGCGTCAATCACAATGTGAACACGCTGAGACACCTTGACCGTGATGTCCGGCCCGCACAAGAAGCACGTCTCGATCGTTGCGGCGTTGGCGATCGTTGTTCCCGATCTAAAGTTGACCAAGCTCGCATTCGGTTCGGGTGTGCTAAAAGGATAAACCTTAACAAACCCGGTGGCCTGGTTCACGGGCACCACCGTCACGTTCAGGTGCACCGCACGCGGCTCACCGCGCGGCGACGGACAACCCGCCGGATTACCGCCTTGACCGACCACGCCACCATGGACCACGAAGTTTCGTGTAGTGTTGGCACCAAGCGAACCCCCGGAAAGCCGAGTATCGACAATGCGGCACGGTGTTACCGGCGTGTACACAAAATCACGATCCAGTGACCCCAGTTTCAACGGCTCCACCGGCGACGCTTCCAGCGCGGCCAAGAAATCCGTGTTGCCCGGCTCCAGCCCCAGCACGATCAGCCGAACGTCGTTAAAACTCGTTGCGTCTTGGATCGCTAGAAGTTGACTTAGACTCAACGCCCCAAACATCTCCAACAACGCCGATTCACTCTCGCCTGACGGCTGGGCCCACTGTTGCGCCAAACTGTTAACGACATTTTCGAAGTCGGCCGCAAGAGCGCTCAAGCGCTCGGAGCGGTGTTGCTCTTGGGTCGATTGAGCGGCCAGAGGAACCGCGCCGATACCCGTCATCGCAATGGCGATCACACACAACCAAGTCAATTTCATTCTTCTAACACTGAACATCGCTGTTCTCCTGTCTCAAAAAGTTTCCGGTCTACTCAAGCTAGCGAAAAACGTTTCTGCCACACCGATGACCCGCTAACGTGTCACGCCACCGCAGCCAATGGGACAATCTCTGTAATTGAAACGATCTCATCTGCTTTCCCACCACACACACCAACACGCTCATCGGGATTAGATCATTTTTCATAATGTACTTCATCGTGGTCTGGTCTATATTCACACGCTCCAATGTTAACGCACCTGTCAAAACCAATAGATCCTTGACAATCTTTGGCGATCGCCCTAGGGTGTCGCTGGATCCTAGAGTCGCCTTAATTTCAGCGATTAAACGCAGTTTATTGCCGTATCTGAATCAGCCGTTCATTTTCGCTGACGGTGAGCCTCAGGTCGATGTGAGCCGGCCCACCCGACACATTCCTCGAGGGATCCCGAAGGCGCCTCGAATAGCCGCGTAAAGTGACAAACCGGACGATTTCTTGCTGTTAAGATCTGGACAAGGACCTGAACGTGTTGGACATTCTTCGCTACCCACAGTGTCTATGGCAACCGGAGTACCACTCTGATATCCCGTGGTGGCACGGCCACATTCCCTTTGCGTTTTTCTTGATCGCCATCCACCGGCCGCGCGTCTTCGTTGAACTAGGATCGCACAAAGGCGACTCGTACATGGCGTTCTGCCAGGCGGTGGTCGGGACGGGCCTGACCTGTTCGTGCCGCGCAGTGGACAACTGGCAGGGTGACCAGCACGTGGGCGATCTGGCTGACGAAATCTATACCAATCTCAAAACCGCCCACGACCCCAAGTACAGTGCGTTTTCCCAACTGATGCGCATGGACTTTAATGAGGCGCTGGCCGAGTTTCGTAACGGCACCATTGACCTGTTGCACATCGACGGTACGCACACCTATGACGCGGTCAAACGGGACTTCGAAAACTGGCTGCCGAAAGTATCGGATCGCGGCGTGATTATCATGCACGACATCGCCGCTCGCCCTTCCTCGTTCGGCGTGATGAAAGTTTGGGACGAACTGACCGAACGATTTCCCCGTCATCTGGCGTTCAAACACAGCGCCGGCTTGGGGGTCTTGGGCGTAGGATCAGATCTACCCGACGCGGTCGTGAAACTTCTGGAGCTTCCGCCACAAGAAAAAGCGACGGTCCAACAGCTCTTCGAACAGCTGGGGACCGCTCTATCGTCTCGGATCGACCCGCCGGAGAAGGTAGAGATGGTTCGTAAGATCAGCCAACCCCGGCCCAAACCCGACAAATCCTCGAATCACTCAGGGGATCAGGCGGCCGATCGCGCTGCCGGCGAACCGGCGGGTTAACGCGTCGCGGTGGATCATATCGATCACATGTCTTTCTCAAGAATGTCGGCCGGACAAGCTGTCCGTGCGGCGGCAACGACGGTGTTCCCGAAACCGTTTTGAAACGTGCGATTAACGTTTGCGTCAGATGCCATGCCCGGCATTGGCTTAGCACGACCGGGCCTGACCAAATGCCAGTGTGTGAATCGCACGCATGAAACCGACGGATCCGCACCGACGGCCCGCGAAGATCCATCGCGCCACGAAGACGGCAGTCCATCAACCTTTGCGGTGATCAACCGACATCTACCAGGCCCATCGCCGTTCTTATGTCCGGACCCCAAAATCTTGTGAATCACATTTTTTGGCCGCAACCAATTCGCCTTGGCTGGCGATAATCTTCAATGGAAATAACAAGCGTCATGGAATCGACGTCAGCGGGAGCAGAACCATGTTCGATCTACACGTCAGCGACGATCAGAAATATCCGATGAGCACACGCCATACGTCCAGAAGGATAAAGCGACCAAAGCCCGGCCTGATGGCGATCGCGGCCATATGGCTAGGTGCCTGCGGCGGTGCTGCGATGACCTATGCAGAAGATATCCCCAACTATGGCGGGCAGTATGAACACACCGGCTCCGCAGGCACCATGACCTTGGATCTGCAGCAGACGGCGAATCAAGTCGTAGGCAGAATGACAGACGTCCGTGGAAAACTGGTAGGTGTCGCGGGCGAGGTTAAGACAGATGGACGGTTCACCGGCGTTGCGATGTTCGGCCAACGCTCGGTCCAGCTTGCTGGAATGTTTGAACAGGACGTGCTCGTGTGGACACTCATGCTCTCAGACGATCCGAAACCGATCCGTTTTCATCGAATCACCGACGCCACGTCCGCGCCAAACACCGTCCCCACACCACAGACGCACCGTCGCTACCGATCGCCCACAGGATCTTATTCGATGCAGGTCCCAGACACTTGGCGGCTACAACGTCAAGGAGACGGCTTTGCCGTGTTTGTGCAAGAACAGCTGAGCGGATCGGTCCTCATGCTCTGCGGAGAACTCGATCGCCATGAGATCGACCAGCCGGTTGACACAATCGTCCAAGCACACTTTGGAGACATCGACGAATTGCTCCGTGAGGACGGGATCTTGTCAGACTCAGAAGATGTGGTCGCTCAGGTCATCCGTCAAGACGCGTTCGAAGGCGCATACGGCATGTGGTCGGGCCTTCGGCATGATGCCGACGGATCGGTCCCAATGGTCGTATGGACAGGCGCAACCGTGCGGTCAGACACTTACGTCGCAATGGTGGCCATCGTTGACCAAGACATGACCGATGAACCGTGGCAGGTCGGTATCCGGAAAGCTTTCAAGTCGATAACGATCCACCACGAGGGGCTGCACGCGGTCCCCGTAGACGGTGTGATCTACGACAAACACGCCCCACGCTCGCGTCACGACACTTCAGCGGACGGTCCTATCCGACAAGTGTATATCAATCGAACACGTGTGGATGACACCATGGTCCACTGGCTGGAAGTCGGCATGGGTGTCCAAATTCCTGACGGCTCCTACTGGTACGACCGGATGTGTGGCGCCGTGGGTCATTGGGGCGGCCCGGCCATCGCGTTTTTTCCCGCCGGCTTAGGGATCGGCGGACCGCTACCGTTCGACGCCTCGGGGGGCAAGACCAACGTCACCGTGAATGGCCGGGCGTTGCACGCGTACGACATGATCAGTTTGATGTCCATCGTCGGACGGGTGATACCGGGTCGATATTGGCTCGATGCCCAGAGCAATTTCGGACTCGAAAACGGCCCAACGCTGGGCAACCTCATTGCCATGGGACAACGACGCGCCGGCGCAGGTTCAGCGTCGTACAACGGCAGCGGTGCATGGACACGATACACCGACTTTGGCGGGGATAACGGGCGAACACACATGGGCAGCTTTGGCGGCGGTGATTTTTACTTCTCCAGTGGCGGCACGTCGTGGTGGCCCGGGAAGTAGGAGTCGTCAGTGGTCAATCCGACTTTTAGCCGGCAAACTCGTTACCGACCTTGCGGGCTCGCTCGGGTTTGTCAAGATCAATGCCCAGCGTCATACCCACCTCCACCAACAGGTTCCAACCCGCGGCCATAGACACATAACAAGACAACTCACCTGCTTCAGGTACCTGAATGGTGGGAAACGAAGTGGTTCGATCGGACACAGCGATCACCGAAAGGCCAACACCTTTGCACAGCACTTCGGTAAACTTCTGCTCTGCGTCGGGGTACGGATCGATCCAGATCACGACGTCTTGTTTGTCCATGACCTCTTCGACGCCGTGGACGGCGTATGTGCCCTCTAGAAAATCCGACCTCTTCCGAGTAATTTCATTGGTCTTAAGCGCAAGCTCTTCGGCCACACCATCGTTGCGTCCTGCAAAATAAATCACCGGCGCGCCGGCGACCATGCGGATAATCTCTGGGTCGATCGGCATGGTCAGGGCCTGGCGAATTGCCGCGGCCAGATCGGTCAACGCAGCGGTCTTGACCACCGATCGTCCCGTCGCGTGTGCTGCTAGGGTGTGGCAGAAAAGCGCCTGCTCGACCACACTCTTGGTCGCCGCCACTGCCCCTTCAGGACCACAATGCAACACGTAGCCCTTGGCCGCCAGTGCTTCGAGCTTAGAATCAGCAAAGGCAGTTAGACTGTACAAGTGGCGGTGGCCCTGTTCGGCCAGGTCCTGAAACAGCTTGATCACCTCGCTGGTCTTGCCTGAATTGGACATGGCCAACACAGCCCAATCATCTAGGCGGTATTCTTGCGACTGCCGCCCGGCCTCCGTGTGCAAGACCAACCGGCCACCATGCCGGCGAGCTTGCATCACCGCGTGCTTGGCGGGAAACAGTCGGCTCGAGCCTTCACCGGTCAGCAAAAGCCGACCCACCGCGGCAATCTCCGCGGCGGTGTCCATCGCCTGGTCCGGGTCAAAGGACGCCACCACACTCGGCGTGGTCATCATGTCGCGGACCAGACCAAAACAGCTGTACATGGGATCATCTATTTGCATCGCGTGTGTTCTTCGTTGCTATGTGTGTTGGTCAAACGTTTCTCCGTTGATCGGCAGATCCCTACCCTGTGCCGCCTGGCAAGCAACCGGAGTCGACGGCGGCTTAAACTGACGGCCACCCGCATCAAGCGTAGCCACGCGCAACCCCGGGGCGATAAGCTTGTCGGTTAAGGTTTGGCCCGCTTGGTGATCAGCGATCCTAGTTTGGGCAACTCACCGACCAACGGGCGAGCGTAATCTAAAAAAGCCTTAGTCACAAACATGCCGTCTTTGGTCACGAATCGATCCGGCAACGGGCGTTCGGCATTGGCCACTTTCTGTAATTCGATTGTACCGAAACCGCTGCGATAAGCCCCGGACGAACCGGATTTTCGGGTCAGCGTCACCATAACCCCTGTGGTGCCGTGTTGCGCTAACCTGACGGCTTCACGTCCACACCCGTAAGCCTCGTCATAGTCGAGCTTCACCGCACGATCAGCGGCGCACATCTGCAGTGACTCGGTGACCTGAAACTCACCCCGCCAATCAAACTCTTCGCCAATCATCCGGTGGAGCATCATTGCCGCACTGGTTCCCCCCATTGCGCCAAATTCCACGTTGCCGAATTTGTCGTGCGTTTGTGACGCGCTGACCGGCGTGCCGTCGGCGTAAGTGATCCCCTCGCCGCAGACGATTGAGCAAAAACCATATCGCTTTTTCGCTTTGGCCACCGCCAATAGAAACGCCTGACGCTCAATCGGTCGCTCGGGCAGCAGGATCACGTGCGGTGGATCGGCAGCAACTCGCTTGGCTAACGCTGCCGCTGCCGGTAACCACCCGGCGCTGCGTCCAACCGTTTGAAAGATTGTGTATTGATCGACTCTCTGCATATCGCGTGCAAGGACTCCCGCCTGCTGTACACTCAGCGCCACATACCGTGCGGCGCTCGGATAGCCGGGGGTGTGATCCGTCCCAAATAGATCATTGTCGACTGTTTTGGACACGCCCACGCCCACCATGGGGTACTGTCGGTGGCGGGCGTATTGCAGAATACGGTGGATGGTATCCATCGTATCGTTGCCACCGATCATAAAAAAGTAACGGATGTCATATTGCTTGAAACGCCTAAGAATCGGCCCCAAGTCATCTTCTTGCAACTTGTATCGACTGGACCCCAGTGCGCTGGAGGGGGTTTCACGCACCGCCCGCATGACCGGCGCGGGCTGGTCTGTCAGGTCGATCAGAAATCGGTTAAGAACACCTTCGATCCCGAATCGCATCCCAAAGACGCGGCCAATCGTTCTGGCCTTCTTGGCCGCATCCAACACGCCCACCATCGAGGCGTTGATGACCGAAGTTGGTCCTCCTGACTGGCCGATGATCGCGTTACCTTTGAGCATACCCATATCTCACACACCGCCCTTCTGGCACCCATCCAAACCGGAGCATCTTACGGCTGCCTGCCACGATTGGAAAATCCGGACCAGCCGGTGGCCCCGACCGATGCGCCTATCCGTGAGCCACACCCCGCGCGTATGTCTCCAACCCGATTTGGACAACGGATACGCCTGTGACTTGTCTTGACCACCGGGTCCACGAAAGGCGAACCTGCGTATACTGGGGAGGATGACTCATGCCTAACACGCCTGTGCTATACCTGGGTGACACTGATCTGACCGGCGGCGCTAGCTACCTGGCGGGACTGCTGACGCATTGGGGCTATCGTTTTGACCATGTGCCCAGCGCTCAGCGCGCCGAACCGGCGATTGTCGATGGGCCAAGGCGACTTTTTATCTTCAGTGACTACCCGGCGGCAATGATCGACGGCCCGACTCAGCAGCGGCTGTTGCGACAGGTCAACACCGGTGCTGGATTGGTGATGATCGGGGGCTGGGAGTCTTTCTGTGGCCAGAGCGGCCGTTGGCATGGAACCCCCATCGCGTCGGCCTTACCGGTCCTGATTGGAACAGAGGATGACCGAATCAACTGTGATCAACCGGCGGTGGTGGTTCAAACCCAATACCATCCGATCGCCCACGGTCTACCGTGGCGTCAGCGGCCGCCGATCGTCGGAGGCTTTAACCAAATCCAAGCCAAGCCGGACGGCAATGTGGTGCTCGAGATTGAACGATTCAATCTCCATCTGTCTAGCGGATCGGTGGCTATTGAACCCACAGGTCAACACCACCCACTTCTGGTCACAGGCACGTACGGGCAAGGGCGCACCGCTGCGCTGGCGACCGATCTGGCCCCACACTGGGTTGGTCCGTGGGTGGACTGGGGAGACGCACGAGTCGTTGCACACGCACCGGGCAGCCACGAGGTCGAGGTCGGCAACTGGTACACGCAATTTGTTTGGCAACTGTTGGCTTGGGTGGGTCGGCTCGACGAAGCCAGCGGCCAGGCAAACCGCATCAAACCCTTGTAGACTCATACAAGCGTTCCCAACCGATACCGCTAGAGAAACACTCTATCATGCACGTCACCGTAGGGGCCTGAATAGATGGACAGCACACCGTTTGAATTTTCTCGCGTAGAGCAAGGGCGAAAGGTCCACTGGACTTCGCTTGGCAAAGTGATGCAATCAGACAGCATCAAGAAGGAAAAATGGTTATTCGTAAGCCCTCACGACGACGATGCGTGCATCGGTGCGGGGCTGTGGATGCAGGCGGCGTTGCAATCAGGCATTCGAATCTACCTGCTGGTGATTACCGACGGAAGGATGGGGTACTGTCAGCCCGAACAGAAAGACACCATCATCGAAATGCGACGGGTTGAAACCTACGATTCGTGCGCCACGCTGGGATTGGATCAGCAATACGTGCGGTATATCGACTACCCCGACGGGGACCTGTTCGCCCTACAGGGCCGACAAGCCCGACACGAACGACCCGGTATTGAATCGATCCAGGGTTATGTAGGACTTCAAAACGCCCTGACGTACCATCTGCGTGCCATCGGACCCACCCGGGTATTTATCCCCGCTGCAACCGACTTGCATCCCGACCACCGAATCACCCACAGCGAATTAATGATTAGTCTCTTTCACGCTTCTGGTGCAATCTGGCCCGAGTTGGGGCCCCCGATCGCCACCATTCCGCAAGTCTACGAGATGGCGGTTTACTGCGATTTCAGCCAGCCACCCAACCTTCGCATCCGCGCCGAGAAACACGCGTTCGACCGGAAACTCGCGGCCATCGCTGCGTTTCGTTCACAAGATCAGATCGCCCGGCTAGTCGAAAATGTACGGGCTGGCGGACCGGTCGAGTACCTTCACGAAGTGAATTTTCGGTTTTACAAGCCCAACGTTTACGCGCCGCTGTTTGACTAGACGGACCTGGACCGGCGTCGATCAGAAACACCGTCACCCCGGAGGATCACAAACGTGTCGCGGACCCCATTTTATCAGTTTCATGTTGAACACGGCGCTAAACTCGTTGACTTCGCGGGCTGGCAAATGCCGATCATGTACCACTCTATCCACGACGAGCACGCCCGCGTCCGCCGCCACGGAGGTCTGTTCGATGTCTCGCACATGGGCAGGATCAAGTTTGCCGGCCGCAACGCCCGGCACTTGCTTGAGCGGGTCCTGACTCGACGGGTCAGTGACATGCCAGAGGGGTCATGCAGGTATAGCCTGATCTGCAATGATCAAGGCGGTGTCCTGGACGACGTGATTGTCTACCGGATGTCGTCAGGTTGGCTTGTCGTGGTCAATGCGTGTAATCGAGAGAAAATCTTGTCTCACCTACGCGATCACACCGGTCAGTGGAACGTCAAGATCGAAGACCAGACCCATTCGACAGCCATGGTTGCGCTGCAGGGCCCTAAGGTGATGGAACAGGTCGGTCGGTTTTCAACAGAGGTCGCGGGTCTACGCCGGTACCACTTCTGTGTGAAGGACTTGGTCATGATCAAACTCATTATTAGCCGAACGGGCTATACGGGCGAGGATGGGGTGGAGGTTATCCTGCCTGGTTCAATGGCCAGCGGGGCCATGAAACTGTTGCTACGGGAGGCGCCAGACCACGACGTGGACCAAACCATCGCCCCTGCAGGTCTGGGGGCGCGTGACACGTTGCGGATGGAAGCAGGCATGCCCTTGTATGGTCATGAGCTTAGCGAATCCATCGACCCGATCTCAGCGGGGCTCGGGTTCGCGGTGAGTCTGGATAAAGATGAACCCTACGGACCGTTTATCGGGCAAGCGGCGATCCAGAAGATCGCCGACCAAGGCCCCACTCAGCGGCTGGTCGGACTGACGCTGGACGGCCGACGCACCGCTCGGCAAGGCATGACAGTCCACAAAGGTGACAAAAAGGTCGGTCGCGTGACCAGCGGCTGTTTATCACCCACGCTGGATACACCGATCGCTATGGCGTACGTGGACACCGAGAGTCTCGATGTAGGCCACACCGCCACCGTTCAGCTGGGCCGAACCCAGGTCGACGCGCAGATCACAAAGCTGCCTTTCTATACCCGATCGTGATATGGCCGAGGTGTGTGGAAATCGACGACTAGTCAAGTGACCGAAGACCAAGACCCAACTCGTGGAGCTTTTCCTTGATCTCAAGCAGGCTGGTCATCCCAAAGTTTTTTACGCCCATCAGCTCCGCCTCTGTTTTTAAACATAGCTCACCGATGGTATGAATATTTAGCAGCGCAATCGCCTTTCGGGCCCGCACCGAGACAGCCAACTCATTGACCGGTCGGTCCAACGCCTCTTCGTCGGACCCGCTTTCCGTTTTCAGCTGCTCGTACACCTCCCGTTTCACCACCGACTGCTGTTGGTCGACGGCCTGTCCTAATCGCAAGCCCCGCTGGGCAAGCATGGCTTTAATTTCGTCTAAGCTAGACTCACCAAAGTTCTTGTAGCTCCGCAGTTCGGCTTCGGTCACCCGCAGCAAATCGCCCAACGTACGGATTTCCATTTTTCTCAGACAGTTTCGAGCCCGCACCGATAGATCGAAATCAGTCACCGGCGTATCCAACATCGCTGAGCTCTTGCCGGCGCTACTTTCCTTGTCGTCGTCATAGACCATGGCCTTACTGGCCAAGATATCCTTGATGTAAAGTCTGGCTCGATCGTGATTGGGATCGGTGGCCAAGACCTGTCGCACATAGCGCTCGGCTTTGGCGTACTGACCGCGGTCTTCGTACATCACCGCCAAGTTCATCAACGCGGTAATCGGCGGACGCGACAGCTGAGCACACTGCTCATACAGATGTAGCGCCTCGTCTTCTTCACCGACCAGATCTAAGCCATAAGCCAAGTGAAAGCAGACCGCGGGGTCGTCTGGGTCGGCCGCGTATGCCGCTTCAAAGGCTTCAATCGCCGCAAGGCGATCGCCGTCTTCGCTGGCTTTCATTCCCACGTCGAGATACCGCTGAGCGGTCTGTGTGTCACGGACATCTTGATCATCTAACAGAACGCTATTCGGTGACTGGCTCATCGAATCGGTCACTCCTGGAAAGGGTGGGACAACATTTCATCGCCCATCCTGGCCAAACTAGAACATCCACTTTTCAATCACAATAATCCCAAACCGCCGATGTGGCAATGGCACGCCCATCACGTGTCAGTGCCATAGGCCTCGATTTCCTGGTCACTGATCTGTAACCACTGCTTCATCTGCTGCTCGTAGATATGTTGGTGTTCCTGGTTGGAAAAGTCCAAACGCAGTTCATTAATGACCTTTGTGCCCTGCCCAATCCACTGACGCCACGTCTCCTGGCTAAAGTGGTCGACGATAAATGCGCCCAACGGTCCTCGCAGGGGAGGCTGGGACATGCGCGTGCCCGGTCGACCCGTCAAACGATCGATCACGGTGTTCGCTGACGAGCTGGCGGGGGCTGTTGGCCGCTGGGCCTGCTCCACAGCGGGCACGGGGTGACCGATCTGCTCTAGCAACGAAATGATTGCCTTCTGAGGCATCAAGTCGCCGCGCCGGGCCGCCACCGCGTAACCCGCGGTGAGCATCTGGGCCGCGTCCTCGTGACGGTTCAAATCGACCAGCACCTGGCCACGCATCTGATAGGCTCTAGAGATATCTGGGTTTAGCTGGATCGCTTTGCTCAATGCCTGATCGGCATCGGCCAGACGACCGGCTTCTTTGTAGGCGCTACCTAGCCCCAGCCACGCCATGTCGTCCGGCGCTTCCTGAGTCATTTTCTCCCACTGTGCGATACGATCGTCAATGTCCATGGTGCCATAGCATACGTTTAAACCCGGTCTTTGTGCGGCGTAAACGGCCAGAACGTGCCCGAAATCTCAGAAACACCCCAAGTTTTAATTGGGCAGGGGCTTAACTCTTGAAATCACCTCACCAGTCTGAACCACCAGCCGGCACGCGGCGACGAGCTTTGATCTCTGGCCCGGTTCTCCTCCTATTTGACCGCCAACGGATATACAATTGAGACCCGATCAATCTGGTATGGCGATCCAGCGTGAATTTATCGGTTGGAACGGACCGTGCCTGCACAGCGCAGCACGGTGGCTCAAAGACCGTTACCACAGTGACCGCGTATGGAACCTCAGCGGCGTGTTGATTGTGGTACCAGGCAGACGATCGGGCAGGCGGCTGCTGGAAGTGTTGGTGGACCACGCCCAGGGCCATGTGCTGATCCCACCACAGATCACCACCACAGGTGAACTGCCCGAGCTGCTCTACGAGCCGGACGTACCCATCGCAGATCCGCTGACGGCGATGTTGGCTCGGGTATCATCGCTTCAACAGGCCGATCCGGATTTGATCAGAGATGTCTGGCTCCATCGACCGGATCATGGCGATCTTCTTGCCTACGTGGCGCTGGCCCGAGACCTAGCCGATCTTGACAACGACCTAGCCGCCGGGGGCGTACCGATCGATCAAGTCGTCTCCAGATGCCGGGCGTGCCCGGATTTTACAGACGATAGGCGCTGGGAAGCGCTGGCCAAACTTCGTCAGCATTACGAGCAAACACTCAGGCAACACCGGCTGCAAGACCGCCACACAGCTCGGTTCCATGCGGTTAACTCACAACGGTGTCTGGCCAAGACGGATATTGTGCTGCTGGCCACAGCGGGCCTGCACAAGCTAACCGGCATGATGTTGCGACAGGTCAGCGAACGCGTGACGACGCTGATCCACGCGCCGCGATCTTATGCAGATGACTTTGACGAGT
Source organism: Phycisphaeraceae bacterium (assembly GCA_965222495.1). GTDB lineage: Bacteria > Planctomycetota > Phycisphaerae > Phycisphaerales > Phycisphaeraceae > CBDCUA01. The sequence goes on along the minus strand of CBDCUA010000007.1, from coordinate 1,042,635 downwards.
TGGGGTCTCTGGTGGTCGAGCGGTGGTCGGACCGGAAACTGGACCTTGACCCGGCGGCGATACGGTTTGTCGACAATCCAGCCGATCAAGCGTCAGAGGTGTTGCGTGTCATCGGCTCGATCGCCAACGACCGGTACTCGGCCGATCAGATCACCATTGGCTTGGGCGACGAATCGACGGGTTCGGTGATCGAACGGGCCCTTGGTCTGGCGGGCGTACCGGCACGACTGGCGGCAGGCCGATCCGTGCTCCATAGCCGGCCGGCCATGCTCCTGGAGGCGTTTGCCCAATATCTCGACAGCCAGAGATTCGACGATTTCGCCGCGCTGGTGCGTCATCCGGATCTTCAAACTTACCTCGACCACAAGCTCCACCTGACCAACCAAATACCCACGTCGGGGCCTGACCGTGTGGTCCACTGCGTCTCGTGGCTCACGCTGCTGGATCAATACGCGACCGATCATCTACCGCAGAATTGGCCGATCCAGAAGACAGATCACCCACAGATGCGATCACAGTTTCAGCCCATGCACGATCTGGTCACGGCACTGTTGGGCGATCCATATGACGATCCCCAACCCTTGCCCCACTGGAGCCGGGTCATCGCAGACGCTCTCATCGCCGTGTACGGACATCTGGAACTCAATCGCCATTCCGGCCAGGACGCAGACCTGACTTGCGCTTTGGAAACGATCGGTAAGGTGCTGGCCGACCAAGAAAAATTGGAACCCAACGACGAGCTTACCCCCACCGTCTCCGTCCAAGAAGCAATCAGGTTGACGTTAGCCCGGCTTTCCAACCAACACACACCGCCGGAAGGGGGCACGCCCGCGGTTGAGCTCATGGGTCCGCTAGAACTTCAGCTCGACGACGCACCCGTATTGATCATCACCACCGTCAATGAGGGGTATATTCCCCGCTGCGCTAACGCGGACGTCCTCTTACCCAACCACACACGCCAGGCATTGGGCCTAGAAGACAACCGGCACCGCTACGCACGCGACATGATGATGTGTCACGCCGTTACCCATAGCCGGGATCACGTCACGTTCATTGCCGGGCGGCGCACAGACGACGATCAGCCGTTGGCTCCCAGTCGGCTATTACTGGCCTGCGACCAGAACCGGATCAGCCAAACCGTGCAAAGGTTCTACGCTCAGACGGGGGCACATGACCGTCAAGATAAAACACCGCTGATCGGTGCACACGGTCCAGACAGCCGGTTAATCGTCCCACCACCGCACCCGCTTAGTCAGCCGATTACCGAGCTGCCTGTCACCGCCTTCCGGGACTACCTGGCGTGCCCCTACCGGTTCTACCTCAAACACGTGCTTCGACTCCGGAAAAGAGACGACCATGCTGTCGAGATGGACGGCCGTGTGTTCGGACAACTGGCCCACCAGGTGCTAGAGCGATTTGGGCGTAGTCATCTGACCGGATCAACTCACACGGCGGCGATCAAAGACTACCTGCACGCTCAGTTGGAGGCCATCGCCCGTCGCCAATTCGGACGGGCCCGCTCGGCGGCCGTTACGATTCAGTGCCAGCAGCTACGCGATCGGCTCAGCGCGTTCGCCGATTGGCAGGCCCGTCGCGCCCAGCAGGGCTGGCGCATCGTGCCCGAACACACCGAAAAAGAACTCCGAGCCACCATCGATGTCGACGCCGAGCCATTCGTCATCACCGGACGGATTGACCGGATCGACGTTCATCACCAATGGGGCCACAGCATCCTTGACTACAAAACCCGTGACACCGCCACCAGTCCGGAGAAGACTCACCGTCGCGGGCCCAAGGAACATCGAGAATGGGTCGACCTCCAACTGCCGTTATACCGCAAACTCGTCCAAACGATCGGCGTGACAGGTCCAACCCAACTGGGTTACATTCAGCTGCCTAAAGACCAGCCCATGCTCGCCCCTGCCGACTGGCAAGATCACGAGTTGGCATCGGCATACCGATTGCTCGAGAAGATCATCCGGACGATCAGAGCAGAAACGTTTTGGCCGCCAGTGGACCGACCGCGATATGCAGACGAGTTTTCGTCCCTCTGCTTGGATGACTGCCCCGATCGCGCCAGTGTTTTGGCCCGCAGCACAGCGGCCATGGATCATTGGTCGGGCGGACGACCGGCAAAGCCAGCAAGCCAAACCAGGTAACATGCCCCACATATGACAAAACTGCGGTGGGCAGTCGTCGGTTCCGATACCAACGGTCCCGCGTCGAGGTGCTCGGGATCGCAAGTTTCCTGGGAAAAATGCCAAACTGCTCACCGGCGCGTCTGTGGTCGGAAACCGACCGGCGGCGAAAAGGTCAGATCGTGAGCCAATGCACCAATGTCGCCGATCGCCAACGTACGCCCGGACCACATCAAGTGGTCAGGGCCTCGGCGGGTACGGGTAAGACCTACGATCTGAGCACTCAATATCTAAGCCTTCTGCGACGAGGCGCCCGGCCCGGTGGCATTCTCGCCACCACGTTTACCCGTAAGGCCGCCGGGCAGATCCTCGGCCGCGTGTTGCTACGGTTGGCCGACGCCGCCCAATCATCCGCGGCGGCGGCCAAACTCGGATCAGACCTGTGCGCGCCCGGTCTCACCGCTCAGGACTGCGGACGCATGCTCACGGATCTGTGCCGGCAACTGCACCGCGTATCGGTTTCGACCATCGACAGTTTCTTTCACCGCGTGGCCACCTGCTTCCGGCACGAGCTGGGACTACCAGCGAACATGCGGATCGTTGGCAACGACGATCCACAAACCAGACGGTTGCGGCGACAAGCCATCGAAGCGGTGCTCGGCGATCACCGTTTGCCCCAGCTGTTACAGATGATCCGGCGCCTGCAGCACGACCAGGCACCACGCAGCGTCACTGAAGCGTTAGAGTCCATCGTTAGCCCAGAAGCGTATGAGGTGTTTAGGCAGCATCCACAATCGGCGCTTTGGCGCCTGTCTCCCGGTCCGGGCGTGCGTCACCTGGACGATACGGAACTCACCCGTGCTTTGGATGCGCTACGATGTTTACGTAGCGAGCTACCGCAAGACAAACGGTGGGTCAAAGCGTGGCAGGTCGACCTAGAAGCGGCCACGACCTGTGACTGGGACGCATTCATGAACGGAGGTTTGGCTAGCAAGATCGCCACCGAGGAGGACGGACAAGCCAACTACCATAAAAAACCGATCCCCCGGTCTGTCGTCGATGCCTATCTGCCACTCATCGCGCACGCACGTTCGGCACTGGTGGAACGCACCCACCGTCAGACACAAGCGACCTATCGGCTCCTGCAACAATTTGACGACCACTTTACCCGTCTGCGACAGCAACAAGGACTGCTGCTCTACAGCGACGTTCCGTTCAAGCTGACCGCCGCAATCGGCCATGAGCATCGAGATATCATGCCTGAACTGTACTATCGCCTGGATACGCACGTCACGCACCTGTTACTGGACGAATTCCAAGACACCAGCAGCCAGCAGTGGCAGATCCTCCAACCATTCGCCCAGGAAATCTGCGCCCACAGTGACGGATCGCGCACGTTTTACTGCGTGGGTGATCTCAAACAGGCGATCTATGGCTGGCGTGGTGGACGAGCAGAAATCTTTGGCCAGATTGAGCGTCAGTTGCACCTGGCACCGGACGCCGAATATCACAAAAACGTCAGCTACAGATCCTCGCAGGTCGTCTTGAACGCGGTGAATCGTGTGTTTGGCTCGATTGCCGACAACCCAGCGCTATCCAGAGCCCAGAAAGATGCCCAACATTGGCAGGATCGCTTCCAATCCCAACTGGCCCATGATCGAGACAAACCGGGCTACGTCGAACTGGTGACCTCAGACCAGCCAACAACCGCCCAAGACACCGATCCGGTCGCCTTGGCTCATGAAATCTTCACCGCCGAAAAAATCGCACAACTGGCCGCCGCTGCCCCGGACCGAACGATCGGTGTATTGGTCAACACCAATCAAGCCGTAAGCACCATGATCGACCTTCTGGCTCGCAAGGGTCTTAACGCCAGTGGCGAAGGCGGTAACGTGCTCACAGACGACCCGGCGGTGAGGCTGGTCCTGGCCGCGTTGACACTGGCTGATCACCCGGGTCACGATATTGCCGCGTTTCATGTGTTTCATTCGCCGCTGGCCTCGATCGTCGGTCTGAAATCGATCGAGCCGGTCGACAGAGATCAGACGTCCCTTTCGATCCGACTGACACTGCTATCGCGAGGCTACGCCGCTGTGATCGGTGACTGGTCCGGCAAACTCGCATCGGCCTGCGGCCGTCGCAGCGCCCAGCGTTTGGGCCAACTGGTGGAACTGGCCCTTCGTCACGACCCGACGATCACGCTCCGCGTCGATGACTTTGTCTCCTGGGCTCAGTCCACCGCCGTGGAAGAACCCAGCCCCGCACCGATCCGGGTCATGACCGTGAATAAAGCCAAGGGTTTGGAGTTTGATATTGTCGTTCTACCGGACCTCCACCGCCGCCTACTGGACGAGAGCCGGGTCCTTCTATGCGTGCACCAAGAGCTGGGCCAAGTCCGCGGCGTCTATCGCAATGCGGCCGCTCACGTCCGGGAAGCCAGCCCGGATCTTGCCACGGCATACCACCAGCGTCTTTGCCGTCAGGTCCACGACGACCTATGCAAACTGTATGTGGCCATGACACGGGCTCGTTCAGCACTGCACATGGTGATCCGACCGGTCCAGCTTAATCGCCATGGTCAGCGCTGCGCTGACGGGTGGAGCACACCTTCGTTTGCATCGATTCTCCGACGCGCGTTGTGTGAAGTGGAAGAATCCGCTCAGGGCGATCAGGTGCTCTATCAGCACGGTGACGCTCATTGGAGTGGGGACACCGGTTTCAAACCGCCGCGTACCACCGTCGCCGCGCCGCCCCTACCGCCCCTCCGTCTGCTGGCTCGTTCCGATGCCCGAAGCCGAACCTGGCGTCAAGTCGCGCCCTCGTCACTCGAATCAGACGGCCGCGTTCACGCGCGTGATCTGCTGACAATCCAAGCCCCCGAAGCGAGGCTGCGCGGCACACTCATCCACGCTTGGTTCGAACAGATCGAGTACGTCGACGATTTGGACACACAACCCACTGACGACCAGCTTTACGCCATCGCGCGCCGCGTGGCAGCCGGCCAGACCGAACACTGGATCACCCTGCAGCTCAACCAGTTCAAGCAGATGCTCATGCGACCGTCGGTCCGTCAAGCCCTGTCGCGGCCCACGACGCCCGTCAATCGCTCATGCGAGTCGGAGCTTTGGCGTGAACATGACTTTGCGGTCTACAGCAACGGGCGTTTCCTGCGTGGGAAGTTTGATCGTGTGGTCGTTGGGCTCCAGTCCGGCACGCCACAGCGAGCTGATCTGATCGACTTCAAGACCGACCGGGTCACACCCGATTCACTGGACCAAGCCATCCAGCGTTATCGCCCGCAGATCCAAGCGTACCAAGCAGCACTGGCGGTCATGCTGAACTTGCCGGCACACGCCATTCGGTCACGACTGCTGTTCGTCGAAACCGGCCACTGCACGGCGTGCGGCCCGTAATGGCCGATCGGATCAATAGAGGAGGCTGGCCCAGCCCCGACGGCCAAGCCACCCTTGCAAAAACGGGCCCGGCAGGCGCTTTGTTTGGGTATTTCGATGACCAGAAAACGCTCTGCCAAAACGTCTAAACGCTTGATAAAAACCGCAATATCTGGAAAATAATAAACTGGTTATCTACCCGGTGGTGGGCGAAGGAGAGGAAGATCCAATGAGCTTCAATCAACCCGTGGATTCGGCGGTTGGTGTTTGGCGGTATCGTCGTGATCGCCGTGGGTATCCTCGTACCCAGTGGCATCGTTCGTGCACAATCGCGAGATTCGGACTTCGGCGTCGTCGGGCCAGTAACCATTGATTCTGACGGACTGGACATATCCACAGGCCTGGATTTTAGAGGTGAAACGTGCCGGTTCTGTACAACCACGGGGGTTGGTGCTTTTCTCGGATTATGGAGTACGCAAGGCACGCTGCTGGCCAGCAGCACCGCGTCGGGCGAGGACTTTGGTACGAGTCTGGTCGTGGAAAGAGACGATCTTCCCGGTGAAGGCAAGATCGATGTCATGGTCACGGTACAGGTACGAGAGCCGGTCAAATCGACGACCTCCGTCTCGACCTTTGACACCGATACCGGCAAGACCAATTCACCGCTTGCAGATGCGTACGGCTGACAGGATCCAGCGCCGAAGCGTGCCGGACCAAATAGGCGTTGAAGCTCTGAACGGTCGCTTTGACTTGCTTGTCGTCAAGGGATCGGATGTGTTCAAGCAGTGCGCCATACACCGACTGATCGCCTCGGACCGCCAGCGCCGGGTGGTCGGTCGCGTCAGCCCATTTCATTAGCAGGCTGGCCCGATCTGCCTCAATCCCCTGGCGAAGCTGACGCGCCGCACGGTCCTGAAGCCCCACAGCGGCCAGCAACACGACCAGCAGCGTACAACCGCCCGCACCGACGATCGCTAGGCGTCTTAGCTTCTGATGTTGCCCTAAGACAACCGCGTAACACAGCCCAAACACACCGAATCCTAAAACCACACTCAGCAACGCGCCCCGCGAATGACTGACCACCACGCCGACGATCCCCACCAGGCCGGCAACACTGTATTCCACGCGCCAGCTCCGATCGTTCTCCTGAAACGCCAGCAACATCGCCAGGCACACGGTAAACCCGCCGAGCCCGCCGAGGTAGCTCGAGTTGCCCAGTGTCGACGACACCCAGCCTCTGTTGCCGGTAACAAACACCTGGTCAAACGCTTGGGCCATACCGACGATCAGAACCAAGACGGTCACTGCCAGGAAGAATCTCAACAGTGTCCTCCAGGTCGTCCACCTTGTCACCACGGCCGTCGTGATAAGGTAGAACACCACGTAGTACGCCACCGTCTCAACACCGAGCATGCGCTCAATGCTGTCAAAGAAATTTCGGTGCCCGTCGACCCCGAAACCTGCAGAAAGCGCCAGACTCAAGAAAAAACAAAACAAAGCCACGGAAATCGGCGACAAGCGTGGCCGGTATGACTGCGGACAACCTACCGCCAAAATGATGTAGGCTCCGAGCATCAGCCCGACGATGCCGCGAAAGAGCAGAATCTTCGGTACGACGAAGGGATAGACCAGGACATTGGGCGCAATGACGATCGGGACCAATAAAGTAAGCCCGATCAGAACGTGAATCAGTGTTTCAAGCCGTCGCATCGCATCTGATTTCCATCTAGATTCTTTCTCGAACACCGTCGTAAGAACACGGATAAGACAGGTGAACAATAACCTGGGAAACTCCGGTCACACGTAAAAATGCACAACCGTTCTGACCTGTGCCCGTCGAGATCTCCTCCAGAAAGATTCTATCCGCGACCACGAAACACCGTGTCAAGGACGCTTCGAGCGGATACGAACACAAACGGTTTAGAGAAGGCAACAGAACCGCTTGACCAGACCGAGCCGCACTGACGATCAGGCTGTGCGTTTCTGGCGGCTAAGCCGGCCCGCTGCGTGCCACTGACCGAATCGGACGGGTGGCCAGGGCACGCTGGTAACGATCCGGGGATCAAACCCATCTGGATTGATGCCCGTCCGTCGTCTGCGACTGACCACAAGGCATCGCTAAAATCCGTAACGCTCTTTCCACACCGAACCTTGACGGGTGTGTCTATCGGCTTGGTCGGCTGGAATCATAGCCTCAAACTTCAATCGCATAGACCTATTCGATCGGCCACAGAAGATCGATTCCGGTCCCTGGTGATGGTCACACAGCGACCGGAGTCGGTTATCATCGTCAGTCGTCGTTTTTTGGTTTGTCCGTGGCACCCGATTGCGCCGATAGTCTGATCTTCGGTCCGCGCGACGACCTTTTGAATGTCTCTCGCCATGCGATGACGTCGCGCCTGGAATGGTGGCCTTTGTGGTCTTACCGCTGGTCGTCATGCAGGCGCTATTCTTCGTTGTGCGCCAGACATGTTCGGGCATGCCCGGACGTGTCTGCTCGTGGCTTGGCAGTGATCGGTGGCTCCGGTGGTCGGTGGTCACGTCGTGATTGATCGTGGTCGTCTGCTGGTCTGCTCGACGCCGGCCGTTCTGGCCCGGTTGGCGGGCGGCCAGCTATGGGTTGCTTTTGACCCTTGCCTGTTCGCCATTGGCGTTCTGCATCTACCCGTCGTCCTATGACCGTTCGCCCAGCAACATTCGGTTCCCTTTGCCGCTGGTCGGCCCGGTCACCGTAGGCTAGGGGAGGCCGTACGCCCGACGTCAACCATCACGTCGTCGCTGCTGACCAGCGACGGACCTATGATTCATCACACGTGATGGCAAAACGCATCATGGGACAAGGTACGAAATTGGAAGACGACCACTGCCACGACGTACCCGCATTGGCCTTTGCCGACGGCACGGTACGTTCTGTGTACGACGGTGCCTCGGACATGCCCATCGGTCAACCGAGTGGCAGACCCGCTGGCGATAACCAGGTGGTGATTGAGGTCGCACCGAACCAGTTCTTTTTTTCCCTGTCACGTCAAACCCGGGTCAATCGCCGTGAAGGCGGACGAACGGGTGGTCAATGGTCAACCTGCGGTTACGATTGATCACCCGTTGTCCACCTGGCAGACCTGAAGCAGCGATCATGGGACAAGTGTCACCGCAACAAAACCGCACCGGCCGCCACCAGCTCATCACGACACCAATGACCGCGGTGGTCTTGCTTAACCACGCGATTGACGCGGACCCGCGACCATTGGATGATCAGGGGACGTCGGTTAACATCCAGTCACCGGTGTCCGGCCCCTGCGTCGCCCCTACTCGCCCCGTTTCACCCCCGTCCACCCCGATTTATCTACCCACTTGAATCACCGTCCGAGTCCGTGTACCTGGCATGGTTGATTGTCACAGCGATCGGTGATGATCCATCACGGCGACCCGGCAATTTGGATCTGCCGAGGCTAAGATCGGTCGCAGCCACCGGTCCACACCGAAATAACTCCATGTGACTCGGTTCCACGCCCACTGACGGGCAATCACCAACGCGCTCGATGACATGACTTGCGCGTGTACCTGACCCCGTGTCCCTGTCCGAATCAGGTCGTCGAAATGGGGTCTTGGTTGGCCCATGTGCTCAAAACTCTGATATTTGTAGCATGCGCATCGACGGGTCGACGACACAAGCCAATCGTGATCATTGCGTTACCACTTAATCAAACTCAAATCCTTAAAACGACTGTCCCGACCTGACTACCGATACGCAATCGTGTGACGAAACCTGCGCACCTTCAATAAAAAATTTGCTGCTACCCCATTGATACCCCAAGTCCTCTTCGAGGGTTAACCCGCCCTCTCCGATACCCCCGCGGCGTGGAAGGGAACAGGACGCGGGGTCTGTCGCGGTCAAACGAGTGATCGAGGTCATCGCAAACCACAAGTCGACCGATATCACGGCCGACCAGGTGGGTTTGGCGTTGGTCGTTGTCCCGACGGATCCACCGTGCTCTACAACCTGGGGTTTGATTCAAGTGGTGGTAGGCCTGGTCCCGTCTGCCGGCCTTGCTGGAATAAGCTTGGATCGCCGGCCAAGCCACGGCAGTGGGCGAAAATTGGCTCAAAACCAACAAACGACGACGACGGTTTTACGACCTCTGGATGGCTTAGGAGATATCGACGGTCAATGCTTGAGAGCATGTCGCTCGAATTCGGTCGAGCGCCCGTGGTCCTAGCGCTACGACGGCATCTGAGTCACATATTCCGAAGAGCACCGTCTGTGGAACCAAATCCGCATGGGCATCAAACGCATTGTCGGTAGACAATAGCTTCGTCGACAAAATCTGAAAAATTCAACCGTTCCCTCTACCGAGTTGGGCACCCATGCAGATCTGACGCCAGACCTTTGATAGGCAAGGTGATTAATCCACCTCTTTCTTCCAGCTACCGGCCATGATCCGCACATCGTTGCCCGCGGTGAACCCCGGCGGGGGATTGTTGAAGAACACGTTGCTGTAGGTGAGATTGGGGAGATCGGTCGATAAAAACTTGTCGGATATTCTTCCTCCAGCGACCAAGACACCGTGGATGGTGGTGTTATCGTGCAAACATATATCCACTGACGCATAGACCAGCCCGGCCACCTGAGAAGGGTATACGTCGTCTTGAGCGGTGTCCTCTGCACCACTGGCATAGGGGTAAGGCGTCCCTACAGGATTAAAGTTTGTGGCTTGGGCGGATTCGTCGAGGTTCGTGTTACTCAGGCCGAGATTGAGGGTGCCACGAACGAGCACCGCAGGGTAGTTGGTGATGGCCGGTTCCCAACTAACAGACTGATCTATCACACTAAATAAGCTAGGGTCTAACAAGACCACGGTCCCGACGATGCGACAATTTTTGATGATAATCGTGCTGCCTTGGCAGTCGATCACGTAGATGCCATTGGGGTTGGTTGACCCCCACGGGTTGTTAGCAGGGCTTAAGACGATGTTCTCCATCACTCTGGTACCAAGCCCGCCGTCAGGAAGCCCCGCGTAACTGATCGCCGTGCCGTTCGTGGTGTAATAATCGAACACAGTGAGGCTGCTGGGAAGATCTTTAGCGGGGGCCGCAGTGTCAACGGTGCCGTTGATCGTCCCGGTGCCGACGGTGGAGTTGGCGTCGACATCGCCGTTGATGATGCCGTCGTTATCCAACACCGCGTTGGTTGATAGCCGTGCGCCGGTGATGGTGAACGTATCGAAAGCACCTGTACTAATATTCCCGTGGGCATGTGCTGCGGCGGTGAGGCAAGATAACGCCGAGCCGATCGGCTCAAGACGGACACTTACTTTTTGGGCGGTTTGGCCTACCATCCCCCAAACGACAAGATTAGTGGGGTCAATCGTATTGTTGTTCAGATCCGTATCTACCGCATCAACTAACTTCCACTTGAACGTGCCGCGGTCAATCGCCTGATCGGCGACCCAGGTGTTATGGGTGTAGGTCTGCCGCCAATTGGTGTCCAGCATGATCTGGAGCATCGCGATATCGATCGCCGATTGGGCGTAATTTTTCGCGACGGTTGCGTCATTGTGACCTTCAAAAGAGCGGCGTTGGATACGCAACACCATGATGGCCGAAAGCCCAATGACCGTCACAATCATCGAAACGACCAGCACGAGGACGTAGACGCTACCGCGGCGACGAGGGTGACGTCGTGTCAACAGCGCTCGGTGGGTGTGTTTCACACTGGGTTACCTCGCGATGGTTCTTACTGCTGTTCTTGTGGCGATCACACGGTCACGATGATTAATCGTCACGGTGATCTTTTTAGCCCCCGTCTCGCCACTGGCAATCTGAGACAGATCTCCGGGAGCGACCCAGTCCACCGTGACACGTCGTGACCATTCCGAACTTGTGATCTCTGTACCGTCGCGTCGTTGAACAGGACTGGCCGACCAGCCGTTATAGTCGTCCACATCGTCCCACTGGTCGCGCTGCGTAGCGATCTCGCCCGCCTCACGCCCAAACACAGGGATGTCGTCAGGCTCCTCGTAATCCTGGTTGACGATCTCCGCGATCATGCTATCGGCCAGGAGGTTACCGCCGAACCTTTCAAGGCTCGTGTATTGACCGGTCTGTGATGCTCCCACGGTGTTCATCGCAGCGACAAGAACCGCCCCGACCAAAAGGACCGATATGATCGACTCGACAAGGGTGAATCCACCTGCCTTGGCTGCGGTGCTTTTCGGGCCAGCCATTCGATTGCCAGGAATGTGAAGTGTCATGGCACCACCGGCTGGTTAAGGATTGCCGTTTCAAGTTCGATAGCCGTTCTTGGGTCCGTGCCGATCTGCAAGTCGATCGTCACCGACCGGAGGGTATTGATCGTTGGAGGTATCCAGTTCGGATCGTCGGCGGTGACATGGCCATAGACATAATGCAGCAACGCTCTTGAGGTGTGGTGCGACCAATTTGCGCCAGAGTCGGTTGTCGTAAGCAGGCCATCGGGTGTGGTATCGTCCATTATATCGTTGTGATAGATATCCAAGGTGCCATCCGAAACCCACTCTAAAACAAGACATAGCCCATCACCAGGCGTCAAATCGGCGACCGTGCTAAAGCTGAATTCATTCCATGTGTTTTGGGTATCCAGACTCGATTCATAGAAAAGCGTCTCTTCCAATACGGTCGAGGTGGGCAAGTTGTTGACATCTGCTGGGCGAAGCTGAACTTTGACCACCGCATTTTTCGCTCCTTTGCTGCTGGCATTCACAAACACACGGGTGACACGCCAGCGAATGGCATCGGGCGGCAACGTTGGCTGAAAATACTGGCCATACCAATCGGTTGAATTCATCTCCGTCCAGTCTTCTGTGGCATCATAACTGCTTAACATCTCTTCCGGCCCTTCGATTTTGGGCGGCACCGCGTTGGGATCGGGTATGATTTTGAGGTTGTACACTAATGCGAACTGTTCAACGCTATCGATCACATTCACAACCGTTCCACCGTTGTATTGATACGTTAGTGGGTCGCCCGGTGTACCCGACCATTGATAGAGGATCGTCTCGGGAGCCAGGTCGTTATCACGGTCGGCGACCGTAAACTCCACCAGGTTCGGCAGACGCTGGATGAACGCTACCGCAAAACGCAGGTCTTGGGCGATGTCATTAACCACTATCCCCGAATCGAGCAGAGTAAAAGTGGGGCTCTTGGGATCGGGTAGCGCCTTGGTGGCCAGGAAGACCGCCGAACCCATGGCGCCTATCAAGACGGACATGATCCCCATGCTGGTGACTAATTCAACCAGCGAAACCCCCGCCGGAAATCGTGGATGCCGTGAATACCTGGCAGATCGTTGGTCAACGCACGTCATTGGATCGTCGCCTCCCCGGTCATCGGGTCAACACCGACCCTTCGCACTTCTGAACCGACGATGACTTGCACATATCCAGTGCTGTCAGGGACACCGTGTCCGTCGAAGATCAAGACAGCATCACCACCAAAATCAACCAATTCGATCTGGGCCCTGTACGGACTGACGGTTAGATCGACGTCGTAGTTGTTGGCGTTGCCATCCAACGCCTTGACGTTTTGAAGCTGGTAGGTGTGGCTCACAGAATTAAAGGTGACCTGACGCTGTGAGCTGGATTGCCTGGCGGTGCTTCGAGCTAAATTCATGTCGGCCACAACCCGTCGTGCTGTGGCGTCGGCGCGGTACCGTGTGAGGGAATTAACGTAACGCGGAACGGCGATCGCCCCGAAGATGCCGATAATGATCGCGACGACCACCACTTCAACGATGCTAAAGCCGTCATACGATGGCCGTGCGGCTCGTTGACGACCAATCGGTGCGGGCAATCTCTTGTCATGGGTGCATATCATTCTGTCATCTTCTTTTCGTCAACCGATGGCGTGGGTGCTTTGAACACACCGATACCCCATCGTCGAGGCTTCTTAGTCGACTTTTCGGCCATCTAAAGTCAAGGAATTGGTTACAGCGGCCTGATATAGCCGGATCGTGATCATTCCCTTCATGCAGACCTCACTTATCAGACCTATGGACCGTCAGGTGGGATAGGTTTCAGAGGCACTATGAACGAGCATGAGCTTCTTAACGTATATTTCCGTACAGATAAAGTCGGTACCCTTTGACGGAAAAATCTCATTCATCAAGAGACGCTCCGAGTGACGGATCGACAAAACGGGCCGTGAGGGTCTGCACCATGCGTGAGAAAATCGCTACCACACCCGGCGACAACGCCGAGGCAAGGACGGTGGGTCAGCTCGTGTCGGACAAGCTGAATAGATCAACCACGCAACAAATTGAGGGGTCTTGCGTGCAAATCGAAAAACAATTTCGCTTTCACTGATCGATCAACGGGACATCAAAGCCAACCCAGTCATGTCGGAATCCCGACCGGGACTCGAAGTTTCAAGACATCCGCGGCGCATAACCCGTGCTCTAGCTAGAGGCGGCGTCATCGAGCTCGCGGTGTGGGTGTCTATATGTTTGGACGTCGCCCGCGCTGTCACGAGCGCACTTCAACGACGAAGGGCAAGATATGACAACCAAACGGTACCACGCTGGCTTCTATGGTCTGCCTCAAGCCAAGGGGAAACCGGTCCGGCTTCAGGTTTATCAAATCGGTGTGGTCAATGGGTCCGCGGTGCGCGACGCGCTTCGGCCCCTGGGGTGAAGAACCGCTTCATGAATTTCGTCAGTTAGGTCTTGAACAGTCTGGCGCAAAATGAACATGCGGTACCACACTTCACTATTGAGCAACAGCCATAGCCGATTGCCGTGGTCCGCGGCGTGGGTCAGGTGTTCATGCAACAGCCGGTCAATCGGCTGCTGAACGAATATTTTGTTTCGTACCAGCTGTGAGTTCCTGAGAAACAACTTGAACAGTAACTTGTACTCATTTTTGAGCATATAAGGCAACGCACAAGAAAAACCCTGTTTGCCAAGGGTCAACAGATCGCCAGGCAGGTATCGCTTGGCCAACTGTCGCTGAATAAAGCGGGTCTGCCGACCGCGTATTTTCATGCGGACAGGCAGCGACGCGGCAAATTCAGCGATCTTGTGATCCATGAACGGCGAGCGGGCCTCTAAGCCATGGGCCATGGCCATCCGGTCAAGGATCATCACCGGATGATCCGGCAGGCGAACCTGCAAATCTGCGTAAAACATCCGATCGAGCATGTCGTTGGCCTGGACCCGCTCGAACGGCCTGAGAATGGCAACCTCGGGATCGAAACCCTCGATCGCGTCGCGCATCTGCCGGCCATAAAGCTCGCGCCGCAATGGTTCGGTAAAGTAAAAGTATCCGAGGCTTTTGGCATACCTTCTACCCCCTTGGAAAAACGACAAATGGTTCATCCATTTTGCCTGGTGAGCCACACTCTTATACCAGTTGCCATCGGGAATAAGTTTGAGCACCGGATCGCATACATATCTCCGAACCACATACGGCACGGTCGCATAGTACTGCGTGTATCGATTGCCATAATAGCGGTCATATCCCCCAAACAACTCGTCCCCGCCGTCTCCACACCAGACGGCCTTTACACTTGTCCTGGCACGCTGGCAGATCAGATACTGACAGACAGCCAACGGATCGGACGGTTCGTCCAGGTGCCAAATCAACTGCGGCAGGGTGTTTAATAGGGACGGCGTCATGACCTGCTCATGGTGACGTGTGGCGTATTTCTCGGCCACCAGGCGTGCATAAGGCGCTTCGTTAAAACGACCGGGCAGTCCCATAGAAAAGGTTTCGATCGCGTCGGTTAAGCCGTGTTTGACCGCCATGGCCACCAGGAGTGTCGAATCCAACCCACCGCTCATAAATGCCCCGATGGGCACATCGGCCACCATGTGAAGCTTCAGACATTCGATCAGATGCGCCTCGAGCTGATCGACCAGATGTTCATCGGAACCATCGTTTTTCGGTTCGTACGCTAGATCCCAGTATCGCTGAATGTCCAGCCGTCCCGAGCGTGTATCAAAGGTCAGCCAATGCGCCGGCGGAAGCTTGCGAATACCGCAGAAACTGCTGTAAGGCGGCGCAATCACACGGAGAGTCAGATACTGATCCAGTGCCCTGAGGTCCATCTCCGCCAACGACGGATCCGCCGCCAATAGCGACTTGATCTCAGACCCGAAGATCAACTGTTTGCCGTGGTGGGCATAGTAGAACGGCTTTTGACCGAGTCGATCCCGCACCGCAAAAAGGCGTTTCCGGTTCATATCCCATATCGCAAACGCGAACATGCCACGCAATCGCTCGACACAGGCCGGCCCGTACTCTTCGTATAGATGAAGAATGACCTCGGTGTCACTGCTGGTCTTAAAGCAGTGACCCTTACCGATCAGTTCGGGTCTGAGCTGTTGATAGTTGTATATCTCGCCATTGAAAACGATCCATACCGAATCGTCTTCGTTGGCCATCGGCTGTTTACCCGTGGCCAGATCGATGATACTCAATCGTCGGTGCCCCAAACCGACCCCGTTACGGAGATAAACGCCCTCTTCGTCGGGCCCGCGGTGCGATAAGGAGCTGGTCATCGTTCGGATCTCAGCCTCGTGCACACCTCCGGGTGACAGCTTGCCGCAAATACCGCACATAAAGAGGCGTCCTTCCGGCTGATGATCAATCCAGCACGATCGGCCGTCCGGTGGACGGGCCGACCCTGCAATGGCGAGGCGGACCGACGGTCCGTACCTTCCCTTCCTAGTTTGATCTCAACGGCTTGAGTTGCCTTCGGCAACCAATTGGTAGTATAGGGGATGGAATGCTTCTCCCGTATCCAGCCCGGTGATGATGACGTGTTTGGGCCTAACTGTCAGACCTGAAAATCACCTGACCCGAAGTGGAACGTCATCATCGGCGTCGGCACGGTGATCCCATGTGGGTGTCGTTCGGGCGTCGGTCAGCGGTGACCTTGCGGTGAGCGTTTGGTCTTCATGACGATCGGCGTCAGCGGCCAGACGTGTCTTGGCCGCTCGGGCACGGGCCTGAAGTATGCTGGCCACCGCCTGGCCGATTTGCTTGGCCACGACCATGTTGCCATCTTCGGTTAGATGGCAGTCATCTACGAAATAAGGTGCTTCCAAATCCCAGAAAACACGACTCATATCTTGAAATCGCTTGTTCTGGGCCAACGTCGGGCTAGACGCGACGCGATCGTACACTTTAAGGAACGACTCCTTGACATGTTGTTTGACCGCATACTCCTTCGCCTCATACGGCGATAGTTTACGCTTGGTGAAGATCACCGGCTGCCAATAGAACAGCGCTTCGAACCCGTAAGCGCTCGCCAATTCCTGAACCGTTCGTACATTGGTCTCGTAGACCCGGACCACGTCATCGGCCAGCGCGTCTGAAATGCCCCACACAGACGCCGAACCGGAGACCTCCGGGGTCGCCCCCAGCAGCGATGCCACCGACGCCGCTCGCCATCGAATCGCTTTGACCAACCGTTGCATGCCCACAAAATGGTCCCAAAGATGGTGAACATATGCGCCCTGCAAACGTCGACCATCTTTGAGCAGGTTGAACTCCTTTCGACGATTTTCTTCATTGCTGGTCAGACCTGCCTGCTGGCTCTGATAGGCGGCATAAGTGTCGTTGACCCCGTCGTAAAAGACCACCAAGTCCGGCACATCGCCCTGTTGTAACCTCCGAAACAATGCGATGACCTCTTGGGTGCTAACGTATCCGCTCTCGCCATAGTTTGTTACCTGTGCCCGCACGCCCATTTCGGCGAGATGCTTGGCCAGACACGACGGTACGGTGTAGTCGTCCCTGGCGCCGATACCCCATATGGTGGACCCACCAAAAACGAAGACCCGAAACGATGGATCGTCACGCCGATGCGATGGTTCGTCAGCCCGCCATGTACGCCGAATACCCGTGTCATCGACCTGGATGTGCTGGCCCTGGTACGGCTGCTGACGATAGTACACATACGGCGTCCACCCCATGACCCGTCGGGTATCCAACAGCTCGCGGTAATAACCACTCGTCCATGCCTGACGGTGATAGCCGTCGGCAACCACCCGACGATCGATCAGAGACGACACGAGGTCTCTATCGATCCAACGGTCTTTGACATACGTTGATAACCGCAATCCCCCCTCACCCAATAGCAACAACAACACCGACAAGCCCAAGATGGACCAAGCGGTCTGAGCGCTCTTGGCGGTCTTTCGGATCATACCAACGAAGCGTCTCATCATGTAACAACCGTTGTGATCTAAGCCTGTGGGCCACCGCGACCAACACCATCACCGATTTACCGGCACAGGATTGCGCCTCACGGCATCAACAAACAGCGCAGGACAGACCACCGCCACCTGCGCGATACACAACCGAATCGTCCGCCGGTAATGTCGGCTTGGTCAGACCCACGCCATGAGAATGTCAGTCAGTGATCTCCAGGCAGGTGGCTTGTCGATCGCGTCCGATCTTCCGCCGTATCGCGTTCATAACATATTGTCGATCAACACCCACCGCCCGGCGAGACAGAGGCAAAACGTAGACACCCGGCAACCCAACGTATGCCCGATAAACCAAGCGCCCCACGTGCAGCTATTTGTAACGGATCTCCCACGTCAACTGGCCGTCTTCTTGACGTCTCCAGACAAGCGTCGGCACCGGCCGCAAACCCTGAGCAAACACACGCGGCAGCAAACCGTCTGCTTCGGCCTCCAACAGCTCAAACTGACCCACTGAGCCATTGTGACGCCGGAAGCTGTAAACCGAATCGTCTTCGGCGCTGATGACCACTTCTATCCCGTGGCTCTTGTGCACTAGACGAAACTTGACCTTCTGCAGGACTCGACGCAGCGCGTCAACGGTTTTAGGAATCGGCATAGAATGAGTGTGAAGGTACTGCAATCCCTGCCCAAGAAACCGCATCCGGGCCACAGCCGTCGTAAACGCATCGGGTTCTAGCCCAACGACGTAGCGCTGCCACCGCTGACGAAATGCCTCAGTGTTCTCGGTCCCGAACGCCTGGCTAAACGCGGTCCGGCTTAACCTGCCCTTGTTCACCAAGATCAAGTAACTTTCAAACGCCTTTCGGTACCGACCCCCATCACCGTGGATCAGAAAATACACCAGTGACCAGGCCTGGTGGTATTGCAGCTGACCAGCCGGCGAACCACTGGTCATGTTCCGATGCCACTGTTCACCGGTCATCCCTAGAAGGGCGTCAAACGCGATGACCGTCTTCTGACGGATCGCCGCTTGCACAATCCGTAAGCGTCGCTCGGTCGCCAAGCCTACCTTCATCTTCTTCCCGACGACCAACCCGTCACTAAAATACTCCGCCAGCCCTTCATCGACCCAAACCGGTAGATGCCGTCCGATATAGGCGTGCGCAAATTGATGAAACCCTTCGTGCTGAAGTGTCTCAAGGGTCTGTGGACGCGACCTGTCCTCAACCCAAGTCGCCAAACCGTTGGCGCGGGATGAGACAAAAAACATGCCACCGGACGCCGAAGCGTTCAGGCCAAAACCACTCAGCAGATTGATGTACTGCTGGCGCGTCCTTGTGAGGTACAACGGCATCGATCGCCGGTCTCGCTTTCGAAATGCGCCAAACCGACGTGTGTACTCGGCGAAGATCAGGTCCATGTGCCGACCGAATACTTCCGCTTCCCGCCGGCTTAAGTTGGTATACAAGGTATAGTTCTTGGAGGTAAACTTGGCCAGATGCTCCTGGCCCACCACAGGGGTGAACGCCAGAATCACCACACACAGGCACAAGCTCCCCACCAGTGGCCAACCACCGGCACCGCTGATCGACACCGCGTCAAGGATACGTCCACACGGCCAACGCAACTTGGTGGCTCGCCGGTCTTCAGACGACTGCATCACTTGCCCGCATAGTCAATGATCCTGCCAATCTCGCTACGGAGGTCTCGACGATGAACCACGCGTTCGACAAACCCCTTCTCCAGCAGGTGCTCACTGCGTTGAAAACCCTCGGGCAGTTCCTGACGAACCGTGTTGGCGATCACACGCGGACCGGCGAATCCGATCAGTGCTTTCGGCTCGGCGAGGATCACGTCACCGAGCATTGCGAAGCTGGCGGTCACGCCCCCGGTCGTTGGATCGGACAACACACTAATAAACAGACCGCCGGCTGCGTCTAGCCGAGCCAACGTCGCAGCGGTCTTGGACATCTGCAGCAAACTTAGAGCGCTCTCTTGCATGCGCGCTCCTCCAGAGCAACTCACGACCACCAACGGTCTATCATTGTCGATCGCCAACTCAACACAACGCGCGATCTTCTCGCCAACCACACTTCCCATCGATCCCATCATGAACCGGCTATCCATACATGCCAGCACCACGCGTCGGCCCTTGATGAAACCCTTGCCGCAGATGACAGCGTCCCGATGGCCGCACTTGGCCCGTTCTTGAGTCAGGCGCTGTTTGTAAGGCTTCAGATCTACAAAGCCCAGCGCATCGACCGGTGTCAGGCCCGACCACAGTGGCTCAAAACTGCCCGGGTCACAAAGCTGCTGGACCCTCTGGTCCGCCCCGATTCGGTGGTGGTGGTCACACTCGGGGCACACATGTAAATTTTGCTCGACATTCTTTCGATAAACCATGGCCTCGCACTGAGGGCAACGCATCCAAAGTCCCTCGGGGACATCACCGCGCTTGCCGGCATCGAAAACCTCCTGCCAGCTGCGACCAGGCGCCGGTGCAGCGGCTGAGTCACCCACCTGCGTCGAATCCTTTTGAGCCTTAGCCAACGGCGTTACTCCATGGTTTTGTGCGTGTCGGTATCGTTTGAACTTAGAGATTATAACCATCGGCTTATTCTGTCACGTACCACGGCACCGCCCGTTACACACGCTGCTTACCAGAAGACGTCCAATCCGCGGGACTGTCGATCAGGTAAGAACCGCAACCCGGATCCGCCTTTGCCGACCACGTGACCTCATACCGTCCCTATCATATGTAAGTGTTTTGGCTAAAAACAATAAAATCATCGCCGGGCAGACCCCGCAGCCTTGTGCTCCATCCGATCGATGGCGACGACAAGTACCGACCCGTTCCAAAAAAAGACGTCTCAGTGGTACCTGTCGGGCACACAAAAACTTTTCGAACCCGATAAACCCTTGGCCCGATCTGTCCGATTGGGCATGTGTACCCGATTCGTTCCTAATCCCACTGATCGCGGCGTCAAACGACTCGTTCAATTGGGGAGAGTTTCGTTCACCAGGAGGCCCTATGAGTTTGACCTATTATGCGCGATCGCTGTGGTGTGAGCGGCAGGCCTAAAAACACGGCCCTTGGGACCCCAAAACACCGGAAATCTCTGTTTCGTGGCCCGGGCTTCTTCAACGGTTCTCTCCGGTTAACAGCGACCGTTGCCCTGGTCGCCGGAAGCCTGATCTCAGGTGGCTGTTCGGCGAAACGTCCGCCTCGAGTGCTTGTCGAGCCGACTTACTCCTTTGTGCATAACGGTCAGCTATCGCCGCTGCCGATCATTGCGTCTACCACGGCTGTCGCAAAATCTGATGTCAATGTGATTCGTCACCCGCTGGCGGTGCAATAGGCCCCTCAACCGCGTTAACCCGACTAACCCGGCGATTCGGCGCCGGCAACAATCTGCGACTCTAGTTCCGCCACACGTTTTTGAAGCTTGCGGAAGTCCTGAACCAAATCCGGCAGTCGCGAAACGGCGACCAGGCTGCGTTTGGTCTGATGGAAAGGTTGCGCCGGCTGCCCCCCGTATTGACCGTTGGCCGGAAGATCGTCCTTGACGCCCGCCTTGGCGGCAATCTGTGCCATGTCCCCGATCTTAATATGACCCGCGACCCCCGCTTGGCCCCCCATCACCACATGTGTACCGGTTTGGGACGACCCGGCGATGCCCACCTGGGCCACAAGCAGATTGTGGGCGCCGATACGGGCACCGTGACCGATCGCCACCAAATCACTGAACTTGGTCCCCTGACCAACCCGAGTCGACCCTACGGTTGCGCGATCGACAACACAACACGCTCCCATTTCGACGTCGTCCTCAATGACGACATTGCCAATCTGCGGAATCTTACAGTGCCGACCACGGTGCGTTGCGTAACCAAAACCGTCCTGCCCGATCACACACCCGGCGTGCAAGACCACACGATCACCCAACACACAGCCGTCATAAACGGTCACATTGGGGAACAAAACACAGTCGTCGCCAATCACCGCATCCGGACCGACGAAACAATACGGGTAGATCACACAGCGGTGACCAATCTTGGCTCCCGCGGCGATGTAGGTCATTGGGAATAACGTACAGTCCTGCCCCACAGACGCCGAGGGGTCAATCCACTGGCGAGCATCACCGGCGCCTTGAGGTTCGGGGTGCTGCCGGAATCCGTGCAGAGCCACCACAGCCTGGCGGAAGGCAAAGTAGGGATCATCGGCCACCAGTAGTGTCAGCCCATCCGCCAATTCGGCTTCGGCCGCGGAGATGATCACCGCCGCAGCCTTGGTCGTTGACAACAACTTGGCATACTTTCGGTTGGCCAAAAAACTCACGTCTTCTGGCCCGGCTTCCTCTAAGCCGGCACACCGAAGCACGAGGGCCGTGGGATCACCGCGAACCTCGGCGCCGATCTGTTGGGCAAGCTGCTCTAGGGTCGTGGCCATCAGGACAACTCGACGTACTGCATATCAGTTTCTTTCTGGGCCTTAGCCGCGGGATGAACGACATCCGACGCGAAGACCCCGCCCATCTGGGACCGTATCTGAGCTGCATTGTAGGCCTCTGGCCTGGTCATTGAACAGCCCGCTAGCAAATCCAGGGCGATTTGCCCCTCGCTCTTGGCCGACTCGATCACAGGAATCGCTTGATCAAAACGCTGTAGCTTGCCTGTGGCATTCTCAAAAGTGCCTTCTTTTTCTACCCACGTCGCACCCGGCAGCAGCAGACTAACCTTTTCGGTCAGGTCGTTGGGCAGCGTATCGATCAACACCACAAATTTACCTTTCAGCGAAGTGACCAGTGCCTTGGTGACCCACGAGCTGGTGTAATTGCCCGTCAGCAGAACACCGGTCACCCGAGCTTGTTTATCGGCAATCGTCTTGACGAATAGCTCGTCGTCCATCACGCCTGTCCCATCTGTCATCAGCTGTTCCAATACCCTGCGTACCCCTCGACGGTTGGGACACTTTTCAGCCCGAACCGTGTATTGGCCGGGGTAGGTTTTGTCTTGGCCTTGGACCGGAACGGGTCCGATCGCCAAAAGTGCCTGCGGATCCAACCCCCGAACAAACTTGGCCAAAAGGTAGGCCTCTTCACACGCGAGCATTGGGCTGACCATCACGGCGAGGCGACCACCCTCGCGCACCGTTCGTTTGAACTGATTGATCAACTCACTGTATGCCCGCGCCCAGTCCGTCTGGATCTGCGTACCGTACTGGGCCCGCATGGGCGATCGTAGTCGATCGTCGCGGTGAACAAACTTCCACCCATATCGGATCTCGTCACTGATCCACCATTGGTTAATGTCCATGCAAGGTCGAGGCTTAACGCGATAGACCCGTCCTTCGTTGTGTTGGATCGAAATATGATCACCCGACGAGGTGATCCCATCAATGCTGGGGGTCTGACTCAGGAACCACACTCGCTGCTCAAACAAAAAATCCTTATCTAGCAGCGCCCCGACCGGACAGATATCGACAACATTACCCGCCATCTCGTTGTCCAGCGGCTTTCCGGGAAAAATGTCGATCTGTTCCCTATCGCCCCGGCCGACAACGCCCAGCTCGGCGGTGCCAGACACTTCGCGCGTGAAGCGAACACAACGCGAACACATGATGCAACGATCAGCGTAAAGGTAGACATTGGGACCAATGTCTTTCTTAGGTTGTTTGACTTTTGTTTCTTCAAATCGCGACTGCGCCCGACCATACCTGTAGCTATAGTCCTGCAGGTAGCACTCGCCTGCCTGATCGCAGACCGGACAGTCCAGGGGATGGTTAATCAGCAGGTACTCCATCACCGCTTTCTGGTTGGCGGCGGCCTTGGGGCTCTTGGTGTACACCTGCATCCCGTCAACGGCCATCGTTTGACATGTTGGCAGTAACTTTGGGATCAGCTCTACCTTGCCGTCGTTTCTCGGATTGGGCTGGGCAACCTCGGCCAAACAGATTCGACAGCTGGCCACAATCGACAACCCTGGATGGTAACAATAATGCGGGATCTCGACGTCGTTTTCCAGGGCGACCTGGAGGATCATCGGCTTACCTTCGAACGCCAGTTCCCTGCCGTCAATCGTGATCTTGGCCATGGCACCATTCCTGCCGTAAGAGGTTAAACATGATCGAAACCCGTCCGCTGATTCAGAGGCGATGGTTTTGCGTTACGGTGACCACCAGAT
Organism: Phycisphaeraceae bacterium; assembly: GCA_965222495.1. Classification (GTDB taxonomy): domain Bacteria; phylum Planctomycetota; class Phycisphaerae; order Phycisphaerales; family Phycisphaeraceae; genus CBDCUA01. The sequence goes on along the minus strand of CBDCUA010000007.1, from coordinate 1,018,735 downwards.
AAAGATCGACAAATCGCAAGGACGTATGACACCCGCGCCTGGCACCACGGTTTCGAGCCGAACAGGATAACGCTCATCGTACCAGAAGCACCGGCCGGTGCCAGCGATGCCAACGAACGGGTTTCGTCTAGATCGATAGAACATTGGCGAGAAATCCCTGCCACAGCACGCCCGTCGGCTGCTTGGGCTGTTGCAATCAAGCGACCGGATTCTTATCCTGCTATGGCGTTCGGAAAATAAGAACACAGGACCCAGAAGGGCGCGATGGTGGGCGCCGCGCCAGGGCCAGAATCGCGGGGTATGCACTACGCCTTGTATATCGCATCTGCCTTAGGAGCCGTCGCGCTGTTTCTGATGATGCCGCGACGTGGCTACAACCCGCGCAAGCTAGGTGCGTTGCTTGGGGCACTTGTGCTTGGTGGGCTGTGGCTACATCTCTGGCGACACCTGTCCCACACGCTGGGGGTCGATTCGATAGCGTTTGTTTACTACTACGTTTTTAGCGGCTTGGCGATCGCCTCGGCCGTCAGGGTCATCACCCACACGAAGCCGGTCTACGCCGCGCTGTGGTTCGTGATGGTGGTCCTGGCGTCTTCGGGCTTGCTGCTGGTACTCGAAGCTGAATTTATGGCCTTTGCGGTGGTCATCATCTATGGTGGTGCGATCCTGGTCACCTATTTGTTTGTGATCATGCTGGCCGCCCAGGCCGCTGACCCAAAGGATCCGACGCAGACGCCCGACCTGGACGCCGTGGCCTATGAGCCTGTCGCGGCGATCAGCGCTGGGTTCTTGTTGCTGGCGGTGATTTTGACCGCCTTGTTTGAACCGACTCAGCCCAATCCGGCTGCCCAAGGGCCCAGTGATCAACAGGTGATCGCCACCGTGCTAACGAACCGGCCCCACCAGCGTCTGGCCAGACATGTGGCCGGTCAAGAAGCGTCCAATAGGCTACCAGTGGCCATGACCGCTCCCGACCACCTGTCTAATGTGGAGCGGGTGGGGCTGGATCTGTTCCGCAGCCACCCGTTGGCACTTGAGCTGGCCGGTGTCATCTTACTGGTCGCTTTGGTTGGTGCGGTCGTCATTGCTCGGGTGCGGGTTGACCCGCTCCTGAACGCCGCCAACGCGATAACGTAAACATTTGTTCGCGCGATTCGTCGACTGTGCTTGAACCAATCAACGACCGACTGACGACCCAATGCCTCAGCCGCTAGACAGCCTAACCCTATCACACTTCCTCTTGACCAGCGCCGTGCTGTTCGCCCTCGGTCTGGTCGGGTTCCTTTCGCGGCGTAACCTGATCATGATGTTCCTGTGTACGGAAATCATGTTTCAGGGCGTGGCGCTGGCGCTGGTTGGATTTAGTCGTTTCCATCAAAACCACACCGGTCAGACGTTTGTCATCTTCGTGCTGACCATCGCCGCCGCGGAGGCGGCGATGGCCTTGGGCCTAGTGGTGCTACTGTTTCGGCGTAAACACACGCTCGACGCCCTTGTATGGACTCAATTACGAGGATAACCCTCTAAACGGTCATCGTTCCCCCGATCACCGCGGAACCAAGGACCCGCCATGACCCTTGATACGGCACGTTTGATCCCCTGGCTACCGGCACTTGGTGCGGTGGCGTGCGGGCTGTGCTGCCTAAAACGGAGCCTGCGGACGCTGGCTGCGCCGGTCTGTATCGTATCGATCCTTGGCTCATTTGTGGTGACCTGTTTGACTTATGGTCACGTCTTCGACGCGGACGGTCACGGCACCGCACACGTCCGAAGTGTCTTTACCTGGATTCATGTCGGTGGTTTTTGGACCGACATGTCCTACTTCTTTGACCCGCTGACCATGGTGATGCTGCTAGTGATCACCGGTGTGGGCACACTGGTGGCGATCTACGCGGCCGGATACATGGCCGGTGACCGGGGGTACGCGAGGTTCTTCGCGGGTGTGAGCCTCTTTATCTTCGCGATGACCACACTTGTCATGGCCGACAATTTGGTGCTGATGTATCTGGGTTGGGAGGGGGTTGGGTTGTGCTCATACCTATTGATCGGTTTCTATTACCAGAAGCCCGCCGCGGTCGCAGCCGCTAAGAAAGCGTTTATCGTCAACCGGATCGGGGATCTGGGTTTCGCGCTGGGTATCATGCTCACGTATCACCAATTTGAGACGGTTCAATTTGTCGGTACACAGGTGGATGGGGTGTATCACCCCGGGATCTTCGAGCTGTGCAAACAGATCTCAGCGTCCCAAGCCGACACACCCGTGCAAGCGATCCCCTTCCTACTGATGCTTGGTGCGTTTGGCAAAAGCGCTCAGCTTCCGCTTTATGTCTGGCTGCCTGACGCAATGGAAGGGCCCACACCGGTATCGGCCCTGATCCACGCCGCCACCATGGTGACCGCCGGGGTCTACATGATCGCGCGTTTGCTGCCGCTATTTGAGCTGTCTGCCTACGCCCTACCGACAGTGGCGGTGGTGGGGGCGACAACGGCATTGTTTGCAGCCACCATCGCTTTGTGTCAGTACGATATTAAGCGGATCTATGCCTATTCGACCATTTCCCAACTGGGGTATATGTTCTTGGGGTTGGGGGTCCTTTCGACCACAGGAGCGGTGTTTCATCTCTTTACTCACGCGTTCTTCAAAGCGCTGCTTTTTCTCACCGCCGGTTCGGTGATGCACGGTTTGGCCGGCCAATTGGACTTGCGTCACATGTCAGGGCTGCGAAAGAAGATGCCCGTCACCTGCTGGTTGATGTTCCTGGGCTGCCTAGCGTTGTCGGGATTCCCCTTCACGGCAGGGTTTTTTAGCAAAGACATGATCCTGGCCGACACGCTCCATCAAGGGTTGGCCGAACACCGACCGCTGTACACGGTGCTGGCGATCGCCGGCCTGCTGACGGCGTTTCTGACGGCGTTTTACACGTTCCGTCTGTGGTTCCGTGTATTTATGGGGCCCACGAAATACAAAATGGGCGACCACCACACGACCGCGACCGCTTCGGCCAGTGATATCCAGATCGAGCACCATCACGACGCACACGAAGTTAGCTTGCTGATGAACATCCCACTGGTCGTCTTGGCCGTTGGCGCGATGTTTGGCGGCTATCTCTGCCATGACTGGATCGAACACGTCGTGACCGGATCCAGCGCCGACCCATCTGGCGCCCTGTCGGATCACGCCCACGGTCACAACGATGGCCTCTTGCTATTGGGGATGGACCTCCACCTGGCGATGATGTACATCAGCAGCGTCGTGGCGGTAACGGGCATTGCCACAGCGGCCTACTTTCACTGGTTCAATCGGCGCGCGGCGGATCACGTGGCGGCGCGGTGGCCAAGGGTCGTGGCGATGCTGGCCAACAAATACCATGTTGACGCTTTCAACGATCGTGTTTTTGTCAAACCGCTGCGGCTGGTCGGATACCTTTGTTTCGTGTTTGATCGGCTGGTCATTGACGGACTGGTGCTGGCCGTGGGGCTGGCACCGCGGCTGCTGGGACTGGCGGTCCGACCCACACAACGCGGTGCTCTACAGAGCTACGGCATCGGCATGGCGACGGGCTTGGCGGCCGTGACGCTGCTGGTTCTACTTGCATATTTTGCGTGAAATGGATACGCATCGGTGGTCTTTTCATGATTGACCCAATAGGCCTGATCCCACTCTTGTTGCTGGTCCCACTGCTGGGTGGCTTGGGGCTGGTCATATTGCCCAGCGACAAACCCATGACCATCCGGATCGCCAGTCTGTTCTGGTCGCTGGTCACACTGGCCATAGCCGTCACGGTGGCCTACCACGCGTATCAGCCACACGTTGCTGACTCGGCCGCTGCGCCACTGGACAGCGGCGCGATGTTTTTCCGGTCATCGGTGCCGTGGGTCAACGGCTTTGGAATCAGGTTCGCCTTTGGCATCGATGGGATTTCACTTTGGCTTGTCTTGCTGACCGCGGGGCTGATGCCTTTGGTGATTTTGGGTTCGTTTTCTGCGGTCCATGAACGCCTTAAGGAGTATCACGTTTGGCTGTTGGTCTTGGAGACGGCGATGATCGGTACGTTCGTCGCAACTGACCTGATCTTCTTTTACATTTGTTTTGAATTTACCTTGGTGCCTCTGTTTTTTCTGATTGGTATCTTTGGATCCACTCAGCGACTCAAAGCAGCAAAGGTGTTTTTCCTTTACACGTTTACCGGTTCGATGCTGACGTTCGCAGGGGTGCTCTATGTGGCATGGTTTAACGCCCAGCAGACCGGCGGTTGGGATTTTTCGATCCCCAAACTGGTCTGGGCCGCGGGGGCAATGAGCCTGCAGGAACAGACTTGGGTCTTGCTGGCACTGCTGGCAGGTTTCGCGGTCAAGGTCCCGTTGTTTCCGGTGCACACGTGGCTACCCCTGGCACATACCGAAGCTCCTACAGCCGGTTCGGTAATCCTGGCCGGTGTGCTGTTGAAGCTGGGGACATACGGCTTGTTGCGATTTGCACTGCCCATGACACCCCACGCCACGGTGATTCTGGCTCCCTATATCGCGATATTCGCGATCATCGGCATCCTTTATGCGGCGGTGATCTGCTGGGTACAAAAGGACGTCAAAAAACTCATCGCTTATTCGTCAGTTTCGCATCTGGGCTTCTGCGTGCTTGGGATGTTCACACTTAACCACATCGGTGCCAGCGCATCGGTGTTGTATATGATCAATCACGGCCTATCGACCGGCGCGCTGTTTCTTTGCGTGGGGATGATCTACGAACGACTACACACGCGCGAGATGGCTCAAATGAGCGGCCTGGCGCGGGTGATGCCCGTATGGGCATTTTTTATGGTGTTCTTTTGTTTAGCGAGCGTGGGGCTGCCGGGGCTTAACGGCTTTGTTGGTGAATTCCTGGTGCTGCTAGGGACGTTTCAGGCCAAGACGGTGTTGGGCGACGGTTTTACCCCGGCTTACTACGCTGCGTTTGCCGGTCTGGGCATGATTCTCGGCGCGATTTATATCCTCTACATGGTTGGCAAGGTTGTGTTCGGCCCGGTTAAACTGCCTGGCCAAACCGACGAAAGCCACAACGACCATGTCGACACCACGTCGAACCGACCAACGCATATCACCGACTTGCATCTCCGAGAAATCGTCACGCTGGCACCGCTAGCGATCGGGTGCTTGTGGTTGGGCCTGTACCCGACACCGGTGCTCAAGACCCTTGAGAGGCCGGTGGCCCATTTGATTGAACCTGCACAGCTGGTGATCGCCGGGCGGTCCGGCGATCTAGATCCATCCGTGACAGACACCGCAACCACCATGATCATGATTGACCCCACGACGCTGAAGGATCTTGGCACAGCCGTGCGTCGGGGTCGTAACAGCAGCCGGAGCGGCCCTCACACCGTCGGCCCTGACACCGATCATGTAGGATGGACCCGATGATCCCAATGGTCGATCGCATCGCCACCATATGGCCCGAAATCAGTCTGCTTGTCGGCGCGTGTGTGTGCCTGTTGGTGGGCCTATCGACATCGGCGGTTCTCCGTAGAACACCCGTATGGATTGCCGCGGGTTCACTATTCGTTGCAGCCTGGCTGGTTTGGACAACACCCTTCTGCCACAATCAGACGACAACGACACAACTCGACGGCGGCGTCTTCATGGCAACGGGCTTGGCGCCATATATCAAACTAGCGATATTGGGGGTGGGCCTGTTGCTGCTGATGGTCTGTGCCCAGGTCCCTGATTCGCTTAGGCAGACACAACAAGCAGAATCCCAAGCCCGAGGCGGCATGACGTTTGACCCCGGCCCGGTCATGCGTGGCGAATATTTTGCTTTCTTTTTGTTGAGCTTGGCCGGTGCGATGCTCTGTGCCGGGGCCAATGACTTGGTGTGGCTGTTCCTGGCACTGGAACTGACCAGTCTCCCAACGTATGTCATGGTGGCCACCAGTCGCGATCATATCAGCGCCCAGGAATCAGCGGTGAAATACTTCTTCCTCGGTGCGATGGCCGCCGCAGTTTTTCTCTACGGTTTTGCACTTATTTACGGTGCCACCGGTTCGACCCGGTATCAAGACATCCACCATTACCTTCATGTTCAGGCCGCTGGCGGCACCGGCTTATCGCCACTGTTCGTCACGGGTTTGGTGCTGTCGGTGATCGGTGTATCTTTCAAAATTGCAGCGGTACCGATGCATTTCTACGCCGCCGACGTATACCAAGGCGCAGCCGTACCTGTCACTGCGTTTCTGGCGTTCGTGCCTAAGACAGCGGGATTTGTGTCGTTGGTGGGGCTATTGGGGTTCACGGTCCACCTCGATGGATCACAGGCCGCTCCGCTGTGTTGGCTGCTGTGGGTCATCGCGGCAGCCACCATGACGATCGGCAACACACTGGGATTACTTCAAGACAATGTCAAACGTGTGTTGGCATACAGCTCGATCGCCCACACCGGCTACATGCTGGTAGGGCTGGTCGCATCGCTCGACCCGCTGGTCAATGCCACAGAATCTCAAGCCCATCTGGGCAACGGGATCGCGGCGCTGCTGTTCTATCTGGTGGCGTATGGCCTGGCCACGCTGGGCGCGTTTGCGGCTCTGGGTTGTGTCACCCGCAACGGTGACGAAGCTCAAACATTTGACGATATCGCTGGGTTGGGTCGTCGCTATCCGCTACTGGGCGCGGTGATGTTGATCAGTGTCCTGTCACTGATGGGGCTGCCGCCGATGATCGGCTTCCTGGGGAAGATCTACCTTTTTGGGTCAGCGGTCGATCACGGTTATATCTGGTTGGTCATTGTCGCGGTCCTAAATAGCGCAGTGTCGGCGGTCTACTACTTACGCATTGTCTCGGCTTGTTACTTTCGATCAACCAACGAACAGCTAAAGACACTCTATGTTCCGGCCCGGACACTTGGCGGTGCGTTGGCTGCCGTGGGCGCGATCGTGCTGGGCATTGCAGGCAGCCGCCTGGTCGACGCAGCCCGAGATGCGGCTGTCCAACGTCCCGCACTGACGGAGCTGACACCGACCTGGGATGCCAACCTGGTCGACCCGTCGATTAAGTGGTAATCGAATCGATTAACTGGACCAACGGCGTCGAATCGATCAAGTCGGACACCACAATATCGGCCCCGGCGTCACGAAGCTGATCCTGGCTGAAACACCCCGTTGCCACGGCAAACGCGACGCAGCCGTGAGCTTGGGCGCATGCCACATCGTGCGGCGTATCCCCAATAATCACCACCCGATCGGGATCCGACGATCGACCGGTCAAGCGGGTGTGCTTGGCGATGGCCACCGGAACCAAATCCGCTCGCGTTGCCGCTTCGTCCCCAAACGCGGTCACTTCAAACCAACCCGGATCGATCCCCACGGCGTTGAGCTTGATCGGTACAGCGCGGGTGTAGTTTCCCGTCAGCAATCCTAGTACCACGTCGTCTCGCTGCTCCTTTCGCCGCCGAAGCATGGCCAGCGTATCGTGAACGCCCTCCGCGGCCCGGACGCGATCTTGATTGGCGATCAACTCCTGACGAAGCCGATCGATATAGTGATCCCGAAAAGCATCGTGGCTGGCTGTGGTTCTGTCTAAACCATTCATCGTCGCTGCCTCTGCGAATATCAGCGGATCCAATCGGCCTGACACCTCGACGCCGTCAAAACTAAATTGGTCTCCAAACAGCTTCTGAGCCACGTAACCCATGGCGCGCAAACCCGCTTTGCCAGTCGTAAGCAGCGTCCCGTCGATATCGAACAATAATAGTGCGCTGGTCATGACGTTTTCTTTGACAGGATAATTTGATCACCACTCCGTGCGCTTAACACGAAACATTGACGGTCTTCCATCGCGTCTTGCAGCAATCCGAATCGATCTTGTTTGCCAATAACGGACCCAGATATGACGCGATAACAGACCGCGAACCCCGTACGACTGAGTTCTCGCCTTCCGCCGGCTGTATCGCGGCGTGGCCGTGTCGACTGGTATCGACGGCAGACCGCTTCGGCCTCTTTGCCAAACCACGATCCGCTGGGGCGCCGGGACACGAATCCGTTCCGCCAACGGGTTCTTATTACGCACGGTGTTAACCCGTCCACGCATGAGTCACTTGGAATGCAATCAGCGACCCGGTATACGCCAGCACCGTCATATATATCAACTGGAAAATCGGCCAGCGCCAGCTATCGGTTTCGCGTCGGGTGACCGCCTGCGTCGGTAGACACTGCATGGCCAATACATAGAAGACCAAGAGACTGATGCATGTGGCTGTGGTAAACACAGGCGAGCCGTCCGAACGCCGCGCCGTGCGTAGCGTGTCATAGAACGACCGAGGATCGTCGTCGGCCACGTCAGCACCCACCCCATACACCACCGAAAGCGTCGACACGATCACTTCTCGTGCAGCGAACGAACTGACCACGCCGACGCCGATCTGCCAATCGAAACCCAGCGGACGAATCACCGGTTCAATCAGCCTCCCCATACGGCCGGCGAAGGAGTGAGCAAGCGCATGCTGATTGGTTAGCCGCTGTGCCTGATCCAACATCGCCGCGGCTTGCAGGCCGTGGCCCTGCGCTTCCAAATCGTGTGCTTGCTGGACCCATACGGCGGCACGCGCCGGTGGCGAACTTTTGGGATAAGTCGCTAGAAACCACAACAGAATAGAAATCACCAAGATGACGGTGCCAGCTTTCTTCACAAACAGCACCGCTCGGTCAATCATCATGACCACCGCGTTGCGCACGCTCGGTAGCTTGTAGCTGGGCAGCTCCAACACCAGCGGCTTGCTTTGGCCCTTGAGTACCGTTCGTTTAAACAGAAACGCCACCGCCAGCGCTGCGAAGATTCCCAGGCCATAGGCGGCGGCGAACAGAAGCGCCGCCTTGAGTGGTTGATGCCAAAACAATAGCGCCGTGACCATCGCGTACACAGGGATTCGCGCCGAACAAGTCATCAGCGGCGCTACCAGGATCGTCACCAGCCGATCCCGCCGATCTTCGATGACCCGCGTGGCCATGATGGCCGGGATCGCACAGGCGTGGGCCGACAGCAGTGGCACAAACGCCTTTCCCGGCAGTCCTACTCGGCGCATCAGTCGGTCCATGACAAACGCGGCCCTGGCCAGATACCCGGTGTCCTCCAAAAGCGATAGACAGAAAAACAGGATGCAGATCTGTGGCAAGAACACTAGCATCCCCCCGACCCCGCCAATCACGCCGTCAACCAACAGGCTCTGCAAATCGCCTTGAGGTACGTACTTTGACACCACCGAACCCGCGGTTGTGAACAGCCCGTCGATCCAGCCCATGGGGTACTGCGCGATCCAGAAAATCAGCGCAAACACACCGAACATGACCCCCAGAAAAGCCACCACCCCAATCACCGGGTGGGTCAGCCATCGGTCAATTCGCTCGGTGCGTCGACCACTGCTGGCGACCCGTCCAGTGGCGCAACGCGCTCCAACGCCTTCGGCCCATTCGTACCTGGCCTGAAAGGGACACCCCGAACAAGCACAAGCGGCGGCCACCGCCGCCGCCGGGCGATCGTCGTGTGCAGTTGTACGCTCAATCATCCACTCGAGCTGACGACGCAGACGCTCTACACCCCAACCCGTCCGCGCTGTCATCGGGACGACCGGGCACCCCAGCTCATCACCCAGCTCTTTGGCGTCCACGTAGATGCCCATCCGGCCGGCCAGATCTGACATATTCAACGCCACCACAGTTGGAATGCCCAACTCCAGTACTTGGCTGACCAGGTATAAGTTACGCTCGAGGTTGGTTGAATCGACGATCAAGATCACCGCCGTGGGCCTAAGCTGACCGGGCACCTTGCCGTCCAACGTATCGCGGGCAAGCTTTTCTTCAGGTGTCGCTGCGGCCAGGCTATATAGGCCGGGGAGATCCAGCAGCTGAACGACCTGACCGCCAAGCGTGACCCGACCGGTTCGCCGCTCCACAGTCGTGCCCGGGAAATTCGCGGTCTTGGCACGCAGGCCTGTCAGCGCGTTGAAAAGTGTGGTTTTGCCCGCGTTAGGGTTACCCACAAGAGCCACACAGGCAGTGTCTTGGCTGCGTTCGACAGGCTTGGGGTGCTGGATTTCTAGCGAAACCGTGCTAATGGCCGCCACCTTTCGTCACCATCGTGATGGAGAGTGTCGACGCTCCTGATTGAATGCCAGTGCAAATTTTACTTTGACTGATCCGGTGATCGACGACAACACCCGCGTGCCCCGCGCAGCAGTCACAACGTTCCGTTCAATCGCTAGGCAAATGACATTGGTCGGCAAGACACAATTCGACCTTCACCCTACTGGCCAACGGCGCAGACACACCCAGACGCGAACCCAACACGCGTAAGATCATCGGATCCCCTCGTTGAATGACCTCTATCCGACGACCGGCACACACCCCCATGGCCATGAGCTGACCGGCGGCGCCATCGGTCGTGTCCACGTGACAAATCGTGCCACACTGATGCGGCCCGAGCTTGTCCAGGCGCACACGTGTCGTTTGGGACACTCGCTCATCCAACGTAACCGGGCCTGCGGAGGATCGACTGTAGTCTTCTTTCAACGCCATTACTCACTGAAATTGAAATCCAGTATCAATAAGCTATCTCGGCGGCGACGGCATGTCAACGGAGGTTCGGCAGCGGATTTGCCCCGCAAACACTTCCGTGGCAAGACCTATCGAGACCTCCGGCCCAGAATCCGGCACGGCTGTCGTCCAAGGGGCCCCTTGGACGACCGACGCCCGGACCCTTTCGACCATGCCGTTTTCCCAAACACAGAGAATATCACACCGCCATTTCCGATTGTGTCCGTGATGGTGAAATGACTTGTACGCATCAGTTATTTCTGTGCGATTGACCTGACATAAGTCTTTGCATGCCAGCCACCTGCCACAGGGAATACGCGAAAACGGATCTAGATTGTTGCTGGTCAATCCCTGCCGTGTAGCGTTGAGGACGCCCCGCGATCAAACACAAACAGATGCGCATAAACATCTCACTGGCGTGGTGGACTAGTTGTCTTCCACTGGCAGATTACGCCGCGAGCAAATCCAACGCACAACCGTCTTCTGTTTCTCGTGGAGCCGGGCCAAGCGCATGGCAAGGTGCCCCACCCGATCGTGGAGATTTCGTGACAATCGACCAGTGGACAGGCCAAGCAGCAGCGAAAACAGAACGGCCGTTCACGCTAGCGCTGCGTGGCTAAGGGGCAAATCGCCCTCGTGAAGAAGGAACGTCGCTGGCTGGTTGATTGTTCTGGTCTGGGCTCTCCAGAGCCTCCAACCCGATACGCAGCGCCTGGCCAAAGGTCACCAGCCGCCGATCGCGGTGGCGGAGCATCGCATCGATCACCACCGACTTTGGATTCTTGATCTGCGTCGCAGCGTAGATCAGCCGCACGGCCGGATCGTTGCTCCTTTGTGCCAGCTCATGCACGGCTTCAAATAGCAGCTGCCCCTTCTGGCCCGGCGGCAAGAACCGGACGGTCCACGCCTGGATCAGCGGTGTCATCTGATCGTAATGACCATTGATCGCGTCGGAAATTTTCTGACCAACGGCCGCTCCGGCTTCCGAATCATCTAACAACGTCGACGCCCGAACCAGTTTGGCGGCCCCATGCATCTGCCGGACGGGATCGGCGTCACCAAGCATCACGGTCCACTGATCCACCTGATGGCCTGTCAGCGTCACACCATAACGCTGCAGTAAGTACGCCGAGTCAGAAACGCCCAACAACTGCGTTGACATTCCCCCGGTCGGTTCGAACCGAGGGCCCAGCGTAGCGGTCACATCGAACCCGATCGATACGATCGGACTAAGAGACAAGACCGAGCCAAGGACGGCACGATCCAGGCGAGCGTTCACCTCTAACACGCCACGAGGTGCCAGGCGTAGACGCCGTTGAACGTCGAGCACGATCGACGGCAGGTTGCCCAGCGACGCCCCACCCTGCCGCATGGAGACATGAAGCAGCAGCCGTGAGGGTACCGACTGACCTGGCCCCAGTGACAGTGGAAAATCCGTCAGGTTACGCAGCTTTAGGCGTGCTGTGACGGGCTGGAGATAATCCAGATCGATCGGCTTAACGTGGATACTCAGCGCTGTCCACGCGTCCTGAGTCGGGTTTGGAGACACCATCTTACGTTGCCATGTGTCTAACACCCTTACCAACTCGGCGCCTTGGTCGGTGGCCTGAGGCTCGGCGCCGGCTGAAATGAGATCACAAGCGGCCATCATCCCCGCCAAATTGTCGGGCGCCATGGCCACGACCATCTGCAATTGTCGCAATCGATCCACGTCATGCGTTTGATCGTAGATCTGCGCCACTCCGTAGGCGGCGAAGGGATCGCCGTCGAAAGACGGCGCGAAGGCCCGCAGTGCCGCCTGGCGTTCTCCGGTGCGCAAATGACTCCAGCCAATGATCCGCGCCACCAGAGGGCTGTCAGGGGACGCCGATCTAAGTTGCTCTAGCCTTTCCGGTTCAGGCACCACCTGATCCATTAGCAACCCCAGCCACATCAGGTCCAATTCGGCTTGGCCATCGTTTTTTTGAGCCTGTTGCTCAATCAGCTTCTGGATCCGTTTATATGAACCGGAAGCCCGTGTCTTCTGGGCTGACTGGCCCAACAAAGCAAGGCGAAGCAGCTCGAGATCCAGAGGTAGCCCCACCGCATCGATGGGAGGTATCGGTGATGCCGACGACTGCGGTGAACTGACCGGTTGGGCCGACAGCGGCGGTGTGAGGGTCGCTTCGTATTGAGCCAGCAGTTCCATCGCCCGGTCGACCTGGCCGCTGGCCGCGAGACTGTGGACCCAGTTGTAGACGAACCGGTCATCACTTGAACCCGTACCGAGCGTCTGCGCCGCTTGGTACTGCTGGGCCGCGTGACTGAAGGCACCTTGAGACAACAACACTTGTGCCAGCTGACGTCGCGGCCGCGGGTTCACTGGATCGGCCCACACCCAGTGGGCCAGCGCCTGACCTATTTGCAACGGTGAAGCGCTAGCAGATCGGAGCCAGTCTAGCGCCAATATCGCCGCATCTTGGTTAGAGCGATCCAAGTTCGTCGCCACTTTAAGCCAACGGGTCATCTTCGCCGTGTCGCCAATCTCTCGTGCGCTTTGGGCGACATACGACGCAAGCCTTGACCGTAACGGTGCGCTTAGACGGCCAGCGCCTTTTCCTTCCAGAATTTTTTCGGCCGCTTCAACACGGGCTTCAAGGGTCTGGTGATCCTCAATAATCTTCATGATCCACGCCAGCTGCGCCGCGTCGTCTTCAGGCCGAAGCACGCAGTAACGTTTTAGGGCGGCTGTCTCCCCTTCGCGATCGCCTGTACCCCGCGCCACTTCAACCTGCAAACGCCACACGTTGGCATCCCGTGGATCAAATTCAGTGGCCAGGTCTAACAAGATCTTTGCCCGCGTCCACTGGTCCGGGCGCGGGTGATCGTTGCCCGTGAGCGTCTCCCGGGCCAGGACCACCAATTGATCAACGCAAAGCCGTTCTGGGGACAGGGCATCGATGGATTGAGCCCATACCGATGACCCCGTAGCCATGGCGGCCATCAGGCTGGCCACAGCCATCGTGCCCCACCATCGCACCAATCTCTCATAGGCTCGTTTAGTCAACCGCTTTATCTCCGCTAGCGATGCTATTGAGACACACCCTGCACCAACCCATGACCCAATGTTTCCACAAACTGAGTGATCTGGTCCACCACTACGTTTGGCCCCTGATTTCGGTGCTCCGCGACCCGACGCATAATCGCGGACCCCACAATCGCCGCATCGGCCAGCGTCAATACACCCTCAACCTGGTTGCGGTCCGAAACGCCAAATCCGACCGCAATTGGCAAATCGGTGACCGACCGCAGCGCGTTGATCCGGTTGGAAAGATCCGCCGGTAGCGTGACGGTCTCGCCTGTGACGCCCGACCGAGACAACAGATAGACAAAACCGCTCGAGGCCTGAGCGATCTGACGGGCTCGCTCCACCGGCGTTGTCGGCGCGATCAGCATGCTACATATTAAGCCTTCCTGACCAATCACCTCCCGTGCAGCAGCCGACGCCTCCAGAGGCATATCCGGAAAAATAACCCCATCGACACCGGCCTGATTTGCGTCTCGAGCAAACCGGTTTAACCCTACACGATACACGATCGAATAGCTAACCATCACCACCAAACCCATTTGCAAGCTGGGGCGGAGTTGTGCGACCAGTTCGAACACCTGCTCGGGCCGGACACGTTGACTAAGCGCATGGGCCATCGAAGCCTGGATCACCGGCCCGTCCGCAATGGGATCAGAAAACGCGATTCCCAATTCGCAGACGCTCGCCCCCGCTTGCTGGATCGCCATCAACAGCCGACCGGTTGTCGCCAGGTCGGGATCACCGGCGGTCAAGAATGGCATCAGCGCTTTGGAGCCATGCCGGCGATGCCGCGCAAATATAGAGTCGATACGATTCATCATCGATCCAAACTATAGCAAACACAGCTCGATCGGTTTCATCCCCGCCCGGACGATTCTTTGTGTGACAATTGCAGACGCCGGTACAGGGATGACAGAGGCTTATGGTGCCTCCGTCGAACGAAGGAACGTATGATGTCGCAGATTTTACGTGCGAATCAGCTGTAAGCCCAAGGCGCTGAGTGGCAATAAAACCACAACCGGTAGCCAGGCCGATGCGACCGGATTCAGGAACGCTGACGCCAATTCCGGTACCAGCATACCCAACCCCCACGCCCCCAGACATACGATGACCGCCGCGACCCCCTGCCGCAAAAGGTTGACCGGCTGGCGAGTCAGAAAAAACGGTAGCCCGATCGCCAACACCAGGACATTCAGCACCAATAGGCTAAACCGCCCGTGCATGATCCGGCGGATCGGGCCGTCGTTGACGGCCGGGTTGGCTGCCAGGCGTCGCAGTTCGGCAAAACTCAACAGTCGCGGGAACAACCCCTCACGGTGAGCTAGCAGGACCTGTGGTGACAGGTCGGTATAAAAGAACTCGACCCGCTCGGCGCCGTCGAGACGACCGGCGGCGGCTGTTGTTTGCACCGGCCTGATCGCGTAACCCCCTATCAGTTCCCAGCGTTGATAAGAATCGCTCCAAAAAGCCTGCTCAGCGGTGATGCGCCGTTGAGCCTGACCGTTGGCCTGACGTTCCATGATGGTCACTCCGGTCAACATGGGCTGACTCGGGCTGGCGTTAAACTCCGCGGCACTTAGCAGGTGGCCCTTGCTGTCGACGGCGTACCGAACCTCAAAGGACCTGATGGCCTCGTATTGGACCTGGGACTTAGACCGTGTGAGCTTATACGCCAATCTCGGGATCACAAACTCCTGGTCCAACAGCGTCAGGACATTCAACAGACAGCCGACCACGACAACAGGCGCCGCGACGCGGTGCATGCTCATCCCGCTGCTGACCATGGCGGTCAACTCTCCCGAACGTGCCAAACTTGCAAACGAAAAACCCATGGCCCCCACAACCAAAAGGCCTGAGAAGAAAACGTACAGCAACGCCAGTACCGGCCCGTAGTAGGTCGCCACGGTCCATAGCGTCGCCCACAGCGGACCACCAAACTCATCTGCGCGACGGCGACCGGCCTTCACGAACTCGTCCATATCGACGATCAGATCCACCAACACAAATAGCATGGTGAAGACCACCAGCAGGATCACGAAATTGATCAGAAACTGGCGGATAATGTAACGGTCCAGGGTCTTCACGCCGTGTCAATTCCTCGCCAGACGTAGGTAGATCCCAGCCACGATCACCGCCAGCCACAAGTGGCCCAGCCATATCACCGACAAGCCTGTCACCCGACTCACATCCGGGTGGGAGGCCAAGTTTTCACCACTATGGCTGATCATGACCACAACGATCGCCGACATGAAGCTCCAGAAGTAGGTCACCAATGGCATGCCTCCACCGATCTTCATACTCAGCACCGCCCCCAACACCATCATCAACAAACAGGCCACCGCCAGCGCAGCTCGCTCATTGAGCTGGGCGACAATCCGTCGAAATAAATGGATAATCAGCTGGCGCATCGCCGACGCGGCTTCGGCTACGGGCGCCACGTTCGCATAATCTTGATGCGCCACACTCAACAGTTGCCCGCTACGCAGGCGCGACAAGGGACCCAACACGTTCGTTGGCCAGCGACTACGCGGCAATAACACCGTCGAATGCTCGGTACCACGACCTTCCTGACCCGAGTCAACCACCTTCGCATCACGCAGCTCCACACGGACCCACGGCTCTGGTTGCGGATCACCCGGTTCGATCCACAGCAACGCACCGGCGGCCTCGATCCGACGCGTGACCTGGTCATCCCGCCGGTATTGGACACGTACCGGGACAGCTCCTTTTGCGGACAATCGCATCTTCCGTCCGTCCGAGCCGACCTGGTGGGTGTCGCGCTGGACCACTGGCGAGGTCAGGATGTAATGCTCTGTGCCCTGTGCGTTAACGAGGGTGACTTCACGCTGACCGACGGGCTGGTCGACAAGCAACGTGCTGACCTGTCGCATCAGCCCCTCCACAGCAATCGTCTGGGCCAGCTCATGTTTCCTGTATCGGATCTGGTCATACCGCTCGGGGCTATCGCCCAGATCGCGCATTTGAGGCCATGTCAAGAACCGTGGATCGTCTTTGAGAGGACTGGGCAACAGCAGCTGTGGCATGGCCCACTGCTCGGTAAAGAACAGGTCGCCACGCAAAGCGTCGTAATAGACCACATTTTCCAAATTCACCGTTGCCCACGTCTGATTCTCAACACGGTAAAGCAACACATCGGCTTTATCAGCGGTGCTGTCACTACGCAGTCGTCCACGCTGGTCCAGCTGACCCACGGCCACGCCCCGCAAGCGGATCAACTTGACCGGTTGAATGGGCTGGCCTGGAATCACCGGCGGTGGCTGCGAATCGTCCACGGCGTCTGCGTAGAGCACCATGTCGCCCAGCGTCACGGGACGCATCTGACTGACCTGGCTAACGATCACCTGCATCATATCCTTTTCCAGCATCACCGCAGCGCGACGATAAAACGATGGCACAACCCAATTGCCCAGGTAAAAAAGCCCCAGTGTCATCGACAGTCCCAGAAACACCACCGGTAGCAGGATCATCCGATAGCTGATCCCCCCGGCACGGCAGACCAACAACTCGTTGTCGTTGACCATCCGGCTGAACACCAGTGTGCTGGCAAAAGCGCTGGAGAACGGCAGTATAAATCCCAGCATCGTCGGCGCCAGATACAACACGTATTTGGCCAACGCGTCCGGGCCCAACAGACCCTCACTGAGTGGTTTGGTCGCTGCGGCAAAACTAATCAGTATCACCAGCACCGCTGATGACATCACCAACAGCTTGAGCAAGTCCTTGAAGATGTAGCGGTAGAGCGTCCAGGGCATGCACGGGTCACCGCGATTGAGATCGCAGCAGATTCTCCGGTGTCTTGATTCGATCCATCTGCCAGGCCGACCGCTTCATTTTATCTACGTCTCTCTGAGGGTCTGCCGCTGTAAACGAATCAATTTGCGTATACCGGTCGATGCCAAACTCAGCAGCTGGTCCAGCTGGTCGCGTGAAAACGTGTCCTGCTCACCGGTCCCCTGCACTTCGATGAACTGCCCTCGATAGTCCATCGCCACGTTCATATCGACCTGAGCTCTCACATCCAACGCATAGTCCAGATCTAAACACGGTCGACCGTCGACAATCCCCACACTCACCGCCGCGACGGGTCCCCGCAGCGGGTTCTGCTTGACCAGCCCCTGCTTTCGGGCGCGATACAAAGCCTGCGATAACGCCACGAACGCTCCGGTAATTGATGCGGTCCGTGTTCCGCCATCGGCGACCATCACATCACAGTCACATGTCACCAGCAGCCCCGGCATTTTCCCGAGATCGACCGCCGCCCGCAATGACCGCCCGATCAACCGTTGGATCTCCGTAGAGCGGCTGTCACCACCGCGTCGTTTGCGGTCTGGTGTCGAACCGGGCATCATGGCATATTCAGCGGTGACCCAGCCGCGCGTGGCCTGACCGGTGGCGTCTTGCAGCCATTTGGGGACCTCCTGGGCAATACTGGCCGTACAGAGCACTCGCGTATGGCCCTGTGTAATCACCACGCCACCGGCCGCTGCGGTGGGATATCGTTGGATTTTCGTCGTCCGCAGCTGACTAGGTGATCGCTGTTTCGTCGACATGACCTGCCCGTGGCATTCCCATCGGTTACCGAATAACCGCCCGCAACCGCAGCCCGCCTAACAAAGAGTTCGGGAGATTGCCGGTCCCGCATTTCTAAATCACTACAGACAGCGAGACGGGCGTTTTTCTGAAAATGGGTATAGCATCTGCGGCCACCAGCCGCAAGCGGAACGCAATTTACAACGCGTCGTTTTTGTGTGTGCCAGATCGCTACTTGAGCAATCGGCGCGAGATTTTGAACGAGCTCTGGATCAGTTCGAATCCTGGCTGCGCCAGAGGCTCATGTGTAACCGCACACATCTGCCTAATCGTCATGTAACGGCCCGGAGCCAGCGGTACAACCAGCACCGTAATGCGGTAGGCGTCTTCTTCATTGTCGGCCACCGCACGCACACCCACGCCACGCATCTTTCCCCATCGTGACGCCAGATACTCCTCACGCCAGCCTGACAAATGATCACGCATGTCTGAAACGATTAGCGCCAGCTCTTCTTCGGGTAAAACCGTCGATTCGTAAATCTCTACCACAAGCACACCATCCTGATCGGGTCGGACATGAATACGAAAATCCCGTTCCGGATCGGTTCCGGACTGCCCGACCGCCCAGTTACCCGGATAGCCAAATCTCACCGACGTGCCCCGGTAGGCTTTTGGATGTTCCAAATCAGGCGGCTGCGTGATCGGGTCTTGAGCCATCAGCGCACCGGCTGCGAATAGCGCCGCGAAAATCGTGACATAAACCAACCCCGGCAGGACCAAAAACCACGTTGCGGCCATCCCACGACGGGGCATGTTGAATACGGTGTCCGCTCCACGATAGCTGGTCCAAACCGACCATATCGCCAAAACCGCAATCGCCGCTGCCAAAGGGACCACCCAAGGGCCGTCTGCATCCATCATCTGCACAGGTGTATCGAACGCCGTAGCCTGACCAAACGTGATCAGCACCACCGGCAACGCCAACACCTGTGAGGCATAAAGGTACACGCGGCGTGCTAGAGACGGATCCGCTTGCGGCACTCCGCACCACTTGAGTCTCTGCCGATACCACCAGCCGCCGATGCCGTAGTACACCAGACCGGCCAACACACCACCCAATAGCACAATCGCCAAGTAACTGCCCCAACCGCGGGTCATCCCGATCTGGTCCACCGGCAGCCGCCCTTGAAGATGTCGCATCTCGATGCGATCAATCACGCCCGCCATGCCGTAGATCCAAGCACATAGTGCGGTCAGTAACGGTAGCGGCTTTGTGGCAAAGTGCGCGAAAAAACACCTGGGTGCAAAGCACAGGTACCAAAACCACAATGCATCGTTGGGGGTCTTTGAGGTCGGCGAATCCGCAATCGGCTGTGACTGCGCCGGGCTTGGCTCGACCGCTAGACCTGGAAAGAAAACCTGCTCGTCGTCGGTACGCTCCATGGGTCGCCGTTGATCCCCCGTCAGCGTCACGATCGACGCGAAAACCGTTAGGTCAGGAACGCAGTAACACTTGGATCCGACGAATCCCACCGGCATCAATCGGAGTATCACTGCTCCCCTCAACCGATTTATCGGCAATCGCCGTACACCGTTCCAACGCCAGGGCAAAAGATGGATAAAAATACCCCTACCTCTCCAAGCCAATACAAGATATGTCAATGTCATATTTTAAGCAGTTTTCATGTCACCTTAGACGCAGCCGGTAAGGTGACAGGGACCCCGCAAGGATCAATGGCCAAAGACTGAAGATCTCCTACAGGCTGAGAAGTCATCAATCCATGATCACTTCGACCGTGTGCAAGGTTTGAGTACCGCAGGTCGTTGGACCGTTGATGTGAACCGCGTATGTCCGGCCAGCTACCCCGATGGCATGATCATCGCAACCGACACATTCCGGCGATAACAGCGGCCAACGGGCGGCTGTCATTATAAACCGTCGACGGCAGGGCCATCGCCCTCTCAGGCAACCCTCCCGAAAACAAACGCCTCATATGGCTTCACAGATCACCTTGGGAAACGATGACACTTCGTGCCTCTGTAGCTACCCAGGGCCGCGACGCCAAACAGCACTGTCATGTTACGATCTGATACCCGATATCATCGGACGGATCGATTATGCCAGACCTTCTCCTTTTGCACCGGTGGCAAACAACTCCAGGTGACCGCATTTAGTGCTTCGCCTTGCTTTCACATCAGTACCAGCAAAGCCGAGCATGGTTGATTTGCTCGCGGGGGTGTACTTGACAGTGCGTTGCTGTCCCACCGGGTGTACCCAACCCCATTGGGAGTCTGTGCCGCCGCAGTTAGGACATCGGATTTCAGATTTCTGCTGCTCATCTACCACAGAAATCATTCCCTTCACTGGGAACAGGGCATCATTAACCGCTATTCCCCTTTTCATCTTCGCCAGCGAATGTGACGAATGACAACGTTACATTATACCGTCGCCACGGCACTGAACGAAGAATGTTGACCTTGATTCAGCGAGCACGTCTGCCAAGAGTGTCTTCTTATAGCAGGCAGGACAACTTGTTTTGAGCTAGATCGACAACCCATTAACAAAGTCTGTCCTCCTATCATTATCAAGATAAACTGGTTGGCGATGCAGATCTGTTGCTTGGCATTTGAGGCAATGTCATCTGATCCCGATTATCTATATTGTTGGACACATCCGATATGAAACCAGTCATTCAGGAAGAAATATCAGGATGCGGCATTGCCGCTTCTGCCACAATCGCTGGCGTGAGCTACCTGGAAGCCAAACGGGTCGCCAATCGTATCGGCATATATGCGGAAGACCACACGCTATGGTCAGATACAGCATATGTGCGTCGTTTGCTATCACAATTTGGGGTCCCGACCGACAGCGATGAAACACCTTTTGAAAGCTGGACATCTCTTCCAGATTGCGCGTTACTTTCGATCAGATGGCGTCTGGAGTGTGATCGTCCCTATTGGCACTGGGTCGTTTTTGTTCGCGAAGGAACGGTCGCGTATGTTCTTGATTCCAAGAAGGCGTTGAAGCGCCACGTCAGAACGGACTTTGCGCGGATGAAGCCCAAATGGTATATCGGTGTAAATGTTTAGCGGACGAAAAACGCAAAAAACGGGACTGTCCTGCTCTGTAGAAAACGTAGATACGGGCGTTCGAATGGTATCTCAGTTGCTACAGCAGGAGTATGAGCATAACCAGCAAGTCGCCACGGAAGGTGCTGCTGGTCGCGCACTACGTCGGATTAAGGACGTTGCGGGACTATACACACCGATTCAGCCCGAAGAAATTTACCCAGGCTCAGCTATTTGCGTGCCTGGTATTGAAGGAATTTCTCCGTTTGGATTATCGAAAGCTTGAAGCCTTGTTGAACGACACACCCAATCTTTGCTCGGCAATCGGCTTGCAAGTCGTGCCGCACTTTACGACGTTTCAAAAGGCGGCCAAAAGACTATTAGAGAACCGATTCGCCAAACGGTTGATGGCTGAAACGGTTTCCTTAGGTATCGCTGGGAAGCGAGATAAAACAAGTCCGCGAATACTTGCTGTCGACGGCACTGGGTTCGAGTCACGTCATGTCAGTAGCTACTTTATGAAACGCGTGCAAACCGCCAATAGCCCGGAATACACAGCACGAAAACGCTGTAGCGGTCATCCAAAGGCCGGTGTCTTATGCGATAGCTCTACCCACTTGATTCTTTCGGTCGTACCTGCACGCGGCCCGTCATCCGATATCAAATACCTTCGACGACTGTTGGTCAACATGCCAGAGTCGATCCGTATTGGCACGCTCTTGGCTGACGCTGGGTATGATGGCGAATGGGTGCATGAATTTGTGCGATCAGAATTAGGGGGTCGAACCATCATTCCGCCGAAGATCGGACGTCCAACGACCAAGCCGCCAAGTGGACACTGGCGGCGTGTGATGAAGCAACGATTTGGATTGATGAAGAAGAAGTATGGTAAACGTTGGCAAGTCGAAACCGTGAACAGCATGATTAAACGCTTACTAGGATCGGCCATGCGTGCCAGATACTACTGGTCACAATGTCGAGAAATTATCCTTCGTGCCATTACACTCAATGTGATGATTCTCAGACAGACTTAGATAGGTTTTTTACAGAGCAGGACGGTCCCGTTTGTTGTCCCCGTTTGTTGTCCCCGTTTGTTGTCCCCGTTTGTTGTCCCCGTTTGTTGTCCCCGTTTGTTGTCCCCGTTTGTTGTCCCCGTTTGTTGTCCCGTTTATTGTCCCGTTTATTGTCCATTTGTTGTCCCGGTGAAGAAAACGGGACCGTGTTGAAGACAGATCTTCGATAACGTCCCAATGGTGGGGGCTGATCACGTGGATCGCCCTAGATAAACCGTCAACGCAGGAGACCCGGCATGAGTAGGATTCGTGCCATTGATATGGAGAAGTTCAAGAGCGTCGCATGCCTATACGAGTTGGAGACCGGGAAGCAAACATTCATGACCGTATTGACTTCGCCAGAGACCATGCACGATCTATGGGTCGAGCAACAACCGGATCGGATCGTCGTCGAGATTGGTTCTCAGACCGGTTGGCTGTGTGATCTAGCAGATGCATTGGAGATCTCGATCCAGGTGGCCAATCCCAATCATGAAGGTTGGCGTTGGAAGAACGCGAAGCGGAAACACGGATCGTGACGATGCGCTGAAGCTGGCTCGATTATCTGCCATGAATCAACTGTCACTGGTGCAGGTCCCTAAGTCTCAGACTCGTCAGTGGCGAACCTTGATTGATTATCGCCATTCGTTGGTGGCTCGTTGTGCAGCGATCAAGAACAGTATCCGATCGATTCTGGAACGCCAGGGACTACGTCTGGTATCGGGCAAATCGGGCTGGACAGTGAAGTCGATTGAATGGCTCCACAGCCTATCCCTGCCAATGACCCAAATCATAGCTGTAGAATCGTGGCGAGGTCAATTGAACATCGAGTTAGAGGGATTGGCCCAACATCGAGCGTGGCTTGACCAAGTGAATAATAAACTTGACGTATTGACGGCATCCGATGACCGGGTTAAGAGATTACAGACAATCCCTAGGGTAGGCCCGCACTTGTCCGAAATGGTTGTGGCGATCATTGACGACCCAAGGCGTTTCAAAATCGCAAACAAATTGGCGCGTATGCAGGTTTGGTGCCGAGGCAATATGATTCAGGGACCATGCAGAGAACAGGGCGCATCACCAGACAAGGCAATAAGTTGTTGCGTGCTTTGCTCATTGAGGTGAGCTGGCTGATGCGTCGCTACAACGGTCACTGTCAGGCGGTTTTTAACAACGTCTGCCATGGCAGCAAAGCGCGTCTGAAGATTGCGGTGATAGCGGTAGCTCGCCGGTTACTGATCTATTACTGGATGATGTTACGTGACGGAAGCGAATGGCGCGACCTCTACGATCCTCGCAACACATTTGGCTATGACCTAACAAAGCCGGGTGGACGAGTAGGAGTTTGAAGATAGCTGAAACATTCGGTTGTGATTGGTAGACGACAACCCGCCATTCCCACGGGGCCTTGAGCCCGGCAATTAAGAATGGGTGTCGTCGCAGTTAGTGGATTGGGCCTGGAAATCAATTCCAGAAGCCCGGATAGGAGGTTGAACCAATCAGCCGATCTATCAACGCCGCTTGACAATCACGGCTTCATAGGGTGAATGGACACTCCGTTTCAGTCCTAAGCGACCAATCTACAACCATGCCAAAGCTAGTTCATAAGTACTTTCTAATACCTCTGAAAGAGTTGAGACTGTTGCCCTAAAATCTTTCTTTAAACTATGGTAATCCCACACATGAACCGCCGTCGAATCATTTTCATCTATAGGATCGATCCATATCTGACACCTTTTATTACTATCTTTACCTACAACGCAAGTCGATCGTACTTCTGAATCTTGATATGTATTGGCAATATATAGATCATGATTTCTAGCCCATTCATTGATTATGGAATCTATTCTATCGTAGCTCATTTAAAGGGTATCCCATTTCGAAAACTATCCTCTGGAATGATATCTAAAAGTTCAAACTGTTCACGTCCTCCTTGATGCCCGAAAGCTGGAAGCGCTCGTGATCGTTGTAGGCGCGTACCCGACGGCACCAACACTTCTTGAATGAATTCCGCGTTGTTTCCAGGAGGCAAGGCCAATCCCTCTATCGCCTTTGCGCTACTTTGGGGCGGAACAGCGGTCAAAAATTGGCCCCTGGCTGCGTTGCCGGAAAAAACACGAAAGAATAGCTGATCTTGTTGAGTGACGAATGAAGTTATCTTTCCTCCCGCATTATCGACAAGATTGGAGGGACGTAACAATCGTGCAGGATCAATAGTTGGTCCTACATCCCTTGTGACATTGGTGACCCTATCCACTCCCCTTACCCCTCGAATTCCGTCGCCTATTGCCCCCAGCCCTGCCAACCCGGCGACGGCAAAGTCCAATGTCGCGGTACCGATGTTGCCCTGCTTCGTATTCTGGATCCCCGATCCGAGACTCAGACCCGTTTCGAACGATTCTCGAATCTTTAAGGTCGTGTTGGCGCTATGAACCAATACCCCACCACGACCGGCTTGTATTATCGTGCCTGTGCCCAGTGTCGCTGCAGTGATACCCGCCTCGCGAGCAATCGTGGCCGCGGCGCGGGAGTAAGCAAACGCTCGGCCTTGGTAACAGTGCGATTGAGTGAGTTCCAGATAGTCGGTCAGGCCGAAGGTAAAAGTGTTGCCCACAATGTTCACGCCACCTACTTGGCCACGAAGTCCGGCCTGGAACGCTTCACGGCCGAAGAAACCCAAAGCGCCGCCGATGGCGAAACTGGTTTCACGGACAAGACGGAAGCGAGACTGACTCAGATCTTCAAATATGTTGGTACCCAGGGGGTCTAGCCGAGTGATAGGATTGCCCAGCTCATACTGGTAAAGATTAGACCCATCGACATACCCTAAAGGATCACGTTGCATGAACCTGGCTAGACGCGGATGTAACATCCGCGCCCGGTTGTACACGAGCCCTATGGTTTGGTCGTGCATCAAACCCTGATGGCCAAACTCGTTTAATTTGGAGATACGGACCGATCGGCCGGTGTCGACGTTTGTCGTCGATAGTGGCGAGGAATCCGCTACCGGCTCGACGCATACCTTGCGCTCACCGTATGGAGAATAGCTATAGCGCTCGATCAGAGCGCCGTCACTGTTGACCAAACCCAAAACATTGAAATTGGCATCTTGCAATGCGTAATAACGATCAAAGTCGTTATGGACAGGAGAATCGGGCAATGATGCAACGATTGGATCCGCGTTTACTGTCAGCTGTACGAGATCGTCAACATATCGGCCCGCTATGTGACCCCATAGGTGATGGCTAACGACCTGGTTGTCACCGTTACGGGTTTCGATGACGGAAGGACCATCGTAGTAGTACCGATTTGTCGCATTGAAACTCGCGGAGTTTTTCAATATTTTTGTGATTCGCCGGTCCAGTCCATCATATGCCATGACGGCGACCGTCGAACCGTGCTGGATCTGACCGTGTGTGTCGCGAAAGGCCTTGGTCACTGCAGTCAGCCGGTTCCATGCATCGTAGGTATAGGCGTATAGACCGTCATAGACCAGGTTGCCCGCCGCGTCGTGGACCAGTGTATCCTGACCATAGCCGTCATCGTCTACCGTGAAACGTTCAATATGCTCGGTGGTTTCAAATAGACCGTCACCGTCTTCCGGAACACGATCGGCTTGGAGCGTAAGATTGTCGATGGCGATGTCACCTTGAACGGCGATACCCTGGCCACTGGGCACATCGCGCGCAAAGCCAATCATACCCCCGACCTTGCCGGAGACGGAGGATAGGAAGACCAGATGCCTGGTGCGATCCCAGACTATCGGTTGCGTGGACGAGGTCTGCGCATAGACGCAAACGGATTCGCCGTCGCAGGTGATCCGAAACCAAGTCGTTTGTGAATGATCGACAGATAGCGAACCATCGACGAAATTCGTGTTTGTCTGAGTCGCCTGGGCCCGTCGGCGCGGACGGCGTACAGGAGGGCCGGGACGACGCTTCAACGACACCAAACGCAATGGGACGTAGTCGCCTTGATCTTGGTCCGTGACGTTGAACACGAATCGGAAATTACTGTCGCGGTCACTATAAACTAACTTTTCGGCTGAGAAGATCGCTTCGAAACGGCTGACATAAACGCCACGAAGTAGGATCGCACCTGACTCTGAGGCGTCTGGTTCGGTCACGCCGCGCAGAACCAGCCGATCGGTGACAGGATCAATGTCTACGCCCTGGATCGTATCGCAGCTGGTCAACCAACGCTCGGTCAAACCGACACTGCCTTTCGAGCGGTGGGTACGGATTTCGTTGGCACGGCTATAACTGCTAGTCACTTGCGCGTTGTCTGAACGAGTCACGATCGCGGTCGGATTACCTAAACGATCTAGTGTCCATTGCCGACCAGATGGCGCGCAAAACGAAACCGCGATATCCCGTTCGTTGTCAAGGCCGGCGGCATCCTTCTGGGTCGGGTCGCCGATATAAAAACCCGTTAAGCGGCGTAAGTTATCGTAGAGATAAGTTTGCGAAAGGTGCTTATCGAATTGACGGTGGGCAGAGAGGCGGTTGCCGGCGCGGTCATAAGTGTATTCGATGTGAAATAAATCAATATTTCTATCGAGGTGATCGCGTACCCATTTCTGCAAGATGATGCGACCAAAACGATCCCAGCCGTCGTACTTACCGACGTCTGAACTGTTGTGGTATGCCAAGCGGACACCAGCAGAAGGGTAGGTCTTCTGAACGACAGTGTTCAGACCCAAGTAACCGTAGGACACGATGGGAACACCCGTATGGGTTTCGATCACACTTCCGACACGTGATGTGATGTGGTTGGTCGGATCAGGACCGTCGTAGTTCAAGTTGATCTCACGACCGTTGGGATAGGCCATCCCCGTCTGTCGAATCCCTTGCACCGGGTCCGAACCATCCTCGTACTGATAGTCGACGCTTAGCGAATCGTCCGTTCTGTTCCCTTCGTGGGCTTGAAACACACGTACCAACTGGTTGAACCCGTTGTACTCAAAGGTGACCTCGTTAAGGACCGCACCGTGATTCGGATTGGCGTCGTCGTGGCTCGTAATAGACTGGAGCAATCCTCGCGTATCATACCGACGGGTGATACGGCGAACGTTAGTCGACGCCAGCGCTCCTGGCTGACCAACCATTAATGACGGGATCGTTTCAGTAACACGGTCGTGTAGTAAACGTCCGATCGGATCGTATTCTAAGCGACGAATCACCCCTCGCTGATCCTTGCGATAAACGATCTGCCCCAGGCGGTTGTACTTCATCTCGATACGATCGTATTGGCCATCGATACCGTCGTCCGATCGATCCGACGGATCGTCGGAATCGGGATAGATGATCGCATGAAGCAGTTTGTTGGAGGCAACTCCCGATCCGCTCACAAAGTCGACGCCGTAGATGTAGGTCGTCACCTGATCCGTAGACGACGAATCCATTTTGGCCGTATGCGTTCTAACTTGTCCGTCAGGCGTATAGCTGATCTGAGTGACACGCTGTCCGTCACTCCCGCCGGCCACGGATTGATTCTCAACGCCGTTTTCGATGACCTCCGTCACACGCCCCGCGTGATCGTATACAAACTGTGTTTTAATTCCCTGGGGATCGGTTTGCGCCGCAACTTGCCCTGCGTCGTTGTATTGGTTGGAAGAAATTAATACCGTGTCGGAACGCTCGGGGACGACCGCGGGACGCTCCTTCGCTTGTTCTTCGTGTGAACCGAAATGGGCTGACGCCAGTAGGCGACCGGTGCCGTCGTACCAGAAAGCCAGATCGACGACTCGGGCCTGGATTCGGTTCAACGAACCCGTCGGTCCGATCAGTGTAGGATTTCGCTGATAGCGGGTGACCCGCAACACATGCCCGGTGTCGTTGAACTCCGTTTCGAGTTGTTCGAGCACCGTATCACTGATCAGGACGTGGGTCTGGCTGTCATTGACGTCACTGCCGTAGCCAGTGTAACTTGCCGTTCGACGACCGAGACGATCGTATGCGTGCTTGGTCCATAACCGTGTGCCCGCCTCTTGCTGTTTGACCAAATAACCCGCTGGGTCGTACCAGCTATGACGGGCCAAACCCGGACCGACAGCCCCAGTCGACGGATCGACAGCGTATGTGGTGGTTCGATATACACGACCCAAGTTATCGTAGCCTACTTCATGACGACCAGTCAGAGTATCGGAAGCGTCATACCGTTCGGTACAGATTCGCCGGCCAATGTTGTCATAACTAAACTGGAAAAAATGATCTGTCTCACCGTTCTGGCCAACCAAGTGTCGTTCGCCAGTACGACGATGGCGCCAATCGTACGTATATGTGACCTGACGAGTCTCGGTTTGACTAGCAAGAGACACGGTTTGAGTGAGGTCGCCTTGAACGTTATAGGTATGCTGAGATACAAGAGTCATGTTCACGTTCTGACTCTTGTCCCAATCCCCGGATTCGGACCCATCGTCCGTTCCGATCCATACCTCAGTCACGCGTCCCTGCCTGTCGTACAAGAGCCTTGTTATCGTGCCCTCCGGCTCAACAATTCGTGACCGTCGACCCATACTGTCATACGCGAAGATCGTCTGCTCATAGTGAACGTGCGGGATACCGACTCCATGGTGCGGAATTCGGTGGTAAACACGAACAGATTGGATCGTGTTGTTGGCATTGCGGCGAACCGTTGTCCAGCTGCGCCAACGATGGCGTGTATCATCGCTTTCCATGGACGACGGCGGACCGGTCATGCCGGGGGCTCGGGCCATGGTGATCTGGCAGGTCAGCTGACCTGTCTTGTCATGGGTCCGAACGGTCATGGGATCAATAACAACGGCCCCAGAGCTCGCGCCGACATCGCTAACAGGGATAAAACCTGACGCGATAACAACCTGATCATCCACGCTGGGACCGTTGATCGTGTAATAGAACCAGGTCACTGGGCGTACACGTTGGATGATCGTTTCGACTTGGGCCTCGTGAGCGACCCCGAGGATCAGCTTTAACCGGCCCAAATCGTCATATGCGAAATCGGTCCTTAAGTGTTTCCCGCCTTTAGCAGGTGTACGCCATACCGGCTTATCCACAGGAAGATCGCTACGAGTCATATCGACATCGTCAATACGCTGTTCGAGCAGATTCATATCGACACTGTACTTGAAGTGGGTGATAGTCCCCCTTTCATCCTTTTGCCAGATCACCCGACCCTGAGTATTAAACATCTGCTCGATGGTCGCGGGCTGGCCTGAACCATTCTGACCACGCGGAATGATCGGTAACGTCGTGGTTTGATGCCGAACCTCCGTGCCTTCTGCGTGCCACTGGTGGTAGTCAAATTGTGTTATCACTGCCGGTCCACCGACGGCGGGGTAGGTGTTTATCTGCTTCAATGGGTAGAGTGTGTGGCCGTTGATTGAGACTTCTGTGTATTCAAACGTCTCGATCGTCACCGGTACTCCTAGCTCGCCTTTTTGAACTTGGTGATCGCTGATATGACCACTGACCGGGTCGTATTGCGTTAGAAGGATCATCCCTTCATCTGCGCTCAGCCCTTCCGGACCATCTTTGAGATACTGATAGTGTCCATCACTCTTATTGAGTAGATCAAGGTGGTGCTGATGTATTGGCAGGCTCTGCAGATCGATTGCTGAAGATGACGCTGCCAGCACTTGTCGTCCCTGATTGTCGTATTCGTAGAAGTGCGCCGATGGTAACGGTCCGTCTCCATCTATTATGCGTAAAATAACCTGGCCGGCATGATTCATGTAGACAGTTTCCACCGAACCATCCGCATAAGTGATCGATGTCTTGCGCTTCCAGTAGTTGTACCCATCAGTGTATCTGGAGTCGTTGTTGTCTTCGTATGTAAACGTATCTCCGGTGGTACCTCGACGATCGAGTCCAACACATCCCAGACACCCCGCCGAAGCTATTTCCTTTACCACACGCTTTGTCACGGGATCGTACTCGAAATAGTGGTCGGCATAGGCTGCGATCTGAGCCTCGGTTGCGGCGGTCGGATCGCTAACGCCGGCTTTGACCATGCGCTGATACGCCGCGGGTCCTACGGCATATTTCAGGCCATGAAGAATCCCCCGCGTTGAGAAATCCGCCTGGGCGACGGTCCAGTAACGATAATAAGAACGCGTAGTGTCAGCCCACCGGCCGTCGATGTGGTGCTGAGTGGTCACCATCTTAAGGTCATGGCGACTCCCATCTTCTTCCAATCCTTCGTAATAGGTGTAAACGGCACGGCTGACGTTGATCCGGTGCTCTGTTTGGTCCGGTGAACCCGCGGGTAAACGCGTGTACGTCACATCGCGGAGCCGACGCCGGTGCGTGACGTCGTCATACGTATACCAGAGCTGTTCTTTCACACCGTTAGGTAACGTACGCGCCAACGATTCGATCTGACCGGCCCGATACGTCGAAACTTGAACCAAGCTGCCAGTAGTGTCGGTGTATTGTTTGAGCAATCCCCGACGGTCAAGTGGCGCATCGAAGTCGTGAAATTCGTACTCGGTAACACCGAAACCGGGCAGTGGATCGCCTGTGCCTTGGACTGTGAAGATGACAACGCCGTCACCACGCCGTAAGCGAACATGAGATTCACCAAATCGCGACTCAAATCTCGATGATCCTGTGTCTCTAAACCATGCCGTACGATTGCCGTCGAAACTCACAACAAGGAATGTGATATGGCCCTCCTGATGCCGGATTAGGTAAGGAGCCTGACGAATATGCCAGTTGTATCCGTTCGGACCGTTGTAAGGCTGGCTGATCTGATGAACGTATGAACGGCGATGACCGAAAAACCCGTCATTTCGCAACCCTACCAAATCTTCATATCGCAGCTGGATCGCACCGCTGTAAAGAGACACAGGATTACCGGTAGCGCAGCGCGTTCCGTCGCGTTGTGCCACGGGTGTACCAGTCCCTCGGATGGCTCCGATTTGGTCTCCCAAAAGAAACTCAAAGTCTTCCCAACAGTTGGTACGCGCTCCCCCAATGTCCAGAAAATCAAACATTGTGTTCATCGAGTCACTGAACAGGCTTTGTGAGCCTTGAACAGCCCAATCAATAACCCCGCGCATGGCACGACTGCTCTGCCGACAGGCAGCTAGACCGATGAGCCTAAGTTGCCAATGAATGGGAAGCTCGGGGACCTCAATCTGTAACAAACCGACGGACGATCCCGATATGATCCGGTACAAGACCTGCCTATGTTGTGATTGCGAAGCGTGTCGTTCGATCGCGATCGATTCGGTGGGAGGAAGGGAAAGACCGGCCGCGTAGTAAATATACTCGACCCGGGTAACCTGAAATAATCCCTGACGGATCGGGTGGGAGGAAACTCGTACTTCGAGTCCGC
The DNA here is from genome assembly GCA_965222495.1 of Phycisphaeraceae bacterium. Taxonomy (GTDB): domain Bacteria; phylum Planctomycetota; class Phycisphaerae; order Phycisphaerales; family Phycisphaeraceae; genus CBDCUA01. The sequence continues at coordinate 987,104 of CBDCUA010000007.1, read as the reverse complement.
CGCCGCCAACATCAACGCAAGGAACAAAGAATCCTGATTCCGCACCGACCCGAGACGAAATCAGTAGCACCAGAAGCAACGCGACAAGCAGCCAGATGGCTCTGCCTAACTTTACAGAAGTTTGGTAACCCGAGTACTCACCTTCGACCTGGACGTCTGTCGTGAACCGAGTCTGGGAAAAAATTCTGTTTCTGACCGTGGTTCGGACCGGTTCGTTGTGTGCAACACCTTCTTTGAAGGTGAAAACCGTGTTCGGCGTGTGCACACGGTGCAAAGAGATGTGTCTGCTTGCAGGCATCTGCATCGACGGCAAACCGAATCAAGGGTACCTATCCGCAATCACCCGCCCTACAGAGCTATTTATACCAATCGTGAACCTATTTTCGACGCTGTCTCCGCATATGCAGAAAAAATACCCGGTACCCTGAACCCCTCCACATGACGACCGTATATCTGAACTGCTACGAGAGACCAGACGATCACCACCCCATCTGTTCACCCTGCGGTGATCGCGCGTTCTGGTTCTGATTCCCTGGCCCGGCTCGCCGCGATTACGGAACATTCTTTTGGTTCTGTGATACTCGTATTTGAGCATGTCGATCGCGGGTTGCGCTATGGACAACAAAGCCAGTGGTCAGGGTAGTGATGTCCAGCCAGGCTATCATTCACCGACATCGGCATGACTGACCGGGCCGGCAAACAGTTCATCCGTAAAACGGCAGAATCGATTAGCGACGACCACACTGAGCACGATAAGATTCGTAGAACTTCCTCTCGAATCGATGGCGACGAAGATCTTTCTCGTCGTCATGATGTTTCAGTTGTTTTCGCTGGCGCAAACGGCGAAAATCTTCATTGATCTCTCGATCTTCGCGTTCGCTAGAAGTTTCGATAAGAGAATCGAACGCCGATTCGATCATGCCATCGAGGACCGTACGGCAGCCCGGGAGCATAGCCAGGACAAAGACAATAACCGTGAACTGAAGACGCCTTCGCATCGGGTGACTCGCAAGAACCCACGGGACGATCCCATTGCGCCACGCCCTCCAACGCTCACCAGACCGCGAGGCCGAACCGACCTTCGCAGAATCAGCCAGCCCGTAGTCGCTACCGGCCCCATGCGAACGCATCGAGCCCGGCCATCGGTCGGCTGATGGCTAGCTGCTAGCGCGGCGGACTCGAGCGCCGGTTCGTCGAACAAGCGTCGCCATCAGAATGCCCCAAGCCATCTGGATTGCCGCCTTGCCTGGTCCAGAGTTGATAGCTCCTAATCCCGCCGTGACCGCAAACAACGCGAATACCACAATGGCGTATTTGTTACGATCGGTTTGGTTCATGGGTATTGCAACGAGATATCCCGACTTGATCAGCGCTGCTCGGACAACTACCGCAATAGCGACACCACCGATGACGAGTAAAGGAAGCCAAGAAATGACCGCGTTCATGGTGGCCCTCCAATCTATTGCACGACCCATCCAGATCCGTGACATCGTTCGATTTGAATTAAAATGAGTTCTCAAACACAAGTTCTTCGAGCGGAAGTTGCCCTGGCTTTGGCCATGGATCTTTGAGCCCCCTTCCGATCGCGACCATTGGCCCCATGACATGATCTGACGGCAAATGGACCAGCTCGGCGACCTTGTCAATGTCAAATCCGATCATTGGACAGGATTGATAACCCAGATCCTGTGCGGCCAACATAAGCGTTTGCATCGCCATGCCAATGGACCGCTGAGCCTCGTCTCGCTGTAGCCAATCACGACCTTCGTGGAACGGGCTCATCCAACCGACCAAAAGGTCGGCCACCTGTTGCGGCGCATTGGCCCAGTATCGCTCTGGATTTTTCTTCCAAGCCTTGACGTCGGCCGTGAAAAGAATAAGCAGTGAGGCATCGGTGATCTGCGATTGATCGTTTCCAAATTCGTTTCGTATTTTCGCACGTAGCTGCGGATCACGAAGTATCACAAATCGCCAGTGTTGGATATTAAAACTGGTTGGAGCTTGGACCATGGCTTCCAGCAGCTTGCGCTCGTCCGCTGCGGGGAGCGTGTATTGATCGTCAAAATGTTTGACGGCACGTCTTTTGTAGATCGCTTCTGTTGTATTCATACTTGCCCTCTATCTCGTTGATCGTCGCAAAATAAAAACAACCCGTCTTCACCCAGTCGGCGGTAAGGCCAGACTGTGTTAGACGGCACGTGATTATAGGGTACGCGGCACATCGATTCTCAAACACAAAAATCCGAAACGTCAAAACGCAATGCCGCTGTGCCAATCAAAATCCATTCTCACAGTTGCCACTGCCAGACCCACATTGCTGGGTTTGGCGATCGACAAAACGATACAAGGCCCTGGGCAGCTGCTCGGCAATCGACAATACGGGCTTGACCGCACCAGAGGGGCCACCGGCAACCTCTTGAACGATCTGAAATGGGACCGCGAACAAGAAGAGGGCCAAACAGAACCCGGCAATCGCCAGATTCGATCTATCCTTGATCGGCCAAACCGAATTGGCCCTGACCGCTTCCTTTTCCTGCTCCAATTCTCGCATTTTCTTTACGTGGCCCCGCTGCGCCGCGTCACCGATCTCAACGGCCAGGCCATTGAGCCGCAAGGCCCTGGCCCTGTGCGCGATGCGCCATATCCCCGCCATAGGGAAAAAACAGATCACCGACACCGGGATCGCCACGGCCGCGGCCACCACGAGTTGACCGCTAAACATTGGATCGTGGGTGGTCAAAAAACTCGTGCCTTTGGCAACGTTGCTGACATGACTACACACAAGAATCACCGAGCCAAGGGCACCCATAACCAGGAACAGATTGAAAACGGTGTCAAGGTCTCTAAGGCCAAAACGCTTGACGGGGTCGTCGACATGGATACAGACCCGAAAACAAGCGATCGGTCGCTTGAACGTTCTGAACCACAACCCCAGGATTCGGAACACCACGCCAAAAATCGTTTCCACAAAGTGACCAGACCAGCCTCGGTAGGCCTCGTAGGTCTGGTTGCCCCGGTAGGTCGGGACCCACCAGGCATAGATCAGGATGCCGACGACAAAAATGGCCTTTAATGCGATCCATGTGATGATCGCGTGTGACAATGATGCAACCACCAGGGCAGCATAAAGAAACACTGTAAGCTGCGTCTGACCAGCGAACGTGGAACCGTCCTTCCGATCGGGTTTGGGAGCACGAATCACTGTCACGATCGGACCGTATTTGCGTATGAGCTGTTGCCGCTTGCCATCAGAAAGAAACGTGTAGGAAGGTGGACTTGACCCTGCTGGCCGGGTCTGCTGTGACTGATCCGTCGCTTGTTGCGCGTTGGTGAGTGTGTCACGCGCGATCAATAGCGGATCGAGTTTTTTAATATTCCACGAAGCAAGTCCACCGAGCTTGCGACCATTCAACTGATGAATTTTCGCCGCCTGGACCCAGCCGAACATCTCTTTATCCACGCCGGGCAACTCTTTACAAAAATTGTACATCCCCCAGCCAAGTGGCCCCAGGACAAGGACGGCAAAAAACACCGGTCGGTTGAGGTACGCGAGTTCTTGGTTGAGCCTTGACAGGTACACGGGTCTGCCATCGCCACGACCGCCCGGGGGGCCGTCGGTGTGGATTTCGATCATGCGCTGGTCGTACATCCGAGCAAACGCGTCTTTGATTTGATCGATAAAGAAAAGCCCCAGCCAGATAAACAAGGGCACACCGATCAGGTAGAACAGGCCGTGGTTCAACTCAGCGAGGTAACCGAAATAAATGTTCACAGCCTCGTGATCGATACCATCGACTCTGATCTGGACGAGCATGCAATCTGCGCGCACCGCATAGCTCAATATCAGCGGTATGAACGCTAGGATCGCGAATCCGAATGCCATCAGACCGGGGCTGGTTTGCAGCTGTCGCTTGACCCAGGGTATCCCGTCAAACTCGGATAACCATGGGTTTGAATCGTCGTTCACGTTTGGCCCTCGGCACCACAGGTGTATCGCAGAAACCTACAGGAGTAGCTTACCTGTTTCTCGTGGCGGATTGCGGGCGTGTCTGCCCTGGCGGGCAGGTTCTTGTCTGCTGTGGTGCCTGGAGGCATCCCTGATCATCGTCTGTAGAATCGCCAATGCGCTACTCGGTCGGCCGGCCAGACATTTGAGCCAACCACAGATGTGGGCACACCCATTTGGCAACCCAGCAGAGTTGCCTTTACGATTGCAGGGTCGCTAGGCCCTACCATGCCGGGCCCGTCGTCGGGGTTAGGGCATCGTCGGGGCGTGTGGTGCTGATGCTGGATTGACTCGGTATCGGTTTGGCACATCGTTGCCGGACCATCAGACTTGGACGACAGAAACACCTTAAGGAATTGATCTTGAACCGGTCACGCCACCCTGTCCAGATCGGGCTGTTCGGTCTCGGCGTATGGCTTATGTGCTCACAGGCAACTCTGGCACAAGACTCGCGCCGAGCTGGGAAATCCGAATTGTTCGGCGTCATGCAGTATTTCCAAGGAGACAGTCAATCGACATCGTTGTCCGGGTTCAATGTGACACTCGACTTCGATGACACTGTCTTGTACGGTGCGGGTTTCGGTTACAACCTCGCCGAATGGCTGAACGTCAACGGCGAACTGCTGTATGGCTCGACCGATTTCGACTTTCGGATCAATGGCTTGTCGGGAACGGACGACACAGATATCGTTCAGCTCAATCTCAACCTTGACTACAACATTCTACCGACCCGCTTGACGCCGGTGGTGACCGGTGGTGTTGGCATTATCATTTTCAACGGTGATGTCGGTTTCTTAGATTTTAGTGAGGCTGATGTTTCTTATAGCTTCGGTGGTGGCATCCGGTGGGATGTGACCGATCAGATCTTCGTCAAAGTGCTCTATCGGAGAATACGGACTGAGCTGGAAGACTTTGACGACCAACACGAATTTGACACCGTCAATATCTACCTGGGGATTATGTTCTGATAGACACGTCAGGGATCAGGTCTTGACCCAAGGTCAGCTAACGATGACCTGGGAGACCTTTTTTTGGTCAACCGGCGCGGCCATTGGCACGAGTAGAAAGGGGTACAACATGCCGAACATCAGCTACCGATTTTTCAGACAATTACACCTTTATCTTGGATGCCTGTTCGCTCCGTTACTAATGTTCTTCACTGTTTCGGGAGCGTTGCAGACCCTTCACATGCATAGCGCGACGAAAGACCAAACGTATCAACCACCCGCCTGGGTCACAACCTTGGCAAATATTCACGAACACCAGATGATCTCGAAAACGGTGGGCAATTCCGGGTTCTTTCGCTACGCGGTCGTCACGATGGCGGTCGCTTTGATCGTCACTGTGGTGCTTGGAATCGTCATGGCCTTCCAGACGAGCCGGAGGCCGTGGACCGTTGTGGGTTGCCTGTTCTGTGGTTTCGTAGCGCCTCTTCTACTGCTCTTGCTGTAAGCAGACCCCCGTGTGGGCAAGTACGCTGCTGATCCGACGCCCCCCCTTTGGCCCGTTGAATAATAATCGAATGTTGGGGCCGTCAGGTCTTGCTCTGATGGTGGGGTATCGGTTATACTCATCCTCCCAAGAGTGGGGTATTGCCCTGGTTGTCGGATAGACAATCAAAGAATGAATTTATCTTTATAGACCACAGCGCATTGGTTGGTTGCCAGACCAACTTAATGAGCAGGCAGAGCTCTTAGGAGGTGTAATGTGCGAAAGCTTTCTCTATCCGTGGTATCTTTGCTGGTCGGCTCTTACGCCGCAACGGTGTTTGCCCAGCAAAACCATTTTCCAACGCCGATACCCGCAAGTAATCTTCAGGTGTTGATCGAGCCGTTCGCTACGATCCCCGATTCCAGCCCGGGATCCCCCCCACGGATGAGCCTGCTCACACCCGACCCGACCGGTCGATTGTTCGTCAATGATCAACGTGGTCCGCTCTACACCATTAATGCAACCGGCAGCACGGTGACCGAGTACCTGGATATCAGAGATTTCTCGGAGCTGGATATCCTCAGTACGAGCGAGGCTGGATTTCAGAGTTTTGCGTTCCACCCTGACTTCGCCAATCAAGGAACAGATGGGTTCGGACGCTTTTACACGATCCATAGTTCAAACAATACGAACGCCACACCAGACTTCGATCCCGGAGGCAATACCAGCTTTCATACCTTACTCTTAGAGTGGCGTACCAATTCACCGAATCAGTCCACATTTACCCCGGCAAACCCCGCTGCGCCGTTCCGTGAGGTTCTTCGATTCAAACAGCCGTTCGGTAACCACAACGCCGGCCTGATTGCGTTTAATCCCGTGGTGGAACAGACCGACACCGATTTTGGGAATCTCTACATCGCTCTGGGTGACGGAGGTTCCAGTGGCGACCCGCAAAACAACGGCCAGACCGTATCTAACCCCTTCGGAGCACTGCTGCGGATCGATCCGCTGGGCAACGATAGCAGTAACGGGCAATACGGCATCGTGACAGAAAACGCACTGGCTACAGACGGCAACGCGAACACGCTCGCCGAAATCTTTGCGTTTGGGCTGAGGAACCCGCAGCGGTTTGGCTGGGACTCCGAGACCGGGAACATGTTCATCGCCGATATCGGACAGAACGACGTCGAGGAAATCGACCTGGCGTTCAATGGCGCCAATTTTGGGTGGGACGACCGTGAAGGCAGCTTCCCGTTTGATAGCAATGCCACGGCCGGGCTGACCGACCCGGTGGCTGAATATGACCACACCAATGTCGTGACTGATCCACCGACAGATATTGATAACCGTGCCATCACCGTCGGTGACGTGGCCCGTAACACAGGTATTCCTGGTTTCGATGGCTTGCTTCTACTGGGTGACTTCCCTACGGGGCTCGTCTTCATCCTCGATGTGGACAACGACGACCTTGACGGCGGTCAGGACGGGCTTTTGGAGTTGCGGCCATTGGACGGCAACCTTCAATCGACTCGCTTGCTCGACCTTATTAACGGCGTGCGGGCCGATCGCGGCCTGTCGCCAGCGGAGCGAGCAGACCTGCGCTTTGGGATCAATACACCTGGTGAGATCTTTATTCTCAACAAGCAGGATGGTATTCTCCGACGCCTGGCAGCCGTGCCTGAGCCGGGTACGTTATCGCTTATAACGCTTCTCTGGTTCGGTGCGACCCGTCGCCGGCGCCGCGTGTGATGTGTGTGTCATACTTCTCACGCGCAACCGAAACGATGTGAGTCTGTGTTTGTCCTATACCTGCGTTTGCAGATGTTGCGCAACAACCAATCTGGGTTGGGATGAAATGGTGCCTGCCTAGATCCATGAGCGAAGTTGTTCTGCAAACGTCGGCGATGCTGCTCATCCGCCCATGCCAGTCACCCGTGGCAAAGATTTGAAAAGAGGATTCCGGGCTAACACTATCAGCGACGGCGGCAAACCCAGGCCATCCGTGATCAGACAACATTCCACGTCAGGTCATGCCGAACGCTTTCGGATCGTGGTCGTCTAAGGCGTGAGGTTGTTGTCTCTAAGCCACCGCAGCGCTCTGTCGTTAGCTGTTTGCCCTTGCAATACGGGTCGTCTGCCTCCGGCGCCTGAAGCTATCCTGACCCGCGCCGGTGTCCCCGAACCGCCTCGACGCACACGGCGGGTCACCCCCATTGTGCCGTAGAAGCCAGACTGATGCGATGGCGTGCCGATGGACAGGAGGCCAGGTCTAGGCCGGGTTGTGACCCAAAACACAAGAGAAAATGGCGACACATGGGCCAAAACACGCGTTTGACTTCCGTTCTTGGCAATAAGCCAAGTTTGAAACGCAATAATGTGTTCCGCTTTCACCACCACAGCCCTACCGCGTCGTAATTTCGCGCCAAAACTTGGTTCGTCGAGTATGTCCACGGCAAAATTGCGGTTCACAATAGATACACCACTGCCATGCCAAGGATTTAAAAGCTCGCCCATGCCCGCGGGGGTATAGAAGATGTTTCGTACCGGGATCATCAGGTCATGGCTGACGCGGTGTGTCTGCATGGTGCGAGGGTTTGTGATCGGCGTCGGAGGGGATCGCACCGGGTCATGATAGAACGGGACGTAGCCTATCGCGGAGGAATCTAGAACCGGGCTGTTGAAGGATGTCGAGAACGCTGCGCCAGCTTGATATTCGAAGTTGATATATTCGAAGATCACGTTCTGAACGATTCCGATCTGCCAGTACGATCTTGGACTGGACGAAAGGTGAACACCCCGCCGTGCATCATGTCCAAAAGAAAAATTGATACTAAATCTGTGCATCACACTGTGGATCACATTGCCCACAGCTGACATCGCAGTCCCGCGCCGAGGCGGCAAAAAGTTTAGGCGCGACTGCCGTAGATCCACCATAAGGCCCATGAGGTGCTCCCGCGCAAGTACGGACACACCCGCCAACAGACCGCACGATACGAAACGATCGATCAATCGTGCTTCCAATGACCCGATCGCGTCGAACGCCGGCGTCCACCGACGGCGAGCTGTGACCGGACCGTAGGGCCAGCGTTTTCGTCCTTAATCCTTTATCGATTTACGCCACCACCGGTTGCGTGGCAATCAAGAAAATGCTCCCCTCATTTTTGGTTCGGCCACGTAGAGAGTGGGGCCGACCCTTTAAGACACAACGGAACATCGTGTCGTGGATCCGCGCAGTTAACTGTGGTTCGTGGATGCCAGCAAAGATGACCTGATACGCACCGCGTATTTTCTTTGCGCGTCGAGAATTTGCTAAGTCCTGTCACCGCAAGCCCGCGATCGAAGACATATACGCAAAAGCTTTTTGTGTTTTTGGTATGAGACAGGCTTACCCAGTAAAAGGCTAACCGCGCATACAACCACACTGCCCTTTGCGGGTCAGACCACCGACCGTCCGTTGATCTATTGAACAATCGTGCCGGTGTTCAGACCCTGCCTGAACTCATCCACGCCTGCCGATACGGCGGCGTAATAGGGCCAGCCCACCAATACCCAGTAGAGCGGCGCTGGCTGGCTCGGGCACGAGGGTAAACGTCATTGTCCCAAGCGACGCAGGCCCGATCAGCTGGCCAGACACGGCGGTGATCAAGGTGATCGGATCCGGCGGGTTGTTCTCTGGCCCAAAGAGATCGAAGGAGCTGTCGTTGCTACGCGTGCCAGCATCGTATGGCAGAATATCCACCACCCTATTGTTGGCCCATTGGCCATTGTCCCTCAGCGACAGCGCCGAGACGCCCACAAACCAGTCGGGGCTGGGACCAATCATCGCTGCCAGCGTGACCAGGGGAAACGACTCGTGAATGGTAAACTCAAGGGTCGGCGGCTGACAATTACCGTTGACCGTTTCATCGGGACAAATCCAGCCTGGATAGTCCATCACACCGCCGGCGGTCCCGGCTGTCACAGCCGCCTGCATTTCGGTTAGAAGTGTTGCTGAGGAGCCCGTTTCAGCTTCTTGTTTCATGCCCGGACTGGCCGCTACGCCTTCGGCCCAAAAGCTGACGGCATCGGTGTGGGTGACGCCGGCAAATGTATCGAAGTGGGCGTTCTGGGGATAAGCCCCGGGGTGAGACTGTGTGCTCCAAGAAACGTCAAAATCGACGCGGTAGCGTGCCGTCTGGGCCTTGACTGAAACGGGTACCAACGCCACAAAAACAGCACACACCGCAACGAGGACAGCCTGCTTTTTCGTCGCCTTGACAACCCCCGCGAACCTTTGAATCACCCTACCTGTCATATCTCTTCTCCTTTCAAAGAAAACACAATGGCAGTCGTAGCGCTCATTTGCTTCAAAATCACACCTACCACGCCAATCATCAACGTTGGATGGCCGGACGCCGTCTGTCCCAATCCTACAGGCCATCGACGATCAGCCTGCGACAGTCGTCACCCAATGTAAATCGTTAATACACCAATATGGGGCAGCCTCTAACCCACCTTTTCCATTGTCGCCTGGTGAACCAGGCCCACAGCGGTCATTACGCGTATGGTAACGCCAACCGTGCTGGGCGCAAAGACTATTTTTTCAACCCGCAACATTTTCTGGCCCAGCGGCCCGTCCACGTGAGCCCCCCAGAATCATGGCGCAACAACAGCGGCCCACGCCTACGGCACATCCCCGGTGTAGCCGGTCATCGGTACCCTACCCACATGGTATTGGGATGTCAGTTCAATCCTTTGGCGCTTGCTTGAGGTGCTGGGCAAATAATTTCTGCATCTTCTTGACCTTAGGCAAGGCCTGCTGCTGAACATAGGGATGTTCAGGGTGACGACGCACAAAATCCTGATGATACTGCTCTGCGGCGTAAAATCCGTTCAGGGGTTCAAGCGTTGTCGCGATGGGCTGGTCAAATATCTGAGCCTGTTCTAGCTGTTGGATGTAAGCGCCAGCCACCTTTTGTTGTTCTGGGGTGGCATAGAAGATCGCTGAACGATATTGGCGTCCCACATCAGGACCCTGTCGATCCAGCTGTGTCGGGTTGTGCGCAACGGCGAAGAATACCTTCAAGAGCCGGCCATAACTAATGCGCGCCGGATTGTACGTGATGCGGATGACTTCAGCGTGGTCGGTGCTGCCTGCGCTGACCGACTGGTAATTGGCGTTCTCCGGCTTGCCGCCGGTGTAACCGGAGATCACTTCGGTCACACCTTCGAGCTGCTCGAACACAGCCTCTGTACACCAGAAGCACCCACCTGCAAACACTGCCATCTGAAGACCGTCGTCTGGCATCGTTGTCAGATCGACAGCCGGATCAGGCAGATTTCTTATCGTCGCGTCGGGTTGACCACAGACCATCCCGGTCATTAGTAAGCTTGTTATCACCACAACCCTCTTCATTTCTATCAACGTCTTTATGATCATTATAGTCTGCGCGGGTACACGAACGCGCCCGTTCATCACAGTCGATGCAACGGAAACAAAACCGCTCGTCTACGAGTTCGAGTCCGCCGTTGAAGTAAACTTCAGTGAGGCAGAGTTGATGCAGTGCCGTTTGCCTGACGGCGCCGGACCATCGTCAAATATATGGCCGAGGTGAGCCTCGCACCGTTTGCAGTGCACCTCGGTGCGAACCATCCCAAAAGACTGATCAACGTTCGTGCCGACCACACGGTCATCGACGGGCTGCCAGAAGCTCGGCCATCCGGTACCGGAGTCATATTTCGCCTCCGAACTATATAGTGGCTGACCGCAAGCAACGCAGCTGTAAATGCCTTTGGCTTTGGTATCCCAGTATGCTCCGGTAAAGGCAGGCTCAGTGCCGTGCTGGCGCGCTACCCTAAACTGCTCGGGGGTCAGACGCTTGGCCCATTCACTGTTGGACAGATCGACCTTGTCATGGAATATCTGCACCTCCAGGTCCCCGATCCGCACGCGGTGGTCGGCATCCAGCGCCGGGTTGGTGGTTGAGGCTCGACGGTCAGACGGTTGATCAGTCATCTCAGTCTTCTCACATCCCAAAGCCAAAAATACCACAGCCGCAAGGGCGATATAACAGGTATCGTTTTTCATCTTTCATGACCAAAAGAGTTCATCGCACCAGGTACATAAACCGCCCGTTAGTGGGTTTTATTCCCGCGGTTGTGGCATCCGACTGCCCAATGTCTTGTTCTGCACGGACGCCGGGGCATATTTTAAGTCTTCACGTGGCCTTTGTTCAATCGCAATAGAAATGCCACAATTGGCGCAACCACGTCTATGCTCATTGCAGCTGTTGACAGGCCTGTTCGGTCTATATCTCGAATTTAAGGACCACCGCCCAATGCTGGACAAATTCCTGCCTGACCATGGGATGGTTCTTGTAAGCGATTAACTCTACTTTCCATCCTGCCTCGTTCCGGGCACGCCCGACCAAACGGATGGGCCGAGCAATCCCCGGGTGCATCTCCTTACGTTGATTCTCCTTCGCCGCGGCAATGAGCTCACCGACGTCAGGGATCACCTTGGACAACCGGTCCGTGGCGGTGTTGATGGCCTTGAGGACATCGGGACGGATGGTTTCCGGGTCCGACCAAACGTTAAAGCTCACCCGCTCGACATACCGGTTCATCGGTGGCTTGGCCGTCAATACGTATAGGTCCACATGGGTGCTCAGGGGCACCGCACTCAATCGAAACCGGTGTTCGGATTTATCCAATCGAACCCGTTCTGTTCGTTCGTAGTCCCAGCCCGCCTGTTTGAGTGTGCTGATCACGGCGGTGACCTCTAAGGGCTCGACCGCGTCGCGCTGACATGCCGATAGCACCGCCGAACATACGAGCCCTGCGGCCACACAATAGCACCTTAGCGCCGGCATGATCGTACGAAAATTGTCGCAGGCCGACCAAGACATCGGCTTAGCTTAACACGAATTGGTACGGCTTAGTATCCCTGCCACCTGACCGAGTTAATGACGCACGGCGTCTTTTCCATGTGCAGCAGAATCGCCATAACTCTTTGCTCGCCCGCTACCAGACACCCGCAGGTGACACGTCGAAGTGAATCCCAAACAGGTATCAGAAATAGGACAAATACGCCGCCGATGAAAGTCCCTACCAGTTATTGACGATGACTGGTTTATGCGGGCCGCACGAAACCCTGATCCAGTATCCAATACGGATGGTCAATCCGACGACCACCGACGCGCCGGCCGGATTAAGTGTGACTACCTGTACTGCCGACACGGCAGGAAGCATTTTGGCCAGATTATCGATCTGTCCAAAACCGGCATGCGCGTCGTCCGAAAGGCGATGACCCGGTTGCCTAAAGGGGCACAAACCGAGCTGATTTTATGCTGGCATCAGGCGCAGGTCCCGGTCTGGACACGTGTGGCATGGGAGCGGAAAATCGGCCTGTTCACCCATCTGCTAGGCATGGAATTTATTAATGTCACACCTGACGTTACCGCGGTCATTCTAAGTTTGGCAAATAAGGCCCGTACATCCCTCGTGATTGCCAACGTCGAACACGACTTTTCGAGCTAGCCACCGACCTAAACGCCCACCGCACATCACATCGCCGCTAAGCCGAGCTGCCCCTGTACAGACACTTGCCTTCTAGTTTGCTACATCTCCTGGGACACTTCTCTTTCTGTCAGGTCATTTCCGTTCATTGTTTCGGACCTGGCCAGTCGTCCGTTGCCAAGACACGTGAAGTAGCACGCTAAGTAACAACGCGTGCGATTTGCAAAGGCCCAGCCCAGAGAGATAAAGACAGCGTGTTTGTTGTTGGCTGCGAAGTACTCGTACGGATCTGACCCCATACACTTTTCCGACCACCGCTTCGACCGTCAGTCGGCCACCACCGTCGACCCCCAGGGACACCGGGTCGCAAAAGGTTAGATACCTCTCAGGTTTCGTCGGCAACTTCTGATTGACCTTGACCAGACCGAGATCGACGGTCATACTGTCAGTGCACCGTTCGGGGTCAGCCCCCGAGCGTCAAGGTAGAAGGAAGGGCTAAATGCGTGACCTTAGCGAGGGCAGCGGGTATCGGAGGGCGACAACGGCGATCAATGACACCCTCTTCTCGCTCCCGGGTCATCAACTCATCCCCCCGCCAGCGAAAACAAATTGTTTGTCTGTGCGGAGTACTGGAAACGGACTTCTGCCCGCAGGCGAATTCCAAGCGTAAGACCTTTGAAATAGGTTGTGTTTTGACAAGCGATATGAAACATCAAGACGAAAGCTCGTACCGTGAATGATGCAGACCGGGCGGTTCCTATCCCCGTTAACGCATTGATGACTGAAATCGCTGAGGGTATTGGCGAAGGGCACCGGAAGCTGGTGGATGCGTCGGCGACGGACTACGGCACGCTGGCGGTGAAGGAAGCGGACGTCACCGTTGAGTTTTTGTTGAGCACCACAGCTTCTTCCGTCAATCTCACGGGGCCCTCTATTGGACAGGGCCCCTCTCTTGGAGCCCTCACGCTCTTGGGTCTAAGTAGCAGTGAGAGTATTCAGTCCAGCAAAGCAACCATCACGTTTCACATTGTTCCCATTGCCCGTGCGGAGGCATCGGAGCCAGCAAACGACCCGCCCTCCGGATCGAATCGACCACAACCCGGTGACAAAAAAATTATCGACGCCATTCTCAAGACGATCGAAGGGCTTAGGGAAAAAATAACCAATCCGGCGGCGGTGGTGTCGAACGAAAGGGCCCTTCTAGCCGAACTTCAGCGGATCGAACAGCTTGCAAAAAACGGAGATATTGAAGAAGCTTCGCAAGCCTTACTGGCTTTCGCTCAGCGCAATCCCAAAATCGCCAACTAAGACAAACCACTCATGGATTTTTACACCTATTCCAGCGACAACGAGAGCATCACCGTCCATTATGACGTTATCGCGTACCTTGAATCGTTGCGAACCTCGTTCGACGACACGCCCGGCCCCCTGGGTGCGCCGTCGCTGCGACAAGCATACGACGCAGCCGTACAGGTCCTCAAGAACCGTCTACAAGACGTCAACATCTCGGGACAGGGTTCGTTTAGTATCCCACTGCCGCCTCAACCCGATCCTGACGGCGGTCCGCCGGCGGTCGTGTCACCGCAAGAGATTCTCGATCAGATTGTGAAGGGGATCAACGCCGCGGAAGGGACACTCAACGCCCAGAATTTCGTGATTGCATCCGGCACCGTCGAAGCGCGTTTGCAGCTTCCTATCGCCGGGGTGAATGTAACTTTTAATATCGCACCCAAGCCTTACAACTAGGAGCGACTCATGAATCCGGCAATTACTGTGATGGCGTTCACCGTTGTGCTAGCCGAGGCATTTGCAGCGGTGGGACTTTCCACCCTTGCCCCAGCCATGTTCGTTCAATTCTGTCGCGTCGCCCGGGCCGCCTTGATCGGCGGGGCCGCCAACCTCGATACACTGCTGACAGAACTGGTTCAGGTCGCTCCCCGTCTTCCCGGACTTCCCCAACTGCCCGACCCCAATGATCCGGGCTACCAGGATGCGATCCAATCCGTCAAAGACTCCATTATTGAGATGCTCAGGTCAAATGACAAGATCCAGCTGCTGGTACCCAAAACCGCCACCATCGACGCCGAGTTTTCGATGGGCGGCAGCGAGAGCGCAAGCATCAATGCTGGCGTCGGCGGTATGATCAAGGTGGTGAATGTCAACGCCGGTTTTTCTGCCCTCTTCGAGCTCCACTCGTCCACGACCGTTCGGCTGCACGTGGACTTCGCCCAGGCCGAGTACACCCTGTAGCTGGTAAGCCCTTTGCCTCCTCCGCTACGGCTGACCGAACCGGATTTCCTTTCCCGGGCTCAACAATCGTTGCCAGCCAGTGGGATTCTGTCCGGTACCGACCAGGACTTCGCCTATGCGGTTCTGGACGCCCGCCGTTTTGACATGACGATTGTCCAGTGTCACCCGAGCTTGACGGGGGTGCTTGAGAAGATGCCGCGGCCACCGGCGGCGGTGATCAACGCCCAGTTCATTCGTTCGACGGGTACCGGTTTCGCTCCAGAAGGCGAGGTGGTTCGCGGAAGCCGCCGGGTTCATAAGGACTCGCGGATGAACCGCTGGTTCCTCGCCCAACTTCGGAGACCGAAAGATGCCCGCGGGTACCTGATCGGGAAAGGCAATCCCTGGTCGGTGCAGCGGTATGCTCGAGTCGCGATCGGTGGTCTGGGTGTTGTGTTGAACAAAGGTCGGCCCGTCACCGCCACGACAGGGTGGATGCGATCGACCTTTGAACAGCCCGAAGGTGTGGGCCGGGGCGTCCTGGCGATCGATCGAACGCGTGACCTGATCTTGTTACTCGTCCAAGGAAATTGTTTCTTCTGCGACAACGCCACAACGATGACCGGCGTCCAGACCTGGCTTCAAAACTGGGGTGTGAGAGACGCCGTCTTCAACGACGGAAGCAACTCTGAGGCTCTCTACGCGGAAGGACGGTGGTTGGTCGAACCGGCTTGGCAAAAGAGCAGGGCCATGGACTACGCCATCGGTTTCGTCGAACGTAAAACCACACACCGTGTTGGCGTGCTGGCAATCGACGGCACCCCGACGCGCGATGCGCACACTTTTGTCCAGGGCATGAATCAATCTGAACTGCTCCACTACGCACCGCGCATTCTCGCCACACCAGTGGGGTTGAGGCAGGCAGCTCTGAAGCGGGTGGTTCGAGAGGGTGTCATCGAGAATTTCAAGACCTCATCGCAGGCAGCCCGGCGTGCCACCGAGCGTGTGGTGGAACTGGGTGGCGTCTCACGCGCCTGGGCCGATGTCCTTTACGTTTCTAGCCATGCCACCCGCCACGGTGTTCTGTACTACCAGCATCGCGACAGCCACAGTGCACGCGTGCAAAGGTTCGCCGACCCGTGGTCAAGCGGATTCAAGCCTGTCTGGAGGAACAGCCCTCGATGGATCATTTTGGTGGGCTGCGCCGTGCTGGCCTTGCGGTACTCGCGTTTGAAATGGCTAACTCCGAACGAGCGATCTGGACTGGTACGGCGGCACCGTGATATCCACGGTTCCCGGTCGAAGATCTTTGGCTTAAGCAAGGACACAAAAGCCACCTTCCAGGTCTATCACCCGGGCTGGAAGTGGTACCAAAAGGTTTTTCAACAGAGTCGAATTCGCGGTGTGCTTGGTTACTGGTACAGATCTCCCGGCGGGAGGGCCGGAGATATGGACATTCTCGAAGCGTTCGTGACGCAACTGAACAAAGGTGCGACCCTCCTGGATGCCTGGCGCGACGCCAACCATCGAGGATGGTTCGGTGTAGCTGCCGCGTGGGCGGCGATGGTTCGCAAGGGCTGCGAGCGGGACACACTGGCTGCGCTGGAAGACCCATCCTCCGGTCCCAGCGACGCCGGGTTCGAATATTTCGACGATCACGTCGGTAGCAACGGCCGTCCCCTAGCGGGGGCCTATCACTTGGCCAATCAAACCAACGCCAAGAAGAAGGTTGACAAGGTCGAAATCGCATACCACGAAATCTACGACCGCTTCGCTATGGAAGGGGATCGTGGCGGTTTACGCGGACCACTGACCAAAGACAATTTTCTGGTCTACAGTGACGGCGTCGGACCGTAGCGCTTCGCTCAACTGTGACGTTCGGTCTACGTCGTTCACCGCGGTGCCACGATGATGATCTCCACCAACACGGCCGGTGGGCCCGGATCTGACGGATCGCCTGTTGTCACCTTTTTGGGATTCACCTCGTAACGATTCACAAGATGGTCCAGGACCGCTTGGGCTCGCTGACCGGCGAGCTGATCGTACCGTTCGGTGGTGATCTGCACCGCATCCGTATAACGGCGTAGCAGAGCTTGATCGCCACGGCTTACCTTCGCACCCTCACCGCGGCGGTGGGCCGCCAACGCTCTTTCGACGCGTAGCGATGCAAACCACTCAAATGAATCGATCTCGGGTAACGGCTTGCCTGCGGCCAGCAGCTCGCCCAAGACTTGATGAGCCAGGTGAACACGATCATCGGGACCAGCACGACCGCGCAACCTGAACCCCAATGTGGGCCGAGAGACCAACAGAGAAGCCAGTTTGGTTAGACGATCGTTTTGACCGGAGCCGACCTGGTTCGCACCAGCGGCCAACGGTATGGGTTCGACGATCATTTTGCCCCCGTCGTCAGCGGATACCAGCGCACCGATGGCCTTGAGCGGGGAGGTTAAGGCACCCAGGAATGCGTGTTGGATGGCGCTGACAATAATCGGCCCAAGCTGGGTCTCTGATCGACGCTCACTTAGCGTCACGGCCACAGGAAGCTTGATGTCGCCATCGATGTCACGCAGTACAGCCATTTCCAGATCACTGGGAAGCCGAATGGTGCGTTCGCGTTGGGCATCGGCGGTAAAGGTCACATGGTGGAGCACAAGCTTGCCAGCGATCTTCCAGTCGGGTTCTGGATGTTCGACGGTGCACGACAGTGATAACTGTCCGCCATCGATCTGATAACCGGTAAAGTGGGTCGATAGCGTATTGAATGACGTCAGATCCAGATGATCGATATCGAGCGTCACTTTGCCAGAACCTGGTTCGACCGAGCCAGTGGCCTTAAAGGAAGCGTTGTCGGCGGCGATGCCTTCGATCTCAATGTCTCTGGCCTGAAGCTGGGGCCAGCACAACTGTTTAGCGGACACCGTCAGGCCGCTGGCCTGGGTATGAAAAACAGGAGCAAAAGTGTGATCGGTGTATTGGATTGACCCACCGGTCAGATTGATCTGTCCCACGGTCAGGTCAACCCGCCGTTGAGGCTGGTCGTGTTCTGCGGATCGGCTCTGCTGGGCGTCGAACAGACTCTCAAGCTTGTCGGACGGGCGCGTGTGCTTAAGGACGGGGTCAGCCAGGCGAATCGATTCGATCGCCACTTGCATCGGCGCCGAACCCGCCAGCGACACCGCGAGACGGTCAACGGTCACATCCAGCCGTTTCCAAGAGCATATGAACTCGTCGGATTCCGGCTCGGCGAGCATGAAATCGTCCACCCCAACCTGACCGGCCAACATCACCTGTGAGCCGGCGCCATTGGGCGACGATTCGTCGCCCGTGACGGCCACCGTGAGGTCGCCTTGAGTCTGGCACGACGTGAGCCAATTCTCAAGCGGTCCAGGGACGAGGCCGGCCAGCGGCGCCAACGCGATCCGATCCCAATTCACATGACCGCGGAACGTCAGCGGGGCCAGGCTCAAGTGACCGTCAAGGTGAAACTCGCCGTCGCGGAATTTGACATCTATCCGAACTTGGCCCGATCGTTGTGATGCCGTGGTGAAGCGGGATCCTTCGGCGTCGATTCTAAATTCAATTGCCGACGAGTCGGTACCGATCGAGAACTGGCCTTCTGTCACCGTCAACCGCCCGACGTCGAGGACGGGCTTCAGACGGCTATTGAGACGATCGGTGTTCTGCGGGCGACCGATGGGGTTGGAATGAATCGCACTTGACGGCTCCGAGCGATCCGAATCTGGCGAGGAACGGGTCGCGGAGCGATCAGGTGCCCCTTGCCCGGGGCCGTTCTTCACCAACGCTTGATGCATACGGACACGCGGGGCGCGAAGATCAATCTGCCCCACGGACCATTGGTCTGACAGATACTTCACGTCGCGGACGTCGAGCTGTTGGACAGACAAGCTCGTCGGAGCACCGGCGTCGACGATTTGAATGTCGGCCTGGCGAACAGTCAACGCGTTGATCTGAACGGGCCAAGTCGACCTTGCGTCCACGCCGTTGGGCCGATCCGGTGTCGACGTATTGGCGGTGACTTGGTTCTGTGCGTTATCGCTCCCTACGTCCGTCAGGTGCACGACGGGGGTATCGATACCCACCTGTCGCAGACATAGGCGACGGCGAAACAACTGCATCCACTCGATCTGAGCCCACAGACGTTGACTGCGAAATTGCCGAATCTGGGCCAAACCCACATGACCGTCGGTGCCTGTGGTTAATCCATCGCCAATTGCCAAACCCTCAAGCGCCACGCGACCCCGCCAAAGCCACAGATCGACGTCGGCCAGTTCAATGGTACGGTTGAGGCTGCGTTCCAGGGCATACCGAAGACCGATCTTCACCCCCAGCGGTAACAGCACACGCAGAACTATGGCGAGCAATATCAGGCAGCACAGTCCGTACACAACCCGCCTGTCACGGCGTTTGGCGTGGTTACGCGGTGAACCTGACCGGCGATCAAACCATCGGCGCGGTCCGGATCTAGTCGCACACGACGACGGTGATCCAGGCCGACCCGTTGGTGGCGTCCGTGATGGGTTGTCTTTCTCCATTCCAAAAAGGGTAGGCGCGATGGCACACGGTCAGCGTAGGCCTTCACCTTAACCGGGTCCGTGGTGTTTGCAAGCCAACAGATCGTACCAGAAAAGGTGCCAAATCCTACCCATTTGGAGTGGTCGTCACGCACCATCTGTGACCACAGGTATCGCGCAGAATGATATCGCTCCCGTTGCACATGACACGTACGCCATGCGCACCACTGTCTTGGTAGCCAGCTGCGCTAGGCCGTCACGAAGCCTAACCGGCCATCTGTCAATGAACACTACCCCAATCGTCGACGAGGCACTTTACTGATAAACACATTGATGCCTGTAGACGGATGGGTTGGCACTTGTGCCAGATCCTGGAGCATTCGATCGAGGTAGATCTTGATGACCGGCGTATAAACGTACGCCAACATCTGCTCATGACAGAAAAGAGCGTCAAGCCGTTCACCGTCGTCGATCAGTTCATCCACCGGCTTGATCTGGTACGCGGTCGGGTGTGGTAGATACGTTGGCCACTGCATGTTTGCCTCCTCCTGTTGGCCTAGCGGTTTGTGTCGAATCCAGTCAGAGCTTATGCCGATCCAACGGATAATCTAGGCAATGTGGCGTATGTATCTGACGCTTGGGGTGAAGCTGTATGGATTGTAACGCCTATGACGCTTATAACGACCCGGAAAATGCCCGGAGAAACCACCGCAGGATCACCCCCACCAGGCTACCGGCGATAGGGCGGACACAGGCGGCTGACAGGATCCTTTCGAAATCCAGCGGTCCCTGAAAAACAGAAGATGTCACGCCCGGTGGATATGATGCTCCGGTGAAACTCGTATGACCCTGGCACAACAGCATTTCGCATCGGGTGTGGCACGACCCGCGATACCTCCATCTGGCCGCCGGCAGTGGAGAAGTGACGTCACTCGTCGAGGGTTACGGTGGGTGGCCGTCGTGTGCCTGCTGAATACCGCGCCCACCGCCTTGGGCAAAAACAAGCCAGGCGACTTCGATTTTATGAGGGGTGTGACCGTCAGCTGCTGGGGCTGGGGCCGTGAGTGGGACGCACCGGAAATGGCCACCACGATCCGTGAGATCCGATCACTGGGTGGCCGGTGGATCAGCTTCCATCCCTACGCGTTTGTTCAAAACGACGGTTCGCTTCGCCATCGCGGTTCCGATGACGATCCAACGGTCATCAATCCCATCCGAACCGCGCACCGGGAGGGTGTCCGTGTAATGCTCAAGCCGCATATTGGCTACTGGGGATCTCGGTTCGCGTGGCGAGGAGCGATCACGTTTGATCAAGAGGCACATTGGAAACGGTTCTTCGACGACTATACGCGATTTGTTGTCACTCAGGCCAAAATGGCCCAAAAGACGGGTGCCGCGCTATTTTGTGTGGGCGTGGAAACCAAACTTACACTCGCACGCCGTGAGGACTGGCAACGTGTGATCGAGGCAGTACGTCACGTATACGACGGACCGGTCACGTACGCGGCAAACTGGGACAGCTATCGTCAAGTTCCCTTCTGGGATCTCTTAGACTACATCGGTATCCAGGCATACTTCCCGTTGACCGATGCCGTTAACCCCACCCTTGATCAGCTTGACAGTGGGTGGGACAGGGTGATGACTCAGCTGAGACAGTTTGCCCAAAAGCGCAGCCAGCCGATCGTCTTCACTGAACTGGGATACAACCGATCCGCTCAGGCCGCCGCCCGCCCCTGGGATGATCGGGAAGGTGGACCCAAAGCAGACCAAATTAAACTGCGGTGCATGCGCATCGCGTTAAGGCGAATTGAATCCGAACACTGGTTGCGAGGCGTATTTCTTTGGAAGTGGTTCCCCACGCCACGTGACCTGAGCTCAAATTTTCTGCTGCAGTATGACGAGATGCGCCAGGTGATCGGTCAAGCATGGGAACCGGGCGGGAAGTCTGTTCCGCCGTGACCAAAAACAGCAAGAAACTGTCCCTTCGGCGTGATATCAAAGTAGCGACACCTTGCACCAGTGATCAATCAATAGAGATCAACTGCAACGCGTTAATGAAGGTCTGATGGTTGCGTGCAATGATCTGGTCGGTCGCGTCCACTTTTCTGTCACGATTGAAGTCGTAGATGTCCTCTACGTCCGCTGGCGGGAAGAACACGGGGTTGTTTCTCGCTGCAATTTCGTCGGTGGCGTTGACACGCGCGCTGCTGGTAGAGTCTCCCGTCTCACCGATGGCGTTGCCAAAGTAGAACTCGTCGTTCTGGGTCAGACCCGTCTCGACGTTAGCCAATACGGTAACTTGCAGCCACTGCTTCTGGATCACGTTGTCGGTCCAGATCAGTGTCACGCGGTCTGAGCCGTTATGTCCTTGCCCGAGGCGAACGGTAACGCTTGTGGGCAACGACGCTTCATCCCAATCGGCGGGCGTAGCGGTATTGCCCACACGAAAAAGAAAATCCTCTACCGTGAGCTGATCCGACTTCAAATTAGCGACGTCGATCATGATGCCGTTGATACCCCTGCTGTAGCTGGTGTAGTTGGCAAAGGTCGCAGTGGGATCTCCGGTACCGGACCTTATCGCCTGCTTGTCGGTGGCGATGGCTTGATCGTCAGCGGCGTTGGCTGACGAGTCGTCGCCGTCAAAGGCTGAGTTGTTGTAGAAGATCCATCGACCCACAACCTGTGCAGTGGTCGGATCCGGACCCAGTAGCTGCTGGATCTCTTGGGCCGACAATGCCCGGTTGTAAACTTGCACGTCATCGATCTGCCCATCCCACGGCCGAACGGTATCCGTGGGTGGATTACCCCCGATCCAACAGGAGATATCGCTGTTGGTTGTGATGCTCCCGGTCTTGGCTTTGCTGCCGACCTGCTGGCCGTCCATGTACAGCCGCATGGCCGCACCGTCGTATACCGCCGCCACGTGAACCCACTGGTTTTCAGGAACGTTGCCCGAAGAGGAGGTCAGCATGGTTGTCACACCGTCGGTCTTGAGCCCGAAACGGAGCCGGGTCGCCTCACCGCTGGCCATGGTGCTCAACACAAAATAGTGATCGTTCCCTGTGATGCCACTGGCTTTGGAGATGATCCGACAATCGTGAGCGGGACAGTTGTCCAGGTCGGCGACTCGGAACCACGCGGCCAGTGTCATGGCGTTGCCACTGATGTCCAGCGAGCCGACATCCACATAATCGTTGACCCCATCGAACGACACCGCCGGGTCACCGCCGGTCGTCGACCAGCTGGCGCCATTGACCAATGCCCCAGTGTGTCCGTTGCCCGTGACGTCTGTGATGGTGGACCCAACGCCCTCGTTCATCGGCCAATGCGCAACCAAGCCGTCCGGGGTATCGTTATCGACAAACTCGAACGTCTCTTGGGTGTTCTGGGCGATCACATTGCCTGCCAGGTCCTGGACCTGGCTGACGTCAAGTGTATAGACCTGCTCAGACAATGTTGTGGTTACAAGGGTGACCGTACGACCGTTGGTACTGAGATTGGCATCTGAGATATTCACGCCGCCTGAGATCGCGTAGTGGGTCACATTCTGTGCTGTGGCAGGGTCCAACGCTTCACTGAATCCGACAACCACCTGATTCGCATTGCTCGCGACCACCGATTGGATCGAAGGTTTGATTGTATCACCGCCGCCACCGCCATCGATTGCCAGGTTCTCGTAGATCACCACACTCGTCTTGGTCCAGCCCACAGAGATGATGTCCAGGTCACCGTCAAGATCCATATCCACCAGCTGGGTGCCGTCGTGGTGATCGATCTGATTCGAATCGCCCGGGTCCACCACGTGGCGCAGCCAGGTGTCGCCCTGGCCGGTGTTCTCGTAAATGTACACCTCGCCATTGCCTTTATGCGCGCCACCGACCACGTCGATATCACCGTCACCGTCGATGTCACCGACATCGACACTGAAGTACTTCACCTCCGTGGCGATCACGTGTTCGGTCCAGCTGTCACCGTTGTTGTGGTTCTCGCCCCAGACCAAACGTGAAGCGCCTTCAGCGCCGATGACCACATCCAGATCACCGTCGGCATCGATATCGGCCAACGACAATCGGTCGGGCACACCGCTACCAAGGGTAACCCCGGCGCGGGTGCTAAAACTGCCGTCGGCCTCCTTCCGAAGCCACTGTGTGCCCAGGTGGATATCTAGACGACCGCTGTCGTTGATATCGCCGATGGGCACCTGCTCCCCGTTGGTGGTGGCGCTAATTTGATCCAGCGGCCAGCTGGCCAGCGTCGGGTCATTGGGCACAGTGAACATGATGGTGCCAGGTACAAAGTTGTGCCAGGACAACACGATCTCAGGTTTACCTCCGGGCACCACCTGAGCCACACTGGCCCCTTGGATAAAGTCGCCACCGGTCGGGGCGTTGGTGATGTCAAAGTTGGTGAAGTTGCCTTGACCGTTGTTACGGGCCCACGTGATGTTCTCGCCAGAGGGGTTGCCGTTGGTGCCTAAGATGTCCATGTCACCGTCGGCGTCGAAGTCGTGCACCACGGCCATGTTGTTCATGGGTTTGCCAATGGTTGTTCTCGTCCAGACCCCGTCGAGACTGCCCGGGTTGGGGTACCACCAACCGCCCAGCACCAGGTCGGGAAGCTGATCGGCATTCAGGTCCACGCCTTTGATAAAGACCGCTTTCCACGGCAGAGAGGTCTCGATGATGTGACGTCGCCAAAGGTCCAGAGAAAGCGTCGCACCACCACTGCTGCTGAGGTTCTCCCACATCTCCACGACCGCCGAATTGGGGGCGTTGTCGTTCCAGTTGGCACCGAAGAGGTCCATATCCCCGTCACTACCGATATCGCCCACCTGGAGGTTGTGTGAGCCGGTCGTAGCCAAAACCTGTTGGGTCCAAGATAGCGCGTTGCCGTTGTTGAGATAGACACTGACCTCGTCGGGGTCCTTGGATTGGTGCATCTCCGCGGTGACCAGGTCCAGGTCACCGTCGCCGTCCATGTCAGCGGCGCGCACGGAGTGAAGGTAAGAAGCCGTCGGATCGACAACGTGTTCGGTCCAGGGCCCGCTTTTTGGGTTCGAGGCGCTGAACCAAGAAAAGCGGCCGTCGGCGCTTTCACTGGTGGTGAGGACGATGTCTTGTTTGCCATCTTGATTCAGGTCCACGACCAGCACACGGGCGTCTTCGGGCCAGTTGGTGGCAAAGTTGTGTTCAGTCCACTGGGTCGGTGATACCTGCTCGATCCAGTAGCCGTTTTGGGCCACGTCCAGGTCACCGTCGCCGTCGATGTCGCCCAACGCCGTGCCTTCGCCTAACCCCGTACTGATGGTGATCTGGGTCCAGGTGGTGGGTGTTGCCTGTTTCCAGAAATAGGTCCCACCGGTGGCTTTCTTTCGTGACACCACGTCCAGGTCGCCGTCGCCGTCGATATCGCCCACCTCCACGTCGTGGTTCCGGCTACCGGCCGAACCGATCTTGTGATCGGTCCACGTGGCTGTGCGGGGGTTGCCCGACGGTCGAGGGTTCTCGTACCAACGCAACGCGCCGTCTTCGGGAATGACAATGTCCAGGTCACCGTCGCCGTCGACGTCGCCAACTTGCATGTCGGTGGTCCAAGTACCGGTGGCGCGCACGGTGTGTTTGTTCCAGTCGGGGTACTCGTACCAAAACATCCCTTCTGCTTTTGAGCTGGCGACAATCGCGTCGATCAACCCGTCGCCGTCGATATCACCCAGCGCTTTGCAGTGCGGGTTCAGCGGGTTGTTCGCGTCGATCACCACGTGCTCAAATGACAACGCTTGGGCTCCGGCAATACGCGATACGCCTAACAACACCAACGCAGCGATCGCGATCCGGCACGACGCCCTGTTCGACGATCGTTTGGTCACAGCCACGCAGGCAAGAGCGCCCGGCCGTCGATGCCTAGGAAAGATAAAGCGATGCATTAGACTGCCCCCTCTCGGGTTACCCTGGCCATATCCTCCAGCCACAACGCGTGATGGTTCTATTGCCAATCGATGCCCTTTTTAACCATTCGTGTCTCACGAACCGTGCGATCGACCATTGGCACGGTCCAATGACCACGCGTATATCCATCGATCCGCCACCGGTTACAGATACACACGCCGGTCATGCAGCCATGAGCATATTGCCCATAACGCCCACGATTATTTTATATGAACAAGTTCTAATCTCACCGATTAGACACCACGTCATTGTCGCTGTTCTGGCGTGCGCACAACCCCGAGAGCACACACTTGGAATCGCCAACTCCATTATAAGCTCAAACACTGCGAACGCCATGGCAAATCCACAGAACGTGATTGCTACCCATTTGTGTGGGCAAGGACCAAAATATTGCGACCCTTGCATTGCTTCTTTTTGTTACAGATAGGGGTTTTGGGCAATCTAGACAATCCGCCTTGTGGCCAACTCGACCTGACCTCAGGTCGGCACACGGCATGTCGTCGTAACGCACCTCCAGGCAAACGCCCACTTTGACCGTCCGATCATGCGTCTAACGTCAAATCCCTCATCAAACTCGGTTTGACATTAGAGTCATCAGACGTAACTTTCACCTGGGATCGTCCTATCCCAATCCGAATTCGTACGGGTGCGACATTTCTAAACACGGGCATAGACTTTACAAAGACTTGCGATGGTTGCGTCGCGCATCGCCCATTGGCAAAGCGTATGACGGGGCACCATCTATAGACCTATCGGCCACTTTATCTGGAGCGATCTCATGACCCGAATTTTTGCCGCCGCCGCCACCGGTGCCGTCGTTCTATTCGCTTGGGGTGCCTTCTCGTGGATGGTTCTCCCGTGGCACAACCACACGCTACATCCCCTGGTCAATGAATCGGACGTGGTGCAGAGCCTTAAGAATCAGCTATCTCATAGCGGTGTCTATTACTTCCCCGCAATGCCTGAAAGTGACTCTTCCCAAGCGTGGGAGAGTTACCATCAGCGCCACCGGGAAGGCCCGATCGGATTGATGTTCTACCACGGGCACGGGCGTGAACCGATGTCAGCCGGCACGTTCGCTACGGGCTTTGTGATTAACTTTGCGACAGCCCTAAGTGTCGCCTGGATCGTTTGCCTGACCAGCCACCACGCCAATACATTTATCAAACGACTTGGCGTGGCCGGATTGATCGGTTTGCTAACCGTGACCACGGCCGATCTGGCACCGTGGAACTGGATGCACATGAACACCGGGTATAGCCTGGTCAATGCGGCGGATCACTTTTTGGGTACGCTGTTGATGGGTTTACCGATCGCGGCCATGATCAAGCCCAAGGGTTAGCCCCTTCAAGGCCCTGTGAGAACCACTTTAGCTTCAGCCCAAATAATACCGACTCAGGGTTCGATCATCAGCACACCCGTGCCGTTGATCCGGTCGTTCTTCAAATCCTGTAGCGCACGGTTAGCGTCGTGCAAGGGATAGGCCGTGGTATGCGGACGAATCGGTATTTCCGCCGCTTCGGCCAGGAGCTCTTGTCCGTCACAGCGCGTGTTGCATGTGACTGAACGGACATCACGTTCGTAGAACAAATGTTTTTCGTAATCCAGACCAGGAACCGCGGTCATGTGGATGCCCGCCAAGGCGAGCGTACCGCCTCTGCTTAGTTTTTCTAGCACCGGTGGGATCAGTTCGCCAGCCGGAGCAAAGATGATCGCCCCATCGACTTTGCCGGGCAACTGCGCTGGATGCTCACCGGCCCACACGGCGCCCATATCCATAGCCAATTGACGGTGCCCCCGGCCACGAGTGGCCACGTAGACCTCATACCCACGATGGCGAGCGATCTGGATCACCACGTGTGCGGACGATCCAAAACCAACCAGGGCCAACCGACAACCGGCGCATGGCTGGGTTCGCCTTAGCGATCGATATCCGATGATGCCCGCACACAACAGCGGTGTGGCGTGAGTATCGCTGAAAACGTCAGGAATCACGTAAGCAAACCGCTCGTCTACGACCGCGTACTGGGCATATCCACCATGCTCGTGGTAACCGGTGAACCGCGCGTGTTCGCAGAGGTTTTCGCGGCCGGATCGACAAAACGGACAGTCACCGCAGGTCGCGCGTAGCCACGCGATGCCCACCCGTTGTCCCTGGTGTAAACGGTCACACCCCTCGCCCAGCTGATCCACCACACCCACCACTTGATGCCCCGGGATGATCGGCAGTTGCTGTTCGGGTAGATCCTTTTCAATAACGTGGAGGTCTGTTCGACAGATCGCACAGCAGCGCACCTTTACCCTGACACGGCCGGGGCCGGCCTGAGGTTCCGGGACGTCCTCCAACCGCAGCGGTGAACGGTCAATCGAATTGAACGCTCTGAGCACCATGGCCTTCACGATCGACACCTCCTGCTGTATCGTCATTCGAGGGGTCGGTCCCGAGTCGACGAACGTTAGGTCCGCCACGCCGCCGTCAGTCCTGACTCAGAATTGGTTCACGCCCGTCGCAACACAATCAACGCAAACATCGCCGCTCTTATGCCCACCCGCTCCATCGCCCGCTCTATACACCGCCACAGTCCAAACGTCCACGAAGGCTGCAGGCCGCGCATCGATACCCCGCCCGATAGCAGATACCGTAACGGCATATGCGGCTGGACCAATTCAATGCGCCACTGGGGAAACGTCTGTACAAAACGCTGGCGGTCTCGTTCAAACATGATCCACGGCAAAGCACCGTTGGCACCGGACAGTGGCCCCGACGATGCAAACCCCCACTCCAGGCGCTTGGGATCAAACGGTTCGTGGTGTAGTCTGGTGTACACAAATTGTGACCACGGTGTGACCCATGGTTCGATCATGGCGATCACACCCCCGGCCACGATACACCTGGCCGCCTCGGCAAAGAACCCGGCGGCGCTCGGGAGGTGGTGCAACACGTTGACCATCGCGATCCCACGTAACGACTGAGCGGCCAGCGGCAAACGTTGACCGTCGGCCACCAAGGTCAATCCTTCACAGTGCAATACATCAGACGCGATGAATCGCGGCACAAACTGACGCATGAACCCCGCACCGGCACCAAGCTCTAATACAGGTTGCCGACCCTCCGGTACTGCCGCGGCGATTGTCCGGTACCACTGTTCATAAATCTTCCTAAGGAAAGGTTTGTCCTGGATGATCTGCCGTCTTAGACGTGTGGTTCGTGGATCGTCCAAATCCAAACCACGCGTTAACGGATGGGCAAGCCCATGCTTGATGATCGAAGCAAGCTTGCCCATTAGAACCACTCCGGGGGAACATCCCCAGCTTCGTGCACTCGATTGAAATCAACAAAAATGATTGGGTTCCGTTAACCGAACAGCCGGTTGTGATTGACAGGGCTTATCGAATCGTCAACGCACAGATCGGGCGATATCTATTCCAATGGCTCGTCGTCGCATACGATTGCCTTACACCTTCTTCGTCACGGCCGACGCCATATGGCCCGTTTACACAAACTTGATCCGTCTGGCCGCGATCGCAACCATCCTAAACAGCAGCGCCCCATGCCGCCATCGCTGGATCTGAGTTGTCCCGTACGTGCGCTGACGATACCGGATCGGCACGTCTAAAATCTTAAGATTGAGCTTCGCTGCTCCGAACAGTAGATCAAAATCTCCGAACGGATCAAACTGACCGAAATACCCACGGTTTGCCGCGATCAACTCGTAATCCGATCGCCACAGCACCTTGGTACCACACAGTGAATCTTTGATCGGCTGACCCAACAACCACGAAAACGCCAGGCTAAAGAACTTGTTCCCCAGGAGATTGAAGAACCGCATGGCTTGGTTCTCCATCGGGTACACCAACCGCACCCCATTGATAAACTCTCCGCGACCGCTACGAATCGCTTCATAAAACCGTGGTAGGTCTTCCGGTGGCACGGTCATATCGGCATCGAGGATCATGAGAATGTCGCCACCGGCCTTGGCGAAAGCCGCGCGCACAGCGTCTGCCTTGCCAACACCCGGCTGACGCAAGAGCTGACTGCGACGCTGGGGGTGGGCAGCGATCGTCTGCTGGATCACTTCGTAGGTGCGATCTTTCGAATGGCCCTCGACAAAGATCAACTCGGTTCCACCACCCATCTCCGGGGTCCGCGCGAAGATCGACTGGATGTTTCCCGCTTCATTCCGCGCCGGCACGATCACACACACGGTTGGCTCTTCGGCTTTTTCGTCGCGCTGTGGGCTTAACCTTGCCATCACAAAATTGGCTAGCGCAAGATGGTGGAACGGCCAAATCCGTACCAAACAACGATTGCACAACGAACCGATCACCGGTGTACCGACCGGCCAGATCAACTCCTGCCAGTGCCGCATCACCTCGAAACCCGCCAGGTACAGTAGATTTGACGTGTCCTGGACTGTCAGCCAGTTCTGCCGCAGCAGCGGCTTGGCGAGATTCAGATACTTTGCCGCCGCCAGAGGTTGCTCCCAAAGCCGGCTGTATGTATTGATCAGGATTCGCGTCTGCGGTGTACAGAGCCGTGACACACGCTCCAACAAGGCATGCACGTCCCAAAGCTCGTTGACCAAGTCTGAGAGGATCAGATAGTCAAACTTACCCTCCAGCTCCAGATCATGGGCATCGGCTTGAACGAATTCTAATTGGGGATACCGCTTGCGAGCGCGGGCGATCATCTGCCCCGACAGATCCACGCCCACACCCTCCGACGGGCACACCGCCGCTAACAGGTCGCCCTGAGAACAACCCAGCTCTAACACACGCCGGCCCCGCGGAATTAAAAATCGGTACACGTCACGCAGCCGACGGTGGTAATACCCTCCCCACCCGGTCCAAGTATCCATCTGCTGTGCCACCGCGTCCCAATGTGCCTGGCGTGCTTCGCGGTAAGACCGAGCCGCTGATTTAAGTTTGCGATCCTGATCACACATGGCCAATCCGCGGCTGAAGGTTCAGGATCATCTTATATACAAATCGATGGTATGCGTGCCAACGACCCGCGATCCGTGAACATAACAGCCCAGGACACTTGGGATGGCGTCGGACTTCGTCTAGGATATGCTCGTTAGATAATACGTCGCCACTGACCCGCGCCAGCTGTAGGTGCGTCGACCAAATCATTCCCCTCACGGTCGATGGATCGGTTCATGCCGGCTGGACCCGTGCCAAAGGATCTACCGTCAATTGGAGCATCGTGTATTGCATCTGGCCAACCCCGGCCGCCGGTTCTCCAAGCGGTGGGTTGTCATCGCGACTTTTCTGGTAACGCTTGCGAGCAATGTGATTAGCATTGCCCTGTTTGGTGGATGGGACCGGCCGCCGCGGAAGAGTGACGGTCTGGAATACGACAACATTGCACTGAATCTGGCCCGTGGCCGCGGATTTGGATTCTTCATCGACGACCCTGAGTACCGCGAACCGTACTTTCGATCCGACAACACCGACCGGCGCAGAACACCGGCCACCGCCCCACCGGGTGAAAGTTTCCCTTACACCGCCACGGCTTTTCGTCCGCCCGCGTTTCCTTTTGCACTGGCGGCGATCTACCGTGTTTTCGGTCGCCACTTTCTGATTTGGCGGTTGCTGAATTGCGCAATCGTCGCGGCAGCGGTTGCACTGACGGTGTGCTTGATATGGCGGATCGCCGCGCCGTTCCCGGCGGCGATTGTCGGTGTGCTGGGCGTGTGCGACCCTCTCTTAAAGAAAAACGCTGGGTATTACCTGACAGATGGTCCGGCGTGTTTGGGTGTGGTCCTGCTGGCATGGTCGTTGGTGTTGATCCTTGAGCACAAACGATTGATCCACGTCATGGTCTGCGGCACGACACTCGCCGCTCTACTGCTTCTGCGATCGATCTTCATCTTGTGGTATCCACTCGTTGCGGCACTGGCCCTCTGGTGTTGGACGCGCTGTGACCGACGCTCCACCGGATTAGCGATCGGGGTGTTTCTGGCTGCGGTATTACTCTTGCCCATGCCGTGGTGGATCCGTAACTGCATCGCGCTGGATGCGTTCATGCCACTGGGTACTCAAGGAGGCATCGGCTTGCCCGGTGGATACAGTGACGCGGCTGTAGAAGCGAGCGGCGTTTGGGTCGATCCCCATACCTGGGGCTGTTTTGATCCCGTACATGAACAGCTGCGTGGCCAGCAATACTCGCCGATTGAACTGGAACGCGCCAAAGCCAAGTTTGGAACCCGCCTGGCACTGGATTGGATCTGGCAGCACCCACACTTATGGGGCAAGCTGGCGGCGTCCAAGCTAGTCACGCTCTGGACGATGCGGCCCAAGGGGTACTTTGTCGTGTTGCTAGCGTTGGGGCTTCTGGGCTTGCGTTGGTCGTGGCGGCGTCCGGGAGCGGTGATTGCTTGGGCGTTGATCGCCTGCAATTCGCTGGTGGTCATGGCGACTTACTGCACCCGTAGCGGTCGGTTTCAGGTGCCGGTGCTTTTGTTACTTCACGCCGTGGCCGCGATTGGCCTCTGGCGAGTGTCGCAGTGGTCGGACCAGAAACGCCAAACGAGCGCAGGACAGGTCCATCCAGGCTAAATGGACGCGACCGAAAAGGATATGAGCTTGTGTCAGATATCTATTGCCTTGAGAGGCACAAGGCGCTAAGAGATTCATGCAAAGCGTTAACCAACACGGCCCGATCGGCGGCCGCGAAGCAGCAGCAGCCCACCTGCGCCCAAGAACGCTATTGAGGTCGGCTCGGGAATGAAGACGCCTGGAAGGTCCAGCTCTTCAAAGACGGTACCGGTCTCTAACTGAATAAAGTTGAACAGTGCTGACCCGGTGCCACCGACGGTTCCCCACTTGACAACCGGGGGCGGGGCCGCCTCGCCGGGGATGTCAATCCCCACAAAATCAGAGACCACAAGCTGGCCGTCGATAAACAGGTTGGCTGAGCCTCCGCCGTGTTGGATCACATTCGGCGTCCAAACCCATTCGAACAGGTGGTAACCATGCTCCCCGGGCCCATCTGTACTGAATGTGGTCTGCGGGAAAATCACCAACCCCCCACTTGAAACATTCACGGGGATGCCCACCAGAATGTCGCCCGAAGGATTGCTGCCAAAAAGCATACGGAATGCGTGTTCGCCGTCGGCAAATTGGAAGAAAACCCCGCCGTCTTCCAGGTCGTCCTCGATCCCTTCGATTTTCACTCGGGCAGTGGCTTTCCAGCCATCTTTAGGGTCTGCGCTGGTTAATTCGTCAGACTCGTACAACGCCTGGCCGCCTAACCCGACCACATGCCAGGAGTTTTCGCCGTCGGCAGGACCAACGGAATATCCCGATGGGTCACCGACGGTACTTAACGTCGGAAAATCATCCAGAAGAGGATCATTGTTCCCCGTATGCCTGAAGGCAATGCTGCCAAGCACCGGACCGGTGAACATGGCAACGACACCGAGTGTAAATACCACGGCTTTGGCGTTGATCGTCAGTATTCCTCTGTTTTTCTCAGCTACCTGGCGCATGTGTGATTCTCCCGAGCCAGCTTCTCGGTACCCGATCCGTAATCAATCGTAAAACGATAGCGGCTGAGATTCTCTGTCTCAAGCAAGCAATCGCTTCTCCGAGAGAATCTGGCCAGCCAAAAGGTCCGCCCCCTACCTATCTTTTATTCTTTGGTGTTGTGAAGAACACAACCAAGAATAATATGATAGTATAATTTACTCCTAATACTCATTTTATCGTCTATCCATGTAGATGGCAACCGGGCAATAAGGGTATTGATCGAACGACGGTCGTGGGGGTGAGGATACCCAAAAAAACCCGCCAAACACGAGCCGACATTCACCGAAAATGTCGCAGCCTCAGGCAGGACGCTACACAGCGGCTCGAGCTAAAAAAATCACGGTCGTGCGCCGGAAAATAGATGAAGCGGAGATATACTTGTTAACAGAATACATTGCGTGCAGTCGCTTTGTTGACGGTCAAGCGTAGGAGAGTAAATGCCAACGATGGGTAGAATTTACCGATATTGACCGACCGCATCCGACTCGTCTTACCTCAACTGTAAGTCGAATATCTTATTGCCATTGTGATCGCTCAAGAAAAGTGAGGTTTTTCATTTTGAGTGCGTATCAGACCACGGGGAAGAAGGTTCAGGCTGTCTTTGTTTATGGATTATTGGGTATCGCTTGGCTGACTGGAACGGCATCCGGTCTTTCTGCTGCGTTAATCGAGCATCGTAGCATTGACGGCAAAGACAATCACATGGACAACTCGGCGCAGGGTGCAGCCGGCACAGCGCTGATCCGGTTTAACTACGACCCGTTTTTCCCCGACGACGGGTCAGGCGCGACCATGACCCAGCCGCCAGAGCGTGCCAACGCGCGTGTGATCAGCAACGCGCTGTCCGCCCAGAGCCAGCAGATCCCCAACAGACGCGGCCTAAGCGATTTCATTTGGCAATGGGGGCAATTTCTCACCCACGACGTCGACCTGACACCCACCAATCCTTCGAACGGGATAGCCCACATTCCAGTCCCGACAGGCGATCCGCATTTCGATCCGGGTTCTTTGGGCAATGTGGTGATCCCATTTCATCGCTCGAATTTCGTCGCCGGAACCGGCACACCCGGTACCCCGCGGGAGCAGGTCAACGATGTGACCAGCTATATCGACGCGTCAAATGTTTATGGGTCGGATACCTCGCGGGCGCAGGCGTTGCGCACCATGTCCGGCGGTAAACTGAAGATGTCAATCAACGGTCTTCTGCCGCTGAACAACGATCCCAACGGCATACAGCCCAACGATAACAACGGCCCGGTGCCTGATCAGGAGTTATTTTTGGCCGGTGACGTGCGAGCCAACGAGCAACCGGGCTTGACGGCCATGCACACGATTTTTTCGCGAGAACACAACCGACTGGCTGATTTGATCGCGATACACAACCCCACGGCCACCGACGAGCAGATCTACCAGACCGCTCGGAAGATCGTCGGGGCAGAGATGCAGGCGATCACCTATAACGAGTTCTTACCCGCTCTGATGGGCGATCTGTCGCCGAACCCCAGAACCCTCAAGTACCGGACAAGTGTTGACGCGTCGATTACCCAGTCCTTTGCCCATGCGTTGTTTCGCTTCGGCCATAGCATGGGGAGCTCTACGCTCAAGCTTGTGAATTCGGACGGGTCTGTGGAAACGCCGCTGGCATTGCGGGACGGTTTCTTCAACCCTAATTTCCTGAAAAACGACCCGGACAACGTAGACCGTATTCTCTATGGTTTGGCGTCGCAGGTTGCAGAAGAAAATGATTTGGCGTTTGTCGATGAGATACGTAACTTCCTGTTTGGCCCGCCCGGCGCTGGCGGTTTGGACCTGATGGCGCTGGACATCCAGCGAGGTCGCGACCACGGTTTGCCAAGCTACAACGAAACGCGTCGGGCCTATTTCTTGCCTGAGGTGTTGAATGTACTGCAGATCACAGAGGATACCGCCGTCCAGCAGGCCTTGGCCGATCTGTACGACCTTGATCTCAACCCAACACCGGGTGTGAAAGATCCCAACATCGAAAACATCGACGTGCTTATCGGTGCACTGGCTGAAGACCACATGGCCGGCTCAAGCCTCGGCGAGACGCTGTTCTTTGTCATCGGTAACCAATTTACACGCCTGCGTGAGGGTGACCGGTTTTTCTACCTTGACGATCCCGATCTTTACGACCTCAATGGCGATCTGAACGCCGACATTGCGGCGATCATCGATCTTGACAGCGTTACGTTGTCGGCCGTCATCAAACGCAACACAGGGATTACACGCATTCAAAACAATGTGTTTTTTGTGCCCGAACCGACGACGGCTTGGCTCTTGACCACTTGTACCGGGTGTCTATTTGCACTACGGCGACGGCGACACCACCGCGAGCATGCAGGTTATTGGAGATCAACCAGAGCATTCGACAAGCCACAGAAGGTCTATTTAAGCAATTAAGGAAATGATATTTATATCTATGATTGCGTAGCCGCGACCGTGTGATCGAACCGGCAAAAATTTGGTATGGTTCTCACGCTAATCGCTGTCTGGCTACACTATGACGCCTACAATCTGTTATCGCAAAATAGACAAAGTGTTCCTGTGAGGAAAACTTTTTTAATCTCGGTTCTGGCTGCTTCGGCTATCGCCTTCCAAGCATGCGACTTGGCAAGGATGGTTTACGCCAAGTTCGGTCTGTCACTGAGCTGCCCGGTGGTCGGCCAGGCCGTATGGGGCGACTGTGCCCCGAGCGCTGTTGACCCTAGCGCTCTTTCCGGCGCTGATTCGCAAGCCCCGTCGACTGGTCACCACTGTTGCTCGTCGACGAAACCACCAGCCAATCAGCAACCAAGCCCCGATCACGAAAACAGATCGTGTCAAACCTGCACGATGCTGGCTGTCGCTAGCACGTTCGCGTCACTACCCGTTCCAACGGTGGACGTCGGCGTATTGCTGCCGATGCCGTCAGAACAGATGGCCTTCTTCATGGTCGTTCAGAAGATGAACGCCAACACTTCCATCCAAGGCCGCGCCCCACCGAATCCCATTTCTGTTCTTTGATCCATCGATGTCATTGAAGCCTCATCCAATTAACGTCTAAACGTTGGTAGGCGGTGGCATCGATCAAGCGGTGGATATTGCGCCAATGGCGCGGCGACCGATTCAGCCTGGTTTTAGGAGGTTGGTCATGAATAGGCTTATACGATCACTGGTTGCTGGGTGGCTGATCTTGGCCGGTGCCGGGTCGGTGTGGGCCGACGACCCAATCTGGGACCCCCCACACGGGATGATCGCTGTGGAAGTTCAAAAGAGCAACCATCAGCTCGTTGCCGTCAATGGCTCGGCGAGTTTCGCCCCACTCCCAGACGGCACCGTGTTTTTTACCCGCAACGTCGCGGGAAACTTTATTTTGTATAACACGCTGGGGGGTAAGCTCGGCAATGATGATTTGATTGGGGGCATTGCCAACCGAACGACGCCAAGCGAGACCGGCCCATTCCCCGCGGCGACCCCGACTTCAACCGTGCTGCTGACGGACGATCCCGGGTTCGTGACGAGTGTAGGCACCGTGGACCCTGACTTAGAAAGCTTTCCTATCGGATACCTGATGAGCGTTCATTTCATGAATTCGCTGATGTTCTATGACGGCGTGGCCTGGACCGAACCGGTCAGTGGCGAACGGCTACGAGTCGCCGATATCAACGGGATAGATGACCCCGCGGTCGACCTAGGACGAACGCCAAGCGATTTGGAAGCGACCTACACCGGTACCAGTTCGGGTGAGTTAGGTACGATGAACCTGAGCGTCCGTACCGGGACATTTAACACCGTGCATAGCCATTTTACGTACCAGCTATCACGAGAAGACGGTGGTGTCCCCGCGGTCGGGGCTTACATGATCGAAGTAACACTTTCGGGTGAGGATGTTTCAAACACGGGAGGGCCGGCGTTGCTGGACTCAGACCCCATCTTCATCCTCTTCAATAATCAGCTTGATACGACTGATCCGGACGGTGGTGGCCCACTGCTAAGTGAGTTTCAGCGAGCCATCGCCGCCGCACGGCAGGTGCCCGAACCGTCCACATCAGCGATGGTTGTAGCGATTGCGGCTGCGTTGGCGGGCATCCGGCGACGGAACCGTCCTTAGAAGAGTATCAATATCCATGACAACGGGCCAGTCCGATGGTCATCTAGCAAGAGGAGAAAGTCATGAATCAAAGGGATATTGGGCCATCTTGGCTATTGAATCGTATTCATACCTCTGTTCAAATCGTTAACTCAAGGGAGATCAATATGAAAAGATTTTGTACGACAGCTGTGATTTCCGCGTTGGTGCTGGGCACAGCACACCAGACTCGGGCGGGCGACAATCCCGTCATTTTCCCACCACACGGGATGTTCAGAGTAGAAATCGATGCGAACAACAAGCTCTTTTCAAATAGTGGAGCGGCCGCATTCGATGAAGTGAACAACCCGGGCCTGTTCACGACAAACGCCTCGGGGCACACGATTCTGGGCCATAGCGTGGGCCGATCGATCGCCGAACAGGACGGCAACAAAGCGATTGGGAACCCTGGTGACGAAAACTCTACGATCGTGTGGACCGACGACCCGGGGTTCACCGCGGGCGCAGACCTTTTCCCTGTCAACAACGTATTGAGTGCGAACTTTCATAACTCTGTGCGGTATTTCGAAGACGGGGGCACCCAATGGACCGCCCCGCCCAATCAAGAAAGGATCCGTGTGTTTGATTTGTTTGGTGGCGACGATACCGGCGGCACGCCAGCGGACTTGCAGTTAACCATCACAGAAAACACCTCGGGCCTTGTCGGCACGGTCAATATTGACACCGCTGAACCGTCCGGCGGGGTTATCACAGTCACAGGGCTTCACGGCATGTTGGGGTATGAACTTTCGCGCCAGGACGGGCTGACGCCCGCCAAAGGAGCCTACATGATCGAACTGACGCTTTCGTCGAACGAGGTTCCCGCGGCCGGCGGCATCGAGATTCTGGATTCCGATCCGATCTTTGTCGTCTTTAACAACCGACTTGATACCGTTGATCCGGATGGCCCCGAGGGTCCGATGCTAAGCCCATTCCATCAGGCAGTGGCCGCGGCGCAGGCGCTGCCCGAGCCCTCCACAGCGGTGATGATCGCAGCCATGGGTGCCGCGTGGATGGGGTTGAGACGACGACGCTGCGCACAGGCTTGATGTCTTCTGTTTCGATCACTGACTAAGATGACGGCGCCGCTTGTTTAAACGGCGCCGTCTTTTTCTAGGATAGAGCATTCCCGTCTGTGACTTGCCGCGAACGTGATGAACCAAACCACCGACGCACCCGTGCCCCGTTTTCGCGCAGCCCTGTTCTACACGATCTTTTTTCTATCGGGCGTGGCGGGCTTGGGTTATCAGATGGCATGGTCACGCATGTTCACCGTTGGGCTGGGCCACGAGATGCCCAGTGTGTTGGCGGTCGTCGCTGCTTTTTTTGGGGGTCTGGCGATAGGATCGTGGCTGTTGGACGGACCGGTCAGCCGCAGCGAACGCCCGGGGCATTGGTACGCATGGCTCGAGATTCTGATCGGAGGCTGGGGGTTCGTCTCGATCTTCTTGATCGGTTGGTTTAACGGACTGGCCCAGCAGCTGGTCGGCGCTGAACCTTCGCCGGTGTGGCACTGGACGGTCGCGTTTGGGATGCCACTGATCGCACTGCTGCCGGCAACGACGGCGATGGGCGCGACACTGCCTGCCATGGACCGGTTTGTGTCGCCGCTGGTACCGGGTGGTCGTTGTGTCGGTGGACTGTATGCCGCGAACACCGCCGGCGCGGTCGTCGGCACGCTGGGCAGCACCTTTGTGATGATGCCGGCGGTCGGGTTTCGCTACACGGTGGTGCTGCTGGCGTCGGTGAACCTGCTGTGCGGGCTGATGGTGTTTGTGATACCACAGCGCGGCCGCCACAAAACGCCGGCGCTGGACTCACCAAGCCACACGCCTCTGTGGCGTATTGGATTGACGGTTTTCTTCACTGGTCTGCTCGGAATCGGCTATGAGACTCTGGGCATTCGCGTCATGTCTCAGGTCGTCGAAAACACGGTCTACAGCTTCGCTGCGGTCTTGTCGGTTTACCTACTAGGGACAGCGATTGGTGCGGCGCTGTACCAGCGGCTGGGGCACCGTTTCGGCTTTGAGTCGTTTTTGGGGTATCTGCTATGGGGAATATCCGCCTCGTGCATGCTCGGAACACTGTGGCTTCCCAAGGCTCAGCCGGTGTATGCTCGTGTGCGAAAAGATTTTTTTGGTGACAGCCTCTACGGTGTGATGGGCTGTGAAATGACCGTTGCGATGATGATCTTCTTCCTGCCCACACTGCTGATGGGCGGTGCGTTTAGTCACCTGATCCAAGCATCGCGGCGCCAGTATGGCGGCGTGGGCCGGGCGGCCGCGATCAACACGCTTGGTGCGGCGCTGGCGCCGTTGATGTTCGGCGTGGTCCTGCTACCCCGGTTGGGAGCGAAATGGTCGCTGGTTATCGTGTCGCTGGCGTACCTGCTGTTGATCCCGCGAAAGGCCGGCACGCCCTGGGTTCTACAGGCGGTGCCGATCCTGCTGGTGCTGGCTTTGCCGGCGAACATGCAGGTGGTCACCATGTACCCCGACGACCAGCTGATCGATTACCGAGAAGGGGTCATGGCAACGGTCGCGGTCGTTCGGGAGCGCGACAAGCACCTCTCATTGCGGGTGAATAATCGTTTTCAGATGGGCAACACACGCGGTGTGCTCGACGAGAGTCTACAGGCTCATATCCCGCTGCTGTTACACCGTGATCCCAAAAAAGCACTTTTCCTCGGCCTTGGGACGGGAATTACATTTCATACCGCTGCATATCATCCCGGGATCGAAGCGCACGGCGTAGAGCTTGTCCCCGAAGTCGTCGACACCTTGAAGCATTTTGTGCCCGCCAACCTTCCTGAAGGCAGCAACCATCGCTTAAAAATCTTTACCGCCGATGCCCGAAGATTCACACGCGCGACAAGCAACCGGTACGACGTGATTGTCGCCGATCTTTTCCACCCCGGACGTGACGGGGCAGGTTTTCTCTATACCCGTGAACACTTTCAGGCCATCCGTCGATGCTTGGCCCCCGGCGGGCTGGTCTGTCAGTGGCTACCGCTTTATCAATTTGATGTGTCGACACTGAAACTAACCATTCGGACCTTCTTGGACGTCTTCCCCCATACCCGAGCCTATATCGTGGATTTTAAGATCGTGCACCCCATGCTGGGGCTGGTGGCCACAGAACAGCCCATGACCTATCCTGCGGACTGGTTCGAGCGGCGTGTACGCGACGACACACTGGGCCGAGTGCTCAAGGGAGTCCTTGTTCACAACGGATTTCGCTTTTTTGGATCATACCTCGCTGGTGCTGGGGCGCTGGGCGCGTTCTCGGGTCGCGGAGCCATTAACACCGACGATCATCCGATGGTCATGTACACCGCACCACGCTTCACCAGCCGTACCGACACAACCGTCTACGGCCGGCTGGGTGTGCTGCTGGATCAGTGCCAGACCCATATCGACGGTCTGATTGAGCCTGGCGACAATCCTGATACCCAAGCGTTTGCCAGCCGGCTTGGTCGGTACATTCAGGCACGGAATACTTTTATACGAGCTTTTTTCGCCGCCGCCCAGGGCAACGAGCCGTTGGCGATTGACCGCTTTATCCAAAGCGTAGGGACAAGCAAAGACTTTGCAGTCGGCTACGCGCACTGTCTGGAAATGGCGCAGAGACAGGCCGAAGCTGACCCGGCGTTTTCTCGGACGGTCCTGCGACGTCTGGCCGAAACACGACCGGATCGCCCCGAAGCTGTGCAGGTGTTTAAGAAGCTTTTCGGAAACCCACATTGACACTTTGATCCGAAACGATTGGCACCGGTCGGCGTTGATTCACTACGCGACGGGGTGTTGCCAAAGGCACCGGTCTGGACATGAAGCAAAGAGGGACCTGGCTTGCCCAACTTTAACGCCACGGACACAACCACTCTACCCATATTGACACGCCGCGTGATAAGCGCAAAGAAACGTACCGAGACATCTCTGTCTTTGTGCGCTTTGCCCAACATCGCGCGTCAACAACGGCCCCAACGGGAACGCGTCCGCCTAGACGAAAAAGGATTGAAAATGAAGCAGGGCTCTAGTATGATGAAGATCTTTACAAACTCATGACAGACTGCGTCCTACGTATATTCCTGACTTCGGCTCTTCTGTTTCAGGTAAGCGACCTGTCGCGGGTGGCCTATGTCTTATTCGATCTGGCACCTGATTGCCCTGTCGTCGGCCAGACCCAGCGATCTGCCGATCACTGCTGCGACGCCCAACCCGACGATCCGCCCGCAGTGGCCAGCGCGTGTGTCGGCGACGAGTCCGATCGCCCAACACCTCCGGTGCAGGAGTCGCCTCGCGAAAGAAGCGAGAAGTGCCCCACTTGCCAGATGCTGGCCACGGTACACACCTTTGCGGCCTTGGAGCTACCTGCTCCCGTATTGATCGCACGAGAAACCGGTTTGGAGCAAGCGCCGGCCGATGACCTTCCGCACTTGAGTTTGCTCATCTCGACACACTGCCGCGCCCCACCCCGCCTTCTACCGGCCGTGTAAGACACCTTTTTATCAGATTTTAAGACCTTGGTGACTGGTTTTTACCATGCGCCTTTCTGTTCAAGGATTGGCTGTACGGCCAACCCGTTAGAGAAGCTATCAGATGAATGTGGTTCAGCACGCGCGCCATGTGAAGCGACGCGTCCTAAGGCAATCGGTCAGCGGATTTACGCTG
This sequence comes from Phycisphaeraceae bacterium, assembly GCA_965222495.1. Lineage (GTDB taxonomy): Bacteria > Planctomycetota > Phycisphaerae > Phycisphaerales > Phycisphaeraceae > CBDCUA01. The sequence continues at coordinate 945,126 of CBDCUA010000007.1, read as the reverse complement.
ATTGAATTGCTCGTGGCGATTGCGGTGATCAGCTTGTTACTGGGGCTATTGTTGCCAGCCCTGGCCGGTGCACGCCAGTCGGCAAGAACACTTAAGTGCCTGACCGGGATGCGGAACATGGAAGTGGCCCATTGGATGTACATCACGGATAACGACGGCCAATTTGTGGACGTGGGTTTGGGCGCCGGGCACAATGCCGCTGACTCCTGGATCCACACACTCGATCGGTATTACGGATCAGAGCTGTTACGACGATCCCCGGTCGATGACAGTCTCTATTGGCAAACGCCGGACGCCAATGGCCAACTCCGCCAGACCAGCTACGGGATTAACAATTATCTCGTATCAAATCCCGGACCAAACGCGAAATCTGTGACACGCCTTGAAGATGTGCTCGTGCCATCTGCCACTGTTCACTTTGTATACATGGCCGAGACGGGAAATTACGCCGTCACGGATCATCCTCATGTCCAGGACTGGTCGTTACCGAATTCGCCGTTGACTGTTCCGCAGTTGGCATCGCGTCACTTGGAAATTAATGCTCACGGCGGTCCTGAGGCGTCTTGGGACTCCGTCACGAACTATGGCTTCCTAGACGGCCATGCCCAACGTCTGCGCTTCGGAGAGGTCTACGCAATGGACAGCAGTTCGAACCAGTTTGATCCCGCTCAAGCTCGCTAGATATACAGGGCGCAGTTGGATTGTGTGACAAGCAGACCGGATGGATTGATATCAACGCAAGATTTAGATGTCACAGAAACAGTCCCAATATGCGTAGCTGGGCGGTGAAAAATACAGGACCTCCGAAATGAGACCTATCGCTGTAACGATGACAGGGGCGGGCTTTCTGTTGACCGCGACCGTCGCCAGAGCGGCCCACACCGGCCCGGTCATTGAGATGTCGCTCGACAGTCACGGCAACGTGATCGCCGGTTGGGACAACACCAATTCGTTTATGAACGAGGATCCGCCTTACGGTGTCACCTTCGATCTTTTTGATGTCGGGGCACAGTCACCGGTGTTCCGGTTCTTAGGAGGCAGCACGCCGACCCATTTGGCTTACTCTTTTGTCGTCACCACGTCGCTGTACTACTGGAACCATTTAGACGCCAACCCTCAATGGGGACCGACCCCACACGGGCAGTTCATCGAAATCAATGACGCCAACGGACCTGTCGCTGTCGTCACCGACGGGGTTTCAAATGAGTCCCCGGCCGCCGTGCCTGTACCTTCCGGCCACGAAGGTGGCCGAAAGAGCGGCCCTATCAATGTCTCCGAAGACCACCAAGCCACCTTTTTCATCTTTACCCCCGACGGGCAAGGCGGCCAGGATTCAGGCGGCGTTGTCGGCGCTTACGGATTCGGTATGCAGATCCACCTTTGGCAAGAGAACCAGAACGGCGACTTGATGACCGATCACGGTTTGTCGGACCCGTTTTTTGTGAGTTTCCGTGTCAGGCCGACACAGATCCCGCCCCCGGCGGATTGGATGTCGCCGTCAGCGTTCGCCCAAGCCGTGTCGTCCGGGCAGACACTGGTGCCCGAACCAACCAGTATGGCGGTGTGGGCAATAGGCATGTCGCTTTTGGTCATGATGCCTGTTTCGTCCCGCGTACGGCAGCGAGAAAAAAAGTAGATGAACTGGAGTCCGTTACACAACTTTGACCAACAAACGACGGTGAACCTGAAGAGGTCGCCCATGACCTTGCTTTACCGTTGTAACAAGATGAGGTGATGAGAAAGGTCCTTGTTCTTGCCGTGGTGTTAGCGACCCCCTTCTATGCCAAGGGGTTGACGTGGCTGGCGCGCTGCAGCTGCGACGACGATACACCCCTTGCACGCAACGGCAACCAGAAAGTCACTGCAAAAAACACAGACTGCGACGTTTGTTGTGGATCCGGTCGATCCCGGGGCATCACCGCCGACCTGTCGTGGCCTCGTCGGCAACGTCAGGCACCTGAAGATAACGGCGATTCAAACCCGACTCGGTCAACCGACTGCTGCAACGGTGACTGCTCGGCGGTGGTGACACTGCCAGCGTCACTACCGTCCAGTTCGACGGACGTTGTCAGTAACGGCCTAGCCAAGCGGCCAGCCGAGCTGTTCCCAAAACAACAACCGATTGTTGATCAAATTCACAAGATTTGGGTGCGGGGGCCACCACCACCGGCCTTCGCCTTAGTGGGTTAATAGGGCGAACGCACCCCCCCGAGCGTGGCACGCATCAAAGGGGGTACGGTCCGCCCGGTGTACCGATAGCCTATAAGGCCCTCTGAAACCAAAATTGATGTTAATGATCTTATTTCATTGTTGCCCAGTTGGGCAACCAATGATGTGTTGTTATGTAAAGAAACATACCGCCCTTCGATCTGATCGTGAGGGAAGTTATTGGAGAATATCAATGAGAGTTTCGTCTATCGTTGCAGCCTCGGCCACACTGGCCGCCGCTTCGTTTGTTCAGGCCCAACACAGCTACCTGCCCGCGCAGGACGCTACGGGCAAAATCCATACCTTTGTTGATCCGGACGGATCGGATGACCCGATCCCGTTTATCCCAGATCGCCTCGTGTCCAACGTTTTTGATCGGTTTTTTGATGCCAATGACCCAACGGCCCAGCCCAGCCTGGACCCAAATGCCGCCCGCGCTGGCGGTCCGTCGGCATTCGCCAAACCGACCGGAGACGCTGCGTTCAACGACATCCCCGGGTTCAGCCCGTTGCCGGGCAACAGCGATCTGATGATCACCAACCCTGTGTTGTCAGATCCCCACTTCAACGCGTCGGGCAACCTTCTGTACTGGGACGGTTCGGGTAATACACCCAACTTTGGTGCCGTGCCCGCGGGTGTGAAGATCGACATCTTGCGACAAGACGGCGACGCCGTGGCATTAAAAGCCTCACTAGACGGCGGGATGACACCGGTGACTTGGACCGAAGACACACTGACACCTGAAGGTGACCGCAGCGGGCACTTCCACATGCGCTATGACGTGGTGGGCGATAATGGTGGGAACAGCTTCGAGGCCCCCGACGGCATTTACCTGCTGGGACACTCGGTGGGTGTGTTGGGCTTGACCGATTCGGACACGGTCGCTGTACCGCTGATGCTCAACCGCGGCGGTAGCGGCGATCTGGCCAATGCTCTGTTAAGCTCGATCGGCTTCCTGGAGAACAACGTTGTTCCCGAGCCCACCACCGGTCTTATTCTTGCAGTCGGTGGTGGTCTGGTTCTGAGCATACGCCGCCGCAAGGCATCGGCGTAATCGATGTGGTCCATTGGGATGCCCCTGTTCCTGACCAGGTCAGGGGTGTCTGTTGGACTGATTGAAACGGAGGACACTATTGATGAAACCAAAGAGTTTTTTGAGTTCGATCGGTTTGTGCCTGCTGGCCGTTGCCACGACCATGGCCGACGACCCGGCGTTTGAGCCGCCTCATGGCCTGATTCAAGTGGAGGTGGATACCAACAACCGGCTATTTGTCAGTGGTGGCGTAGCGGGCCTGACCGGTAAGGTCTCCACCAATGCCGCCGGGCAAGCCGTGGTCAGACACAACGTCAGCGCGTTTAGCACTGGCACGCCCTTTGGCCAAGTGTTGGGTGGCATCGCCGAAAGAGACGGCAGCAATCCGTCCGGTACGCTGGCGACCTCCAGCAGTACGGCGCTGGTGGCAGACGACCCAGGGTATATCGTGGAAGCTGGCGGGCTGCCGCCAGACTATTTGTTGAGTGTCAGTTTCTTCAATGCGATTCGGTACCACGACGGGACCAGTGGTGGTGCGTGGACCGAGCCGGTTAGTGATACGCAACTTCGTGCCGTGGACCTGACAGGTCAAGACGACACCGTCGCCCTGACCGGTGGCCCGGCGGGTGACCTGGAGACCGTGTACACCACCAGCAGCTCAGGCTTATTGGGCACAACCAACCTGGACGTTTCGTCCGGCAACGGCTCGATACACGCCCATCTGGGTTACGTGCTCAACCGTACCGGCGGGGGCATCCCCGAGGTCGGAGCGTACATGATCGAGGTCGGCTTGTCGGCACAAGAGGTTGGCGGCAATTCAGGATCGGTGTTCCAAGACTCGGACTCGATCTTTATCGTGTTTAATAACCAGCTTAACAGTACCGACTTCGCTTCGGCGACCAACGCTGCGATCGCCCTTCCGGAACCAACGACCGCAATGATGGTGACGGCGGCGGGTGCGGCGGTCTTGACCCTGCGGCGTCGGGCGGCATAACCGGGTATCGAAGATGATCAGCCTGACTTCTTTTCAAACAGTGCTCCTAACGGAGCGCTGTTTGTTTCCAGATCAGATCGGTATACGACCAACTGTCACCGGCTACCCTTTTCATGATCCATAAACGATATCTCGCCGCCCTATTTCTCGGCGCGTTGAGCGGTGCGGCTGCGCTGTCACACGAGCTGTTGTGGACCAGACGTCTGATCGATTTGCTGGGTGCATCCACCGAATCCAGCGCTCGTGTGCTGGGCTGCTTTTTTATGGGCCTGGCACTGGGCTCTGCTTGGTCAACGCGTCTGACGCAACGGGTGATGCGGCCGTGGCGGGCGATGGCAGTGGTCGAGCTTAGCATCGCCCTGTTCACGCTGCCTGCCATGCTGCTGCCGACTTGGACCGATTGGTTATGGCCGTGGTTGGGGCCTGATCGGCTGACCAGTTGGGTCGGCGATACGGTGAAGCTGGCGGTGTCGATCTTGGTGGTGATCCCACCGGCGTTCCTGATGGGCGTGACGTTACCACTGTTGGCCAGGGCGGTGCTCAAGAGGCACATGGCCCTGGGGCGCCACGGCGTGTGGCTTTACGCGATGAATACCGCCGGCGGTGTCACCGGGCTCTTGTTAACCACCATTGTTGTGTTGCACTGGGTTGGCGTAGCAGGCTCGATGGGGTGCGCGATGGCACTTAACCTGCTTGTCGCGGCGGGTTGTTGGGCATTGGACGACAACCGCGATGTGAACCGTCAAACGACCCGACCGGATGACCTCGGGACAACGACGCCCGACGAAGGGCGCCTTCCTTTTGCGATCTTGTTCATGTCACTGGCGTCGGGCGCCGGCGTGCTGGGTGTCGAGGTCTTGGGTCTCCATCTATTCGGCCAGGTCGCACCATCGGCGGTGCACGCGGTGACCGCAGTCTTGGCGTCGGTGATCTTGTTGCTCGCCGTCGCGGCGGCAGCCACACCGGCGCTGGTGTCTCAGATAGACTCGCCCCAACGGCTGCTGGTGCCCGTGCTCTCACTGACAGGCGTTGCCACGGCCATCGCTCCGCTGCTATTTATGTGGATGACAGACGATCTGGTCACCATCAGCCCAAGCACCGGTGTCGCGATATTTGTGTTCAAGATGACGGGTTATGTGCTGTTGACGCTGGGCCCGTGCGTGCTACTAGCGGGGCTGGTCTTGCCGCTTGTGTTTGCTTGGTTCGGATCGGTGGGCGGTGATCCCTACGGGTGGAGGTGGGGTTGGCTGCTGGCAGCCAACGGCGTAGGGGGTTTGCTGGGCACCATCGTGGCCCAGCGACTGGTGATGCCGGTCGTGGGTATGCATGGTGCGATGGGTGTGTTCGGCTTGGGATACGTGGGCCTTGGGGCGGTCATGGCGTTGACCAGCGGGGGGTGGCGTTACCTGCTGGGTGGTGTCGGACGTCAGGCTGCTGTGGGCTTAACCCTGTTATCACTTGGTGTGATCGGAGCGGTGGTCGGCCATCCTCACCGCGATGTTGCTGCTAGCGGGAACGGCAGGCATCAGTCTGCTGTGGAAACTGTATCAATGGTGGCACGGCAAACCGATGCCCCTGTGGCGATACGCCACCGCTCTTGTTGGCTTGGGCGCGGTGTGGTTCCACGCGGGCGAACGCCGGGCCGTGATCGCGGCGCTGATCATGCTCATCGCCATCGGTTTGTGGACGGTGTATCGACTCCTGCCGCCGATATGGCGACAGGTCGGCACAATGGTGTTGATTACCGTCATCGGCGTCGATCGGCTGTTACGCCTGCCGTTGATTCACCCGGCACCGACCAAGAACATTCAATTCAAAACGATCTGGGCCAAAGGTGGACCCGAAGGACTTGTCGTGGTCACCGACAGCGACGAGCTTGGGCGCGCGATTGTGATGTTTAACCAGTATGTGTTGGGCAGCACAGCCGGTAGACACGACGAGCAGCGCCAGGCCCATCTGCCGATCTTGTTGCACGCCAAGCCTCACAGCGTTGCTCTGATCGGTCTGGCCACGGGCATCACTTCCGGAGCAACGCTCATGCACGACCACGTCGAGTCGGTCACGGCCATTGAATTGTCTCCGCTGGTCGCCAAGGCCTCGAAACAATATTTCGCTGACAACAACGGCGGAATCTTTACCGACCCACGAGCCAACGTTGTCATCGAAGACGGACGCACCTATATCGCTTCGTGCGTCGACCGGTTTGACGTCGTAGTTGGTGATCTTTTCCTGCCCTGGCGACCGGGTGTAGGTCGGCTGTACAGCAGAGAACACTTTCAAGCGGTCTACCGAGCGCTGCGGCGAGGTGGACAGTTCTGTCAGATGCTTCCCATGTATCAATTTAATCGTGATCAGCAGCAGACCGTCTTGACCACACTGTTGAGTGTTTTTCCTCAGGTCCACTTGTTCCGGTTGGGGTTCAATTCAGACATGCCGGTGCTGGCGATGGTCGCCGTTCGCAACGGAGATCTTGACTGGCAGGGTTTACCCACACGCTGTGATCGCGTCCGTCGTGCGGGCCGGATCCGAGACCTGATGATTCGCCATCACGAAGCCATCGCGATGCTCTACCTGGGAACCGCCCGGCGGTCGGAAGCCACCGATCATACGATCAACACATTGGGTAACGCATGGATCGAGCTCAACGCGGGCAGAGACTTCGTGACCGGAAAATGGAAAAACAACTACTTTATGAACGGACCACGGTGGATCGCGTTTGAACGTGAAATGACCGCCACGCTCGATTCCGACCCAGACCTGATCCGTTTCACGAAGCTGGGAAACAAGATCACCCAATGGGATTTGGCCAGCAGGCAGCGCGCAGCCGACACCGGTTCCTTACGACAAGAGATCGCCGCCGCGCTGCCCAAAGCACTGACCACAGACCGCTCAACGGATCTGCCTCTCGGGAGCCCCTGGCGTGCGTTGATCAAGCGTTAGTCAAGAACCGCACGCACCGTGTATTGGGTGCTCGTGCCATCCGCCCCCAATTCCCGTTTGCGCCCAAAGGTCTGACCAACCGCGCAAGATCGGTGATCGGTCACTGTATATGTTAATACGGCGATCGATCGGTACCGGAGGAACTAAGATGAGATATTGGGGCCGCAACATCCAAATCGACGGGACCTGGTACCACACACCCAACGCGGCGGGGAAAGCTCGGCCACCGGTCGCGACCGATCAGCTGGTGAAATCTTATGAAAAAGACGTTCAGGACATATTGCGACGAATTGCGTCAACACGGGTCGGAGGGCTGATCCTGCGGTTGATCAATCAGCGGTCGACCAAGACATTAAGATTTATTCCCAATGTCTATCGGGCGTTCAATCCAGGGGCCAGGCCTGTCAACCCCGCCCGTGGGCAAAAAGAAGGCATCGGTGATCCGGCCGGCTGCCCGTCGAAGGAGAAGTCGGTCGGTGGTACCGACGTCGTCATCAGCATCGAACCCAAATCGTGGCGAGGAGGACTGCCCAAAAGCAGCGGGATCGATCCTCATGGCTTGTGGGCACCCGACGACATTTTGGTCCATGAGGCATTCCACGCCCTGCGGTATATGAAGGGCATCGTCAAGAGAACACCCATGGGTGATGGCTGGACGGAACGCGAAGAGTTTTATGCGATGATCATCGCCAATATCTATCGCTCCGAAAAAGGACAGCCGGTCAATGCATTGCGGGCTTGGCACAGGGGCAGGACTTTTCGTCGGATGGTGGACGTTCTGGGTGGTGAGCTTCCTTCTGCGGACCTTAGCTTTTATATGACATACGAATCGGAGATTAATTGCCTGTGCAGGGAGATGCCGGAAGTCTGCGGGCCACTGGGTCGTCCACGATGCTCCAACACCATGCTCCGGTGCACGTGGAACCCCATCTATGCCGGGGTCGTGTTCAATAAGAGAAGCATGGCGTATTAGCGCCTGACTGGCTAAAACCCACTCTGACGCATGAGATCCATGAACAGGTCTGTAAAGACGAAGTTGTGCTCTGGAAACGCCGTCCCGGCCCGGTTGCGGTCAATGTGACTAAACATGAGATCTACCGTCGCCATGGGCTGGATGCCCTCAACGGGATCGACCCGCTCCACAACGCCACTGGTCCACGCCCCACTGGCATCCAGACGTTGGATCACCGCCGTGTATCGAATGGACTGACCGGGCCTGGCAGCAGCGGTGAATTGCGCTTTCACGATCTTGGCCAGAATGACCTTCTCGGTGAACTGGTTCGCGTGACCGACAAGGATGCCCGCGGTTTGGGCCATGCCTTCGATAACCAATGTATTGGGCATCACGGGTACCGCCGACCGTCGGTCGGTGGCGGGAAAATGATCGTGAAGCACATCTTCGGCCAGAGAGACGTTCTTCATCGCCACGCATCGCTGACCGCGCTCAAGCTCAATGATTCGGTCGATCCAGATCCAACGCATGGTCAGCGGCCACACTCCACAAGGCCCAAATCACCACCACCGTGGTCGCCCACCGCCCCGTTAGCAACGCCGCTGAGCCCCTTGCCGCGTCGGCGGTGATTGGCAGCAACGGCCGATCGTTTCCGTCGCAGCGTGATCAACCCAACTTGGCTTGGACAAACTTCACAATGGTGTCAACCGTGAAAATGTTAGAGAAGTCGTCGACGCTTCGGGTCTGGTCAAACGCCTCGAGATCGGCGTGAGGCAATCGCTTACGCAACTCTTCCATACCCGTGTCGGTGACTTTGCCGTCGGTGACGTACGTGGAATCGTTGAGCACGTTGTCTGGAAACAACTCCCCCTGATCGACCTTAATGCCAAAAGCCTTTTCCAAGCGAAACACAATGTCCAGAAAATCGATTGATTCGGCGCCCAAGTCTTCGACCAGGGTCGCTTCGGCGGTGACTTCGTCCTGATCGACCCCAAGCGCATCGACCAAAACTTCTTGCACCTTATCAAACACGTTCTGTTGGGTCATTGCCATCTTATGAAATCTCCGTTGATTGGTCGTCCACAGCTGGTACGTCAGGATCAGACGCCCAGAGGAGCCATCCGAAACCGGCCCTGCATCGCCACCTGATCACCTACTTTACCCACACCTGTCAACTCGCACCCCCGCCGATCGCCGCTGCGGATCGTCACCTCAACCCTTAAACTTTGTCCCGGCCGAACCATCTGACCGTACCGAATGTTTCTGGCCTCTGTCATGACCAGCGGCGCCGCACCAGCTTCTGCCGCCGGCGTATCTCCCGGAGACTGTCCCTCGACGGAAGCGTCCAAATGCTTGCCTTCAAGCAATAACCTGGCGGCCTGGACCATGGTTTCGAGCATCATCACACCTGGCAATACCGGAAATCCGGGGAAATGGTCACCCAGATACTCCTCGGCGACGGTCACATTCTTGATCGCCACAAGCCTGTCTTCCTGATGTTCAACCACTTGATCAATAAGCTCAAACCGCAAAGGTCCATCCTCATGATCAATAGTAAAAAAAGGAGCTTATCCTACGGCGTGTCAATCTGCAAAAACAGGCTGCCGACGCCAATTTGAAGCCCATCGCCACGCACCCATCATATTGGTTTAGAGCTATAGTCTACCACAACCATGGATCATCGCGAATCTGACGTTTATCTCAACGGCGACTTCCTGCGACGATCGCAAGCCGTACTCGACATCGAAGACCGTGGCGCGATGTTTGCAGACGGTGTGTATGAGGTGATCCGATACTACGCCGGTCGTCCGTATGCCATACACGAACACCTGGCGCGGCTGCGGTCCAGTCTCGGTGCCATCGAGCTGCCAGAACCACCGCGTTTAGAACATCTGGTCGCCGTCAGCGACGAGCTGGTGAAGCGAAACCGGTTATCAGATGCCCAAGTCTATTGGCAAATCACGCGCGGCAGCTGGCCGCGCCACCACGCGTTTGATCCCGACGCTGCCCCTACGGTACTGGCGGTGGCCTACCCCCAACCACCGCTCGATCCAGAAGCACCGCCGCCAGCGATCAACGCTGTGCTAACACCGGATATCCGCTGGCACCGATGCGATATCAAATCACTGATGTTGCTGCCAAACGTTCTGGCAAAAAATCAGGCGCTGAACGCCGGTGCCCAGGAGGCTATCTTTCACCGCGACCATCGGATCACCGAGGGCACCGCGACCAGTGTCTTTATCGTGCATCAGGGTCAGCTATGGACCCACCCGGCCAATCAATGGATCCTTGACGGGGTCACCCGTCGGACCATCCTGGCGCTGTCGATCAAGGCCGACATCGCGGCTACCGAACGTACGTTTACAGCCGACGAGCTGCTGGCCGCTGACGAGGTCTTTATGTGTGGCACAACTTTGCACGTCGCCGGAGCTGTCAAGGTTGGCCACAAGCACATCGGTAACGGCCAAGTCGGCCAGGTCACCAAGACATTGCACCGGATGCTCGTGAATCATATCTGGCAAGCTTGTCACTAACCCAAAGTCGTACACATGGCGTGTCTGTTGTGCGTCACGAATGTGTCATCGATCTTTGATCGGCCTGTCGTCCCCGGGGTTCGCAAAAATGGTGCGTGGTAACCAAGCCAGGTTGGCATCACGGGTCGGAGGTATGTTGATCGTCTAGACAAAGATGCTCGATCGTCATCTTCTGTTGGGTGATATACGTCTCGAGCATGGATGCATAGCTGCGGGTAATCAACGGCGTCGATCCCAAACCCAGCACCTGCCGCACGGACATCACCGCTTCGTCGGAAGGGCCTTCGATCTCCACAAAATGTCCCAAGTGGGGCAGGGTATCAATGTCGACCTCGCAGCGATGCAGCGCCCATTGCCGCCGCCGTTTTTCGAAGCTGCGTATCGACACAAAGCCAAGCAACCCGAGCAGCTTGGCCGCGGCGTCGGCGTCGTCCACGACCACTTCGATCTCCGTTCGCCGCTTGAGTGCCCCCTCGGCACGGGGCCCTTTGTAGGTCACAATCGCGGTCGACTGCGAATCGTGAAATTCCCGCACCAAACGCAAGCGTAGCCCCCGATCCGACGATCGCAACGACCCGTCGGGAGTGTCAAAGTACCTGTTCAGTTCCACCATGTCGCGTCCCCGCGTGGCGCCGACTTCGGACAGACGGGCGATCAATCGATCCATATCGTCCAATCGCATCTTGGCTTCAATTTCGATGCCCACGAGCACCTCTTCTTGTCACCGTCCCGCATCGGGGCCGAACACCACCTGACGGATATGGGCCACACACGTGTCGAATCGGCCCCGTCGTTGCGGTCGGACGGTTTGGCCAAACGCCTGAGCGTGATGCTCAAATGTCGCCGCCGAAAGCAACAGCGCCAGTGGTGAAGGCAGTCGCTGCTGACGAGCGATCGATACCAACAACCGCTTCTCAGCGCCGCTAAATCCAAAGTCACCAATCACCCGACGGTAAACCTTCAACCGCGTCCAACGCCTGCCAGGCAGCCGCCCCGATCGCCAACCCCACATGATCGCCAGCGCCGCGACCAAACACAACACAGCGACCACGATCGGCGTCACGGGCATCAACCGATCGGCACCCAGGTGCCACTGCTGCCGCAGGCGTGACCAAGCAATTGGCGGGCCCCCGTTGAGTTCCCTGCCGGCGAACGCCGCCGGGCAGGAAAGCAGTACACCACAGACCCAAAGACACGTCAGTGATGTGGTCCGCAGCCCATCACCAGGTCGTTGATTGGGAGACGTCGGAGAATCCGTAGGCCGCTTTGCGGTGCTCATCGTTGCTGATCCTCTTTTTTTACGGTCAGGCAGGAACCGGCGTGGCCGGATGCGGCGTCATGCCGGTGGACATGAAGCTAATCAACTGATGGATCACGCGACCGGCCCGCTTGCTGACATGACGATCGGTATCGGTCACCGACATCTCAGCGACTCGGCCGACCACATCGACAAGGCCTGTTGTGTCGACAACCCACAGAGCGCTGGCCCGTTGGTCCGGGTCTGGATCACCGAGCATTCGATCTAGAGCATGAATCGCGTTCGGGTCATGGACGTGCAAAAGAAATCGGATCGCATTGGCGCGTGGACGGCTTTGCTCTTTCCGAGCCATCGAGCTGATCTGGTCGATATATCGCATGCATTGACGTTGTTGCAGAGCCGCAATGGTGTTGGCGCGAACGCGACCGTCTGCATGTTGCAGCAACGCCCCCAACGCGCGCTCGGTGCGCGGGGATCTCGTGGTCCCCAGTGCCCTAGCCGCGGCCGATACGATCATGGGATCGCGGTATTGGATCATGGCCAACAACGCGGTCTCAAACGCCTGCCCCTGGCCCAGCTCTTGGATCATCGAGATCGCACGTCTTCTGTCGGCGCGAGAATCGCTGACCAACTTGGCCGCCACCTGGCTACGCCAATCGGCGCCGATTTTGATCAACGCGCGACCAAGGGCAAGCCTCTGATCAGATGGGATCTTTGGCCAACGATGCCACAGACGTTCAAACCCAATCGGAGCCAGCTGCCGACCCGCCATCCGCGCCAGGTCGCCGTGTGGCGAATTGACCAGCCGTAACAGCAATGTGCGCAACCCTGACCACTGACAGCTGATCAGATGACGCAACGCCACAAACGCCAGTTTGATCTCGGGATCCTGGCAAAAACGCGCGATGACCCGATTGGCATACGACCCCTGGTCTGGATCTTCGGAAATGTAGATCAGCTGCCGCAACACAGCCAGTCGTGACATCGCGTCGGGCAAATGAATCAATCGGTCCAGGTGCTCGACACGCTGACGCTGAGAAAACCCTAACGTCGCCGCCCACTGACTCAGACCGCGCGTCGCGTCAGCGGGCCAGCGATTCAGGTCTGTCAAATCAGGCCAAAACCTTTGGGGCCGAGCCAGTCGTCGCAACGGGTCGGCCACGCGTCGATAGAGCAACAGGTGCCACGCTGTTAACACGTCGGGAAAGTGCCTGCCGTCTCGGGTCACCGATAGCCCTTCTTCTATTGCTTGGGACAGTGTAGGCACCTGGATCATGGCCAACATCGCGCGACGGACCTCCGGCCGCGTGGCGACGGAAAACAATCGTTTCATATCGGTCACCACCGAGTCGTCACTGTCTAGACGATGTGTCATGATCAACCGCAACATACGCGGCGCTAAAGCGGCCAGCGCCAGTAGCACCTCCGGGCGCTTGTGAGCGTGATAAATGCGAACCGCCTCTTCCACCGCCAGCTGAACGTGCCGCGCCGACGCCGCGTTGCAGTCCGACGGGGCGTTGGGCCTTTCCCCTTCCGCGGTGCCGGCCCACCGAGCCAATTCAAGCAACGCACCGGCCGCTTGGATACGCAATGGCGGCGGGCGATGGCGTAGCTGTTCGGTGATCAGATAAGCCAAATGGGCTGCTTTTGCCGCGGCAACAATACGCACAACATTGGCGGGCGCGCGGTGAGATTTCTGTGCCGAGGCCCGGCGCAGTGACGCATCCCAACGGGAAGCGCTATTAACGATCGCAGACTGAATATCGACGGGGAATTGATCGAAATGGTACACCAGAGCGGCGTGGCCTTCGGCGTGCTGACGTGCCAACAAGGTCAAGGCGATCAATCTTACCGCCTGAGGGTCTGCCGTAGGCAAAGCAGCGGCCATCGCTTGATCGACCGTCACGTCGGTCACTGACCGCAAACGCCGGTAAACATCGAGTATACGAGCCATAAACCTGCTGTCGTTCAGACATGATCGACCAAAAAGGCTGACAGACTATCGCCAGATACACCGCCGCGTTATCGGACAGATTCTGGCTCTAGATGTGACGCGACCGGCAACGCTTCGACAAGTGAAAAATCGCCGGTCTGCAAACGGGTGAACACCGCCGCAGAGAAAAATTTGCTGATTACGCATATCTGGCTATTTCCATTCTGGATTCACATGCTATAATGCTCGGCTTGCTTGACCTTTCCACGAACCCCGAATGGATTCGAGGACCTATCTATGAGCGTGAGCCATAAGTCATTTAATGCACAGCTTTTCAGGCTAATGGTGTACCAGCGCGCCCTGCACCCGGAGCTGCTAAACATGCAGGGAAGACGACTCTATCGACACGGTGATTATGAGGCTGAGTGCTGGATCGCGCCGTCTGGTCATATCGTACGGTTTCAGGTGGACAGCCACGCCGTCACCGAGGTGGTGATTGAGAAAGGTGACCACCTGCCCGAACTGGGATTGGTCCATGCGCTGCCCTGCCTGGGCGAGAAGGACTTTACATTAGATGATGATGATGCTGAGATCGACTATGTCACAACGGTTCAGACGGAGAGTCTCAGTGAAAATCTCTACCTGGCCACATGCCGCGAAATGCATGACTTTGCCACCGAAGCACATGCGCTGATGCACACGTGGCACGACGAAGAAGGCACAGAGAACATGTCGATCCTGGATTGCCAAAAGTTCAAGCGGGAGTTCCACGTACAGAGCTATCACCTGATTGGCCCAAGCTCGATGGTGCTACGCACTCAATCGATTTTCGAAATGCGGATTGGCTGAGACCGACCGCACGCGGTCTGGTTGCAACCATTGTTAGCGGTGGCCGGTCGCCGGTCGCCGGGTGTCAAGACACCTTGTGGCGCTTTACGTTTGCACGTGCCGTTTCTTACCTGCACGCCGCGTTCCAAAACGGGTATCGAAAAAATCAAGACTTACGGTGGTTCGATTCGTGCATACCAATACGCGATGCGTATCAGGTCGCAGCCGCCACCGCTGTGATATACACACGTGAGTCAAAGGCGTCCGGGCCAAAACGTCGTCAATCGCCGTTGCGTACCCATGTGACTGGCAGATGTCTGTGTCTTGCGGTCACGTTTACCCGGTTGTTGTGACCTGGCTTTAACTTACAAATGTTCGCTGGAATCGTCGGTCCAAGAGGCGTCGAGTTTGTCGTAGGTGTCGGTGTCCAAGGTAAACCAACGCTCACCGTCGGTAACCACGTAACGACCGTCCTGCGGTGCTGCAAACGCCAAGCGGTATGTCTGACCGCTGGTCACCTTGACCACAATCTTCAGCGGCGGCTCTTGAATATGCTCGGGCGAAATAAAACGCTCCGCACGCAGTCCGGCAAGGGTATCGAAAAGGCCACCGGCGATCGAGGCGTCGACCGCCTTCCCCTCCAGATCGGAGTATTGGCCATTGGCGTCTGGCTTAATCGTCAGTGAGCCTCCGGGACGAATCAGTTGCACACTTTCTATTTCACTGATGCCCACCGGCAATATGGTGCGTAAACGAAACTCTCCGCCGAGCAATTTGATGAGTCGATGGCCAAGCTCAAACCACTGACCGTCCTGGGACAGACCGATCCGTTTCCCGCGACGTTTAACTGGGTCGACTACCAGCGTGTGCGTTTGTCCGTCGGCGGTCGTCAACTGGAGCGTCGTTGGTGCCGCAGACGGCTCATCGGCACTGTCGGTTAACCAACGCTCAGCGCGCACGGGCAACAATTCGGCGACCAGCCGGTCAAAGGCCTCCGTTTCAAATCTATCCTGATCGGCCAAACGCCACGGGCCCCACACGGTTTGGGTCGGCGCATCTGCCGCCGACGCGGAGGTCGGGTTGGCTGCCCCGGGACTCGACGCGGTTCGTTCAAACACATACCGTCGGCCGTCGGCGTGGTTGATGGCAATGCGCTGTACGGTATCGGCGGTCAAGCCCAACACCATCCTCTGTCGCCACCCGGTCAACGGTTCAAACAAGTCATTGAACCGGGCCTTGGGCACGAGGTACAAGGTCGTCTCTTGGTTGCGCCGAACCGCAAAGGTGTCTTGCTGGTCCTGTGGAAAAATCCGTAGGATTTCCGGCTCGGATCGGCCCACCGCTCCCAGCGTAACGGTGGCTAACACAGTGTCCGTAACACCGCCGGCTTGCTGCCGGTACGCTTGGGCCTTGGTTTGTGCAATCTGTTCCACCAGAGCGGAGACCCACCCGCTATCTGGGTCAAAACCCGGCTGCGGTGTGACGAACGACCAACCGTCGGGGCCGCGATCCAGCTTGATGGTCTGCTGACTCGGTCTCTGAACGGTCAGCTGACGGATATCGACAGGTTCGATCGGCGTGATCCTGGCGTCACGTAGATCATCAACCGATTTGGCAAATTTATCGACCTCCGAAGCGGATACAGTGAAGACCACACTGGAATCACCGTCTACGCCCCACGTCGCGAAATAAGCCCCCTCTTTAAGATCCACCGGTGCGCCGATTCGCAACACTTTGACCACCGGGCTGGGCGACGACGTTTGGGTTGCGGCCGTGTCATCGTCAGGCTGTGTTGCCGACGCCTTGTTCTGGGCAACAGTCATGTGCACGCGCAACTCGACGCGGGGTTGATCCAGCCCGTAAACGGCACGATCCTCAGGATTGTCGGCGACAAATTTTTCGATGTAGAGACCGCCCATGGTCGCCAGCAGACCTTTGACTTGCTCGGTGTCGGCACGACCACTGTCGGGCCGATCCAGTAACCAGTTGCCCTGGGACTTCTGGACCGTGATATCTTTTCCCAAACGTGACAAAACCAAACGTTGGACCTGACCCTCTGTCGGCGCACCGATCGATCGTTGACGCCAATCGGCCACGCGGCCGTCGAGCACCTGGCGGTGAAGGGCGTGGTTGACCACATACACCTGAAGATCGTCGCTAAACATAACATAGGCACGAGCGCCCACCGCCTTCCGACCAAGGATGACTTTTGTGGTCGTTGATTCCGGGCTTTCGGACTGCAACGTCACCGTCGCCAGCGGCGGTGACAGCGAAGCCTGCTTGAGCGTGGGCAGATCTTCGCTGTCCGATTGGGCCGGCATGAACCGGCGCGTATACCGCAAGCCTGCCACGTCATCGATCACCTGCTTGGCCGACCAGGTGTTTAGCGGGAAGCGCACAGGCTGCGTTTGGAACCAGTCTTGACCTTCTTTTTCTAATACGACCACCGGTTCGCTGCCACGTTGGATGGTCACGGAAACCACTGACTCGGTCGACAATTGCTGGGCCGTAAAGACAGCTGTGCCGTCTGATGTTTTCTGTTGCGCCGCGGTTTCTTGACGCTCGTGGGTCGTGGGCGCGTCCCGTTCAACGAACACAAAATACGCTCCCACCACCAGCAGTAATACCAACAGCACATTTGTCGTTTTGGGATTCATGTTCGAAGCCGTCCAAATGATTCCGTGTGTATCCTAGCGATCCCGTCCGGGTCATCCGCGACGAACGGCCGATCTACCGGCTTTTAATCGCCATAGGGCTACGACCGCCTCCGCACCGACCACACACCCACCCCCGCCACCCCCGCGGCCGCGGGCATACCCAATAGCAACGCCCACCGCAGGGTGACCAACGCTGTGTGAGTCATCGGTCCAACACGGCGGATATCTTGTGTACGGGGACTGGCCGCGATCAGTTGATCTAACCCAGCCAACCAATAGACACTGTTGACAAACAGCTCAGCGTTGGCGGGAAACGCCGCACCAAAGATTTCAGCGGGCAAACCCTGCGGTCCCATGCCCGTAATCTGGTCGGTTGCCCAAACCGGATCCCCCACGACCACTAGGCGTTTGTCGTCTCGCTGTGCCGCGGCGGCAATCACAAATGGACCGCCCGACGTGGCCGGGTCGAGTTTGGGATTGGGGTTCGACTCCAGATCACGCTGGGTCCAAAGATCATCGCCGCTAACCTGAACCAAAGGCCATACGCGGACATTCTGACCGTCTCCGGAACCCAACACCAACGGACTGGCTTGCACAAAAACGCCCGGCATGCCAGCCAACGCAGCGGTGATGGGCAGTTTCTCAGGCCACTGACGAACGTCCAGCTGGCTGCTTGCGCGCGTTCGATGATCGGGCAATACGATCTGTCGCAGAACCAAACGATCTGTCTGCGGTGTGATGCCCCAAGACGCCAGTGTTTGAGCGATAGGATCGGTGGTCCCAAACCTGGCCATGGGCGAGATACTGATCATGACCAAGGCGGTATCACCTGCCTCTAGCCGTTGCGAGAGCAAGTCAGCGACCTGCTGGTTGCCCCCCGCGGCGGCCGGGTTCATCGGGTTGGGCGCTTGAGAGGGCAACACAATCCAGACCGCCTTTTGACCTGGCTCAGGCTCCGGCCGAGCAGCCGGAGGCATCGGTTGCCCCATGGGGCCCGGCTGGGCCACGGGGCTCCACTGCTGGACGTGAAAATTGACATTTCGCAACCGCGCCGCCACCTGCTCAAACTGGCCGCGCGGCCCCAGCGCTTGATTCTGGCCAGAAGACACAAACACGACCATCGGCCGATGCTTGAGGTTCATACTCACCAGTGAACCGGTGATCTTTTCTTCGCCCTGAAAACGCAGCTGTGGCTGCTGGCCGGGCT
The DNA here is from genome assembly GCA_965222495.1 of Phycisphaeraceae bacterium. GTDB lineage: Bacteria > Planctomycetota > Phycisphaerae > Phycisphaerales > Phycisphaeraceae > CBDCUA01. The sequence goes on along the minus strand of CBDCUA010000007.1, from coordinate 926,582 downwards.
GAACCTGATTCGGATCCGGCTGGCGGAACATCTCGCTCAGAGATATCACTTGGATCTGGACCGGGCCGATCAGGACCACCGCTTCCGGGTGGTCTAGCTGGCTGATGAGCTTGTCGTAGTCCTCGACCACCGGCGCGTTGTTCAACGCCAGAACCGCTGTATCGATCTCTTGATCAATGGTCTTGAGACGATCGGTGATCTCCAGCAATCGTTCTTCCACCGGCGTGGGCATAGCGTCCGCTTCGACGGCCGTGGTCAAACGATCAATTGCCAGTGAAAACACTTTCTCATGCAGCTCAACCAACAGATTCTCAAGTGTGCTCTTGGCTTGGGTATACCTGGGTAGCGGATGGTTGATCATTTGGTCGACCTGCTTGTCGACCGCGTCAAAATCTGTCCCAAAACGGCCGAACGCCTGCGCCACCGACTGTAAAAACGACTTCAGTTCGTTGTCGGTAAGATCAGGTGACTGGAGCAATGACCGCAACGGACCAAGCAACATCGACGTGGATTGACCGGTCCGGCTTAACGCGTCACGACCGTCTTTGACGACCTGCCCCAACGTCCCAAGCTGTTCCTGGTAGCGCTCACGTAAGAGGTTAAAAAAGTCCTCCATCCGTCCCAACTCGCGGCCTGGATCGATGTGCTGAGCCGTCAGTCGTGGTGCGTATCGATCATATTCATCAACCAGATCGCGAGCCTGCTCGACGTAAGGACCCCCGCGGCTAAACAGGGTGGCGATACGGTACTGCCCTTCCAAGGCCTCAAGAACCTTTAAGGTCTGAGGTGACAAGCTATATTGGCGGGTGGCCGTAAAGTCGAATCGCACGAATTGGCGGTACCCTATCCAATTGATCAGCACCGCCAGCGCGGCGGCGGCAACGGCGGCGACGGTCACATTGAGCCCGTATTTGAGCCGTCGGTGTCGCTGGGTTTCATGGGCGTCTTGAGACATACCTAACTCCGTGCGGCCCTCCTGGCAGCGGCCAGATCCGTCGACGACACCGTTCAGCGCCAGCGACGGCTTTCTAAGAGCTTCACCGCCAAGAACAAGAACAGCGCGATGCCACTGACAAAGTAGATGAAGTTGCTGGTGTCAATCAACCCTTTATTAAAGTCTTCAAACTGCATATTGACATTGAGATAAAACATCGCCTGCCGCAGACCGGCACCGATGAACGAAGCCTGTGACAGAAAGTACATCGCGATCGTAAATAGACAGATCAGAAACACTGTAAAGATGAACGCGATGATCTGGTTTTGCGTCGCCGCCGAGGCAAACGTCCCGATCGCCAAATACAAACCACCGACCAACACGAGCCCCAACAGCCCCGACAGAATCGGTCCAAAATCGGGCGCAGCCGTCAGCTCGAGCACAAACACGAGCACGCATAAAGGGCTTAGCAAGGCCATGAAAAACCCCATCGCTCCCAACCATTTGCCCATCACGACCTGAGTGTCAGACAACGGCGATGTCAATAACGGTTCGATCGTGCCGCTGCGCAGTTCTTCGCTGACCAACCGCATGCTAATGGCCGGTACAAGAAAGATCATCAACCACACAACGCCTTCGAGTGTCGGTCGCAGTGTGGCGGGCTGGCCAGGTCCAAAACTGGCGAAAAAAATCAGCGTCGTACCAAGGGCAAACAGCCCCAACACAACATATGCGATTGGAGAGTAGAACAGGCTGGTCAACTCGCGTTTGGCAATCGCCATGGTCTGGTTCATGGTGTACCTCCCAGACTCGACTGATCCTGCTGAGCCGTGATCTGGACGAAGAACTGCTCCAAACTGGCCGATTCGTACCGCATCTCGCGGATCGGCCACTGATGGGACACCACCGCCTGCCCCAGGGCAACGCGTAGGTCGCGCCCGCTATCGCCCGGGGTCACCAAGACCCGACACCAACCGTCGTGGGCTGACGCCTCGACCCGTCGGACACCTTCGATCTGGCCCAACACGTCCGATACCGTTTCCGGTTTCGCTTTTACCTCCACGAGAATGCTAGAACCCGTGGCCACACTGCGGCGGAGCTCGTCGGGCGAGCCTTCCGCAACAATCTTTCCCCCCGCGATGACCATCACGCGATCCGCTGTCTTCTCGACTTCCGGCAGAATATGCGTGGAGAGCAAGATCGTATGTTGATGACGCAACTCACCGATCAGCTGCCGCACATGCGTAATCTGGTTTGGATCTAAACCGGCGGTCGGTTCGTCGAGAATCAACACCGGCGGTTCATGGAGCAACGCCTGGGCCAAGCCCACACGCTGCCTGTTTCCCTTCGATAGCTGTCCGATCTGTCGACGCCGTACCGAAGCCAAGCCACATCGATCGCACACCACATCGATACGCCTAGCGCGTGTTGTTCGATCCATCTTCTGGAGCCGACCTCGGTAATGCAGGTACTCCTCCACCCGCATTTCAGGGTACAAAGGGGTGTTCTCAGGCAGGTACCCGATCTTGGAGCGGACACGATCAGACTGGGTCAAAACGTTATCGCCATCCACCATCACCCGCCCTGAAGTCGGGGGTAGAAAGCCAGTTAACATGCGCAGTGTCGTGCTCTTTCCAGCGCCGTTGGGCCCCAAAATACCAACGATCTGGCCGTGGGGAATCGTGAAATTCAGGTGATCCACGGCCAGTGTCGGGCCGTACCATTTTGCCAAATTCTCTACTTGGATCATCGCATCTACCACAATCACATCAATAATCAGACCCGCTCTGGCGAGATGGTCTACACTACGACGGGCAATCGGTCAAGGTTCGACAGCCACCTGACCCGGCTCGGCGCGGATCACAAAACCGGTGGGCCTACGCGGGCCTAACAGTAATCCTTCTAGCCCCGGCCGACCGATAGCAATGGGTGAATCGTTTCACACAAACGCGGATCGCTGCGTGGTGACCGTTGTATGTAGGGGGTATGATGTTGACGGCAGTGATCTGGGTCAGCCCGCGAAGAGTGCTACGGATGGTCACCGGATCTGATGCGAGGGACGTTCTCCACCCAAACAGGATGGGTTCATGCGGTTGATCGATATCTTGCAACCTCAGTGCATTCAGGTCCCGCTTGAAGCGTCGACCAAACAGCAGGCCATCTTGTCGTTGGTTGACCTGCTCTGTGATCATACGGGCATCCACTCCCGTCAAGACCTGGCCGATGCGGTATGGCAACGTGAGCAAACGCGGACCACCGGCATCGGACACGGTGTGGCGATCCCACACGGAAAATGTAGCGGATGCCGTGAATTAGCCATGGCCATGGCGGTCACCGCCAAGCCCCTAGATTTTAGATCGATTGATGGCAAACCTGTGGAGCTGATCATCCTTCTGGCCAGCCCATTAGACCAAACGGGTCCGCATATCGAAGCACTGGCCACGATTAGCCGAATGCTCAGCGACGGCCAGTTCCTCAGCGCGATCAAACAGGCAGCGACCGGCCAAGACATCTATGATCTTTTTGCACAGCGGGAGGCTCAATGCGCCCAATAATGCGACAAACCCGAACGGGCCGGCGGACGACCATAGCGTCCATCGCCCCCGCACGGCTGGTAGCGCCACCCACCTTGCCGTTAAGACAACGTCCCTCCATGGCCAAAGTTGGTGATATCTGGACAGGTCCCCATCCCCTCCGTGTTTCCGCGGTGAATAGCGACCGGTATCAGACGGTGTCGGTACGTCTTCGGCCGTATGCGTGATGAGCTTGCCATGGCCCGCACACGCCCAAAAATCGGTGAAATCCTTCAACAGTGGGGATTGATCAACTCCTGGCAGCTAGATCAGGCGCTAAAGGCCAGCAAGAAGGCGGGCCAACGTGTAGGTGACGTTCTTGTAGAAATGGGTTATGTCCAAGAAACGGACGTGGCCAGGGCCCTGGCCCGGCAGTTCGAGATGGAGTACATCGACCTGGACCAACCCAATGCGATTGAACGTAGCAATCTTGGGCTCCTGCCCCCGGAGATTGTTCGAAAGTACCTTGTATTGCCCCTAGAGAGGGCCAACGGCCGGCTCAAGATCCTGATCCATGACCCGTTGGACTTGCAGACGCTGGACAATCTGCGTTTCCGAATGAATTGTGAAATCGATACGGCCCTTTCAGCTCGAAGCAAAATCGCAGAGTACATCAACCACATGTTCAGCGGCACACGCGAGAGCATCGATCATGCGGTACGCGACATGTCTCTTGACTCGTCCAACCACTCGATCGACCTCCAGGCGGTCACGCCCATCGGTGCCCAGGAATCAGACAAGGAAACACACCGCGCCCAACAAGCACCCATCATCAGATTGGTGCAGCAGATCATCGTTAATGCCGTCCAGAACCGGGCCAGCGATATCCATATTGAGCCGCTGGCCGATCGTGTCCGGCTACGGTACCGAATCGATGGCGTGTGTCACGAGCGGGACCGTATTCCCAAACGCACGCAGGCGGCGGTGATCGCCCGCCTCAAGATCATGGCTGGGGTCAAGGTTGAAGAGAAACGTGTGCCTCAGGACGGACGAATCAAGGTCAAAACCGGCAACGAGCTTGTGGACATCCGTTTTAGCGTGTGCCCGTCGTACCACGGGGAAAGCTGTGTCATGCGAATCCTGCGGTCAGAATCAGCCAAAATCGGTCTCGAAAATCGGGGTCTCCGGGACGATACGAAGGAGCAATTCGAAAAGATCATACGCAGACCCAACGGAATCTTCTTGGTCACCGGTCCGACAGGCTCAGGCAAGACAACCACGCTCTACACTGCCCTGGACGCGCTAAACCGGCCCGACAAAAAGATTATCACCGCGGAAGATCCAGTAGAGTACAACTTCAAGGGTATCAACCAGTGCCAAGTCAACGACCAAATCGGGCTGACCTTTGCCCGGATCTTGCGGGCCATGTTACGTCAGGCGCCCAACATTATCTTGGTTGGAGAAATCCGCGACAAAGAGGTGGCCGATGTCGCCATCCAGGCGGCCTTGACTGGGCATCTTGTGTTCTCCACGTTACACACCAATGATGCGCCGTCAGCGATCACGCGCCTGATCGACATGGGGGTGAAACCGTTCCTGGTCGCCAGCTCCATCCAAGCGGTGTTGGCCCAGCGACTGGTTCGCGTCCTGTGTCAACATTGTAGACAGCCCGATCCTGACCCCAATGGACGGCTTTTGCGTCTGTGTGGGCTAACCTCGCGGGATTTGGAAGGCGCGCAGGTCTGCGCGCCGGTCGGCTGTAACCGCTGCGGGGGCACGGGTTACTTTGGGCGAACGGGTATCTTCGAAATGATGGTGATGAATACTGAACTTCGAGAACTGGCGTTTCGGCGTGCCCCACTGAATCAGGTCCGAGCGGCGGCGATTGCCTCTGGGATGCGAGATTTACTCGGAGATGGGCGGTTGAAAATTCTCGATGGGCTGACCACACCCCAGGAAGTTGCACGGATCACACAGATCCACGGTGTTGTCGATCTCGATGAAGACGAACAGGCCGCGATCGAGTAGCCCAACGTACGCCAGCCGCCGCTGACGGAGACCCACACGACGGTCACAGAAGTTCCGTTTGGCCTTCCTCCACGATCCCCACGCAGCACCGAACCAATACAGACCCGGCCGAGGCCGGTTTAGACTGAGTTTAACAGCGTGGGTACCCACACAGCGGTCGGCAACCGCCCCGCAATCCCTTACACTTGCATTTCTTGTTCGCTGGGGCCAAACCCCCGTCTGGAGACACCTATGTCCACCATCAGCATAGAACGGCTGCTTGACACCGCGATTAAGCAGGGTGCAAGCGATATCCACTTGGCCAACGGAAAGGTGCCGACGTTGAGGATCCGAGGACGACTCAAAGAACTGAAGTCCAAGGTCCTAGAGCCCACCGACACAGTCGCCCTCATGGAGTCGATCACCACAGAACGTGGCCAATCGGAACTTCGCGAACATGGCAGCACTGACTTTGCCATCACCCACGGCCCCAAGGCACGGTTTCGGGTGTCACTTTTTAGAGCCAAAGAGCAGATCACGCTCGTTTTGCGGCAAATTCCCAGTCAGCTACTGACATTGGAGCAAATTGGCTTGCCGCCGATTGTCGCTGAGCTGTGTCGTCGGCCACAGGGTCTTTTCCTGGTCACCGGCCCCACGGGAAGCGGCAAGACCACAACCCTGGCAGCCATGATCAACTACATCAACGAATACATGGACCGCCACATCATCACGATCGAGGACCCGATCGAATATTACCACGGCCATAAGAAGAGCATCGTCAACCAGCGGGAAGTCGGTACCGACGTCCCCAGTTTTGCCGAAGCGCTGCGGAGAGTCCTGCGTCAAGACCCTGACGTCATCATGGTCGGCGAGATGCGGGATCTCGAGACGATTGAATCGGCCGTTCGAGCCGCCGAGACGGGACACCTGGTATTTGCGACCCTTCATACGACAGGTGCCGCTGGGACCGTGAACAGAATCATTGACGCTTTTCCAGCCAACCAGCAGCCACAAATCCGTACTCAACTGAGCACCGCCCTGATGGCGGTATTGAGCCAACAGCTTTTGGCCAGAAGCAATAGCACACAAATGGTTGCAGCATACGAATTTATGGCCGTCACCCCGGCGATCAAGAACATGGTCCGCGAAAATAAGCCGTTTCAGATCGATTCGGCGATACAGACTGGAGGTAAATTCGGAATGCAGCTGCTGGACGACCATCTGTGGAAGCTCTATGACCAAGACGTCATTGACGCCGCTCAAATGATCGATAAAGCTAGAAGCCCTGAAAATTTGGTGCAAAAGGTTCACCAACAAGGTGACACCATTGGTCGAACGGAGCTTGATATCGAACAATAACGGGGGCGGCCAACCGCTCACAACACCCACAAGTCACCAGCCAGATCAGCATGTTAACATAGACAATTTGCCAAAATGTGGGGCTTGCCAGCGCCTAAATCTACATGTCTTTATTTTAAATGCCATAATTTTTAGAGACTTGCTGTCAGGAGGATATACGATAATAACAGTGGACACGTGTACGATGTGCTCGATGATGACCAAAGGTGTTGACCAGCAATCTTTAAATTGGACATTTGACATTTGGCTATTTTTGGACATGGATGTTCCGCCTTATATTCATCGCTATTCTAAGCCGCGGCTGTTTTAATCCATGATTAAACCGAAAACACAAAAGGATATGAGCAAAACGCCTTCGCTGGCTGATCTTCAGAACCGGAAGATCGGCAGGATACTCGTCAAGATGGGCAAGGTCACCCGCGAGCAGGTTCACGAAGCACTTCAGATACAACTGCAGCGACGGCTACCGTTGGGTCAACTTCTGATCGAAATGGGTTACGTTGACAAAAAAGATGTCAACGCGGCGCTGGCTGCGCAAGCCGGTATGGAAACGCTCGATCTGGAGAAAATCGATATCCCTGACGATGTCGTTCACATCTTGCCAGCACAAACAGCTCAAGCCTACCAAGTCGTGCCACTTAAGTATGACCAATCCACCAACACACTCACGGTAGCGCTAAAAGACGCCAATAACTTTCGTGCGATCGATGACCTACGACTGCTGATGGGCTTCACCATCAAGCCGGTGATCGCTGAGCCGGCCCAGGTCGATAAGCTGCTTCAGCGTTTCTACGGATCGGACGGAGAATCTCTCACCTCGCTGATCGGTGAACTGGACGACGACTCTGAACTCGAGGAAATCAGAGACCGTGGTGAATCGATCGATCTGGACTCACTGGTCCAAGCTGCCGAATCCAACAAGGTTAAACGGCTGCTTAACCTGGTGCTGATGCAAGCAATTAAAGATAAAGCATCAGATATCCATTTTGAGCCGTTCGAAAACGAGTTCAAGATGCGCTACCGCATTGACGGAACGCTCTACGAGATGATCCCACCGCCTATTCACCTGGCGATGCCGATCGTCAGCCGCATCAAGGTCATGGCCAACTTGGATATCGCCGAACGACGCCTGCCCCAGGATGGTCGCATCGAGCTGTTGGTCAACAGCAATCCTGTGGATCTTCGGGTATCGATCCTCCCGACGATCTTTGGTGAATCGGTGGTCATGCGTGTGCTGGATCGCTCCAACGTCTCGCTAGACCTTGAGAAGGTGGGCATCCGATTCGACGAATTGGAGATGCTTCGTCAGCTGATTAACAAGCCCAATGGAATTGTCATCGTCACCGGACCGACAGGATCGGGCAAGACCACAACGCTATACGCAGCACTCAACGAACTGAATCAGTCCAGTCATAAGATCGTGACCATCGAAGACCCGGTGGAGTATGACATCGACGGCCTGGTCCAAGTCCAGATCAATCCCGAGGTGGGCCTGACGTTCGCCGCTGCGCTCCGCAGCTTTTTGAGACAGGACCCCGACATCATCTTGGTCGGGGAAACGCGGGACTTAATCACCGCTCAGATCGCTGTCCAGGCATCGCTGACCGGACATTTGGTGTTCACGACCTTGCATACCAACGACGCCCCCAGTTCTGTAGCGCGCCTGTTGGACCTGGGGCTTGAACCGTTTCTGATCACCGCCACGATTGAGGGAATCGTGGCACAACGGTTGGTGCGAAAGATATGCCCCAAGTGCAAGGAAGTTTACCAGCCCACCGAAGAACACCTCATGGAGCTGGAGTTGACACCCGAATCTCTTGCCGGCCGCCAGATCTACCGGGGCCAAGGGTGCGACTACTGCAACCACAGCGGTTACAAAGGCCGGACGGCTCTGTTCGAGATCATGACCCTCGACGACGAGATGCGAGAGCTTGTGATGAAAAACGCCTCGACGCAGGTCCTGCGAGCGCAGTCTCGCAAACGTGGTATGCGTTCACTGCGTCAAAGCGGACTGATGGCCATTCTGGACGGCGTCACCACGATCGACGAGGTCGTCCGTGAAACGGTGATCGAAGAGTAACGCATATGCCGACTTTCGTATACGAAGCGCTCAACGAAGCCGGACAACCCCGTAAAGGCGCGGTGACCGCGACAAGCAGCGAAGACGCGATCGCCAAAATCCGCAGCCGCGGTTACTTCCCGTCGTCGGTTCGGGAACAAAAAAAAATCAAGAAAAAAAATGCCCGTTCTGCGACTGCGGCCCAATCGGACGCGAGCCCGGAACGGAAAAAATGGAGCGAGATCACCATCAACATCGGCGGTGTCGGCACCAAGGCCCTGACCGCGTTCACACGGCAGATGTCGACGCTCCAAGACGCTGGATTGCCCATACTCCGCTCCCTCGGCGTGCTCGAGCAACAGCAAAAACCGGGCTTGCTCAAGAACATTCTCCGAGAGACATACGAAGACGTCTCGGGTGGCACGACACTCTCTGACGCCATGGCCCGGCACCCCAAGGCCTTCGACAAGCTATACACCAAAATGATCGAAGCCGGGGAGGTCGGCGGCGTGCTGGACCAGATCCTACAGCGTCTGGCCGACTTCCTGGAAAAGGCGGCCAAGCTCAAGCGCCGGGTGATCGGCGCGATGATCTATCCGTGTGTGGTGCTCTCCGTGGCGGCCCTGATCGTCATGGGCATCATGGTGTTCATCGTGCCCAAGTTCGAACAGATCTTTGCCGATTTCAACGCCGAGCTGCCGGGATTGACCGTGGTGCTGATCAATGGCAGCAGCTGGATGGCTGGCCGTTTATACCCTGATCAATGGATCCCGGGCGCCGTGTACTTGCTGGCTGCGCCATTTCTTATCATGACCGGTCTGAAGTTGGCTCGGAAAAGCCGTGTGGGGATGTCGGTGCTTGACACCGTGGTGCTCAAGGTGCCGGTTGTCGGTGGCCTGATCTCCAAGACCATCATCGCCAGGTTTACACGCACCCTCGGCACACTGATCGGTGCGGGTGTACCGATCCTGGACGCGATTCGAATCACGCGCGACACGGCAAACAATCATGTTTATCACCGGGCACTGGACCAGGTGCTCGATTCCGTGCGACAGGGTGAGAGCTTTGCCGAACCGTTGCGCACCAACAAGGTTTGTGACACCATTGTGGTCAACATGATTGACGTCGGCGAGCAGAGCGGTGAGCTGGACAAGATGCTGCTAAAAATCGCTGACAACTACGACGACCAAGTCGACGCAAATGTGGCGGCCATGATCTCGCTGCTCGAACCGCTGATGATCCTGCTGCTGGGTGGCACGGTGGGTTTTATTGTGATTGCCCTGTTCCTGCCACTGGTGACATTGATCCAATCGATTGTGTAGTCATGCACCGACCCACAAGGCCACGCCATGAACTCCCAACTGTCAATCCGGTACCCCACCACAGACGGGCTTACGGCGAGCCCTGTCTGGCGTGTTGGCACGACGGGCCGGTCAGCGGGCATGGCGTTGGTTGAAATGCTGCTGGCCGCATCGGTCATCGGGATCGTGTTGGGCGGCTTGATTCTGGCCAGCCAATCACTGCGGACCGAGACATGTGAGCAGCAAACCCGTTCAACGCTGCGTCATCTGCGGGCGGCTTTGCGTCAATACCACCAGCGTCATGGCGCCTGGCCATCGGGCCCGACGATCACCACGGCGGTCAAAGCATTGCGGGCCGACCCGGCGGCCGCACCGCTGTTGGCTCACATCACCGTTCGCACCGGTCCTGGCGGTCAGATCGATGTCCACGACGGCTACGGCCGTCCCATCCGGTATGTCGTGGAGCCGCGGGGCGGAAAGATCCAGGCCGATTTTGTATCAGCGGGCCCGGACGGTCGTTTCGGTGACCCCGCTTCGACACACTCCCACGTGCGCAGTGATGCGGTAGATAACCTGTACGGCTCTGAGCTGGAGACCCCCACGCCATGACCCACAGCCGCTTCATCGCCCATCTGTTAGAGCCGCTCAATGGCCCAACGCGATCATCTGCCCGGGCACGACCAACCCAGGCCCGTCAGACCCAAACACGGTGCGGATTTTCGCTCGTCGAGCTCATGGTGGTCGTGGTGATTGTCGGCGTGCTTGTCGCCGCAGGTGCGGTTGCCTCACTGATTGCCATTAACAAGGCCGCCCAGCAACAAACACACGTGGCTCTACAAGCGCTGGCGGGTATCGCTGCGGAATATGAGGCCCAAACCGGCGTGGTGATCAGCGACACCGATCCCAACCCTCCCGATGATTCGATTGAACGGTTCGTGTTCACCGCTAAGCAACTACCGACCACCGCCGCCATGCTGGCATCGATCAATAAGGACCTATTGATTGACTCTGATCTTGACGGTGATGTAGAAGTCGTCGACGGTTGGGGCCGTAAATTGAACTATTACGATATCGCAAGCGGTCCCAAGACATCGAGGCCTTACTTTGCATCGACGGGCAGAGACGGAGAATTGGATCCAGACCCTTACGATATCGATAAGGGCGATGATATTTATAGTGACGATCTGGAGTAACACCTTGGACCGGCAGCAATGCATCCTGGATCCCTTGTCAGCCCAATTAGGAGGGCATGCTGTGTGTTCATACTGGGCGTCTCGGCGCCACGAGCGTTCAACGCCGCGACATGCTTCGCCCATTCGTGACAGTGAAATTGGCGGCTTGGCCCAGTGTGGCGGCTTTACGGTCACAGAACTGCTGGTGGTGATCTCACTGGTCGCACTGACACTGGGCATCGTGCTGCCGGGGGTATCGGCGATGCGCAATATGAATCAAACCAAAGCCGCAATCAACGCGCTCGGGGCAGCGGTGACCGCCGCGAGGGCTAACGCCACTGTGAAAAAAGTCGACCTTGAGGACATCAATCCTATCTACGCGGGCTTTACCCATAGCGGTGTGGCGATCCTGTTTACGCCCGCCGGCGAGATGCGTTTGGTGGAAAACCAACAGGACGCCGTGGACGACGATACGCCTGAGCCGTTGTTCCTCGAAGCCCTAGGCCGCAACGGCTATAGGGACATCCCCCGAAGTGACTACGTGAAGGTCCCCCGAAATGCCGGTGTGGTCGGTATCGCACGCAACGCGCAGGGTGCGTCGGGGTTGCTGCTGTTGACCCCGCCCTTTGCCGTGCGTTTCACCGAGCATGGCACCTTGATCGTTCCTGAATCTGCTTCTGATGACCCGGATCGCATGGTCTACTATGACGGTGACTATGATGGCTACCACGCGAGGTCCGACGGTCGATTTAACGGATACGACGCCGACGACTGGGACCCCCATAGCCCGACCTATACCGATCGTTGGGATAACACCGTCAAGAAGTACGAACTGCCTTTCGAAGAGCTCGAAACGGTCGTTGGGGTCATGGTGTATTCCAAACCCGATCTGCGTCAAGCCGGTCTGGGGCACAGCGGCACCGCATCGGGGATCAACACCGCTGCGCGAGATTGGATCTTGGCCAATGGCCAAGCGATTTTTTTTGGTCGTCATACCGGCACATTGATCACAAGGTAACGGCCATGCCAAGTTCAACTGTCATACGCCGAACCGTGTGTTTAGACCGCGATGCTGCCTTTTCGATGATCGAAACTCTGATCGCCATGGCCATCTTCGCGATCGCATTCGTTGCGATCGCGTCTGTCTTTCCGGTCGCGGCCATCCTTCAGAAGAAAACCACCGACGATCTGCTGGCCCAGCAGGTGGCCCATAACGCCAAAACGCTGATCCAGGCGCGGAAGTTTCGTCACACGGTGCTGACCGATACCGATGGTATCTCGAACCGGCCACCGCGCATCGGAAGCCCACCGCCACCAGACCCACCAAACGATCCGGATCTACGGGTCCACCCGATCCTTCAACCCGGTCTAAGTCCTCAGGGGGTCTTGGACATTCCGTTACAACTGGCTGAAAGGTGGCAACTCAACGACCGCAGTTACTTCTTTGTCGGCCTGAATCGCAGCTACCACCCGCAGCAAACTCAGGAAATGGACACCTCCGTATCCAACTTGAGTGTCATGGAATACCATCGCAAATACTACTGGGTGCCACTGATCCGCCGCATGACAATCCCTGCCTCACCTTCTGATTGGCAGGTGTACGTCTTTATCCTCCGTGGCGGGGAGGGCTCACACCACGACTACGTCTATAACCGCAATGGCGTGGCCGACCCCTGGGTTGGCTGGGCCAACTATGACGGTCCTAAACAAATCTTCGTCAGTGGGTCGCCTGACTGGGCGTGGCATGTGCCCGGGATCTATGGCATGCCCGTGTCGCTGGACACCACAGACCCGACGAAGTTCCAGTTCAACGGTCCAAACGGAAACCTGTACGCGGTCGATCTGGGCTCTGTGACCAACGAATACGAAGTGCAGGTGGGCGACCAGGTGCTGGACAACAACGGCACGATCCATATTGTTCAGAGCGCCGACGCCAACGGCATCAACGTTCGCGGCCCCATTCCTCGGCGTCTGGATGCCGACGGCACCACGCTCCTGCCCAATATCCTATGGTACGGCCGGCCCGGCGGCGCCGGCCAGGCCAGCCCAACAAAGTTGATCATCACGGTCAGTGACGCGGTGGAGTAGTGACCCATGAGCAACAACCGACACCCCTTCGCCATGGGTTTCACGATTCTCGAGCTAATGGTGGCCATGTCCATCACCGTGCTGATGCTGTTCCTGATCAATCGACTGTTCCTTGACACCGTCAACGCCGTCAGCCAAGGCGCTGCACTGAGCCAAGTCTTACCCGGAAGCCGGGCGATCTCTGATCATTTGGTTCGTGACGCGGAGGCGATGATCGGACCGGCAGACGACGGTATCTTGATCATCGTTAATCAGGTGATTGGCGATACGGACAACGACGGTCAATTTGACCCCGGTGAAGGTGTGCCCTGTCTGCTGCCCGACGGCACCGAAGTGAACCGATTGGTCCGTAGCGACCAGCTGATCTTCATCCGCGACGCCGCGAGGATCGATCCAGTCGCTCCCCGGAGTGCGGATAACTTTGCAAGCAGCTCAAACGCCCCTTACGCGCGGATCTGGTACGGCCATCTGCTACGCACAAACCAGGACGGTTCGCCACCGAGCGGCGGTCTGGGCACCGACCCCAACCGGCTGTGCAACAACTGGATTCTGGGGCGACAGGCGCTGTTTTTGCAAGATGATCCCTCGTACATTGGTACAGACGACGTTTTGCCCAGCGGGGCGGTGGTGGGATACGGTACACAGATCAATCCCGCCATCCCCGCGGAGCTGCGGATGGGCTTAACCGACGTCGCTTGGTACAGCTTCAACAACCCGTTAAGTTCAAACCCACTGCTTGTCGGACCCACGGGGGCGCTGTTCGAAGATAGCATGACGTACTTCAACTATAGACTGCGCGCCAGGAGTTTAACTTTTTACGACCAACGACTTCACGTCAATCCACACCCGACGGGAACGACGTTTCAGAGCGCCCAGATCGCTCAGATGCACCCCTATCTGGTCGAAAACGTCAGCGATTTTGTCGTGGAATTTGCGATCGACTTGGATAACAACGGAGAGGTGGATACTTATGGATATGGCGGTCCTCTTGATCCCGACAACACGATCCGCTGGTACGGGCTGAATGATCCTCCCAGCTACCCCGCGATCAATGAACAGCCGAAGTATGAGATCAACCCCGGGATGCCCAATCCGACCATCTGGTTCTTCCGGCACGACTACGCACCGTTCTGGCCGCACCTGATCCGCATCCGCTACCGCCTGCACGACCGACACGGCAGGTTTCAGGGCGAACGACAGTACACGAGCGATCACACCGATCCCCAATGGGCGGCCCATCGTTCGGGCCAATGGTTTGAACAGATCATCAAAGTCAATCGTCAATAGAAGCATGCCATTTGATGAGTAAGAGAGCAAGGAGTAACGATTGTGATACACGCTAATGTTTCTGAGCCGATTAGGCATATGGACAGATCGCCAGGTAACCGCAACGATCGCCTCGAACAACGTCGATCGACAGCTACGCCGGTTCGCAATCACCGACACGGCTCCGCGATTATTCTTGTGGTGGTCACCCTTGTGCTGATGACCATTCTGGGCACCGCCTATATCCAGACCGCACGTGTGGGCCGCCGGACATCCTCGACTACTCGCCAGAGCATCGAAATCGACTCAGTCGCCGAAGCGGTGATCTTACAGATCAGCAACGTCCTGCGTGATGACTTGTTGGATGACAACGGTAATTTTTTTAATCCCGACAGTCCCGATCAAGGCGGTACAGACGAGCCGTACGATTACCCGTGGACGAACACAACAGTAAACGCCATGCCCTTGTCTACTGATGTCAATGGCAACCCCTTCTCATCCGCTCCTACCGGTGGTCAATATGACGATACATGGCTAGCCTCGACGACCCCTGATTTCGAAATTCCCGGGCCCGACCCGGCTTGGCCACACATCACCAATTTGAACGGAGTTTTTCTGCGTCTGCCTTTGTCGACTGGTTCACAACCGTTGCCCGAAGAGAATCCAGTTAACTATACCACTACGCCTAAGCCCGGTTATCTCTCTACAGATAAAGATGTCAAAATTACTATCGTACCCCCTTTCCCTGTCCCGCCTCCTCCCGATACGTCGATGAGTGCTCCACCGACAACAAATTGGCAATCTTGGGGTGTCGACGCCGACGGCGATGGGATCCCGGACAGTCGGTGGACCTGGGCGCCGATCCGTCAGATCGGTGAGGTGTCGTACGTTATGGCGGTACGAATCATCGATAACAGTTCCCAGATTAACGTGAATGTCGCAACCGCCACGACTGATGACGGGACAAACTTCCAATCTATCACCGGCGATCATAATCGGTCAATACGAGGATATTACCCTACCGACGCTGACTTATCGCGACTGCTTAGCCGAACTACGATCTCGATACCCTGGTCTACAGGCAAAAACGATCTGCGGTCAATATTCACAAACATACGCGGTTTTACGATCGCGTCTGTTGATCCTTTCCCTGTTAGACTTAACTTAGAAATCGACCTCGATGATATCGACACGGACCTAATGGGCCGTGAGAATGCCTGGTTCAAAAACATCGTCTACTATGGCAACCGAACAAACAAACTGAACATTTCCAATGAACTAGAACTTCGTTACCGCGGCGGGTTGAATCATCCCGATATTGCTTATGCGATGGATACCGAGATGAAAGGCTTGCTGCGTGACTCACCCGGATCAAGCAAAGAACTTTCTTATCAAAACGTTCTATACGACACAAACACAATATCCGGCGCCGATCAAATGCTTGCCTACTTTCAAGGCACTGATCCTAATGATACTACTCCGCAATCACCTGTCGTCCCCGTCAAAGATCGAGTGTTCCCTGCCATACGACACATGCTCACCACCATTAATGGGTCGGCCTTGTTCGCATCTAACCACAGTAACATCCATGCGGGGGACCACAAGCTGAAATATGATCTCGTTTTTCGAGATCGGGATAAAACGACAGACAACTACTATCAGGACAACGATATTAGTCTCATAACCGGTATACCTGACCGCGTCGAACGCATAGCTAACCGACTTAAGAAAATACTCAACATCGGCTCTCCGACCTATCTTAATGAATCGGCAAATAACATTGACGTCATCGCAACGGAGTTCGCTCTAGCGATTCAGGATTATTCAGATACTGATCATGTCCCAACAAAGATTACCCAGTCAGGTATTACGTACTATGGCCTAGAGACACTACCGTTTATCCGTGAAGTGTATGTCCAATTTGGCTATGAGGATCAAGATATCGTTCCCCCGGCGGGTGACAACGTTCACGACACCTGGGTACGTATCGGTGGATCGCAAGCCATGGCCATCGAGATTGGCAATCCATTTGATCGCCCAATCAAATTTGACGATATATCGGTTCGCGTCAAGGTGGGAACAGTCATATTCGTATTAAATGATCCGTCGGCCGTAGCTAATGGATTTCCCAGTAGTGAACCCGAACTGGAACCACGAGGATCAGACCAATCCTGGGCCATTATCTACTCGAACCCCATCAACTCGGTCGATGAGGGCGGCAAAGGCAACGATCTTGCGGCAGACCTTGGTTTTGACAGCAGACAAAGAATTCGAGCCGCGGACGGCACGTTCACATTTAATCTCCCGTTTGACGGCAACAGTGTCACGGTTGAAATGCAGGTCGAGGTGGGAAGCGGGAATTGGGTAACCTACGATCGCTTCGCTCTAGATCTGTTGAACAACCTGGGCAACGACTCGGAAATTTCGCATCTCTTACCGGCGAGCCCTTCGATCCCAAAAAACCGACATGTACAGGCATCTGTGGCGCGGGACGGAAACGGTATGCGTTTCGTTTCCAATACGGGCAAGGCCCAGACCGCTTCACCCAGAGTGCAACCTGACGGCAGCGTCAATCCCGACACTTTGCCCGAAGATCAATACGATACCTCGATTGACCAACTGACCCATGACGAGAAGGGCATAGCGGGAGATAACTCTCTCGACAACTATCAACTTCCTGTCGCAAACCGACGCTTTATGAGCGTTGCGGAACTGGGCTGGATTCACATGTTTGGTTTTACGGATGAAATAGACGGTGATTTCCCCAATAGGCTAGACTCCCTTGACCCTGCGCGGCGAAATCTTCATTTTCGCCGTACTGTGCCTGGCTCGACCGTATCCGGTGTCGCCGTACCCGATTCAACGGGAATCCCACATGCAGCAATGGTGATGGACGAGTTTACGACTCTTAGTACACGCCATGACGGTATCGACAACGACGATGACGACGGAGACAATGATTCGTCCACCGGTGTTGACAATAGTGCAGAACAGTTTGCACCCGGTGTCCTCAACATCAACACCGTGCCACTACACATTGCGACACTCGCAACACCGTTAGCAGAGAGCATTGATGACGTCGAAGCACTCATGGAGGCAATTGCAATCTTTCGCGATGAACCTGCGAAACGATCGTCATTTTCTGGTCTCAGTGGTTACCGTTCACAACCAGGCATCCTCGGCATTGGCGAACTGCTGTGGGTCAATCCGCACTCTAACGGAGTTTCTGGAGCACAGGCTGCCAACGACATGCAGCGATATCTTGTAGCTAACAAGGGCACAAATCTTGATCTGTACCCGTTGCCGGAAAATCTCTCATCCAACGGCGGAAAGGCTGAACCTCTCAGTGTTCCAGGTAGTGCTGAGGAACAGATGGCCCGCTTTCAATTCCTCAGTCAAGTGTTCACGACCCGAAGCGATATTTTTACCGCTTATGTCGTAGTCCAGGGATTTCCTTCCGATGACTTCCGAAAAGGCCCGGTGGAATCGACACGGTTCTACGCTGTTTTCGACCGCTCGGGCATCACCGGTACCAACGATGCTGTTCGCGTCGTTGGTGTGTACAAGTACTAACTGGAACCCACAAACAGCTTTCGCAGCACCGTCAAAAGCGTCCCCGGCTCAAGGTAGTTCGCTGGCGGACGCCAGTAGACGGTGGTGTCATCGATCACACTGACACGGCCGGCCGCGTTCTTCAGGCGTGGCTGAAGGTCGCGGACGCTGGCGGTGCGGAAAATTACATCTGGGCCGTCTAGCTTGATCGCGTCGACGCCGACCAAAGTCACGGCGATGCGTAGCTCGGTCAGATCCAACAGTGTCTGAGCCGGACCCGGCGGCGTGCCGTAGGCGTTGACAAAATCCTTGCTAACCGCTTCGAAATGCTCCAGTGACGCGGCCCGGCTCAGCCGCCGGTACCCTTCCATACGGTACTTCTCAGAACCAATGTACCGACGGGGTAGCCAACCCGAGACCGGCAATTCAATGTGTGTCTTGATAGGCTCGACGATCGATTCGTGACGCAGCCGCTTGGCCGCTTTCTCGAGCAGCCGACAATACATCTCGTAACCCACCGACGCGATGTGCCCACTTTGCTGAACACCAAGCAGATTCCCCGCCCCACGGATCTCCAGATCCCGCATGGCGATTTTGAAACCTGCGCCCAACACCGCATACTGCTCGATCGCCCGCAGTCGTTTGGCCGCCACATCTGTCACCGGCCGATCCGCCGGCAACAACAGGTAGCAATAGGCTCTGTGTTTGTACCGTCCCACACGGCCCCGCAACTGGTGGAGATCGGCCAGCCCAAACCGATCGGCCTCGTTGATGAAGATCGTATTGGCCGTGGGGATGTCTAGACCCGATTCGATGATCGTGGTACATACCAACACGTCCACCTTCCGCCTCAGGAATCGAAGCATCACCTGTTCGAGCTCGTGGCCGGGCATCTGACCGTGCCCGATCGCCAAACGAGCCGTGGGCACAAGCTTTTGAACCTCGTCGGCGGCACTTTGGATGCTGTGCACGCGGTTGTGAACAAAGTAAACCTGCCCGTCACGATTCAACTCACGGAGGATCGCCTGCTTGATTCGCTGGGCATCGTACGGGATCACTTCGGTGACAATCGCTCGCCGGTCAAGCGGGGGAATGGTCAAAGAACTGATATCACGCAAGCCCAGCATCGACATGTGCAGCGTTCTGGGGATGGGTGTGGCCGAAAGTGTTAAGACGTCAACGGTCAGTCGCAACCGCATCAGTGTCTGCTTGTGCTCCACGCCGAACCGCTGCTCTTCGTCGATCACAACCAACCCCAGGTCGGCAAACTTGACGTCGCCAGACAACAAGCGGTGGGTGCCAATGATCACATCGACCTGACCCCGCTCCAGGTCATTGAGCACCCGGGTGGCGGCGGCAGCGGTTTTGAACCGACTGATCGATTCGACGCGGAACGGGTAATCGACCATACGCTGACAAAATGTGCGTTCGTGCTGCTCAGCCAGCACGGTCGTGGGCACCAGAACCGCCACCTGCTTGCCATACTCGATGGCTTTGAATGCCGCCCGTATGGCCACCTCGGTCTTTCCGAACCCCACATCGCCACAAATCAATCGATCCATGGGCCGCTGCTGATTCATGTCTTTTTTGATCTGACCGATCGCCGCGATTTGATCCTCGGTTTCCTTGTAAGGAAACTCAGCTTCAAATCGGCGCTGCCAGGGCGTGTCCGGCGGATAACGGATGCCGGGCATGCTCGCCCGGGCCGCCTGCACCCGAAGCAGTTCGGCGGCCATATCCTTGACGGCTTCGGCCACGTGCTGCTTTTGTTTCGCCCAGCGTTTGCCTCCCAATTGACTGAGCGGCGGTTTGCCATGGAAACCGCCGATATACTTCTGGACCAACTCGATCTGGGTCGCCGGCACGTGCAGATGTGCCTGATTGGCGAACTGGAGCGTGAGATACTCCTGAGTTCTGCCCCTACGGCGCATTGTTTTTAAGCCATCGAACCGCGCAATCCCGTGATCAGCGTGGACCACATAGTCACCGACTTCCACATCCAGAAACGCGTCCGACGCGCGCCCAACGCTGGACGACGAGCTTAGGCCGACTCGCCGGACAGCACGCCCGCTGTCGTAACGGTGGAAAAGTTCATGATGAGGCACCAGAAAAACCTCGCTGTGACCACCATCGCGGCGCCAAATAAACCCGCGGTGCAGATAGCCCACTTCGATGCGAAGCCGCTGTTCGGCGCCGTCAGCGTGCTCATGGATCAGCTCCATCAGCCGCTCTCGCTCGGCCGGTTTCTGGCACAAGACCACCACGCGATGCTCAGGGGCGCCTGATTCAGACGCCGCCGGTTCACCATAAGCCAGCTGTGCTAGCTGTTGCACCGCTTCAGGGGCCTGTGGCTCAAAGGTGGGCAACGGTTCAACCGGCAAATCCAGCGCCACTTCTTGGTCCGAAGCGCCGCTGTACTGATTCACTTCAAGGTGGGTCCGCTGGGTTAGCGCCCTGAACACTGCAGCAGGTGGGTAAATCCCTCGTGGATCGGTCAAACGCTCGTAATAGCCTCGAGCTTGCTCGGCCAGTTCGAGCATTTCGTGCAGGACCACGACTGTTTCGTCGGCCAACATGGACATGAAGTGGGTCGTGCCTTGATCGGATTGCACCTGATCGGCCGTGGCACCGACGATCTGCACCCAATCGACGCTCTGACTTGAGCCCATCGTTTGCGGATCGATCCGGCTGATCGAGTCGACCTGATCCCCAAAATAATCCAGCCGAACCGGCCCGCCCATTCCGTTGTCTGCCAAGGGACCGTTGGCGTCGGCCACTGCGCCGGCAGGCAGAAAGATATCCACGATCCCACCGCGAACCGCAAACTCACCGGGATGCTCGATGACCTCCACGCGTTCGTAACCGGCATTGGCCAGCCACGCCAAGAGCCGCCGCGATGACAACTGCTGACCGCCCCGGACGGTTAGCGATAGCGATCTGAGCGTGTCTGGCGTTGGCACGGCCTGCATCAACGCGTGAATCGGTGCCACGCACACACCCTGGCGACCGTAAGTCGGCGGGCGATCTTCCGCCCCCCCACCCTGACACAGACCCTCAACGACCTGCAGTCGCTGACTAAGCAACTCCAAATTCAGCCCCGTTTGGCCGCCCAATGCCTCCATCGCCGCCAAACAACAACGCGGCAGAGGGTGATTTGGTCTGTCAAACCACCTCAACTCTTCCAGTGCGTCCTGGGCGTCTTCGGGGTGAGCGACGACCAAGAGAACCGGGCGACCCAAACGCACCGCCAACGCGCCGGCAACGATTGACGTGCTGGATCCTCGACTGCCTCGAACCACGGTACGGAGGTGACCTGCGGCAATTCTGTCAAGCAGCGCGCCGAAGGTCGGGCCTGTCATGATTTGGTGCAGCCACGGGTAGGGTTGGGTACTGGCCATAAAAGTACGACGGTTCGCCAATAGCGTGCAGACCCGAAATGACGGCAATCCCACTTGCGCGTCAGAGACGGACCGAACCCGTGCTCGACACACCCATGGGCGGCGATTTTCTGTCGGAGGGTTGATCGGTCATCCCGTTGCGGCGGCGCGGTACCCGACGCTTTGGGCCAGCCGCGCCGGCGAGTGCCCCGTGCGGAACAGACGGACAGGCCGCCCGCCGATGTACGGACCGGGCGATGACCGACAGTTCCGCTAGTGGGCTTCGTCCATTTTGGGCCGCTGAGCCACACGGCCTGGGCGCACTTCCAGTGTCACCGGTACATCAACACGCTCGGTCACCGGTGGCTGTTCTGGGGCCACATCGGCCACGTCTTCGAGCACGCGGATCATCGCAATCTCGTCGCAAGCCTGATTTTTCGAACACCGCACACAGTCACTCCAAACCTTTAATGGCAGCTTTTCCCGGTCAAGCGTTTCAAAGCCACAGGCGCTAAAAAACCTGTCTTCATAAGTCAACGTCATCAGCTTACGGATCCCCAGCTTTCGCGCTTCATCAATACAAGCGTGGACCAAATGTTTACCCCAGCCCCGGCCACGAGCCGGTGGTATCACCGCCAACGCGTACACCTCGGCCAAGTTCGCCCACACGATACCAAGCCCACACACACCCACCACTTGATCTCGGTGTTCGGCGACATGAAACTCACGCACATGCTCGTACAGATATGACTGCGACCGGTGCAGCATTTGGCCATATTCGGCGCAATCATTAATGATCTTGCCCATGGCGGGTACATCTCTGGTCACAGCGTGGCGGATCATTGTCCAGAAGCGCCTCTTGCATCAACAATACCCAGACGCCCGCGGGTCACTGCCAACGACGGGCTTGGTCGGCCGCTTGAGTCTCTTGGGTGGTCAACCACGAAGCCGCCGCTGCTCCTGCTTTTCGGCAAGACGATCACCAGCGGTCTTCTGCAACGCTGCCAATCTTCTGATCTGACGACTTAGCCTATCGATGCGCTGCTGGGGAACGGGGTCTTGAATTTTTAGGTGTTCGATGCGGCGGGCCAAACGGGCCCTTTCGGTGGACAGACTGTCGATTCGTGCAATCAACTCCTCGGCATTCATCTTGTTGATTCTCGCCAGTGAGGGCGACGGTTTCCCAAGGAGCACGGGACCGCATCGAAGGTTTTGTTTCCTCGTTCTCATCGGCTACACTCCCTATCAAAGAGGATGGCCTGCAGCACGCTCCGCCCCAAAGGGAACCCAACCCATAGCAGGCGGTGCCACCTGACTCGTGACATGCGTATCCACGAGATCGGCATTCTATGTCCTTCGACCCTGCCTTGTACACAAGCATACCCTTTATCTACCATTCAGCGCCTCGAGCAGTCGCTGTTCATCCCACACTTCCACGCCCAGTTGTCTGGCTTTCTCGAGTTTGCTCCCAGGGCGATCGCCGGCGATCACCAGATCGGTCACTTTGGAGACATTGGCAGTCACTTTTGCACCCAGTGATTCGAGATTTCCTTTAAGTGTGTTGCGATCGAAATGCTCCAGCACGCCTGTTAGCACAATGGTTTTGCCGGCAAACGGCGAATCGGGCGCGGCGTTCTGCTTGACCGGCGCCGTCATGTCGACACCCAACTGACGAAGCTGACCGATGACCTGCCTACCGGTCTGGCTGCGGAAAAATCGGTACACCGATTGAGCGATCGCCGGTCCGATTTCATCGATCGACGTCAGCTGATCAAGTGTCGCCTGGCCGAGCTTGTCAATCGAACCGAAATGACCCGCGAAGATTTGAGCCGCCCGCGTACCTACATGACGAATCCCCAAGCCCACCACCACACGAGCCATGCCACGCTCTTTGGAGCGCTCGATCCCGTCGATGAGGTTCTTAACTTTCTTAACCCCCATGCGCTGGAGACCGGCCAGCTGGTCGCGATGGTCCTTTAAGCGATAAATATCTGCAAAAGAAGCGAGCAAACCCGCATCGGCAAGCTGATGGACCACCTTGTCGCCCATCCCATCAATGTCCATCTGAGTGCGACCGGCAAACCAGATCAGTCGCTCACGCAGCTGGGCAGGACACTCTAGATTCACGCAGCGGATCGCCACCTCACCTTCTTCCTGCACCGGCGCTTCACCACAGCTGGGACACCGTCGAGGCGCTATCGTCGGCCGGGTACCAGGTGGACGATGCGCCATCGCCACATGGAGCACCTGCGGGATAATCTCACCCGCTTTTTCGATCACGACCCGGTCACCGACACGGATATCCTTACGCTGGATCTCGTCCATGTTGTGTAACCCAGCTCGTTTGACCGTCGTGCCCGAGAGAAACACGGGTTCGAGCTCAGCGACCGGTGTCAGTGTTCCCCCTTTACCGACCTGCCAGGTGATCTGTTTCAAGACGGTTGTCGCCTGCTGGGCGGCGTATTTGTATGCAATACACCAACGCGGACACTTGGATGTATAACCCAACCGCCGCTGCTGGTCGTATTCGTCGACCTTCACCACCACACCATCGACGTCGTACCCCAGGGTGTCGCGGCGACCTTGAAAGTCTTCGACAAACCGCCACACCGGGTTGATCCCACCGCACACACAAACCAATGGGTTGGTCGGTAATCCCCACACACGAACACTTGCCAGAAACTGGCTATACCGTTGAAACGGGTTGGGGTCTACCTCTCCCGGCCCGTGGGCCATAAACAGCAGTCGCCTCTGAGCAACCAGGCGGGGATCCAACTGCTTGAGCGTGCCTGCGGTGGAATTGCGCGGGTTGGCAAACGGCTCCTGGTCTGCCTGGATCCGTAGTCGGTTGATCCGATCGAACTCCGCCCTGGGCATAAAGACCTCGCCACGCACCTCCACGATCCGGGGGATCGCGGCTACAGGCAATGGGTGACTGGTCTTCGGCGGCACCGGGCTTGCCCCAAGCGTCAGTGGCACGGCGCGGAGGGTACGAATGTTATGGGTAATGTCGTCGCCGCGCTGTCCATCACCGCGTGTGGCGGCCAGCACCAACCGACGATCTTCATAACGGAGGCTCACGGCAACACCGTCGATCTTCGGCTCGACCACGTAGTCCACGGTCGTGGCCCCATCTTCGCGTCCAAGGCCTTTAAGCACACGCCCATGCCACGCGAGCAGGTCGTCATACTGGTACGTGTTGTCGATACTGAGCATCAGGCGGGCGTGCGTCACCGTGCTGAAACGCTCGATAGGCTGTCCGCCGACGCGCTGTGTGGGCGAATCGGGCGTCACCAGTTCGGGATGCTCTTGTTCTAGTGTCTGCAGCTGACCCAGGAGACGGTCAAACTCTTGGTCCGAGATCTCCGGCCGGGCGTCGACATAATACAGCCGATTGTGACGACGGATCTGGCTGCGCAGACGAGCGATGCGCTGGGCGGGCGATGGCATCAAAAAATTGTAGCCAAACCGACGGAAGTCCTCACCCGTACAAACAGCTACCCTGCCATCGCCCTTTCCAAAGCGTGTCGGGCAGGTGACCCGGCCATGTCTTTGATCAGCTGTTCGAGCAGTGGACGTCGATTCTGCTTCTTGGCCAACCGCACAAGTTCGCCCAAATGACGATCACGGTCCCGAGCAAAGCGAACAAACGCCTGCTCTAGTTCATGACGGTTGTGTTTACTTAATGGATCGGTCAACCCACTCTGCGCCACAGCCCATTCGATCAAGCCACGGGCGTCGGCCCTAAATCGATAACTGTCCAGCGTGGCACGGAGCCGTTCTGCCATGCCGCTGAACGGATCCGTCATGGCCTCCGGCAACGTCCACAGTTCGCGTGTATCCTCCTTGGTCAGTGACTCAAGCCAACCGGGGCCAGCGGTCCCGGACGATATCGCCGAAGCACTTGTACTTGCCATAAGTTCCTCTTGATCTTTAGATTGTATCGCTGCCACCGCAGTGTTAACGGTCACGCGCCCACGATGGGCAAAGCGCACAATAAGCCTTTGAGCCGTTCGACCCTCGTGCTTTGTGGTCGTTGCCTGATCCACGATACCGTCGCCCCATTCGGGACGCCGAGCGTGAACCACGATGTCGCCCTGCTTAAACCGAGTCTGTTCCCACATGAAGCCGAGCCTAGAACCACCTGTGTCAGAAATGACACACTCTCTCTTCCTGCGGACAGCCGACCTGCCACGATCACGCGGGTAGAAAATCACCAAACACGACGATGTGAACTCTATTATTCCCTACCTTGTTCCTCGTCCGACCCCACACCGCCTGGCGCTTCAACAGGTCACCTGCTCTGTGAATCTCCCTACCCAGGTGACCATATGAGCGTGATGACTCCCGTCCCCTCGCGGCCCTTCATTTGGACGACCAAGTTCCTCAATTATAGTCCAATGGCATATTCCGATGCAAACGCGACCGCCACGTCATCGCCGATAAATGACACAATAGGATGGTCCTCTTGGACGCTTATAATCACCGAATGTCAGACCGCGCCGACAAAATCCATACGTTGCTGAAAAAGGCTCGCCAGCTACCGAAGGTACCTGGTGTGTATCTCATGAAAGATGCACAGGGCCGCGTGCTCTACGTCGGCAAAGCCGCAAAACTCCCCGATCGTGTCAGTAGCTACTTCCTGCCTTCAGCCGACCTAGGACCTAAGAAACAGCCCATGCTCGACCTGGTCGACGACTTTGACATCGTCGAATGCCAAGGCGAATGGGAAGCACTGTTGGCTGAGAACCGATTGATCAAAGACATCCACCCGCGTTTCAACGCAAACCTGAAGGACGATAAGACATACCCATACCTTGTCGTCACGACCCGCGACGACTTCCCGGGTGTATTTATTACACGCCAACCCACCGCCGTGGCATACCGAGGGGCCAAGGTGTTGGGACCGTTCACCAGTGTGTACGCACTACGAGATTCGATCCAGATGCTCCAGCGGGTGTTCAAATTCCGAACCTGTCACCTTGATATCCGCGATGACGACGACAACCGTCGTTATTTCCGTCCTTGCCTGCTCTACCCCATCAAGCAGTGTACCGCTCCGTGCGCCGACAAGATCTCCAAGGAGACCTACCGGCGTGACATTGACCGGTTGATTCGGTTCCTGGAATCAAAACGAACTGTCATGTTACGTCAGATGCGACAGGAAATGGCCTTGGCGTCTCAACACCAAGATTATGAGCAAGCTGCGGTACTGCGTGATCAAATTCGCGCTCTGGAAAAATTTGACCAGCGCGGGAAGCGGACAGACCGCTGGCAGCCAGAAGCCGAAACGTTCTATATCGACCCGCGTAAGGGACTCGAATCACTTGGCAAGACCCTGCGGATAGACGGACAGATCCGGTGTATCGAGTGTATCGACATTGCACACCTACAGGGTCAGCAGACGGTCGGATCCAAGGTTTGCTTCGTGGACGGTAAACCGTTCAAAAACGAATACCGACGGTACAAAATCCAAACCGCCACCAATGACGACTACGCCGCGATCAGGGAGGTCGTCAGCCGGCGTTATCGCGATGCGGGCCGCGGCCAAGCGCTTTACCCCGACCTGATTATCATCGACGGAGGACTGGGACAGTTGCATGCGGCGTTGGAAGCGTTCGCGCCACTGGATGTCCTGCCACCAATGGTCATCTCACTGGCAAAGAAACAAGAACTGATCTATACCCAAGCGGGATCTGAGCCCATCCGACTGTCTCGACAAAACGCCGGGCTGAGGCTCTGCCAAGCGATCCGTGACGAAGCGCACCGGTTCGCTCAACACTATCATCATAGGTTGCGTCAGAAGAACGTGCTGGACCGGCCATCGTCGGGCTGACACAGCGGCAAGTGATACGCGTGGCATTCATGCTTTGTCCGGCAGCGATCCGACGCGCACGATTGTCACGGACGCCTGTTTGCCAAGGACATTCGCGATCACTTCTCGCCTGTGGTGTAATCCAAACACCAACATGTTCATGCTTGGATTAAACGTAACGCCGAACGGCGTGTGCATCCTTGCGAAGGTCGTGCCCGGGGCCAGCGGCACACGGCTGGGTCGGACAGCTGGGAGACCGGCTCAAGATCGCCGTGGCCACACCACCTGAAGGCGGCAAAGCCAACCGTGCGGTGTGCGGACTGTGGGCCGAGCTGTTCGGACTGCCGCTGCGCGACGTACAGATGGCTGTCGGACAGAGACAAGCAAAAAACAGTGGAATGACGTGGCTTGAGCCTGGCTGCCACGCGACGGCGGCTTGGCCACCTGTTGAACACCGATCAGCAACGACGCCGCAAGCCCACGGCCAAAAGCCCCACGGCCAACAGGCACCAAGTCGACGGTTCTGGAATCACCGTCAAGATCTGATCGTGATAAAACGAAAGGTCTGAAATGAAGGTCTGGCCTGTGAAAATAGCGGCTTCCACAGGTGGGATGTTGTCGGGGTTGCCCACAGAATGCATCAGACCAGCCAGCGCCCACCCTTGGCCGTTCCTGACAAACACCGCACCACCCGAGTCACCACCGGCCGCCTGCGCCTCGAAGTTGACCGCATCCGGAGCCGAACTGTCGAACCGCGTTGACACCGCGTGAATGTCGCCAAAACCGGACGCTTCGGTGATGAGATTCACTTGATGAATGGTGTTAGCACCCCATCGTTTTGTTCGATCGGAGTCCCATTTATATCCGCTGGCAATCGTCGCGCCGGAAGGTGATGAAAACTCATTGCCGGCAGCGTCCCAGTAGGTCAGTGCGACCTGGCGATCGCGACCATAGCCGATCATCAACACTTCGTCGCCCACTTCAGGCGTCGCGGTACCCATCGTCACCGCCGGGAGCCCTACCGGGGTCTGGGACAATCGGAACATTCTCAGATCCGTATCAACGCTCGGGTCGGTTTCAGAGCCACCGCCGTCAGGATTCTGTAATCGCACAGACGTGGTGTTCTGGTCCCGCGCGTAAAACTGTCCATTGAGCTCGACGCCACTGGGCTGGCCCTGACCGTTGATGTGAAACGCGGTCAACACCCAATTGTCGCCCAAATACACCGCCGATCCACTGCCTTGAAGACCCACGTTGCCCCAAAACCCGAAATCGCTATAACCCGCTTCGTTGACCGGGTTAGACGTGTTTCCGCTGCCATCGCCTGAAGAAATGACCACCGCCATAGCGGGCAGGCCCGCCGTCGCCAGAATGATCGACCCCACGGCCAAAGTCGCCGAATAAATAGTCATTCGTTTGTGGATCAATGTGTGTCCCCTGCCTCTGCGGCGGCACTGGCTGGAAGGGCCGCCGACCAACATCCACGGTTTATACCGCAGATCGTTATCCCGATCAGTGAGTCGTCAATAAAAACCAGACACCCAATGCCTATATTCCATTAATTCTACCACCGATTTGAGCCCGCACCAGTGCTCAGATTAACTTTAGGCCACCGGGTCAGACCCGAGATATCGGGTCCCGGACAGGCCTCCGACACTGGGCGAATCATGGTGCCTGCGGCCAGAGCCGGCAATGCCGTCGATGCCGGCCAACGCGGCCACAGACGCGATGTATCCGACCAATGGCAAAAGGGATTTCTGTTAGACAGCCATGAAAGATCTATCATCATGACCACCGCGTTGATCTATCACGACCGTTTCGGCGACCATCACACTGGCGCGGGCCATCCCGAGCGACCCGATCGTCTAAAAACGATCGTTCGTGGGCTTCAAGAACAACATCTGTGGAACCGGTGCCAGCACTTGACGTTTGAGCCCGCGACGTTGTCGGGGCTCCTGCACGTCCACGATCGAGCTTATATCGATCGGCTGCGCCAGGCGTGTCAATCCGCGGCGCCGTTTATTGACACCGTCGATTCGGCGATCTGTCCGGTCAGCTACGACGTTGCGATCTTGGCGGCCGGTGGCTTGCTGGCAGCCGCGGAAGCGGTTGTCCAGCGGCGTTGCCGCAACGCGTTCTGCGCGGTGCGGCCACCCGGACACCATGCCGAACGGGACCGGTCTATGGGATTTTGTCTGCTCAACAACGCCGCGATCGTCACCGACGATCTGATCAGGCGGCACGGGCTAGATCGTGTGGCGATCGTTGATTTCGACGTCCACCATGGCAATGGAACCCAACACATCTTCGAAGATCGCGCTGACGTGCTCTACATAAGCCTGCATGAGCACCCGGACCATCTTTACCCGGGCACCGGTTTTGACACTGAGCGGGGTATCGGCCTCGGAGAGGGTTTTACCGTCAATCTGCCGATCACCCCCGGCAGTAGCGACGTCCATTATCGCCAAATATTTGACAGCCAGGTGATCCCAGCCTTGGACCGATTTGCACCTGACGCCCTGGTCATTAGCGCTGGCTTTGACGCCGCGAACGAAGACCCCCTAGCGCACATGCAAGTGACCACCGATGGCTTTCTGTGGATGACCCAGCAGCTGACCGCTGTGGCCAATCGTCACTGTGATGGCCGACTGATTTCCACACTTGAAGGTGGCTATCACCTGGAAAGCCTGGCCCGTAACGTGACGTGCCATGTGGAATCATTGCTAAAGGCAGGCGGATCGGATTAGCATATCCCAGACGGATGAAGGCGTGGTAAGGGCGATCCCCGCAGGTGCCGCGCGTAGCCGTTGGCAAGGGATTGCGTCGAGCAAACGGTGCGCGGCGCAGCCAATTCGACTACACTTGGTTTTGACTTTTTATACCCCCACCGGCCAAACCGCTGATGGCAGAAACGAAATGGTACGCTGACGGCCTGAAATTCAGCTGCACTCAGTGCGGCAACTGTTGTACAGGGCCACCTGGGTATGTTTGGTTCACCCAAGAGGAAGCCAAGGCCATCGCGACGTATCTGGGTATCACGCCGGCGACCTTGCGCCGCCGCTATGCTCACCGCATCGATGGACAGTGGTCGCTCAACGAACACAGGACCGACCACGGTTATGACTGTGTGTTCTTAGATCGCTCCGAAGCGGGCAAAGCCAAGTGCGGTATTTACCCCGTGCGTCCGGTTCAATGTCGCACGTGGCCGTTCTGGCCCGAAAACACGGACAAACCATCTGACTGGCATCGAGCAGCCCGAACCTGCCCGGGGATCGATCATGGCAACTTCTATCCCGCCAAAGAAATCAGGGTGTTGCGCGAACGCAGCTCCGGATGATCCGGGATCACAGTGGCAAGAGCAGCGGGTGTGGCCTGTGTTGCACCGTGCCGTCACAGATGCTCCGGTGCGTCTTGCCGTCGCTGAGCTCTACGGACAACTAGACGACGAAGTCCGCCGCCGTGGCCCGGTCTGCTGGGTCAGCGGTCGC
Source organism: Phycisphaeraceae bacterium (assembly GCA_965222495.1). Lineage (GTDB taxonomy): Bacteria > Planctomycetota > Phycisphaerae > Phycisphaerales > Phycisphaeraceae > CBDCUA01. Next base: position 895,651 of record CBDCUA010000007.1, on the reverse strand, counting down.
TGCTGCCACTTCAACGCCTTTGGTCACCGGCTGTGGGTCACGGCGTTGGAAGTCGCATGGGTCATATCGCAACTGGATGCCCACCGTTTGGGTCCCGTCGATCTTCACGCACCGTGCCCGTTTCAGGTCGACGCGTTGTGTACGGTCCATGCCATCAGGCCCATGGGTTGCCGACTATTTTTCTGCCAGCAGGGCACAAGCCAATGGCAGGGTGAAGTGTACGAACGGTTCCTCTTAAAGCTGCGCGGTGTCCACGAGCGGTTCGAATTGCCCTACCTCTATCTGGAGTGGCGTGAGGGTCTGGTCCAGGCGTTGGAGTCTGACCAACCCACCCGAGCTTGCCACTGACGGGCTGTCATAGGCCTGTTGGCGTCGCGTGGGTTTTGCGACCCGACCCCATAGCGTTTATGCTTGACGGGTCGTTCCTATAAGGCTAGACATTCGCGGAGAATCCAACCCCCAAGCGTGAACGACCCCATGGACGAAAAGACACGTCAGTGTGTCGGCGCGGCGATCGGCCGAATCCCCTCTGGACTATTCATTCTTACGGCCCGGAACGAAGACCGGCGTCTGGGAATGCTCACCAGCTGGGTACAGCAGGTCTCCTTTAAGCCGCCGATGATCAGCATCGCTATCGCAAAAGGCCGACCAATCATGCCACTGATCAGCGAATCGAGACGCTTCGGCCTGTGTCAGCTACCGAGCGATGACCGGGTTTTCTTGCGTAAATTTGCTGGCCATATCGATCCGGCCGAAGACCCGTTTCTTGGTTTTGAGATGAACGGAGACACGGTCACTGATTTACCGATCCTGGCCAACGTCTTGGGATACCTCGAGTGCGAGGTTGTCTGCCATCTGGACGTCGACGGAGATCATGACTTATTCGTCGGCCAGGCCCGCGGTGGCAACTTTATCTCAGGGGAACCATACATTCATCTTCGCCAAAACGGATTTAGCTACTAGAACATCCAACGCGGGCACAGGCTTTATTCCGGCCAGGCCAACCGTGTCTAGCGAGGCTGGTTGACACACCGATCCAGATCATGTCGTCCCACGCTCCCACTGTCACCACAGGACAGCGTTTTAAGATCACTGTCGCCTACGACGGCACGGCATTCCACGGTTGGCAGAAACAAGCTTGTGTCACCGGCCACGAACCTCTGCGTACCGTCGCTGGCGTGTTAGAGGAGGCTCTACGCCGGGTGTTGCGGCAGCCATTGGCTCTGGTGGGTGCTTCACGGACCGACGCCGGTGTTCACGCCAAGGGCCAGGTTGCACACTTCGTCGCCGATACCGCCATCCCAATTGAAAGATTGTCCAGAGCCATCAATAGCAGGCTACCCCAGGACGTGGAGGTGCTCACCGCTGAGCCGGTCTCGCCTGACTTCGATGCGATCAGTGGCCCAGTCAGTAAGCAGTACCGCTACCGAATCTTCCATACAACCCGTCGCCCGTTAACCAAGCGTCACTATGTCTGGCACTGCTGGACACCGTTGGACATCGATCGTATGGCCTGTGCAGCGGGCCGTCTGGAGGGCACCCACGATTTCGCTGGTTTCGCCGCTGCCGGTCATGGTCGACTGTCGACGGTTCGGACCGTGCTGCGGTGTGACGTCTGTCGCAACGATCCGGAAGTGCATATTGTGATCGAGGGCACCGGGTTTCTCTATCATATGGTGCGGATCATCGCCGGGACCCTTGTCGACATCGGCCGCGGACGACTGGAGCCGGAGTGGATCGACCGAATCCTTCAATCGCCAGACCGTCGCTTGGCAGGGCCCACACTGCCGGCACGCGGGTTGTGTCTGGAATGGATTCGATATTGACTTTAGGAGAATCATATGGCCAACGTCCTCGTCGTTGGACCCCACCCCGACGATCAAGAATTGGGTATGGGCGGTACGATCGCAAGGCTGGCGCAACAGGGCCATCAGGTGTTGCTGTTGGACATGACCAACGGTGAGCCCACCCCCCACGGATCGATCCCTCAGCGCCAAAAGGAATGGAATGAAGCAGCTCGGATTCTGGGCGTGCAACGTCGTCTGCTGGACTTGCCTAATCGCCGAGTGCAGCATTCACTCGATGCCCGGCATGGCGTGGCGGGGGTGATTCGGCAACACCAGGCTTCGATTGTGTTTTTACCGTTCCCTGAAGATGCTCATCCCGACCACCGCGCAACGACACGGATCGTCGAGGACGCTCGTTTCGACGCCAAGCTCACCAAGACCGACCTGCCCGGTGATCCGATTTATCCCAAGTGGATGTTCTATTACTATTGCACCCACCTTCGTCATGTGGCCAGCCCGACGTTTTGTGTTGACATCACCGGACAGATGGATATCAAAGAGAGGTCGATCCTAGCCTATGAATCCCAGTTCGTCGTTCCCGAATCCAATCGTCAGGTGGTCACGTGGATCCGACAGATGAACGGTTACATGGGCAGCCGCATCGGCGCCGAATACGCCGAGCCGTTCTTTACCACCGAACCACTGGGCCTCGGATCACTGGCTGGTCTGGTGCTGTAGGCGCTCTACAACGACGATTAAATCGCCGGGTCGCCTTCCCTACCGCTGACACACGGCATACCATTGCCCGAAAGACTTTGCGCTGGCGGGACACTCATGCAAACATCGGTAAAAATCACAGCATTCGTCGTGCTGGGCATGGCACTTTGGGGTTGCAAGGACGACGAAATCCGCGTCTACCAGTCACCGAAAGAGCAACCGATCCTGGCTCAAGACCAACCTTCAGCGACGATCGACCCCCCACCCGCTGAGCGGATCCGCTGGACCGTCCCGAAAGATTGGCGACGGCTACCCGGAAAGCAACCGATGCGAGTGGCCACGTTCGAAACAGGCAACGCCGATCAACGCCTGGAGATCTCGGTGACGGCGTTTCCGGGTAACACCGGCGGCCTGCTGGCCAATGTCAATCGATGGCGTGATCAGCTGGGACTCCAACCCATTGACCAGAGCCAACTGGTCGACCATGTCAGCCCACTGTCACACAACACATTCAAGGGCTCTGTCGTAGAGATCTCTGGTGCTTCGACACCCGTTGACGGGGCAACAAATCGATTGACCGCCGTGATCATGGACGACGGGATGGGAATGACATGGTTTGTGAAAGCGGCCGCGCCGGCAGCGACGATGGCACGACATCGAGACGCTCTCCTGCGGTTTGCCCATTCGTTTACTCTTTCAGACCAACCCGCCGGCGTTGACGACCACCAGCCCGACGCCCGCCCCGGGCCTGACGAAGCCGCCGTTTCATGGGACCGGCCGGAGCACTGGCAGCCTGACACCGAAGCGTCGATGATCGCGACGGCGGCATTCCGCATCGACACCCAGGCAGACGGTTTCGTCAAGGTCACCGTAACGGCCCTGCCCGGAGACGGCGGCGGGATGCTCGACAACCTGAATCGATGGCGTCAGCAGGTCGGGCTGCCAAAGATTGACGCCCTGGCTGACCAGCCCAAGTCGCAATTAAGCGCCGGACCGGTCAGTGCAACGCTATTTGACCTGCTGGCACCCACCGGCGCGACCGCACGACACCAGCATATCTTGGTCGCCGTCCTGACCGAGCCAGATCGGACCTGGTTCGTTAAAATGACAGGTCCCCACGCAGGTGTTCAGGAGCAGAAAGCTGCCTTTGATCGGTTCGTCCGGTCCATCCGATTTGGGTTAGCCGGACGGTCATAACCAAATACAGAAAGTTTGCCCATGGGCTTGCCAAAGCGGTCGGCGGTGACAGGATTTATATCCATCCGATCTAATCCGTGGTCAATATCTGCAGACACTACTGACGGGATCTACAAACGCGCATGGTCCTTCCGCTGCGTATTAAGAATACACATGGCGCTTCGGTGAATCCTCGACGAATAAAAACATACACAGAGCGTATGACGAACGTGATAAAAAAGATCCTTGATCCACTGGCTTCGCTTAAGCTAACGGTCGTCCTGTTTGCAATGGCCATGTTCTTGATTTTCGCTGGGACGCTAGCGCAAGTTCACCAAGGCATCTGGACCGTGATGGGCCTGTACTTTCGCAGCTTCATTGTGTGGATCGATCTACAGCTTTTTGTGCCCGGTGGCCTGACGCGGTTACCGGGGCGCTTCCCGTTTCCCGGCGGGTTTAGTGTCGGCAGCCTGCTATTGGTCAACCTCGTGGCGGCGCACACGGTCCGATTCAAGTTCACCAGGAAACGGCTGGGGATCGTCATCCTCCACCTGGGTATCGTGCTGCTACTGGTCGGCGAATGGGTCACAGCGGTGTTCGCTCAAGAGGCGAACATGACCATCGACGAGGGCAGTTGGGCTAACTACACCGAGGATGTGCGCCAGGCAGAGTTGGCTATCGTTGACCGCGCTGATCCGAACCATGACCAAGTGGTGGCGATCGCCCAGTCGCTGCTGGCCCGCCAAGATGGCGTGATTCGTCACCCCCGGCTCCCGTTCGGTGTGACCATTGACCGGTGGATGAACAATTCGCAGCTTGTTGGTCCCAGAGAAGGACCACAGGGACACGTGCCCAGGGCCACGGCCGGCTTCGGCAGACAGATCAGCGCCCGCCAGGTCCCCGAAGTGACAGGGGTTGAATCACAGGTCGTCGACGCACCCAGCGCATACATCACGCTCTGGGATCAGAACCAAAAACTGGGCACATGGCTGGTGTCGCTGTACATCGATCAGGACCAGCCCGTCCAGATCGGCGGCAAGACGTACCACTTACGCTTACGGTTCAAACGAACATACAAGCCCTATACGATCCATCTGATCGACTTCCGGCACGACAAGTACACCGGTACAGATAAACCACGCAACTTTTCGAGTCTGATCCGACTGACCAATCCATCGCAAAATGAAGACCGAGAGGTCCTGATCTACATGAACCACCCGCTGAGGTATAACGGGGAAACGTTCTATCAGGCATCCTTCAAGGCAGGTGACACCGGCACGGTGCTTCAGGTGGTCCGCAACCCTGGCTGGTTGATTCCGTACGCGTCGTGCACACTGGTTTCGCTGGGGATGCTGATCCACTTCGGGATGCATCTGGTCGGGTTTTCCAGGAGGATGAACCCATCGCGATAAACCCTCAAACTCATCACCAGGTGACACACGCTGCCGGGTCCAAACGGATACCGTCACACTCTTGGCTTTTGCCTCTGGCGGTGGCCGGCTTGGCCGTGTTGTACCTGCTGTTGCAAACTCGGCCGGCGGTCGAAGACGGACCTTATCACATGGCCATGGTGGGTCGAGTGCCCGTGTCGGCCCACGGCCGAGTCAAACCGTTAGATACCGTGGCACGAAACAGCCTCATGATCATCAGTGACCGACAGACATTCCGCCACAATGGCCAACGACAACTGGCGATTCATTGGCTGGTCGATGTGATTGCCCGTCCAGAGCAGGCCGCCCAATATGAGGTCTTTCGGATTGATCACCCTGAGGTCCTTACACTGATCGGTGCCACACACGACGACGGAAAACGATTTAGCTTTGCCAAGATCAGACAACACGCCCAGGCGATCACCCAGCAAGCGCAACAAGCCTCCGCCATAAAACCCAAACAGCGTAACGCGTATCAGAAACATGTGCTTGAGCTCTATCAGCACATCGGTTTGTATCTCAAGCTATCACGGCTCGAGACACCTTATCTGATCCCACCGGTTCAGAAGGACCGGTCGTGGCAACCCTTTGCCGACGGGCTGCGTGAATATGAACAAACCGGACGGGCACACCCCGCCGTGGTGTCGATCTCGAGGATGATGTCTGCTTACCAAAGCCAGCTCCATGACGCCTTTAACCGTGAAACAGAACGGTACCACATGTGGCTATCGCGGCACCTCCCGGCGGTGATGCATCGGGCGAATTACGAAGTGTATTTCAACCGCTTTCAGCCCTTCTATCACGCGATCGTGCTCTACGTGGTGGCGTTTTTGATCGCTTGTGTCTCGTTTATGGCCCGGTGTTCGGGACCCACCGCCTGGGCGCATACGCTTGGCCGGGCAGCGCTTTGGCTGACGATCGTCACCTTTCTGGTCCACACCTTTGGTCTAGGCTCGCGGATCTATTTACAGGGCCGACCGCCGGTCACAAACCTGTATTCATCGGCGGTATTCATTGGATGGGGTTGCGTAGCGCTGGCGCTGGTTCTGGAACGCATGTACCGGTCGGGCTTGGGCAATATCACAGCAGCGTTGGTGGGCTTTACAACACTGATCGTCGCCCACAACCTCGCTGGTGACGGCGATACGATGGAGATGATGCAAGCGGTCTTGGACTCTAACTTTTGGTTGGCCACACACGTTGTCGCCGTGACCATCGGTTACTCGTCGACGTTCCTGGCAGGGTTCTTGGCCATTCTATTTATTCTGCTGGGTGTGTTCACAAGGGCCATGACGCGCGATATGACCAAGCAGTTGGGCCAGATGGTGTATGGTGTGTTGTGTTTTGCGTTGGTGTTTAGCTTTGTTGGAACCGTGCTGGGCGGCATCTGGGCGGATCAGTCGTGGGGCCGGTTCTGGGGCTGGGACCCCAAGGAAAACGGCGCGGTGCTCATTGTGCTCATGAACGCTCTGATTCTACATGCGCGCTGGGGAGGAATGATCAGCCACCGTGGCATCATGGTCTTGGCCGTGCTGGGCAACATCATCACCAGCTGGTCTTGGTTCGGCACCAATATGCTCGGGGTGGGATTGCATTCCTACGGCTTTATCGAATCGGCGGTGTTCTGGATGCTGCTGTTTGTGGCCAGTCAATTGGCAATCATCGGCATTGGGTTGATTCCGATACGGTTTTGGCGGAGTTCTCTCTTGAGTCGGCAACCCGCTCCATGAAGCATGGTTATAGGCTGGTCGCAGCAGTTCTCAAGCACCGTTCCTGACACCATCAGATCGGCGCCACCCGATACACAACGCCCCACACCCAATCAGGATCGCAGCCGACGCCGGCTCGGGAATAATCTGGCCACGGATTTCACCTCCCGTGTGCGCTCGGGTGTGCACGTTGATGTAGAGGCCTTGGCTCTTTAGGTGTACCAGTTCATCGGCGAGCGTGGTCGGCAGGTTGGGGTTGCCTTCAGTCAGGTCCCATTGGCTGGTGACTTTCCCAGCGGCAGCGTCAATGACTAGGTCACCGTCCGTGTCGTGATTGGGGCTGATAAATCCGAAGACCACATCCCCGTTGTCACCGGCCGGCGCGCGATGAATGTGCATGGCCAACACGTCGTCCTGATCATCAAGCGTCTGATTGCCATCCAAATCCAACCCCAATATTTCAATGGTGATTGATAACACCGTTTCATCATTATTGAGAACCAACGTCGCCGTGCCGCTAGCATTGGTCACCACCGGGTCTGGAAACTCCTGATCACCTGTTAACGAGGCCGTGAAAATCGTGTCTGCCCTGGCTGAAAACGTCACCAACGCCACAAGAACCCATGCGCCCATCATCGTGCGTGATTGCATCGTGCTTGCCTCCGTTTTTGAATTTTCTCGACAGGTCCACACAAGCCCGGGGAGTTTCGTGTTGACGAATGGGCCTGCGCTAACCAACCCGGTCCTGTGATGTCATTGATTGGGTGAAGCGTCTTTTCCACCGCCGCCCAACCGGACATCACCACAATGGCTCCCCACAACGTAACGTTGCTTTACCACTTTTTGAGGCTAATGTCAACGTTTGGCCATCTTCCAGCAGGGTCATTTAATGCTCCATCGGCCCAATCACCAAAGAGATAAGAGAAGGATGGATCCGTGGATCGCCCAAAGAGAATTAAATGACCCTGTAGGCCCTCCCCCCATCACCTGAACCTATCAATCACCAGCCGCCAAGACATCGTGTCGCATCTTTCAACAGCCCCTGAAAGGTTCACGGCGTAGATCGGTATCTATGGATGTACGACGTGTGTTGGTTTAGGGGTACCCAAGCGGAGACACCGGGCCTCCCACGGCGGGGTGGTGGGTATTCGAAACAATCGACAAACGTGGACCGCCGTCCCGGGTGGAAATGAACAGCCCGGCCACGGGCTTGCGGTCGTGATTCAATAACAGGCCGGGTAAGCAAGTAGGAGCAATTTCATGAACGTACAACGACCTCAACGCAAGCAACAACCGCCTCGGGAGAAAGACACGCTTGACCCAAGACCACCGTGGCAGCAGGTCAAGGCAACGGAGCTGACACGTGTCGAAGGCGGGCGATTCGCCGTCGCGGCCGGTGGCGTCACGATAAACCGCCAGCTGATCGACACGGTCCAGAAGATCTGGGCCAAGGAGGTGCTCGAGACGCTAGGGCCCGGGGTCATCGACCCGATAGGCCCGGTGGTGGATATCTCGAACGGGTTTTAGTCACGGTCAATGGCTGTTCGGCCGCGGGGTGTGGGACGGAGCGAACGGCGGTGGCGCAACTCACGAGCAAGATGGGTCCTGGTCTCGGTAACGAATCGGTCCGGCTAACGGGTCCGGGATCCAATACTACTTTTCAAGCCGGACCAGAAGCAGAGAAAGGACAAGGACAATGGAAACGAACACGCAATTACAGGCGAGTGACAGGGGGCAGGTGCTCAAAGGACTCTCAGCCGATGAACTGCGGGCTGTGAGCGGTGGGCTCGATTCGATGGCGCTGGCCCAGGAAGCGGCGGCTAAGCTCGAGGACCGCGGATTTATTGTCAAGATCGTTAGCGGGACGACGGCTAACGGCACGACAATAGCGGCTGCCGTGCCGGTGGGGTTCAAGCCACTGGAAGTGGAGGGGGTGACAATTTGACCTGAGGTCATTTGGTCCTCGATACACCTGTCGGGATGAAAATGCCGCGTCGAAGATCGATTGGATGCGGGCAATCCGCTCCCGCAGCCACGGTTTGGTCCGTCGTTTCATCCGTGATAGGTATCGTTGGTTGGGCCGGTGCCAGGCCCATCGTTGAACCCAAACCCCTTACCACGCGGGATCATCGCCCGCGTGGTTTTATTTTTGCATCAAGAAGGGGCGACGTGTTCACTGTCCTACCGGGTAAGCCATGCTCTACCGGGCTGGATTCGAGAACAAAACCGCCGCCCAACCCAACGAAGCCCTCGCCCTCATTCGTGGATCGCCTCGGAGAGTTAAATGACCCTGCATCCTCCAGGTCGTTCGTAACAATCGTCGACCTGCTTGACAGCCCGGTCCATGGCCCGCATTGAACTGGTTTTGGTCAGAAAGATTGGTGCGATCGACCCCGAGTTGCTACCACGCGAAATGGGCAAACGCCTTGTTCGCCTCGGCCATGCGATGAGTGTTCTCTCGGGTCGAGACGGCCTTGCCCTCACCCCGCGATGCCTCCATCAGCTCGCGTGCCAGACACAAATACATGGGCTTACCTGAATCACTACGTGCGGCCTGGATGATCCATCGGAAGGCCAGGCTCTGCTTCCGCTTCGGCTTGACCGACATGGGGACCTGGTAATTGGCCCCCCCGACGCGTTTAGAGCGTACCTCCACCTCTGGCCTGACTCGTGCCACCGCATCTTCGAAGACCTTCAATGCGGTCGGATCGCCTTTGGTCCGTTTTTCGATCTCGTCCATCGCTGCGTACACAACCCGCTGGGCAACTGATTTCTTACCGTCTTTCATGACACAGTTTACAAATCTGGCCACCAACTTGCTGTCGTATCGAGGATCCGGTTGAAGCTGCTCGTCTGATTTTGTAATACGACCCGCCATGAACAATACACCCTAGTGAGTTACCAAAATGAATCCGGTCAGCCCGATCAACCCCTTCTCTACTTGGCGCGCTTCACGCCGTACTTGCTGCGTCCCTTCTTACGACCCTCGACACCCAAACAGTCCAATGTGCCGCGGACCACATGGTACCGCACACCCGGAAGGTCTCGCACACGCCCTCCACGCACCATGACAATGCTGTGCTCTTGCAAATTGTGACCCTCGCCACCAATATAAGCGGTGATCTCCTTGCCGTTGGACAGTCGTACACGAGCGACTTTACGCAAGGCCGAATTGGGCTTTTTCGGAGTCACGGTCTTGACCTGCAAACACACGCCCCGCTTCTGGGGACAAGCCTCCAGGTCCTTGACTTTACTCTTGGCCTTGGGCAGCACCCTGGGTTTTCGCACTAATTGGTTGATGGTCGGCATGTTAGGTCTCAAAACATTCGATCGAGCACTGCATTATAACCATGCCGTGAATTGGAATGCAAATGAAACGACCGACCCTGGCCAGCAGCCTATTCACTGGGGAGAGCCGGGTTGGGTCACCTGTGCCATCAGGGCTTCCAATTGATCCACATGCCGCCGGACCGATAGCGATTCTGCCATCCCATTCATGGCGATCACACACTGTTGCCTTTGCTGGGGATCCGCCAGCTCAATCATGGCCGCGGTCAGCGAGCCGACGTCGGCGGGGTCTTGGATCACCCGCCCCCGTGGCGATCCGCCAGGCGCACCGAGAATCAGATCACTGGCGCCGTTAAAAGAAGTGCTGATCGCCGGCGTGCCCATCATCAACGATTCAATGACAACCTTACTGGACGGATCATAAAAGGTGGGATGAACAGTGACATCCGCAGCGGCATAGAGCTGAGCCATCTGGTTGGTGGTCGCGACGATCCGCACCTGGTCTCGAATCCCCAGGGCAACACACGCCTGTTGCTGAGCGTAGCCGATGGCTCCCGAAAGCAACAACGTAAACCGGATACCTCGATCCTTTAGCCGTTGGGCGGCGTTTAGCAATGGGTTGATCCCTTTCAGACGCGGGTTATAGGCGGCAAACAGGTACACCGTGACATCATCGGGAATCCCGAATCCACTGCGCACACGGTGACGCCATGCTCGACGTTGCTCGGTGTCGATACGAGGCATTTCAGCGGCGTTAGGAATCGTGCACACACGCGAATCATTGATCCCATAATGATCCTGAAGCTGCCTGGCGACGTAACGGCTACCGGGCAAGATCATCTTGACCGCCGGATCGGCCAGCGTCCGCCGCTCCATGGCCAATAGCAGCTGCTGCTTGAAGGACAGCTTCACCAAGAGCCGTTTCCAGAATCGTTTGATGGCACTGGGCCGCATGGCGATATTACGGGCCAACGTTTCACGTACAGTGCCACTACGCGGCTGCACGAACATCGCCGGCACGACCGTCATCATCGAAAGACTTGCATCGAAGGGTTCCTGGCAGAGTTGACGTCTAACCCAACGAGAGAAACCGACCACCCACAGCGATGACCTGTTCCCGGTCGTGGAAAACCGCCGGATCGCTGCCCCGGGCACAACGATGCTGTCCGGGCAATAACCGGTCAATACGGTCACCTTGTGACCACGTGCAACCAATTCATACACAATCTGCGACGTGGACCGCTCGGCGCCGCCCCCACGCGGATGAAAGACCCCGATCACGACAGCCAGATTCATCGACAACGATCCACTGGCGATGTCGCCGGCGCTTCTGGGATGGACGGCTGCTGCGCGCCCCACAGCTCGACCGCCTTTTCAAACACCATGCCCGGATGGATCTGCGTCATGCAACGATGATCCAACGGACACTTCTTTTTTTGGCACGGGCCGCAAAACACATCGACTCTGACCTGTCGTTCCAGCGCAAAATCAATGTGGGTCCATGCGGGGTCGGTAGGCCCAAACACAGTGACCACCGGTATGTTGAATGCCGCCGCCAGATGGCGAGGCCCCGTATCGTTGGTGATCACCAGGCGAGAACGTCGAACCACGCTCTTGAGCAGCGTCAGGTCAATGCCGAGCCTGGGGAGGTCCAGGATCGGCACCTTTGCCGCCGCAAGAACACGATCCAAGACCGGTCGCTCACTTGGCGCTCCGGTGATCGCCACAACAGCCCCGAGCTGGCGTACGCACCGTTGGGCGACCTCTGCGAATTGCTCCGGGTACCACCTCTTGGCATCACCATAGTTTGCCCCCGGCGTCATCAAGACCAGCCGCCTGGGATCTGATGGCCCCAAACCGGCTTGGGCCAGCACCCGATCGGCCTGTGCGTCTTGGTCGGGCCGGGTAAATAGCTCTAGCGTGGGTTCGGGATCGATCGCGCCCAGATACCGAGCAATCCCAAGGTAGTACTCACGGGTCGGCACCGGTACAAAGCCGCCTCGATCGCGGCGGGGTAGCAACCGGTCGGTGAGAAGAAAACCCCTCCCGTCACGATCGTACCCGACCCGACGGGGAATCCCGGCCATCCGTATGAGCAGTGCCGCCCGAAAACTGTTGGGCAATAACACCGCCATATCAAACCGACCCGTCGCCAAACGCCGTCCCATGGTCACTGGCCGGATTCGTCTGCTGTCGGGCATACCCCGTCGACGCGGCCTGACCGTCACCACACGGTCCACCCACGGGCAGCCATCGATCACCGGCCGCACACTGCTGCGAATCAGAATCGTAATGTGCGCCTTGGCATAGAGCGTCCGTAACGCTCGCAGCGTCGGTGTCGCCATCACTGTATCGCCAAGAGGAGATGGCATCACAATCAGCAGACGCTGAACCGTAGGTGGGTGCGTGGATATTGCCATCCTAGGATCGTAAATTATACCACTCATGGGCGTATCTGCGGCCCGCCTTCGTTTGCGGTAAGAAAGGGTCACGACGGTCTGGCGTACCCCGGCACGGGATCACCTGCGAAATAGCAACATCGCCACTGTCGCTAGCTGGACCACAATGGCGACTGCGACCCAACGAAGAAATAGGTCGAGACTCGTACCACCCATCCACAGCGCTGCTAGCAAACACACCGCCGCGACCATCTGCAACACGATGGCCGTCATGTGGTGGTAGGAAAACTCTGATTCCAACGTCCGCTGGTTTCGCAGCTCCTGCAAGATCTGACGCAGCACCTGTCCAATGGGGGTCAGAGACCGACCTGCCGGCGGCGCGCTTGAAGTCTCCGGAGCCCGGGTCAACACAGACGCGGGATCAACCGGCCCATCCATAGACGGTGTCGTAGAGACTTGCGTGTCGTTAGTCTGCGGGGGATCATCGGCCGATTGTGTCGGGGACGCGTCGTCAGCAGGTTGGATGGCCCATGGCCGAAAGGGTCGGCCGCGCGACGACTGGGAGGTTTGGGTCTGTGGGCGTAAACGACCGGCCGATGTCCCGGGCTGGTGGTCACGCCTGGTCCCCGATGCGGCGGCCAGCGTGCGGCTTGCATCGGTCACTGTCGCGTCGGAAGGGGTATGCTCCGTCCGACCCTGCTGCGCAATGATCTTGACCGCTTCGATCATTGTGGGGGCAGACCAATTGCATCGCAACGCCGCACTTGACGTGCCCTCCGGGGTTTGGCCTGAACCGTCTGTTGCTTGGGTTGCACACAACGAACCAGGATCGCTGGTCAGCAAAATCGCCCGCACCCCCGCAGCGGCGGCCGCCTGGACATCCCGGAGCTGATCGCCAATCATCCAGCTGCGGGAAAGGTCCAGCTGCAAATCCTCGGCGGCCTGAAGCAACATGCCTGGTTGCGGTTTACGCCACGGGTGCTCGCGGCGGTATTTCTTGACTTTTCCCTCAGGGTGGTAGGGACAGTAGTAAAACCGGTCGATCGTCGAACCACTGGTAACCTTCACCAGCTGCGAGATCCGCTCGTTGACCGCTTGCACATCCGCTTCACTAAACCGACCACGTGCCACGCCACCTTGATTGGACACCACCACAATCTTGTAGCCCAGCCCGCGTAGCGATGCGATCGCCGAGGCGGTGCCTTTGATTAATCGGACCTGCGCCACGTCGCCCAGATCACCGTCGTTATGGATTAACGTGTTGTCTCGGTCTAGGAAAATCGCAGCCGTCATAACCAGAAAGATACCAAGAAAATACCGACCACGGTCCGCTGCACCTTATTGCCGATCGCTCCCACAGTGTGTGTCCGATCCACCGATCAGCACCCCTTGCGAAGATCCTCGGTCACGACAATGAACGAAACGGTCAAGGATTTCAAAGCCGGGTTCACACAATCCGTGCCGTAAGACGTACCGAAGATCGCCACGGTGCCAGATACTGCGACGTGAAGCCTACTTCCGGTAGGCCAACACCGTAAATTGGATCAGCGACCAATCGTCGTTAAGGTCACTGCCCGGCTTGCCTGTCTCAATCACGGCAAGATTGCCACCAACGCTATAGGTAAAATTCTTAGCGTAGGCACGAGCATCGATCATCCACATGGTGTGCCGACCGTCTCGAGCGAGCATCAGCGCATCCTTGGCTTGCTGACGATCGGTGGTCAATTCGACACCTGCCGCTTCGGGATTGAGCACCACTTCGCCGTCGGAAGTGCAACCTAACAGCAAGAAAACCATACCAATCCATAGGTATCTATATCTCATCAAACCGATTCCCTATACAAACCCAAATCGCCAGATAACACGATCATCATCCCAATCATTTAGTATATCGGGCGACTCTAACTTTGTCGCGTTCAGCCGGGTATAGATAGCCGCGGGACAGATGGGATGTTACCGTATCGTCACCTGGAGGCGACGCGTCGAAAACAAACAACTTAGCGTCATGGCCGCTCCACGAGAAACGTCAAAAATCTACATCACATAAACAGACGGCGATTGTTTCTAGGCCACCGGCGCTGAGCATCGTCTCTTTGCTCGCCACCCAGACCACCGCTGAACCGGCGGGCCCCATTCCACACGTCTACCGGAGACAAACGGAAGACCCGTGGCCACCACCCGGACCGCTCACCGGCCACGGGAATAAGTATGCCGTCCAGATCGGCCGGCCCATGTGCATCATCATGCCCAGCCGGCTAACATCGGACGCTCACCGTCGACCAAGGGCCCTGTCTATGCCTTTTCACATGGCAAGGGTAAGCCTCACCCCGCCGACCTCACGGCTGGGCACACACGTCTTTGCAGCGATCGTTCTGTCCGCGATGACTTGGACCGGCTTGGCCCAGCCCCAGCCATCCCCGTCAGAATCTGTGGTCATTGCACCGGAAATTTCGACCAGCACACGGACACTTCAGGAGCTTCGAGCCAAGATCACGGAGGTGGAGAATCAAACCGACATCGACGAATCTCTCAAGAACAAAGTACTCGACTTCTACCGCCTGGCGGTGACTCGCTTGGACACCGCCCAGCAGAATGACGCTCGCGCAGCGGCTTACCAACAGGCCCTTGAATCGGCACCCGTACGGCTTCGTCAGCTCGCGGAACAGTTAGACGGTATCAACACAGACAATGTCACACCGCAGCTGCCGGCGGGCACCACGGTCAAAGGTGCTCAGCAGCGGCTAGCCGCACAGCGGGCAGAGCTGACCGGACTCAGGCACACATTGGACGAACTTGAACAACAGCTCAAGACGCAGCAGGACCGCCCCAATACAGCGCGCCTTCAGGCGACCCAAGCCAAACAGAAGCTCAGTGAAATCGAGACCGAACTGGCCACAAGTTCGCCACCGACCGAGCATCGGCAGCTTGCCGACGCATGGCTGGCGTGGCTGGAAGCCGGCAAGATGGCCCGTCAAGCTGAGATCGCCATGCTTGATCAGGAGTTGTTAAGCCATACCACCCGCCTGGAATTGCTTGCCGCCAAGCGTCACCTGGCAGCCAAACAGCTTACACAGGCACAAGGACAGATTGACCGGCTTCAGACACTTGTCAATGAACTTCAGCGCTCCGAGGCTCAGAAGGCGTTGCGCCAAGCGGAGCGGGCCCGTCTCGACGCCGCCGGCAAACATTCAGCCGTGCGCGATCTGGCCAACCGAAACGCCGAGTCGAGCAAGGCGCTGGCAAACATGACGGCGCAGACCGAGAAGGTCATCGCCAGCCGGGTGGCCGCTGAGAGACAGTTGGCTCGGGTCCAGCAAGACTACAAGAGCGCTCAGCGCAAACTGGAAATTGCCGGTCTCACTCACGCTCTGGGGCGCATCCTTCATCAGGAGCGGAAAAAACTCCCAGACATGCGTGGCTACCGGCAGAACACCCGTCGGCGTAGAACCCAAATCTCAGAGCTGGGCTTGGGCGAATTTCGGATCGAAGAAGAACGTCGCGTGCTGGCCGATATTGATCGTCGACTGAAGCAGATCATGACCAAGCAAGTCGACACCGCGCTGCCCGCGGACGATCGTACCCAGATCAGAACTCAGATCCGAAGGCTGCTTGTCGATCGTCGGGAGCTACTAGACAAAGTCGCCAGCGCTTACAGTCGCTACCTCAAAGAGCTAGGCAATTTGGACTTTGACGAAAAACAGCTCGTCGATCGGGCTCAGCAGTATGCCGCGTTCCTAGACCAACGGCTATTGTGGATCCCCAGCGCTTCACCGATTGGGTCAGCCACGTTTAGCGATATGGGGCCGGCACTGCGGTGGTTTCTAAGCCCCCGCCATTGGACAACCGCGGGCTGGACGCTAATTGGTGAAACAACCCGCACGCCTCTGCGGACCACGCTGGTGGCGCTGGTTTGCCTGGTCCTACTGGCTACCGCCGGCGAAGGACGGCGACGATTGTCCGCGATCGGGCATCGTGTCCAGAGCATCAGCTCCGACCAATTCTCGCTGACCATCGGAGCGTTATTGATCACATTGCTGCTGGCCACACCATGGCCACTGTTGGCCGGATTTAGCGCATGGCTGCTTCAGCGCTCGGTCAGTGGCTCGGACTTTCCCAGCGCGGTCGGCGGCGGCCTAGCCGGCGTAGCGGGCCTGGTATTTGTATTCCAGATCCTCCGTTCCATGTGCCTACCCAACGGTTTGGCCGAAGTTCACTTGCGTTGGCGTAACCAATCGGTTCGGGTGCTACGGCGCGGTCTGCTTTGGCTGATGGCACTGGCCCTGCCGACGACATTCACCGTCTTGACGTTCCGGTGGTACGGACAGGAGGCTCACCGACAAAGTTTGGGTCGATTTGCGTTCATGGCGGGCATGATTGCCTTTTCATGGTTCATCTGGCAAGTCATGCGACCGGACGGCGGGCTACCAGACCGTTTTATCGCCATGCACAGGCGTGGCTGGCTGGCGCGGCTACGCCATGTCTGGTACCCGGCGGGCGTAGGTCTTCCTTTGGTGCTGGCGGGCCTCGCGGCTTTGGGATACGACTACACCGCCATGGAGCTGGCGTCGCGGCTATCGGCATCCGTCTGGCTGGCGATCGCGGTGGTGATCGCACACGAATTGGTGATACGGTGGCTCTACGTCGAACGATCCAAGCTCGCTATGGTCAAAGCACGCCAAAAGCGCCGGGCCGCTATTGCGGCTCAGGCCAGTCAAGCCGACGCCCAAGACAGCGGCGGTGAAACGCCAATCACCGAGTTCCCGGATGTCGACCTGGCGGCGGTGAACCAAGACACGCGCAAAATGTTGCGTGTGTTGGTCACTGTTTCGCTGGTGATCGGTCTGTGGGTCATCTGGGCTGAAGTGGTACCAGCGTTGGGTATCTTCGATCAAGTCCGGTTATGGCGCCATGTCGTCGTGACCGACGGCCAGGAGACACTGGCGCACGTCACACTGGCCGATCTCATGATCGCCGTTGTACTTGCCGGATTGATCACCGCTCTGGCTCGCCACGCGCCAAGTGTGCTTGAGATCGCGGTGCTTCAACACCTACCCATGGACGCTGGTAGCCGGTATGCCATCCGTTCGATCAGTCGCTACACGATCACGGCCGTTGGCGTCGTTGTCGTGTTCACACTGTTGGGCATCCGCTGGTCGCAGATCCAATGGCTCGTTGCGGCCCTGGGTGTTGGGCTGGGATTTGGTCTTCAGGAAATCGTTGCCAACTTCGTGTCGGGACTGATTATCCTCTTCGAGCGGCCCATCCGCGTCGGTGACACGGTCACCGTCGGAGACATTAGTGGCGCTGTCTCTCGCATCCAGATCCGCGCTACCACGATTACCGATTGGGACCGCAAGGAGCTGATTGTTCCCAATAAGACTTTTGTGACCGACCGGCTGGTCAACTGGACACTGTCCGACCCTGTCACCCGGCTGATCGTCAAAGTCGGTATCGCATACGGATCCGACACCGAATTGGCCAAGAAGCTCATGCTCCAAGCGGCCAAATCGAATCCCTCGGTCATGCCCGATCCTTCGCCCTCGGTCTTCTTCGTGGGATTCGGTGACAGTGCGCTGGACTTTGAGGCTAGGGTGTTTGTCAAAGAGGTGACCAACCACGGCCGTTCACGAATCCTCCATCAGCTGCACATGGCAATCGATCAGACGTTCCGTGAACACGGCATCGTGATTGCGTTCCCGCAGCGCGACGTACACCTGTTTCACGCACCCACGGAGGGCGCGTCGCCGGATGCGCACTGACCACCGAGCTCACCGGCGACAAATGCTGTAACGGCCAATCCATGCCTCGAGGTGTGGACCGCATCGGGTATCGTTCTCCAGTCTGTCCATGCGATGCCAGCCAATGCCTCCGATCCGGCGGCGATCAACGCGAAAAAAACACCGTTAAAGATCTCCGTGGCTAACAAATCGCCCATCACAAGCAAAGGAGATGACCATGTCCATTGCCAGGCTCTCTCGATACCATGGGCTATACGCTTCGTGCACGTTCTTGACGTGTCGACGATTTGCTCATTCCCGTCACCGCAAACCCGTGCTCGAACACATGTACAATCAAGTTGCACCTGATTGACCAGTTAGGTCTTGACGTCGACGCAAAAGCCGCGTGGTGAGGCGGGATACGGGGACAAGGGATCCCGCGCATCACCAGCTCAACAAAAGATTACCCGACGCGGCTTCCACGATGAGTGTACCAAGCGGAACAAAATGAGGAGCCAAGACCACGACACCCATCAGCCTAAGCGCACCGGAGTTGTTCCCACTGGATCTGTTCCGACCGGATCCAATCAAGAACGTCGGCCTTGTTCAGCGGACGGGCGAAGAGGTACCCCTGCCCGTAGTCACATTCGCAGGCCTGCAGCTGTGCCAGCTGGGCAACCTGTTCTACACCCTCCGCTACAACCTTTAAGTTAAGATTGTGTGCCAACATCACGATCGATAGCACGATCGCCGTATTTTCACGCTTGTCACAAAGATACCGAACAAACGAACGGTCGATCTTGACCGCGTCAAACGGCATATGCTGAAGCGCGCTCAAGGACGACAAACCCGTCCCGAAATCGTCCATATATACGTGAAAACCATGCTGGCGGATCCTCACCAACACCGCCGTGACATGATCTGGATCCGCCACCACCGAGCTCTCGGTGACCTCGACAATGAGCCTGCCCGGGTCTATCCTTGCCCGCCGACAAGACACACTGAGGTCTTCAAACAACGTGCCCTCTATGAGCTGGCGTTTGCTTACATTGATCGACACCTTCAAGTGACGGGTATCGACATCACTGCGATCCCACTCGGCAAGTGTCTGACAGACCTCTTGAATAACCTGCCGCCCGATAGGGATAATCAGTCCGGTCTCTTCGGCCAACCCGATAAACGAGCCCGGGCCCAATATCCCCCCCTCGGGATGCCGCCAACGCACTAATGATTCGAAGGCGCTGAGCGTACCGGACTCGATATCGATAATCGGTTGGAATGCAACCAAAAACTCGCGACGATCGATCGCCGTACGAAGCTGTTGCTCTGTCCGCAGCCGATCGACCATCTCGTCGTGCATTTTCGAATCAAATACCGTATATCTGCCCTTGCCGTCGATCTTCGCCCTGTACATGGCTGTGTCGGCGTCACGTAGCATAGCGGCGGGCTCACCGTAGCTGTGATTCCCGATGAGCAAGCCCATGCTTGCGCTGACCACCAGGCTGTGATTCTCGACAACAAAAGGCCTGTCTAGCGACCTTCTGATTGAGTTGGCCGTATCGGCTGCTTCATCCCGTTGGCTGATCTCCCGCAGCAAAACGACAAACTCATCCCCACCCAAACGGCAGATCAAGGGGTTAAGGTGTGAGACGTTCTCGCTCGCCCGACGCAAGCGATCCGCCAACGCCACCAACACCTGATCGCCCGCGTCGTGACCGAGGCTGTCGTTAATCAGCTTAAAGTCGTCTAGATCGATAAACAAAACCGCAAACTGATAACCGCCCTCGATCTGAGCTCGTTTCAGGCACCGGCCTAAATCCTGAATCATCGTCAACCGATTCGGCAAACCGGTTAGGCTGTCATGGGTCGCAGCGTACCGGAGTTTGTCGGCCGTCTTGGCGTGGAGGTCGATCTCGGTCTGAAGCCGTTTGTTCTTCTCCGCCAGCTTGTCCATCAGAGACCGCATCTCCGACGAAGAGATCTTCATCGCACGCTCAAGAAGATAGCGGTCTTCGTCATTTGCGGTATAGGCTTCTGAGACACGCTCCAGCAGACGCAGCCACACCTCGGGTGATGGTGGCTCGCTTGACGACAGCCCCAACTTCCGCAGCTGCCGGGCCAGGGTACGGTGCATGACAGGATCACCTATCGCGTTTCAGATATCACCGTTAGGGTCATCGTCTGATTATGGAGCTCGCAGGTAGATCCCACCAACGGCGACAACTCACCATACGAATAAAACCCTGTCTGTGTGACATCTTGGGGCAAACACGCCAAGACTTCTTCCAGCTCCTCCTCGGCCCGATGTCGCAGAATGAGCCGCCTGCCGACACAACTGATAGCGATGCTTAAAAGATCACGACCCTCCATCGCCTGAACCGACAGCATGGACGCCGCCTGAGCAGCACCGTCGATAATCCGGTCGAAGTTGGCCTGCATCAGTTGGACCACCGCACCCTCAGGGATATCACCGGCGAAGATCATAGAATGATCCTCACGCGAAACGTTTAGCACGGTCCTTACAAGCGTCTGTGACTCGTCCGCCCGGCGCAACGCCAGCGGAAACAGTAAGGCGGACGCCGGCAGCTCGGCCGCCTGATCCCCCAGGTATTGCTCATACAACGACAGTGCCGGCCGCCCGTCTAGCTCATAAAGACGATTGTCCCGCGACTTGGTGACGACCCTTTCAGGACCGAAGGTATCCCAGCCCCCCTTACAGCCGTGCCAAAACCCAACCGCCTCCTGATCTCCGTAGATCCCGATCGCCGCCACGATCCCTCCCTGGGGATCCGAATCACAGCACACCCATGTCCGCTCGAATCGCTTGCCGTCTCCGGCCAAGCCCCCCGTCGCGCACACCCCTTCGGGCAGACCTTCTCTCAGTCCGGTTGCCAACAGTGTGCCGTTCATTGAAGTGCCGTCCGATAAAACGAACACGCCCCGCAAGCCCGGAGAACTCAGAACGCTGGCGATCGACCGGCCCGCAGCGTGCGGGTCATTTCTACACTCTTTGTCAGAACTCGCCACACGGATGGTCGCCCGATCGAATCTTGCAAATGTCGCCACCAATCCGCCGTCACGGATCGAATCACCGACAATTTGCCCAGCCGTCGAACATCCAACCACGTGTGACCGGGGAAGCTCCTCTCTTAATTGGCGAAAAGGTCCGGGCTGATCGATATACTGTGATTCACCAAATAACAAGACCAAGGTGGAAGGACTATCCCAGGCTGGAAAGGATCCTTCCCAGCCCGATTCAGGATCGTAACGGATCGTCTTAGTAAGCATTTTCCCCACTCATTGAAACCTATATTGGCAGTTAGAACCGCATTTTTTCATATCGACCTACGACCTGCCCAACTTAAACCCTAGATCTTCTGTAAACCGTCTTGTGTAAATTCTTTATATTGATATCGCAGCCTCGGATCGAACCGATCCAACGGTCTGTGTCGCGGTCTTTGCCTCTTATGAGGTCCGGGTGTTGGTCAAAGAAGTAACCAACCACGGCCGTTCACGAATCCTCCATCAGCTGCACATGGCGATCGATCAGACGTTCCGTGAACACGACATCGTGATTGCGTTCCCGCAGCGCGACGTACACCTGTTTCACGCACCCACGGAGGATGCGTCGCCGTCGACGCGTTGACTGACGACTGCCTGCTACCAGAACGGTGAATGCAAACCATGCCTTTTGCCTGGCTCGATCCAATGGTCGGACAAACTTGTCATCGCCAATGACAGAATTTCTCGATACCATGAGCTATGCTCCATGTGGTGCTCTACCAGCCGGCCATTCCACCGAACACAGGCAACATCGCCCGTCAGTGTGTCGGCATGTGCAGCAAGTTGCACTTGATCGGACCTTTGTGTTTTAACGTCGACGCCAAGGCCGCGCGTCGGGCGGGGTTGGACTATTGGGACGACGTCGATCTCGTCCAGCACGCTGCCCCCGATGCTTTTTTCAATTGGCTTGGTCAACGCACACCGTGGCTCGTGAGCAAGTATGGCCGCGTCCGCTACGACCAGGTACCGTATCAGGACGAAGACGTACTCGTGTTTGGCAGTGAGCTGCACGGGCTGCCGTCGACATGGCACCAGCGCTGGCCCGACCGCGGTGTCTACGTGCCCATCCTAGGGCCAATCCGAAGCTACAACTTGGCCAACACCGTGAGCATCGTATTGGCTCAAGCAAGCTTAAAAGCCAACATCTTCGATCCCCACAGGGCACCGGCCTCCCGCCCATGACTTAATCGCGACGGGTGCCTTGGGCAGCTGTCGCGGAAATCCAGCAATCATGAGTGTGTTCAAAGATCCAAGCAGTCCGTTGTCGCATGCTCAGAACACCAGATCAAGTTTGCCGTTCGATCTTGGGTAAGACCACAGCGATGAATCGAAGCATTCAGACAAGTCAGATAAGCTAGATCCATTGTGCGGCCTAAAAACCGATTTCTACCGCGAATATCAATTTGTTTGCCACCTCTGCCAAACAACAACCCCCGGCCCATGGTCAACCGGGGGTTGGTCCTTCGTCATAGGTCCGGGCAGGCCCAGACACATCATTTGTTAATTCAACGGGCTATTCATGTGCCCAGCCGAAGCCGGATCCACGCACCCTCACGCCACCCGCCGACGTGTGGTCATGCCCAGCATGCCCAGGCCCATCAGGCCCAGCGCTACTGTCACCGGTTCAGGCACAACGGTTCCGCCGGGTGGTGGGTCGACCGGGTCGGGTTCGATTGCCAGTGTCGTACGGATGCCAAAAGTGAAACCGTGCCAATTCTCAGGCGTCGGCACGACCCACGAAAAGGTATTGAAGGTGCCGATGAACTGGATCGTGCCATGACCTTCGTTACCACTGAGGATATCCCCGGGCAGTTGCTGCAGTGCGGTCGCGTTGCCGCCCCAGAAGCCGGTGCCCTGGCTGACGATGGTAAACGGGGAATCGAAATCGTACGTGGTCTGAAGATTGGGCCGTCCCAAGCTCACAATCGCCATGATCGGGTCCTTGATCGCTTCGGAGAGTGTAACCTGGTAGGTCTGGTCGACACCACCGATCAATGAAATAATGTCGGTGTCTGGCGGAGCGTTATCAACCTGGGCACTGATATACGGTACGTCGGGGTTCCAGTAGTTGGTCCCACCACCGGTTGTCTGTGCAAAATTGATATTACCGGGTGAGCCATCGGGATTGATTGCCTCGAAATCAACGGTGACGGTTGACGTATCGGGCAGGGTAATCACTCCCGACGCGGTGCCGCCACTGACGTCGGCGGTCTGCCAGTCAACATAGTGGTACTCCACCGCCGACGCTTTGGATGGGCCGACCAAAACGGCCGCCCCCGTCGTGGCTACACAGGCCAATTTTTTCGCCATACTTCCAATTCTCATCTTTCTAACCCTCCCACAAAAAAGGAACGAAACAAAAACCCTGACCGAACGGGCGATTGCCGGACACAACAATGGTTAACCGATAACCGACAGTTCCTATATGACCATGACCTACGCCGACAATGGCTAATAGATGCACCAAGTGCTTTTATTGTATGTTGGCAGCTGCGTACTTCACTAAGGCTCTTCCCCGTAAATCTTCAATTATTTTGGCCCATTCGGTCCTCTCCTTGCCGGCAAGTCGCCCTATCTTGCTCAGCTTCACACCCCTTAACAATTTCCGCCTATGCGACGGTCTATCTCACCTGCTTGACGACTCCGCTCTGGCTTCGATTGTCGGATGATCCGGTTATCACCAACGGTGGCGGACCGCCCAGTCGCCTGATCCGGTCGAACATTTGCTTGAGTAGATCAAGCGGCACGGCCACTTCAGCCAATTGGAACGTCACGTGGAGAGCGTACCGGACGATCTTCGTTCTGATCTTTACTAGGTTGTCGGGCATCGTCGAATGCGACCACCGCTTCATTGATGTCGGCTTCGCTAACCGATACCGGCAATCGCCCAGACTGGAAACAAACATAAACATCTGTGAGTGGGCGGGGGATGGCTACAGACTGGCCGTTGATCACCTGTCGAGGGGAAAGCTGTTATATATCTGAAGGCAAATATGACCTGACCAGCCACATGGAGATTGGGCTGGCCAAATCTTTTTACCGTCGGGCGCTTACAAAATATTGACGGTGGTAGACGAAGCTATTGCCAAGTTAGGAGCATAGAAATCACGTGACGACTTTGTTCCAAGCTTCACAGATAGATCCACATTGGTACGCTGCGGCCAACCGAAACAGTCGTGGATATCGCTCACAACTGGTCTCGATCGAATGTTGTTTGGGTTATAATGTTTTGACGGGTTTGGGTTGTCGCAAAGAAAACAGCGAGATCTCAAACAGAGTGTCCGTCTCGTCCAAAGGGTGAGGCAAACGCATCCACAGATTCGTTTGCTGATTTAAAGATGAAACTGACGTGTCGTTGCGGCAAAATGATTTACGACGGGACGGATTCGCTGCCGCACAAAGGTTATATTTTAGCTGATCAAGATCTGATTCCGACATTTGACAAGCTTGATCGGCTATTAGACAAAGTGGGCATCCGCGGACGTGTCAGTAGCGCCGATTACATGGACGCTCGCTATAGTCATCCGCACACTCGCCAAATTTATCAGTGTTCAGGGTGTGGCAGGATCCTCATTTGGGACAAAAAGATCGGCGGTGCTTTCTCTTTCAAACCGGAGGATGCCGACGTCAACAAGCGCCTGCTGGAGGGGCAACACCACACCGCATAACCCAACAGATCATCCGGCCTAGAAACAGACGGGCTGGTTTGCCTTGCACACTCGTCAACGCCTGGTCCGGTTGCCTAGGGCCAGTTACCGGATATTATCCACAGAGACGTTGACATGAGAAAGGAGCAATCATGAACACGATGGCAGCAACAGTCGCAGCAGCTTTGTCCGTCATCATCACCCTGTCTGTGCATGCCGAAAAATCGGTTGACTCCAATCTCAAACTGTCGCAATTGTTGAGGAAAGGGTCAACACCAAACGTGACGCTTGACGAAAAGGAAAAGGAATTGGTCGAACATTTGCTTGCCACAATTCTTCCTGACGAGAAGTATGTTGGCGATGACAAGGAATGGAAAATTGTTTATCACGACAAGGACAAAGGAGCTTTTTTTCACGTTGACTTAAAGAAAAAAGGAGAAAGGTCGTTCGACCGATTCATCTGGTTTCATATCTTGTATAAACAGGACAAACCCAAGTCCTATGGAAACGAGGATTTTGGGAAATATAGAGGAATGGGAATGAAGGACGTCCATTATTTCATCCTCGTGGGCAATGTCGAGATTCGTGCGATCGCCGCTTCTGATGAGTACAAGAAAGACAAGATGATCAAAGGCATTTTGAAAGCTTTCAAACTTAAAGATATTGAGAAATTATAATCGCATACAGCATCGCACATTGGCGATGTAAACCGCGAGCCTGAACGGGTCCATCACACCATTGGCCGGCATATCCGGCTGAAGCAAACGTCACGCATAGGCGACAGAAGCTCCTCCAGGACTGAACGATTAACTGGGCCATTCAACAACTTATTTTTCATGGTAGCGTCGCGCTCGTCGCCGGGCTCATCTGCGGCGTGCCCATGGGCCGTGCAATTAATCGAGCAGCCAGCCCGGCAACGATCAACGCATGGCGAGTCGCACATTCCGGACTTGTCATGGGTGCCGTCATGTTGTTCGCTGTGGCGGCAATCTTGCCGAACACGCACTTATCTTCCTTTTGGGCCATGATGTTAGCCTGGTCTTTTATTCTTTCTGCATACGGCTCTATCGTTGCTTTGCCTTACGGTGCGATGATCGGTGAACGCGGGCTTAAAATGACGCGGGGCCGTGGTCAAATCGTATACGTTGGCAACGTCATTGGGGCAACGGGCTCCGTCGCAGGAGGAATCATTCTTGTCGTCGGATCTTTTCTGGCGTTGTGCACCTAACAACTCGCTGTCGGAGACGTAAACCCGATCGGTTCGGGTTACCTTGCCATCCCAACAATCATTCAATACCCCTGAGCTAAGTGGTTTTCCCAAGCAGAAAGTCTAGATCATGCAGGACAAAAAACGTGAGTCCGAAGTGCTGGCAGCCGTCTCTCAAGCAAGCGAGGCGTGGAAGGCCGCCTTTAATGCTGGAGATGCGGCGGGTTGTACGGCTCAATACGAAGACGGCGCGACCATGCACGCGCGACCATTTGGGACCTTCACCGGGCGTGAAGAAATCAGAACCTTCTGGCAAGGCTTGATTGATGACGGCTATTCGGAGGTTGAGTATGTCGAAACACAAATAGAAGTCCTGAACGATACAAGTGCAGTTCTTACATCGCAATGGCGCATGAACAAGGCATCTGGCGTCATTCACAAAGAGCTTTGGGTGATACAAGCAGACGGATCTGCAAAACTACGTGAAGATGATTTCGAGGCGATGGGATAACGGATATTGGACCGTGGTAGAGATACCATTGCAGTCGAGTGCATTAAGGATTGGCGATCATGCCGCGGCACATCTGATCCACGATGAACACAGGAGGAAAAATATGTGCCAACGAGTTAACATCAGCCAACTTGAGCCTGAGGCCTATAAAGCCATGTTTGGCCTGGAGGGCTATCTGAGGAAAACGGATCTTACCGACAAATTAAAAGAACTCATTAAGACGCGAGCCTCCCAGATTAACGGATGCGCTTTTTGCATCCAGATGCATACTGAACAGGCACGGAAGAACGGCGAAACGGCGCAGCGACTGTACGCGCTGTCGGCATGGAAGGACTCTCCACTGTTTTCCGAAGAGGAGCGCGCGGTGTTGGCATTAACTGAAGAAGTGACATTGATCTCACAGAACGGCCTAACTGAAAACACCTACAGCGAAGCCCTTAAACACCTGGGCGAACAGAAGCTTGCACAGGCCATTATGCAAATCTCCGTCATCAATACATGGAATCGAATAGCGATCTCCACCCACATACAACACTAGTCTCCTTGATGACCCTTCGCCGCTCAATGACACGGTGCATCAGACACTCTATTGGACGCTGACAGCTGGTGATATGAGTCGAAAACGGGGCCCATACCATGTTTACCTTCGGTCTAGACCCGCATTGGTGCACGATGGCCTAACGAAATACTGGAGAGCACCGTGACAACCGATCTGGCTTAGACGCAATACATGTCATAAAATTTCTATTCGTTTGGGTTGTCGATCGGCGAAACCGCGAAACGCAATTCGAGTGTATGGTGTCTCAAACATGCCGTCCTGCCCGCACTGCCACAAAACAGTCGACATACGAAAGCTGAGACACCAGGGGTTCTTTGCGTCCTACCGCATATGCCCGATGTGCAAAGGTACATTCGAAGTAGATCGCAAAACCAAAATACGCCAGGCGGTCTGTCTCGCGGTCGCTTTCGTTTCTCTTGTGGTCACCGTTTTAATGTACTTCGAAGGAACAAAATGGCTTCCTTATGCTGGAGCCGTATATCCACTCCTAGGCGGACTGATCTACTACGGAAATAAGAACGTCGTCTTTGTAGAGACGGATGGGGTCGACACATGAAGGTACCATCTGAGTGTCTCGATCTCGGAAGAATCTCTGATATGAAACTGTATCCGATGTATCACAGTACGAAAGTTAGCCGAAACGAGCGGGCTGGCGATTGCGCTGTCGGTCAAATCAGTACCCCTCACTACTCGAAGTAAACCGATACAGTCGCAGGGCCACCGGGCAAGCCCCTGTAAGTGAGATGGCCTTCCAGGCCCGGCCTGACAACTTGAAAACCGCCCACAGACCCAAGGCTCATCAGGTGGCCCTTTTGGATCGTCCACCCACGCTGTCTGGCCTGATCAATCAGAAAAAGCGCCGCGTTCAGGGGGTGATCGAGGATCGCCGAACCGTGAGCATCCGCCAGAACCTCACCGCCCTTGCCTTCTAGTGTGACGCGCATCGTCGCCAGAGCATCCA
Source organism: Phycisphaeraceae bacterium (assembly GCA_965222495.1). Lineage (GTDB taxonomy): Bacteria > Planctomycetota > Phycisphaerae > Phycisphaerales > Phycisphaeraceae > CBDCUA01. The sequence goes on along the minus strand of CBDCUA010000007.1, from coordinate 867,480 downwards.
GAAATGCTTGATTCGCCTCGATCGCAATGGGGTCGCCAACAACGCCCCACCGTGCCCCTGCGTTCATGGCACACAGCAGATTTCCAGTCAACTCGACGCTCTTGCTAAGCATGCTGTCTGCAACCTCGATAAAGGGGATCACCGCGTCCAACGACCGAAGAACCTCCATTTTCGTTTGTGCATGGACAATGTCATTGCTGCCAACGCGTACCAGCATGTCCGCTTCGTAGATCAAAAAAACGCCCGATCCACGCTTGATACGTGCGCCATCCGGTAGCATCATGCCGCTGAACAACACGCCGGGAATCGGTCCCGGGGCACCGATTTTTTTCTGACTTTTAAAACTGCTTGCGGCGACCTTATAGCCGATCGGCTGTCGACCCCTGGCCTTGAACAAAGCGATCACTCGGTTTTGATGGCAGCAAGCCTTGTCGTAGTTATCGATCAAACGGTTGATTTCGTTCCCGTAGGGGATCGGTGTAACACTCTCAAACGACCGAACATAACGGTCGGCAAAGGCATGACCACAGTCCACTGCGTGGACAGAACCGTCGAGGAGGACAACAATCACCGGTACAGCAAGCATTGTTGTCAGAGGTATTCTCATGGATCAACCGAGGGTTCCGTTGCTTCGTGACAACAGTAGCATGCAATGGCCTTTCTTGCCGAATGCTGGAACATATGCACAGTTCGAAAGCCATATGAGAGTACCATCAGATTTTAAGACGCATCGGTTCGGATGAAAAAACGGCTTTCATATCCGGTTCGTTTCGGTAGAGATCTCAGAATCGGTTGTGTTATTGGACACAGTGTTCGCCACCGGATCCTATTTGGCATATTTGCTATCGACGAGTTGCACAATCTGAAGCTCAAAACGGCGTCACGTCTCCAGACAACTCTACCCGTGAAACTTACATCACCCCGACGCACGGGTTATAGATCACCGCTCCTAAAAAATGACGGTATCCATTCGGTGATCGCTTGGCCTTGACCCATGGTAACCAGGCGCTCCACAGAGACTTTTAGGGTAGCTAAAATGCCCAAAGCGACCGGCAACCCTGTTGGCGATCGCCACAGAAGAGCCCGGTTCAATACGCTGTATTCCTTGTGTTCGTGTCGAAGGTGTCCGCGGATCTCTGTGATGTGCAGGCAAAGAAAAGCACTCCATGCCAGAACCATTGAAAAACTTGTTTAACCACGACGTGATTGCCGGTATGGCCTGGCATTTCAAAAGTCATTGGCCGCAGTTTGATGCTGACGGTTTTGTCGCCGCTGCTTCGAACAACCTCGAGACACTGGAACTCAAAGCACGGAGCGATCAGATCACCGATGCGATGATCCAATACCTGCCCAACGCCTTTCAGAAGGCAGCGGCGATCATGCTCGCGAGTCTAGGCCCGCCGTCGGTCAACGACACGTTTACATCAGCCTTGGGTACCCGTGGCATCACAGGTTGGGCCGTGATCCCTATGACCAACTACGTTGGGCGACAGGGCGGCGAGTATTTTGACTTGTCGATGACACTATTTAAAGAAATGACCCGGCGTGCATCGTCTGAATTTGGCATTCGCCTTTTCCTTCTAAAATCACCGAAAAAAACACTGTCTGTGCTAAAAACCTGGGCGACGGATAAAAATCAACATGTCCGACGACTGGTGTCAGAGGGCACGCGGCCACGGCTACCTTGGGCGATGAACTTGCCGGCTTTTATCAAAGACCCCTCTCCGGTCATCGAACTACTGAACATGCTCAAAGATGATGACAAAGAATATGTGCGGCGTTCGGTGGCAAACAACCTAAATTCGATTGCTAAGGATCATCCAGATGTCGTGGCAGACATCGCCGAAAAATGGATGAAAGGTGCCAGTCCTGATCGGACAAAATTGATTCGGCATGCCTGCCGTACACTGATCAAAAATGGTCACCAAAAAGCGCTACTGGCACTGGGTTATCGCCCGCCAATCATTCAACGGGCAAACATCGATATATTGACACCCATCGTTCAGTTTGGGCACACCTTGAAATTCTCACTGTCGGTCTATTCGAACGCTGACCATGACCAATCCCTCATCATTGACTATGCAATCCATCACAAAAAGGCCAACGGAAAAACATCGCCAAAGGTATTCAAATGGCGAACCACAATCTTGCCGGCCCAGGAGATGCTAAACGCGATCAAGATCCATGCCATTAAAAAAATCTCCACGCGCGTGTACTACCCAGGCGTGCATACAGTGGAAGTGATCGTGAACGGCGTTTCGGTGGGGTCGGCGGAATTTCAATTGTTGATCCCCAATCGACCAGAAACGCAAAAGAGCCGCAGATCCATGTGAATCACGACATCACAGGACGCCGGCAGAAAACTGCCGCGGCGCGTTACCCGTCAGGCTCCAGTGCTTTCAGGAGTGCCCTGAATTCCTCTTCGCATTCTCCACACAAGGCCAGGTGGCTTTCGATCCCCTGAAGATGCTCTGGAACCGCGTCACCCGCCAGAGCGTTTTCAGCGAATTCCGCCATATTTTTCAGGCATTCATCGCAGGACAGCTCTTGAGACTGTGTCAACGAGAGCATTTTGTATAACGTTTTAAACTGCCGATCAGTAAGCGCCATGCGACTACCATCCGAATATCGTTTGAATGTCCGCGACCGCGTATCCACTTGCCTCCAAGCCTGCCTTGAGCCGCTTTCTCGCGTCGTGGGTGAGCTTGTAAATCGCATTGCGGTTGCTACCCATCCGACGACCGATCTCTTCCAGGGGCATGCCCATCAACTCTGCCTGCAACGCGTCGCGTTGTTTGGCCGTCAAGTCGACGTTGATAATCCGATGCACCGTCTCGATAAGGATCTTCTGCTGGGTTCGCTGCTCAGGCCCAACGCTCTTGTCAACATCTTGCGTCGGGACACTTACGGCACCGTCTAGGAAGTGGTCCAGGGACACGTTCTTCCAATGCCTCCGACGTAGATCAGTCAGTGCCAATCGAATGGCAATACTGGTCGACCAAGTGGAAAACTGACTTCTGCCTTCAAACTGGTCGAGGTTCTTGAGTACGAGAACCAGTGCTTCCTGAGTTATGTCCTCCAGAAAACCGGCGTCAACGCCGTCTCTGGTCTGAAACGACCTCCGCAACCTCGAGACCAAAAGCTCTCGAAGGTCCGACAGCGCATCGTTCTGATCCACACCGCTGCTGCGAAGGTGCTCGATCCAGGCCTTGTTTGACCGATTCATTGGCTTTCGAGGCTCTCAAGTTCAGCTTGTCACGAGCTGCTCCAGACCGCCATACCGGCGCAATCCCCGCACCTGTTAGGCGAGTCGTGCACGGATCATCTTACCTCCTATCCGTGTCCGGGGTCTACTAATCGGAAGACCCACAGATTCCGCTCAATTGTTCCTGCAGGCGAGGTAAGAGGCACACCGGCCGTCTCGTCCTAGGGTTGTCGACGTCGCACACAGAAGAAGATTTGACGGTTCCTTCACAACCAACAATAGGAGACACACAATGACCCGTTTTGTATCAAACACCCGCCTCTACACCGCGATCTTAGGATTGGCCCTGACGGCATCCATCACCGCTGCTGGGCATGCCGCCTCCAAAGAATCGCGGGCCTACCTGCACAACTATAACCTCCCCAGCAACGGCGTGGCGCTAGAGGGCTACTGTCCGGTCGCATACTTTGCGGTGAATAAGGCGGTCAGGGGTACACCGGAACATGCTGCGGAATACAACGGTGTCACGTATTACCTGGTTTCGAAGGAAGCTCGAGAGGCGTTTGAAAAGGATCCCCAAAAATATACACCGGCCTACGGTGGCTGGTGCGCCTTTGGGATGTCTATCGGCGATAAGTTCCCCGTCGACCCAACCAATTTCAAGATTGTCAATGACAGGCTCATGCTCTTCTTGAGGAACCAGAATGTCGACGCCCTGCCACTCTGGAACCAGGGTCACGAAGCCGATTTGGTCGAGACGGCCAATGCCACTTGGGCGAAAGTTCGTGGTTAATACGCGTTGCGTATGCGATCCGGAAGCACACCATGCGGTTGTTTGTTCCGAGCCCGTGTTTGCCGATATCGCATGAAGATCAGCCCGGATTGGCACCACACACCGCCGCTTTCGGTGCCCGGATGGACTGTGGGGGCCAGGGGTTGGAGACCTTGGCCTCCACAATTTTTCTATTTGTGTCAGATTGCAAACGGCAAGTCTTTAGGCCAATATGGTCGTTCTCTCCCGTCTTTCTTGGCAGTGATGAAAGAGCCATATGTTAGCCGTGAAGAAAGCGTTTTGTCGTCGGACGCCACGAACCTGCCCTAGATCGCAGACACAGCCACCGCAGACCGTATGGCACCTCTCCTGAATTCACGCATTGCATACCGGTAGCACAGATCTTTCAACACAGTTTCGGCAAGTCTGCTTCAAGATTCTGGCACGGCCAGATGCCCGCCTGGGTTGTCATTTGTACACATTTGAAAACTCGGATCTCTGATCCCCTAATAACGTATTCGCAAACGTAAAACCACTGCAGGAACCTGCAGCGATGTAAGATTGGACCGGACGATCGTGGTCTAGAGAAGACGGTCAGTCGGCTGGACTGTGCGGCGGTGTCCGGTGCTGGTTCGGCCCGACGACCCGAGCTGGACCCGCCAGGTCTACACTCGGCAGCCACCGACCCGGCACCACGGGTGTACCACCGCGACCCGACACCACAAACGAACTGACACTGTCGGACCCAAAGTGAACTTCACAACGAGGCTGCAACTGAGCTTCGATATCAAGCAACGACCCGGAAACAGGCACGAGGCTACCCGTCAGGTTGAGCGTCGCGCTGATATTGACCAAACCCGAACGGCCAAATTGCGAAGACGCAGTGATTTCACTTCCTGACGACTGACGCAAAATCGCCGTTTGGATGGCAATGTTTCCCCCGTCGCCACTGAGGGCGTTTGCGGTGATAATGCTTTGCCCCTGAAGATCGACCAACAGCGGATCAATGGCGATGTTTCCCCCATTGTTGCCCGCTTCGGCGGTCACCACACTATCGACCAACCGAATGATGAACGGCGCGTTGAGCGCAACGTTGCCACCGTCCTGGGCCGCTTGGGCGGAGACCTGGCTCTGCTTCAGTTCAAGACTGTGTCCCGCTGAAACAGTGATATCACCGCCTTTGGCCAAACCCGCCGACGTTGTCGTCACGACAGATTCATCGGCTAGCACCACCGACTCCGAGGCGACGATATCGATCGTCCCTGCGGTACCGGCGTCGGCGACGACGCCGTCGCTGCGAGCGGCGATCGTAGCCCCGGCTGTTATCTCCAATTGGGCGACGTCTAGGCGAATAGCACCGCCGTCGCCCGTTGACGACGAACTGGTTGTGATCTGTAACCCGTTGGCGATATGAACATCTGGTGCCAAGATGGTGATCGAACCGGCGTCACCGTCCGAAGAAGAGCTGGCTTCGACTACTCCGGCGGTGACCTGTTGACCGGCCGATCCTGACAGAACCAACCGATCGTCAGCGGTTATCATGATGTCACCACCACGTCCCAGTCCGTCCTCCGTCTTTGTGGAAATCGTTGCTTGGTTTGTGAGTTCAATGACCGGAGCATCAATGCGAATGGATCCTGCGTCGCCGTCGGAAACGGATTTTGCCGTAATCGTTGAATCGCTTGAGAAGATCCCCTCGGAGACAATCATCGTGATGTCTCCACCGGGTCCAGGACCATCTGTGCTCGTGTCAATCAGTGCCTGATCTACAAGTCGTATGATCGGTGCCTCAAGATGGATCGATCCGGCGTCGCCGTCGGCGAAGAACGTCGGTGCGGCGTGGATGGAGGACTGGCTTACCACAATCTCCTTTGAGGCAATCATGACAACGTCTCCACCGGCCCCGACCCCGAAGGTACTCGTGTCAATGATCGAACTGTCTCTCAGCGCTATAGTCGGTGCCTCAAGATGGATCGATCCGGCGTCGCCACCAGCAGAAGCAGTCACCGCTACAATCGCTGATTGCGAAAGGGCAATACGTTCGGAGGCCATAATGTCAATGTTACCGGCCGGTCCCAGTGCACTTATTGTGCTTGTGTCAATGGTTGACCCATCCATGAGCACAACAACCGGTGCCTCCAGGCGCACGGATCCGGCACCGCCACCGTCAAAGTCAGTGCTTAAAATGGCCGCCCCTAAGCCAAAGTCGTCTGTACCCGAAAAGACAATACGTTCGGATGCAATAATCTCAACGTCCCCGCCGGAGCCGAACCCGAAACTGCTCGTGTCGATGACGAACCCGTCCAGAAGCTCAACGACAGGCGCCTCAAGGCGTACCGATCCGTTGACACCATCTTCCACGAAGTTGTCCGTCCGAATTTCAGATCCGCCGGAAAGAGTGATGTGATGCGACGCCAAAATGTCGACGTCACCCGGGCCGTCGGTGAACAGCGCGGCATTGCCACCGATTTCAACGGAGCCGGCCTTTATGGAAATGGTGTGCTGATTGCTAAGAACGCTATGCTCGGCGACGACTAGTGCGTCCGGACCGCCTAGGAACCCAAATTCGCCGGGAGGTGCGCTGGTGAGCACACTCTCGATGGGATCGACGGACGCAGAAAATTGACCGCCGTCAGCCAGGTGTAACACCTCAGCCGTTGTGACGACGAACGAACCTTCCACGATTAACAATGCAGCACTGGAACCGAAAACAACGCCATGGGGGTTCATGATCAACAGATTCGCGCCATCGATCGTTGACACAATCTCTCCGTTAATGTTCGAAGCGCCATCACCAGTGATTCTTGCCAAGATATGGGTGACGTGGTCTGGTCCCGAAAACGTCGCTGCCTGAGTCGAGCTCAGGTCGAACTGGCTAAAGCTGTGAAACAAGTTGCCGCCGGCAAGCAGGCCCAGGTCGGCGGTGATCTGAAAGTCCGGGCCCTGCAGTACTCTGACGGGCCCGAGACTCCCATCGACCACCACACGACCTAACGCAACAAACTCACCCACACCGGGCTGAGTCTCTACAAACTCCGCTTGCTCACCGTTGAGAATAACGGTCGGTGCTGTCACAGCAATATTATTGCCCGGCAGCAAAGTGTCCCGGTCTGTCGTCGCCGACAATGCGGCCGGGCCAAACACCTGCACGATCTCTGATTCAATGTGGATCGCACCCGCAAACCCCGGTGTAAAGCCCTCATTGCCGGTCACCACCAGATCCGGCACATCGACCGACAATGTCGATCGGACTGGGGCCTGATGGCCACTGATCACCTGCCCCACGTCAGTCGATTGGAATTCCATATCACCGATCTGCAGTGACCAGCCATTGAGCACTCCGTCGTCATCGTCAAATACATCCTCGATCTCCAGGACCCACTGTCCCTGAACCAACTCATCGATGAACGCGGAGAATGAATCCATAGGCTGAAAGACTCCGATGAAGGGTGCGAACCCTTCGAAGATAGGTATGTCGGCACGATCGTCCAAAACGGTACCGGCAAAGTCATCGCCACCAACTCCAACCCCGCTAAAAAGCAAAACAAATGTACCATTTGGGCTTTCCAAGAAAGCGTTGATGTCCGAATCAAACGAATGGGTAATATCGAGTGTCACACGCAGGTCCGCTTGTGGCGGTACCGACACACCTAGCGAGTCGGTAAAGATTCCCACTTCATCGACTGCGTCACGGGCGTCGAGCACCAGCGATTCTGTCAAGATATAAACATCACCGCCATGCCCCCCACCCTCAGATCGTGTATCAATCTTGCCGCGAACAATGGCCACTTGATCCCTGGTTGCAATATCCACACCAAAACCATCTGCGTCGGCCAGCGTCCGTGCGGTGATCGTCGATTCGGTCAAGACCAACCTACCGCCAAGAATGACCACGCGTCCTCCGCCGTCGCCGTCAACGTTCACGGTCGATCCCTGGCGAATATCGACCTTCCCCAATTGATCGAATGTGTCCACATCGGCGATGGCTATTTCGTCGGCACCTTCAAACGACACCTCGCCGGACCCCGCGACACTCACGACGTGTATCTGACCAGCAGGCGCTTCCAGTGCGCTGTCGGAGATATCGACGTCCCCAGCCACGATCAACAGGGATCGATCCGCTGGAACGGCCAACGCGGCGCCTTGGACCGATACACCCACTGGCTGGGTACCAAAAAACCCAAAGGCACTGGGTGGAGCACTGGTCAGTAAACTGTCTGCCGGATCGGCTGACGCAACGAACAGTCCGTCGTCGCCGAGGTATAACACATCGGCGGTGGTCACCGTAAAGGAACCGTCCACATCGAGCTTGGCGTGGGGCCCGAACATGACCCCGGCCGGATTGACGAAAAAGAAATCTGCTCCAGGGATGGTTGAACGCAGCGTCCCATCGATGTTCGAAGTCTGACCACCGGTCACCCTGGCCAGAATACGGGCGATATGCACCGGCCCTGAAAACGCAGCGGTCTGCGTTTCTGTAAGGTTAAACTGACCAAAGCTGTGAAACAGATTTGTGCCGACAGTCGTGCCCAAATCGGCTGTCACGTGAAACTGATTATCGATCAACTTCAACTGACAAAGGCTTGTGGCACACACTGAGCCGTCGAGCGTAATCTGCCCAGTCGCGGGTGACACGGACAGGTTCAATAACCAACCCGCCACTGCCAAGATCTGTAGCGGTCGGGACTTCCTTTGCATCGAACGACTCCGGATGGCCCCATGATAACGTGATTGGACCCGAACAGGGCCGGGGTACACACGTCAGGCTGGACGTTTCAACCGGACGACACGTTAACATCTCACAACCGCAATTCCAATGCTTACGCGCGCCAACAAGATATGATTGGTCTGGACCGGCAACCCAGCAGATCGACCCGCCGGCGATTCCCGTCCTGACGAACCAGCTCTACTCGAATTCTAAGGGCCCGCGCGGCACAAAATTGGCGGGAAGGTCATGTATCTACCCGTATATTCCGTGAAACGATCGATGGGTGTTTAGAGCGAAGATCCTGCACACCCGGACGTGGGATCGTTGCGCTAAGGAGCCAGTTGCAAGTGCACTGGCCGTGGAAATCACATGAGCGTTAACTCGTCGCGCTCTTCTGAGCATTGACGTCCTGACCCCAATCCCGAGATGGCGCGACGATCAGCGCCCGAAGAAAAGACTCACAACGGTCCAATCACATGGTGTCCATGGCAACACGATCACTGAACCGTTTATCCGAAACGACGCAGATTGAGCTGTGTCGCAGAGCAGCCTTATCCGTCAACATCGCAGTCGTCGTGCATACCACGGATTCTGTACAATGAACGATTTCACGACGCGAGCCACCTCCGCCGTGACCTTCTTCGATCGCCTGGAACTGATTAATATACCCCGCTGGTCTGGGTGGGGTGTGTCGTCTTAATCGCATCAATGGCGTTTTGCTTGACGATCCGAATTTCGATGAAGGATTCAGACGAAAAAACTGGTCCTTTCGGACCTCAAGATGACTTTTACGCATGACTACCCACGACAGCTCGATTTGGCCAATCACAGCAATGTCCCGTTCAATTGATTATTATTTCTTAGTGTGTAAATTCCAACGACCGTTGATGACGACCCCGTCAGGGCGGTGGACCCATGATCGGCCCGCTTGATAATCGTGAACGACCGGAACCAGTCCCGCGGGGAACGACGCGACAGGTCAGCGGATGTCGCTCGCTGCCGATCCACAATCATGCCGTGATCGGCCCAGCCCGTTTGAGTTTCTAATCATGGGCATACCCGTCTTAGCTGCTGGCTTGACCACGTCTCAGGTGACGGTGATTTTGCTGTCGCTGGCAATTCTCTTGGGCGTGGCGCGGCTGCTGGGCGAAACGGCCCGCCGGCTGGGCCAACCGGCGATCCTGGGCGAGCTATTGGCCGGGATTGTGTTGGGTCCAACGGTGCTGGGATCCGTCAACCCCGACATCTACCACTGGCTATTCCCTCAGGACCCTCACAGCGCCGCGTACATCACGCTCCAGGGACTGGTTATTTTGTCAGCGACACTGCTGCTGCTTGTGGCCGGACTGGAGGTCGAGCTTTCGGTGGCGTTCCGGCAAGGCAAAGCGGCGGTGCTGGTTGCAGCGCTGGGCATGGCGTTACCGTTTGCGATGGGTGCAGGCGTGGGTTGGCTGGCTCCCGAGGTGTTGGGCGGGCTGGGTGCAACACGGCACCCACTGGCGTTTGCGGTGTTTGCGGGTATCGCGCTGTCGATCACCGCGCTTCCGGTCATCGCCAAGATCCTGATCGATCTGAACATCTTCAAAGCCGACCTGGGCATGTTGATCATGAGCGCGGCGATCTTAAACGACGTGGCCGGCTGGATTGGCTTCGCGGTGGTCATGGCGATGATTGCGCCCGTGGACACGGCGGGTTGGACCGGCGCCGGCAGCGTGGGCATGACCCTGTTGCTGACTGTCGGCTTCATCGCCGCGGTGTTGACCGTCGGACGGGTCGCTGTTCATCGCTCGATGCCCTTCATTCAGGCGTATGGCACGTGGCCCGGCGGGGTGATCGGTTTTGTGCTTGTTATCACACTGCTGTGCGCAGCGGCAACCGAGGCGATCGGCATCCACGCGATCTTCGGAGCGTTCCTGGCCGGTGTCGCGATCGGTGACAGCCACCACCTCCGCAACCGCACTCGTGAGACCATCCACGAGTTCATCACCAATATCTTCGCGCCGATCTTCTTTGCGAGTATCGGTCTGTTCGTTAATTTTGTCACAGCGTTCCACATCGTGACCGTGGTGGTAACGGTCATGATCGCGTTTGGCGGCAAGATCGCCGGTTGTTATGTCGCCGGCGGACTGGCGGGTTTACAGAAGCGTGAAAGCATGGCGGTGGGTTTTGGGATGGTCGCCCAAGGCACCATGGGCGTGATACTCGGTCAGCTAGCGCTGGATCAGCACCTGATCACGGAGCAGTTGTTTGTCGCGATCGTCATCGTCGCACTGCTAACGAGCATCGCCAGCGGGCCAGGCATGCAACGGGCATTACAACGCAAACAGATTCGCCAGTTGGTTGACCTGCTAAACGAAAAACAATGGGTCCCGTGGCTGCAGGGCAGCGGTGCTCGCCAGGCGATTGACCAGTTGGCGGCAGTTGCCGCAGAGCTTACGAACATGCAGTCAGCCGATATCGCTAACGCCGTCTGGCGCCGTGAACAGATGATGCGTACAGGTCTGGGCGATGGGATCGCCGTGCCTCACGCTCGTCTAGACGGACTCAAACAACCTGTGGTGGTGATTGGCCGCAGCCGACACGGTATTGACTTTGACGCCGCCGACGGCAAACCGGCCAGGATCATTTGCTTTCTGCTGACACCCCTAGCTGAGCAGACGGCCCAGGTACAGTTGATGCGCCTGGTTGCCGAAACGTTTGGCCCGCCGGAACGCCGCGCCAAGGCCCTGGCCGCCGGGTCATACACCGAGTTTCTGGCGGCAATCAAACTTCCCAGCGAAGATGCCTCCGCTCGGTGACCCCCTGCCATGATGCCTAGCACTGTCGTAGGTTCCATTGCTCTTGGATGAGGCTGACCGCTTTTTGCACAGCAGATTCTAGGTCGTCATTGACCAATAGCCCGTCGTAAATCCCGCCTTCCTTGGCACGGGCGATTTCCTTTTTGGCCCTGTTGAAACGGTGCTGGATCGCCTGATCATCTTCCCGTTTGCGATCCCGAAGCCGTTTAAGCAACTCCCGCTCACTGGGCGGCAATACAAACAGACCGTAGGCGTTGGGCATGTTCCGCTTGACCTGACTGGCACCCTCCACATCAATTTCGACAATGACCAGTTTCCCCGCGGCGACAGCATTGGCCACGGGGTGACGCGGCGTCCCGTACCAATACCCAAACACCTCAGCCCATTCCAGAAGCTCCCCGGCGTCACGAGCTCGATCAAATGCCGTTTGATCAACGAAGTAGTAGTCTTTTCCCTCCGTGTCTGCGGCGGTCTTGGGCCGGGTTGTCATTGAAACGCTAAACAGACCATCCAGCTCTTGTTCCACACGATGAGCGATGGTCGTCTTACCCACGCCGGAAGGACCGGAGATGATCAGTAATAAGCCCGTGGTTCGAATACCCATAGCGTCCACTTCTTTCGCCTGGAAGGTCCATTCGGTGGCGCAAAAACGCCGGTGCGCACGTAGGGTGCTCGTTGCGATCGGGCATTATATCCATGATGACCAAGAAGCTGTCGTCGTATAGATCGGCTGATCGCCCCGGATCCAATCTCGAACCCACCAGCACACGTCAAACACGTGTGACAAGGAACAAAGCTGCCATCCGCACCGCCAACCCGTTGGCAACTTGTGCCAAAATCGTGCTGTGGGGACCGTCCGCCACCGCCGACTCGATTTCCAGACCACGGTTCAGCGGGCCGGGATGCATGACCAGGACATTTGGTTTGGCCAATTTCAAGCGTGCGGTCGATAGACCAAAAAGGTGCGTGTACTCGCGGACGCTGGGAAAGGCTTGGCTCTGAATCCGTTCGAATTGGATCCGGAGCATATTGATCACATCCACTCGCGGTAAGATCTGATCCAGCTCATTGGACAACTCACATCCGAGGTCGGCGAACCCCACTGGTAGCAGGGTCGGTGGGCCAACCAGCACGACGTGAGCACCCAATTTAAGCAATCCATGGATATTGGACCGGGCAACCCGGCTGTGGGCGATATCGCCGACAATCGCAACCGTGACACCTGACAGGTCGTAGTCGTCGCGAGCCAGCCGACGGCAGATGGTGTAGATATCCAGCAGGCCTTGTGTGGGGTGTTCGTGCTGACCGTCGCCGGCGTTGATCACTGAACAGCTGACCGATTGCGCCGCCTGGTGGGCCGCTCCGCTGAGTTGGTGGCGGCAGACGATCACGTCCACGCCCATCGCCTCAATATTCCGAACCGTATCGGCCAGAGTCTCACCCTTGGACACGCTTGAGCCGGCGGCGCCGAAGTCCAAAATGTCCGCCGACAACCGGCTGGCGGCAAGTGTAAAGCTGGTTCGCGTCCGAGTGGAGTCTTCCAGGAACAGGTTCACCACCACCTTCCCACGCAAGGCCGGCACCTTCTTAACACTCCGCGTGCTGACATCTTCAAACCCACGTGCGGTCGTCAACAAGAACCGTATGTCTTGCGGCGTAAGCTCCTCGACCCCCAGCAGGTGCTTGTGCGGCCATCGGTAACCGGGTTCAGGCCCGGTCATGACGTCGCTCCCTTGGCCTTTCGGACAGCGTGGACCATGATGGCATCACACGTATCAACCGGCTTCAAACAGACTTTGACCAGCTGGCCTTGGGATAAAGGGTGATCAGATAGATCCAACGCCACATGTTCCGGGGCAATGGGTAGCTCCCGCCCGCCACGATCCACCAGCACACTCAACCACACCCGCTGAGGCCGACCCATATCCATGAGCGATTGTAACGCGGCTCGAACCGAGCGGCCCGACATCAACACGTCGTCGACCAAAACAATATGCAAACCATCGATACCAAACGGGATATCGGTCGTACGAACAACCGGTTGGGCACCGATCTCCGAAAGGTCGTCCCGGTAAAGGGTGATATCCAGTGTGCCCACTCGCCCCGCAAACGCCTCCGGGTTGAGCAACGCTGCCAGCCGCTCGGCCAGTACATCACCTCGGCTGCGAATTCCCACAAGGGCCCACTGGCTATTGGCAGCTGAGCTGACCACGTCCTGGCTGATCGCCTCTGCAAGGTTCTCGATCAACTGTCCGACACGCGTCTCGTCAGCGAAAACAGGCATGTCTGCCATGGTAACCCACTGCGGAATACGTTGAAAATCACTCGGGGGGAAGTGCCCTAACGAGCCCCGCTATCCACCAGCGCCTGATCGGCCACGAGCTGGATGGGGATGGTCGATTCATCTAAGCTCTCACTGATACGATCGGTCATCCGCACCTTCAGGAGATACTTGCCGACATTTAATCGTGCAGGCAGACGGATCATCTGAACGACAAAAAAATCGTGCCGACGATTGCGTGACTCGTCAAGAATGTCGACCTTGGGCTGCCGCCATACCGCCAAGCCATCGGCCTCGTTGTAGAGCACCACTTCCTGACTCAGCTTGACCTGGTAGCGCTCGTGGTTTGTCTCCTGGGCGCGGAAGTGCTTCAGCTCGGCATAGATGATCACGGGCTGTTCCCGGCCGGCCAAAAAGACACGTTGCTCAAACGGCTCGTACACGCCAAACCCGCGGACCCGACGGCACAGCTCGACGTGTCCGATTCTGACAGGACGTCGATCCCATAGGCGTCTGACACGATCGACCACCTGATCGACATCAAGCGCCCGGCCCCCGGAAATCAACTCATGGCCAAGCAGTGTCACCAACTGGTGGTAACGCTGCACCGATCGTCGCTGGTGGGGTTCTAGGGTTTCAAGGTCGACCGGGTCCAACACGCCAGCCGAGTCCGCGAAACTCAGCGTCGCCGTGGTGATCGCTTTCTTCATCGCCGGCTCGTCGCCATGACGAACAGCGTCACGCAACAGGGTCAGCAGCGACTGACGATCTGGCGATCGACTTGGCGGCGACCACGAATGGCCAGATGCGTCAGACGATTTGGATCGGTCGTGACGCACCGATGATGTCGATGGTCTGTCATGATCGTCTGCGTCAGGCTGACCAGCTTGCCAGTGGTCGGTCGCTGGGGCCTGAGTTGGCTGCACAGGCGGCAGCCCGGACCATTCGATCCACTGTACCGACGGCGGCGTTGCGCCCTGCGGTTGATTGTGATCTGCCGGCCATGTGTCACGCGTCAGCGCATCGGCCAACCGCCGGGCATGGTCCTGTGATGTCTCCTGGACAGCGTTCAAATCATGGGTGCTGAATCCTTCCTCACCGGGCAGGGACGAGCCGCCTGGAGAAGATAACCTCGCCTGTTCGGTCGCGCCTGGCATGGGAGGATACCACTGGTGATAAGCGCAACCAGACAGCCACGGGCTGATCCCCCATGTGATGACCACCGACCACAACGCCATGTTGTTTGAGAGAAGTGCGTGTCGCATTGTGCCTCCTGCACTTTGACGGGACGTCATCCCTTAAACGGGCTGTCCCCAGGTTCGTCCGTGAACCTCAATGATGCCCCTTGCGATTGAATACGTGTCCTGGCGGTCAAGAACCTCTTTTCCGCGAAACCGAAATCAGGGCTATGTCCGAACCATCGGCCATCTCAGAACAGTTGGTCCAATCTGACAGGCATACACGTGACGACATCAAGATAACCCACGCCACACCCAATGTCACGGCCGGGTTGACCGGTTGTTCCCCTCCGCCTTCGGCTACCCTTATCGCTGGCCTGCCAACAGACCGCAAAAGCACTCCAGGTTTCGAACAGGCGAACCCCGGCCGGTTTTAGACCTCACGTCAAAGCGGATCACTTGGTCAAACATCCGACTCAACGCCGATTCATCGATCCTATCCAAGACGGTCATAAACAGACGCTTGCGCGGTCCCCAGAGCTTGAATCGCTGGGCGATCTGCTGCGCACCGTAGCCCTGACGCTTCATCATCGCACCCAAGAGTAGCTTGCGGACAAGATCGGCCACGAAGTAGGCGACCAATACATCAGCCTGGCCTGCATGATCGACTAAGTCGTGAATTTTTTCGATCACCCCAGCCCGGCCACCGGGCGCCGCCGCTGTGCGACCACCAGAGGCCGACGCCCACTGCACCAACGATGCCAGAACCGCCTCCTGCACGGCCCACGCCTGTTCGTCACCGCCCCGCCTGACCACATGGTCAATATGCGATAACCCGATCCGTTGGTCGGCCCCAACCGTGACGGCCAGCTTAGCCAGTTCACCGTCCAGCTGCATCAGATCACAGCCAAGCCGATCGACCAGCGCCATCGCGGCGACGGGGTCCAACGTCCGCTGGTATACGTCCTTGGCCCGATCGATCAACCAAGTCTTGGCGTTGCCCGCAGGCAGCGGTTCACACTTGATCACACAGCCAACCCTCTCAATCAGCTGATCCAGTTTGCCGCGATGCCACTTCTGGCTTCGTAAAATCAGTGTGGCGTGGTCAACCGGCTTGGCCGCGTATCGTTCGAGCGCCTGGCGGTGAGCTGTGACAAAAACGTCGGCGGCATCCACGACGATCAGTTTGTACGGTGCCAGCAACGAAAGACTACACAGATGATCAAAAATATCGGCCAGCGATGCGGTCTGGCCATCAAACCGAACCGTTTCGAACCGGTGATGTACAGACTCAATCACACTTCGAAGCGAATCGAAGCACAGCCGTAAGAGCATCGGCTCTGTGCCGTAGAGTACACAGATACGTGTGCGGTCGATCGGGATCGCACCACCGACGGCCGGTGGGCCAGAGGATCTCGGCCGCGTGGCCATGCAAGTGACCCCTTACCGAAACCAGAATTCATCGACCAATTCGGCTGACATGGCGCTGATGAGGTTCGTGGCCTCGGTCTGTTCAACGGGTCGGCTTAATTGATCGCTGGTCATGCTCACTTTAAACCGTACGTCACCGGGCTTGACCGCTTTGACGATGACACGCCAGCTGACTTCTTGGTCGGGCGCGAGGCTCGGCAATGGTGCAAATTCGACTGTCTCACCCGATTCGGTCCCGGCCGTGGGGCCTGATGACGAGATGTACTGAACATTTTCTTCCAGCGTACAGGTGATCTTCACGCTCGTGCCCGCGGCGGATCCCCGATTCGAGGCGGTGATCACGTATGTTTCGTTCTGGCCAACTTCCGCCGGATCCTCCAGGTCCATCACGTCCAATACGATCGCGGGAATACCCACGTACCGGGTCTGCGCCGAGGCCGTTGCCCTTGAGGCACAAACCGCGCTGACCACCGCTGTCGTCTGGAATACGCCGGCTTGATCGGCATTGAAGGTGATCGCCGCTTTCTTGGTGTCACCCGGCTGGATCGTGCCTAGACGCCAGCGGACCACACCGTCGGTCAGCAACCCACCGTCGCTGGCCCCGACAAATTCAGCACCGGCGGGCACGGTCCCGTCAAGCACCGTGTCCCGTGCTTCACCGTCGCCTTGATTGGTAACGACGATCTCATGGGTCACGTTCTTTCCAAGAATTTTCTTCATTGAACCCGCATTGGTAATCTTTAACTTGGGTTCATGAACCCAGGTCATCAGCTCGTTGGAGACCGCCGAAACACCCCCTTTTCCGATCGCGATCGCGTGACTGGAAAATCGTCCGGCCTTGAGTGCTTTGAGCGTGACGGTGAATCGACGTGATTGACCGGGCACAAGCGTACCGGCATCAATCTGAATGGCGCTCTTCCCGTCTTGGGTTTCAATCCCCACGGGCAGCTGCTCATTGATCTGAAGATCGTTCACCACCACCGTACCCGTATTTGTCAGGTCGAACTGATAAGTGACCTCGTCGCAACGCAGACGCTGGTCTGGCCCCGATTTGGTGATCTCCACACGCGGTTCCAGAACCGAAATTGGAGCGCTAAGCCACGTGTGGTAAGAAACCGTCGCAAAGCTGGCCACTGTCCCGCCGCCACTGGCCACCGCTGTCACACGCACGGTTTTTGAGTCATCAGGCCCCAACGTTCCCAGAAACCACTTGACAAAGCCACCTTCGCTAGGCTGACCTGCAGGAAATGAAGCCGTCATCTTCAGGTGTTCACTTAGTCGATCGCTGACCACAACGTCGTGAAGCGTTTGATCGGTCAAATTGGTGACCTTCATCTCGTACTCAAACGGATCACTGATGAGCACTTCATTGGGAACCGATTTCTCTACTTCGATAGCGCTGGTCTCGGCTTCCCCGGTGGGGTAGAACATCGATACGCGCTGCAACGACCGATTCGGCTGCGCCTGGACCGGTGCAGAGGCTTGAGTTGTCATCGTGGAGACGGCCGCGACGTGGGCATCGGAGGGGTTTGTCGTCACCTGCATCCCTGAGCCGGTGGCCGCCTGCTGGGCCAATTCTTGTTTTTGAAGCGGTCGCACCCCCGGCACATCTGTCATATCTTGTGACCCCGACTCTACCGCAGTGACCTCTTGCGGGCTCTGGCATCCTGTCCAACACGCCAACACAACTATTAATCCCACCAAAACGCCAAGTCTCGCAACTATCTCGGTCATCTGTCTTTCCTTTCAGTATGTGTTTCCCGTCACATCCTTGGACACCTTTCTCCCATTGAATTCGAAGCAATCACACGCCGCTGGGTACCCACGAGATGTCAGACCAACCTCCCATCTCTGGCTGGCGGTTGGTCTGTCAATATTCTCAAGGCCGCAACGGTGTAACCACTCGACCCTCTGCAAAGGACAGCACAAACCTCTAGAAACCAGATAATACTTGAAATCAGAAGATCATAAAACCGATCACCCGGTACGGCGAGGCCATGATCAACCCATGTCAATGGAAGAGGTGGTCACACAACGATCTCGGATCGACCAAGACCGGCGGCAGATTCCCCGGCATACCCGCCCGTGCCAAACCAGTTGACCATAATCACCTCAGCTTGGTCAGAACGGTGTGGGACCATCGTCCTGATCGATCCCTGCGGGGTGTTCGTCAATACGGAGAGTCAGTATCAGTTCAGTGTCCGGCGGGTAATGGGACACAACCGGCCGCAGCGGAGCGTGCGTCGCTAGCAGCTGGCTCCAATCCAGCTCTTCCAGTGGTCGTAAAGTCGGTTGAAGATTACTCTTTTGGGAGAAAAACTGGCGCGGATCTGACGGCGGTGATTGCGGCAAGACATCAGCAGACTGATCGACTGGCTGGTTTAGCTGCTTCAGGAGCTCTGACATTCGCCCCGCCGTCGTGGCCACCTTCACCCGTCGATGCCCGCCGGATCGCGCGCGGTCCTCAGGTTGTCCAGACGGTTGGCGCGATCTGTGGTCGGCTTGAGAATCGGACGCCAACGAAACAATCTCCACCTGATGGGCCACAGCCCACGTCAACACCGCGTGCTGAGCCGATTCTGAGTCAGTGGTATACACCTGAATACTCATGGCCATCGGACCAAGGGGTTTGTGATCGCCCACACGGTGCACCGGCTCGCCTACCTCCGAGCCAGGTGACACAGCGGACGGCGCATCCTCTCCATCGCCTACGGTAAGAGCCGGCGACTGGACCTTGGCCATGTGCTTCCTGATCTTTTCCGCCAGTGGGCCGGGGGAGCTTAGGCCAGAGACCCCTTTGTTCGGCACGGCGGTGAGCCGAACAAACGCTTGGGGTTGATCAGCCACAGGGGAATCCGTGGTACCGCCAGCAGTCCGCGACTCAGATTCAACCTCCGACTGACGATGGCCATCCGTTAAAGACAACGTCCCACCTAGCCCAGGGGGGGGGACCTCTTGGGTCATCGAGTCCGATACGTCACTGAGCTTGGACCGGTCCGGTCCAAGCGAGGAATCGAAACGTTGGCTCGTCGACTCCAGAACGTCCGGCTGCAATCCGACCGCTCCCGCGGGACCGGATCTGGGCGAACCACCAGCCACCTGCTTGACGATAGAAGTGTCAGCAGAGGCCGCCGGCCTGACCGGGACAGCGGAATCAGACCCGTCGGTCGGGGACACCAATGGATCGTAGAGGTCTTGATTGACCAACGTGTGAAGTACGACCATCGTGCTCAGCAGAACCATGGCCGCCAGACCCGTAAACGCGATCGCCCTGCCCAAGCGAAGCCGACGTTGAGGTGTCACTGGGTTCAGCGCCGGCGGGGGAACATCCAGTAGCATATTGCGTTCAAGGCGCTGGTTGACCCGATCCATGAAATCAACCGGGGGGTCCTCCGCGTGCAAATCTCGTAATTGCTGGCGGTCATCGAGCACCTGCGCAATGAGTGTGCGTAGCTTCGGATCTTGAACCATGAGCTGTTCAAACCGCTGCTTGTCTTGGACCTCCAGGTCGCCCTCGACATAACCCAGGAACATCTTTTCGTCGTAACGATCAGCCATCTTTAAACTCGTGCCGCATCGTGGCGCTGGATGATCGGTGGCGGGCGTTCAGTGTATCGCCTTGCCCCAGACGCGGCGGCGGGATATCACGCGAATCAGCCACATTTTCTTGCACGCTCAGCTTACCCAGCTCATGCCTCAGGGCCAGCCGTGCCCTGAACAGCCGGTTCTTGACAGTACCCATCGGCAGCGCCAACACCGCCGCAATCTGAGCGTACCCCATCGCCTGGATGTCCCGCAACACCAAGACCGCTCGCAGGTCGTCCTCAAGGTGCCCCAGGCTCACCCGCAAACCGTCGCCCGTCTGGGCATGTTTAGCGCCGGCATCGGACCTGGATTGACAACTGTCAGCTAGCTGATCGCGCAATGGTGACATTTGATCACCGCCCCGTTCGCCGGTGGCGGCGGGTATATTCAAACCAGCCGTGCCCTTTCGTTGGCGTTTTCCCAATAGCGTCAACGACAGGTTCATGGCGATACGCGTCATCCAGGTGGAGACGTGGTCCTGACCATGGTTGTCACCGATCTGTTCGACCACCTTGAGCACGGTTTGTTGGGCCACCTGGACCGCATCGTCGCGGTCTCCGACCATACATAACACCGTGTGGTAGAGCCGGCGCTGGTGATTTGCCAACATCTGGGCCAACGCGGCTTGGTCTACACTTCCGATCCCATTGCTAAGCTGTGGGTCTGACGGTTCAGGCTTCACGTCCCGCTCCCGACTTCTCCGGCTGGTACCTGGGCCTAGGTTTTACGTACCCTACGTCTCCACCGCCCGAAACCTTGATCCGAAAACGCCCGTCTCGCGTTTCCCAATGCTCAAGTAGAGGTGCCATGATCCTGGCCGTAGATCATCGCCCGGGGTCTGTTTGCCTGTTACTATGGTCGACAGAAGGCCGCCGGTCAACAAACAATATAACGGTTCACCGGCGATATGGTGGTGCAACTGGCCGCGGCGGCACGGAAACGTATTTCGGCACTTTGGGTCGATCGGCCCGGATGTAACATTGATGAGCAAGTACGATCGCTACGATTCACCACTCACAAGCCGCAACGCATCGGCCCAGATGCAGGCTATTTGGTCGTCTCAGCGCAAATTCTCGACGTGGCGGAGGCTGTGGCTGGCGTTGGCAGAGGCCCAAAAGGAATTGGGTCTGGATATCAGCGACGCCCAGATCTGCCAGCTGCGTGACCATCTGGAGGATATCGATTTTGCGACCGCTGCTTCCTACGAAAAGCAGTTGCGTCACGACGTGATGGCCCACGTCCACACGCTAGGACAGGTCGCCCCTGGCGCTAGACCGATTATCCACCTGGGCGCCACCAGTCAGTTCGTCAACTGCAACACGGAACTTCTTCAGATGCGCGACGCCCTGGAACTGGCGGCCGTGAAGCTGGCGGGCGCGATCGACGCAATGGGTTCTTTCGCTCTGACGCACCGCGATCGACCGACACTGGGCTTTACTCATTTCCAACCCGCCCAACCCACTACCGTTGGCAAACGAGCCACGCTCTGGGCACAGGACCTGGCCATCGCTCTAGAGGAAATCGAACACCGCAGAGATGGCTTGCGTTTCCGCGGCGTCAAGGGTACCACAGGCACCCAGGCTTCATTTCTGGCGCTGTTTCGTGACGACCATGACAAAGTGGATCAGCTTGACCGGCTCGTAGCGGAGAAAATGGGCTGGGACCCTGATAAGCGGTACGTCGTCACAGGTCAGACCTACCCGCGAATCGTCGATGGCCTGGTAATCAGTACGCTGGCCGCCACAGCGGCCGCGTGCCAAAAATTCGCGACGGACATGCGTCTTCTGGCCAACCGCAAAGAGCTCGAAGAGCCATTTGAAGATCAGCAAGTGGGCTCATCGGCCATGGCCTATAAGCGCAATCCGATGCGTTGCGAACGGATTTGCGGCCTGTCAAGGTTTGTCATTGGGTTGGCCCAAGTCCCATTTGTCACTGCAGCTGAACAATGGTTGGAACGAACACTTGATGATTCAAGCACAAGACGACTGTCACTACCCGAACCGTTCCTGGCTCTAGATGGTGTGTTGGACCTCGTGATCAACGTGGCCCGCGGTGTGGTGGTATACCCGAAAACCATTGCCGCTAATCTCGCCGCTGAGTTACCGTTCCTGGCGACAGAAAATCTAATGATGGCCGCGGTCCAACACGGCGCAGATCGCCAAGAAGTCCATGAGGTCATCCGCCGCCACAGCCAAGTGGTCGCCCGCCGCGTCAAGATGGAAGCCGCGGCCAATGATCTGCTCCAACGCCTTCAGTCAGAACCGATATTTCAAGATGTCAACGTGACACAGGCCACAGACCCTTCGCGGCTGGTCGGTCGAGCGCCGCAACAGGTCGACACATTCATCGAGCAAGTCGTCGAACCGATTCGGCGACGATACGGTGACGCGCTTGGCCGGCAAGAGCTAGAGATAACGGTCTAGGCAGACAGATGGTCATGGCGTCGGCTCGACCTGACGTGAGGAACCAGGCCACGCGAACTGTGACGAATAAACGCCACCAACTCAGTCAACAACGTCGCGCCGGGCCCTCCTTTGGCGACCAAACCCTCGATCCGCTCGGCGGCGACCGGGTTGGTATGTCCCGATAGATAGAGAATCTTGAAAGCGATCTTCACCAGATCAATGGCCGAACGATCGACACGGCTACGCCGTAAGCCCACCAGGTTTGGACCGACCACCCGGTTGTCACCACCGGTCAACGCAAACGGTGGCAGGTCTTTGGCAATCAAACTCACAGCGCCCAGAAACGCCAGCCGACCCACTCTGCAAAATTGGTGGATCCCCGTGTTGCCACCGACAAAAACCTCGTCGGCGATATGCACATGCCCGCCCACCAGTGCACCGGAAGCGAGTGTGCATCGGTGCCCAACGGTGACGTCATGAGCCAAATGGACGTTGGACATCAGGTAGTTGTCGTTACCGATCGAAGTCTGACAGTTCGGCCGGCTCGCTCGATGGATGGTCACTGATTCGCGCAGCACGTTTCGGTCACCGATGACCACACCGGTCTCGGCGTGGTCAAATTTGCGGTGCTGAGGATCAAACCCGATGCACACAAACGGATACAGTGTATTCTGACACCCCAGCACAACGCGACCGTGCAAGTAGACCTGACCCCATAACCGGCAATCGGATCCGATGATCACTGGCCCTTGGATCACACAGCCCGGTCCTACCTCCACGTTGGACGCCAATTCCGCTTGGCGATCCACGATGGCGGTAGGGTGAATTTGGGTCAATGAATAATACCCAACACAAATGAATCTGCGGTCAAATTCCCCGCGGCTTTGGTGTGCGAGGACCGCGGGGCGATCATTTTTCCTTCGCCAGTCGACACCGGCACGCGGGCGACCACATTCGTGTGGATGATAAACTATCCATGAAACACCGTCACCTCCCCGCAAAGGAACCGATCGTGTCAACCATGCAAACAAGTCGGCCCACACATCTGATCGTCAACGATCTTGGACGGGTCGGGTACGCCAACGCCGTGGCATGGCAGCATCGGGTACACCGGCAGGTACGCAACGCCACGGCGCCACAAACCCTGTTGCTGGCCGAGCACGATCCAGTCATCACCGTCAGCCGGCGTCATTCGGCGACCGAACATGTGCTCGCGGACGCGGAGCAACTGGCGAATCTTGGCATCGATGTGCAGCCAACCGATCGTGGCGGTGACGTGACCTACCACGGCCCAGGCCAATTGGTGGCCTACCCTATTTTGAGACTGGCAGCGCTCCGGCTGAATATTAGCCAATATATGCGGTTGCTCGAACAGGTGGTCATTGACTGCGTCGCTGTGTTTGGGATCTGCGGTTATCGGAGAAAAGGATTTACTGGGGTGTGGGTCGACCGCGTCTGGCCGCCCGGACAGGCCAAAGTCTGCGCCATGGGTGTCCGTGTGCGACATCAAGTCACCATGCACGGTTTAGCGCTTAATATCACCACCCAGCTAGAACACTTCCAAACCATCATGCCTTGCGGTCTGGCCGCCGGCAGTGTCACGAGTTTGCAGGAGCTGCTTGGCCACCGCACGCCTACGATGGCAGACGTGAAATCGCAATTGACCGCTTCGATGCGCCACCGATTGGTCCAGCTCAACCGCCGTCAACCGGTCTTTGTGTCGTGACGGCGACCGGACTGAGGCACTGGCGATGTCCGTTGGCGGTGTGGATCTGGATCGCCGTCGCCGCGGTCGGTTGTTTCATCGGGGCGCTAAGCGCCATCCGTATCGACCGGATTAATCCGTCGGCGGGGCCAGATAACCTCTATTGCCTGTGGGGGTACTGGCTGACATTCGGCGTCTCGTGGTTGGTTTTGGGTGTTGTAGGCCTGCGGCTATCCCAAGGCCATCCAGCCCCAACACTCCAGCGAAGACGACGTGGTGAATCGATTGTTCTCGCTGTGGCAGCGATCGCACGCTTCGTGACGGTTTTTTCTACCACACCAGAGCTTAGCGACGATCTTTGGCGATATATCCACGACGGTCGCCGGCTATCGGCGGGGTTCGATCCATACGCTCAGTCACCGGCAAGCCTTGGTGCCGCAAACGGCCAGGACCCCATTCTTGACCGTATCAATCACCCGCATCTGGTGACCATCTACCAGCCGGTGAGCCAATACGTCTTTGCGTTGCTGTGGTCGATTCACCCCGCAAAAATGGATCCACTAGGAATCTACACGTTCCGAGCCGGGTTTGTCATGTTCGATCTGATCATCGTCGGTCTTCTACTGTATCACCTGCGCTGCCAGGGACGCTCGCACTGGTGGGCGGTGATGTATGCCTGGCACCCCCTACCGATTAGCGAAATCGCTGGAAGCGGGCACCAGGATGTCATCGGCATTGCGATGGGACTGGCGGCGATACACCTGGTTAGATCTCCTGTGGTGTCGTTAAGGGGCGCGTTCTCCAGCGGACTCCTGTTCGCCGGCTCGATCGCCGTAAAACCAATTGTGCTTCCGCTTGCCTTTCCACTGGCGTGGGCATTAAGGCATCGTCTCGGGGCGATGCTCACCGCCGGTGCCGGTACGGTAACCGGTGGCGCGATGGCCTATGGACCGTTGCTTTTCTTGGGCGACGGATTCGGCGGGTTGTGGACGACGATCACGGTGTTTATCAGCCAGTGGCATTTCAATTGCTCGATCCACGCACTGGTGACGTGTGCGACCGGTTCACTGG
Organism: Phycisphaeraceae bacterium; assembly: GCA_965222495.1. Classification (GTDB taxonomy): domain Bacteria; phylum Planctomycetota; class Phycisphaerae; order Phycisphaerales; family Phycisphaeraceae; genus CBDCUA01. The sequence continues at coordinate 842,341 of CBDCUA010000007.1, read as the reverse complement.
CCACGGCTAATGCCGTCAACATTGGCGTGCTTCTGATGGTGCTCGGGGGGTGCATCGCCAGGAGATTGGATCTGCTACGGACAGCGATGGTATTTATGTTCGCAAGTCTGTTGTTGTCAAGCACAGTTTATCCCTGGTACCTGCTGTGGGCGCTGGCGTTTGTCCCGATTCGATTTGATCTGGGGGTCTGGGTCTTTGGTCTGACCATTGCCTGGAGCTACGCCGTGCTGGGAAACATGGCGGCCTGGGAACTACCGCTCTGGGTGCTAGTCGTCGAATACCTACCGGTTTATATGGCCGTCACCACACAGTTGGTCAAATCCGTTCGCGCTAACAGACGCCGACCGATAACCTTCCCGTAGGCGTCGCCCCAATCTGTCGATGATATATACCAAGCGGCATGGGCGCGCTGCATCGCGGCCAGCCTACACATCGGGACTTGCCCGATCCACGAGCACGGATCGGCGTGTCCCAGGGCCTACACATATGGAGAGAACGATATGTGCGGTATTGTGGGTTATGTAGGAAACAAACCGGTCGTCCCGCTGGTGCTCGAAGGCCTCAAGCGTTTGGAATACCGCGGCTACGATTCAGCGGGCTTGGCGGTGGTGACCGGCGGTGACCTTGCCGTCAAGCGATCGGTGGGGCGAGTTAGTGTCTTAGAGTCTCTGATACAGTCGCCATCAGATCCCGTGGCAGCAAATGCCCTAACCGGCTGCCTGGGCATCGCCCATACACGCTGGGCAACCCATGGTCAGCCCACCTCGGCCAACGCCCATCCCCACACCGGCACGACCGGTTCGGGCCACACCGTGGCTTTGGTCCACAACGGGATTATCGAGAATTACGCGGCCTTGCGAACCTATCTAACCGACAAGGGATACGCGTTTGGCTCGGAAACCGACTCAGAGGTCTTGGCGGTGCTGATCGCCCATCTTTACGAGGGCGATTTGGAACAGGCTGTACAAGCGGCGCTGCGGCAGATCAAGGGCGCGTATGCCATCGCGGTGGTCTGCAACAACGAACCTCATACGCTCATTTGCGCCCGAAAAGGATCTCCCTTGATCATCGGTATTGCCGACAGGAGCTACGTCGTCGCCTCCGACCCCTCGGCGATCATTTCACACACCACACAGGTGATCACGCTCGACGATTACCAGGTGGCCAAGCTCTGCGCGGGCGCAAGCGACAAGCTAACCGCCGACGGCGGACCATGGTCCGTCCAATTCAAAACCACCACAGTCGACAACGTGCCTGTATCACCTCAGATCAAGGACCTCGAACTTAATCTAGAGCAAATCGAGTTGGGCAGCTATCCGCACTACATGCTCAAAGAGATTATGGAGCAACCCAACGCGATTGGCGATTGCTTACGCGGCAGAGTGGACGAACGTCACGGCCGCGTCGTGCTGGGCGGACTGGGCAAGCTGGCGCGAGATCTGGTTAGGATCAAACGTGTCATACTGACAGCACAGGGCACCGCCTTCCACGCCGGACTCATCGGCCAATACCTGATCCAGGACCTCGCCAGAATTCCGGCACACTGCGAATACGCTAGCGAGTTTCGCTACCGCAATCCCATGATTGAAGAAGACTCAGCGATCATTGCCATCAGCCAATCTGGCGAGACCGCCGATACGCTGGCGGCGTTGGGGGAGGCCAAGGAACGCGGTGCCCTGGCGCTGGGCGTGGTCAACACGGTCGGGTCGACGATCGCTCGCGAGACCGACGGGGGGGTCTATCTGCACGTGGGTCCGGAAATCGGTGTCGCATCGACCAAGGCGTTCGTCGGTCAGTTGACGGTGCTGACACTATTGGCGCTGTACCTGGGACGGCGCAGACACCTGTCACACGATTCGGTCGGCGCATACCTCACCGAGTTGAAACGCCTTTCGGATTACGTGACCACCGTCCTGGAACAGTCTGATCACATTCGTCGCTGTGTCGAACGCCACGTCGATCGAGAGAACTGGTTGTTTCTGGGCCGTGGCTACAACTACCCCATCGCATTGGAAGGCGCGCTAAAGTTAAAGGAGATCTCATATATTCACGCCGAAGGGATGCCCGCAGCGGAGATGAAACACGGCCCTATCGCCCTGATTGACCAGGGAATGCCGGTGGTTTTTGTGGCCACTCGAGGTAGCCAGTACGACAAATCGATTTCTAACATCGAAGAGGTCAAAGCCCGCGGCGGAAAAATCATTGCCGTGGCCACCGAGGGCGACCAGGACATCGCCCGATACGCCGACTCGGTGTTCTATGTCCCCGATGTGCCAGAGGCTCTACAACCGCTGCTTGCGGTCATTCCGCTACAGCTGGTGGCGTATCATGCCGCGGTGCTACGCGGACACGATGTCGATAAACCCAGGAACCTGGCCAAGAGTGTCACTGTAGAGTAGGTTCGACCAAACCCACGACAGCCATCAGCGTCCGACTTGATCGCCGATGGTTGTCCAAATGAGTCGCATGGCGCAACGGCATGCACGTCAGTCATGCTCACGGCGGCTACGGCGTCGAGCCGGTCACAAGTCACGACCTATCGTCCCTGGCAATGGCCCCTGGGCCCAGGGCAGTTAGGCGATCCCGGCACAGTTAACACATGCGCAGATACGTATCAGAGCGTCACGCCTGCGTTTCAATCGGTATGGGTGTATTAGACCCAATATCACGAGGTTCGCGGCGATCCACACGCCATGTGGGGTGCCCGCTGCGCGTGGTGATCCGATCATTTGGCGGCCCACGCGACCCATCTGAATTCAATCCGTTAACACCGTAAACGCGAACGGAAATCTACAGGCATCTACGGCATACCCATCACCAGTGGAAAACACGCCATGGGCATGATTGTTAAGACGTTACTTCACACCCCTTCGTTTTGATCGACCACACATTGGCATATACAATCGATCTGACACATGGATGGCAAAAACGTCGTCGAAAGATAAGTGTGACCCGGGTCGATTCACACGACAACGGACTTGCAGACAATCGGCATCTCACGTAGGCCTGCTGGCGGAAGGGAACAGATGACGCGGTGTGAAGCCATGGATCAATAGCGCAAAGTCGCTTATCGCCAGGCACAGCACCACGGATGCTGAGCATTCAAAGGCTCTATTCTAGGAGGGTTCGCCATGCCGCTTGAAGGCGATATTAGGAAGCGTCTTCCAACCGATCCCGCCTCTTCAGCCTGCCCATCGTTCACCGAGCGAGCTTCGACGAATCGTACGAGGCAAGATCGCGCCGTCATCCCCCGTGCCACCGGACGATCGTTGTTCAACGCCGCGGCCTGGGATGACATTGAACGATCACTGAAGCTATCCGACCGTGAACGACAAATCACACAGTTTGTTTTCGACGATCAGAAAGAACCCGTGATTGCGGCGGATCTGCGTATTTCACGCCACACGGTCAATACCTACCTTCGGCGCCTTTATCATAAACTCGGTGTTTCTAGCCGTGCCCAGTTGATTGTCCGTGTGGTCGCCGAGTACATGGCCATCCATGGGGTTGGCCACAAAGGTCAGCACAGATCAACGCGGCCTTAGCCATGTTCGGGGACCGGCTCCGCTCCTGATGGCCCTGATCGTGCCCCGGCGAGTGTTAAAACAAGACCGCCACAACCCCCGGATGGGTGGATCCTTTGGTGCGGCAACGTCTTTCGTGGCATCAAGTTCGACTCCAGCCTCTCGATACGCTATAATATGCTAACCCAGGATCTAACCCTGTAGGAGTGTTGGAGAAGGGTTGACCAACCTGATAACCGCTACACCAGACCAGCGGGCACCAACAAAGATCTAGCTGTGAGGACAATCTGGTCATCAACGATATTATTCATCCCGGTTCGGGCATGCTTGGTTGCTCGCAGTGTATGCGAGACGTGCCACCGGTTTAAGAACGGAGGTGTGTAATGAATCATCAATCTCAAATGGGCAAGGCCGCAGCCATGCTATTGATCGTTGTGGGAATCACCCACGCGGTTTGGGCTGACGCCGACAGCACGTTTACCGGCCAGATCACCTATGTGGCCGATGACTACTCGAGCATCAGTGTCATGGACCAAGAAGAATTCGAACAGTCCTTTATGGTAACTGACGATACGTCGTTTTCGGTCAATGGCGAGCCATCGACCATCGAAAATGCGACGTCCGTAGGTGACCTGGCAGTTGTTCATTATTATCTCAACAACGATTCCGGAGAAAATCAGGCCCGTTCAGTCGCCGTCATCTACAATTTGAACGAATGACGCGTCGCAACGTCATTGTGGCCTGTGTTGTTCGAGTTGGCCTATCGTAGAGCCGGGATGACTCCATCGATGGTGATTCGGGTCGCGCACATCGTATCGAGTTGTGACGCGTATCACGTACGACCGACGGGCGATAAGTCCTGGTTCGTCCCCCAGCCGTGTTCGTGAATAAGAAGGATCGAATGAATGGGTCAATCTTGGCCGCGACATACCAGACTTGGGGCGGTGTTCGCCGGCAATTCTTGGGTGACAAGCGTCGTGTTTGGCAACACACGCAAACGTTTATGTTGTCGATTCAGTCTTAATTGATCGGCGGCAATCCACGACGCTCTGCTAGTGGTCGTGATCGTCCTCCTGCCGCATCGGTGAGTATTCGCGCAACCCGGGCACTTGGTTATAAGCATCCTGTTTAAGCGTCACAATGTCTGAAAGTGTGACCAATACTGCAATGGCGGCTGTTGCGAACGGGATCAGCGCCAAAGTCACAACCAGCTGGCGTTCGAATTTTAGATGCATAAAGTAGATTAAGACAATCGCCGCCTTGGGGATGGTAAATACCAGCAGCAGCAAGACCATGGCATACTTGGGCATCAGCCATTGATGCTCCGACCAAACCTCAAACAGTGCCACCTCCGCCGCCGTCAGCGCCAAGAGTGTCAGGAACAATCCCCACAGCGGGATACGGTGATGTTGTTGAGCCATGACGACCCTACCAATTGGTGATAAGAAATCAAAATTACATCAGATACACAATCGCGAACAAAATAATCCAGACCAGATCAACGAAGTGCCAATACAGACCGGTCAGTTCGACCGGCGCAAAGCGAGTGGGGCTATACTTTCCGGCCAGACCCATCCAGGTCACCACGGCCATCGCGATCACACCCAACAACACGTGCAGCCCGTGAAAACCGGTCATGGCATAAAAACAGCTCCCGAAAATATTCGTATACGGCCTGAGCCCGCGGTGCGACCAAAGTTCGTAATATTCGTACGCCTGGACGCCGACAAAGACGGCTCCAAACAGCGTCGTGAGAAACAGGCCCCAATTCCCTCGCTTTTGATCACCGGCCTGGATGGATTGCAGACCCCACACAAGCGTCACGCTCGAACAGATTAATAAAAATGTGTTCATCGCCGTTAACGGCACGTTGAGTGTGATGTGCGGTTGAGGCCAATTCCCGGGCGGTTGCCCAAACCGCAACACAATATACGCTCCGATCAAACCGGTGAAGAACATCACCTCCGACCCAAGGAATAGCCATAGAGCGATCTTCCCATTGGGAATTCCCAGTTGGAGAACCGACCCATGGGCCATCAGAGGAGCCTCGGTCGAATGATGATCACTTGAATGAACAGTCGCTTGCGACATCGTCGATACCCTCGTACTGTGCGTGACCATGGACGAACCGGCCCACAACCCTGTCTATCGGCCCGCCAATTGATCGGCCCACATCATGATATAAATCACCGGCAGATAAACTAGTGAAGCAAAAAACATGGCTCGGGCGTGGCGTCGGCGACGCCCGATAACCAGCGCTACACCAAAACCCAAAAAGCAGATCCCCGCGATCAGCGAACCAAAAAAGTACGCGATTCCGCTTACACCCATCATGGTCGGCAGCAGACCCAGTGGGACAAGCGCCAAACACCCCAAGAGAATCTGACGAAACGTGCTGTCTCCACTGGGATCGACCACCGGCAACAATACCATTCCAGCCCGAGCGTACTGATCGCGGTACAACCATGCGATCGCCAGGAAATGAGGCAATTGCCACAAAAACAGGATGCCGAATAACAACCACGCCTCAACACCCAAACCACCGGTCGCCGCGGTATAACCCATGACCGGCGGAAGGGCCCCGGGCACCGCCCCAACAATGGTCGAAACCGTGCTAACCCGCTTCAGAGGCGTGTAGACCAACGCGTAGCTAACAATCGTAAACAGCGCCAAGGCCGCGGTGAGCAGGTTGGTAAGGATCAACAACAATGCCACACCGGCCACGCAACATCCCACACCGATGACTAACCCACCGCCAATTTGAATCCGACCCGACGCCAGCGGCCGACTCTGCGTCCGCGCCATCAACGCGTCTGTCTCGTGCTCGTAAACCTGATTCAACACACTGGCACCCATGCATGACAGTGCGACCCCCACCAACGTCGCTGTCATGGTCAGCCACGACCACGGGTCGGTTCCCACCACATTCGCGCCCATCGCGAACCCAAAATAGGCCGTCACAACGACCATCAGAGAAAGACGGGGCTTGGTCATTTGGACGATGTCCCTGAGCCGCGCCCATCGTGGGGCCAAACCGCCGGAACAACGCTGTGAGAGGATCCCCGCCGAAGCCTGTTCCATCACGCCACTGCCTCCTTAAGTGCGAAAGCGGACTTTTGTCTGTGGTCGACAGATGCTTTCTGTGGCGGCGACAGAACGTGGACGCGAACGGCCAACAACACCGCGGTCGCCAGCATCGCCGCGCCCACCGCCTGATGTGCCGTGGCAATCTCATTGTTGACTTGACTACCGCCGGTCCATAAGACCAACACGCCCAACACCAGCTGTGCCAATAGTAAACCCGCTAACGCCGAGACCGGCCCGACAAATCGATTGTCGACAGCCACTTGCTTACCCAACATTGACAGAAAACCGACAGTCACAACCGTGACCACGACCGCCCATACTCTGTGAGCAAAATGAATGCCCACCTGCGCCGGCGAATAGTATTGATTGAACTGCTCGTAAGGTTGCTGGTCAATCGCAGCCCGGATGGATCCTTCGGTCATGGGCGGCACCCACCGGCCGTACGCACTTGGGAAATCAGGGATCGCCAACCGTGCCCCACTGTGTCGCATCGACGCGCCGAGCACCAGCTGCACCAACAGCACCCCCAACAACACCAGCGCTAGCCGCCGGAGACCGAAACCAAACCGTTCAGCCACACCACCGACCACACCTGTGAAACCGCCTGACGACTCAATCCAAAGGCGGCTGGTTGCCGCGGCGGTGACCACGGTCATGCAGAGAAAGACCTGTGCCGTCACACCGTGAACGATACCCCAAGCCATGGATAGTTCGGTTACACGCAACCCCCCCATCACACCTTGAACGATAACCAAGATCAACGCCACGACTGCAAACCACCGCAGCCACAACCGGTCACGTTCTAGCCGATCCGGTTCAAACCTTGCCACACATGGCCAACGCCACTGACACCGAAATGGGAGTCGACCATTGAGGTACGGCAACCAGATCACTTGAACCATCACGATCGTCATCGCTCCGACAAAAGCAGCAAACAATCGGTGCGAATGCTCCCAGAAGACGCCGCCTCGGCCGATCCAGAGCTTCAGCGGTACGCCAAACATGTGATAACCGAAGGTCGTTGGCCAGTCAGGAACCGCCAGCCCCACGCCCTTGCTGGTCACCGTTGCTCCAAGAACCAACAACAGGTAAGTCATCACCACCCACGTCACCGCAAATCGGTGCAGACCGGGTCGATAACGCACGCCGCCAGTCGCGCCGCGACCACTTTCTAACGTAGCAGATTGATTATCCTTGACCGGGGTCATAAGTCTGGCCTACCTCCGAACGTCGCCGATCGCCAGTCGTCTCAATGCCCTTGATTGGGTTTGTGTCCCGCCCGCAGCGGTCTCTTTAACGCTTTAATGGCCCGCCGGTTCGACCACACCTGTTGGTAAGAGGTGAACTTGTGAAAGATAATCCTCCTCGACCACCGGCGAGTTGTATTCATAGGGACCGCGATAAACTGTGGGGATCTTTTCGAAGTTCAGATGCGGCGGCGGAGAGCTGGTCGTCCACTCCAGAGAGTTGGCATCCCAGGGATTGGTTCCCGGGTCGTCACCGAACCGATCCTTTGGCCGTATCACCACCAGGTACACCAAGCCCGGCAGCGCCAGCAGCCCCAACAGCAACCATCGATAGGCAAATCCACCGGGCTGGCCAATCCACAGATACGGGTCATGTTTAAGCACAAGAGGCGCCATAAACAATGGAAACCAAAGCACATGCAGCAACCATCCAAGCCTCGGGGCCAGGCGGAGCGCACCGCCGACGGCCCACAAGACGAACACCAACAGGACGGTCGCAGATATGTATATCGCGCTCAACCCCACCGAAACCGCGATGTCATGCCAAACCCGCCAGGTCACCATCGTCGCTTCGTTCTGCGGATCAAACAACGCCCCTGAGGTCCCCAGCTTGAACAAATAAATCACAAACGCGACCACGGGCAGGCCACAGACAACCGTCGCGATTCTGCCACCACGCGGTAGCTGCCACAGGCCGTACAGCGCGATCTTAACCAAGAGCACCATCAACAAACCATACCCAACCCACCGCTGAGCATCACTAAAATAGAACTGATCGGGTCCCTGCTGGAGATGATGTCCCCAAGCCAGATGGGCCAAACGCGTCAAGAGCCCGCTGTCGTCAGTCACTGTGAATCCGCCCCAGTACGTCTGCCCAATGATCGTGGGTAACCCTAATAGAACCACAAACACCGCCGCGACCCCTCGCCCTAGTTTCCGCGGCAGACTCATGAACACGTTATAGAAAAATGGAATCTGCGCCATCCCCAGCATCATGGCACAGATGGTCATGAACACGTTCAACGGCTGAAGGTGTTGCAGTGTCGGATACTCCATGATCGATGCATACCGCCGTGGGTGTCCGCCGATCCCCAGGATGTGCATTAAAAAGAAGGTCCCATTGAACGCGACGATGGTCATGACAAAGTGAATCGTTCCCCATCTCTGATCGAGCTGTCGGCCAAACATTTTTGGAAACCAATGATAGATCCCGGCAAAGATACCGAACAGCGATCCACCAAAAAGAACGTAGTGGATATGCGCAACAATGAAGTAAGTGTCATGAATCGGGATGTCTACCGGGGCACTGGCCATGAAAATCCCACTTAGACCCCCGATGACAAACATGCTCACAAATCCAAGCGCGTTGAGCATTGCCGGAGTAAACCGGATGTTGCCTCCCCACAAAGTCCCAAGCCAGTTGAATGTCTTAATCGCTGAAGGTACGGCGATCATGATGGTCGACGCCATAAACGTCGTGCCCATCACAGGGTTCATCCCCGACTGGAACATGTGGTGCCCCCACACGATGAACCCGAGACCGGTGATAGCGGCCATCGCGTAGATCATGGGCTTGTACCCAAAGATCGGCTTGCGAGCGTAGCAGGCCAGAATGTCACTGGTCACACCCATGGCCGGGAGGATCATGATGTACACCGCCGGGTGTGAATAGAACCAAAACAGGTGCTGCCACATCAGTGGTTGGCCCCCGGCGGCGGGGATAAAGAAAAGTGTGCCCAGGGTCCGGTCTAGCAGCAGCAGCACCATCGCTGCCGTGAGCACCGGTGTGGCGAACAACGCCAACGCAGATGTAATTAACAGTGACCACACCGTCAGTGGCATGCGGAACATCGTCATGCCCGGGGCTCGCATGTTAATGATGGTCGTAATGTAATTGATCGCCCCCACAACCGAACTGAAACCAACCAAGCCCACAGAACCGATCCACAGCGTCGTGCCCAACTGAGGCGTAAAAGCCGAGCCAGCCAGCGGTGGGTACATCGTCCAGCCCCCACCGGCTGCGCCTCCGGTCGTCCAAAAACTGGCCAACATTACCGCACCCGCGGGAGCTGCCAACCAATACGACAACATGTTCAGCTTCGGGAAGGCCATGTCCCGTGCCCCGATCATGAGCGGAATCAAAAAATTGCCGAACCCGCCGACCAACATCGGGATAATCACGAAGAAGATCATGATTGAGGCATGCATCGTGAACAGCTGCAAGTAAGCGTCCGTTGTCAACGCTTCTTTATAGAACCGGATCTGGCTTGACGAAACGGATGCCACGGATATCGATCGTTCGATTCGAGCGATCTGTGCACCACTGTGGTCGATCACCTGTTGGGGTTTGACAGTGATCGACACCGGTGTGTCGTTGGTGCGAATCGCCAGCGTGATCGGTCCATCGACGGTTTGGCTCACTGGCCGGCCACTGCCGTCGACGACCCACCGCTCAACCCCCAGCAGTGCCAGGCGGCGCTGAGGTTTGTCGTCGGTCGACGGCAGAATCACCTGCGTATGCTTGACGGCGCGAACCTCGGGCACCTGTCGTTTATAGTCGTAATCGGCCATCACCTGACCACGGTCCACGAAAGCGGCCATCGGCTCGTCAAGGACGCGGGTTTGTCCGCCCTCGCTACGAACCAGGGTTCCGGTCGGGATGGTGACGGCCAATCCTTGGGGAAACCTATCGAGCCGGACGCGCGTTGTGGCAGGTAGTGTTTGCCCGTCTGCGGTCAGCGGGCTGATTAGCTGAGCCTGGCAACCCAATTTCCAAAGCGCTAAATTTGTCTCCGGGGCTCGGTTGGTCATCTTTCGAGGCAGAATCTGTGCGTACGGCACATGTTGGTTGGGCCATGCCAGTTGGTAACGCACACCCAACGCCAAGAGCCCTCCCAGGATGACAAACAGCAGGGCTGTGAACATGAACTGAACACCGATCACCTTATGATCGGTGGAAAAGACATACTTGGTCAGAAAGGTGGTCGGCCCGTGATGATGGCCGTGACCGTCATTCATACTCATGGCTAACCTTGTCCGCTTTCATCGGTTGAACGATGTTGTGTTTCAACCTCAATCTATGGCCCGTCCAACGGGAGCCCGTTAATACCCTTCGTCTTCGCTTTGGTCACCCAGATCAAGGTACGTCTCTTCTTCTTCCAAGAACGCCTCGTACTGTTGCTGCGTCACGACATACAGCTTGCCTCGCATCGTAAAATGTCCCTGACCGCAAAGCTCCGCACAGACAATGTCGAACGGTTTGGCAAATCCAAGCATGTCCTGCTCGTCTGGACTGGTCCCAATCACCTGACCACTGGTCTTGGTCGACTGGATCCACATCATGGTGTTCAGGCCTGGGACCGCGTCTTGTTTCACACGGAAATTTGGCAGAAAAAAGCTGTGAAGCACATCCACACTGCTAAGCCGGATCAGCACTTTTGTATTGACCGGTACGACCATGACCGTAGAAACAATGTCGTCACGGGCATCGGCGTCGGTTCGGTCCAATCCCACAATCGCGTCCGGATCGCTGGCGTTCAGATCCACCTGTTCGTTTTTGCGCAACCCCAACTTGCCGTCGCGACCGGGATAGTGAAAGTACCATGCAAACTGTTTGGCGATGACCTCCATTTCGATCACTTCTTCGCTTGGACCAACCGCCGGCGGCTGCTTGATATTCGACCATGTCGCCTGGCTATACGCTGCGGTCAACGCCAAGATCACTGTGGGCACGAGGGTCCAGACAACTTCGAGCCGAGCGTTACCGTGGATGAACACCCCATGCCGCTCGGGGCGGTATCGGTATTTGATCAGGAACGCCAGCATGGTCGCGAATACCGCCACACAGACAATCACTGTCATCCACAAGATGAAGTTGAACATCAAATCGATCTGGTCTGCCGGAGGAAACACGTTTTCCGGCAGCCACCAGCCACGACGTCCGGTCGTTTCCCGTGGGGTGGTTGTCGCCAGTACTTGATGACCGGCGGGTAAGAGGATCACGGAAACCAGCAGCCCGAACCGATGTGTTTTTGACGCCTGCAACACGCGCTCCTACTTTTTCTTCTTTGGGCTGTACGTGTAGGTCACCTCTTTCGTATCACCCTCACCGACCACGACGTCCACCACAGCCTGATCGGGCACAAATTTATCAAATTCGTGCCACACGCTTAGCTGATATTCACCAGCAGGCAGGCCCCTGATTTCAAACGTACCGTCCTGCCCCGTCACGGCGAAAAACGGGTGCTCAACCACGTGCACGTACGCACTCATCCATGGGTGCACATCACACTTGAAAGGGACGCCCACCTCCGGCTTGGTGAGTTTTTTGTTCAGCTCCATCCCTTTCACCGGCATGCCTTCGTTGAAAGAACCATTATTGCTGCTGTTCATCTTGACATTGTGCAACGTGTTGTCGCTATTTAATATCTTAAGTGCCTGATTGACGACCACACCACGGACGTGGGGAACATACATGCAGCCCTGCTGATCGATCGTCGCAGCGCCTTCGGGATCAGGAAAACTTTGGCCTTCCAGGCCCTTACTGACCCACACGAACACATTCACGAGCGTATCGTTCTCTCCGAAAATATACCGCTCATTTCGCGCCGGGCTACCCTTGTGAGCCTGGTCGCAATAGGCGTCAGCGGACATGCGGAGGGCTTTGCGTTTGGCTTGCCGGCCATCAAACTTGACCACGCCCTTGATGGTCGCACCCGTCCCGTCTACACCACCGATGTTCAACGGAGCCGCAATGCCCGGCATCGGCCATGCCCCCAAAACCACCGCCGCTGCCAGGGCTCCGCACACCGCGACCAATCGACTTTTTTGCTTGAGAGTAACGGCACTCATCTCTGATGTCCTTTCTTAACAGCATCGGGTCCTCGCGTAGGAGGATCGAGCCCCATTGCCCGGTGTCCACCCTTACAAAGCCGCCTTCTTGTTGATTCGCCTGACGACACGACCTGTCAGCAAGAGGGGCATGATTGTAGCCTATCGTCATCGTTCGACCAATGCGCCTTTTGCCCGTCAGATGGCTTGACGAACCGCCGACGGTGACCGGGCGGCTGGCCGCTGGCGCCGATCACCGCTACCGCAGTGTCACGTCGACCCGATGCGACGTATCGGGCTCAACAGTCACGTCGAAGCCCACAGTCCCGGCGGTCTCGTGGATCGCTTCGAACGTGTAGACGCCCGGAGGCAGGTTCTCGATTTCAAATCGACCCTCGACGTCACTGACGCTGAAAAAGCGGTGCGCCAACACATGAACCAACGCACCCATCCACGGGTGCACATCACATTTGAGCTGAATGCCCAACTCCGGTTTGGATAACACCTTGTTCAACTGCATACCCGGCACAGGCATACCTTCGTTGAACGATCCGTTAAGGGTGCTGTTCATCTTGACATTGTGCAGCGTATGATCGCTATTGAGAATCTGAATCGGCTGACCGGCGACCAGGCCCACCACGTGAGGTCGGTACAAGCAATCTACTTGATCGATGACCACGGGCGTACGTGGCGGCGGTGTGCTGTCCGTCAGATCTGATTTGACATAGATCAGCACGTTGCGCATTGACCCGTCGTCGTTGATCTTCATCGACTCATCGAGCACTTTCTTGCCCTTGTGGCTTTTGGTGCAGTACGTGTCGGCGTTCATCCTGATTGGCCGGCGCTTTGGCTTCTTGCCTTCCCATTTCACGACCCCCACAATGCGGCCGTTGCCCTGCCCCTGGATCGAAAGCGTGGCCTGGTCGTGCAACTGCACCGATGACACGACGGGCTCTTCCCGGCGCGCCTCGGACGGCTTGGGCAAAGCCGCTTGGTCGGCAGAAGCCGGCTGCGGCGGATTGACACCATCCGAGGAACCCTCTGCCGAGGACGGAGCATCATCACCGACGGTCGAATCCTCAGGCTCCGGTGCAGGCAGGGGCGGTAGTTTCACTTCCACCGGCTCCACGCCCATGAGCCTTTCGTGGCCCGGTGTGTACCCGCGAACCCCGGCTTCATACAAGAAATCCAGGAGCAGCCGCCGCTGGTCCGGACCCGTGTAGCCATAGGTCCCGTGCATCTGCTGCTTGGCAGAACCGGGGTAGTTTGCGAACGCCGAACGACCATCCGGGAACCACTGCGGCATTTTTGTCCCCGGCTGCATGGTGCCCGGCTCCTGCAGCCACCGGTCTACCCAGTCCCAACGTAGCCGTCTGGCCGTATGCGACAGGTTCGGTGCGCTGTATACCGGACCCGCCGGAAGCGCCTCCTGCTCGTCTTCTGAGTCGTATCCATATCCCTCCTCTTCGTCCTCGTCGCCATACGGGTCGTCTTCCTCCTCTTCCAGGCCGCCATCATCCTCCGCTAACACATCACCAACGTCATCGGCCGGGTTGTCAAGTTTCCACAGTTCCAGCAGCTTCTGCTCATCGCCCAACGCATGGCACTGATAACACCGCAGCTCCTTAAACAGCGCCTGGCCCCGAGCAAACCACTGAGCGTCCCTGCGCGGTGTTGGCGTCTGAGCAAACGGGTAAGGCACATCGTTCATCTGCTGCAAAAATTGAGCCTGCTTGAGTACCGTGTTCCACTTACCGGCCAGCTCGGCGTCACTGGCCCGATGATCATTCAGCTCATCGGGCCGGACCACCTCGGCCATCACCGCAAACGCCTCAAGGTGCGCCAACGCCTGGGCCAGACTCGGAGCGGTAAACCAGCGACCGTCATCTGGGTGGCCAGTACGGTATTTCTCAATGACTGCCAAATACTTATCCATGTAACGTGCCATCGCCTGGCTGGCGCCGGCGAAATAGTCCACCAACACCCTCGACTGGTCCTGCGATATCGGAAAACTAGGCATGCGGATCTTTAACCAAGGCCGAAGTTCGTGCACGTCTTGCAAGAAACCGTGCAGCCATTGGGGCTGCGTCTTTGCGCCTTGACCGATCAGCCGGGGTGGAGCGTTGTTGAGAGCCTCGTAGTTAAACGATCCATCGCCGTGGTAGACGTCAAAGAACTCCCAAACGTGTGGCGTGTTGCCCTCGATATTGTGACATCCGTAACAGTTGTACAACGTCGCCACCTGCCGACCACGAGCCAGACGTTCCATGACCGGGTCGACGGCCGCCTGCCGTATGGTGGGTGAGACCAGCGGCTTACGGACGCTGGTCACATAGGTCGTCAGCGCTTGGACCTGCGGGTCGGTCAGGAAAAACTTCGGCATTTTCAGCTTGTCGTAGGGCTTGCCCACTTCCGAATCGACAACGTCAAACCGCCCGTGTTCATTCAAGTAGCCTTCAAACGTGGTGCGTCCGCGATCGTAGACCCGCGGGTTGTGTAACTTGTGATATAGCCACGGACGACGTTCCAACGCTTGCATTGACTCCCAGGACAGGTCCACGTGCCGAATCTTCCCATGGCCGTGTTTGATCTGAGGAGCGTCTGAACCAACACCCTCATGGTCAACCTTCCAGACCCCGATGGGATGGTCACGTTCGTGGTCAAACTTGTGATCGAAGTAGCCAAAGTCCAGCTTGTGGGGATCTTTCAGGCCCCAATCATCAAGGTTGGTGCACGCTGAGGCGGCGTCCTCGAACCCATTGATCAAGTGACAGCCGTTGCACCCATAGTGACCGATCATCTTCTTGCCCAGGTACTCCAATTGCACGTCGGTGCTCATCGCCGACACTTCTTGACGTGCCAGCTCTAGCGTGCCGCCGGCGGCTTTCAGTTGGGCCACCAGCTCAGCGAGCATCTTCTTGTCATTGTCGTCGAGCTTGAGAAAGTCGGCCGGCTGGTATCCCGGACGCTCAAGTGTTAACAGGTAAGCCGCCAGGTCTTGCGCTTCCTGCGGCGAAAGGCGGAAGCTGGGCATGATCGTGTAGCTGGAGTAGTGTTGCGGGTTGCGCAGCCAATCGTACAACCACCCCGACGCATGCTTCTCCGCCTGCTGGGGATCTTTGCCGGCTTTGAGTTTGGTCCCCACACCTGACAGCTCGGGCCCGGCACGCTCAAGCTTATCCGGCACATGCTCCATCACGTACCAGTGCCTTTGGTTGTAGTTCATCTGCCGGTATCGTTCGGTCGCTTGATCTTCTGGGATCCCTCCGCGTGCGATCAGGTCCTGAACAATCCACTTCTGCCCATGTTCATCGAGTTGACTATGACAGGCCAAACATCCCACGCTGTTGAACAACCGCTTGCCGACGACCGGATCACCGACCAATGTATCGACGATCGGCTCGGGTTGGTACGGTCCTGTCTGGGTGGAAGGTGGAGCGGTCATCAGGTAACGCGTCATCGCGGCCACTTCCGTTCTGGTCCTAAGGATGTCCACCGGCGAAGAGTTGTTCTCTAGCATGAAATAGTGAGGCATCTTGGTGGTCGGACGGAACGCTTTAGGCGCCCATATCCACGATGCGATCATCGGGCCAGACAGCTTGTGTTTTACGTGCGCCAAGCTGGGCCCTACCTTTTTGATATCCAGATCGTCGGTCAGGGCGTCGACGGCGTGACAGTTCACACAACCCAGCTGGGCAAAGAGCGTGCGACCCTCAAACAACGTGGGAGCTTGATCCTTGATGTCGAACACTTCCGTGTGACACTTGTTGCAGCTGGATTGGATGAACGCCATGCGGTGCATGGGTTTTTCCCATTCCATGTAGTGCACCCGGTGCCAACCATACGCCCTGGACCAATACGCCGCCTGAGACACTGCTTTTTTGACCTGGTCGGGTTGGTCCAAACCCAGCGGACGGTATGCCCGCCTGTCACCATGCGGCACAGACAATGGTGCAAACGGCGCGGGATCGAGCGGATCGGTCAGTTTGACGTCACTGTGGCTCATGCGGGGCGGGACGGGCGATCCCGCATCGGTGGGACGTGTTTGACCTGCCAACGCGACGGTAGCACCATCAAGGCCTCCCCACACGGTAGCCCCATCCACGTCGGCATGGTCGGGCGAGGCAGACGGCGGCGGGTGAAGGTCATCCGTCCCATCCAGCAGAAAAGCCGGCACCGCCACACCTGTCTGGGCATCGACCCATATGTCCTGAGGGGTATGGGCGGCGTGATGGAAATCCGTCTCCTGGCCAGAACCCTCATGACAGGAGGTACACCCCATGGTCTTCACAGGGTGCGGCGAATCGGGGTCGACAAAGAGGTCTAACCGAGGGTGACCCAGAAGCACCGCATTGGCACTGAGCAAACTCAAGCCTGCTTCCTGTCGATATGTGTTGTATTTCTGAATCAGCTCCTGACGATACATCGCCCGAAGCTGCGCAAACGCACCGGCGCCTAAGGCGTCGCGCAACATCTGTTTCATCCCCAATAGATAATGCCCCCGCGGCGCATACCATTGAGCCCGTGTCACCGCATCGCTGCCGGATTCATGTTTGGCGATTCGATTTAGCTCACCAGCCAACCCCTCTATCTCCAATGCTGTCATTTGGCATTGGGCCCGCAATCTATTGATGTCTTCTAGCGTTTGTTGGCCCAGTAACTCGAGCTGGTCGGCCAGACCCGCCAATCCAGTGGCCTGCTCCCAGAACGTTAGGAACACAACTGGCCACGGGATCGAGTCCACGTCCTGACCCTCGTGCAACGCGATCTGACGTTCGGCAAACAAGAGAAGATTGTTCTCTTCAAACGCCGGGTTGTCGATGTTGATATGGCAGGTGTTGCAGCGATCAATCGTTTCCACCGTCAGAAAGTTCAGATCAGTACGGATGTCTGGCGAGATCACTTGCTGAACTTTTTCGGTCGGATTGAACCAATCCAGAAGCGGTGCGTTACGGATCTTATCACTAAGCCGCGCCAACCCTTGCGGGTTTAGTTTGGCTAGTTTTTCTTCTAGCGACACCTGCAACCGAAGCAGGTCATCGATCTGTTTTTGGATTTGGCTTTCCTGAGCCTGCAGCTCGTTGAGCTGTTGCTCACAACGGCTGATCGTCTGATCGAGCCGGGCGATCTTGATCGCGAAGTCCCGGTACCGCGTGTTCAGCTGCTCGAGTTGTCCTTGAATCTGATCGATACCATCGGCTCGAGCGAGCCGGGCTCGCTCGAGCTGCTGCGTCTTTGGCCCGATTTGGCCTTTGATCGTCGCAGCGGGCAGCACCAATCGCGCCTTGGCTTGCTGGGCCTCTTCAAGTTGGGCTTGGACCTGAGCGATCGGGCCGTGCGGTAGCGTGCTCTCCAATTCGACGATCTGCGTGCGTAGGCGATCCAGATCGCCTTCCTGCTGTGCCCTCATCGCCTGGTCGGCCGCATCCACCGTCATGGCCGTCTGCCACAGCCGAGCCTGTCGCTGATAGTCGCGCCACGGACGATGATAGTCGGCGATCACCAACCACAGCACCGACCCGAATAAGACTAGAGCCGAAACGGCGAAGATCAAATGGAGTATGCGTTGCTGACGGAAGGTATCGGTAGATACGGGCATAATGATGTGCTCGCGTGATAAAACGGCAAGTCAGACCAGCGATCTTCGTAAGAAGATACCCCCATCCAGCCCAATCAGGGGGACCTGGTATCGGCGACCGATGCTCTCGGGGCGAACCGCTGCCCTGCTGACTGTCGTTTGAAGCATGTCCGAATGTGTCGATCGATTCATGGCTTGGCGATCCGTGCTCTTGTGCTATCCGTCCCTGGGTCATACAGCAGCGGGTTAGGATCACAACCAACCCAATATCAGTTGCGGATTTGTACGGTTTTTTCGGCCGCACTGCAACGTGGCCATGACCAGCCTTGCTGCCAAATGACCTGCACACCCGTCAACCGGCTCACTGTCGTATCGGCGATTGGTTTGACAGTTATTGAAACTCGCCTCAACGGTTTAGAACCGTATCCCGGCACTAGAAGCTCGAGAAGCCTGGGCTGACCGGGGATCGGACCCTTTGATCTGTTGGGCAGACGAAATATTTTCATCCCGGGTGCCAGTGCCCCTATACTGTCTTTTTGAGAGCCGCCATCCCGCACACAAGCTGGTCCAGGTATGACACAACCCACCCCCAACCGCGTGGAGATATACGACACCACACTCCGAGACGGAGCACAGGGGCAGGGTGTGAATTTCAGCTTAGCCGATAAGATCCAGATTGCCCAGCACCTTGACAGCTTAGGAGTCGACTTTATCGAGGGTGGCTACCCGCTATCCAACCCCAAAGATCAGGCATTTTTCGATGAGGCGGCTAAACTGAAATTTCGGCACGCAAAGCTGTGCGCGTTCGGAATGACCCGCCGCAAGGGCATTGGGCCTTCCCAAGACCCGGGCATGTGTGCCCTGGTGGCATCACGAGCCCCGGTGATCACGATCGTCGGTAAGACCTGGGATCTGCATGTCGATCAGGTCCTGCGGGTGACCCGCGACGAAAACCTGGACATGATCCGCCAATCGTTGGCGTATTGTTGCACCGCCGGCCAAGAGGTGTTTTATGACGCCGAACATTTTTTCGACGGCTACCGCGACAACCCCGACTATGCCCTGGACACGCTGCGAGCGGCGATCGAAGGGGGCGCAACACGACTGATCCTCTGTGACACGAATGGCGGATCGCTGCCTGACTGGATCCGGCAAGTCGTGACTGAAACGGCCCAGTCCCTCGGCGATTTGGACCACGTCACACTGGGCATCCATACCCACAACGACTCGGGTCTGGCTGTCGCCAACACGCTCGTGGCGGTCGATGCGGGGTGTACGCAGGTGCAAGGCACAATCAATGGCGTTGGTGAGCGGTGCGGCAACGCCGACCTGACCACGGTGATCGCCAACTTGCGTCTTAAAAAAACCTACGACTGCTTGCATGGCGAGTCGTTGGCCAAACTGACCGAAACCAGTCGCTTCGTCTATGCGATCGCTAACATGACACCGGTGGCCAATCAACCGTTTGTCGGCGCTTCGGCTTTTGCCCACAAAGGGGGGATGCACGTTCACGCGGTTCAACAGCTCGCCCGCAGCTACGAACATATTGAGCCTCGCCGCGTCGGCAACACGCGTGGTTTTTTGGTCAGCGAACTCAGTGGCGCCAGCAACATTGCAGCGACGATCGGCCAGAAATTCGATATAACGGACAAAAAAGATCTCCAGCGGCAGTTGCTGATCCGGGTTCAAGATCTCGAGCACCAGGGCTATCAATTTGAGACCGCCACAGCCAGTGTCGAGCTGTTGCTGCACCAACTTTTGGGGCGCTGTCCGACGTATTGGCAACTGGACCATTACCGGTGCGTCATTCTCAAACGCAACAATCAGGAACCGGTCACCGAAGCGACGGTCAAGCTGGAGGTCGCCGGCCACACCGAACACCGCGTCGCCGAGGGTGACGGCCCCGTCAACGCCTTGGATGCAGCGTTGCGAAAGTGCCTGAAGGGCACCTACCCTCAGCTGGCCGACGTTCACCTCTACGATTACCGCGTCCGGGTCGTCAACCCCACAGCCGAATCCGCCGCAAAGGTTCGTGTGGTGGCGCAGTTTGCGGTCAGACCCCACGCTCCACAACAAGGCGGCATCCGATCGCCGCGGCACTTCGCCACCGTGGGTGTCAATGAAAATATTGTCGACGCGTCATGGCAGGCCATTACCGACGCTTTCAGGTACCACCTGATCGAGTCGGTCACGAAAAACGGGCCCTGAAGTATGCTCCCTGAGAGATCCTACGGAACGGTGCTCGACCGCCTGTCGGCAATGGTGATCCACGGAACCACGATACCAGTCGGTTGCTTGCCTGTAGTCTCAGCGGTATAGTCCGACGCGTGTCGTCTGATCTATCAGATCGAGCCTCACAAGCGCCCGTAGCTCAATTGGATAGAGCATCTGACTACGGATCAGAAGGTTGGGGGTTCGACTCCTCCCGGGCGTATTTAAATAACTTATTAAAAATGCGTTACGACTTGGCGCATACGACCGGGCGCCATCACACCGACACCCTTTTCGCGAAGCGCAATCCCAACGGCCCGATCAATGCCCGTGGTCAGCGACAGGCTCGGGGGGAGATTGGTCGCGACGCAGCTTAAGCACCGGCACGCCTAACACGACCGCCGCCACAAACAGTCCTAACACGACTGCCATCACCGAACCAAACCAAGGCATGTCCTCCGATCCAGGCACCAACAATTTGGCCGCTTCAACCGCAGGGTCGTGGTGATCGTCTAGATTCGCGCCGCCGTTCCCCGGACGAGCATGATCGCCGCCAGCGGTCACAGGCGAACCATGTCCAGGATTCTGAGCGTGACGCTGCACGGACGAATCGCCGACCCGATGGTCGATGTCCTGAGCTCGGCTGACGGTCATCTCAGGCACGATCCCCGCGACGTACCAACCCAGGAACAGCCCGACCGCCGTTGCAATCACCATGCGTGTAAATCGTTTCATGCCTATCACGCCTGCACCTAGCATCAAAACCCTGCGACGGGCGGCCAAGCCGTCGGCTCATGGTCGCCACGGGACGGCCCGTTTTATCCCTTGCCTCTGTATTGCAAGTCACCATGCCCGACCCGGGCGCATATCACCTATCACGGCAGAGTATACCCATGATCAACGACAATGGGAAAACCCTCTAATACACTGACGCGATCACCTGCTTTTGCGCTTACGTTTCTTTTGAAAGCCCTGACGCGACTTTTTGACCTCATCCCCCACCGCCGCGGCGCGACGACGCTGTTTGCGCGACATGTGCTGATCGGTGTCGCCCCCCCCAGCCCGATGTGCGGCCTCCAAGTCGGCCTGTTGCTGGGCTGTGCCCTTCGTCGCCACACCGCTGTCGGCCACAGCGTGACGAGCCTGCTGGTTCTGGTAGACGCTGCGCAGCTCGACGTCGGCGGTGAGCTTGGCACGGAAGATCAACTCGGTGACCCGATCGCGCACCGTCCGCCGCATCTGAGCAAACTGGTTGCTTCCTTCTCGTTTGTATTCAATACGTGGATCGCGTTCGGCATACCCCCGCAAACCGACGGAGTCCTTTAACTGATCCATGGCGTAAAGATGGTCCTTCCAGCTGGTATCAAGGATCTGCAAGAGTACGAAACGCTCCAGCTGGGTCAGCTCCGTACGCAGCATTTCCCAACCCTTCTCTATGAGCACCCGACGTTTCCCATCGTCATCCAGCTCGTCCCATTGATCGGTTTCAATGGGACGATCAAATCGCTTCTGGGCCCACTGAGCCAATGATGGGCCACTGGCGTGATCGGCCATTGCCTTATCAACCAGCGCCTCGAGTTTGCCCTTTCGGAACCATTGCTCTGACGCGGTCAGGAGCTGCTCTTGAAGCTGATGCGCTGAGAGTGTGGTGACGTGCTCGGGTGTCCACTGCATCTCAAACCGCTGATTGGCCCACGCCGCCAGCTGCTGAGCGGCCCACGGACCGTCGTGATGGGCGGCCTGAAAGACCATCTCTAAAATAAACTGAACCGGGTAACTCACCTCACGACTGCGGTATGCTTCATGTGCCTCTCGGAGAACCCGTTGGGCAACCTGATCGTCGTCGAGCTTGGCCAGCTCCGGGGCAGACAACGCGATCCCAAACTTGTTCCGCGCCCACTCGGCGAGCTGCTGCTGAACGTAATGCGTCTGAAGAAACCGCGCCGCGCCCGACAGATCTTTGCGATCCAACTGCTGGTCGGCCGCATCAACCAACAGTGACTTGACCTGGTCTACATTCATCCGCCGCAGATGATTCTGTTTGAGATCGACACTGAACCGGCTCATGGCCCAGTGGCTTAGACCCTTAAGGTCCCATTCATCGCTGGGCATATCGTGCGACATGTATTCCCCCAGCGTGACATCTACGGTCTGGCGAACTTCCGCCCTGGCTTCTTTACGGATCTGATCATGCAGGTGGGTAAGATCGTCCGTGCGCAACTTGTCCGGTTCGACACTGACGTCGAGCGTCTGTCGACACCATTCGGCGATCTGGGCCGGGACGTAATCCGGATCCAAATAAGTGTCCGTGGCGTCCTGAACCGCATCGGCGATGTAATCGAAGATTAACCCCTGTAGATTGTGGCCCTCGAGCACGTCTTGACGCAAGCGGTAGAAAGTGTTGCGCTGGTACTCCATCACCTCATCGTACTCAAGCAAATTCTTACGAATCTCGTAGTTGCGTTCCTCGACCTTCCGCTGGGCGCGCTCGACACTCTTGGTGATCCAGCGGTGCTCGATCGCATCACCCTCCTTCATCCCCAGCTTTGACAGTGCGGCCATCGTTGTCTTGCCGGCAAACAGTTTCATCAAGTCGTCTTCGAGTGAAATGAAAAAGCGGGACGAACCCTGATCGCCCTGACGCCCTGCCCTGCCGCGCAGCTGGTTGTCGATCCGCCGAGCTTCATGACGCTCGGTACCTACGATGTGAAGCCCCCCCATCTCCTCAATGGCCCCAAACACACTTAGGCGGTGGACCATGAAGTCCGGCACCTGATCCAGTGCCAACATGCACTGCTGGGTATTCATCTTCTTTACTTTGACCGGATCCATCATCGCTTCATTCTCAACCCACCAACGCAACAGCGCCAGTTGCAACTCATGATCGCCCTTCTCCTGAGCGTCTCTGGGCTTGATACCCAACAGTTGGCACGCCTGGTGGCGGTAGCACATCGTGATCAGCTGGTCATCGGCCAAGTCGGGGCCGGCGTTTCGAGGCAGCAGATTCCGCTGCTGCCAGTGTCGGACCAAGGCCGACCGGTCAATCGCCGCCAGTTTGATGTCCGTCCCACGGCCGGCCATGTTCGTGGCGATCATCACCGCCCCCAGCTGGCCAGCATGCTCGACGATGTGCGCCTCTCTTTCGTGCTGCTTGGCGTTGAGGACCTCATGGTGAATCCCGTGTTTTTTGGTCAGCATCTGCGCTAACATCTCTGAGTTTTCGACGCTTGTCGTTCCCACCAAGACCGGTCGACCCACGTCGTGGACCCGCTTGATCTCGTCCAGAATGGCCGCCCATTTATCTTTCTGAGAAAGGAAGATCAAGTCGTCGCGGTCCCGGCGGACCACCGGCACATTCGTCGGGATGCACACGACCTCGAGACGATAAATCTCATTGAATTCGGTGGATTCGGTGATCGCCGTCCCGGTCATGCCCGCCAGACGTTGGTACAGCTTGAAGAAATTCTGGATGGTGACGGTCGCCAGTGTCTGAGTCTCCTGCTTGATTTGCACCTTCTCTTTAGACTCAACCGCCTGATGCAGCCCGTCGGACCACTGGCGACCGATCATCAACCGGCCAGTAAACTCGTCGACGATGACGACTTCGCCGTTTTGCACGACATATTCTTTGTCGCGTTTGTAGATCACGTGCGCGCGCAATGCATTTTCTAGCAGATGCGGAAAATCCATGTTGCCGCCGACGTAGAAAGAGCCGATACCCGCCTGCTTCTGTGCTTCAGCCACACCCTCGTGGGTCAGGTGCGCCGCTTTCTTCTCGCGCTCGACCTCGTAATACTGGGTGTGCTTGTCACGCTCGGATTCCAGCTCAGGCAGCTGCTGCTGCAATTGTTTCATCTCTTGACGCATGACGGGGGTCTTGGATTTGTCTCTGGCGTTACGGATATCGCCTTCCAGTCCCTTCAATCGCATCTGAACCTGTTGGACCTTCACATCAGCGGCGTCCCAACCCCGCTGCTTCTGGATCAGGTGACCGGCCACGCTATCGGCCAGGCCGTACCGCGGTGCATCGTCGTGGGCCGGACCAGAGATAATCAGTGGTGTCCGTGCCTCGTCGATCAGAATCGAATCCACCTCGTCGATGATGCAGAAATCGCGCCGCTTTTGCACCTGTTCGGCGGTCGATAATTTCATGTTGTCCCGCAGGTAATCGAAACCGAATTCGCTATTGGTCCCGTAGACCACATCGCAAAGGTAGGCCCGCTGCTTATCCTCCGGCGGCTGCATGTGAAATGGATGAATGGCCCCAACCGTTAGCCCCAAATGATAGTAAAAGGGAAATACCCAATCGCGATCGCGTTGGACCAAGTAGTCGTTCACCGTGACCACATGGCACTGAAGATTTTCGATGGCTGCCACATAGCAGGCCAGTGGTGCCACAATGGTCTTGCCCTCACCGGTTTTCATCTCCGCGATCCTGCCCTGACCCAATACCATCCCGCCGATGAGCTGTACGTCGAATGGCCTGGCGCGGAAAGGCGGCTTGCTTTTGGGAAACAACTCGCGAACCGCGTCATACAACACGTTGGGAAGGTCCACCTGCTGCCAACCGGGCACCGTCTCACTGCAGCCCAATACCTGGACCGGCTCGATTTCGCCGGCCTGTTGCGCCACCTGCTCGTAGACCTCGCGGCAATCTGTAGGCAACTTAGCTGGGTCAAAGCGATGGTGAGGGTCGAAAATGTGACGGATGCCCACCGAGCGATCCATCACTTCACGAGCGGTCGCCAAGACGTGTGGCATGATCGCGGCGATCTTTTCGCCGTCAGCGATACGGCCGCGGAATGCCTGTGTCTTGGCACGCAACTGTGCGTCGGTGAGATCGCGATATTCCGGTTCAAGCGCATTGATCTGTTCCACTCGGCCACGGTAGGACTTAATCAATCGCTCGTTCCGTGAACCGAAGATCTTTGTGAATGCCTTACTAACGGCGGCAACGACCATGGTCAATCTCCAATGGTACGAAGGGGTATACGTCTCAAACCCAAACCACCCGCTCTAGCGCCCAACCGTATAGAGGGCACGGTAGCTATGGTGTAGGCGGTGACTGTTTTCGTGTGCGTCGACCGAAAAGATACGTTTAGGCGTGCGGTGGTGGGAGATCGGTCATCTGGTGCGGGACCGACGGTGGGTTGGGCACCAACGCGGTCAGACACAAACAGACGTTGGCGGCAGGCGACGCCAACTGGCAGATCGGCCGTTGATCCGCGGTGATCGCGATCAAGGATAGGTCACCACGAGCCTGCCGTACGGCCCGCCCCAGACACGACAGCCATCGCGCAATCGACTGGCGGTCAGACCCAGCGGTACGCTCGGCTTGGGCTGAATAAACCAACACTGAACCAGCCGAGCTATCGCCGATGGTACCCAGGCAGACCAACGCGGCCAATGCGACGGCCACCACCGGTGATACCCCATGTCTGGATTGGTTGAACATCATGTGGCCATTATCGACCTGTCTTGGCCAGTCGGTCAAGAAACCGGTGGGCTACACCGGTATGCATTGGGGGTATCAACACGAAGGCGTATGGCCGCCGGAACACCTACCCCCCCTATCGACGTGCACGATGCATGATGTATTGAAAGAATAGAAAACCAAACTCAAAGCCCGGAGGAGGCTCTAACCACGAAAATGTTCTGTTTTTCCCCTGACCTATCCCCCCCCAAGGCTTGGCGCCCCCGGTTTAGCCGACCTGGGCGGGGTTCATCATCTATTCGTTGGGTTCCGGTACCCGCGGTCGTGGCCGCATCCGTCGGCCGATGGGGAAGCGGCTGGGCAACATCCTTTTCGTTTACGACCAATCGTCGTAACCCATGAGCAACGCCCGCTGGCGTTCGCAGATCGCGCGGATATCTGCCCAGCCTAGAACGATCGACAAAAGCTTATAACATAGATGCTTACAAACAATCCTGCCCGCGCCGGCCATCATCGCCGTCGGCTCGACCCGACCGCTGGTGATAAACCACCTCGCCGTCTGGTCACAGCGTACGCATAATGTGATTCAAGTCAGCGTCACGCTGGAGGGTGGTCGATGTGGACTTTTTCCAACAAATGGGAGCAGACCAGAACTTTTTATATTGACACGTAAACGACTTTTCTTACAATATCTTAAAGTGAGGCTGGGAGACCGGATGGACCTCGTCCACCGGTCAAACGATCTGGGAGAGAAAAACACTTCAGTATTTAAAAAGAGGAAGGAGAAAGATTCGATGAAAATTCGACAGGCGGTTATTGTTCTTGGCGGGATCTGCGTCATGATGACGACCACGGGGACGGTGTCAGCGGTGCCCGTACCTGTGGACCTGAGCCTATGGAGCGTCGAGCAGTACCAATTTCCCTCTCAAGGGAATGCCAACTGGGTGCTGAGCAACGGTAATACTGTTGCTAACCAAACGGTCAATGCCGATGCATCGATCTTGCTCAGTGATTTTAACATCGCTAGCACCGAAATCGAAGGTTCATGGCGAGTCGATACCACCGGCGATAATGATTTTATGGGATTTGTGTTCGGGTACCAGGATCGAGGCAGTTACTACCTCTTTGATTGGAAACAGGGCAACCAGACGCATGTGGGGGTTTTTGCTGAACAGGGCATGAGTATCAAGGTGGTAGACGTGCCTGGCAACGCCGATCCCAGCGATGCCGATTTGTGGATCACCGCTGGAAATGCGAACATCACGACACTACGCCACAACACCATCCCCTGGCAGGACCTCACAGACTACCAGTTCAAGCTGACCTTCTTCCCCGGCGTCTTTAACATCGAAGTGAGTGAGGGCAACACACTGCTTGAGTCTTGGACCGTAAACGACGGCACGTACACCGATGGAAAATTTGGATTTTATAACTACTCACAAGGCAATGTTGTGTACCGTGGGTTTACTCAAGAACCTGACCCACAGCCGATCATCCCCGAACCCGTCACAGCCACACTCGGGCTGTTAGGCTTGACAGCAATGGGTCTGGCGGTACGCCGCCGTAGGGCATAAGTGCCAGCCACCCCAGGAGAACAACCCAACCCCCGGCCTTTGTGGCCGGGGGTTTTTAATTGTTCGCCACACCCGACCGACCTGTTCGCGGGCCAGACGCAATATACGATTTGGCCGGACGCATGCCCCACGCTATGATCCATCGCCCGCAGGGATCGTGAACGTCCTTTGGGATCAAATTTCATGAAAATCCACGAATACCAGGCCCGCGAACTGTTAGAAAAATTCGGTGTGCCCGTGCCCACCGGTATTGTGGTCGACAGCGGGGACGCGGCCGGTCAGGCGTTTGAGCAATTAGGCAGCACCGTGGCGGTGATCAAGGCCCAAGTCCACGCCGGTGGTCGCGGCAAAGGCGGCGGGGTCAAGCTGGTGAAGTCGGCCCAAGAAGCCCGCGCGGTGGCTCTCGCCATCCTCAGCAAACCACTGGTGACACCGCAGACAGGCCCCCAGGGCGTACCGGTGACCAGACTAATGGTTGCTTCAGGTGTCGATATCGCGAAGGAATATTACTTGGGCATGGCCATCGACCGCGCCAGCGGTCGCCCTGTGCTGATCGCAAGCAGCGAAGGCGGTGTGGAAATTGAGCAAGTGGCCAAAGACAACCCCGGCGCCATCGTGCGCGAACCAGTCGATCCGAACACAGGGCTAAAAGCCTACCAGGCGAGAAAAATTGCCTACCGTATAGGATTCACCGGAAAACAGATCGCTCAGGTCGCCAAGATCATGACGCGGCTATGCGAACTTTTTCTGAAGACCGACGCCAACTTGGTAGAAATCAATCCACTGGTGGTCACACCGCCAGATCAGAGCCACCCAGATGGACGGGTTCTAGCCATCGATGCCAAGATGACCTTCGACGACAACGGTCTTTTCCGACACGACGAGGTCAAACAGCTGGCCGACCCCGACGAAGAAGACGCCAGCGAACGGCGAGCAAACGCATTCGGTCTGTCGTATATCAAGCTCGATGGTCATATTGGATGTCTGGTCAACGGTGCGGGTCTGGCCATGGCGACCATGGATCTGGTGAAGCTCCACGGCGCCGAACCGGCTAACTTCCTGGACGTGGGGGGCTCGGCTACGGAAGAGGCGGTCACAGAAGCATTCCGAATCATCCTCAACGATCCCAAGGTCAAAGGTGTGTTGGTGAACATCTTCGGTGGCATCATGAAATGTGACATCATTGCCCGGGCGATTGTCAACGCGGCCAAGCAGATCGGCTTCAAAGTACCTCTCGTGGTCCGCCTCGAAGGCACCAACGTCAAGCAAGCGCGCCAGATCATTCAAGACGCGCAGGGTGACATCCCTCAGATGCAAGTCGGCACTGACCTGACCGAGGCGGCTAAGAAAATTACCGCGGCGATCGCGGCATAACAGCGCGGGCCGCTGATCAACGTTGTCCCTAAACGACCACTCCGATCCATCAGCGCCAAACGATATACACGGCAAAGCTGACGAACACCTCCCGTTCACGAACAAACCGGGTCGCCCCGTAGGGAGACGACCCGGTTCTTGATCCAAGCCTGCCTGATTGGCTGCCCCGTGGCGTTACTCGGCCAGCGGCAACCCGCTGGGCACCTGTTTGGGGGTATCTCTGCGTAAGTCGACCGCAGCCGGATCCGTCAACGCATGTAGGAACTGGATCAGATCTGCCACGTGCTTTTTCTTCAAACGCACAGGCGCCAGTTCGTTACTGGCCGCGATCGCCGCGACACGCGTCGGATCGTTTTGCACGACAAAATCAAGCGAATCCAGATCAGGCCGCGACGGCAAGACCGCCTGGCTGGTGTCGTAGTTTTCAAGCGACTTGACCGGATTCAAATGGTGTCGGATCACCGCTTCAAGGCTATCGTAAGCACCACCATGACCCCACGGTCCGGTCAGCGCTACATTGCGAAGCGTCAGTGTCTTGAATCTATAACGATCCGTAAACTCACCCGTCACCCGCTCGCGACCAAAGTCCTCGTGACCATCAAAACCGTCGCCTTTGCCCGGGCCAATCTGCGGCATGGCGATCGCGTGAAAATCGTGATCCGTCTGGAACGTGCCACTGTGACACGACGCACAACCCGCCTTGCCGTAGAACAGACCCATTCCCCGTCGCGCCGCGCGGCTCATGGCGCTTCGGTTGCCACGCAGATACCGGTCGAAGGGGCTGTTATCAAACCGCCAGTCGGCCGCTTCAAAAGCGGCGATCGCATTGGCCACATGGACATAGGTGATATCGGTCGCCGAACTCACGTCGTCATAAGCGGCCACGAACATCTGCACATACTCGGGGATTGCACGGAGCCGATCGGCCAGCTGCGCCCACACCCCTCCCGGGCCAGCCAGATTGCCAGCCGCAGCCGCGTCGGCAATCGCGTTTTCGCCGCTCTGCCCAGCCATCTCCGTGGCCGAGGTGACGGGAAACATCGCCTGTGCGGCCAGAACATTGTCTAATCCAGGCGGAAGATCATTGCCGGCGGGACTAGCAAACCCGGACGGCGTGCTAGGATCGACGGCCACGCGGCCGTCGTGAAACATCATTTGGAACTCTCTAGCACCCAAGTTAAAGATCGGCGGCGCGTTTCGGGGTACACGCTCAACAACGGCATCGGCGCCCGAGCCGGTATCGCGTGTGACACCCAGGCCTCGACCTCCCTCACCGATCGGAAGTGACAGGCCATCGCCCGTGTCGGTCAGCGAGTGGTGACAGGTTGCGCAGGACGTATTCTTGTTGCCACTGAGGATCTTGTCGAAAAAAAGATTTTTCCCGAGCTCCACTTTGGCGGGATTGGGCGAACCGCGATCGTAAAAATCTCGGTCTCTAGCCGGTCGGGGAAAACGCCGGTGTCGGTCGAATTGGACGGCACCGTTTGGACCGCCGTGACGTCCCTTCGAAGAATCTGCGTGAAGACGCTCAGCAGATAAAGTAAACGTGCTTAAAACCACACCCGCCATGAACATACACCACCTGATCGTTCGTGCTTTCATCAACAATCTCCTCAATCTTCAAAGACTCTCTTCATACCACCACACGGTCCCGGAACCGGTCCCGTGAAAACTGCGAATATGGTTGGTTTGAGACCCCCCGTTCCACCCCAAACTCTTTCTGCCACCACCTTTAACAGACAAAAATATTCATGCGGAATAATTCCTCTTATTATAGTTGCCGATATCGTTACCGGCCATCCTTAAGGCATCAAAATATCTAAATGATGGATGTCGCCCGATTGATAAATCGGTGGTCGTCATGCACCGTGACCAGCCCGGTCCTTGCGGCACGAAAGGGTATGCGTTGAGACTCGCGCCGGTCCATGTGGGCTGCGATATGCCGTCTCCGATGCAACGACAGCTATCGCGTCCTACCTCGCACACAAACGCACAACCGGGTCACGTCCAGCCGGCGGCACGTCACACTGACCGGGTCAAAGACAACACGCCTAGCCGGCGGTGCAATCTGATTCATCTGAAATCGAGCGTGCAATCGAAACCCGCAGCTAAAAATGAGCCTGAAATGCGCGGGTTCGGCCGGATCATCGGGGCAATGAGATCACCCGCTCCGGTCGTCGCCCAGACACGGTATTAGGGTTCGCCAACCACGCCGGAAGTGATCGGTCGATTCGCCCAGAGCGTGCAATGGACGCCACGCATTTTCTCATGGGCGATCGATACGTGACACACCACGCCGTTGTTTCTCATATACCCGAGTGTCTAGATGGTGCGCGAAGCCCCGCTGCAGGTGGACATCACCGCCCCACCTAGGCCATGATCAATCACGCCATTTGGCGCCGCGTCGCAATGGATCTGTGCGTCTTTAACGACAGCGACGTGACCAGTTCTTTAATATCGATAATGGTCAGGCTTATACGGGCCGTCCACCGGCACGCCGATGTAATCGGCCTGCTCCCGGGTTAACCTGGTGAGTTTCACACCCAATTTGTCTAGATGCAAACGTGCTACCTTTTCGTCCAGGTGTTTGGGCAGAACGTAAACCTTATTTTTGTACCTATCGTTGTGCGTTGCCAACTCAATCTGAGCGATGGTCTGATTGGCGAAACTGTTGCTCATCACGAAGCTGGGATGGCCGGTGGCGCAGCCCAGATTCAGCAATCGCCCCTCAGCCAAGATCAACACGCTGTGACCGTCGGGAAAGGTCCACATGTCGTACTGCGGCTTGATGTGGGTCTTCTTGATACCGGCCACCTGACTCAACCCAGCCATATCGATCTCGTTATCGAAATGTCCGATATTGCCTACGATGGCTTTGTCTTTCATCGCCGCCATGTGCTGGGCCGTGATGATATGGTAGTTTCCCGTCGTGGTGACAAAGAGATCGGCATGTCCCACCACGTCTTCGAGCGTCTTGACTTCATATCCCTCCATGGCAGCCTGTAGCGCACAGATGGGATCGATCTCGGTGACGATAACGCGGGCACCTTGACCGCGTAGCGACTGGGCACATCCTTTGCCAACGTCACCGTAACCACATACAACACACACCTTACCCGACAGCATCACGTCTGTGGCCCGCATCAGGCCATCGGTCAGGGAGTGACGGCACCCATATAGATTGTCGAACTTGCTCTTGGTGACACTGTCATTGACATTAATGGCAGGGAACTGAAGTGTGCCTTCCTTTTCCATTTGGTAGAGTCGATGAACGCCCGTGGTGGTCTCTTCGCTGACGCCCTGGCAACCGTCAGCAACCTTCTGCCACCGCGCGGGGGTTTCGCTCTGGATACGAACCAATAGCTTCAACACCACCGCAAATTCCTCGCTGTCGGCGGTGGACGGATCGGGCACAGCGCCCGCTTTCTCGAATTCTCGTCCTTTATGGATCAACAGGGTCGCGTCGCCGCCGTCGTCGACGATCTGTTGCGGTCCCAAACCACTGCCAAAATCCAATGCTCGCTCGGTGCAGTCCCAGTACTCTTCAAGGGTCTCGCCTTTCCAGGCAAAAACGGGCACACCTTTGGGGTTTTCGGCCGTGCCGCCACGCTCTGGGGGCCCCACCACAACCGCTGCAGCCGCGTGGTCCTGCGTCGAAAAAATGTTGCATGAGCACCAACGGACATCCGCTCCCAGCGCTGAAAGGGTCTCAATCAAAACAGCGGTCTGAATCGTCATGTGCAACGACCCCATAATCCGCAACCCCGCCAACGGTCGCTGGGTCGCGTACTCCTGACGAACGGACATGAGCCCCGGCATTTCCTGTTGGGCCAGCATGATTTCATTTCGCCCCCACTGGGCCAGGGACAGATCGGCAACTTTGAACTCGAAGCCCGATAACGCGGGCGCGGATGCGGTTGTGGACATCGTATCTATTCACTCCTGTGATGTTGTATGAATCACTTTACAGACAACTTTCCTATCAGCCGTATCGGCCGGACGATCGAACGCCTACAGCCTCGAGTCTGTTCGTGCCAATCAGCTGGCACGGACTGCCGTCGCAAGCATCAGCGCAGGACCCTTCACGTTGGGCTCAGGCGCCAGTGGCCGACACCGTGGCGCGGTCAGTCCGGCTTGCATCAGCATGTTCTCGACGCGGTCGATTTCAAAACCCAAGCACTGCTGACCCATTTGTCGACAAAACCCCTCTCGGTCGTGGTGTAACAGATCAACCACCACAACCTTCCCGTGGTTCCGGAGAACCCTGGTCGCTTCAACCAGTGCCGATACCGGCCGGTGCACATAAGTGAGCACGAGCATCAACACCGCTGCGTCACACGAACCGCTGTCGATCGGAAGTGCCTCGAGATCACCACGACGCAGCTGCACATTGTCAAGATGGCCCGTACGCTTACCCGCGGCCTTGAGCATGGCGGCCGAGTGGTCCACCCCAATCACCTGCTCAACGCCAGCGGCCAACTGGGCGGTGAATTGACCGGTGCCACAACCCAAATCCGCCACCGTCCAATGGGACGGTAACATTGCCACCAACGCAGCGTGACCAAAGTGCTGCCCGTATAGATCGACCCTCAATCGGTCCCACTGCTCAGCGGCACCGGCAAAGAATGCTTGAGATTCGTTTTGTCGCTGCTCCAAACGTCGGGCCAATCGAAGTTGATCTTGGGTCACCTCTGCCCAACCGTCGGTCTGCTGGCGAGCCAATAGCCAAAGACGCCGAGCGGTCGCATCAAGCTCGTCGACCACGCACTGATAAAGATGGGTTGTCCCTTGCCGGCGACAACGTACCCAACCTCGATCGCCCAAGAGCTTAAGATGCCTACTGACCGTTGATTGTGGTAACTGGATGACATCGCACAGCTCAGCGACACCCAGCTCCTGGCGCTCGATCAATCGCAGCAAACGCAACCGTGTCGGATCGGACAAGCTGTCCATCCAGGCCAGAAAATCCACGGGCTGAGAGGCTGATTTAATCATCTATTAATCCGGATTATAGGATATAATAACCCGTGCTGGCGTCAATTCAAGCTCGCTACCACGCCCCAGCCACAAATGGCACGGCCAAACGCGAAATGGGCACACGGCATATGCGGCAACAGAATCTCCAACACGGCAATAAGAGAACATGAAGTGGCCAATGATCACCGTTTCGACATCCATCAGAATCGATGTGAAACGTCATCTAAAACGCTGGGGCGCCGTATGCCTGTGCGCCTATGTGGGATGCTCAATATCGGGATGTGTTCGTCATCGTGTGGTGCGTGATGGGTGGGCACCCTTACGGGCGTTGGCTGACACTCCTGCTGACCCAACTGACAGTCGCTCAAATCGATCCTCGGCAGGAGTGCTTAAAGAAATCATTGGGCCCGCTGAGACCGTGCCGTTGGACGTACGGGCGCATTCGGGTATGTATACCCTTCAGATCGGCTACTACGACGACGCCTTTGGCCCAAATTTTCGGAATGCTGCCGTGAAAGCGGCTCAAACGCTGCGTGAGGAGGGCGATCCAGCCTACTTCTACCACGGGCCACACCGATCGATGGTCACCGTGGGACTCTTTACCGACGATGACCTTGTACAACAGGGTTTTCAAAGGGTTTACGGCCCCAATGTCAAGACACTGCAGGAGAAGTACCCCTACAACCTTGGCAATGGAAGAACCGTTGTTGAACGAATCAACGGAGAAATCGTAGGTGAACAGTCAAGCTTCCTTGTTCGGATCCCTTAGTTCGATCCGCCAACGGACAAAGACACATCCGTCTCTTTGTGATATATCCAACATACTGTGAAGAACGGTCTCCACCGCACCGAATCCTCCGCCATGGTGAACCTATCGGTCAACCTAGCGGGTCTGGCGCTGCCGAATCCGATGATGACGGCATCGGGCACTTGCGGATATGCCAACGAGTATGCCGACTTCGTAGACCTTTCGCGGCTGGGCGCGTTTGTCACCAAGAGTATTACCGCCGAACCACGCAAAGGGAACCCGTCCCAGCGCATCGTCGAAACACGGGCGGGGCTACTCAATGCGATCGGACTAGCCAATGTTGGCGTGGATGCCTTTATGCGTCAGAAGCTCCCCCTGCTGCGTCGCATGCGAGCCGACGACGGGCCACGGATCATCGTGAATGTGGCCGGCCACAGTATCGACGACTACGTATCGACCTGCCAACGAGTTTCTGCGGACACGGCGGTGGACGCCATTGAACTGAACGTGTCTTGCCCCAACGTACGCGATGGCCTGACGTTCGGGACCAACCCCCTGCTGCTAAAGCAACTCGTCAACCAAGTTCGTGCGGCGATGCGGCCTCAATGTACACTGATTGTGAAGCTTTCACCCAACGTGGGGGACATTACGGCGACGGCCGCGGCAGCTGTTGAAGGCGGTGCTCAGATCCTGAGCATGATCAACACCTATACCGCTATGGCAATCGACATCTACAAGCGTCGCCCGCGCTTGGCCAATGGCACTGGTGGTCTATCGGGGCCGGCGATTCGGCCACTTGCGATTTATCTAACTCACCTGGTCTATCGAACGGTGGCCCAACCGGCTGGTGTGCCGATCATCGGAATGGGCGGCATTCAATACTGGCAAGATGCTGTAGAATTTCTATTGGCTGGGGCCAGCGGGCTGGCGATCGGCACAGCGTTGTTTGTGGATCCACATGTGCCTGTTCGAATCCTAGACGGGCTGGGCCGATACCTGGCCGACCAGGGGTGCAAATCGGTCAGCGAGATTATCGGAACGTTAGAGCTCAGTGATCATCCGCCGCGGGCACCGTACCCCTAACGCTAGGGTTGTTGAATCGACGAGGGGGAGCAGTCGTCGAGAATAGATGGTGATGGATCAGATGAGCCGATCCTAGCCACTTCCCGGTTTTCACACACCGCCACTGCGGGAATCCCGGTGCGCTATGAAAACACGACTCGTCATCATCTTGGCATTTGGGATTACACTAGGTGTTATCCTCATGATCGGGGCACACCGTGCCAATCGGCCGTTGGGTGTCAGCGCCAATAATACCGCAAAACCAGCGAGCGTACGGTGCGCCCAGCTGATCAAACAGAATTACACGTCGACCGAATCGTTTTACGGGTTGATCGAGGCCCAGATCCGTGTTGACATGGCGTTTCAGATCGCCGGTAGGATCGAACGTCTTGGCAATCGCCGGGACACCCCTCTAAAAGAAAATCAGATCATTCAGGAAGGGAGCGTGATTGCGA
Organism: Phycisphaeraceae bacterium; assembly: GCA_965222495.1. Taxonomy (GTDB): domain Bacteria; phylum Planctomycetota; class Phycisphaerae; order Phycisphaerales; family Phycisphaeraceae; genus CBDCUA01. The sequence continues at coordinate 806,240 of CBDCUA010000007.1, read as the reverse complement.
GACTCGAACCGCTGCGCTATGAGGCGGCGGTGCAGCAAGCCAATGCAGCGATGGAAACGGCCAAGGCCGAAATGGCCACGGCTTCGGCGCAGATCGCGCAGGCCAATGCTCAACTCCAGGACGCAAAAAGGGACCTACGCCGCCTTCTACGGCTGCGCGATCGCCAGGCCACGACGAGCCGGGAGGTCGAAAAAGCCAAACTGCAGCTGCAGCTGGCTAAGGCCGCACTCGAGAGTGCCCGGGCCATGTTATCCTCGGCACAAGCCGCGTACCGGTCTGCCAGGGCCGCGTCGACCATGGCAAACGTCAATCTCCAGGACACGGTTCTCACGTCTCCAATGAAAGCCACGGTCGCGGCGATGCCCGTGGAAATCGGTCAAATGGTTGAAGCCGGCCAGACCGTGGCGACGCTAATGGATCTGAGCAAGGCCAAGCTCGTTGTGGGCGTGGTCGAGCGTAAGGTGCCATTGCTGCAAGAGGGCCAGAAGGTGTCTGTAGATGTCCTGGCGTTGTCTTCTCAGGCGGACCTGCTCAGTGATTCAGATCTGCTCAGCCAGCCACACCAGGGGTTGATCACCGTCGTACCTCCGGCCGCCGACCAGGATACAGGGCTGTTCGATGTCGAAATCGAGCTGGACAACGAAGAGAGATTGTTGCGCCCCGGGATGATCGGAAAAGCGACAGTCACAGTCACCGAACACCGGGCCTTCGCCATTCCGGCCTCAGTGGCCGTGCGGTCCGGTGACCGGGCCTGGGCGATGTTTGTTAGCCGTGGTGCAGGCTTAGACCCGGAGCCGGTCAGCAAGGTGAACTCAGACGCCCCCGCCACAGTCGCCCAGCGCGTGTGGTTCAAGCCGTTGCTTTTCGACAAGGAGTACTATCTCGTCAAAGAGCTGACTGACGGGCTTGATCAGCTGATTGTTGAGGGACACCGCCACTTGGAAGACGGTCAGGCCGTCAGAGTCATCGACACCGTCAGTGACCCCGCGCTCAACGCGGTCAGTCAAAATTAGTTCAAACACCTGCCCCGTAGACGAGTGGCTCGTGGTCACACCATCTTCACTGATGCGAAATAACTCGAAAGGCGTGTGTACGTCCCGTCACTGAAGGCACTAATAACAAGAAGTTTCGGCGAGTCGGACCTGACGCAACGATAGCGTTCGCGATCATCGTGAGCCCTGCCGGTCGCTATACCGCACACGTGCAGCGGGCCGGCCTTCTTGCCTACCGCGCCTTTTAGAGCGACAATCCATCTTGTCGATGATCAATGCCCGCCGGCGATGTGATGTATTGTGTTGTATGCGTAGGTATCATCGGTGTTGCGTATATTTTTGTGACGGGACCGTGGTGCCACGGGTCCATTTTTGTTTTATTCCCGCGTTTTGCAGATGAGTCGCGAGAATGAACCCAGATGGGTATCATACGAAAATTCCCCATGTATATTCGAAAGCTTCGTTTGCGAAGATGGGGATTGACGATTCCTGAACACGCAAGGGCATACGCGATGCGTATCTAAGCCACCTTAGCTCAATTGGCAGAGCAACGCATTTGTAATGCGTAGGTTGCCGGTTCGACTCCGGCAGGTGGCTTTGAACCACCTCCCGGTACCGATCCGGGTGAGAAAGCCGTGCTCGAACCTCTGACCATGTCCCTGCTGGCAATCGGTGGTGTGGCGTTCTCGATTCGCCGACGCCATTTTCATCAAATCGCGTAGCTGGCTTAAGAAATTGAAGGGATCATTTATTTTAAGGCTCTTCACAGCCCGCGTTCCCGCTGAGCGGAAAGATTCAACGTATCGGAATGGAGCACAGAAATTCATAGCCGGTTGAGGCAGATCCTATCGGCATGACCATCGATCTCAGTGGGAATCAGTCTATTGAACAGATCTGGTATTAAACCCGGTTACACAACCAGATTTCGATGGCAACAACGTTGACGACTTGGTTACGGTTGGTTCAATAGAGAGGTGGTCGCCAAATCTTGAATAGCCGGTTCTAGAGCATCCCTAATCCATTTGTAGCGTGTATCCGCAGTGTCTGAAGCAGTTGGCGGCGTCCTTGGCGGATACCTGATCGAGGATTGATTGCATAGCTTTCCACAGCGTGTCTCGGGTTCGGCAGGCCAGCGACCGCAGTAGTTGTTTGATCTTGGCGAAGATCATCTCGATGGGGTTGAGGTCCGGCGAGTACGGCGGCAAGAATCGCACCACGGCGCCGGTGGCTTCAATCCGCTGGCGGGTGCTATGGCGTTTGTGGCTTGAGAGGTTGTCCATGATGACCCGATCGCCGGGCCTCAGTTGCGGGGCCAGCACCTGTTCGACGAATGCTTCAAACACGTCGCCGTTGACCGCCCCGTCGACGACGGTCGAGCAACGCACGCCTTCGATGCCCAACGCCGCGATCAGCGTCGTGGTCTGCCAGTGCCCGTAAGGAACCTTCTCGACCAGGCGTTGGCCGCGTGGCGCTCGGCCACGGAGCCGCGTCATGTTGGTTTTGGCCCACGTCTCGTCGATGAAGATCAGCCGGCTGGCGTCGTGGGTGGGTTGTTGCCGCTTCCACGCGACGCGACGTTCGGCGACATCGGGGCGGTCTTGTTCGGCGGCATGGGCCGTCTTTTTTTAAAAGACAACCCCGCACGCCCCAACGCCATCCCCACCGCCGATACGCTGCAGTCGACGCCCAATCGCTGATGCAATTCTTTCGTCGTCGCGTCGGGCTGTTCGTCGACCAATTGCTTGAGACGAGCCAGGTCGATCTTAACCAGCGTTACCCCGCCACGAGGGCGTGGGCCGGTCTGGCCGCACTCGCGTCGGCGTTGCATCACACGACGCACCCAGGACGCGCTGACGCAAAACAGATTGGCAACCTGCTTGGTCTTCATGCCCCGGTCGCGTGCCCCAATGACCCGATCGCGTAGATCCTGAGAATACGCGACACCCATCCGTGTAGCTCCTTTCTGTCCAATCCGTGGACCGAAACAAGCTACAAACAGCAAACCCGTCGCGCAACACCTAACAGGCGCCAAACGCGCTACGATTGCGTTGGGGACGCTCTAATTCAACCGACTGTCCAAGATTCTGGGGCCACCTTTCTATAGCGCAGCGACTGAGGATGGCTCGATTACGTGGCTTAACATAGCCGCCACACCCTGATTCTTGATCTCCTCGTAGGTGAACCAGGCACCACAACGCATGTGCGGTCGTGGTGTGCCGCGACCTCGTTGACTTTGATCCCACGCCGCCTCCAAACGCTTGATCCAACGTTCGGGTTCCAAAGTCGATCCGATCGCTAGAACAAAACCGCGTTGCGTGATCGGAATGACCACGTCCATGGGGTAACAGGTCGACGATAAGAAGCGACGTACGGGCTCCAAATCGCCCGTGGATCCGGCGGCGCTAACTTGGAGTGCAGCGATATGACTAGGTGGATCATTCAGCTCCGCCAACCGATCGAAATAGCGACGAAGAATGGTGTCCCGGTCATGACGTGGCAGGGTAAAGGAAAAGACACTTCCCTTTCCCCACTGGCTTTGGACCTGAACGGTTCCCAGGTTCAGCCAGACCAACTCCTTGGCGATGTTCAGCCCTAGGCCGAATCCCTTGGTGCTGGCGCGTTGGATATCTCCAACCTGTTTAAAACGCTCGAAGATGATCGCCATGTCCTCTTCGGTCAGCCCGGGGCCTTGATCTGTCACACCGATCCGCAGATCGGTGTCGGATTGGGCATCGGCCCACACAACGATCTGGCTGTGCTCCCGTGAAAATTTGATCGCGTTCACTGCCAAGTTCACGATCACGCGTCCTATCTTCTCTAAATCCGCGAAGACTTCTGGCAAATCAGAGGGGATCTGTTCGACCAACTGGATATGTTTGGACGCCGCCCGGCTGGCCAGCATCGAGCGCACCGACTGCAGGATATCGGATATGTGCCCGGGCTTACGATCGACACGCAACATCCTTGCTTTGAGCTTGCTGCTATCGAGGAAATCGTCGACCATCTGAGCCAGATCGCGCGTTGCTGTGACAATAAATTGAAGATACTCGGCCTGTTGATCGGTCACCGGCCCACCCAGACCATCGGCGATAATCGACGAAAATTCCTTGATCACTGTCAGCGGTGTACGAAAATCATGAGCCACGTTGTCGACAAACCGGTGAGCGGTCTGCGTTAGCTCGTTTAGCTTCTTATTCTTTCTCTTGAGGTCGTCGTTGGCCGTCCTGAGCTGCTGGGTCAGCTTGCTGTTTCTTCTTTCAAGCACAACCTTGTCGATCACATTACCGACCGCCCTTAGCAGGGCTTCGGATGTGAGTTTCCCTTTTACAAGATAGTCCCGCGCACCGTTCTTCATCGCTTCCACCGCCACCACCTCGCTGCCCTGGCCGGTCAGCATCACCACGGGGATACTCTGCACGTCGAAATCTTCGGTGAGCCGGCGCATGAACTCGATGCCGTTCATGTCCGGCAGGTTGTAATCGAGCAGGATGCAATCCGGTTGAAGCTCGGGATACCGCTCTAAGCCCTGCTGGCCCAGCTCAACGTTTGAGACGTCGTACTGTTTATGGGGATCGCGCGAAAGGATGCGAAGGTATAGCTCTGAATCGTCCGGATTATCGTCGACGACCAAGATCTTTAGACTGGGCTCGCAGGTGCGCACACCGGCTCCAGAGATGGTTACGGGATAAATACCGTCTCAAACCAATACTCCTTGAATCGTCGGATTGCGGCGATGAATCCATTCAAATCCACTGGCTTTTGGATGTAACTGCTTGCCCCGCCGTCGTAACTCCTCTGAACGTCAAACGGGTTAGAGGATGTGGTCAAGACCACAACCGGAATTCGTCTAAGCTCCTTGTCTTGCTTAATTTCCGATAGAACTTCAAAGCCATCCGTCCCGGGCATGTTCAGATCCAGTAAGATGACGCCGGGCCGCGGAGATGATTCGGGAAGCGTGTACCGACCTCGTCGAAATAGGTAATCCAACGCCTCGTCTCCGTCCTCACAGCGCAAAACCGGGTTGCTCAACCCCACTTTATGCAAGGCACGACGGGTGACCTCGTAGTCTTCACCGTTGTCCTCAACAATAAGAATGAGCTTGGATTCGAGTACGCTTGCTGCAACCACTCCGTCAACTCCTCTGGCAGGGCCAAACCTGATGATCGGCCGTCCTATTATCGGACGTCATTAGTAATTCTCTGTGGACGAGATTAACCGGTTTCACAAGCCAGGCGACAATAGAGAACTGAAACTGACATCTGCGCTGGAATTTAAACTTTACATTCGTAACGCCAATAAAACAAATACTTCGGTGCCACCTCTGGTCAGCGAGTCTTCATTGTGACAAACACGAACCGGACTTGTCATCATCCCAGCCAGTTTTTCTATTTCTCGGCAGTGCCTGGAACTTCTCGGGCGCTTGAGACGTCCATGGGTACGTCGGGCATCGATGCCTAGGCACCCGTGGGGGTACCCTGCTTGGTAGGCAAGATCACGATCTTAAACCGGTAGTCCGTCAGCCGTTGAACTGCTTCGATAAAACCCGACAGGTCCACTGGCTTTTGGATATAGCTGCTGGCGCCAACTTTATAACAGCTATCGATGTCTCGGTTGTCATTGGATGTGGTCAGTACGATCACGGGAATGTCGTGCAACGACGGCGTCGTTTTGATCGTAGTTAAAACCTCGTAGCCATCGGTCCCAGGCAGGTTCAAATCCAACAGGATCACGTTGGGCCTGGGTGCATGGTCAGGGGGACCATAGCACCCCTGACGAAGGAGAAAATCGATCGCGTCTTCGCCGTCCACACATCGATACAGCACATTAGCCACACCAGATTTACGAAACGCCCGCACAGTCGCTTCAAAATCTTCGTCATTGTCTTCGACGATGAGAATCGCTCCTGGGCTGTTGTCGGCAGACGTCGCCATAAGCTATGCCTTTCTTAATGTGAAGTAGAATGTCGTGCCTTTTTGCACCTCTGATTCCACCCACACCTTGCCCCCGTGCCGCTCCACAATCTTCTTAACAATGGTCAATCCGGCCCCGGTGCCACCGCCAAACTTATCTCGCCCATGCAGCCGTTTAAAGATCCGGAAGATGCCCTCCTGGTGCTTGTTCTGGATCCCGATCCCATTATCGCGAACATAAAACAACCATGGTGTTGTGTCCTGTGCGTCGTGGGTCTGGCCGTTGTCACCGTCATCGCGCCGGACATCGATTGGGCCAAATCCAATCTCAATCCATTTTTCGGGCTTGTCGTTGTACTTCATGGCGTTGGTAATCAGGTTCCGGAACACTTCGGCGATCCGTACCTGATCGCAGTTAAGCACGGGAAGCGGTCTGGGGATACGCACCTCTGTCTGATGTGTTTGCAGGCTCACTTCCAGCGATGCGATCACATCCTGTAACACCGCATTCAAATCGGTCTGCCTATAAGCCAAATCGACCCGGCCCACGCGAGAAAAATGCAACAGATCATCAATCAAGCTCTCCATGCGTTGGGTCAGCCGCGAGAGTGTATTGAGCTTGCTGGCACCGTCGTCATCGAGTCTGTCGGCGTAGTCCTCCTGCAAGAACATGGCGTAGTTATGGATCCCCCGCAATGGTTCTTTCAGATCGTGAGAAGCGATATAGGCGAAATCATCCAACTCTCGGTTGGATCGCTCTAGATCTTGGGCACGAAGAACCAGCGCTTCTGTGGCCGACTTGCGCTCCACCACTCTACCCAGTATGGTGCTCAGATGAGACAAAAAGTTGAGCTTCGAATCGTCGGGTTCAGTCACCTGATCGGTGAAGAACTCTAACACCGCGACCACCTCGTCTTTGGCCAGTACAGCAAAAGCAAACCCGCTGCGCACAGCCAGATCTGACTTGTCCTCGACGGTCGGAAAAGGATCGTCCTCCGTCACGTCCACAATCCAGTGAGACGATCGGGTTGCCAGCACCCGACCAGCCAATCCTACATGATGCTTGACGGCGCCTCGTGTGGCGACACGTTTAAGCTCAGTGAAGCGATCCCGATTAGCCAGGTGCCAGATCGACGTGGGCATCAAGTCGCCGGCGGTCAGCCGCTGCCGGACATACGCGTGTCCCACCGGCCAACCTGCATAGGCGCAGATCTTGTCTACGGTCATTTGAAACATCGCTTCCACATCGTCGGATTGGTTTGCGGCCTGTGATAACTCGTGGACCAGCTGCAACTGCGTGTTGCGATGACGAAGATTTTCTTGAGCTTCTTTTTCCTTGGTGATATCACGCATCATGCCCGTGAAATACAACTTGCCCTTCTGTCTAAACTGACTGACCGATAGAAGCATGGGGATGGTGCTGCCATCTTTACGCTGGCCGACAACCTCACGCCAGATCCCGATAATTTTTTTTTCGCCCGTGATCAGATAGTTGGCCAGATAGCCATCGTGTGCTTGTTTGTAAGGTGCTGGCATCAGTAGTTTCACGTTTTTTCCTAGCAACTCCTGCTGTGTATACCCAAACACCCGTTCAGCGGAGGCGTTGGCAAACTGAATAATTCCGTGGTCGCTGATGGTGACAATGGCATCAAGAGCATTTTCGACAACGGCCCGCGATCTCGCTTCGCTGTCCTGGAGTGCCTCCTGAGCTTCCTTCCGACTTGTGATGTCCACGACGGTCGCCAGAACGGCAATCCCTTCAGCCGTCTCCACGGGATTCAGAGCGATCTCCACGGCAAACTCACGTCCATCCTGATGCACGCCACGAAGATCGCGTCCCGCACCCATCATCCGGGTATAGGGATCGGCAAAGTACTGATCTCGGTATCGTGCGTGCTCGATACGTACAGCGTTTGGCACAAGCAATTCAATCGGCTGGCCGATTAGCTGATGCCGGGTATAGCCAAACAATTGCTCGACCTTGGTATTAATCATTGAAATGACGCCCTGTCGAGTGACCATGATCATGCCACTCGGCGACGCCTCAATCACCCGATGTAGCTGCTTCTGTGTTTTGGCCACCCGCTGGGCGTAAACATGCTGGATCTGGATAAGCCGAGTGGTGATCATCGTCAATACACAAAAAACCGTACCCGTCACCAGAATGATGGTCGGTAGTGGCGATTGAAGCTTGGCTAGCAGGTACCTTGAGGGTGCCAACTCAAGGGTCCAAGATTTACCATAGAGTTGATCCGATATCTGGTGCGCCCAATTACCACCAACTTGATCGGATTCTGAATCGACATGACGATAGACCACATCCTGACCGATCACCAATTGAGCGTTGTAACGACCGGTGCGAACCTGTTCCGCGATGTCGGCCAACAGGTCGTTAATACGGAAAACGCCCAAAATGAAACCGTCAAAACTCTGGTCGCTGTGGATCGGACAATACAGAAGCAACCCTCTACCGCCCTGGACCAGGTCGACCGGTTCCGTCACGGTTACGTCGTAGGATGCCTGGGCCGCCTCAAGCGCCGCCCGTCTGCGTGGTTCAACGGCCAAATTGAGATCCTGGGCCTGCTCGTTACCCTCGATCGGAACGATCCAACGCACGTGATAAGAAGGATCGACCCACTCGATCGCCTGAAAGTGACCGAAATCGTCTACGTACCGTCTGGCGTCGCGTTCCCATACATGGCGTGAGGGTTTCCCACCGGCTTCCCATCGTGTGGCCATCCGCTCTAGGGCAGTGACTTCGTATTCCAGTTGAGTTCGAAACCCACTCCAAACCAGCGAGGCTTGCCCTTGGATGCCGTGATGGAGTTGGACACGTTCATGTCGCTTTAGGGCAAGCGAAAACACACCTGTCACCACCATCACTGCCGTACCGATGGCAATGGGCAACCACCAGCTCTTATTGGTACCGCTAGCCGTACCGACAGTGAAATCGGAAGATGTCATTGATGTGCCCCTGGTACACTACCTCAACTCTATCGTCAACAGCGATCATGATTTCCTTATTGATCTGTTGTGTCGATCGATACACGACTGTGTTATCGGAGCGGCATTCATTGGTGCCGGCGGAGCCCATGAGAATCGAGTCATCATGTGATCATCTCAGATTCCGATAACAGATCGACGGCTCCATCTCACACGCACACAGTTAATTATTGACACCTTTAGTGCCGATAGTTTTTTGTTAGTTGCCAGCGTGTGCTTGTGCGTAAAACGGGGATTGGTTCGCGCAAGCAGTATTTAAAGACAACCCCGTACCGTAAGGAGACGATTATGGCTACGACCTCTAGCAGAACCCGTAGTGCCCGGCGGCCCAGCTCGGCCGCTGCGAAGCGACGCACTTCGGCCGCTGCGAAGCGACGCACCTCAGCCGCTGCGAAGCGACGCACCTCAGCCGCTGCGAAGCGACGCACCTCAGCCGCTGCGAAGCGACGCACCTCAGCCGCTGCGAAGCGACGCACCTCAGCCGCTGCGAAGCGACGCACCTCAGCCGCTGCGAAGCGACGCACCTCAGCCGCCGCGAAGCGACGCACCTCAGCCGCTGCGAAGCGACGCACCTCAGCCGCTGCGAAGCGACGCACCTCAGCCGCTGCAAAGCGACGCACCTCAGCCGCTGCAAAGCGACGCACCTCAGCCGCTGCAAAGCGACGCACCTCAGCCGCTGCAAAGCGACGCACTTCGGCCGCTGCGAAGCGACGCACCTCAGCCGCTGCGAAGCGACGCACCTCAGCCGCTGCGAAGCGACGCACTTCGGCCGCTGCGAAGCGACGCACCTCAGCCGCTGCGAAGCGACGCACCTCGGTACGACGGGCGTCGGCGGCTCGCACGCTTAGGCTTTCGACGAGCCGTCGGGCAACGGCCACCCGCCGTTTGCGTCGGGCAGCCTGAACAAACTGACGAGTGATGCGACCCTGTTCAACGCCGGCCCAATGGCCGGCGTTGTCTTTGGCTAAAGACGATCGGGCTTGGCGTGCGGTACAATGGTGCCAATTGTCCCAGTCACGTTAGCGCGGCCAGCCAATCTGTCCAACCCGACCCATACCTAATATGACGACGCCCCATTATCCCATCGAAGATGGTCAGGAAGACCGCCACGGCGAGATGACCGGCGCGATCACCATCAACATGATCCTCTCCATGACACCCGTGGGTTTGTGGTGTTTCTTTTTAGGACCATGGCTTGTTCCGTTCAAGGTCACACTGGCGGTGGGGTTGATCTTGGCGGTGGTGCTGCCGCTGGCGTGCCTACCTCTGAGCCGAAAGATCTGGGCGATTTTAAGTCACTGGGCAGAGGGCATGTAGCACTGATTCAAACGAAGGGTTGGTTCGTCCTTGCAACACACAACGATCACTTTTTGCCGAACCGTCGTGTGATACATATTGAATATTTTTCATGCGTCATCGAAGCGCCATAAATCTCTGTATGCCCTATCAACGCGTTTGCAAGTGGTGGCCGAGCATGAATCTACCACTGGCGCGAATCTTAACCGCTAGTCGAGGCCTGATTCGGCCAACCATCGCTCTGCGTCAATGGCACTCTTGCAACCCATGCCCGCCGCTGTAACCGCCTGACGGTAGACTGAATCCGATACATCACCAGCGGCAAAGACACCATCGACACTGGTCGTCGTTCGATAGGGTTCTCTGAGTTTGACGTATCCGGATCTGTCGAGCTCGACCTGACCGTCCAAAAAATCTGTAATGGGTGTATGACCAATCGCTACGAAGAGCCCCCCAAGGACCAACTCGTTTTCCTGGTTTGACTGCGTATCCTTGATCCGGATACCGGTAATGGTCGGATCACCCAAGACGTCCACAACCCGTTTATTCCAAAGGATCTGAATCTTTGGGTTATTCAATGCACGGTCCTGCATAATCTTGCTGGCCCGCAGCTGGTCACGACGGTGAATCAGATACACCTTGCTGGCAAACTTGGACAGGTAGGTCGCCTCCTCGACCGCCGAGTCGCCGCCACCGACCACAGCCAGTTCCCGATCACGGAACATCGGCAGCGCTCCGTCACAAACCGCACAGGCGCTCACACCCCCGCCCGACTGCGCCAAACGCTGCTCATTTTCCAAACCCAGCCAGTTGGCCTTGGCCCCGGTGGCGATAATCACTGTATGTGTCTGACATTCGTAGCCGTGATCGCCCGTCACACGAAACGGACGGCAGGACAGGTCGACCGATTGGACGTTCTGAAACGGCGTGAACAGCCCCCCCGAAACGTCACGCCCCAGTGTCACCCCGTCATCGGTTACCACACGTGTGCCAAAACGCATCGCCTGCTGAAAGAAAAGCTGCATCATTTCCGGCCCAGTAACCCCGTTTGGAAAGCCGGGATAATTTTCTACGTCGGTTGTGAGCATCAGCTGCCCGCCGGGTAACAGATCTTTGCCCACGGCACGACCCGGAAACACAAGCGGGTTTAAGTTGGCTCGCGCCGCGTAAATCGCAGCGGTCCAACCCGCCGGGCCCGAACCGATAATGGTCACACGTTCAACGCTGTCGGATGGATGATTCATAGCCACGAAATTGTAGCAACTGATCGCTACCTCAGGTCATACACGCCATTGTCTTGAGACAAAAAACCCGTCTCTGGTGCAATCTGGGCCTGATTTGAGGGAGAAGTGCTGATGTGCCGCTTCTGTTGGGCAGCGACATGACCATCGCAATAGGCGACATGGGTGGTGTGATTCAGGTGACGAAACCCCTGCGTTCCTGCGTACCGGTCTGTCACGCTCGCATCGTGCGGACTGGGCCAAGGCGCCCGCATAAACTTGTTAGCGCCGGCGCTGTATTGGCCATCACCAAACAGGACCGTATGGGTCGGTTGCACGACCTGCTGCGACGTGGCGGACGGCACAAACGTGGACTGCCCGAAGTCGCGATAGCCCCCAATATAGCTGGTGTTGTAATTGTATCCCGTATAGGGGTCGCCGGGAGAATTGGCCTGGCCGATATACGACGGACACTGATGAACCGCGCTGATCCCGGCGTCTTGCCAGAGGAACCCAGGCGTCACTGAGGTGGGATTGAAGAAATCGTCACGGAAATAGTCCCACTCTTTGGCCCCCAAAGCCGGCTGCCCGTAATCGTAAGCGATCGGATAGGCCCCGTTGTGACCCACGGTGAAGTCATGGGCTGCAACGGCCAACTGCCGCAGGTTACTCTTACAAACGACACTCCTGGCGCTTTCTCTAGCGGCGCCCAAAGCGGGCACGATCAGTCCGACCAGCACCGCGATGACAGCAATGGTCACCAAAAGTTCGACGATTGTGAACGCCGCGGAGGAATTGGCCATGCGCAACCGATGAGGCAAATACATCATGTCCATCTTTCAGCCGAAACCGCCTTACAACCCCATGTTCCGCCCCTACGCCACAACACGACCACCGGACTGTCGCACGACACCTCTTCGCACACCAAGGCATCCACCGGCCATGATGATCAGCGACAGGGTGTGGGGTTCGGGCGCCGGTACGTCGGCAAACGCATCGATCTCAGTGCTGAAGTCGTCGCCAGGATCCTGATACACACGCACGTATTGAATCCACGGCAAGCCAGTTACAGAAATGTCTACACCTGTACCGCCGCCACTGCCGCGATACCCAGCAACGACCTGGGGGTATACCATGCCGATCGGATCAAACGCCGGGTCCACCGGTAGGGTAAAATCGCTCACGATGGCTCCATCAGAAGCGAAAGGTCCTGAGGCATCGACGTAGCCTTCGGTCGGGAACAGATCATCGACGAAGACACCGGGCACCTCGATCCAGCTATCTAAATCACCTGTCTGGCTGACCTGAACGCGGCCCGGTTCTGAAGCCACATTTAGAATCGAACCCGTTTCAGTGGTCACATAGAAGGCATTGCTAAAGATCAGCAAATCGATGCCAAACCGCACATCCGACGGATTGTCAACCACCGGCTGATCAAATCTAACAACCAACTGCCCCCCCGCCCCGATCGAAACGATCTCATCGGCCCCAAAGGGTGGGTTATACGAACTGACTCGACTGGGAAAATCGGCCAGTTCACCCGTGTCTCGTTCTGGCGGGCCTAACGCTACGGCAGGATCGGACGTGAACCCTGCAAACGCATTTGTACCGATGGTATAACTGACCACCTGGTCGGCCCATGGATCGTCCACCACGCTGGCCAATGACGGTTCGACGAGACACACGATCACAACGCCAACTTGACCAAGAAGCGATACGCATCGGTGAGGTGCATAAGTTCGGCCTATCGTAGTGGCACGAACCAAAATATCCCGACCACGTTTGATCGGCTGGGCCGCCATCGAAACGGATAGACCGCGACCCGTCACCGTCACGCGGCGGCGGATCCGGCTCAGACACGCCGCAACCAACGCCATCATCGTGAGGGTAGACGGTTCGGGCACCGCGCGGGGTGGGCCAGAGGGGAAAGCGGTGCCGAAGACAAAACCGTGCCAAGGACCACTGCTGGCCGGTGTGTGCGAAACACCCGTCTGAGCAACCTGCCATGACGCCGACAAGCCTGAACGGACCCAATAGGACCAAGATCCCGGCGAAAAATTCTCGTCGTGATCGTCATCAAGCGACCCGTCGAACCCTAGCCCAAAAACGAATTGCCCGAGGCTTCCTCCAAAATCTTTAGAGTGCAAGAATAAATCAATCTCCGGATCACTGTCCAATGTGCTCAGCAGGTCAAAAGCCGACGGCTCTTGTGAAAGATCGTAAGACACATTGAATAGCGTGGTCACCCCGTCCGTGAAATCGATCTGAACAAACGAACGGCCATCGCCTGAACCCGCGTCGATTGGTGTCGGTACCAACGCGGCGTGCACAACAGAAGGTAACACGGCTAACAAGATAAAAATCAAACCGCACACGCCCGGACTATTGCTCGTCATGGACCACCGCACTGTCATAGGATCTCCTTCTGCTCTGAATCGCGCAGAGCATCCCCCAAATGATCTGTGCTGCTGTACAGTCCTCACAATGGTGAAGGAACGGTGCTACACCGCGAACGGACTGCCCAAGGGGGAATTGAGCAGATCGAACCCGTTGCGTCCCATCACGCGAGGACACGGTCTTCAACAGGCAGGTCTTCCGGCTTAGGGCAATCTGGACGGCCTTCCCATCGAACCCATTGCAGGTCCAACAGTGGCATGGTCGACCAAACACTGGTCCCGACTGCGTCGGGACCCGCCCATCACGGCGGCGCGTCCGCGGGGGAATGCCCACACCTGTCTTAAGCCGCAATGGCTTGATGACATCCAGGCGTGGGGTCACCCCACTTCCCTTATGGCCCTTAACGACCGCCCTCAATCAGAGCAGACGTCAGGGCACCTGTCACTGGACAGATATACACCAGCCGGCTCAATGCTGCAAGCGATCACCGGGGCTTTCGCTGAGCCAAACGTGTCGGCCAATCCATTTAGATTGGAAGCTATGGCCCTTGAACGTATAATCAGACGGCCGTTATGCGGGTGTAGCTCAGTTGGTAGAGCGTCACGTTGCCAATCTCCAAATTGCAAACTTTGTCGCGTAAATGATTGTTATATACATCTATTGATCAGTACTTTATATTAATTTTACAGAACTATCGATGGGTCGACAAATCGCCCTTTGTAGTCCCAAATCGACCGATTTTGTAGTGTAAATTTTTGCTTCGATATCAGAAAAAAACACGTTGATGCTTGTTGGAGTTCGCCAATGCGGACAACATCCGCGAAGGACAAATTACGTTCACGCTCGCGTGTCCCGACGGTCATCCGTACGCTCGCAACGTCTGGCTTCGCACAATGCCTCCGCTTCGGCATTCAGTAGACCGTTCAACCCTCGACCGACTGGACGACACCCTCGTCCGCATGGCTGCGGACTTTCGCCTCGTCAATCCTCAACGCCTGTTCCATTCCACAACCTGATCCCATAAGATCTGAATTGGCAGGTTTCCTCTAATTGGGGTTCGTTTTGCTTTACAAACACCGTCTCAATAGAGAGCTGCCCTTTCAAATTGCGCAATAACTCACCTCGCATTTCGGACTCTTATCGAATCGTCAAGATACTCTAATACTACTTCTGTAAATGTCAGTAGTTCGTGTAAGTTTATCTTGTAGCAACTCTTAATGTGCCTCGCAGTAGCTTGCTAGAAACCTTGACGATATGCGATTGAGAAGATGGTAGACTGGAATATCCCAAAGTAACATAGCGGAGAGGACGAGATGAAGGTTTTCATCAGCTGATCTGGACAACGAGCGAAACTCGTGGCCGCGGGGCTTCGTGGCTGGTTGGGCGATGTTGTCCATAAAGTAGAACCTTGGCTGTCGTCGGAAGACATCGATCCCGGTACTCGATGGAATGCCGAGCTCGCAAAACAACTTGAGAGCGCTCGGTTCGGGGTTGTTTGTTTGACCCCTGAATCGGCACACGCGCCGTGGGTACTCTTTGAGGCTGGCGCACTAGCGAAGGCGCTGGGAAGCTCACATGTCTGTCCTTACCTAGTCCAGATGGATCCTCGTGAACTGAAGCAGCCGCTAGGCCAATTTGACGCCGTACAGGCCAATAAAATTGGGACACTAAAGCTTGTTCGCTGTATTAATCGTGCACTTAATGATGAAGGTGTATTACCAGATGACCGCATCTTGCGATGTTTTGAGCGATGGTGGCCAGACATGGAGCAGATACTCGATAGCATTCCGTCTGCGCCGTCAGAACCTGAGGCCTTACAAACAGGTGCACAAAGTTTAGGCCTCGAACGCGTCTTCCGCTCTCGGAGTGACGCGCTAACGTATTTTGGTGCCGCTTTGCGAAAAGAAATCGTACGCAGTCGCAGAGGGGGAGATTTTGTTTATATTACATGTACTTCGATGCGCGGATTTATGGCTACAGACACCAACGATTTTCACAGCCCGCGGCTTCTAGAAGAGTTGGTTGGAAGTAACTGCTCGCTTCACATCATGATGACACATCCTGATATAGCCGAACGACGTGCCAAACAAGAGAAGCGACCACCAGAAGCCATTGGGGGAGAAGTGCGGGGCACGGTGACTCAATTGGCAGCGATCGGAGTTAGAGACGAGCAAATGAAATTCTACCGTGGTGCACCTACGCTCTTTGGAATCGCTACATCGGACTCCATGTTACTGAATCCTTATCCGCTGGAAAATGAGTCTCACCGCTGCATGACACTTGTCGTGAGAAAAACAGACGACAATCAGGACATTTTTCACCAGTATTTCGATGCTCATTTTGAAAGGCCATGGAAGAACGCGATACCGGTCGGAGAGGTTGGAGAATAACTTAAATATGGTAGCCTGATTGATTACATCCTCGTGACGCGCGGCCATAGATAGCACGATGGCCGGATCGGGGGAATCGTCAAATTTGGTGGATGAAGACATTTTTAGGCGGCGACCTTGGCTTCTCCATCGACGAACTTCACACCCCGTATGATCTGGGGCAACAGGGCTTGGGCATTTTGTTGAGCACATTGAAGGTCTGGATGCCACCTCTGTATTGGGACCCACCGTATGCTTGAAAGGCAACACCGCGTTGTTTGGTGAACGAGTAGATGAGTGTCGAACAGCTACAAAGCGAATTGGCTCACAAGTCTCGCGATGAACTGAACCTAATCGCTAAAAAGATCAAAGTCCGAGGCTACCGTCGGCTCACCATTCCACGGCTAATTGAACAAATCCTCAAGGCCGATGAGACATCGGTCAGACGCGTGCTTAAATTGACCTGGTGGGACAAGCACCGCGGCGCCGTTTTTGGATGGTCCAGTGTCATCGGCATTCCTTTGGCCATCCTATTGTTTTGGGTGGGCCTTGAACTAAGCCCGGTTGACAGCCCCGAAGAGCAAATCCAATTCGAGGTACATTTTCAACGGGCCGATCAGAAAGGCTCGTTCCAATTTCTTTCGGCTAACCACCTGCCGCTGAAAAGTGGCGATCGCATCCAGCTACACGCGCGATTTCCTGAATGCATGGCGGCCTACGTAGCATCCCTTAGCTCCGATGGATCAATTCAGATCCTATACCCGGGGGTCGATGTAACGGCTCCACTGGTTGAAGAAATTCATATCCCTACGGATCAAGACCGGTGGCTGCCGCTCGAGCCGCCCGGTGGGACTGAAACGTTAGTCTTGGTGGCGAGCTTCGAACCGCTAGCGGATCGTGACCAACTGAGGCGAGAACTTCGCGCTTTTGGCCCGGCACCAAAGCTGTCGACCACGGGATTACTGTTAGCCGACTCGAGCGGAGTACGTTTTGTTCCGACTCATAACCAGCGCCCTTTGGGTACCCAACCTACTCGCGTTGAAAAAGGCTTCATAAGCAATCTGCTAGCCAGAGCGTCCGAGCGTTGGCCGGTGGTTCGTGTCGTGAGCTTTCCTCATCAGAGTAACGAGTCGAGCGAGAATACCAATGCATACTAATTCTTTCGAAGATCAGTCTCCTCGGATCGCCTTTTGGTGGTTAGTTTCATCACTGTGCATGACATGGTCCCTTGCTGTTGCCGTGCACGCTGAAAACCTACAACTACAGCCCAAACACCGAGCCAAACCTTCAGCAACTCACAGTGGACCGGAACAAGCTAACTTCAAATCTAAGGCATTGGCGGAAGCCGAAGACTTGAACCATTCCGTCATGCGAGCCTATCAGGTGGGTGAGTATGAGAGAGCTGTATCGTTGGCACAGCGTTCACTAGAAATTCGACAATCATGGTTGGGCCCCGACCATCCTGACGTAGCCCAGTCGATGAACAACCTAGCCGTACTGTACAAAGCACAGCGCCAGTATGACGCGGCCGAGCGGCTCTACAAGCGTTCATTGGCCATCAGGGAGAAGGCGCTGGGCCCCGACCATCCCGATGTAGCCACATCGATGAACAACTTAGCGGAGCTGTGCAGGGCACAAGGCCGTTACGAGGCCGCCGAATCGATGATGAAAGGTTCATTGGCGATCAGGGAGAAAGCGTTGGGCTCCGAACACCCCAACGTGGCCCAGTCGCTGAACAACCTAGCGGGTCTCTACGAATCACAGGGCCGGTACGATGTGGCCGAGCCGCTTTTCAAGCGTTCGCTGTCGATCTGGAAGAAGACGCTGGGGCCTGATCACACCGAAGTGGCCGCCTCTTTGAACAACCTAGCGGGCCTCTACAAGTCACAGGGCCGTTATGATTTAGCCGAGCCGCTCTACAAGCGTTCACTGGCCATCAGGGAGAAGACGCTGGGGGCCGCCCATCCCGAAGTAGCTACCTCGTTGAATAACCTGGCAGGGCTGTACCAATGGCAAGGCCGATACGACGCAGCCGAACCGCTTCACAAACGTTCGCTGGCGATCAGGGAGAATGCGCTCGGAACTAACCACCCTCACGTCGCCACGTCGCTGAATAATCTGGCAGAACTGAACAAATTGCAGGGCCGTTACGATTCGGCCGAAGCGCTCTTCAAACGTTCGCTTGCGATCTTGGAAACGGCACTGGGCGCTGACCACCCCAATGTGGCCACTGTGTTAAGCAACCTAGCGCGACTGTACACTTCGCAGAGCCGTTTTGAGGTGGCTAAACCGCTTATAAAGCGATCTCTGGCGATCAGGGAGAAAAAGTTGAAACCCGACCATCCTGATATTGCCCGGTCGCTGAACAGTCTAGCGAGCCTCTACGAGTCACAGGGTCGATATGATGTGGCCGAGCCTCTCTTTAATCGTTCGCTGGAAATTTTGGAGACGAGACTTGGCGCTGATAATCCTTATGTGGCTAGCTTGCTGAGCAACCTGGCGGGGCTGTACATGTTGCAAGGCCGTTACGGATTATCAGAGCCGATGATGAAACGTTCACTGGCGATCAGGGAGAAGATGTTGGGCCCTGATCATTCCGATGTGGCCGAATCATTGAACTTCCTCGCGGGACTGTATCAACAGCAGGGCCGACACGAAGCGGCGGAGTCACTTTTTAAGCGATCATTGGCGATCAGGGAGAAGGCGCTAGGGCCCGATCACCGTTCCGTAGCCCAATCGTTGAACAACTTGGCATGGTATTACAAATCGCAAAGCCATTACGATGCGGCGGAACCGCTCATTAAGCGATCTCTCGCGATCTTGGAGAAAGCGTTGGGCCCCGATGATCTCGAAGTGTGCTACTTGTTGAATAACCTGGCGGATCTGTACATGTCGCAAGGCCGTTACCATGCAGCTGAACCGATCATGAAACGTTCACTGGCAATCAGGGAGAAGATGTTGGGGACCAATCATGCTGATGTTGCCAGATCGCTAAACAACCTGGCGGTGATAGAAATGCACCGAAAAGATCTCCAAGCCGCATGGCAACTCGCAGTTCGAGCGCAGGATGTCCTTGTGTCAAGTCGACAACGGTTTGGTCGAACGGCGTTGACCAGGTCTAGCTTTCTATCAAAGCACTCGGATGAGCAGCTTGTTACAACGCTTGCATTAGCCACAGGGAAACGCCAGGAAGCGTTGACTAGGTTAGAGCGAGGCCGGGCGTTGGGATTGCGAGAGCTATTGGCCCAGGCCAAAGCACAAGCCGGTGTAGGGCTCAGCACCCAAGATCAGACGAAGGTTCGTCAAGCCCTCGGGCAGATCAATACTCTGAACCAGGCGATTGAGCGAGTAGCGTCGACGGGTGCGGAGGTGAAGGAGCTGCAACTCCGTCTTGGTATCGCGGAACGGGACTATGAGGCGATCTTGGGCGATCTGGCCACCGAGCATGCGCCATTCGTGGCGGTTGAAACGAATCATGCCATCAGCGCCCAAGAGGCAATACAGACTTCGGCGCTGGACAGCCGGACCGCGATCATCGGGTGGTCGGATTTCCACGATTGGCACTGGGGGTATGTTGTCCGTCCAACCGGAATCCATTGGATAGACCTTGCAAAAGCGATTGATGGTGAGAGATATAATGACGATCTACGATCTACGATCAACCTAGGCCATCGGTTGGGATGGGAGAAGCGTAAGACGGCCAGCACGCTGCATAATGTGTACCGCCGTCGTCTTGCCCCGTTGCAGTCGTATCTGGAAGGAGTTGAGAAGCTGATTGTGGTTGCCCAGGGCTGGGCAGCAAGAATTCCTTTCGAGATGCTGTTAACCCAAAAACCGAACAGCGATGAGCTTGACGATCCTTCCAGCTGGGCTTGGCTGGGTGATTGCTACACAATCAGCTACACGCCTTCCATCACAACCCTTGATCTGTTGGCCAAACAACGACGCAAGGATCACAATTGGCACCGTGACCTGTTCGTATTGGCGGACCCGCCATTTAGCCAAGAGCAGTTGAAGCGCATGCAGGCCGAGGCGCCAGTTGCCACGGTAGCGATGGCCGATACGGAGCAAGCATTGCGAGAGACATTGCGCCACGAAACACGAGCAACACCACCTCGTCTTCCTGGCACCCGTTATGAGGCCAATTCACTCGCGAAGCTGCAAGGGCAAAAGCGGTCTGTGCTGCTGCTGGGACCCGATGCCAGCGAACGCCGTCTGTTCGAGTTAAACAGGTCTGGTGAGCTTGCCGAGTACCGTTACGTCCACCTTGCAACCCATGGCTTTCTCGACGATGAACGCCCAGAGCTGTCAGGCCTAGTCCTCGCATGGGCTCCGTTGGACACCCACTACGACGGATTATTGCACATGCGAGAGGTGTTTCACCTGAGGTTAAACGCTGATTTGGTGGTACTCAGTGCGTGTCAGACGGGCCTGGGCAAACAGATGACCGGTGAGGGGATGGTGGGTTTGTCTACGGCGTTCTTCTTTGCCGGTACGCCGACGGTGGTGATGAGCCTGTGGCAGGTGGATGATGGGGCTACAGCGCTGCTTATGCGACGGTTCTATGAAAATTTGGCGAGTGACGGAGTAGACAAAGCTGAAGCATTGCGTGAAGCGAAATACTGGCTTCGACGATTATGGCAAAGCGAACTGGAAGCGCTACAGGAATCAGATCCCCAGCTCATGACGCTTATGAATCGAGGTGTGGGGACGAAACCACAGGAGTCGCCTAAAGGTGAGCGAAAAGATTTTCGGCCTTTTGCTCATCCACACTACTGGGCAGCGTTCATCCTGGCAGGGGATCCGACGTAACGGCGGACGGTGAGGTTCTTCATAGATCCGGCGCATATAGCAGTTTCGAATCTTTGATGATGAAGGCCAAGAGTTCGGACTGACCCGCCTGATTGACATAATGCGTTGCAACGTGGGGTAAAATGGAGCTCGGTTCCAGATCAGCGAAATGGCCATAACGGCCCGGATCACTCGCTCTCAGCATCCAGTTCTTGAATGAGTTGATGTGAATCTCCATCGCCCGCAGCTTGCCGATGATTTGTTCAGGTGTGTGTCGCGTTCTGGGCATTTCCTTGACCTTTCCTTAATACGCCCGTGCCGATTGTATTCTCGCATACGGCTGGACTATTTGCAGGGGGTCAGGTCATGGGTTACATCACGCCCCTGGAGTTCGCCCAACAGGCGAACCTACAGACCGCTTCTAATCCAGGCTGTGACTTCAGTCGGCCTACGGCCTCCTTGCGTCACAGCCTGGACTGGATTTACCATCTAGAACAACTTATTCACCCTGCCAGACTAACGCAGGCAATGGGCAATTTGGGTCACTCGACCGCATCTACCCCAATTTTCGCACATCGTTTGGATCAGGATCCGGCTGTAGACGACCTAATCTGAGATATGTTACTGTTATCTTGGGGTTACCAACATAGGAATAACTGTGTAGGAGGGCGAAGATCTGTTATGTCCCCTAAAGGCAAGTTCAAATGACCACCGAACAAGACTTTGAGACGATTGAGATTACAGACTGGACAGAGTTGCTAGGACAGCAACGCCCGCACACGATATACCGTGGACAGGCAAATGAGGGTTGGAAACTTTCTACCAGCCTCCAAAGAGCGTGTGAAATGAATGATGCGGGTCTGCAATCAGCGCATCTTCGGGAGCAACGCCTGTTGTCATCATTTAAACGTCACTTCCATGGATACACACAAAATATTCCCAATGATGAAGACGAGTTGCGCTGGTTAGCCTTGATGCAACATCACGGAGCCCCTACTCGATTGATGGACTGGAGCTACTCAATTCTTGTCGCGGCATATTTCGCGCTAGAAAGTACCGATACCGACTGTGCAATCTGGGAGATTGATACCGAATGGCTTCGAGAGAACGCGAGAAAACGCTATGAGTCTTACAAATTGACATATGTCAGTTCCGCTATTCATCATGGGAAATCAACGCACGCCGAATTCAATAAGCACTTTCGCGACACGTTCCTTCCAGACAATTTTAGCTTCGTCAGACTTCTTTCTCCCTATTTTCGGGACGAGCGGATAACAACTCAGCAGTCAGCATTCGTTTGTCCAGGAAAGGTATCAGTACCGTTCATGACAAACCTTGTCGAAATGCGAGATGACCTGTCGGGGCTCCGAAAAATCGTAATTCCACTTCGACTGAGAAAAGAATTTCTCTATTATTTATTTACCGCGAATATTGGTCGATTCTCTCTTTTTCCTGGATTGGACGGCTTCTCAGCCAGCCTCAGAATATTTCATCCTGTGGTATGGGATATTACTTCCGACGATGGGACCATGATTAGCGCCGATTCGGATTCGGTTCCAAATCAACAATACGGACAAAACAAGCGACTGGACACCCACACTTGACCCGCCGCACAGTCGAGAGCGAAATGACAGCTTGAAACTTCAACTCGAAATCAAACCTCGCCCTCCGGTCAGGTGTGGACAAGCCTTAGCGTTAGGCTGACTGATCTGCCCCCTTGATCTTGCTCCAAATCGGATGCAAGTTTTTGGATTATATTTTTTGCATCCAGATCAAGGAGTTGATCATGAAAAGGAAACGATTTACAGAGGCCCAGATCGCGTTTGCCCTTCGTCAGGCCGAGTCGGGCACACCGGTGGCTCAGATTCTTCGGAAGATGCAGATCTGCGAAGCGACGTTTTACCGTTGGAAGCAGAAGTATGCCGGACTGGGCGTGCCGGAGATGCGTCGGCTCAAGCAGGTCGAGGAGGAGAACAGCCGTCTGAGACGTTTGGTGGCGGATTTGACGTTAGACCGCCAGATGCTCCAGGATGCGTTGTCAAAAAAGCCTTAGGGCCTGCCGCCAGGCGAACGCTGGTGGTTCAGATGCAGGAAAGCTACCAGGTTTCGCAGCGGCGGGCGTGTTCGGTGTTTAGGTTTTCACGAGCGACGATTCGATACCAGAGCATTGCGGATCCGCAAATCGCATTGCGGTTACGATTATGTGAACTAGCAACATCTCGGGTGGGTTACGGATATCGTCGGCTGCACATTTTGCTACAGCGTGAAGGTTGGCAGGTGAATCATAAACGTGTGCTTCGGATCTATCGGGAAGAGGGCTTGATCATGCGTAAGAAACCACCGCGTCGTCGTGTGGCGTGCTTAAAAAGGGAGATTAGGCCCGTAGCCTCGAAGAAGAACGAATGCTGGAGCATGGATTTTGTGTCGGATCAGCTGTTCGATGGGCAGCGTATTCGTGTATTGACGTTAGTCGACAATCACACCAGGGAGAGCCTGGCTCTGCATGTCGCCCCACGTGTCCGTGGACGGGATGTCGTGCAGGTGCTGGAACGTGTCGCGGACAAACATGGTCTGCCTCAAACCATACGAGTCGATAACGGTCCAGAATTTATTTCCAAGGATCTAGATCTGTGGGCCTATTGGAACAAAGTCAAGTTGGATTTCAGTCGTCCTGGCAAACCAACGGATAACGCTTTTATTGAGTCATTTAATGCTCGGTTCCGATTGGAGTGTTTGAACGAGCATTGGTTTTTGAGTTTGGATGATGCCCAGGAAAAGATCGAAGGATGGCGTCAAGATTACAACCGAACCAGACCACACAGCAGCTTGGGGAATTTAACCCCCAACGAATTTGCTATTCGGTGTAGGCCTTCGGCTACGGCTGCGCCTTCGCCTGCGGCCTACACCGGGGTAACATAGATGCGTTAAACTTGCAGCCCACTTGGACTCAAGATGGGGTGAAGACCACAACCGATGCCCCGCGTTTCTGTGTACCGGAGTTGAGGGACCCGCCGTTTTCGTTTAGGGCTTTGCATTCCGGGCTTCCCAAGCTAGTATGTAGACCTATGATTTACCATCCCAAACAGCCTGTGCAACCGCTTGGTGAGCCCCGTTTGAGGGATGAATTGTAGTGCAGCGGATCGCACTATTGTAGTGCAAAACCGCGTTATGCGGGTGTAGCTCAGTTGGTAGAGCGTCACGTTGCCAACGTGAATGTCGGCGGTTCGAGTCCGCTCACCCGCTTTGAAACGCCTTTTGAGAACAGGAGAACACCGATGTTGCTGTCCCAACGGTGTCGAGGTCACCACTGGCCCTTATTGATCACCGCTGTGATCTTCACGGTTGTCTTCGCGTCGCCCTTGGCTGCGGATCTTCAAAATACCCGCTTTTGGTCGCACGATGCCACGACCACCGAACCGTCGCATCCAGATCTCGACTTTACCCACGCGACAGCATATCCAGTCGTCCGGGTCGTCGACGGCCGGAACGTGGTGCTATTGATCCAAGGGCAGGAAACCGCCGTTCGGATCATCAGTGTGGATACGCTCGGAACGGCCGATCCAGACCACCGGGCCTACGACCGCGGACATCCATATGCCGCGACCAGGTTCACAGCCAATCTGCTCCGGGGCGAATCTGTCTACCTGGAGTACGAACCGGCCCAAGGCATGCGAGACAGCGAGGGTTATCTCAGCGCGTATCTGTTTCGTGCACCGGACGGTTTGTTTGTCAATGCCGAGATCATCCGTCAAGGATTTGGCAAATGGCGACCAGACGGCGGCGGTGCCTACCGGTTCACCCACCTGCTGCGACACTATCAGCAGAGAGCCCGCGATAGTAAGAAAGGGCTATGGGCACCGGTGGTCAAAGCCATTTCGTCTGAACCGTCCCCTCTTATCGCTGCGGCCAAAAATGCACCACAGGCCGTGAGGCCTTTGATGGTCTATGTCACACCGTCGGGCGTTGAGTACCACCACATCAACTGCCTGAAACTCGGCGTCAACTCGATATCAATGCCCCTGTACAAAGCGATCACCGGATATCAGCCGTGCTCGGTTTGCCAACCGCCAGAATAGCGAGCCGACCGGCCATCACCTCGGACAACGGGTTGACTTTTACGCGGCACCGGACTTGGTCCCAGGCCACACTTCAGACGGTACAAAGACCTGCACGCGGTTGCGTCCACCGGATTTAGCGGCGTAGAGCGCCTGATCTGCCGCAAGGAATAGCTGCTTTTCACCCGTAAAGCATTCGTCTTGATAGGTGGCCACGCCAATACTCACGGTCATCTTGACCGGCGTGTCCTCGTCGTGGGCGACTTCAGTGGCGGCAATTTCTTGTCGGACCCGTTCGGCCAATGGTTTGGCTGCAGATGAGTCGATCCCGAACAGCACCACGGCGAATTCGTCACCTCCGAATCGTGCGACCATCGCGTCTTGGCCGGCAAGCTGCCGAATCGTGTCGGTCAACGTGATCAGTGCACAATCCCCCACATGATGGCCATGGTGGTCATTGATCCCCTTGAAGTCATCGATGTCTAAAAACAGCAGGCTCAGCGCGCTCCTTGTCGTCCGGGCGCGGGCAAACTGATCCTTTACGTACTCGTCAAGCCCCCGCCGATTGGCCACACCGGTCAGGGAATCCGTGACAAGCTGCTGAGCCAAGTGCTGATTTTGCCCTTGCAGGTGCTTGGCCACCTGCTGTTGCTCGAGACTAATTTCAAGCATGGCCTCATTGGCACGGGCCAAGATCACTTCGGGAGCCTCCAGCTGACTGGTGGGCACATCGAACAGCGCACCAACGGCGACCGTTTCATGATGAATCACCGTTAGTAGATGCTCGGCGTCTTTTTTGGCCAGCCCAAACCACTGTTGGGCACACGCCAGATAAGACTGCAACACGCCAGGACATGATGCATCAATAAACAAATCCGCTACATCGCCGCCCAACGCCACACAACGAATCAGCGGTCGCAAGTCATCAGGACCGCCGTCGGGTTGCGTGTGGAATCGAATCGGCTCGCATAGAATCCTTGGCAACTTCCAGCTCTCGGCCAGTGCCGCTCCCACCTGGGCATGGTCGATATCCAGCTCTTGGAGTTCCAACGCTAGCAGTTTTTTGTGATGACCATCGGCCCGTTGGATGATGTCTTGGTATTCGTCGCCCAGGGCCTGAAACATGACCAAGACCCCCAACTCCTGAAGCAATCCACCCAGGAACGCCTCTTCCTGCTGGATCGAACCGGCGTGTTTGGCCAGCGTCCGTGCTGCTACGGCAGAGTAAACGCTGCGCCTCCAAAACTCGATGTGGTTAAACCCCTGATCAGCCGATTCACTGAGCTTACCGATGAGGGCAAACCCAAGGGCCAGTGTCTTAATGCCATTAAGACCCAACACCACAATCGAATCACTGATCGTGCTGATCTGCCGCCGCTGTCCAAACAAGCTCGAATTGACGGTCTTAAGGATCTTTCCTGAGAGGGCCGCGTCATGGCTGACCGCCCGTGCGATGGCCTTGATGTCCACGTCGTCCTTTTGGACCAGCTCAAGGATCTCTATCGCCACCGTGGGCAGGCTTGGAAGCCGGGGCGACGTTAATAGGCGACCCAGCAATTCCCGATCCACCGGCTAACTCCTCTCTGATCCGCCTCCGCGGTAGACGCCATACCCAAGCGATGTCAACCCACGTGTAGATCACTTGTACCCGGTTGACTTGTCATCGGCAGTCAACAAAATGGACTTGACCCATCCGTCGTACCGTGACCTTGCCACGATATTTTCGGACCCGGTGCCGCCCCAATCGGCGTCTGACGGAAAGCAAGACCTATCCGCGCCGTCGCGTTGGGGTTTCCAGAAAAGAGCTCAACGGTTTGGTTGTCGGAACATCTGTGATCCGTGACAGAAAAATACAATGTCTATCACCAGCGTTTTGACGCAAACCGATAATCAGGTAGAAAAACCCCACGCGCTTTATCTGCTTACCCGGGTCATGAATCATGCCTCTGTACGTACCAGCCAAGGAAGCACACGCGGGCATGCGTCTGGCGGAAGCCTTTTCGTTTATGGGACGGACCATGCTACCGGCGGGTAGGGTATTGACTAAGTCCGACACCACGAAGCTGCACAAGAGATTTCCAGACCTCTATTTGAGGATTGGTGACCCGCTTCTGGACGAAGCGATAGAATTCGAAGACGACTCGCATGACCGAACGGTCGCCCGGCATGTTCAAAACAAAATCGCCACCTGTATGTCCTCTGTGGAAGAGCGGTTTTCGGCGCGCACGTCCCTCAGCGCAACGGCCTATGACGAGGCGCGGGAAATTGTCGAAGGCGTCACCGAGTATCTGGCGGACAATCCGGTGACCGCTGCGATTTTAGACGAACATTTTGACGCGAACGATTATTTGTCTAAACACTCCGGTAATGTCTTTTACCTCAGCTCGGTGTTGGCCTCGGCAGCTCGGCAATACGTGGTCCAGGAAAGAGCTGGACAGACCGTCTCTTCCGCTGTCGCTATGGATATGCTTCCGTTAGGTTTGGGGGCGATGTTTATCGACTTGGGGATGTACCCCCTACGAGATCTATTCACCATACAGGGTCGGCTCTCGGTAGAAGACCGCCAACGGATCCGCCAACACCCGATCACCGGCGTGAAAATGCTACCAGACAGTTTTCCGGGAACCGCCAAGATGGTTGTCCGTACCCATCACGAAAATATCGACGGCTCCGGGTATCCAGAAGAGATCGATCGTGACAAGCTGCATGTGTTCTCACGGATTGTCCGCATCACCGACGCATACGACGCGGCCACATCTCGACATGTTTACACGCACGCCAAGTCACCGGCGTACACGCTTTGGGCGATGAGTACCGGCCCGTACAAGCGTTTTTACGACCCTACGCTCATGAATATGTTTGCCACGCTGATCCAGCCGTTTCCGATCGGCGCCAAGCTGCGTTTGGTCGACGGTCGGCAGGCTGTGGTGGTCAGGTACAACCATACCAATCCATTCCAACCAATTGTTGTCATCGCCTTCTCCGCCGACGGCCGACGCCTCCGCGATAGCCAATTACAGGGGCCGCTGACGTTGGATCCACACAGCGGACTACGCTTAGACTCATTTCGTGGCGAAGACCTGTCATTCATCTACGAGCCCAGCGGTACACCGTCACGGGCACACCCACTGTTCAATGACACTGGTCAATCTGAACCGACAACCATGTTCGAGATGGCGTTCCCCTAACGGCCATCGATTGCTTACCGGTTCGCATGAGACGTTATTGCGTCGCACCATATGCCCAACACATCTCATGTACCGGCGGGGGGCACTGTCGGCTGAAGGTGTTGGCCGATCTACGGATTGCTGCCGATGTCAAAATCTGAAGAAACCACGGCTGGATCGCGGCTGCCAAACAGTAGTCTGGCACTCTCCGTCGGCGCGCCCGGGTCGTCCCCATGACACGTTTGATCAGGCAGGCGAGCAGAAGCGCGTACACATCTTGCCACACGACCGTTTTGGCGTCGCCGTCTAATTGACGTGTCAGTGGATCATGGGGTGTACCTGACCAGGCGTAGCGGACCGCCTCCGGCTCGATCGTCAATACGTGTGGTATGCCGTCCCGTCGTCGTCGACATCGGCAGCAGGTAGGTTCGCCCGGATCACCTGTGTGACGCTGTTGTACCACCAACCATCGGTCGCCAGACCCTGCGGCGGGACATCGGCTGCAACGGTCGTCACGTGAACACCGACCGCGTCCTTCTTTGAGCCGACGGGCAGAGGTGGAATTTCCTTAATGTAGGGCCCATAGACCTCGGTGGCGGTTTTGGTCGCACTGGTCACTGAACCCGTAGCATTGGAGAACCTTGTCAACTGAGCCGCGAACGATGCGTCTGGATACTTCCCGTCGTGTTCGGCGGCGTAGAGCTCAATCGCATTTCTCATCGTCGCCAGGTCTCCCTTGAGCGCGCTGGCCCCGGCGGTTCGAGCGCCGCGACTGAGTCGTGGGATGGCGATCGCTGAAATGATCCCCATGATCACGATGACGATGACCAGTTCGATCAAACTAAAACCGCGGGAACCACGCTTCCGGTCCACGGTCATATAAAATCTCTCCATTCGATGTATCCCTTGTCCGGGGAGCCCACTTAATAGCCAAAATCGGCTTAATGAGCGTAAGGCTTAACTGAAGATGGGGTATAACGGCCTAGCCTCATCCGGGCGATGTCTGCGTACACACCAAACATTGCATTTGACGTGACTAGGCGACGAAAACGGACGTATGTTTGGTCCTAGAAACGGATGGAGGTGATAGTGAACACCGCGCGCGACGATCAGCGGACGAGAACACCTATAAATCTTTTCTTGTGCCGCACCCACATTCGCAGACGATGCACGGCAATCCATCCAGATGGGTATTATTGTGAAGAAGAGAGGTTCAGTTCAATCTGATCCAGCTTGGACCGGAACAAGGCGGTACGCTGCTTAACGGCGACCAGCGTGAATCCATTGAGGATCTGACCCACGCGGATCGTCCTGTTGCCAACCACCGCGTAGCTGTCTCCGCCTGTCTTGATCACCGCCATCAGGGGATATTGACGGCGAAATGTTTCTGCGGTCATCGCCGAGTGGTTGACCGTATCGACGCCATTGGACCGGCCGACCCACGATTCAGGCGGCTCAAAGGCGTCACGCAGCGATGCAATTCGTATCCCCCGCTGACGCGCTGCCACCGCCAGGCGACTGGCGATCAGCTGGTCGCGGTCCGGGATATTGGACATCGCGTCATCGGACGGCACGATCCCGCCATCGCCAGACACCGAGAGGCTTCGAGCCGGTTTGGCCGTGGCCCGCTGCGGCGTGCCCATCTCCGAGCCGATCATCACGCGGTCAACGAACATCGCGCCCGCGGCCACGATCAATAGCCCGCCATAGATCTTTTGCTTTTTGGTCAGATGCATGCCTGCATCAAGCAAACGATTTAAATCGCTATCTGGCAAGCATCACCGGGTTTAATCGACCGCGTTTCTATGCGGTCGTGTGGCATACCATACAAGATTTAAACGGAAACGAGACCCTGGCTTACGAGTGCTATCCGACGCGGCCAGCTCAAGTGAAGACAAACGGGTATCGGGCAACACGTCATGGAGTTTGCGCAAGAACAACGCGCACGTCCGGTAACTGCCGACGCCCGACATCACCACGGGGACCGACCGATAATTTGGCTGATTTATCGCCTGACCAGGCTGGATCTCATACAGTGTCAAATTCGAAGCCGTCGCCAATGCGGTCAGCTGCGCGAGATATCCGTTGAGCTGGTCGACAGGCCGAAGCTTGAAAGTTCCTACCGCCACAGCCTCTCTGGCCCGGGTGAGCTGCTGATCCAAAGCGCTACGCGACGTTCTGAGCTTAGAAACTTGCCGCTTCTGGTGAGCCAGCTGTTGCTTCTGCGATTGAACCGCCGCCGCCTGCCGAACTAGCGGGGCAAGCCCGATAAGGTAGGCCAACCCTGAGATCGCCAAGCAGACACCTAGGCCCGCCGCGTCGATCTGCCACCGCTTGGACATCCGGTCTTGGATCATGAAGGATCGCCCCCGCCTGCGCCAAGCTGGCATTCGACACGGAAAGAAACCGCTTTGTATTCCAGATACGGTTCGAGACTGGTGTCCAACAGCTTCACTTGATCGAACAAACCCGTCTGCTCAAGCCTCAGTGCGAACTGTGACACGGCTGCTTGCGAGCGCCCCATCCCTCGAATCGCCAGAAGGAAGCTGCGTCCGGCAACCTGTGACTGGTCCTTGGCGACTAAGACGTCACGGCGTTGGACCGGCGTTAGCTCGCTGATCTGGCACTGGCGCAAGACCAATCCGTCACCAAGCGATTGAGCGAGCAAGCCTAATAGCAAACCCCAATCGGGATGCTCGATCAAATCGCGATTAGCGGTGAGTGTCAACTGGTGCTGCTTCAGTTCCTCGGTCATGGCGACAATCGCGCCGTTCACCGACTGAATCTGGGCCTGAATCCGGTTCATGTCTGCGACGACTCGGGAATCGGAATGACCCCAAAGAACACGCAAGAAAAAGCAGCCCGCCAACAGCACCAGTCCATAGCCCCAGCTACCGATGATCCAATGGCGGATCCGCGTCCGACGAGCGCGGGCTTCCTGTCGATAATCGGGCATGAGGTTCACACGTACGGTCACGAGGTCGCCTCCTTACTGTGCTGGGCAAGCCCCAGTGCCACGGTCAGCGCCGTCGTGTCGCCGTAACCAGCCAATTGTGGCGGACACGGGACCAGCTCAGCGAGAATTGCCGGAGATAATGCGACATCTGCCACATCTTTCAGGTATCGACTCAAGCCCGGTATAGTGGCGCCTCCGCCTGCCAGGATCACCCGCTTCGTACAGGTGTCACCATACCGATGTGACGCGTATGAAAAAGACATTCTCAGCTCTTGCGCGATTTGGTCGGCATAGGGCTGAGCGATACGAGACAGGTGGGCCACCAAACGGGCATCGGTCTGTCCAGACGCAGCCAAACCCCGCTCCCTGATCAGGTGATCGACAACCTTAGCCTCTAGACCCGTGCGGTCGATCAGAGCTTCGTGAAGACATCGAACACCGCCCTTTCTGATGGTGCGTTCGTAAATCATCACTCCTTCGTACAGCACCACCAGCCGTGCCGAACGCCAACCCAAATCTAGGATCCCGGTCACGCTTGCGTCCTGTTTGATCATCGGTCTGCACGCTCGCGCCATCGACCAAGCCGCAGTGTCAAGGGCCAGCACGTTCAGACCCACCTGCTCGAACAGATCAAGCAATTTGTCCGCATCGGCATGTCCACACGCGGTGGCCATAATGTGAGTCGTTTCTGTTTCACGTATCGTCGCGGGCAGGTCCCAAATCGCGATCTTGAATGAGTCAGGCTGAAGCTTGTGCATCCGAGCCAGTTCCATCTGCGTAATCTTCTCCAGCGGCGCACCAGAAGCACGTGGAGGTAGCTCCAAGATGCCACCGACCAAAAGAGAATCCGGTACGGCCAGCACCGCGGTGCGACCCACGAACCCCTGCCGATCCAGCAGGCCGACGAAGCGTGACAGCTCCTCTAGGCCGATCGGCGTCTGATCCTGGACCCGCGGAACCGAAGCACACGCGGCGATCTGCCAAGAACCACCCGCCCCTTGTAATTGCACAGCCTTGATCTGGTGTTCGCCCACATCAATGCCGATGGGCGATCGCGTTGAACGGCCAGGCCATTTCATCATTCACCTCATCCCCCCATGGCCGTCATATCAAACAGCGGCATGAACATACTCACCGCCATAAACCCCACCAGACCACCAAGCACGATGAGGATTATCGGCTCGAGAATACTTGATAGAGACTGTACGACTACATCGTTTTCTTCGTCCATGTAATCGGCAATCGCTACCAACGACGCGGCCATCTGGCCGCTCTGTTCGCCGCTACGGATCGCCTCGGTGACCGTCGGCTGGATTAGATCGGTGCCCGAGAATGCTGAACTGACGGTCTGACCGTTTGTTACTGCTTCCTGCGCCTTGGCGATTAGATTGACGTAGTGGTGGTTGCGGATCGACTGACTGATCAGCTCTAGGACTTCGACCAGCGGTAAGTGACTGTCCAAAAGGATCCCCAGAAGACGCGCCATTTTCGCCGTGATCAGGCTGCGCACCAAGCGACCGAGCTGTGGAATGCGCAAGAGCACGGTGTCAACCGCCCGTTGACCGGCTTCAGATCGTAGCCAGAAGCGCATCGCGATCACCCCGCACACCGCGGTGACAATCAGCACCGGCCAGTAGGCCCGCATGGCACCGCTGACTGTCAACATGACCCGTGTCGACGGAGGCAGCGGAACGTCCAGGCTTTCGAACATCCTCTCGAACTTGGGCAGCACCAGTGTCAGCATCAGCGTCATGACCGCTACCGAAACGCTGATCAACAAACACGGATAGATCATCGCCCCGACAATCGCGTTGCGCACCTGCATCTGCTTACGCGTCAGCATTGCCAGACGCTGGAGCATGATCGCCAACTTGCCCGACGATTCGCCGGCCCCAATCAGACTACAGTAGACCGGATCAAAAAAATGAGGATGCTGCCGCATCGCATCCGACAGCGGGTTACCTTCCTCAACTTGTTTGCGTACAGACGCAATCGCACCCTTCCAAACCGAGCCAGTCACCTGACGCTCCAGCGACTCTAACGCCTGGACAATCGGCGTACCGGTGGAAATCAACAGGTAGAGCTGGCGAGTGAACATCATCAGGTTTTTCTTCGTATGCCGGTCACCGCCGCCGCATCGCTGATTTGTGGGCTTCTCCGCGCCCGTGGCTTCGTCGGCGGGAGAAATATTCGTCACGTATAAGCCTTCGCGCCGCAATCGCTCGACCGCCTCAATGGCATCCGCCGCCTCGACCGCAGCGGACACGGTCTTGCCGGACCGATCGCAAGCTTGATAGATCAACTTCATGCGGCTGGCTTCTCCCAATCGGATCCGGTGGCAGCCGACTCATCTTCGCCGCTGTGGGTCACCCGCAGCACCTCCTCCAACGGGCTTCTGCCGTCAAGCGCAAGCAATACCGCCTCTTCGCGCAACGACAATGCGCCCTCTTGGCGCTGTTTTTGCCGCAATTCGTGTGTAGATGACGCTCGGTGGATCATCCGCCGTAACGCCGCTGTGACCTCCATCACCTCGTATATCCCCGTCCGACCCTGAAAGCCTGAGTTGTGGCACTGGGCACAGCCGATCCCTTTGCGAAACGCTTTGCCAGACCGATCTGCCAACCCCGCGTCCTCTAGCACGTTCTCTTGTGCGTAGTACTTCGTCACACAGTTAGCGCAAACCGTCCTGGCGAGCCTCTGAGCGACAACACCGTTCAGTGCGCTGGAAAGCAAGTACGGCTCCACATTCATATCCAAGAGACGCGCCACGGCACCTGCGGCATCGTTGGTGTGAAGTGTCGCCAGCACCAAGTGGCCCGTTAACGCTGCCTGCACTGCCACGCGTGCTGTTTCTTCGTCGCGGATTTCTCCGATCATGATCACATCCGGGTCCTGGCGGAGGATGCTCCGCAGGGCCCGGGCAAACGTCATGCCGATCGATTCCTGGACCTGTAGCTGATTGATCAGGTCCAACTGGTACTCGACCGGGTCTTCGACCGTCACAATATTCCGCTCGGGGCTGCGTAGGAGATCCAGGCCCGAATAAAGGGTCGTCGTTTTACCGCTACCCGTCGGCCCCGTCACAAGCACCAACCCGTGCGGCTGGGTGAGCATGCGTTTCAACCTGGACAACGGCTCGGCACGGAGCCCCAGGCTCTCCATCTGGACTTGCAGATTGGCCTTATCGAGAATACGAATCACCAGCTTCTCACCCAGCAGCGTGGGTAGGCTCGAGACCCGCATGTCAATCTCGCGCCCTTCGGCCACGATGCGTACGCGTCCTTCTTGGGGCAGCCGCTTCTCGGCGATGTCCATTTTCCCGATCACCTTGATGCGGGAGACAATCGCCGCGTGGAAACCCGGCGGCGGCTTCATCAGGTCACGAAGCACACCGTCGATCCTATGGCGAATGCGTGTTCCCTTCTTGTCCGGTTCGACGTGGATATCGCTGGCACCGTCTCGGATCGCCGTGAGCATCGCAACATTCACAAGATTGACAATCGGGCTGCCGTCGACCATCCGTTCCAATTCGGGGATTGTCTCGTCGTCAACGGATTCGCTCTCCACGACGCGGACATCCGACTGCACCATCGACGTCATAAAGGCGTCAAGATCGACGTTTCCGTCAGCGTATTTCTTTACAAACTCGAGAATATTGGATTTCAGCGCGTATACCGGACGAATCTTTAGACCCGTCAGTTGGCGCAGGCGATCAACTGTCGGCAGCGACTGCGGTTCGGACATCGCCACGGTCAATGTGTCATGCACACGGAACATGGGCATGACGGTCAGCCGCTCGGCCTCCTCGTCACCGACCAGCTCTAGCATCGCTGGGTCCATCACCCCGTGGCGAAGCTGACAACCGGGAACACCGAGTCGCTTGGCCATGGTCTTGACCAACACAGTGGCCGTGATCACGTCCTGTTCAACGAGTAGTTCCCCGAGCATCCGACCCGACGTCTTCTGCGCTGCCAACGCGCGGGTGAGCTGTTCGGGGGTCAGCACACCCTCCTCGATTAGCGCCTCGCCAATACGGACAGGTGGTGAACCCGTTCCACTCATAGGAAGCTCCTGACAGCTGAGTGGACATCTTCATAGTGCTCGAACATGGATAACAAATCTGTCACGTACAGCACCTCGCGGAGCGTCTCGCTGACGCCACAAAGCTTGAGCACCCGGCCGCCATGGGCCAGCTCATCAGACACCTCCACGAAAATCTCCAGACCCCGGCTGTCAACAAACGGCATGGCTGATACGTCGACCACGATACGGCCGAGGTTTGCGGCCACTGCCTCCAACAACCGACGCTTCAGATCGTCCGCTTCGTTGACCGTCACCGATCCGTTGGGCTTGAGCACCGCCACGGCGCCGACTTGCTGGCTGTCTATGTTCATCACCGTGTCACCATTCACAAACGTCTAGCATGAACGGCCGTCCTACCCATCGTCGACGCACATCAGCCCGAAGCCATGCGTATTACGCGGCCTCGACTTGGACCGGCAGCGACAGTGTGAAAGTGCTGCCTTTACCGTGCTCGGATTCCACGGTGATGTCCCCGCCGTGCAGTCGGACCACTTCACGAGCCAAAGAAAGCCCGAGGCCCGTACCGGGGATACTGGCCATCCGCTCGTCGCGGGCCCGGTAGAATTTTTCAAAAATCTTTTGTTGGTCTTGGTCGCTGATCCCAATGCCGGTGTCGCTGACCTCCATCACGAACCGGTCCGATGCGATCTGGACACCCACGTCCACCTGGCCGTCTTCGGACGTGTACTTGACCGCGTTGCCTACAAGATTGTGCATGGCCATGACCAGCTTGTCTCGATCCGCCTGGATCACTGGAAGCTTCGGTGGCAGGATAAACTTCAGGCAAATGTTTTTTTCCATCGCCTGTGGCTTGTAGTCGGCTTCCAACTCCTGAAAGATTCCCGCCAAATGGATATCATCCGACTGAACCCGCATGGCCCCCGACTCGATTTCCGCCACCGACAGCATGTCACTGACCAGCCGTGCCAGCCGTCGGGTCTCAAGGTTGATCACATTGATGGACTTGACTCTGAGCGGTTCATCCTGATCGTCAGACATCAGGGACTCAACGTAGAGGCGTATGTTGGACAGGGGAGCCCTTAGCTCATGAGCCACCTGCGCCACGAAATCGTTTCGGGCCTGTTCCGCGACGCGCTGTTGGGTCACGTCATCGATCACAATCATGACTGCAACCGGATCGCTGCGGCGAACGGGACGAACACTAAAACGCAACACTGTGGGATCGCCCCGATCAGCCCGTCGGACCTCGGCGACCGATCGGCGTCGAGCGGCGCTATCGGCCGCAAACCGGACAGCGTCCAGCACACTCTGTTCATGAAAGATTTGATCAATCGGCGTGTCGATGATCTTTTGGCGGTCGGCCTGGGCGAATACCGCCGCAGCTCCGTTGGCATACCGCACACACAATGTTTCATCGACCAGAACGATCCCCTGGGACATCGTGTCGCAGGCTTCGTGAAGATGGCTGCTTGCCCGCTGTGGCGCGTCTAGCACCTCACGGACTTCCTCGTCCAATTTCTTGCTTCGAAGCTTGTTCGACTGAGCCAACAGGTCGTTCCACGCCGTCGCTTCCCGACCGAAATCAGAACTGACACCAAGAAGCTCGATCGGTGTCTGCTCACCCTGGTAGGCCAACAGGGCTTCCCGGATCATGACAACAACATGCAGCCGAGTTCTGACGTGCCGATAGACGAACAGCAATGCGACCAGCGCCACAGCGCCGATGGTGCCAATACCTGCTTGCACTTGCCAGGTCCCCTCATGGGGATCGTTTACCGCTGCAGCCATCTCCAAACGTGCTGTACCGCGCCCGGCGATCTTTAGCGGGTATCGCAACGCGATCTGGTCTAAATGGCGGGTTTCTGAAGCCGGTCCCACATCGCCTACGGGCCATTTGTCCCGAAGCGCTTTGACTGTAATCCGCGTTGGATCGAAATCTGCAACCACTTCACCGTCGGGTAACACAATACGACATCGCGCCAGTCGGTGTTGGTGACTGGCTTCGACAACCAGCCGTCGCAGTGGCGATAGGCGATCCGATAACATGAGCGCTTCGGCGCTTCTGGCCAGCATTTGGGCGACGGCGCGCACCTCGCCTGCCCGGCTTTCGATCATCGCTGTTCGTTGGGAGCGAGTTGTCCACCAGCTCGCGCTAGCTAGCGCACCGAGAAAAATCACCGCTACAGCCGCGCCGAAGGAGGCCACAAACGCCTCTCCGTGCATCAGTAACGGATATCGACGACCGACTTTCTTCAAATCCGGTCGGCCTACCTTCAATGATCGTTCTCCCTGTCTACCTGATCCAGCGGCCGCACGTATCCACTGATTGATCATCGGCCAACGGTTTGCGTACCTGAATACAGCCCGCTGGCTACAGCGACGTAAACCATCCTATCGACCCGACACAAGGAGCAGGCCACACCCGCCAACCCATGGTGGGTCCTGATCACCGTATCGGAACCAGACCATGACCGCTGAGGGTGGGTGGCATTGGCCTTCAATCGGATCAGGCGGTTAAGCGAGGTTACCCAGAAACCGACCTATCTTTACGTGATCGTGTACGTCTTGGTGCCAGCGGTCTGCACCTGGCAGAACCTGAAACCCGAGAAACGTCAGATGGTCCACAGTAAGATCCTCGTCGTTGACGATGAGTTGCACCTGGTACACATCCTCAGCTACAAACTCGAACAAGCTGGGTATGACCTGGTCACTGCCCACAACGGTCGTGACGGGTTCGAGCTGGCTTGTCAACACAAGCCTGACTTGGTGGTCACAGACTTTCAGATGCCCATCATGGACGGGTTTGAGATGGCCATCCGTTTGCGGAGCAACCTCAGCACGACCGATATCCCCATCATCATGCTCACAGCCAGGGGCCACAAAGTACCGCCAGCTGATCTGGCCAAAACCCAGATCAAGCACTTGATGGCCAAACCTTTCAGCGCCAGACAACTGGTTGAAATCATTGTCGAGGTGCTTGGCCTGTCAGATGCGTCGACGACCGATCCCCTCGACAACGCAAACGGAGGGGGCCATGCCGCATGATTTAAGGCCCTCTTGTACCGCGACAAAGAACAGATTCGAGCTGTTCCAGGACCGCTGTCAAGAGCTAGGGCTATCGGCATGGCGATGTGATGACAGAGGCTCGATGATAGCGACACCCGACGGCAGTGGTTTGATCGGAGCGTGGCTGGGCTCTTCGGCACTACGCCCCCACATCACACGAACAGTCCGCGTATGGATCGACACACCCACGCCCGAAGTGGTTGAGTTCTTTCCGGGTTGCTGGTTTTTGCCAGTGATCGATCGTCAACAGTCGACGCGGGACCAGATCACCGTCGTGTTGGCGATGGGTCGACCGGCGCTCGAGCAAGAATGGTTTGAAATCATCTGCGCCGGGGCGGCACTAGACGTGGCCGATACACGCCATGCGTTTGACCACAGGGCACGCTATGGGCCTTCTGATCTAGAAGGCCTAACGAAAATCCTCCATTGGACCCAGCAAGATCTGTCAAAGATTGACCTGGGCCAACGAGCCATCAACGAGTTCAGCCAAAAGCTGATCCAGGCCTACGAGGAGACCAATCTTCTATTTAAACTTGCGCGATATCTGAATCGTATCGCCGTTCCGCGGGACATGATTGATACCGCCTGCAGACAGATATGCCAGATCATGCCGTTCCGGTGGACGGCGATCCAATTCAAACACTCAAGCGATGTGGCCCACGATCTGGACGGGTGCCTCTTTCTGGCCGGAGATCTGCCGTGCGACCGCGATGCGTTTCGGCAAGCCGCTGACCAGTTGCTGGCCCATACATCGACAGACAACTGGACGCGTCTTCTCCAACCCGACAAAGACGCTCTGGCCTCGATGGTGGACTCTGAGGTCGTGCTCGAACCGATCACACACGATGATACAGTCATCGGAGGCCTGCTGGCGGGTAACAAGCAGGGTCCCGACCCCGATGTTAGCAGCGTCGAAACCCAGTTCCTAGATGCCACGGCCGATTTTCTCGGTGTGTTCCACCAGAACGCGTCGCGCTTCGCCCAGCAACAGCTCATGTTTATGGGCACACTGCGGGCGCTGACCGCTTCCGTCGATGCCAAAGACACATACACCCGCGGCCACTCGGAGCGGGTGGCGATGTTAGGCTATCAGCTGGCCGCAGCCATGGGGATGGATCAGACAAATGCACAACGCGTGAAGATCGCGGGGCTTGTCCATGACGTGGGCAAGATCGGTGTACCCGAAGCCGTACTGTGCAAACGCGGACGGCTAACAGCAGAAGAATTTGAATTGATGAAGAAACACCCGATGATCGGGTACAACATCCTCAAGGACATCCCTCCAATGCAAGACGTGCTACCGGGTGTGCTGTGCCACCACGAACGTTGGGACGGCAAAGGCTATCCACAAGGACTTAGCACTTCGAACATTCCCTTATACGGACGGATCTTGGCGCTGGCCGACACCTTCGATGCCATGAGTTCCAACCGCTCTTACCGGTCGGCATTGCCCCGGCCTGACGTGTTAAACGAAATCGAACGGTGCGCTGGAACCCAGTTTGATCCTACACTCGCCGACGTTTTTCTCACACTTGATTTTGCCGAATATGATCAGCTGATCCTTTGTCATAAGACACAAGTATAACTGTCGTTTGACCGACACCGGCCGATGGCGTGTCCTGAACACACCAAATGATCTGTCAACGACCGGTCACTCCACGCGTTCGTCGAGATAGCGACACAACGCCATGTCGAAGACTCCAGCTTTGCAGACTAAGGCTCGCCATACCAAATTGCTACACCCACATGGGACAACACAATCCAATGATCCAAACATCAGCCACCTCGCTTCGGTTCAAACGAACGACCAATGGCGCGATATTCTAGGACGATGTTCTGAAATGGTGCAGCCGACGGCAGGGACTGGACCTCCAAAAAACCTGACCCGCTTGGCGCCACTGAGACGATCCGAGCCGACTTCTGCAGGCGCAGGTGGACGCAGCGACGATCGACGTCTTCCTGCGCAGGTCTCAGAAAACAAAGAAGAAACGCTGATTCCTCGGGGAAAAACCCAAAGCCACCTCGGGGATTCGAACCCCGGACCTATGCTTTACGAAAGCATTGCTCTACCACTGAGCTAAGGTGGCCACCAGAGGCCATTCTACTTTCAGCGTATGGGATTGCCACGCCGCCCAAGCCTCCAAAAGCCGCAATGGCTCTCCGGGTCTGCCCAACGCGTGTCGGGCCACCCTCGGTGCAAGAGCGCAACCGCCAACCACAGACAACGCTGGGCGTTTCGGATGTGGTTTGAGTATATTGGCTCAGGACGTCACTGAGCACACCGGGGTGCCCGTGACGCCGGACCGACCAACTTATTTCTATTGAGGATGGCTTCATGCGACAAACGATCCTTGGGTTAATCTGTCTCTGGGTGTTGTGGGTCGGATTGACCGCTTGTGATCACAGCCGGACCCCTGTCGGCGGGAAACCGGAATCCCCGCGATCACAGGATCACATAAAGGACCCGTCGATGATGACCTCGGCCAACCCCCACAAGGCATACCGCGTGTTGCAGGATGGTCCAGACCGACTGCTTGCGGAACTGCCCAACCGGCTCATCGTTTTGGCGGCCGAAACGCACACCGCGCCGGTGGTCTCGGTTCAAGCATGGGTCAAGACCGGATCGATCTATGAGCAGGAATATGTCGGTGCCGGGCTATCCCACTTTCTTGAACACCTGATCTCCGGCGGCAGCACCAGCACCCGTACGGAGGCGCAATCCAATACGATTTTGGGTCAGATTGGCGCTCAAACCAACGCCGCCACAAGCCTTGATACCGTCCACTACTACATCAATACCGCCAGCACGTACGCTCACACGGCGATTGACTTACTCAGTGATTGGATGCAAAACAGCCTGATCACTCAGCGCGAATACGACCGGGAACGGTCCGTGGTCCAGCGCGAATTTGAGATGGGGCAGGGCGAACCTAATCGGATCATGTGGAAACTGACCCAGCAGGCGCGCTACAACACACACCCGGCGCGTCATCCAACCATCGGATATCTGGACCAGTTTTTGAAAATCAGCCGTAACGACATCTACGACTTCTACAAACGTATGTACGTGCCAAATAACATCATCTTTGTGGTCGTCGGCGACGTCGATAAACAACAGGTGGTACAGCAGATCGCCACGTTGTGGGCAGACGCCGCACCCAGCCCATTGCCGACGATCGAATTTCCCATCGAGACCGCACAGGGCACAAGGGCTCTCAATGGCACAGCCGACATCGACAACCCGCGACTCAGATTGGCTTGGCCGGGCACACGGCTTGGGGGTGAAGGAGATTATGCACTGGATCTTCTGGCACAGATCTTGGGCCAAGGCGAATCCAGCCGTTTGGTGCGCACCGTCCGGGACCAGCAACGCGTGGTCAATACCATCAGCTCATACAACGCGAGCTTCCCGTGGGGCGAGGGCTTCTTCGGGATCGACGCAGAAATCGCCGCAAAAAACGCAGCGGTCACCGAAGACCCTGAACCCCGATCTGCGCCATGGGTTCGCGAGGCCAAAACAGCCATCCTGGCACAGGTTAAGCGTATCGTAAACCATGGCGTGACCGGACCAGAGCTGGCCCGTGCCAAAAGAAAGACCATGGCATCTGTCATCTACAGCGCTCAGTCTGCTCAGGCGCTGGCGTCACGTATGGCTCGTGACCTGATCGGCATGAAAAATCCTGACTATTTGAACCAATACGCCCAGGCCATTCAAGCGGTCACCGCCGATGAGATTCAAGAAGCTGCGGCGAAGTTCCTACAGGCGTCGAACCTGATATGCATCACGCTACTGCCTCATCCGACCGGACAAAAACCTGTGCCTTTGGCACGACCCGCGGAAAACCCTGCCAGCTCCACGACCGCTGTCCAGAATGTTCCATTGGACAACGCCGCTCTGGCCGAACAGCTGCTTGGTCTGGCGCCGAACCGGCAGAACCATGATCAGACCGCGACCGATGTCCAAAAGATTGAGCGATACGTCTTGCCCAATGGTATGCGGTTGTTGGTTGGCCGAAGCTCGATCGTACCGGCCGTGGCGTTACAGATGTACCAGCGAGGTGGCCTTTTATCTGACCCTCAAGGTCGTGAGGGCCTCGCAAACGCCATGGCCGCCATGCGTATCAAGGGCACCGGTAGCCGCACGGCCCAGCAAATCGCTCAGGAAATTGAAGATCTGGGCGCGAGCCTGACCAGTGAATGTGGCAATAACAGTATCTACAGCAAAGCGGTTTGCCTATCAGAGGACTGGGATAACACTCTGGCGCTGCTGGCCGACGTCACCATGAATCCCATCTTCCCCGACGATCAGTGGGCAAAAATGCAACCGCGCCTGATCGCGGCGATTGAACGACAGACCGATACTTGGTACGGCGAGCTCAGGCAACATTTTCGTCGCGCCTATTTTGGCAGTCATCCCTGGGCTACATCCCCTCTGGGACGACGGGAGGTGATCGAATCACTAACGGCCGAGGACCTTCGCGCGTTTCACCGGAAAAACTTGGCAGCCTCTGAGTCCGTCTTGGTTGTCTTCGGCGACGTCGAACCGCATCA
Organism: Phycisphaeraceae bacterium; assembly: GCA_965222495.1. GTDB lineage: Bacteria > Planctomycetota > Phycisphaerae > Phycisphaerales > Phycisphaeraceae > CBDCUA01. Next base: position 763,423 of record CBDCUA010000007.1, on the reverse strand, counting down.
AGTGATCACGCGTGTGCGGAAGCTGTTTGATACGCTTCCCGAACATTCCGACCGGTCGTTTAGCCCGGTCCGTCCAACGGTACCCCAGAGCGGTGTTTTTCAGTTCAAAACCAGCAAGCCACTGGCAGCGGTTCAGATCGGCTTCGGCCCCACCGTGGACCGGCGAAGCACCGACTACGCGGCGCTGGCCGTGCTCACCGGTGTCTTGAGTCGCTTCCCCTCTGGCTGGCTCGAGCAAGAACTTCGCGGTCGCGGACCGGGCCTCGTTTACGCCGTGGGGGCAGGACAGTTTACCGGTCTGGTCCCCGGATACTTCGCGGTCCTGTTTAACACGCAGACCGACGCGGTCGAAGAGTCAATCAAGCGGTGCCAGACGGTGATGGCGCGCACACGGAACATGACGGTCGACGCCTCATCACTAGCGGCGGCCAAAGCAAAGATCCTGACAGAAGAGTTTCTGTACAAACAAACGAACTCTCAGCGAGCCGCGGACGCGGCGCTGAACGAGTTGTATGACCTTGGCCTGGATGAACCAGAGAAGTTCCGCCGGAACGTTGAAGCGTTGGACGGCGATCAGATCCAAGCAGCGGCTGCCAAGTACCTACGCAACCCGGTGGCGGTGATTATCAACCACGCACCAACGCCTACACAGGCGCTGCGGGACGCAGTCTTTGCACCACAGGGTCCAACAAACAAGAATGAACACACGATAACAAAGTAAAATGTGCGCCCGCCCCAGTGCCGCAAGGCCATGCATGCATGACATACAGAGCAACAACCCCAAGGACCACCCGTTCTCGTTGACCGGCGCTACTGGACCTCTTCCTGTTCTCCTCCGTAGCTGCCGTCAATGAATCCCACAAGCTTGCGGCTGCGTACCGGGTGTTGCAGCTTCCGGATGGCCTTGGCCTCTACCTGGCGTACGCGCTCACGGGTCACTTTGAAAATCCGACCAACTTCTTCCAGCGTATAGGTATACCCGTCGCCGATGCCATACCGGAGCTTAATGATCTCGCGTTCACGATAGGTCAATGTCTTGAGCACCTGATCGATACGGAACCGCAGCATATCCTGCATCGCTGTATTCGAGGGGCTCTCAGCTCGGTCGTCTTCGATAAAGTCACCGAAATATGAATCCTCTGACTCACCGACCGGTCGGTCCAAACTAATGGGATGACGACTGATCTTCATAACCCGCCGGGTCTCGCTCACAGGCATATTTGCCGCGTGGGCAATCTCTTCGATCGTCGCCTCTCTGCCTAATTCTTGTAAGAGATTTTTGGCAATGTTGCGCAGCCGACTCATCGTCTCGATCATATGCACCGGCACGCGAATCGTTCTGGCGTGGTCTGCAATCGCTCGGGTGATCGCTTGGCGGATCCACCACGTGGCGTAGGTCGAAAATTTGTACCCTCGTTTGTATTCATACTTGTCCACAGCGCGCATCAGACCGGTATTGCCTTCCTGAATAATGTCCAGAAAACTCAATCCGCGGTTACGGTACTTCTTGGCGATCGAAACCACCAACCGGAGATTACCTCCTGAAAGATCTCGCTTGGCTCGCTCGTATTCATCAAACACGACGGTGATATTCTTGACGTGCTGAGCAAGCCCCTCCGGGCTCTCCAAAACCAGCGACCGTAGGCCGCTAAGCTCCTCACGCATCACCATGATGTCCTCAGGGTCAAAACGGTCCGGATGCTTGTCCGCAACCGTCAGCTGCCGCTGAAGCTGGGCCATCTTGCGCGAAATTGACCGCAGCTTCTTCATCAAAGGTTGAATCTTGCTGGTTCTTAACGACAATTCCTCGATCAGGGTCGCCATCTTCCGCCTCCGGGCCTTGATCAAAGCCCGAATCTGTGCGATCGCGGTCTGCGCCTTACGACCCGGCTGCTCTAGGGTCTCCCAGTCCTGACGGTTAAGTTTCAGCAGCTTGTGGACGGTCTGAAGGTTGACTGGAATCCGTGCGGCGATCTTTTCTTTGGCATCGTCCTCCGCGGTGGAGATCTTCATCGTCCGGTCAAACGGCATGTTTCCCGCAGCGACCATCTCAAGAATTTCTACCGCCGCGGCAATGGCATAATCGTTTTCCAACACCTTTCTGCGAAAGATCATGCGGGTCGTTTCAATCTTCTTGGCCAAGCGGATCTCTTCTGGGCGAGACAACAAACTGATCTCACCCATCTGCGTCAAGTACATCCGCACGGGATCATCGATACGGCGGATATTGGCTTCATCGAGCGCTTCGGCCAGCTCTCGCTTAATCGCAGTCTCCTCGTCGGCTTGTTCACTCGGCGATGGGTCAGGAGCCGTTTCTTTGGCCGGACTGGTCTTCTGATCGTCCAATGACTGCTCACCTTGGTCGATCAGCTTGATCCCAAGTGAATCGAGCTGAACCAATAACATGTCGAGTTTGTCCGGCTCGACCATCTCGTCGGGCAGCATGGCGTTCATTTCATCATAGGTGATGTAATTACGCCGCTTACCAGCCTCAATCAGCTCCGCAACCGCTTCGTGCATCTCTGCGATCAAAACAGCCTGCCTTTCGGTTAGATTCCCTGGCTTATTGATTTGCCCTTGTACACACCGGGCGACATACTATTTGTCCACAATCGATCGCGCAATTCGTACCGCCGACGGGTTGTTCCTTCGGTGTTCAGCCAATTCATTCAGCTGGGACTCATCAATCGCCGACCGCCGTCCATGGGCCACCACGCCAAAGAGAGCCTCTCGGTACTGTTTATACCACCGTTCTTTATGATGTAGCAGGATCGATTCGGCCGCCTCTCGCAGCTGGGTTTCCAGCCGCTGGCTGTCATCGCCACAACGAGCTTCCACTTCCACTTCGGCATGCGTTGCCAGGTTTGCCAAATCCTGTTCCTCGTCAACCGACAGTTGTGCCAAAAACTTCGAAAGCGTTAAGGCACCATCGTCACATAGCCGCTCGTAGAGTCGCGTGTATAAAGCCTGCGCTTGGGGGGTGACCATCTCAGCCGGGGTAAGCGCCTCATCCAAAGTCATCCCGTCGGACAGCCGCTGGTGAAACAAAGCTGGCCGACGAAGCAAACACCCGATGACATGCCGTTCGGCCAACCGCAGAGCGCGTATTTTATGTGCGCTATCTGGCCAGGCAACCCCTGTTTGCAAATTATCTTCATTTGTGCCCGACAAAGTGTCACGTTCTGCCCGCTGACCGTACGCCTGCCGCCCCCTGGTCGCCGCTGCCGACAGCTGCTTCAGGTGATCGTCGACGGCCCGTTGGCTAATACCCAATGCATCAGCCACGCGCCCGACCACCATGGCCTTGCGAATCGCGCTCTGGCCCAGCACGCCCATCCTGACCAATTCCTGAAGGTATTGCCCTGCCACCCGCTCTCTTCCAGTCAATGTATCCGCGGCGTCGAGTTGAGCACGCATACGCCCTAACTTATATTCCAGAGCACCGGCGGCTCGATCAATGTGCTGCCGCAGCTGTTGGAAACCGTCAGGCCGGACCAATAGTCCTGCCGGATCGAGCCCGTCGGGCAATACCGCCACAGCTACATCCATGGATCCACTGAGAAACACGTCCACCGCGCGATCTGCCGCCTTCTGTCCCGCTTGATCGGCGTCAAAAATCAATACAACCCGATCGCACAGGCGTGAAAGTACTTCCGCGTGCTTTCGCGTAAACGCTGTGCCCAATGTCGCAACGACATGCCCCAAACCCGCCTGGTGACAAGCGATGACGTCAGTATAGCCCTCGACGACCACTGCCGTGCGGTGCTCGATGATCGGTTTTTTCGCTACATGGAGCCCATACAGGGTCATCGATTTGTTAAACAACGGCGATTCTGGGCTATTGAGATACTTCGGCTCATCGTGATCGTTCAGACGCCTGGCACCAAAAGCGATGGGCCGACCCAGCACATCGAGAATAGGAAACACCAACCGGTGACGGAATCGATCATACCTACCGTGACTCTGCTTCTTTACACCGACCAATCCCGCTCGTTCAAAGCCGTGGTACCCCCACCCCTGTTTGCCAATCATGCCCGCCAAGCCGTCCCATTGGTCGGGGGCGTAGCCCAATTGGAAGACCTGAGCGATCTGCGGACTGATCTGGCGATTCTGGACATATCGACGCGCGATGGCCCCCGACTCTTCGTGAGCGAACACCGCACGGAAAAACCCCAGCGCCCGCTGATTTGCGTCGGCGATCAGCTGCCTTTCACCACGGGAACTTTCAGCGGAATCGGGGTGTCCGCGCTGAGATGGCTTCAGCTCAATACCCGCGCGCTGGGCCAGAAAGGCCATGGCTTCGGGGAACGTCATTTTGTGATAGTTCATCACAAAGCTAAACGCGTCACCGCCTATACCGCAGCTGAAACACTTAAAGATTTGCTTCGTCGCCGAGACGTGAAAGGAAGGATTCTTGTCGTCGTGAAACGGACAAAGTCCCACATGCTCTCGACCCTTGGGTCGCAGTGAAATCTCATCGCCTATCAAGCGCACAATATCTGTCGCCTGCTGAATCTGCAGCTTTTGATCGTCGCGATGAGTCATGCTGCCACGCACGGATGTCCGCGGACCGCTACAAGATATTAGCCACCGAAACCGCAGTTATCGACCCAGAAGAGGACCAAGCCCTCGCTGGAGCCAAATTCACATTTAGTGTGTTCTATCAACGTTAACGGGCTGCGTCGGCATCTGTGCCTGCCGACGCTTGAGCCGCATAGGCATATTTGCGCTTAAGCGGCTTGACCACCAAACCCATACGAATAGCCTTGGCTGAAACTTTGACGCGTCGGACCGAGCCATCCACCACCGCCGTCACGGACTGAATGTTGGGCTTAAATTTTCGCTTGGTCTTCCCGGTTACCTTGGTTCCCACACCACCCAAATATTTGGCCTTTCCGCGGTGGGTGTAGGTGTTCCCGCTCGATGTTTTGCGTCCTGTAAACTGGCAGACCCTTGGCATAGCCAAATATCCTCACAAACGTGGCCCATTGACGATAACGTTAATCTATCAGATTCTATTTAATGGCTCGGTTGGACGCAAACGTCCCGCGACGCGGCAGCGCTATGGTAATTTTTGCGATCCAGACACACGTATGCCCGATCAACTTATCTGACAAACCTTAACTTTGCATGTACTTATAGAAGGACCGTGACCTGTGCCCACACGTACGACACCTGGCATCACGCCCGCACTGACGATCGCTGGATCCGACCCTAGTGGAGGAGCGGGTATCCAAGCGGACCTGAAAACATTTGCCGCGATGAACGTCTTTGGGTGTGCTGTGATCACAGCGGTAACCGCCCAAAATACCACCGCGGTGAAAGGCAGCCAGCCCATGGATGCTGCTCTTATTGAACAGCAGATCGACGCCGTGGCTGGTGACATCCCGATTCAGGCGGCAAAAACGGGCATGCTCGCCAATGAGGCGGTGGTCAAGGCAACCGCGAAGGCAATCAGAAGGAACAAGATCGCACCGCTCGTCGTCGATCCCGTCATGATCGCGACAACCGGTGACCGGCTCACTGACGATCCAGCGATCAAGGCCATCGGTCAGTCGTTGCTGCCACTTGCAGCGATTGTCACGCCCAACGGTCGTGAGGCGGCAAGCCTTCTAAACCGCTCCGATCCCGTCACCGATGTCTTTAGTGCCGCGGAAGCCGCCAAACAGATCTGTCGGCAATTCGGAGCGAAGGCTTGTGTTGTCACGGGCATACAGCGAAACCATGATCAAGAAACCGAAGCGGTCGACGTCTATTTTGACGGTAGCGAAATTCACGAGATCGCCAGCCAGTGGCGGGCCACATCTAACCTTCACGGATCAGGCTGCACTTTTAGCGCAGCCCTCACCGGAGCACTGGCCAGTGGTCAACCGATTGAAGAAGCTGTTCGTACCGCCAAAACGGTCGTCAGCGAAGCCATCCGCCAAACCACCGACTTGGGCCACGGCAGCTCACCGGTCAATCACCTGGCCTATATGCAGATCAAGAAATAGAGGTGATGGCGATCCCCCCCACCGGTTTAGGGTCCTCCACCAGCCGTACTTCTCGAGTCCATCGGCAGCGGATCGAGCTGGGCCATCATAGGTCGGCGTCAACTATTGGCCGGTCGTTTTCTTTAAGCCCCTACAGCGACGCAAGAAATTGAAAATCTAGAACTTTGTGTGTGGTTAAGCCCAACGGCCCAATCACCTTCATTTCGAAAAATAGGAAATTTAGGCAAACTAAGTAAATTTAAAAATTTGTGTCGCTAAATTAAGAAGCGAATGGCTCAAATCGCCGACCAACACACGCAGCGTGACAGTCGACCAGCGACATAAAAATAGGGTCTGATGGGTCGTAATTCAGATAAAAAAGGTTGACAGCATTAAGATACCGTGTACAGTACTAGATAATACCAAAAGGTGGGTGGACTAGAGGCAATCTTGTCCATTCGTAAATCGAGTGTAATTTTTGCTCAGGGTAGCTTTTAGTGGGTGTTAGAGCTAATCTAGGGGCGTACGCCGCTAGGAGCGACGGGGCTTGAAGGTCGCCATACCTTCATGGGTAGGTGCGTTTCAAACACTAGAAAGCAGAGTAATCCTTGGGGCAGGAGAAGCAGGCGATGGGCGACGGATCTAAGCGAACGTTCAATTCGCCGCGATGTGTACATAGCGATTTGCAAGGTCAGCGTTTGGGCGGATCAGATCAAGGTCAGGATAATGTGGATCTTGAGTCAACCCGACGGAAATTTATCAAGACCGGTTTGATCGGTGTTCCGATCATTCTCACATTTACCAGCCGTTCGGCTTGGGCTCAGACCGGATCGGGTAATGCATCCCGTCTTTACGGACAAGCAGCACCTCCAGGCGGAACGACCAATCAGGGCAAACGCCGTCGCCGTAACCGTCGTCGATCCGAGTAGGCGGCGGCCAAAAAGTTCCGTCTATGGGCACCGAACCACGTCTAAAGTGGCGTGTGATGGGTACAGAATCGGCACTGTTGTGGCGGCAGTGGGATGACGAGTATGTTGTCTTCAACCCTTCTTCCGGTGACACGCACGTATTGAACTTGGTAGCTGCCCAAGCCCTCAAATTCTTAGAGCGAGCGGAAGCCGATGCCACCGATCTGGCAGAGCATGTCGGTGCGACGCTGAACCTCAATGCTGACGATGGATTGCTTCAACATATGGATCAGCTCATCGATCAATTCGATGAATTGGGACTGGTTGAACTTGCGCAACGGTGAAATTTCGTGACTGTACGCCTGTCGAATTGGCCGTCAAGCCCGTGAAACTAGGTGACCTTAACCCGGCCGATGTCATCGATCAGTTGCGGCACACGGGCATCGACGTTCGCGTTGGGCCTTTCGTATTGCGCTTACAGACCCCGCTGAAACACGTCGCCGATGGTTTCAGATTCCTCTACGATGACTTCCTGCTCGACCACGACGGGATCGCCGACTTCCGTGTGTGCCTGACCCAGCCCGTTGGGATCCGCCGATGGTGGCGACCGCAATCGGTGTTCTACTGCAATCGGCACATGCCCTTCTCGCCGTTTCCTTTGCGACTTGCCCTGCCACTCATGGAATGGGGTCTGAACTGGTGCGTGATGACGTACGCCAACCTGCATCTTAACATTCACTCGGCGGTGGTTGAACGTAACGGATGGGCAGCTATTTTGCCTGGTTCACCCGGTGCAGGTAAGAGCACCCTGTGTGCGGCGCTGGTTCACCGTGGGTGGCGATTGCTCTCGGATGAAATGGCTCTCGTGCGGCCCAAAGACAGCATGCTGGTGCCCATTCCCCGCCCGATCAATCTCAAAGATCAGTCTATCGAACTGATCCGCCAGTTCGCCCCTGAGGCCCACTTCGGTCCCACGTTGACCCAGACCGGTAAGGGCACCGTCTCTCATATGCGTCCGCCCACCGAAAGCGTCAGGCGAGCCAACGAAACGGCGGCTCCCGGCTGGATCATCTTTCCCCACTACCAAGCCGATTCACCGGCGAAACTCGAACCATTGCCTAAGACGCAGATTCTGTTGCAAGTCGCAGATCACGCCTTCAACTACAGTGTCTTGGGCGTAACCGGGTTTAAGACGCTGTTTAATCTTGTAGATCAATGCGCTTGTTACCGATTTTGCTATGGTCGCCTAGACGAAGCCATTGCGATGTTTGAAGCACTAGATCCCCCTGCCAACAGATCTCGCCCATGAATCCGAATGACAACTTGCTCTTACGCGCCGTGGTCGACCCACGCAGCCTAGTGAACCTAACGGCTCAGGCATGGGACATATTGCTTCCGATCGCTCACGAAGCTGGTGTCTTGTCCCGCATCGGGGTAGCCCTAGATGAAATGGGTGTGGTCGAACGGCTGCCTGGCCGAGTGGGAGATCAGTTGGATTCGGCTCGTGTGCTGGCGGTCGAGCACCACCGGGTGATGCGGTGGGAAGTGAATCGAATCCTCCATGCCGTCGCAGAACTTAACACCTGTATCATCCTGCTGAAAGGCGCAGCATACTGCATGGCAGGGCTGCCACCGGCACGCGGGCGTTTGTCATCGGATGTGGACATCATGGTCCCGAAAGAAAACATTGCTTCCGTTGAACAAGCGCTGCTGCACCACGGCTGGGAGCACATCAAGCTTGACGCTTACGATCAACGGTATTACCGCACCTGGATGCACGAACTGCCCCCGCTTCAGCATCAAAAACGCAAAACGGTGCTCGACGTTCACCATACGATCTTGCCTGAATCGGGCCGACTGAGCCCCAACTCACAGCTATTGTTTGCCGAAGCGCAGCCGATCTCGCGCTCGCCGACAATCAAAGTCCTCGCCCCGGTGGATATGGTATTGCACAGCGCAGCACACTTGTTTCAAGATGGCGAGCTGCATCAGGGCTTACGTGAGCTGGCGGACCTGGATGATCTGTTAAAACACTTTGGTACCGACCCGGGGTTCTGGCAGACGCTGGTCCCTAGATCGCTAGACTTAAACTTAGAACGACCGATGTTCTATGCGCTAAGATACACACATGACTTCTTGGGCACATCGATACCGGACCATGTCGTTTGTGCTTCAACAGACGTCAAACCACCGTGGCCGGTGCTTTCGGCTATGGATACTGTGGTAAAACGGACCATGATCGGTGAATCCGAACACTATAGGGCGTTGGGTACTGTCTTGGCACGGTGGGCGTTATATATCAGGTCCCACTGGTTACGGATGCCCCCTTGGCTTTTGGCCCGGCATCTGTGCCGTAAAGCCTTTAGCAAACGATCTTGTACATCCAGCGATGATTTCGTCCGATATCAGTGATAGCCGACCATCGTCGCGTCGGCACTGATGGCGTCTGCCATTGCGGAGGTAATCCATTTGAGCCCACATGCCGTTGCCACGCCCACACCGGGCTCGCGGGACGACTTGAAATATTTCGTGTTGGACACCAACGTACTGCTGCACAACCCGGCGGCGTTGTTCATGTTTGACGACAACGAAGTGGTGATCCCGTTCACGGTCCTGGAAGAATTAGACAAGTTCAAAAAGCAGAATGACGACGTGGGCCGAAATGCCCGAACCGTCATCCGTCACCTTGATCGACTACGGACCAAAGGCAAGCTCAGCGACGGCGTGGTCTGGAACGGCCACGAAGGGACAGTCCGGGTGGAGTTCGCCAGCGCCGACCGGCCCAGGTGGCTCAGCGCCGACACACCTGACAACCGAATCATTGCCGTGGCGTGGAGTCTCGTTCAAGCGGACAAGAAAGCCATCCTGATCTCCAAAGATATCAATGTACGGCTCAAATCAGACGGCTTAGGCATTCACACGGAGGACTTCGAAGCCCAGAAGGTTGACGCGGATCACCTTTACAGTGGCTATGCCACCATTGTTCTGCCAGGCCACCTGATCGACACCCTTTACGATGAAAAACAGCTGGCTCTTGAGAAGATCGTACCATTCCTTGTCGAAAAAACCGAGGATCAGCAAACCCAAGACCTCACATTGCATGCCAACCAATTCGTTCAGCTAAACGACCCTATCGATGAATCCCATTCTGGTCTGGCGCGCGTGCTAGGTGATACCGATCACCTGATCCCCGTCCACGGACCGCGTAAGCCGGTGTTCGGTATCCTGCCGCGTAACCTTCAACAAACCATGGCCATGGACTTGCTGCTGGACGACGAGATCAGGCTGGTCACGCTCCTAGGCGCCGCCGGGACCGGCAAGACGCTCCTGGCGATTGCCGCCGGCATGGTCAAGGCCTGCAACGAAGAACGCTATGACAAGCTGCTCGTGGCTCGACCGATCATGCCGATGGGACGAGATATCGGCTTTCTGCCTGGAACCAAAGACGAAAAGCTGTCAGCCTGGATGCAGCCCATTTTCGATAATCTGGGATACCTCTTGTCGACCAGAGGTGCAGGCCCTCAGCACGCAGAGAGCCACACCACCGAACAGCGTATTGAGAACCTGATCCATTCGGGTCAGCTCGTCTTGGAGCCTCTGACCTATATCCGCGGCCGCAGTATTCCCCACCAGTTCATGATCATTGACGAGGCTCAGAATCTTACACCGCACGAAGTCAAAACCATTGTCTCTCGCGTCGGAGAGAGCACCAAGATCGTGTTGACCGGTGATATCGGCCAGATCGACAACCCCTACCTTGACTCGTCCTCTAACGGGCTTTCGTACATGGTCGAGCGGTTAAAAGGTCATCGGATTATTGGTCACGTTACACTGGCCCGCAGTGAGCGATCCGAGCTGGCATCATTGGCCACGCAGAAACTCTAGCGCTGCACCTGTGACGGTCCCTGGACGGGCTGCTATCACCCCACCGGTGCTCGCGCCAAAACAAACGGTCGGCCTATGCGACGTGCCGCATCGGTACAGGACAACATATCAGGCCGGGCCCGTGTCACCCGTATTCGAATAGCCGCTGGGTCGGATCCGATAAATGACGTCCGATCCACCGTCGTATGGCTGTGGGGGATCCTGTACCTGATCCACGTGTGTCGGAGGCTGCGTCTTACCACCGGTCGCATGACGGCCCGACACCAATGTGCGGTCAACGTGGTGTGCCCGCCAGGCACGATTGGCGATGCTATTGCGTTGCCTGTGCTCCAATCGCATCAGCAACACAACCGCCGCGTTATAGAGCACCAGAATGATTAACAGACCAAGCAGAGCATATTCATGGGGCTGTTCGTCTAACTGTCGGTGAAAAAAGAACAGATCACCCCACGCGTGAAGATACCGTTCTAGGGCATGAGAACCGAGCAGGGAAGAGACAGGGTGCCAATAGAAGTCCTCGCGAAACACTCGAGGCATATCCGGTACCAACGCAGCGACACCCCCGAGGGTCATCGCCGCTGGGATCCACCGATAGCCGCGCCGCAGCATCGAACAAGCCAACCCGACCGCCACACCACAGCAGCCCATCCCCGCCGCATAGTGCATTGTGGTCCACGCCATGGGTTATCTCTTTCGTTTGCCACCGATCAGCGGAGGCCGTACACGCACGGCCCTGATTTTGGTTTCGACCATCTGACCGGCTCTATTTCGCAACCGGATTGGACTTTCCAGAAAATCCTTTTGATCGACGACCACATGACCATCTTGCGTGCCGACACCAACCGAGTTCGATTGGATCGAGCCTAAGCTGCTTGCGGTAAGGTACGCCGGTGGGTCTTATCCGACCGCGTCGACGTCGCCACCGCTGCGGGCCACTGCCCCGCACACTGATCGCAGCCTCCGCGTGTCAAGTCGATCACCATCTTTCCGTGCTCATGACAGCCATCCAAACCCGGAACCTGTTTGGCAATCACCACCAACTCCGCAGCCGCCAGTGCCTCCTGGAGATCGGTTTGCAGCAGCAGATTCAGGTGTGGTAAGTGCTCACAGACATAACGCTGATTCGCACCCACAAGCTGGTCGGGCAACAGGTCGGGATCGTAAATCCGAAGCGGGATGCCCTTACCCAACAGGCGCTCGGCTAGCTCCACCATGGGGCTTTCACGCAGATCATCGGTTCCCGCTTTGAAACTCAATCCCGCTAGCAGCGTCGGCCGCCGGCCGTGGCGTAGCACACGCTCTACCTGGCGCGACAAATGAGCTTCGTTGCTTGCCAATATAGACCCGATCAACGGCAGCTGGAGTTCCTTGGATTGCGCCAAATAGACCATCGCCCTGGCTTCTTTGGGCAGACAGGAACCACCAAAAGAAAACCCCGGTTTCAGATAGGCTGTCGAGATATTCAAAGTCCGGTCACGGCAAAGTGCGTCCATCACCTTGGCCCCGTCTGCTCCACAGACGTTGGCCAAAGCACCGATCTCATTGGCAAAGTCAACCTTCATCGCGTGGAAAAGGTTACAAGCATATTTCAACAACTCACTCTCACCGGGCTTCAAAACCACGCGGGGCGCGGAGCTGCCCTGGTACAACGCTTCGATCATCGAGCCAACGGCCGGCCGATCGGCGTCTACGCAACCATAAACGATCATCGGCGGGTCCAACCAATCGGCCAACGCGCTGCCTTCTCTCAAGAACTCCGGGTGATGGCACACTGCGACATTCGGCTGGCTTGATTGCAACAGCGGTCTGATGCGGTGTTCTGTCGTGCCAGGCTCGACCGTGCTACGAATCATCACCACGCGGCGTCGATCGTCCCCAGGCAAACCCTCTATCAGCTGGCTGGTAACGCGTTCGATGGCTTCGAGGTCGACCCGACCACCAGGGCCACTAGGCGTACCGACGGCGATCAAGATGACGTCGGCGTCGCGAACAGCGCTGGTCAGGTCGTCGGTCACTTCAAACCGCCCCGACCGTCTGGCTCGATCCAGCGCTTCGGCCAAGCCCGGCTCACGGACAGGACATCGACCTGACCGAAGCAAGCTCAATTTCACCGCATTGGATTCTACGCCGATCACACGACATCCGCGTTGCGCTAGACCCGCCGCACTGACAGCGCCCACGTAACCCATCCCTACAACAGCCACCGTTGGAATCGATGCAGTCTCTACGTGCTTTTCGGTCGGATTCACTACGCGGCCTCCTTCATTGACGACGCGCTGTCGGCCAATCGTTTGGCCTGGCGAGTCAATCGGCCAGCGCCCAAACGACCAGTCGATGTGGTTGGATCACCAACGGCGTCGTTGGCCAAGCCAAAAGAGTTCTCTACCGCACGATCGCTTATCCGATCGGTCGTGAATAGCGACAGCTCGAACCACCGGATCAACCGCTTCGCGGCCAACGGCCACGTGTGGTGTGTCCTTACCCACTGCTGCGCCCCGCCGCCCAAATCAGACGACAATTGAGTATCGCGCCAGAGCCGTACGATCGCCTCTACCCACTGATGGACGGTCTGACATTCCAACGCCGGACGCCGACCACCGTCAAACGATAAACCCTGTAACACTTTGGGTGAAGCCACAATCGGTCGCCCCATGGCCGCAGCCTCAAGCAACTTGTTCTTGATCCCCCCACCGCAACGAATCGGTAAAACCACAACCGCCGCCGATCGCGCGTGCGGACGAACGTCGGCCACTTGACCCAAGACCGAGACGCCCGGTAGCCGTGCCAGCACCTTCACGCTCGGGTGGGGGTTCTTACCAATAATCTGCCACGTGGCATCGGGATGCCGCTGTCTTAGCACCGGCCAGACGTGCTGGGCAAACCAGATCACCGCGTCGATGTTGGGTTCGAAATCCATACGTCCCCACATCACCAACGATCGCGGCCGCGTAGGCCATGGCTCTAAGGCGTCAGGGCTAAAGTAATCCAGATCAACGCCGTTACGGATCGTCACTGTTCGCCGCGCACCGGCGACCCAACGCAGCAGAAACGTATCGACGGGGTTCACACCAATCGCCCCATCCAACCCACGCACGAACAATCGCTCCAGTGCCGCGTACAGACCCGTTTTCATCAGACGCCCCGGCGCGGCGGTGAGCGGTTCGCGACGCATACACGAAAGCTGAAACCGCAACGGTTCATCTGCTGCGTACCACACCCGCTGGCGGTGCCGATCATGTCCCAGCCCCTTGAGTATCATCGGGCTGTGCTGGCCTAACCCGATCACACACCGTGGCCGGCAACGTTTAGCTAGCCGTACGACTCCGGCCACCTGGACCGGATCGACGCCTTGACACCGCGCGATTCTCTTCCTGGCCCACACTCCCGGCCCGGCCCAGGCGTTCATCAAATGGTCGATGTCCGTGGCTTTGGCCTTGGGCCAATCGATACACAACCACCGCAAGGCCGCTGGAGCGCCTGACGACAACGGCTCAATGGAGGATACTGCTACACGATGGCCCAGCTCGTGCAATGCCAACGCCATATGGTAGCCACGGATGCAATACCCCTGATCCAACGGCCAAAGCGGTTTCTCGCTGACAAATAAGAAATCGTACGGCTCGTTCACATTCACCATGGCCATACACCACTAACGGGTTTAGCTGGCTATCCTGACAACACCGGTCAGATCAGCCACTTGTTCCATCGTCCAAACAAATCGGTCCGCGGTATGTTCCCATGAATATCGGTCAAGCCGACGGCGTGCCCGTGTTTTCAATTCACGACGCAACGTTTGATCGCCCATCAAGCGGCTCAAACCACGGGCAATCGAAGCCACATCTGATGGGTCAACCAACCAGGCGGCGTCCCCGGCGACCTCTGGCATGCTCGTACGGTCACTGGTCAATACCGCGGTGCCGACCGCCCAGGCGTCAAGAATGGGAAGCCCAAAGCCTTCCGATAAGCTGGGATAAGCCAGCGTCTGTGCCGCACTGAGCAACACAGGAAGACACCGCTCCTGGGCAAATCCATGCAACCGCACACCCTTATCGATCCCCAAACGCACGGCAGTCTGCTCCAGCTGCTTCTGGGTGTGGCTATCGAGTCCGACCACCAGCAATTGGAACTGATGCCGTAGGGATTTGTCCAGCGTCGCCCACGCCTCAAGCACACGGCGGGTGTTTTTTCTGGGGCTGCCGGCCCCGAAGTGCAGCACAAACGGCTTGGTGATACCAAAACGTGCCAAGATCTGCTGTCGATGTGAATCAGGCACAGAGGCCACCGAGCTATCAGGCGCCCAAGGATTCACCGTCATCCTGCGGGGATCGGCGTCAAACTCACGAACAAGGCGATCACGCGTATATCGAGACGGGCAGATAATCCACGCCGCACGCTGACACGCCAGACGGACGGACTGAACAAACCGCCGCACCTGCGCAGCCGGGCGGCCGGCGGGCATGTCCATCGGAATCAGATCATGAATGGTCACAACGGTATTAACCGGCAACCACGTCGGGCACAAATTGGCCGGACAGTGCAACACATCCACATCGTCGCGCCACGCCGCCATCGGCAAACGCCACCGCTGCCACGCGTCGACGCGGTCTCCGAACATCTCGATCAGCCGTGGCGACACGTGCCCGCTGGGCAGTACCGGCTCGACCGGTCCCTGCTGTCGATGGTACGCCACCACCTGCCAATGTGGTCGCAACCGTACCAAATGGCGGTACAGGTCAATCAGATTTTTGCCTGTCCCGCGACGCGTTGGCCAGTAGATTGTCCGAGCATCCAATCCAATCCGCATATGGTGTCCTGATGCCTCTCGAGTCCCAAGTTCATTTACTGGACTTACATCGGCGCCCAAGCACGTGCGGTTGACCGCAATACCGATACAACCGTCAAAATCTTCCTCAACGTCACCCTGTGACAGGCCGATAAGAGCTCTGGTCACGATCGGAAGTGATTTGACGCGTCAGACAGACGCCGCTGGAGTTCAACGATGGCCTCTTACCACACCGTCCGGTCGCTGCTGACCGCTGCCGCTGGGCGGCTGCGGCCTTTTAACAAGCGCCGAAACAACAGTGGAAGCACCCACGATCAACGACTAAGTGAGGTGTCGGTTCGATTCCAAAAGCAATCCCTACGACTGCTGGTTCGCGCCGGCACGACCGATATTGACCTGGTGAACATGATCCTGCGTGAAAAGATCATGTACCGGTTGCCGCAGACCGTCCAGCCAAAAGTGATTTTCGATATTGGGGCCAACATCGGCATCACCACGGTCTACTTTTCACTGTTGTATCCCGCGGCTCGGGTGTATTGCTTCGAACCGCTACCGCAGAACTTAGATCTTCTGCTCCAAAACACAAAAACGCTGGGTAAACGTGTCCACATCCTGCCATACGGGTTGTCCGACAAATCCGGTCAATTCGAGTACCACATGTCAGATGATCCGCGCAGTTTTGGCGGTGGCGGCTTTATGCAGATCGGGCACAATCCGCTGCGAACCTTATCCCTGCCACTAAGGGCAGTGGCTGACGCGCTCGACGAACTGGGATTAGATCGTATCGATCTTTTCAAGATTGACACCGAGGGCTCCGAGCTAGCCATCTTGGACAGCATCCCACCAGAGATACGAGCCAACGCACAGGCTTATGTCGGCGAACTACACGGTATCGGCAACTGGGAAATCTGCCAGACACTGGCCCAGTCACATGCCGTGGGTGTTCATAAGCGATTCGACGCCTGCTGTTTCCCCTTCATCGCGGTGCGAAAAGACTTGGCTGCCGCGGCGGCGTCGGTTTTGCGACGCGCCGCTTAAAAAGTCACAAACAAGGCTGCACACCTTGTTGTGAAACCAGCGATTCAAACCGACACCAACGGACACACTCGAAAGTCTGTTGGATGAATCAAGAATGTTAGATTCAGATCGTGTCCAGCGGACCGTAAACCAGCCCATCGGTCCCGATGGACCACGCGTGTGCAGACCGTCGAGACATGGCTGTGCCCCAGCGGACCGACCCTTGTCAACTTGTCACCCGCAAGGCTCGACCAGCATGACCTGACGCCACGCTAATATGGAGTGATCCAACGCCTTCAGGGGCTTGGCGCAACTGTCGTTGTCTCCGTATGCTCTGCCACATGGTCGTGGACCGATAGAAGATGAGCCGTGCCTTGCAATCACCGCCCCCCAACACCTCATCCATGTTCAGCGCACTTCCACCACGCTACGGCAGACAAACACGGAAAATTGAACCCAACGGCCGGCTGCACAGCCGAGTGTAAATCACCGCCAAACACTTCATTGGAGAGTCGTTTTGAGAAACCTTGCACTCCTGACGTTTTTAACTCTTGACGGCGTCATGCAGTCACCAAGCGGACCGGACGAAGATCCTTCCGGTGGATTTGTTCACGGTGGCTGGGCTCGCGACTGTTGGGACGACGTCATGGCACAGGTCATCCGAGAAGCCATGGCCGCGCCTTACGACCTTCTGCTAGGTCGAAAGACATATGATATATTTGCTGCTCATTTTCCTTACGCCAGTGAGGACAATCCCGTCGCCAACAAATTGAACAACGCGACTAAATTTGTTGCGACATCCAGCTTGAGCGACCTCAAATGGAAGAACTCCTTACGTCTGACAGGAGATATTGCGACGGCGGTCTCTCGGCTCAAGACTCAAGACGGCCCTTTGCTACAAGTTCACGGCAGCTGGCAGCTGATCCAGACCCTGCTTTCCCACGAACTTGTCGATGAATTCCGTTTATGGACTTTTCCCGTCATCGTAGGCTCTGGGAAACGGCTTTTTGATCAAGGCACCGCACCGTCAGGCCTAACACTTATAAAAGCAGACAGCTGCTCGACCGGCGCAACGAGGAGCGTCTACAGGCGTGCCGCACCCAACCGCTATACGGCGAGGATTCACAGCGATAGGTGAAGTCGAATCAAATCGTGTCGCGTGGGTCCCCACAAAACCGACCACCGCTCGCCTCCACACGCTCTTTCTGGCCCCGTATCGGTTTTCTGTTGGCCAGCGGCGTGATAAAGGCCATTGGAATTGCGATGCCCGAATTGGCTGCGAGATCCGCACGGCCTTTCCGGATCATTTTTTGGTGCAGGTCAGAAGCGGCAAAGGGCCGCAAACGTGCACGGCACAATCGATGTGGTATTGGTCGCTTTCGGGCTCGTCGAGATCATTCTGCTGATTCACACCGCTACGAACCGATCGAATCCGAAAAGCCCAGGTCAGGGATCGCGATTGCGTTCTCTGACCATCGATACGCAGTCCGTACCCGTCCGGCTATCCGACAACCGCGGCCGGCTCGGCGCGTTGGGCTTCGGACGCCACCCATCCGCTCTTAAAATCGCGCATGGCCTGGAGAAACTTTGCTTCTAGGTCCTCGCTAAACGCCTGCTTGGAAGTCAGCTCCTGCCGCAATGCGATCGCCGAGCCAGAAAAATAATCCAACAGCGATTTGGCGAACGCCTCGACTTGATTTAGTGGGACATCGTCCAAAATGCCACGCGTGCCGGCGAATATCTGGATGACCTGATCGATCACGTCCATCGGCACATACTGCGGCTGCTTGAGCAACTCGACCATGCGGGCCCCTCGGTCCAATTGGCGCTGTGTGGCTTTATCCAACTCGGTACCCAACTGGGCAAACGCCTCCAGTTCGCGGAAAGCCGCCAGGTCCAATCGCAGCGAACCGGCCACCTGCTTCATCGCCTTAATCTGGGCATTGCCTCCGACCCGCGAAACACTGATCCCCACGTTAATCGCCGGACGGACACCGGCGAAAAACAACTCCGGCTCAAGGTAGATCTGCCCGTCGGTGATTGAGATCACATTCGTGGGGATATAGGCCGACACGTCTCCTTCCTGGGTCTCAATGACAGGCAGTGCCGTAAGCGAACCACCGCCGTTTTCATCAGACAATTTCGTTGCCCGCTCCAACAACCTGCTGTGCAAGTAAAACACATCACCCGGATAGGCCTCTCGGCCGGGCGGACGCCGCAACAGTAGCGACAGCTGACGGTAAGATGCCGCCTGCTTGGACAAATCGTCATACACACACAACACGTGGCTGCCTTCGGACATGAAATACTCGCCCATCGCACAACCCGAATACGGAGCGACGTACTGCATCGGCGCCGGGTCCGCCGCCGAAGCGACCACCACCGTGGTGTACGCCATCGCGCCGTGTTCTTCTAGCACCTGGACCACCGACGCCACGCTTGACTCTTTCGCCCCGACCGCGACATAGATACAAAAAACCGGCTGATCGGTCTGATGGGTTTGGCGCTGGTTGATAATCGCGTCAATCACAACCGCGGTTTTTCCCGTTTTACGGTCGCCGATGATCAATTCACGCTGACCTCGACCAATGGGGATCATTGAATCGATCGCCTTGATGCCGGTCTGTAAAGGTTGCTTGACCGGCTGCCGCTCAGCAATGCCGGGGGCAATGATGTCAACCTTTCGGGTATGACCGGTTTGGATCGGACCCTTACCGTCAACCGGTTCACCCAGAGCATTGATCACACGCCCCAAAAGCTCCGGGCCCACAGGGACACTCAACAATTGTCCCGTCGACCGGACCGTCATGCCCTCTTTGATCTTCAGATAGTCGCCAAATACCACGGCGCCGACGACATCGTTCTCCAGGTTAAACACCTGGCCCCTGACCACCTGCTCGTCACCACCAGACGACCGTCCAACCTGAAACTCAAGCATTTCGCCGGCCATCGCCTGCGACAACCCGTAGATGCGGGCGATGCCATCACCGACCTCAATCACCTGGCCGACCTGAGACACCTCTAATCGCGTCGCGTAACGCTGAACCTCTTGTTTGATCACACTGGCGATTTCATCTGTTTTGATTTTCATGATCACAACCTTTGCGTCGCTTGAGCACCTATTCTTGTATCCACAACCCCAAGTCGGTGCGGGCCCGTTCGTGCCCCACGTCGGTCAATCGGTTGTGCATCAGCCGCAGCCCGGTGGCCACGGAACCATCGATCAGTCGGTCTCCCACACGGACTTTCAGCCCACCGATCAAGTGCGGATCGACGTGCTGATGCAAGACAACCTGACACCCGACCACACCGCCAATCACATCGGCAACCTTCTGAATCTGGCTCTCCCCAAGCGGGTCGGCCACAAACACGTCCACCTCTGCGATACCATTGCGCTCGTCCAGTAAGTGGGCGTATGCCCGGATCATGCCGGGAAGATGAACGAGGCGCCCTTTCTCATTGATAACCTGCAAAAACCTGTACAGCGTGTCACTGATACGGCCTTCGAATATCGCCTTGATGCTGTTGGCACGTTCTCGGGTGGGCACGACCCGGCTTGCAAGCAGCCGCAAAAGATCCGGGTGAGCATCCAGCAAGGTGCGTAGCTCTTCTAGCTGTTGAGCCATCTGCGCCAGATGACCGGCCTCATCGGCGATATCGATCAGCGCCTGCGCATACACCCGTTCCACCGAATCGACTTGATTAGAAAGGGTTGCTGACACGCCAGTGATCCTGACCTAAAACATATTTTTCGTGTGACGGGTGATCACGCAGATCGGTGACGACCCAACGCACTAAGTGACTCATTAATCAACTGCTGATGATCGTCATCACTGATCTCTCGTTGGAGAATCCGGCCGGCCAGCGTGGTCGTCAGGTCCGCCGCCTGTGCGTAAATCTCACCTAGAGCTTTCTGCTTGGCTGCAACAATGTCCGACTCAGCCCGGTGCCGCATCTGATCGATTTCTTTCTGGGCTTGATCCCTCAGCCCCGCGGCAATTTTCTGTGCATCGGCCCGGCCCTGCTCGATCATCTGTGTGGCTTGTGTTTGGGCCTCGGCAAGCTTGTCCTGGTATTCCTTCAGCGCTTCTGCGGCCTCTTTGGCGGTGCGTTCAGCCCGTTCCAAGTCACCTCTGATTTTACTCTCGCGGTCTTGCAGTCCATGAAGGATCGGACCCCACGCGAATTTGCGAAGCACCACCAATAGGATCAGGAACACGACCACCGCCGCCGCCGACTGAGCCAGCGTGCCGGAAAACAGAGACTCGTCACCGCCGGTCTCAGCGGCGAGCGGAGCCGGCGCTAATAGCAAGGCTAGACCAACTGTCCAGATTCGCATCACGGTTCACCTTTTCCTTGCTCTGTCGTGACCACCACCCAGTTCTACGTTGCCGTGGAGCCCAAACCGAGGGCCCGTTGTCACATTCCGGCGGTTATACGATTATGACAAGAATGGGATCAACAGCGCGAAGAAGGTAAACCCTTCGATCAACGCCGCGGCCAATAACATGGCCGTAAAGATACGGCCGCCGGCCTCTGGTTGGCGGGCGATCGACTGAACGGCATTGCCGCCAATGTTTCCAATGCCCTTGGCCGCACCGATCACGATCAGACCCGCCCCCACACTCACGCCCAAAGCCCGACCGGCCGTGCCGCCTGGGAAAACCCACCACGACGCCACCTGGTCGCCCACCGTCGCACCCGGTGCTTGATCGCTGCCTTCAGCGGCCCAAGCTGGGATGGCGACCAGCAGTGTCGAGGCCAGTGCGGCAAAAATGAGCCATTGCTTCTTCTTCATCACAAATCTCCAGCATGTCGGATACGGCAAGGTCGTACCCAGTGGTGTTCCCCGCCCAAAATGGGAAGTCCGGCTGCCCTGCTCGACCGGTACCGGGGAGGTGTATGTGCGCCAGGATTTTCCTCATGAACCCACGATCAGGCAGACGCTGCTGTACCGCTAGGCCGCGACAGCGGGGTGATCGCCCTGTTCGTCATGCTCCTCATGGTGTTCCTCGTGCTCATGCACGACAAGTTGACCCAAAAACAAACACGTCAAGAATGTAAAAATATACGCCTGGATAAATGCGACCAAGATCTCTAGAAAGTTGATCCCTGCAGCGCCTAAGATCGACAGCGCCGCCACAGGCAAACCCACCCCCCCCAAGGCCTTCATCACCGGACCAATGAATGACAGCAACACCGCAATCACCAGGTGCCCGCCGGTCATGTTGGCAAAGAGACGGATGGCCAAGGCAAATGGCTTGATGAGCATGCCCATGATTTCGACAGGGACCATAATCGGCCACATGAAGATCGGTGCGCCGCCGGTCAGGTGCTTGAAGTACCCGATCGGATCCTTTAACAAAGCCGTGGCGTTGTAAAAAATAAAGGACACCACCGCCAGGCCGCCGGTCACCCAGATCGATTGAGTCGCCGTGCCGCCAATGCCATGCCCGTGATACCCAAGCCCAAACAATCCCGTGATATCGAGAATCGGGATTAATCCCACCAGATTACAGACAAGGATATACCAGAAAAAAGTCCAAAGGATCGGTGTAAAACGGTCGGTCTGATCACCCAGGACACCGAGAAATACTTCTTGGCGCAAATACACGCATACCGACTCTACCAAGTTGGCCAGCGTGCCCTGAGAATAGAAATCTGCAAGGGATCGTGCCTTTCCCGTCTGGATACGGCGGGCGGCCGGGATCACCAGCAGACAAGTCACGATCGCGCTGATCCCCAACATCACGGTGACGTTTGAGACCAACCACAAGTCCATCCCACCGATCTGCGCTTCGATCAACGGCTTGTCGGTCACATGAGCAACCGGGTTCACTGCCAGTGTGGTTACCAACGCCATCACGTGGCCACCTCCGTCGTATCAGACGATACCCAACAAGTAGCGCCACCGGCGCCTGCTGTCCGGTAAAGAAAATCCTTGGCCCATAGATAACGCCCCACCATCGCCATCTCGACAAACAGTAGCCAGACGTACGTTACCCCCAACGCGACAGCCAGTGGTCGGGCCGGCAGCGGGGATGGTTCGGTCGTTAACCACCAATACACACCCATACAGCTCAACAACCGTACCCCCGCGCCAATGAAGTAGCCCCACACCGTCGCCAGCACACCCGCGGACCCTAACACCCCCACCGGTAACACGGCCAAAACCGACGTACCCCACACCAGTACTGCCGCGCTGGGCGCCACCCGTGCCACGTCGGGACCATGGCCATAAATGGCTTTGATCAACCATTCCGCGGCGACCAGAGAAATCACCGACGTGGCCGTCAGGCACAATATCGCTTTGACTACGGGAAACTCAGGTTGAGGGCTCGTATGTGCCAATCGTGCTGCCTAGTCACCAAAAAAAACTCGACTAATCTTCCAAACGTTGTAAGTGCCCCCCACCATCCCCATCGCTAGACCGGATAACATCAACCAGGGCCGGGTCTCGAAACGACCGTCCAGCCACCAACCCAGAAGCGTCATTCCCGCGACAGCCAGCCCCATCTCCAAGCCCGCTGCCGCAAGCGCCAGGGGTCCGCGTTCCGCCTTGGCTACCCGCTTTTTCTGCGTATCCTCGGTACAGATTTAACGGCCTCGGTAACAACGACTTCTGAATAATCCGACCTCCTCCAACGAGCACCGGTTGCCACCTGGGTCATGTCTAGTCAACCGGCGATAGGGCCTACCACTGCTCGCTCCACCGTGGGGTAAGCCACGACAGAAGGCAGAAGGTAGCGAAGCTCACATAGAGTGTCAACGCCGCGCGTCTCACCTGTACAGCGAACATTTGCGGCGGCGTCATCCAATTAGATCGCGTCGCCACGAAGACAAGATCATTGATACGCCAGACAGCCCCATGGCGCCCACGCATCGAACGTTCGTTCGACCTGCGGCTAAACGGACTATCGCTCACTGCCCAACAAACCCCTATTGAGGACAACATCGCCGTCGGTTACAACAGCGAACGATGGGCAACCGATCGACCAGCCGAGGCATCACCACACCGAAAGGTTTTCGCGCCGCCGGTGTCACCTGTGGTATCAAAGAATCTGGAAAACCGGACCTGACGATGATCGTCGCTGATCGGCCCTGTACCGCCGCGGGCATATTCACGACGAACAACGTCCAAGCCGCGCCCGTGTCGATCAGCCGGCGCCACCTCCGATTTGGAAAAGCCCAGGCGATCGTCTGTAATAGCGGTAACGCCAATGCGGCCACAGGCCCGTCGGGTTATCAGGATACTGTAGCGACGTGCCAGCTTGTGGCCCAAGAAGCGGGATTGGCCGACACCAATTCACGCTGGGTGCTGCCCAGCTCGACAGGTGTCATTGGCCGACGCCTTCCAATGGAAAAGATTCGGGCAGGAATCGCTGCTGCGGCGGCCCAGCTGGCACGGGGACGAACCGCTGACGCAGCAGCGGCCAGAGCGATCATGACCACCGATCGGGTGCCCAAGCAGGCGTACCGGTCAACGCGCTTGGGCCCCAAGCCCGGCAGGCTTGTACACATCGCCGGTGTATGCAAGGGCAGTGGGATGATTGCCCCTCACATGGCCACCATGTTGGCGTTTATCACGACAGACGCAAACCTGCCAGCACCCATGCTCAGCGCCGCCTTGCGAGAAGCCGTTGCCGTGACGTTTAATCGTATGAGCATCGACCAGCACACAAGCCCCAACGACGCGGTACTGGCGATGGCAAGTGGCGCAGCGGCAAACCCCACTTTCAAGAAAGGCAGCCCCGATGCGAAACGCTTTGGGAACGCTCTGACTCAGCTGTGCGCTGACTTGGCATACCAAATCGTTCAGGACGGCGAGGGGGCGACACGAGTCTTTCGCGTGATCGTGCTAGGCGCAAGAAGTCAGATAGACGCCGACCGTGTGGGCAAGGCCATCGTGGATAGCCCGCTGGTCAAGGCCGCGGTGCACGGCGGTGACCCGAACTGGGGCCGAATTATCACCGCCGCAGGATACAGCAAAGCGACGGTCAAACCCGAGAGGTTATCGTTGCACATCGGCCAACCGCGTCACACGGGTAGCGGGGGTCGTGGTCAAAAAGAAATTTGCGTGTTTAGGGGCGGCCAACCGGTAAACGTTCGCGGTGCTGCGCTCAACCGATTAACACGCATCATGACCGGCGATGAGGTCGTGTTCACTGTCGATCTTGGCCTAGGTCAAGCCGGCACGCAATGGCTGGGCTGCGATCTGTCGCGAGAGTACGTGGCGATCAACGCCGACTACACGACCTAACACACTTATCGGGTACCGACGACCGCCGGCTGCGCTTCGCCTGCGGCGACGGCGGCCTGGCTGATCAAACGGGCCCGCGCCGGCGACGCCCGATCGGCCTCAATGGAACGCTCGAACAACTGATGCGTATCCGCACTAACGTACAACATGATCGATCGGCCGCGAAGCCCCCTTTCCGACGCCGCATCGACCAGGTCCACGACCAACCCCGGAATACTCATGTCCACCACAATCTGTTGTCCCGCCGCCGACATGGTCACCTCATGCCCCAACGGATCGCCAGGATAAACACGAAACTCACTGACCCGGGGCCGACCATCGAAGACCCGCCATACTTCTATCGTTGCCTGCCGCTCAGCACCTGACCCTCCCACCACAAAAAATTGACGAAGTGGTTCGATCGTTACGGGCTTGGTCCACTGGCTGGCTCGCGACAATATCGCCAGTTTGTGAAAGTATTTTTCGCGACGCTGTCCCTTGAGCTTCGACCGTTGAAACATCGGATTAATCAGCGACACGCGCAGGCGATACCGATACGTTATGCCCGGCTCCGCCGTCAGATCGTGTGCCCACACTTTCTGTCCGCCTGTTGGCTGGACGATCACGGTCGCCGTTTCTTGTGGTTCTGGTTCCGACAGTTCGGTATCGGCCAGCTCCGGTGGCATCCATTTGACCCCGTCAGTCATGGGTGCAAACGGCGGACGAGCAATCTCCTCTTGAATGGCTTTGATTCTTTGAATGGTCTGCTGAGCCCTGCTGGTCGTCCAGCGCTCGTCCAAATCCCGGAAAGAAATTGCGCCGGGCAACGGCGCTACAACCACGTCAGCACCCCACCGGCCTTGCACCGGATCAAAAGTCTGGCGTTCCAGAATCACGTCTGCCAGCGACATGGCAACCTCCCATTGCTCGGGAGGAATCGTCCCGTTCGTTGGCCGCATCCGGCGCCAAGCCAACGCGTCGAACCATCCGCCAACACTGACATATCGAAAATCACGGGGCTGCCGTGTCGCAACCCACCGCCCGTAGGCGTTGGCAACATCCTGAGCTCGGCTACCAGACATACGCTGCGAGCCGGCCAATCCGCCGGCGTAATGGTCGACCAGCTTCTCCGGGCTCAGCAACACACCAAAACCGGCACGAACACTGATCTGGACTGGCGCAGGGGGAACAGGTAAATCCGCAACGACCGCATCGACGCCGCGGATCCGTTCAGTAATCGACAGTCCCAGCTGCCCCATGGGGTCCAGCTGACCGACTGAAAGAGGTGCTTGGTCAAGCCGCGTTTGGAACATCGACGTGTAAGCCGGCACGGTCATCGGCGGCAGAGGGCTCGGCGTGCCTGGCTTAATCTTCTGGGTCAGCTTCGCCAACGCATCGAGGACCTTCATTTCCACCTCGGCGGGCGCAACGGCTCTGTCTTGACGCATGGTCACGACGTATGGATCGCTCAAGGCGTACCGCCACACGACCACCAGAAAAAAAACCACCCCCAGCGCGAGAATAAACTTCTCGACGTGAAGCTCAACAAAATGGATATTCTTGCGTTTCATTGTTTGTGTGTAGCGATCTGGGACCGAGCCAATTCAGGCATAAGCGCAGCAGTCCAATCCCGTAACCAGATCGTCTCGATCAGCATATCCGCTTGCACCACGTCTCCGGCGCCATACACATACCCCTGGCGTAACGCGTCGTATTCGTCCACATCCTTCATGTCGATCTTCAGGACCGTCATAAAATTGACGCGGTGTAAATGATCGAAAAACAGCGGCATCATCCGTGAGTCGATGACCAGCGATACGCGAGCATGCCGCACGTCGTACATGACGTTGCTGCGCCGCCCGGTAGGCGAAAACGTAAAATCATCAGGCACCTGAGCCTCAGCGTCGCCTGAGCCGGACAACCCGGCGGCCGTGGTTCCGGGTGCGAGGATGCCTATCGCCCGACCACGGGCGTTAGACGCAGCCGCGTCATCAACCCCACCAGACAGACCGGCATACGCAGGCAGCACGCGGATGCCGATCAGACGTTTGACCGGTGCGTTGATGACATTGGACTGGGGATCATCCACGTGGTTACACCGAGCGATCACCTCCACAATATCCTGTTGAATCCACAGCCCCAGCTGGCCTTCCCAGATGTCTGACATGAGTGGACGCAAGCCCGGTTCGCTCCACTGGCCCACGTCCAGCGGAAAATCTGGCGATGCGATCTGATCTTCTGCGTACACATGGATCGACCGAGCTTGTTGCTCGAGCAGTGTATACAATTCGTCGGCCTGGATTCTGTCTAGCTGTTGTGCCTCAGCCCCGGTTAGGTCGCCGACCCTTTGTTTAGGGATCAACATACTAGCTAAGAAGTTCGTCTCAACTTGTTCGAGGATTTCCCTGATCTTGGCGCGCGACGGCCGTGGACCGGCGTTGAGTCTCGGATAACCGGGGTGCTTTGAGCGCCCACTGACCATGTCCGCCATCAAACTGCGGTACCGACGCCTGGCCTCAAACGGCATCGCAGCGTCAAGCGGTTCAGGGAACAGCCCTTCGAGCATCGGCACGTGGTTGCCTTGATTCCGCTTGACGGCCAGTTTAAAGATTTCCCGGTATTCCCGGTTCAGTTGCGTGTACACACGCTTGAGTTGGTCGATCGCCGCTTGATTGACCGCCACTTGCAGATGACGCTCCGGTTCGTCAGGCTGGTCTGGCGGAACGCGGACCTGGGTTCGCTGCAGGGCTTCGATCTGGCTGATCACACGGCTGCGTTGGCCAATCTGTTTGGTAAAGGCGACGCCGTCGGCATGAACGAAGAATAACCACGCCAGCGAAACCAATGCGGCCATTGCTGCGCTGGTGCTGAGCGGGTTGGATTTGGCCCAAACCAAAACCGGTTTCATACCGAATCCTCCGCACGACGGGTGTCTTCGGGTCGCAGCAGCTGGATGGTCCACCGAAGCACAAACACCCAATCGCCCACGCGGGGTTCATCGCTTAATGGACGACGAGGAAACAAACGAGCCGGGGCGATCTCGCCGTCGGCTCTGCCAATACTGGCTGCCGATCTGCGGGCATCGGACGCGCGAACCGTCCTGGGCTGGCCGTTGCGTAACCCCGATCGCCCTCCCCGGAGCGAGACCCGACCAGCGGTGTCTGCTGCCGGACGATCATCACTGATCCGTTCGATGCTCTCTAACGATGTGCTATTGACCATGATCCGGTAGGGTCGGTCATGACGCTCACTGTTCTCCTTGATCCAACGAATCATGTGTTGGCTGATCAGCTTGGGCCCGTTTTTGTGTGGCGTTGTACCTTTCACCGTAATCACAAACGACGGCGGTCGGGGTGTCTGCGCCGAACCGTCGCCGACCTGGCGATCAGACCGGCGGCCCCAAATGTCCTCAATGGTCAAACCCGGCGCGGCCTGAGCACCGCCCGATCCTGATGCTGTGTCGTCAGATCCCAATTGATATCGAGCTGAGATAGAATCGATATACACGCGCCGCCGCTCAGAGCGGTCGATCCTCCCAATCTGATCGTAATCTGACGTCAACAGCTCTGGTTGAGAGTCTAAGGTCCCCGCGGCCAGCATCAGATCGTATATCACCTTGGGCCAGACCCGGCGATAATCGAGGATGCGACGCAGATTCTCAATCCGCCGGCGCGGATCGGAGCTCCCCTCGATCTGCCGCCACATTTGCACAAACTCATCGGCGGTGTGGAGCGTTTGGTCAACCCGCGGCTGACTGACACTCATGGCGTTGTCGAACAGGCTCGTGTCGACTTTAAGCCTCACCCACGCAGCGACCGAAGCCACGACCATCAACGCGGCCGCGGCGGCAAACCACGGCTGTTTCGATTGCCACACACGCTGTTTGGTCATCCCGACAGGTAGGAGGTTGGCGTTCACCTGCCCCAGGTTCAACCCTTGCAACGCCAAACCGAAAGCGGTCACCAGGTTAAGCGAATGCTCGGCAAAGTCAGCGGCTTTTTTGCCTTCGACCCCGATTCGCTTGAAGTGATCCAATCGCCGCACTTCCATTTGCAACTGCTGACGCAGAAACTTTTGCATGCCCGCCAAACGAAACGATGACCCCACCCCAATCAGCGTGGTCACACGAACCTCTCGATCCGCACCCTGACTCTGATGGTAAAACCCAAGCGTCTTCTGGACCTCTTGGATCAAATCTCCGAAGACCGGCCGCATGGCCTGAAAAATCTGACGGGCGTACTTGCTTGTCGCCGCCTCACGTTTGAGTTTCTCTGCTTTGGTAAAGCTAAGCTTAAACGCACGAACAAGCGCTTCTGAAAAGCTATTGCCCCCGATGGGCAGCGTCCGCAGCCACAGATTGTCGCCTTCGATAATGATCACATCGGTGCTGGTGGTCCCGATATCCATCAAAATCGTGCCCGGAGAGTCTGGTCCGTGCTCCAGGTCGTAGGTCAACGCGTTGTAGACCGCCAGGGCCGACAACGTCACGCCGTCCACACTCAAGCCAACCGCTGTGAAGTTATCTAGAATCTTGTGAAGCCGCTCTTTGGTGATCGCAAAGATGCCCACCTCGACGTCCGGCGAGTCTTGATGGGTGAAAACCTGATAATCCCACTCCACTTCCTCGATGGGAAACGGAATCTGTTGGACCGCTTCGAACTTAACAATGTCCGGAATCTTCTTTGGATCCACCGGCGGGAGCTTGGCAAACTTGGCAAACGCCGCACGCCCCGGCACCGACACTACGACCTGCCCTTGACGAACCGGTTGCTTGGCAAGGAGCGCTCTTAGCCCATCCTGGATGGTTTGATCCACGTCCAGGCCCGGCGTGGTCAGAATTTTCCTGAACGGCACAATCTCATAGGCGTCGACGGTCACCTCACCGCCGTGCTGCACCAACCGAATCGCCTTGATCGCATCCGACCCGACTTCGATCCCCCAGCTGCTGTTCTTGGGCATACAAGGCTCCCTGCCCGGATACAATGGCCCTAGGGCCGGTTTGGGTATAGACCACAGGTCAGCATTCTAACGCCGGTGCCCACCCCGCTGGGACACTGCCCCAACCCAGCCGGCCGTGCGGCTGCCTGCAACGCCCGGCATGCCCTGCAACGGCATTCATCTCTGTCCCAGTGCAAAGATCTCTTCACACCCACTGACGGCGCCCACAATCTTGGATAAACAGCGGATGCCTTGAATGAGCTTCATTAAACCGCTGCGGGACACGCCGGTCAAGACGACAAGCCAGCCGTCCTGTCCAACCGGTACACCCCAGCATTCCGTCATGGGATGCTTTCGAGTCAGTCAAGCCCAGACAGAGGGCGTTTGTCATCCGCCTCCGGCCTTTCTTTGGTGCCCACGTGTCTGCTTGAGCACTTCGCGGCAAAGATGACTCATACTCTCGTTTGCCGCGTCCAGGAGACACCGATATAAAAGATATCAAGCGGTGGGTGTCACAACCCTCGGGGCCGTAGCTCAATTGGGAGAGCGCTGCGTTCGCAATGCAGAGGTTGGCGGTTCGATCCCGCTCGGCTCCACTTGTCTCCGTTCAAACGAAAATTGCGAGTCTGTCTCCGACGATTTGCTAGGTGAGGGTCCGTGCCTTATTCTCGGGTATGCTTGAAAAGCCGGTCAGCCCACCGGATCTGCTCCAGCCAAAAATACACGCGGCAATGAAGCGCTATTGGCGGACCAACGTGCGAATCATGTTGGTGTTGTTGGTGATTTGGCTCTTGGCCGGGCTGGGTTGCGGTGTGGTGTGGGCTGATTGGTTCAACACTGTCTTGGTCAATGGAAAGCCCATTCGGATCGGTGGTTTCCCACTTGGCTTTTGGTTTGCTCAGCAGGGAAGCATTGTCATATTCGTGCTGCTGATTTTCGTGTATGCCTTGGTGTTAAACCGCCTTGACGCTCGGCACCATCAGGATATCCAACGGCTACGCCGCCAGCGGGAAGGTTGACCGATGGATCTTCGGGCTTGGACCTACCTGTTCGTCGGCCTCACGTTTACGCTCTACCTCGTTATCGCATGGGTCAGCCGAGTGCGCGACACGCGAGGTTTCTACGTGGCCGGCCGCGGTGTGCCGGCACTGGCCAACGGGATGGCCACGGCTGCCGATTGGATGAGCGCGGCGTCGTTTATTTCGATGGCCGGTTTGATCTCCACCATGGGCTACGCCGGTGGGGTATACCTCATGGGGTGGACTGGCGGGTATGTGTTGCTGGCGTTGCTGCTGGCGCCCTACTTGCGAAAGTTTGGGCAATTTACCGTCCCGGACTTTGTGGGTGACAGGTACGAATCCAATACGGCTCGGTGCGTCGCGGTCCTGTGCGCTATCTTCGTTAGCTTTACCTACGTCGCCGGACAGATGAAAGGTGTGGGTGTGGTCTTCTCGCGCTTCCTGGAGGTGCCGCTGGAGACCGGCGTGGTCATCGGGATGGTCATCGTGTTTGTCTACGCGACGCTTGGTGGCATGAAGGGGATCACCTGGACTCAGGTCGCTCAGTATTGGATCCTCATCACCGCGTTTCTAATCCCGGCGATCGCGATTAGTATCATGCTCACCGGGAATCCCATCCCTCAGCTGGGGATGGGCAGCCGCCTGACAGGTCTGTCGGACGGCAGCGGGATGTACCTGCTCGACAAGCTCAATCAAATCCAGGCGGATCTCGGTTTCGCCAGCTACACCCAACCCTTTAATGACGCAAAGTGGAACAAACTCAATGTCCTGTGCACGACGTTGGCACTGATGGTTGGCACCGCGGGGTTACCACATGTCATCGTGCGATTTTATACGGTCAAGAATGTCGATGCCGCTCGGTGGAGCGCGTTTTGGGCGTTATTCTTTATTGCGCTGCTCTACCTGACGGCTCCGGCCACCGCTGCCTTTGCCCGCTACTACATGATCAATAGCCTTGAAGGCAAGACCGAAGATCAGTTGCCTCATTGGTTTGGCAGCTGGGAAAAAACGGGGCTCATCACGTGGCTAGATAACGGTGACCACCGTGTGCAGTATCGAGGTGGCGCCCAAGAAGCCGACAATGAGATCTTCCACGTCAATGCACAGAAGATCAGCGACAACGAATGGATGGCCACGCGCCTAGCCCATCAGCGTTGGCTAGACAGTCAGGGCGCTAAAGGCGTAGACGGTCGACCCAAGATGCGGCGATTGGGTTTGTCCGGACCGGACCGAGACATCATCGTCCTGGCCACACCTGAGATGGCCGAACTGGCCAACTGGATCGTCGCGTTTATCGCCGCCGGAGGGCTGGCTGCGGCCCTATCAACGGCAAGTGGCTTACTGTTGGTCATCTCTTCGTCGGTGGCCCATGACTTGTACTACCGCGTGATCGACCCGGCGGCGTCGGAAGCCAAACGGTTGGTGGTCGGACGCGTGGTGATCGGTCTGGCGGTCATCGTCGCCGGATTGTTTGGCATCTTCCCCCCAGGGTTCGTCAGTCAAGTCGTCGCGTTTGCGTTCGGCCTGGCAGCTGCGAGTTTCTTTCCTGCAATCGTCTTGGGCATTTTTTCTAAGACCGTAGGCACGGTCCCGGCCATCTTGGGCATGATCACGGGCATCGGTTTCACGGCATCTTATATTATTGGTAGCGTCTACTTTGGCATGCCTCACTGGTGTTTTGGAATCGGCCCACAGGGCATCGGCACGATCGGTATGGGGCTGAATTTCGTGGTGACGTTATCGCTGACACCCCTGTGCGCCGAACCCAGCGACAAAATCAAACTCCTGGTCGAGTCGATCCGCGAACCGGAAGGCGTCGGCCCGGCGGTCGAAATCGAAACCGCCGCCCATCACTAGGCATTGAAGTGAACCGGTCACCGAGTTGATCCCGGTGCTTGTCCAAACACATCGGTCTTCAAGACAAAAAATGATGCGTCACGAAGCACCTACATCTGCCGATCCAACAGCCGGTACTGGATCGCCTCGGCGACGTGGTGCGCCGCGATCGACGGGGTCGGTTCTAAATCGGCAATGGTTCGTGCCATGCGGCGGATCTTGTCGTAAGCCCTCGCACTTAAATGCAATTCGGTCATGGCCTGCCTGAGCAATTCCTGACCTTGCCGGTCTAACGGAGCAAGACGGTCAAGCTCCCGCCCCGACAATGTGCTGTTAGGACGCAAAGGCCCACCGTTGCGATCAGACTGAACCTTTCTAGCGGCAATCACCTGCCGACGCATGGCCGCCGATTCGGTGCCGCTGGCTTTGCCGGCAAGCTGGTGATAAGGCACAGCCGCCACCTCCACGTGAATGTCAATCCGATCGATCAACGGCCCGCTGAGCTTGGCCAGGTATCGCTCCATCTGACGGTGGCTAACTTGATCGGTCGGCTTGGTCCCTTTGGGCGTGGGGTTCATTGCAGCGACTAACATAAACTGCGCTGGAAACGCCAGCGTGCCATGAGCGCGAGCGATGGTCACACGACCGTCCTCTAGCGGCTGCCGAAGTGTCTCGAGCACCGAACGGGGAAACTCAGGCATCTCATCTAAGAACAGAATCCCGTGATGGGCCAGGCTCACTTCACCGGGTCGAGGGACAGACCCTCCACCGATCATCGCCACGCTGCTGGCGGTATGGTGGGGCGCACGGACCGGACGACAGGTCACCAGCGGTGTGCCCTTTGGAATCTGACCCACACACGAAAAGATCCGAGTCACCTCCAGCGCCTCTTCTCGTGACAGCGTCGGCATCACACCCGCCAGGGCTCGAGCCATCAGCGTCTTACCTACACCGGCAGGTCCAATCAACAACACGTTGTGCGCGCCGGCGGCTGCGATGGCCAACGCCCGCTTGGCCACCTCTTGACCGCGGACGTCACCAAAATCCACATCGGGTTGATGTTGCAAGAGCACCTGATCAACGTCCACTTCAGGGTGCGGCTTCAGCTCAAACTGATCGTTCAAAAAACCGACGACGCTGGCCAGAGTGTCGACACCGAAGACCTGAATCCCACCGACCGCCGCCGCTTCGCTGGCGTTGTCGACCGGTACGATCACGCCCCGCATCCCGCTGGCCCGTGCCAGCATCGCCAGATTGATCACACCGTTGACCGGCCGCAGTCGTCCGTCCAACGCCAATTCGCCCGCAAACAGCAGCCGCTTGTGATGGGGCGTCTGGATGACCTGTTCAGCCAGCAGCAGCCCCACCGCGATAGGCAGATCGAAGATCGGGCCTTCCTTGCGGGTATCTGCTGGCGCGAGGTTGACCAGCAGTCGTGACAACGGAAAGGGATAGCCGCTGTTTACGATCGCCGAGCGTACACGCTCGATCGATTCCTTAACCGCCGTATCCGGTAGCCCAACGATAGTTGTCTTGGCCAGGCCCCGATCGGCAACATCCACCTCGACCTCGCAAGCCATGGGGGTGATCCCCTGTAACACGAAGCTATGGACCTGCGCGAGCATGGCCCGCCAGTGTATACCAGTGGCCTATCCTTTGGCGGCCCCGCTTCACCCCAATCCGTCAATATATCGACCTGTAAAGACATCCAAGGCGGCGTGTGGCCCGATCTGGGGCCCCGCTTGTGGCTTATTTCGATACGCGAAGGGAACACAAAGCAAGTCTCTCTTTGTGATAGACGCGCGTTCGCAGATGGTGTGTGAGAATCTATCCAGATAGGCGTTACCAAGGCCGGATGTTCACCACATGATCGGTCCGTTGCCCTGGCATCGAACCGCGTCTGAGCGTGTACAGCGGAATATGGGGCGGGCAGAAGACGCGAAAAGGCACGATGGTTTCACCCAACCCCCGTGAGACCACACACAGCGTGTTGCGATGCCGCAACAGTCCAGACGTGAGGCTCGCCGGCAGATCCGACGAGTTACAGATCGCTTGTCGCCCCGGCAGCCGGCACTGACCACCGTGTGTGTGGCCGGCAATCATGAGGTCAACCCCCAGATCTGCCGCTGTCGGTAGATAGGTGGGCAGATGACACAACAGCAGACGGACGGTTTTACCACCGCTGGGTCGCTGTTGGCCGGCACCGGTAGACACGGTCGCCGCGGTGTCCGCTTCCAAACCGAACAGCGTCGCCACAACATCGGGCCTTCGGATCATTCCGGTGACGAACCCCGCGATCTGTAACGGTAAGCCTGTGGGCCGACAGCAGGTATCGTTGAGCCAACGCACGGGCAACTCGGCGAATTGTCGGCGTGCTTCGGGTGTGTCATGGTTCCCAAAGACACCGTAAATGCCCAAGGGGGGAGCCAGGCGGTCGCAAATTTCGCCCATGACCGCCAAGCCGATCTGTTCGTCACCCGGACGATCAATGTAGTCGCCGGTTAACACCGCCAGATCCGCATGGATCAGATCAAGGCCCGCAAGGATACGTCGGTGCCGCGCACGCCGACGGCGGATATGGAGATCGCTGATGTGCACCACTTTTAGCCCCTCTAGGCTGGGAGGCAGGTCTGGCAACATCAGATCGAGAGGATCGATCATCACGCGATCCACGAACATGGCCTGGTCTACCTTTGCAACAATCGCCTAAAAAGAGGGCCATCGTAGCAAACCCGGCACGAAGACGCCGGGGCAGGCCGTTTGTCAATCGAAAAAACTTATCCTAAGGTTAAGGGGCTTTATCGGAGTCCCGCTGGCTTCGGCCCGACGGGTGTATCTGTGGGTGCTTGGGCGTAGATGGGTCTGGTGCTTACCGGGAAGCGCCTGCCCTTGGTCTTCTTGCCAAATGAAACACTGATTGCCCGAAGTCGGGCTTGGACAGAAGCCCCTAAGGCCAGCCTCGATGATCAAACCAATTGCAGGAGCCCGAAGCTAATGGCCAAGATGTTTTATAGCCTCGAAGAAGCGGCACAGAAACTTGGTGTAAGTGAGGACGACATCCGAGAAATGGCTGCCAGTGGCCAGCTCCAGCAATTCCGTGATCGCGATAAACTCATGTTCAAACGAGAACAGATTGACGACCTGGCAGATGGCGACGACGCCCCGCCAGACGACTCTGATGACCAACGGCTCGACGAAAGCATCTTCGACGAACAACCCGATGGCACGATCCCACTGGCCGAGGACGACCCACCGGTCACAGAACCTTCGGATCGGGGAACCAGCGATACCGACGTGATCGATCTGATCACCAGCTCGCAGCTGGATACGTTGGATATTTCCATGCCAGAAATCTCTACGGGTCAAACGCCGGAACTGGACGAGGCCGATCGGACAGACGAACCGCAGTCCGATGAAACCACCCAGATGGCTAGCGAACCGACGGAAACCGAACAGGATGTTGACTTGGCCGGTGCGACACAGATCACGGAACCATCGCTGGACCTAGACGAAGACGAGGACCTGGTCTTAGAGCAGGTCGGTTCGGGCAGCGGGTTGTTAGATCTGACACGCGAATCTGATGACACCAGCCTCGGTGCTGAACTTCTGGATGAAATCTACCCGGCAAGTGAAAGCTCAGATGACAAACTCGGCGAGACAGATGCAACTGGCTCCTTCGACACGATGGACACAATCGATAGTCCCATTACCTCATCGAGCATGTTCGACGGTTCGGTCGAGCTGGACATCAGCACCAGTGGTCTGGAAAACCTGCAAGACACGGGCGAGCCGTCATCAGTGGTTCCGTCTTCTATCACCGTACCCGCCGCTGAAAGGCAGGAGGTCCAAGTGGTGGATTACGCGGGGAATGGCCTGGGCATTGGCATGCTCCTGGTATCGTTGTTCAGCCTATTTCTGGTGTTAATCGTTGTCACATATGCACTCATGGGCGTACCCAGCACGACCACTGCTTGGTTAGCCCGATATCCCGTGGCGTACAGCGGTGGGCTATTGGCCCTAGGGATCGGGCTGGGACTGGTAGGCATGTTCTTCGGCAAGGTCCAAAAGCGATGACCCTTGATCATCATCCGGTTGTCGCCCGCTCACTTTACCGACCGGATTGTTTCGATCTATGCTCAGCGATTACGGCAAACGTGAGTGGCTAGCGATCTTGGCCATCGGCTCGATATTGACGGTCACTTTTCTCGTGATGGGCTGGTGGTGGTCATCGTTGTTAACGGTCGTGGCCGTTGGCATGGGCCTATGTTTTTTCAGGGACCCACACCGCCGTATACCTACCGAACGGGGTGTCATGGTCAGCCCCGCTGATGGCCGTGTCAGCTCGATCCACCATGTCGAGTACTTCGAACCGCTTAACGGTGCTTCGACCTGTATCCGCATCTTCTTGAGCGTCGCCAATGTCCACGTCAACCGTAGCCCGTGTCACGGTTTGGTCAAATCTATTGTCCATAAAGATGGCCAACATTTGAACGCGCTCAACCCTCGTTCGGCCGAAGTCAACGAATCGAATCTCATCTTGTTACTGCACCCAACCCATAGATACCCCGTCGCGGCGGTGCGACAGGTGGCGGGTCTGATCGCTCGGACCATCGTGTGTGGTGTCCAGGAAAACCAGATCGTCCAACGCGGTCAGAGAGTAGGCATGATTAAGTTCGGATCGACGACTGAGTTATACGTGCCTGAGAGTGTTCAGCCGCAGGTGGCCGTGCGTCAGGGCCAGCGCGTGTTTGCCGGATCTACGGTAATTGCCACGGTCACGCCGCCGTCGTTGTCAGCCAAGCTAGAACAGAACGGGCAACCTCAAACCACGTCTCAATGACAACCTAAAACAAAAAACCCCCTCGGGTGGTGGGGCCCGAGGGAGAGAAGAGAGGAGAGAGAAGAGAACAAACTTTAGCCGCTTACAACGCAAGTAGTTAGTCACGCCATTGGCAACACGCAACCATCGGTATACTTGCTTCCGGCGGTGGCCGTAACAGCACTACTTCAATTAATAACCCCGTGTACGATCGACTTATTCCAGCAATACCTCAGCTACACCCCATGGAGTTGCCGCAATTCAGACACTTGTAGCACGTACCGCTGCGAACCGTGATCGTGCCGCACACATCGCAGGCCGGCGCGTCGGCCTGGATCTGAGTCATCGCTGTGGCCAGCGTCGCAGATACCGAATCACCCAACGCCGACGGACTATCGCTTTGAGGTGATGGACCGTCGGGCTGGATGCGGCCCGTGCGACCAACGGCTTCACCTCGAGCATGTCGCCGCAACAGCGTTGCGATGCTCTGGTCGGCGCGTTCCGTCAGTTTGCCATCACAGCGTGCTTCGGGTTGATCCTCTAGGCTTTGGCTGGAGGGCTGGCGATGTGTTGGGTCTAGGATAAACGCCTCAGGCTGTGGCGATACCATCGGTTCACGCTCATCACCGCCGCTGATATCCATTTCTGAAGACGACACACCCGGTCGCATCGGGGCGTTGGCGGCTCGATACCCGGGGACAAACTGCATACCCATCCACCGGAAAATGTAGTCCACCAAGCTCTTGGCAAATGGGACATCTGGATTATGGGTCATCCCTGCCGGCTCAAATCGCTGATGGGTAAATTTGTTGACCAACGACTCAACGGGCACACCATACTGAAGCGCTACACTCACCGCGGTACCTAATGAATCCATCAGTCCGCCGATGGTCGATCCCTCTTTGGCCATGGTAATAAACAACTCGCCTGGAGTTCCGTCCTTATACAAACCGACCGTGAGATACCCCTCATGGCCCGCCACGTTAAACTTGTGAGTGACGCTTTTTCGCGTGTCGGGCAAGCGCCGGCGTAGCGGACGCTCGACCACTCGTTCAACAATCTTCTCAACGGTTCTGATCTTGTCCTGTACCCGCTCAACAAACCCTGAAGCTTGGGTGTCAGTCGCCGCACCGGCAATCTGGCCAGCCACGGCCGCGACCTCGCCAGCGACTTCTTGCTTCCCCAACTCGACACCGTCCTCGTCCTCGATCCCGTCGTCGACGTCGGCGCGGGTATTTAGTGGCTGGCTTAGCTTGCATCCGTCGCGATACAACGCGTTGGCCTTAAGACCCAACTCCCAGCTAAGACGATACGAAGATTGAATATCATCGACCGACGCCCAATGGGGCAGGTTGATGGTTTTACTGATCGCGCCGGAAATGAACGGCTGGGCCGCTGCCATCATCCGGATATGTCCTTCGGTGGCGATGAATCGTTTGCCCGTCGGACCGCAGGTGTTGGCACAATCGAACACCGACAGGTGCTCTTGCTTCAAATGCGTCGCCCCTTCGACAGTCTGTGTTCCACAAATCACACGGTTCAGATGATCGATCTGCCGGCGACTCAAGCCCAAAGCCCTTAGCAGATTCCCCCCGACCGCCTCTACTTCTGTGTCGGTCAAGCCCAAACGTTTGATCGCTTCTTGGCCCAAGGTCCATCCGTTAAACGCATGGGGCAATTCGAACACAGTTGGCAGCACATCGGTCAACTTTCGCAGGTCTTGATCGTTCAACCCCTTGTCTCTTAAAAACTGGGCGAAAGTTTGCGGCCGCGGCACACCCGTCCCTGTCGGCATTGGCACATCCAGGCTGAGCGTCCCAAGCACATAACGCAGGATTTCTTTGATCTGCTGGTCACTGTAACCAAGGTTGACCAGCGCCGGTCGCAGAGATTGGTTGTCGATCTTGAAGTAGCCACCACCGGCCAGTTTCTTGAACTTGATCAGCGCAAAATCGGGCTCCACTCCGGTGGTGTCACAATCCATCAACAACCCAATCGTGCCCGTGGGGGCGATGACTGTGGCTTGGGCGTTGCGGTATCCATAACGTTCACCGAGCCGGGCCGCGTCGTCCCACGCCGTCTGAGCTCGACCTAATAGATCATCGGCATTGGCCAATTGACCAACGTGTGACCGTTGCTTTGCCAAACAATCTTGGTCGATCGGAACAGGATATACATCCAACGCTTCATAACCACCAAGCTCGTGTGTCGCCGCCTGGTGAGGATCTCTCGGCACACCATAAGCAGCGCGACGGTGATTCCGGATCACGCGGAGTATATGTTCGCTATTCTTCGCGTATCCGGGGAATGGACCGAGCTGCTGGGCCATCTCTGCGCTGGTGGCGTAGCTGCGACCCGTCATGATCGCGGTCACACCAGCGCAAATCGCCCTGCCTTGTGGCGAATCGTACGGGATACCCGCCTGCATCAACATCGCACCGATATTGGCGTGCCCCAGCCCCAGCGTCCGGTACTCGTAACTCAGACGCGCAATCTCCTTACTGGGGAATGACGCCATCAGCACGCTGATCTCTAAGACAATTGTCCACAAACGCGTCGCGTGCTCGAACAAATCGATATCAAATCGACAGGTGTCCGCCTCAAAGAATTTCAACAAGTTCATGGAGGCGAGATTGCAAGCGGTGTTGTCCAGAAACATATATTCGCTGCAGGGGTTTGATGCATTGATCGGCCCAGATGCAGGGCACGTGTGCCACTGATTAATGGTCGTATCAAACTGCACGCCCGGGTCGGCACACCGCCATGCCGCGTACGCGATCTGATCCCACAGCTTCCTGGCCGGTACGGAGCGGGCCGTCTTCCCATCGGTCCGATTGATCAATGGCCAATCCCCGTCACGATCCAGACAGGCTAAAAAGTCGTTATTGATCCGAACCGAGTTGTTCGAGTTCTGACCGCTAACCGTTTGGTACGCCTCGCCATTGAAGTCGTAGTCCAAAGCCAACGCGAGGTGACGGGCAGACTCCTGCTGATCGGCCGACAGGTGCTTGATCCCCTCGACCATGGCTGCCACCTTGATCTCTTCACGCACCTTCCAGTTGATAAACGCCTCAATGTCAGGGTGGTCCATATCCAGGCAGACCATTTTGGCGGCTCGGCGTGTCGTGCCACCGGACTTGATTGCCCCGGCGGCACGATCGCCGATCCGCAGCCAACTCATGAGCCCGGAACTCTTACCACCGCCCGAAAGCGGTTCTTCTTCTCCTCGGAGCCGAGAGAAGTTCGTTCCGGTACCCGAGCCGTACTTGAACAGGCGCGCCTCGCGCACCCACAAATCCATAATGCCACCCTCGTTGACCAAATCATCATCGATCGACTGGATAAAACAGGCGTGCGGTTGAGGATGCGTGTACGCGTCATCGGCCCGCTTGGTTTGATCAGTCTCCGGATCAGTCACCCAGTGGCCCTGTGCCGGTCCGGTCGTGCCGTATGCCCACGCCAAACCTGTATTGAACCACTGAGGGCTGTTGGGTGCGGCCATCTGGTGGAGCATCATGTACGCCAACTCATCGTGAAATGCTTGGGCATCTTCGGGCGTATCGAAATAACCGTGCTTTTGCCCCCAGTGTCGCCAACAACCGGCCAACCGCCCCACCACCTGGCGCACCGATTTTTCCGGACCGGTTACCACCTGCCCCCTCTCGTCGTGTATGACTTGACCTTTTTCGTCAACCTGTGGCACACCGGCCTTACGGAAGTACTTGCTTACCATGATGTCGGTGGCCAACTGCGACCACGAGGCAGGGACCTCCGCATCGTTCATCTCAAACACCATCGTTCCGTCAAGGTTTGAGATCTTGCACGACCGTTTGACCCACTGCACGGTCGCGAACACATCATGGCCAGCTTGCGTGAACTTCCGATCAATCTTCATGAACACACCATCCTTGAATTACGTTTCCGTTGAGATGTATACACCACAACCTGCACTCGGGTGCGTCTTGACGCACGCCCAACACCGTTCACATTCATCGCAACCCACTTGAATAGGAGGTAGATTCTTGGGCTAACACCCACAACCGCCCAGCCAGCTCCTTCAGCGGATCGACACACGACCAACCGCCGTCGGTACTCACCACGTCCTGTTCATTGACCCACACAATCCAACGCCCATATGGCGTCGAAGAAGCGCAGACTTCGACAACAGACTGTCCCGATTCTCCAATCACAGTGGGTTGGTTCTGGCGAAGTGAAACAGCGTTGATGACCACCTGTTTGTCTTCGGCCAACTGCTGAACAAAAATTGCCGCAATCTCGAGGGATGCCCCTTCGGACACCTCCGAAAGATACGCGTCGCTCACACCCGCAAGCGGACCCAAATCGGGACACGTGTGCATCAAACGATGATAAGTCAGCGGCCCGCCTCCGCTGCTAAAACCCACCGATCCGCCACGCCATTGACCGGCTCGCACCAGCCGTGCCTTCAATGATCCAGGTTGACGAAACAAACACATCGCGTCAGACGACATCAGCGGCTTCGCAAACTCGCGCACCATAATTATGACCCCGGCAGAGAAGACGTCTTAATCTACCTTTGGTAACGTCAACCCCACCTGGCCCTGGTACTTGCCCTTCTTGTCAGCGTAGCTCGTCGCGCACACCCGATCGGCCTTGAGAAAGATCATCTGAGCAATCCCCTCATTGGCGTAGATCTTCGCCGGCAACGGTGTCGTGTTGCTAATCTCCAACGTTACCTTCCCGTGCCATTCCGGCTCCAGCGGTGTGACGTTGACAATGATCCCACAACGAGCGTACGTACTCTTGCCAACGCATATGGCCAAGACATCACGCGGGATCGTAAAGCCTTCAACTGTCTCGGCCAGCGCAAAACTGTTCGGCGGAATCACGACGAAGTCTTTGCCGGTGTGTGCCGTGTCGATCGTGACGAATGATTCGTCTGTAAACGCTTTTGGATCGACGATCGCCTGTCCGCCGTGAGGCGAAGCGTTTGTGAAAACTTTAAACACCGTCCCGACACGCACATCGTAGCCATAACTTGACACCCCGTAAGACACGGTATGCGACCGCTTGGCGCTGTCTTCAAACGGCTCGATGGCGATCAGTTCACGGATCTGAGTGTCACAAAGAATGGCCAACGGATACTCCCAAGATCATGAGTACACGCCCTAAACAACGCTCAAACCAAACCCTTTTTCCTACCTCCCAGATAGGCTGCCCCACGCCAATTCGAACAGAATTCCGCGCGTTGGGCTTACTACATGAATACATGATCCTACACACTACATCTTGTGGTTGCAATGGAGATGCCAACAAAATCTGGGGGGCGGCAGCGTCTTTCATGTATTAACCCTGGACGTCAACCACGGTTACACGCTACCAAATTTTTTTGATCCTAGATACCGGTTATCGCCGTCGGTCCGACCACCGACAGTCACCAGACAGGTTGTCCACATCCACATTGGCTAGATCGACTCTAGATCAGTTGCGCTAGCCACTCCCTCTTGCGGGATGGAAGTTCAGACATCGCGATCTGGCCGAGCGGAAGAGGATGCTTGATGCTTCGCAGCAGACGATCGAACCTTAGCCTTAGAGCACCCGACCGCCTATCGAAGCCAGAGGCTTCAATCACACCGCATCGGGGTCCTGATCGCAATCGTCATCGGATGCTTCCGGGTCGGCGGAATCGTTTCGCCCACGGGCTTCGCCGCGGTCCGATCCGTTTCGATCCACTGCGTTGAAGCGGGTTTCGTGAGCCAAATCGGTCGGCCAAAGCTCAGGGTCTTCTAGTTGCTCAAGCTCAGGGATCACCTGCTGCTCAAACACGCTGACCGACCGCATCATCCACCAACGTAGCATCAAAGCCAACCCCGCGACGAACAAGGATAACACAAGCAGTGTCGCCAACGACGCGATCGTTCGGCCATCTTTGATCGGTTTGGGATCGCGAGCCGCAGCCTCGAAGATCCGCATCGAATTGGCTCGGCCCGACACACGGTCTTGCACCGTATGATGATTGACGAACGCCCGACCTAGCGATTTGAGAACGTCGATCACCAGCTGCTTGTCCGTATGACGGAATTCGAGCGATATCTGACCCGGCGACTGCAAATGAACCGATAAACCCTGGCTTAACGCTTCACGCATGCCCCCGACGTGATCAAATATGCGAACCCCACGCTGAGCGCCCAGGCGGATCGCTTCGCCCAGCAGCGCATCGCCGACCAACATCTGATGCTTCTTCGTCACCCATGCAGAGCCATATCGCGACTCGTCAAAAACGGTGGCCGTGATGCCCACGACGGTTCTGGCCCGCCACACAGGTTTAACGATCCGATGACCAATGCCAAAGCTAAGCAGCAAAAGCAACAAAAAGCATGAGACCGCTGCCCCCACCAGGCCTACGCCACGATGCGTCGACCAGCGTCGTATCATCTCGGTTTCGCAGCTGCCCAGATAGCGTTTGACCTCGGAAAGCACCTGTCGCTGGTCGAGCAATTCGCCATACT
The DNA here is from genome assembly GCA_965222495.1 of Phycisphaeraceae bacterium. Taxonomy (GTDB): domain Bacteria; phylum Planctomycetota; class Phycisphaerae; order Phycisphaerales; family Phycisphaeraceae; genus CBDCUA01. Next base: position 719,519 of record CBDCUA010000007.1, on the reverse strand, counting down.
GCTGCCGGGCCAGGTCCACCACCGCTTCCCCAGCACGCAACTGTTTGAACTGATCTTGAAGTTGCTGTCGGTAATGATCCAGCCGCTCTTGGGTCACTTGCGGTCCTGTGCGGTGTGCCTCAGACTGCTGTCCGAGGCTCTGAGCTTCGAGTTTGAGCCGCCGCCGCTGCCGGACCAGCGCGGCCTTCTCCTTCTTCACCAATGCCCACGCCCGCTCAACCTGGCGACGCTGTGTTTGAATGGACAACCGATCATGTTCGGCGGTCGCACCGCTCCCGTCCTGACCGCGTTGGTCATCCGTGACAGTCTGGGCTGGCATGGCCTGCAGCCGTTCTTCCCAGCTGGCTCGCTTCTTGGCCAACGTTTTTTTTTCTTGTGCCAACGCGGCCCATTCTTGCTTAAGCTTTTTGCCCTCACGAACAAGCCGCAGTCGCATATCTTGCAGCTGCGATTGTAGAATCTCCTGCGACGCGGCCTGCTCATCAAGCTGCTGACGACGGTGCTCTAATGCGGCGGCGTGTTCTTCGATCCAGGCCTGGGCCTTGGCTGCTTGAGCTTGAGTCGCCGCCGGCGGCGGCGACGTTGGATCTTGATCGGTCGTGTTGGACCGAGCGGCACGGCTCGAATCCTCTGCGTGCGGATCCCGAAGCTGCTGAATATAGGTATCCATATCCTTTAGCATGCTCAACGCCTTCGCCGCAGCGGGTGGCGTATCGTTTACGGTCGGCTTGGGCAGTTCTGGGTCCGTCATGGCAGAGATCCATAGACCGGTCGCGCTGTGGCCCGGCGTCCGGCCTCAGGGGCTTTATCGGGTCGTCAAGGCGGCGACATCACCCACCCGTCGCGCAGCGATGAAGATGCGCTGCCACGGTATACTCGGACCATGCACGACAAGCTCAAACCCGGTGATCACGCCCCTGACTTTCAGTTACCCGCCACCGACGGCAGCACGATCCATTTGGCCGACCAACTCACCCGCTTTGGGGCAATCGTGGTCATGTTCTTGTGCAACCACTGCCCCTACGTCAAAGCCTATCTACCACGTCTGGTCCAGCTTCAGGGCCGGTTTCGTAGACCTGGCTCGGACGGTGCATGTTTCACCGCTATTTGTTCAAACGACGCGCAGGCTTATCCGGAAGACAATTTTGAGCAAATGAGACAGGTCGCCGCCCAGTACAAATTTAACTTCCCATACCTACGCGATGAAGATCAATCCGTGGCCAGAGCCTATGGCGCAGAACGTACACCGGAGATCTTCGTGCTGGACCGCGAGGGGATATGTCGTTATGAAGGGGGCGTTGACGATTACTACCAAGACCCTGACAAGGTGACTCAACAGTATCTCGGGGACGCCCTTGAGTCGATCCTTCAGGGGCGACCGGTCGATCGGCCCCAGACCTATGCAATCGGCTGCACGATTAAATGGACCGCCCGCTAACGCGTCCGGGAACCCCGCGTCCGCCGTCACAGATCGGCCTCCGGAGACTCAACTCGTCGGCCAGGATTTGACGTTTGGCTACGAGCGCGGCCGGCCCATTATTGATCGCCTGTCCGCCCGGCTCCAGGGCGGACAGTTATGCGCGTTGATTGGCCCCAACGCGGCAGGCAAGTCAACGCTGCTAAAGCTTCTGATCGGACAACAGAAGCCATGGGACGGTACAGTGACGCTTGACGGACAGGATGTTGTCAGGCTACCGGCATACCAACGTGCTCGGCGCATCAGTTACGTCCCTCAGCGAACCACATCCAGTTTTGCATTTACCGTACGTGAAGTGATCGCCATGGGCAGATACGCGTTAACGCCCGATCAGGAGGCAGTAGACGGAGCGATCCAAGCTTGTGACCTGGCGGCGTTACCCGATCGGGTGTATGCCCGGCTTTCGGTCGGACAACAACAGCGCGTGCTGATCGCACGGGCCCTGGCTCAGGCCACCGGCACGGGGCGTGTCATGCTCATGGACGAACCCGGCAGCGCGATGGATTTATGGCACGTCCATCAGATGATGCAGACACTTGCATCCCTAGCCCGGAAGGGCCTGGGGATCTTGGTGGTCCTACATGACCTTAACCTGGCCGCTCGTTACGCCAACCACATCTGGCTGATGGACCGGGGCCGAATGACCGCCGCGGGCCCGTGGCAGACCGTGTTGCAACGGGAAATCATCGAACCGGTGTACCGCATCCGGCTGCAAACCGTGTCGCGTCCACACCACGACCGACCGGTGTTCTGCTTTGAACCGCCAAACGTTCCGCGAGGTACACTATGAACCGGCAACGTGGAGTTGGTCATGATTGAATCGACATTCCCTACGGCTTTGGCGCTAACGCTCAACGACCTGGTATTTTACTTGCTCGCGTTCGTGTTTCTTGTGGGTCCCGGAATCGCAAAGATACTCAAAAAAATCCCTCAGACGCCCGGCCCATCGCCACGCCGACCAGAAGCCAACACCGCGAACCCACATCGCCCAACCGTTGGTCGGACAGAGGCGGCTAAGGATCTCACACACCCGACTCGTCCGCCGTCACCGGAACCGGTGAATCTGACCATGACCCAACGTCGCCAGCGATCGGCGGCCAAAGCAGCCTACCAGCAACGAGCCAAGCGCTTGCAGCAGTCATATGGCGCGAGGGTCGGTCCCGTTGCTTCACCCCCCGTCACGGATGACCGACAACACCCCACAGATCAGGTGGGCACAACAAAAAAGGGGCCGCAATACCCGCCAGCCGCGACACCGCCGGTGGTACCGGGGCACCGCTCATCGCTTGCGCCACTGGGAACCGAGCCGTCTCAGCACACCGAATCCATTGTCTCTCACCGGCTCACCGCCGACCCCGATAACCTCACCGATCCCTCAGGAACCCTCACCACCGCCCGGGATCAGGCACACTCGATGCGTCGCGCGGTCGTCCTTAAAGAAATTCTCGACCCGCCTATCGCCTTACGTGCGCCGTCCGTGGGCCCCTAGTTGAATAGCGATCCGGGCGCTGAACGCCATGAAACAGACCCGTTTCCCGTCGGCGCGGGTGAAAATCGTCAGGGCAAATATCACCACCCTGACCGTGGAAGCGGTCGTCAACGCGGCAAATATGTCCTTGTTGGGCGGCGGCGGTGTGGACGGTGCGATTCACCGCGCCGCCGGACCTCGGCTGCTAGAAGAATGCAAAACGCTAGGCGGCTGCCCCACCGGTGAAGCGCGAATCACAAAGGGGTACAACTTACCGGCCCGATTTGTCATCCACACGGTCGGGCCCGTCTGGCACGGAGACGGGGACACCAGTGATCATTTCCTGGCCTTGTGCTACGACCAGAGCCTTGGGCTGGCCCATCGCCACGGCATTAAGTCGATCGCCTTTCCTGCGATCAGCACCGGTGTGTATGGCTACCCCAAAGCGCGCGCAGCCGCGATCGCCTTGCGACAAACCTTCGCATGGCTGATCAAACATCAGCTTCCCGAACACGTGATTTTTTGTTGCTTTGGCGATCACGATGAAAAAATCTACCGCCAGGTGATCCAACAAATACAGCCCACACGCCACCCCGGCTAAAACGGTGATTCGAAAGCTAGAGCACACCCTTCGTGCTGGGAATCTGATCCCCGGTCACACGGATCGCTTGGCACAACGCTCGTCCCAGTGCCTTGAAGATCGCTTCAGAGATGTGATGGTGGTTGCTGCCGTGTGGCACTTCCACGTGGCAGTTGAAACGACCGTTGTTGACCAACGCGGTCAAGAACTCTTTAACCAACTGCGTATCAAATGACCCGATCTTGCCCATCCCTTCTTGGAAGCCCACCGCGCGGACATCGAACATCAACGCGGGTCGACCTGACAGGTCGATGCTCACCCGGGCCAGCGCGTCTTCCATGGGCACTGACGCAAATCCAAATCGTTCGACCCCACGCTTATCTCCGAGCGCTTGGTCCAGGGCCTGGCCTAACACGATCCCCACGTCTTCTACGGTGTGGTGATCGTCGACGTGGGTATCACCTTTGGCCTTGACCTCCAATCCCAATCGCCCGTGACGTGCGATATGATCGAGCATATGATCGAAAAAACCTACACCCGTTTGGACTTGATAAGACCCACCGTCAAGAGATATCGATAGATGGATGTCCGTCTCCTGGGTCTTCCGTTGAATGGTCGCTGTGCGCTGGGCCATGGTGTGACGGTCCTCTCATCTGCGGTTCATACGGCAAAGCCAAAGCGATTGGTCGCTCACGCGGAGTTTAAATGGCATCGACATCATAAATCTGGTCATCGCGGTCCACGCTGACTGATCCGGTCGGTGGCAAATCGCACGGATGCTCGCCCGTTGCCATCCCTGGAAACGCCTTCGTAGCTGATCTAACGCGTGAGGCGGAAGGCGCATCGCCTATCACGGTCCTGACAACTGGTCCAACGCCGCAAGGAGTGCGTCATTTTCTTCACTCTTGCCAATCGTCACCCGCAGCTTATCGCGCAAACCGTGCTGATCAAAGTATCGCACCAAGATGCCCCTGGCCTTTAGGCTGTGATAGATCGATCGGGCATCTTGGTCGGGCGGCGGAACGACCAAAAGAAAATTGGTCTGACTGGGATACACGTGGTATCGGCGGATCGCTAGCTCCTGGCCGAGACGACCGCGTTCTTGGATGACCGCCCGCCAGGTGAGCTGAGCCTGATCTCGATGCTCCAGCGCAGCGACGGCAGCAGCTTGACAGAGGATGTCCATGTTGTAGCTATCGCGGGCCTTGTCCAAGGCTGCTATGAGATGGGGATGACCCAGCCCATATCCACACCGTAACCCCGCCAGTGAATACCCCTTGCTGAGTGTTCGTAACAGCAAAACGTTATCAAGCCCCTGATCGGTATCGACAAGCGACCGACAATCATGCGCAGCAAAATCGACATACGCTTCATCAACCAGCAATACACCGCAAAACCGACGGGCCAAACGCTCAAGCCTGTCGACGGGCTCCAGCCGACCCGAAGGGGCGTGCGGGTTCACCACCAACGCCAACCGACAGCCCGCGTGATTCAGATGATCTGCCAAGTCGTCGGGCAGCGCAAAATTGTCTGCCAGTGGGATCTGGGTCATTGGCGTGTCATGGATCGCTCCAAGGACTGGATACAGTGAATAACTAGGTGTCACCATCCCTAGTCCACCGCCCTGGCCATGGGCGGTGCTGGGCTGACAATAGACGGTCACCGCCAGGCGGAGCAGCTCATCACCGCCGTTAGTAAAGATCACCTGGTCAGACGATAACCTGTGCAGCCGCGCCGCTGTTTGGCGACACCGATCCGCCGCCGGCGGAGGATAGCGCCGTATCGCATCGGGTTCGGTCTGCGCGATGGCCTTGAGCACCTCCGGAGCAGGTGGGAACGGATTTTCATTGGTATTTAGCTTGACCAGGCGCCGTCCCGGGCCCGGCTGCGGCTGCTCGCCAGGGGCATAGGCGATGAGCCTGTCAATGTTGTCGCGTTCGAATGGTTTGGACAAGGGGACACACATCCTAGGCCGATAAACACATTAGCAAGCACCGGGGCACCCGTGTAGCCGGTCTACCCTAACGAAGATTTTCCTCGCACCGGCACCGTTTGTTGGAGATTATATCTTGACCATGACCGCCTCACCGACCCGCCAGGCTTAAGTGCGTCGACGATGCGTCCGAAAAAAATGATATCTTCGCACGCAAACCGCGTTCTTTCTGGCGGGGGATCCAAATTGGCTCGGCGTCCACAACCCCAGCAGCTCAATGACGCGGCGATCTTGGAAGAGGCGTGTGCACGAAACCGCCCGATTGAGCTACACTATTACAACCACTCCGGAGAATTCTTCGCCGCCAGAACCCGCCTTCTGGGCATCGAAAAGGACCATCTTCAGCTGGACGCTCCTCAGAGTATTGGCAAGGAGGTTCACTTTTCATCGGGTTTGAAAGTTGAAGCTTTTATCCTCGTCGGCGATCACATTCACACGTTCCGGTCACAGATTGTCAAGTCACAGTGCCACATCAAGCTTAACAGGTACCACACGGTTGACGGGCTGTACATCACCAAGCCCAAATTGGTCAAAGACGGCCAAAGGCGACACGACCTGCGCGTCTCTGTGGCGAGCTTGGAAGACGACATCGGCGTGCTGCTACACGACTGCTGCCAAGATGACCCCAACTCAGCACCGGTGAAGGCAAACGTCTTTGATGGACGCTTGGTCAATATATCGGGGGGTGGCTGCGGGCTGATTGTCAATACAATCCAGTGTTCAAAACTCAATATCGGCAGACATATGTTTATCGGTTTTACGCTACCGGCAGAAGAAACGACTCTGATCTTTCAGATCGAGGTGCGAACGGTTCAACTCGTGGGCTCCAACGAACAGGCCACACGATTGGGTGTTCAATTCCTGAATTGGCCCAACCAAGCGTACTTGAGGAGAACACTGCGCCCGGTCGAACGCTTTGTCGCAGAGCTACAACGGATGTCAAGCCGGAGAAGAGCCGACAGGCGATAGCCCACCCCACCCATACCATCCCGCCCTATGCCGAGGATACTTGCGGCCGCACGCGTGATAAAATAAGTCGCATGCAAATGCTCATACGGATCATGCCCTACGCGTGTGTGTGGATGACGTTGTGGTTGGGGTCACTCCCGTTGGCCTGGAGCCAGGCGTCAGACACCCTTGACGAGACGGCGCGTTCGGCCGCCCTTTTGCTTCGTCGCTGTATCGCCGTCGATCGCCAAGGTCTACACGAGATGATGTTAAGCACGATTCGTCATCTGCGAGATCCAGCGCTGGAACCGTTGTTTCACCGGCTGACTCAATCTCCCCACCCAGCCCTAAAGGTCCACGGGTTCTTGGGATTGGCTCGGTGCGATCCGAACCAGCAGCTGGACATGATCCGTATCGCCGCCCTAAAAGATCCAGCCATCCAGGCCCAGGTCATCAGTGCCGCCATGGACGACAAGCTCTTGACAAACCAGCAGAGCCAGCAGCTGCTGGATTGGCCGGGGTTGGATACAGGTGTCAAGATCATCGTCGCAGCCCAGCTGGTCCAAAGCCAGCAGTTTTCTGATATTCAGCTGTTACGTCAGGCGATGTCCTCGGACAACCTCGCCCGCAAAGGACTGGCGGCACTTCTGATGCTGCAGCTGGGTCATGACCAAGGCCTAGACGACCTTTACCAGCTAGATCAATCCGAAGACCGCCAGCGTGACCAGGTCAGACGAATGCTCTTGGAGACGGCCTTGAGGTACGACCTCAACGGCGTTGCACCGTGGGCAACGCGTGTAAGCTCCGAACCCAATGTGTTGCCCAAGCTGGGTCTGCTGGCCCTGCGTGTGGCGATGCGGTTTGGGTCGCCCGGTGCGATCGACCTGTGGCGACACCAATTCGAATCTGCCACCGACCCGGCGCGGCGCACCCGATTGGCACTGCTGGCGATGGCACTGTCCCCATGGCTGGATCCAGGGCTTTTTCAGCCTTGGGTCAACGATCAGGACCCCTTGGTTCGACGCATCTTCAGAACCGGTTTGGCCATCGCTTCCGATCATCAGATCGATGCGGCCGTGGTCGGCCTCATCGAGATGCACCACCCGCTGATGAACCGCTGGGCCCTAAGTTATGCCCGGCAACACGCCACCGACGACCACGCCCAGGTGATCCTCTTGGGGCTGATCATGGCGTTTGAAGATCGAAATGTCACTGGCCGCAACGAGCCGGTCAATGAAGTTGTCCAAGCCGCCCGCGTTTTACACGAACGGTGCCCACAGGCAGCCGTGGCTCTGCTACGACCCATCCTCGCCGAGGGCCACACGGATCCGTTGCTAGCGGAGGGGATCTTGATGGGGCTGCTCCTTAGTACACAACCGCATCCTGATCGCGTGCTGGCAGGGCTACCAGGATCCGACAACCCCAGGGTCCACAACCTGGCAATCCTGCTGCTGGCCAAGCACGGCCAAACGCTATCAGATTCACAGGCCCGACAGCTCCAAGTGTTGGTCCGCGGTGGCGGTGGTATCGGCCAAGCGATGCGCCTGCAGGCGGCTTGGGCCTACCTCAAGCAAACCCAACAGTCCCAGCGAGCTCTGGCCACCGCGCTGGGCATGTAACACCCCTCTTCACGACCACCAAGAAAGGCCGACGAAGGCATCGTTCATGAGTGTGATCCCCCTAAGCCAACCCGATATCACCGAATCAGAAATTCAAGCGGTCGTCAACGTCATGCGTTCGGGGCGGCTAAGTATCGGTCCGCGTCAGGCCCGCTTTGAAGAAATGGTCGCCGAGCGTGCCGGTCGCCGTCACGGCATCGCCACGAGCAGCGGAACCGCAGCGCTACACCTGGTGCTGTTAGGTTTGGGCATCGGCCCGGGTGATGAAGTCATCACCACCCCATTCAGCTTTATTGCGTCGTCCAATTGCATCCTTTATGTCGGGGCGAAACCCGTGTTCGTGGACATCGATCCGGGCAGCCTGAACATGGACCCGACCCTGGTCGAATCGGCCATTACCGATCGGACGAAGGCCATCCTCGCGGTCGAGGTTTTTGGCAACCCCACACATATGGATCAACTGGCCAAGATCGCCCAGGCGCATGAGATCCCGCTGATCGAAGACGCCTGTGAAGCGCTGGGTGGCGTGTACGATGGACACCCCGTCGGATCATTCGGACGGGTCGCCGTATTCGGTTTCTACCCCAACAAGCAAATCACCACCGGTGAGGGCGGGATGATTGTGACCGATGACGATCACCTAGACGAATTCTGCCGTTCGGCCCGCAATCAGGGCCGAACTCACCCGAGCGACAAACCCCATCCGCCGCACACGTTCACCGGCAGTACCTGGTTGGCCCATGAGCACATTGGCTACAACTATCGCTTAAGCGAAATGGCCTGCGCTCTTGGGATCGCTCAGATGGAACGGCTCGATCAGCTCCTGGCGGCCCGGCGCCGCGTCGCGGGCCTGTATATGCGACGACTGATGGACTGGCAAGACTTGATCTTGCCAACGGTCGCAGCGGGTCATGCTGCCGGGACAAGCTGGTTTGTATTTGTCGTTCGCATGACCGACCAGTATGGCCCGATCGAGCGCGACCGCATTATCTCAGGCATGCGCCGACATGAAATTGGCGCGACCAACTATTTTCCGTGTATCCATTTGCAACCGCCGTATCAAAAACGGCTCAGTTACGAACCGGGCTCATTTCCGATTGCCGAATCGGTCAGCCAACGTACGATTGCGTTACCCTTCTACAACCAGCTCGATGAAACACATATCGACCTGATCGTTCACACACTGCATGTGATGATCCAACGTGAACAGTTGTTAAAGAGATGATTCCATGAGTAAGACCAAAAAGAAGCGCAATACCAAACCGATGCCGCCGACCTCGGCGTACCCGAGATCACCCCATATCATTGGCATCGACTGGATCGAATTGCCGGTTCACAGCCCCACCAAGAGCGCCCAACGATATCTCTCGATTGGGTTTTCACCTCGTGGTTCGACGGGTCGAAACCGCGCTGTGGCGATTGGCGGAACCGTGATTGTGTTCAAGCGTGCCAAGTCGACGGGCGACCAATCCGTGTCGCCCACCGATGTGCTGCTTCAAATACCCGTGGACAACGTTGAGCTGAAGCGTCAACAACTCGTTGACCTTGGTCTCAAGCCGGGAACATTCCGTCAACAGCGGCGCGGCGACAGATCGTTTCAGTGGCGTGATGAAGATGGCCATACGCTCCGGTTCGTCGGTCCGGCCCGCCGGCCCAGCGACCCGACCTTTATCCAATAGGCTTTCCCTGCCTTCCTTTACAATGGCCCCTATGATTCGTCGCCATTGCCGCCAGGCCATGAATCGTGTGTTGCCAGATGCTTCACCGGCAATCATCTTTGGCATGATTTAGACCAACACTTGACCAGGATATACGACGCAATTAACCCCTTATCCTACAATCGTCTACACGCATGCTCTGGAACCGAGCCATAACGCAGCGGTCACGATCACTGGCCCTTTCAAGATCCCACCGGCCGCCGAATGATTCCGCTTTGCGGCTTGTCCGCACACCGGTCAAGATCTATTCATTCCCGACCGGCCTGTTGCTGCTCGCCGCGGCCACCACCCAACCGTCGCCGCCCGGAAGAAGCTATGCCATTTGGGCACTTTTGTTTTTGGGAATCGCGATTGTCTTGTTTCTGCTTGAAGTGATCGTCCCGTCCGGAGGTGTCATCGGTTTACTGTCTGCCCTGTGCACCGTGGTGGGGGTGGTGATGTTGTTTCAGGTCGATACGATCCTGGGCTTGATCGGCGCTATCGTCGCGTTGGCGGTCATCCCATTCCTATTCTTACTGGCGTTGAAGATGTGGCCGCACACGCCAATCGGTCAGATGTTGACACTCAAGCACCCTCCGCCAGTCGATGATCAAACAAACGACCGCGATGCACCACAGCCCGTTGAGCTGGTTGGTGCACAAGGCAAAGCTCTGACCGACCTGCATCCCATCGGTACGTGCATGATCAACGGACATCGTACCGAGTGCCTGGCGACCACAGGGTTGATCCGCAGCGGTAGTCCTGTCCGTGTCGTGTCGGTCACCGGATTAGAGATCAAAGTCAGACCCGTGTCAGAGACATAAATGCCACCCGTCGGTGCTCTTGAGGGACGCAAAACGAACGTACCTGCACGACGGCAGCCCTTCCAAATAGCTGCCGTCGTGATGCCATTCTTTGTCAATAAACGCAAATTGACGATAGAAAGACAAAACCGCTCGATCGATCATCCAAAGCCGACACCCCAATCGCCCTGTGATGGTCGGGCTGTAGTTCACCGCGCTGACTGTGCCGCATACATCTTTCAAAGGAAGACCCGCTGACTAGGTTGCTATAACCATATGAAAAAAGTCTTTACGAATCGGTTTCCGGGTGCCCGCAAACAGCCTACTGGCCCGATAACACGAACCGGTCTGAAAGGCCAAGGACGGTCAAAGAACACGATCGATGTTTTTTCCGCGAAGACTTTAGCCGGAAAGGCCAACCGAGCTGCCCCTTGCCCTGCTGGACGATACATCATATTTGCGTTTTTTTCAGGTGGCGTTATGATCGCAAGCCAAGTTAAGTCGTGTCGTCTAAAAAGGGCGAGCAAGGGTTAAACAGAGCATCTCGATTTTTTGTGCCAGTCGGGTGTGGGTACGATTGGTTGTTGCTTAACACGAACCACTTCTTGAGAGTCTGTCGGTTTATTCGCTCGAATTAGCAGTCAACGGACGTCATGTCAGTCGGTCAAGATGGTTGATAAATATGGAAATCGGAATTCTTTTTTCATCATTTCTTGTTTTGTTCGATAAAGGAACCCGTTAACAGAAAGCGAAAGGAAGGCACAGGAATGTCCATATCGTCTTTATTGAAACCATCTTATGCATCGGCGTGTGCCGTCGTGACGGCAGGCGTATTGTGTTTGACCGCCACCGCGACCCTAGCGGCTCCTGTGGTTGTATATCAAGAGAGCTTCGACGGCGCTGGAGACGGCTTTACGACCGTCGGCCAGGGCTCTAACAATGGGGATTTTTGGGATGTGACGGCCATTCCCGGAACACTGAATCTCCTCTATACACCCGGTGGCAATGACGGCAACGTGTTTGGTGGCCGCGATCTGGATACGAATTTCGGTGGTCAATCCGGTTCCAACGCATTGCGCCGGCTGGCGACTAATCCCGTCGATGTGTCAGGTCTGACCAATCCGACGATCGATATTGCTCTCAGCGCTAGACCAGGCAATCGATACGAGGGCTCCGACTTTCTGAGCATTCTCGTCGATGACGGCACCGGTGGTGGCTTTGTGGAGATCGATCGGTTCGTCGGCGGTCCTGGCAGCACGCCATTGACCTCCCTGACCAACGGCGCACTGGGCGGAACACTCAACACATTTACCTATGACATTTCGCCCGGGGCGACCAACGTATCGGTCGCCGTACGGACATTTGTCAACGGCAGTGGCGAAACACTTGCATTAGATGACATCGTGATTCGCGGAGAGGTGGTCCCACTCCCTGCAGCCGGGTGGGTGGGCATGATCACACTCAGTGGTTTGGGCCTGATCAAACACGTCCGTCATCGACGGGCGATCTCGTAAGTTCACCAAGCAACGACGGCACGCGAAAACCCCGATTCAAATCGGGGTTTTTTCATCCGCCCAGAACCGCTCAGTCCGTCAAACCACAGTGGTCCAATTTAGATCGGGCTACCGCCATAGGCCCAATATGCCAATCTGAACTCATCGTTGCGCACCGTCTGCAAACGCGGATTTAGAACGAATAAAGGCTTATGGGATTTCGGCTACATATAAGACATCTGGACGTGTTTTGCGAACGTGTCCCTGGCGATCACAAGGTATAACAGTCCCCCCGTGTCGACCTGCCTTCTACCGATCTTCAAACCCTAACCCCTACTGGCCCATCGCCTCGACAACCTCTCGGGGTGAATTGATCGACGAGATTCGGATTCCAAAGTTCTCACCCACCTTCACCGCGGTGCCTAAGCCGATGGTCTTGTTGTTGACCAACAGCTCAAGCTCCGCCTCAGCGGGCTTGTTCAGCTCAAGCAGAGCTCCCGGCGCTAACGCCAACACGTCGTCCATGGACATGCACCGCTGGCCGACCTGCACAATCACGGGTACTGTCAATTTTAATAGTGTTTCTAGATCGGTCGACATTGGCTTGTTAAACCACCCTTTCAATCCTGCCTTTCAAGACAACCGCCAGCAAACGGCCAGACGACAAAATTGATCCCGCGTCAACCATCTGCGACACCGACACGCCCATCGGGCACGCCGCCCACACCACGGCACATCATTGACCACAGTTAGGTCTATCGGCCCGTGATCACGGTTCGCTACAGTGGCCAACACCGATCGGTACTAGGCGATTGAAAACGCCTTTTGAGCCAGCTCGACCGCCTTGGCCATGGCGGCGGCTTTGTGGACAGTTTCTTGGTGTTCAGCCTCCGGGACGCTGTCGGCGACCACACCGGCGCCGACCTGGATGTGCACGAGCCATCGCCCAGAAGCCATTTCGGCATACCGCCCGGCCCCGGCGGGCCTAGGAGGTAAACGACGATCAGACCCATCGACGGCTATCGACCGGGCCGGTATAACCACCATCGTGCGTAGCGCAATGGCCATATCCATATTTCCGAAAAAGTCCGCGTGCCCCACGGCGCCGGCGTACGGTCCTCGTCTGACAGGTTCGAGCTGGTCGATAATCTGCATTGCCCGCACCTTCGGTGCTCCACTGACCGTCCCCACCGGCAATGCGTGCCTTAGAGCGTCCCAGCACGTCAGGCCTTTTGCCAGATCACCGGTCACCGTCGAACTGATGTGCATCACATGGCTATAACGCTCAACAGCCATCAGCTCTGGCAGCCGAACCGACGCAGGGCTAGCCACACGGCCGACATCATTTCGACTCAAATCCACGAGCATCACGTGCTCGGCCCGATCCTTCGGATCATCCAGAAGCTCCGTCTCTAACGCACGGTCCTCGGCGGCCTGACGCCCGCGCCGTCGCGTGCCAGCCAGCGGCCGGCTCGTCACCACGCCGTTGTGAACGCGGCAGAGAATCTCTGGGCTAGAACCCACGAGCATCGCGCCCTCAATCTGAAGGTAAAACATATAGGGCGATGGGTTGACCACACGTAACGCCCGGTAGATATCAAACGGATCTGTCATTGTGCACAGCTCGAACCGCTGGCTGGGTACCACCTGAAAGACATCGCCCGCGGCGATGAACCGTTTGGCGATCTCCACGGCTTGTTGATAGCCGCCCTGGCCCATATTGCTGATCGGCAGGCTGGGCGCGTTGGCATTCAGATCCATCTGACCCACTGGTAGCTCTTCCTCGCCACGGTGGGTGTCGGCCAACCGTGGTGTGGCAATCCGAGTGACCATGTCGTCGAGCTGCCGACAGCCCGATTCAAAAGCCGCCTGAATCGACGCGTGCTCGTCAAGCAGAACATGATTGATCACCAACAAAATCTTCTGGACATGATCAAAAGCCACGATCTGCCGATACAAACCCATGTGTAAATCGGGCAGACCACGGTCGTCTGGCGGTGGCGAGCATAGCTTTTGGCCCTCTACGTACCGCACCGTATCGTAGCCAGCGAAGCCCACCCACCCACCGGAGAAACCGGGCAACCCTTCCACTTTGACCGGTCGCCAATGTTCGGTGACCTTTCTCATTTCTTGAAGCGGGTCATCACACCGGTAGCATCGTGATCGTTTTTGATCGACCATGTCAACGTATCGCACGTCGACGCCTCGGGCCACGAACTGGGCCGCCGGTCGGGATCCCAGATAGCTGTACCGCCCCACCCGGTCACCCCCGACCACCGACTCAAACAGAAAACTTGGTGCCATGCGGTCGTCGGGTGCAACCAGTCGGCGATACGCCAACACGGGTGTCAACGCGTCGCTCATCAGACGGCGGTAGATGGGAATCAATACCATCCCACTATCACCGCGACGACCATGCGCTTGAGCCAGTTGTTCAAACTGACAGATATCGGGCACGCTGTATGACATGGAACCCTTGATTACAATCGTAACACAACAAGTCTCGTTGCCTATACACCCATTGAGACATATACCACATCGCGAGATCCGACGAGGCTAATCCAGTGGATCAGGATCTAAGCTCACCGCCTCACCACGGGCACGTTTCTCTTGATACCGTTTGACCCACGCCTCCCAGCTCTTACCGGCAGCGGTGTCACGGCCCGAAAAAACCAACTGCCGAATGTCGGTGTAGGGAATATCCAAGCGTGCTGTGCCGTCGGTGGGCATCAGCCTAACATAGGGCTCAGGTCCATCCTGGCGACAGTCAAAAACGTAGCCTTGGATCACCCGGCCATTTCGCGTGTGAATCGTCACATCGCCACGGTAATCAAACGCCTGTCGCATCGCCGCCGCACGCTGTTTGGCGGTAGCCAGCGGTGGCGATGTGCCTTGTAAGCGACTGCCTTCCCGCGATTCAGACTCATCGACCGGTGGTTCGGACATCCCGATAGTGTATACGCATCGCGCACAAAAAATAGCTGCCTCACGACGATTTTCCCCCTACACTTGGGCCGCGATGATTGACGCGGACATGGCTCGGACCATCCGTTCATTGAAGCCCATGGGGCCCACCCAACGCCGGCTCGGTCCAAATTCGCACCGAACCCTGGTGACGGTAAGATGACCGGCGATGAACGTTGAAAGGTTCCTCTCCCATCACGGCATGACCGAGAACCCTTTCGAGGCAGAAGAAGCCCGCCACGACCCGGTCTACGATCGGCTGATTGAAACAGCCACATCGCACCCGGACTTTGACAAAATTCTGGGAAAGATTGACAGACCGTGTACCTCGGTCGTGTTTGGCGAAAAAGGCAGTGGCAAAACGGCCATTCGCATGCTGATCGGCAAACGCGTCGCCGAACATAACGACCGCTACCCAAACCGCCAAGTGCTCCTGGTGGCTTATGACGACCTCAATCCGGTGTTGGACCGGGTCATGCAACGCCGCCGTAGCGATCGTGGTTTCTCTCTGAAGAGAGAAACCAGCCCTGATCAAATGCTTGAAGCGTTTCGGCTTGAAGACCACCAGGATGCCATCCTTTCCCTAGCGGTCACACAACTGATTGATGGTTTGCTGGACAACGGAAAGTCCCAACGAACGTCATCGATATCCGAAGCGTTGCGCAAGAAAGTCAAGAAGATACCGCGGCAATTGCGTGTGGCCGTCGCAGTGTTGGCGGTGCTTTACGATCAACCCCATACGGGCGCTGTGGCCCAGCGGTGGCGTGCGCTTCGGCCCAGGCTGCGTCTGGGCTGGCATTTGCCGATGCCGTTAACACAGCTGCTGGGCACGGCAGCGGTCATCTCGACGATCGGACTGTTGATCGGACGCTGGCTTGTCCCTGACCAGGCAGCATGGCTGACCCCACTGGCGGGGCTGACGGCGGCCGCGGCGGCCGCGGCGTGGGGTATGTGGATGTGGCGGCACATGAAGCTGTGGTGGTTGGCCCGCAATATTCAACGCGAACTGCTGGCCGTTGTACGCAGCACAAGTGATCTGCGCACCATGCTCTTGGATCTGAGCGCGCAAGACTTGGCCAACGAACCCTGGCCGCTACCGGCCAAAATTCCCGGCGGGCGTGGCCTGCCGGGCAACCAGGACAGCCGATATCAACTCACCTCGCGGCTCTTGGAGGTCCTCAAAGCGGTGGGGTACGTGGGTGTCATGGTCCTGGTCGATCGCGTGGACGAACCCACACTCGTCTGCGGCCACGCCCAGCGGATGCGGTCTGTTGTCTGGCCGATGCTTGACAATAAGTTTCTTCAACAAGAGGGTATCGGGATCAAGCTGCTGTTACCGGTGGAGCTGCGGCACCTGCTCCACCGCGAATCGGCTGAGTTCTTTCAGGAAGCTCGCCTCGACAAACAAAATCTCATCGACCGGTTGACGTGGTCGGGCACCATGCTGTTCGATCTGTGCACGTCACGTCTGCGTACATGCCGACCTGTGAGCCCTAACGCCATCTCGCTGACGGACCTTTTTGAAGCAGATGTGTCGCGCGAGATGATTATCGATGCACTGGATCAAATGCATCAACCCCGCGATGCGTTCAAGTTTCTGTATTCGGTTTTACAAGAACACTGCCGAATGACCACAGACGATCAGGCCAGCTACAAAATCCCCCGTCTCACACTCGAGGCGGTTCGGCGTCATCAATCCCAGCGTGTTCAGGAGCTCTTTCGCGGCTTGGCGCCAGCGTGACCGGGGCGCTCTTGCTGGAGTATGAAGTTAGGATTAATATTCTGACTATCGTCGTTGGGAAGGGTGGGGAATGTTGGTCAAATCACCGGTGGCCAGTGGGCTCGACTTGACATAGAGTCGGCCCGCCCCACACATATGAAAAGGAGACATGTTTATGTTTCTGCAACGTCGACACAACGGTCTGACTCGTACGATCGTCATCGCCGCCATGGTCAGCCTATCGGCGACGCCCGCCGCTCTGGCGGAAGGCGAGGACGCGGCGCCCAATCATGGCAAAGTTTCGATGGGGGCGGGAGTGGACTTCGCCAGCCACTACTTTTTCCGTGGGATCATCCAGGAAGACCAGGGAATCATCATCCAACCTTGGTTGGAAGGGTCAGCCAGTATCGGCGAACACGCCAGCTTAACGTTCGGGATCTGGAACAGCTTTCATGACGTCAAGACCTTGCGCGATACCGGTGCCGGTTCAGATGGCGCTGGGCCAGACAGTTGGTATGAAGCCGACCTTTACATCGGCCTGTCTTGCGCCGCTGTGGAAAACGTGGATCTGGCGTTGACTTATACCGCATATACCAGCCCAAACGATGCCTTCTCCACAGTCCAAGAACTGGCATTTAGCGCTAGTTACGACGACACCAGCATGTGGGAGGATACGCCGATCGCCAGCGGTCTGCAGCCGTCGGTGACAGTGGCTATCGAATTGGACGGACAAGCTGACGGCGGCAGCAATGAGGGCATCTATCTTGAACTGGCCATTTCACCTAGCTTTACGGTGATTGAAAGCGAAGATTATCCTGTCACGCTCTCTGTCCCGGTCACCGTGGGACTGAGCCTGGGTGATTACTATGAAGATCCTACCAGCGCCGGCGCAGCAGACGACTCGAATTTTGGCTATCTTGATATTGGATTAGTACTTAGCACCCCTCTTTCGGCCATGCCCGCCGATTACGGCAGCTGGGAGCTCAGCGCCGGAGTGCACTATTTGCTTCTCAATGAGTCGACCGAAGCGCTCAACCAAAAAGCCAAGGGTGATGAGATCTACTTTACGCTCGGAGTTAGCATGGGATATTAGCGTACAGAGGTACGATTGAACGAGCGATTGTTGAGACAGCTCCCGCCAAGCCGCGGGTCTTAGACACACCAATCGGTGACTTGCGTTAGGAAATTTGTGCTCGTTCCGATCTCCCGTGGTATAAGAAAATCATGCGATCTTTATGCACACCCAGGCCGCTGTAGCGGCCTGGGTGTTTTTTTATTCACCGCCCGCGAGACCTGAAAGCCTCTCGCCAAACGCCCCGTGACAAGGCAACGTATCGGCACCGATTAACCCATCATCTGATCCATCGCGTCGATCAGAGATTGCAGCTCATCTCGAGTGTTAAAGGGACCTGGGCTGATACGAACTGTCCCCGACGCAAACGTGCCAAGCCGTTTGTGCGTATACGGTGCACAGTGCAGCCCGGGTCGCACGGCAATATTGAAGCTGTCGTCGAGAATCGAGCCCACATCGGATGGCTCATAACCTTCAATATTCAATGAAATCGTACCAACACAACCGGCCGGTTCACCGCGTCCATACAGTGTCACACGACGATCATCGGCAAACTTTTCAATGATCATGCCGATCAAAGTTCGCTCGTGTTGAAGAAGCGTTTCCAGCTCCTGGGCGACCACATAATCCACGGCGACCGCCAGACCGGCGATTCCCACCGTGTTAGGTGTGCCACCCTCCAGATAATACGGATAGAGCGCCGGCTGCGTCGCGGTCGACGAATCACCACCGGTCCCGCCTTCGCGCCAAGGCCGTAGCCGAAGCGATCGGGTGGTGACTGCTTCTGTACCAGTTGATACCGCCGCGACTTGAATAGGCTCGGGGCAACGAGGCCCCACGTATAGCCCGCCTGTACCCGTGGGTCCGAGCAGCGACTTGTGACCTGGAAACGCCAGCAGATCGATGGCCATCTGCTCGACAGAAATCGGGACCGCGCCGGCCGTCTGAGCCGCATCCACACAGAACAAGACATCGTGTTGGCGAGCAATCGCTCCCACCGCTGCAATATCCTGGATCGTCCCCAGAACATTCGACGCGTGTGTCATAACGATCAGCCGCGTGTCCAATCTGATTGCACGCCGAATGTCGTCCGGATCCACAAACCCGTCGCCATCACAATCGACGCGGGTTAGCTCGATCACACCCCCGTCAGCCAAGGCCTGCAGCGGCCGACTGACCGAGTTGTGCTCGAGAACAGTGCTGATCACGTGCTGACCACCCCAGCCGCCAGGTTGAATCACACCCTTGATGGCCATGTTCAACGCGTCCGTACAGTTGAAAGTAAAAATCATGCGGCGATGGTCTTCCGCATCGAACAACCGCACGAGCTTAAGCCGGGTGTCGTCGAGCATCTGCTCGGCCGCGACCGCCATACGATGACCGGCGCGGCCGGGATTGGCCGCGTCTCGTTCTAAAAACGTCGCCATGGCATCACCCACCCCAGGAGCCTTGGGGAAGCTCGTCGCGGCGTTGTCGAAATAGGTCACGGTGGTACGCGTAGCAATCGATTCCATAACACATCCGCTAGACGGGATCTGGACGGGCATGTTCGCCGGAGCCCCTTAACCGTGATCCGTTAGACGGAGGGCATGGCCTGAACCCGCCGCCAGGCCGACAGCTGACCCAGATGGGTCGATTCGTGCACGATCATCAAGTACACCAACGCAACCCCCACAGTCGGCATCGTGCCCGCCCAACGCTTGAGTTGCACAGGGCCCTGGAGGGCCCGCGTCCCCACCGATCGTAGTGCCCGGTCGACATCCTCGTGACCGTTGCAGAAAGATTCGATCAACTGTCCGCGCGACGGATAAGCAGCCGTGTCCGCCAGGGGTTTCGATTTCATGCCAAACGGGTGGTCTTTGGGGTCATCAAACGGCTGATCGTTTACCATCGATACGATGACAGGGTGATAGGCGTTCAGATGACTAAACACCCAGGCGGGATGGTTCATGTTCGCCGCCGGCTGGTACACCATACGATCGTCAGCCACATCGGCCACTAGTTTCTGGGCGTACTCGACGTTCTTATGCCAGCTGAACAGTAGTGCTTCAATCATGGCAACCTGACCAATTACGCCCCGACATATTTGGCGTAAATACCCTTGGCAACATTAGACTCTTTGGTCCCTTTGACGATGGCCCGACCATCGGTAAACAGAGTCAGCTCATAGGGCTCACCGTTATCTTGGATATCCGCTCGAAGCATGAATTTACTGGTGATCACGCGGCCGTGGGCACGCAGACGATCGGCGATCTGATCGAAATTGAGCTTCCCGCTACCGACTGCCAATCCGTGCGTCAGCTGGACCGCGTTGCGTCCACACAACGTGGTTGAAGCACTTGCATACTTGCCACCCAGATGCTCAAACTGTCGCTTCTTGCAACAAGGGCACTGGCCCACATCGTAAGCCCGCTGGACCTTGAACTGTTTGAAAGTGTTCAGCCAAGTGTCCATGCTGAACATCGTCTGACCAACTGCGTCCCAATTGCCGGTCAAGACTTTGAGCGCCTCATTGACCTGGTAGCTTGCGATGATCGAAACGACCGGAGACAACACACCGGCAGTCTCACAGGTCGGGTTCATCCCCGGAGGGGGGGCCTGCTCAAAGATACACCGCAAACAAGGGGTCGCTACGCCCGCCCGCTCCCACGCAGCGTTGCCGTCGGGCGTGTGCGGCAAGACAGCGTACGCCATGCCACTGGTCCCCACGGCCCCCCCATAGATATACGGAATGGATTGTTTGACCGCACAGTCGTTGGCCAGGAACCGTGTTTCAAAATTGTCTAGCCCGTCCACAATGGCGTCACACCCGTCGGCGAGCTTCTCGATGTTGGTGTGGTTAATATCGTCAATAACCGCATCCACACGTACCTGCGAATTGATATCAGCGATCTTGCGCTTGGCTGCCTCCGCCTTAGGCACCGCCTGGCTGACGTCCTGTTCGTCGAACAGGACCTGTCGCTGTAGATTGGTCATCTCGATAAAATCACGATCGGCGATGACCAACCATCCGACACCCGCCCGGGCCAAGAGATTGGCGGCAACGGTTCCAAGCGCCCCACACCCCAACACGAGCACCTTAGAAGCCAACAGCTTCTTCTGGCCCTGCTCGCCCACGCCGGGCAGGAGCATCTGACGGTGATAGCGAGATAGATCTTGAGTCATCCGGCGACCAAACTCCCGCCTTCGACCGGATCGACCTTCACACCCAATTCTGTGAGGTACCGCAACGCGGCCTCGACCCGATCCTGCTCTCCACTGAACAACACCGCCATAATACCGATATCCTGCTGGACGCTGGCTTGCCGAATGTCAAATGCAACGTCCGGGTACTCTGTGGCCGTCTTCCACAAACACGGCTCGTTCTGACGTCCCCCTTCGAACGTCAACCAACATTTTCGTTTGAACTTAGCCATGGTTCACCGTTACCCTCCAGCGATCGCGGGGACAATCGATAACTCGTCACCTGGCTTCATCGCTGTATCTAAATTGTCCAGGAACCGGATGTCCTCATCATTAACGTAAAAATTAACGAACCGGTTGACCTCGTCATCGCCACTGAACAACCTCTGGCGCAAATGCGGGTACCGACCGGTAAGCGTCCCAAGCACCTCTCTGACCGACGAACCGGCCACACCAATCGAATCCTGGTTATCGACTTGCGGTCGCAACGCCGCGGGAATTAATACAGTGACAACATCAGACATGGCAGACTCCCTTGGTGTTCACATGGATGCTACGACGCTTTCACAGGCGGTGTCGGGGCGATGCCCAATGGTTCTTCGGAGATCTGCTGCACAATCTGGTCAAACTCCGCCAGTTTTGCCCCTATCACAGGCGGTTGGGCAAATTGCCCCTGCATGACCTGGACCGTCTTCAGACCGTTACCGGTAATGCACACACAGATCGGCTCGTCGCGTGGGATTCGGCCCGACTCGATGAGCTTCATCGCGCACGCCAATGTGGTGCCTCCAGCCGGCTCGGTGAAGATGCCTTCGGTCTGAGCCAACAGCTTGACGGCGTCGAGAATCTGGCGGTCATCGGCCGATGCGCCATACCCACCCGACTCCTGGACGATATGGATAACGTAATACCCGTCGGCCGGATTGCCGATCGCAATGCTCTTGGCAATCGTATTTGGTTTCTGCGGCTTGAACAGATGCGTCTTCTGCTCAATTGCTTGCACCACCGGGTTGCAACCTTGTGCTTGAGCGGCATAAATCTGCGGCTGGTTGTCCTCAACCAAACCCAGCGTAATCAACTCTTTGTATGCTTTATAGATCTTTGGCAATAGCGTCCCACCGGCCACCGGAACGACGGTATGTTTGGGCAGGGACCACCCCAGCTGCTCTGCGATCTCAAAACCGTGGGTCTTGGCTCCTTCGGTGTAGAACGGACGTAGGTTTACGTTGACGATCGCCCAGTGATACTTGTCGGCAATCTGGCTACACAATCGATTCACGTCGTCGTAATTGCCCCTGATTTTGATCATCCGAGGGCCGAAAACCAACGACCCAACGATCTTTCCTTCCTCAAGATCATGTGGGATCATCACGAACGCCCGTAGACCCGCTGAGGCGGCATGAGCCGCGACGCTATGAGCCAGATTCCCTGTAGAGGCACACCCCACTGTTTCAAATCCAAACTCGATCGCTTTCGTTAGTGCCACCGACACCACACGATCTTTATACGACAGCGTGGGGTAGTTGGCGCTGTCGTCTTTGATATAAAGCTCTTTCACACCTAGTTCACTGGCCAAACGATCGGCCTTCACCAGCGGCGTGAATCCAGAACGGAACCCCGCACGAGGAACGCCGTCAATCGGCAGCAGATCATGGTAACGCCACAACGACCGGGGCCCGGCCTGGACCGACTCACGGGTGACCTTGCCGCGCATCGCTTCGTAATCGTATGCAACCTCCACCGGTCCAAAATCATGATCGCATACGGTTCTCGGCTCGATCGGGTACTCTGTCCCGCACTCTTTGCACTGTAACGAACGAACAAAGCTCATGATCTGCTCCGGACAAACCGCACCGCTGGGCGTGCAGCATGATCTCACAAATCGGCCGGTACTGATCTAGAAAAAATAAGAAGGGGTCTGGATTCCGGAAACGGAAATAGAACCGCTTCTTATCTGCCCCCGTCGAAAGGTCATACCGTGGCGATGGCCACGCTAAACCTCCAACACGGGAGGGACTTCGCACCGATTGCCCGGTCTTCCGGGCCGGTTGCGGTGGCTTCATCGGGCCCGTCCCTCAGCCACTCTAGATAAGTCGCGTCACCTAATTGTTAGAATAAACTTTACTCCATTGCAACTGGAAGGTCAATTGTCATGATCACGGCTGGGGTTTACGACATCATCGTCGTCGGCGGCGGCCACGCCGGTGCCGAAGCCGCTTGGGCCGCAGCCAACCTGGGGGCACACACGGCCCTGGTGACCATGGACCCGACAAAGATCGGTGTGATGAGTTGTAACCCGGCCATCGGCGGACTGGCCAAGGGACAAATCGTACGTGAAATCGATGCGTTAGGTGGGTTAATGGGTCGGGCCATTGACGCCGCGGGGATCCAGTTTCGTGTGCTTAACGCCTCTAAAGGCCCAGCTGTACGCGGCCCTCGCGCTCAGGCAGACAAATACCGATATGCCCAACAGGTCCAGCGCCTACTGGCCTCCCGACGCCTGATCACCGTGCTGCGGGGAACGGTCGAGAAGATCCTGGTCGAAAGTCACCATGTGATCGGCGTGGTCTTTCGTGGATCGTTACCCACCAAAGAACAACACCATACCTCCCAACGGCTTCAGAGCCGCGATGACCGTGAACTGCATACCGTCCGTGCCAGGTCGGTGATCGTGACCACCGGCACCTTTATGCGGGGACTGATGCACACGGGTCGACAGCAAACGGCAGGCGGCCGTGTGGGCGAACCCCCGGCGGCGGGCATCAGCCCATCGCTGAGCGATTTGGGCTTTGAGCTGGGGCGGCTCAAGACAGGGACACCACCACGGCTGGCCGCTGAGACGATCGATGTTGGCGAGCTGGAAACGCAATACGGCGATGAACAACCGGCCCCCTTTAGCGATCTGACCGTTGCCCACCGCTTCCCGGCGATCGATCAGCGGGTCTGCCACATCACCCACACCAACGAACAGATCCACGATCTGATCCGTCGCAATCTGCACAGGGCCCCGATGTATAACGGTCAGATCCACACCACCGGTCCGCGATACTGTCCGAGCATTGAGGACAAGGTTGTGCGTTTCGCCGACCGCGACAGTCACCAGGTCTACCTCGAGCCCGAGTCTTTGGACACCAACGAGATCTACTGCAATGGGATCAGCACCTCGTTACCAACCGACGTCCAGGAAAAACTGATCCAACGTCTGCCCGGCTGCGGTCGGGCCAAGGTCCTGCGTCACGGATACGCCGTGGAATACGACATGGTCTGGCCCCACCAGATCGATGCGACTTGTATGACCAAACGGGTCCAGGGCCTGTTTTTGGCCGGCCAGATCAATGGCACCAGCGGTTACGAGGAGGCGGCCGGTCAGGGTGTCTTGGCAGGGCTCAATGCGGTGCGATACGCTCGGAACCAGCCCCTGGTCCGATTAGATCGTGACCAGGCCTATATCGGTGTCATGCTCGACGATCTGGTGACCAAAACGCCCCGAGAGCCATACCGGATGTTCACAAGCCGCGCAGAGTTCCGTCTTCAGCTGCGTGCAGACAACGCTGACGAGCGTCTCACGCCCTTGGCTAGACGATGGGGGTTGGTCGGCGAGCGACGATGGTGCCTGTATCAGGACCGCACCAACCACCTGCAACACCTAAAAACGATCGTGGCCCACAACCATGTTCAAGGCCAGCCAATGCACGAATGGATCTGTCGACCTGAGGTGGATACCCAGATGATCGCCAACCGTCTAAAGAGCCGTGGGTTGCCCACCGGCGTCGATGGCCACCGCTTGGTGGCTCGATTGGCCGCCGACCTGCGGTATGCGGGATACATCCGGCGACAACATCAGCAGGTTAAGCAGATGACGTCGCAGGAGCGAACCCCGCTGCCGGCTGAGTTTGATTACGAAAGAGTACGCGGATTGCGAAACGAAGCCCGTCAGATTCTGACTCGATTCCGTCCCACAACGCTGGGGCAGGCGGGGCGGCTGGCCGGCGTCACGCCCGCCGATGTGATGGTCCTGGGTATCGCGTTAGGATCCAGATGATCAGCGACGCCACCTACCAAGCACCGTCCGCTTGCCAAACGATCCAATTTGATGTCATATTCACCCCATGTCCATTTCCGATATACCCGAACCGTGTTTGGTGGTGATCTTCGGCGCTTCGGGCGACTTGACGAAACGCAAGCTGATTCCGGCGTTGTACGATCTGCACGTGGGCGGTCAGCTTCCTGGCCATTGTGCGGTGCTAGGGATCAGTCGATCCGGTCTGTCCGACGATCAATTTCGCGATCGCCTGGAGGAGTTCGCCAAGAAGTTTGCAGCGAGGTACGACAGGAAAACATGGCAAGATTTTGCGAAACGCCTCTATTACCACGCGGCCGACTCCACACAATCAGAGGCGTACATGGGGATCAAACAGCGCATGGTCCAGCTGGCCAAAACCCATGGTACCGGTCAGAACACGTTGCTGTACCTCTCGATGGCCCCCCATCTATACCAGCCAACCATTGAACAGATCGGGGGTCACGGCATGGTCACCGAAGGCAAGAGCTGGTGCAGCATTGACCGGCATCATCGCCCGTGGCAACGGGTGGTGGTGGAGAAACCATTCGGCCACGATCTTGAATCGGCGTCTCACCTAAACCGTGTGTTGGGACGCGTGTTCGAAGAAGATGCGATCTACCGGATCGACCATTATATGGGCAAGGAGATCGTGCAGAATCTTTTGGTCTTTCGGTTTGCCAACGCAATCTTTGAACCGATCTGGAACCGTAACTATATCGATCATATTCAGGTCACCGCCGCTGAGTCGGTGGGTGTCGAAGGCCGGGGGGGGTACTACGATTCACCCAGCGGCGGAGCGATGAGGGACATGGTGGCGAGCCACCTGCTGCAAGTCATGGCCGCCGTGGTGATGGAGCCCCCGGTCACCATGGTGGCCAACGATATTCGAAGAGAAAAGATCAAGATTCTTAGCGCATTGCGCCAGATCGCACCAACCGACGTCGATCAGATGGCCGTTCGTGGCCAGTACGGCCCGGGCCCATCCGCCAGCCCTGGGTACCGTCAGGAGCCCGGCGTCGCTGCCGATAGCACCACCGAAACGTACGCAGCACTACAGGTCTTCATCGACACCTGGCGATGGCATGGCGTGCCGATTTACCTGCGGTCGGGAAAACGGATCGCCAGGAAAACAACCGAGATCGTGGTCTACTTCAAACCCACACCACATTGCCTATTTCACGAGCAAGCCTGTACCCTGCTCAATCCAAACCAAATCGTGATCAATGTCCAGCCTGATGAAGGCATCCGCCTCCGTTTCGGCGGCAAAGTCCCGGGTTCGGGGATGAATATCAAGGATGTCGTGATGGACTTTGACTACGTCAAGCAGTTCAACGCCCAACCGCCCGAGGCCTACGCCACCTTGCTGCTGGACGCGATACGCGGTGATCAGACGCTATACAAACACCGCGACGAAATCGAACACGCCTGGCGCGTGGTTGGACCGGTGCTGGACCACTGGCACGAAAGTGGCCCACGTGGCGTAGAATTCTATGCCAGCGGATCCTGGGGGCCCGATGCCAGCGACAACATGATGGCCCGAGACGGCCGACACTGGCATAATCCCCGATGACCGGCGTCACCCGTAACAAAACCGTGTCGAGCGTCCCGATGACCGCCACACCACCGCTGACACTGCCCGGGAAGACCCACGTGTCGCCCACGCTCGATTCGCTGCACGACGGCTTGATCGAGGCACTGACCCATACCGCCAGACAAGCGATCGACCAGCGTGGCATGTTTCACTTGGCCCTATCAGGTGGATCGACACCCAAGCCCTTCTACGAACGGCTCGCTGAACACAGCACCTCGACGCCCTTTCCGTGGGAAGCGACGCATGTGTGGGTGGTCGACGAGCGGTGTGTCCCAGAGGACGACCCGCGCAATAATTTTAGAATGATCGCGTGCTGCTTGACTGATCGCGTGGCCATTGCTCCCCATCACCTTCACCCTATTCCCACACTTGTCGATGACCCCGCGGATGCATACGAACACGAGCTTCGAACCCTCTTCGGGTTTGAAACCACACCTCGGCTTGACTTTGTCCTGTTGGGAATGGGCCAGGACGGGCACACGGCTAGCTTGTTTCCCCATTCACCAGCACTGGACGCCCACCACAAATTGGTCGCCCTCAACGAGGGGCCACACGTCACCCCGCCACCCCGTGTCACAATGACCTACCGGCTGCTCAATGCCGCACGGCAAATTACCGTGCTGGTCACGGGATCAACCAAGGCCAAGACGCTGCGTACGGTCGAACGGAAGCTACACCAAAGCGGTCCAGATCCCGAGGCGTTACCCATCACCGGTATCCGCCCGACTGAGGGCCAGGTTAACTGGTACCTTGATGTGTTGGCCGTCTCTGGGAATTGAAAATCTGCCGCGTTGACGCTCAGTCCCAATGGTCTTATTTTGACCAACCTTGATCTTACACCACGCTTGGAGGAATCCCAATGGCCATCGAAACACTATACGACAAAGACGGTTCGATCGAACCCCTGGTGGGCAAGACGATTGCCGTGCTGGGCTATGGCTCACAAGGCCATGCACACGCCCAGAACCTGCGTGACTCGGGGCTAAAGGTCATTGTGGCCAACCGAACTGACTCGCCCAACGGTCAACTTGCGATCGAACACGGCTTTGACCCGTTGCCTGTCGATCAAGCGGTCCGACAAAGTGATGTGGTGATCATGACCCTTCCCGACGAGGTTCAGCCGGACGTCTACGAGCGTTTGGTCAAAGCCCATCTTCGCTCGGGCATGGTCTTGGGTTGTACCCACGGGTTTAATATCCACTTCAAGACGATCGCTCCGCCTTCAGAAGTCGACGTCGTCATGGTCGCGCCCAAGGGGCCCGGACACACGGTCCGTAGCGAGTTTCAGGGCGGCGGTGGTGTACCGTGCCTGCTAGCGATCCATCACGACGCGACAGGGCGAGCGTTCGACATGGCCCTGGCATGGGCGATTGGTGTCGGTGGTGGCAAGGGTGGTGTCTTGAAAACCACATTCAAAGACGAGTGTGAAACCGACCTGTTTGGCGAACAGGCGGTATTGTGTGGAGGACTCAGCGCGTTGATCAAGACCGGATTCGAGGTGCTCACCGAAGCCGGCTATCCACCGGAGCTGGCCTACTTCGAGGTCTGCCATGAGTTAAAATTGATCATCGACCTGATTGTCCGCGGTGGCTTGAACTACATGCGCTATTCGATTAGCAACACCGCAGAGTTTGGTGACTACCACACCGGCCCAAAAATCGTCAACCGACAGACCAAAGAAACCATGAAACAGGTTCTGGCCGACATCCAGTCAGGCGAGTTCGCCAAAGTCTTTCGTGAAGATTACGCCCATGGCTTTCCCATGTTTCATGCAAACCGAAAAAAGGATCGTAACCACCCGGTCGAACAGGTGGGCAAGGAACTACGCGCCATGATGCCGTGGCTCAAACCCGTGGAGGCATAGTACCGACGGTTCGGGTGTCTGTGTCTCATGGCCTGGCACTGAAACCCGTGGGTTGATTCTGGCTTCTTGCATCTTGGAGACGAAACCGTGATCGACTATGGCAAGGTTTTTAGCGAAAGCCACAAACGCGTATTGGCCAGGACCGCGTCCAAAGAAGAAGCATTTTTTGATTCCTTCTATGATCGGTTCACCGCCGCGTCCCCTTTGGTTCAACAGAAATTTAAAGATGTAGACATGACATCTCAAAAGCGAATGCTTAAACAATCCTTTGCGTACTTGCTGAACCTTTTTGTGATGAACAAAATTCCTGATCACCTCGTGGCGATCGCACGGAAACACGATCATGACCACGCCGACATCTCATCTGACCTTTACGGTCTTTGGTTAGAATGCCTGATCGATACCGTCAGGGAGTTTGACCCACGGTTCGACGATGATGTCGAGCTGGCCTGGCGCCTGGTCTGTTCCCAGGGGATTACGCTGATGACGTTTTTACACCAGAAAGGTAAGCGATCGACGCTCCATCACCCGGCGACCGCTTAGCCATGCGTAATCGCGTCCCGCTGTCCTGTTGATCACCCGGTTCCCGCCGAATCTATCACTTTCTGAAAGCTGGCAGCATCACCGGTGAGCCAACGCCGGTTCCAACGGGAATTCCCTAAGCACCCTGCGATCTGTCGCCGCATTCGAACAGGGTACTTCTATGAGTCGTCCTGCTCCAGCGCCACCAATTCCAAAGACACCATTTACGAATATCGTAATTCTTTATGCCCTGCGTTGCGTTGGGACACCGGGCGTCTTTCACTGACAAAATATGTGATGCAGATTCATTTTTGCACTTGATCACAAGACGTTTGGCGCTGCGACGGTCACCTCATCGGCAAGGTTTTGGCCAGGTCAATCGCCTCATCGACCAACGCCAGAAAGTTTGAAAGAGCACCGATCGCTTCTCTTAGTTCCGAGATCTCACGGATCGCCTTGTCAACTTTCCGTGTCGATTGACGGACAGCATCGATCTTTTCTTCAAGTTCGGTGGACTGCTCTCGGAACAGCAACTGGCCTGTCAATGTGACACGGTGATTGAACTCTTGCATCTCTTGAATGATGTCCTGGGCTGTTTGAAAGTCGGCGACTTCATCCAGTTCCGCCGATAATTTCTGGACGCGCTTACCGAGCATGATCTGCAACTGGCGAAGGGATTGATTCATTATTTAGCCTCCGTTCTTTCCTTTTTTAGTAGCCATTTCGATCAATTGTCCGGCTGTGTCGATCTCGTGGCGCAGAAAGGCAATGATCGAAGCTGCGTCGGCCTGGCGGCCTTGCGAAGACGCTGTGTGGACGTCGGCCAGGTTCAAAAGGGACAATCGTAACCCAGCGAGTGCCGAATCCGCGGCGTCCCGGGCTGCCAGGGCGTCTGCGTACGCGGCGGCGATCGATCGTTTCTTGCCGGCATTCTGGGGATCGAGAAATGCCGTTCGCTGCAGAGAAGCGTGTGCTGTGCGGTTGCTCCAAACGGTAAGACGGACACCACCAACCACCTGTCGGTCCGGTTCGGACACATCTGAAGCTTGCCCGGTTAACGCGACAGTCGGGTCATCGCCAATCATGCTGGCCATGTGTGTCAAGACGTTACGGACATGAGGGTCCGCTTGGCGCATCAGTCGCAGCGCTTCCTTGTTTGCCTGAGCGTTCACGATAAGTTTGGACAATTCACCGAAGGCGGCGACCAACCCCCCAGAAGGACCGCTCGCGATCGAACCCTCAGAGATCGTTCCCCGAAGTGCTTCGATCCGTTCGCCTAGTGCACCAACCGATGCTTTAACCCCCTCGCTGGTTTGTGGGTCTGTGAGAACCTCCAGTGCCGATGCATAAGCGCCCAATGCTTCGAATGACTGGCTCCACCGACGCCGTGATCTCACATCCAAGGCAGGGGCGAAATCGCGTTCTCTAAGGTTCGTGAGGCTATCGACGCGGCTAAGCTGAAGCTGGCGTACCATCTCGTTAACGCTATCAAATAGCGTTTTCGATCTGGACTGCGCAGCGACCAGCCCCTCGCGGAAACTGCCGATCGACACGCGATCGGGCGTCGTACAGGCCATCACCACCGCGCACAAACCCACCACGACTGTCCATCGCAACATGGTGCGGTAAAAATTTCGGTGAATCATTATCGTTTTCCTGAACAGCATGAAGTTCCTTCATTGATCGACAAGTGTCCGCCCCACATGGTCACCAGCACCGAAGGGGATATCCAGAACGCCCTTAATATAGCATAGCACCGACGTGTCATTGACTGTGTCGTACAGGCGTGTCATCCCCATCTCGATTCATGGTCACGCGCCACACCTGCGACAGCCGGAAGAGTACGGACAGAAATTTAGAGCGGTTTCGTCCCATATGAAAATGCGCGACGCGAAACACACCGCCACGGGGCTTGTGAATGGATATGTGTCTGAAAGTTCAGCCTGTGCACCGCGCGGGATGGATCTGCGATGCAATTCAGATATTTTTTGAGGACTTCGGTGGTCGGACTGCCTGGCCTTTAGAACCGGTTACAAATAGATACTAAATCGACTGCCGTGACCTGGCTGATCTCCACTGATGCTTTGCACGCTCACATGACCGCCGTGCGCCGTAGCGATGTGCTTGACAATCGCCAACCCCAAGCCGGTCCCACCCTGCTCTCGGCTACGAGCGTGATCCGGTCGATAGAACCGTTCAAAGATCCGTGGCAGGTGCTCCGGATCAATACCGGGCCCATTGTCGCAAACTTCGATCACAATCCCGGATCCTGACTTGCTGGCTTTGACTCGAACTTCTGACGCTTCCGGACAGTAGTTGACCGCGTTGTCCAGCAGATTGGTCACAGCTTGTTCAAGAAGGTGAGCATTGATCATTGCCTGTGCATCCTCAGCGTCATCCAACAGTATCAACTGAATACCCTTGGCTTCGGCCTTCACCAGGCAGTTTTCGACAGCGCGACGGAGCACAGGCCCCACACGATGAGGGTTAAGTGTTACTTGACCTTGTTCGCTTTCTCGTTCGATCCGAGCCAGGCTTAGAAGATCATCGACAATAGCGCCTAAGCGATCGGCGTGGCGGGCGATCATGCTCAGAAATCGATCCGAATCGGCATGGTGACCCTTTCTACGATCCAACAGTGTTTCGGCCGCAGCCTTGACCGCTGAGATCGGTGTCTTGAGTTCGTGGGAAACATTGGCCACGAATTGCTGGCGAACGGTTTCTAGTTGCCGCAGACGCGTCTGGTCATGCAAGACAATCACGGCACCGATCCGGTGGCCGTCTTCGGTCTGTAAAACGGTCCCATGAAGGGCAAGGTACCGCTCGCGCTGATCGACGTGGAGGACCACTTCATCTTCGATCGACTTCTGGCTAGTCAAAGCTCGATGGATAAATTGCTGAAGGCCGGAATTGCGGACCACCTCTTGAATCGGCCGACCGCGTGGTGTGCTCGGGTCTGCCCCCAGCAAACGGCCCGCCGCTTCGTTAAAGGTGATAATCCGTTCATTTGTATCCACCGCCAAGACACCTTCGATCATACTGGCCAGGATCGCATGACGTTCCTGAGCTTGGTCCGTGGTCGTCCGGATCTTCTCATCGAGTTGTTGGGCCATACTGCTCAGGGCCAAGGACAGCGACCCTATTTCTTCGGAGCCGGGCCTGGGAAGTCGTTGGCTGAAGTCGCCGTGAGCAAACCGGTGGGCGCCCGCCTGAAGGGCTCGTAAGGGCTGATTAATATGTCGATGAAACACGATGAGTGTCACCGCCACCGCGATCGCCGCCATCGCCAAGCCCCCCAATGCGATCCGACCGTAAATGTACCGCAGGGCGGCCTGTACATCGGACAGAGCTACGGCGGTTCGAATCACCGCCACCGTTTGACCGTGGATCTCAACAGGCCGCGCTACGTACATCATCTGGGTCTGTCGTGTACGGCTGTATCGCGTGGTTCGACCCGGCTTGCCGCTCAGGGCCGTCAGGATTTCGGGCCGGTTGGCGTAGTTGTCCATCGCGGCAGGATCTTCCTGGGAATCTCCCAGCACCCGGCCTGACGGGTCGACAATCGTCAATCGAACGCCCGCGGCATCCCCCCATGACTGGCAACGCACTTGCAATTCACGACCGTGATCGCCTGCAAGCACACGCGATACATGTGGGGCGATGAGCCTTGCCTTGTTCTCTAACTCTTGCTCAGTCTGTGACAAATAAAACCCACGCACAGCTTCGCCGGCAAACCACCCCACCGCCACGGTGCACAGCAGGATAGCCATGACATAACCGGGAGTGACTTTCCAGATAAGCCTTCGGTAAGCCAATGGACTACGCTTCCTCTATGCGGTACCCCACACCACGCACGGTTTGGATGTAGCGC
Organism: Phycisphaeraceae bacterium; assembly: GCA_965222495.1. Classification (GTDB taxonomy): domain Bacteria; phylum Planctomycetota; class Phycisphaerae; order Phycisphaerales; family Phycisphaeraceae; genus CBDCUA01. Next base: position 686,591 of record CBDCUA010000007.1, on the reverse strand, counting down.
CCGGCATCACCCAATTTCCGTCGTAAGGACACGACATGCACATCTACCGAACGATCTGTAACGATGACCTGATTACCCCTGATGCCTTGGACAATCTGATCCCGTGTGAAAACCCGTCCCGGTCGATTGGCCAGGAGAGCCACCAGGCAAAACTCGGTGTGCGTTAACGTAACCACGAGGTCACTCACACGTGCCTCGTGCCGCCCGTGATCAATCACAAGTTCACCGATGGATATGACTTTATCTCTTTGTTGATCGACGTTTTCTGCCCGACGCCTCAATACCGCCCTAATCCGTGCGACCAGTACCCGAGGGCTAAATGGTTTGGTCACGTAGTCATCGGCCCCGAGCTCCAGACCAATGACGATGTCCGACTCTTCACCTTTCGCGGTGAGCATGACAATAGAGACCGATACAGCTTGCTCGGCTTTGATCGTTCGACACACGTCAAGCCCATCCATGTCCGGGAGCATCAGATCAAGCACGACCAGGTCGGGACATTCCTTGCGGATCGCTTTAACCGCCTCTTGACCGGACGCCACACATCGCACCGTAAAGCCGTTACGCGTCAGGTTGTAATCTAAAAGGTCACGGAGATCTTTTTCATCTTCCACCACAAGTAGCGATGCTCGTCCGACCGGTGACAGTATTTTTCGTTTGGCTTTCATGATCATTGATCGTTGGTCGACATCTCATTCTAAAAAAGTCACCATTTCCATTTTAAAGGTCCGCAGAAAGAAAAACAGGACGCCAATCAAAAGTCAGACGATCCAATCACATTTATTGGATCGCCTGTGCGGAGCTCTACTTCTTGAAAAATTCAAGTGCTAACAGGACAGATACTCTCACCACAGCAGACGGAACGGGGTCCGCAAGGGATATGGTCGAAAGTTGTGGATGAAAGACTAAATGAAGAAGGCGGCGTACCTTGGTGATTGCTGAAGATCACTCAAGGAGACGCCACCCATGCAAGACCGTACCACCAAGCCGTTGAGTTTTCCAGTCGATTCTTCGAGGGATGTATTGACGGAAGTCCTTCGCGATGGAGCCCGCAAGATGCTGGTCCAAGCCATTGAAGCAGAGGTTGCAGATTGGATTGAAGACCGTACCCATCTGGTCGATTCGGATGGGCGTCGCCAAGTCGTCCGCAACGGGCATCTTCCTGAAAGGCAAATTTTGACAGGGCTTGGAGCCATTGGAGTTCGCCAGCCACGTATCCATGACAGGAGGCCCGAAGGATCGAGGGAGCGTTTTAGCTCGAAGATCTTGCCACCGTATCTTCGTAAAACCAAGACGATCGAAGAATTGATCCCGTGGCTGTATCTCAAAGGCATCAGTACAGGTGACATGGCCGAGGCCTTGGAAACACTGGTCGGTCCCGATGCCAAAGGGCTCAGTGCCAAATCAATCGAACGTCTTAAACAAGTATGGGAGGATGAATACAAAGAATTCTCTCACAGGAGCCTGGAAGACAAACACTTTGTTTATGTCTGGGCCGATGGGGTGTACTTTAATGTCCGTCTGGAAGACTCGGCCAACAAACGACAATGCATCTTGGTTTTGATGGGCGCCACGAACGATGGCAAGAAGGAACTGTTGGCCATTACCGACGGCTACCGCGAATCAAAGCAGTCTTGGCTTGAGCTTCTGCTTGACTGCCAGCACCGTGGCCTGAAGACGGCTGCAAGCCTAGCCGTCGGCGATGGCGCATTGGGTTTCTGGGCGGCGATTGAGGAGTTTTGGCCGACGACACGACATCAGAGGTGCTGGTGCCACAAGACCATGAATGTACTCAATTACATGCCTAAAAGCTTACACGGCAAAGCCAAGTCGATGCTCCACGAGATTTGGATGGCCAAGACACGCAAGGATGCGGAAGCAGCATTTGATCACTTCTTGGCTACGTTTGAGGCCAAGTATCCCAAAGCCACCGCGTGCCTGGACAAGGATCGCACGAAGTTGCTGGCATTCTATGACTACCCGGCCGAACACTGGGCACACGTGCGGACGACGAATCCAATTGAATCTGTATTCGCCACTGTTCGGTTACGAACCGATAAAACCAAAGGTTGTGGCAGTCGAATCGCCTGTCTAACCCTGGTGTTCAAATTAGTTCAATCAGCTTCAAAGAAATGGCGAGCACTGAACGGTTCAGCCTTACTGCCTGAGATCATTCGCGGTGTTAAATTCGTTGATGGAGAAGCCAAGGTTGCCGCCTGATCATGTCTTCATCCACAAAATTTGACGATACCCCGGTCCGCAATACAACTTGTTCATCTTCGCCTACGACATCTTTGAGCAGGACCATGGGATCAGAACAGAGGGTATTGATCTTTCGGGCTCGAGACATTGCCTGAAAGTCTGACCCGTGAAGCCGTCCGTTGCCCCGGCGCCGCTGGGATCTATGATTCTACGATCGGTGCCGTAATCGACAGAAGCCGCCGGGTTAGGGCCCCGGCAACACCGTCTTCTTCCTCCTGCCAAAGGCCATCCGGCACACTCGGTCGACGTCATACACATCGTCCTCGTGAACACCCTACTCTTTTGTTGTCAGTGTCATCTTCACACCAGCATGATGACTCCAGAGGGTCTCACCTATGCTCATGCTGAGCCTACGCGCTGTTATTTGCTCGAAAAAACTTTGCCTTCGTCGCCCGCCCTCACGTTATCCGGCAGGGGCTGATATGGCTATCGACATTCGATAGCACCGCCTAGACCGGTGATTTGCTTCTTCGACACGGCTCTGATTGAACCAGGCGCTGCGACATTCGACAGGCAGCGGACCGACCCGATTTTCGCCTGGCATGGCTGCACCTGTCGCCGGCGAGGTGAGGCCACACTTGATTCGTTCCGTATTCATGCGGACGACACTTGCGTCTGCCGACGTGCCGCCCAAGACGACGTCTGGCGATACCTGATATTCCCAATAACACCACCCATATGGATCATGGCCGAGCCATGATGCTCTCCTGCGAACGGGACGACACCTCTGCTTTGAAAACAAGGAAAAAATAAGGAGCTCTTATGACATTGACGTGAAGCAACGGTTAAGGATTCGTGAATTCTCACAGCCGGCTACAAAAACCACCCCGACACGTATCGGTGCGCCGCTGATATCCTCCAACAAACATTTGCACAATTTCACCGTAAATACAGCTCTATCCAGGATAAGGCAAAGTCGGTGAGCCCTCCTCAATCATCTGTCCTTGCCTGGCGATGACTCCCGGATTCGCGTGACCAATAGGCGAATCTCGGTCATGTCCTCCATAGCAAATCTGATTCCCTCACGGCCTAAACCACTGTCTTTCACGCCGCCATAAGGCATGTGATCAACGCGCCAAGAAGGCACGTCTCCAATCACGACGCCGCCCACTTCCAACTCGTCCCATGCCTTGTACATCTTGGTGAGGTCTCGTGTAAAGATCCCCGCTTGAAGCCCAAAGACACTGTTGTTGACCTGCTTTAGGGCCGTGTCAAAATCTGTGAATCGATCCAGCACCGCTACCGGACCGAACGCCTCGTGAGTACATATTTTCAGATGTTGGGGCACGTCTTCAAGCAACGTTGCTTCAAGCATGGCATCTTTTCGTTTTCCGCCACAGAGAATCTTGCCCCCGGCCCTGGCGGCCTCCATAATCCAACCCTCCAACCGTTCGGCTTCACTATTGGAAATCATTGGCCCGATAAATGTCGATTCATCCTTCGGATCTCCCATCTTTAAAGCCCTGGTCGCGGCAACGAGTCGGTCACGCAAATCGGTGTATACCTTGGCATGCACCAGGATCCTTTGAACACCGATACAGCTTTGGCCAGATTGATAAAACGCACCAACAATCAAACGTTCGACCACATCATCGAGATCTGCATCTTGGTCGACAATACACGCGGCATTGCCACCTAATTCAAGCACAACTTTTTTCTTGCCTGCCTTGGCTTTGAGATCCCAACCCACGGACGGCGATCCCGTGAAGCTAAGCAGCTTGAGTCGTTCGTCGACGGTAAACAGATCCGCCCCGTCACGGCGACAGGGCAAAATCGAGAACGCTCCCTTAGGCAGGTCTGTCTCGGCCAGGATCTGACCGATCAACAGTGCACCGACCGGCGTTCGACTGGCCGGCTTGAGCACGAATGGACAGCCGACCGCCAACGCCGGCGCGATCTTGTGTGCCGCCAAGTTATACGGAAAATTAAAAGGTGAGATAAAGGAGCATGGTCCAATGGGAACACGCTTATACATCCCACGATATCCCCTGGCACGTGGCGAGATCTCCAGGTTCATCACTTCTCCCCCGAGACGCACCGACTCTTCCGCTGCGATGCGGAATGTGTCGATCAAGCGAGAGACTTCACCACGACTATCCTTGATCGGCTTGCCTGCCTCAATACACAGTGCCATCGCCAGTTCATCGAATCGATCCGTAAACCGTTTCACGCAGTGATTGAGTATGTCCTGTCGATCATATGGCGGCATCTTTGCGAGTGGCTTACTGGCTCTTACCGCTGCGCCAATGGCCTGATCGATCACACGACGATCCGCCAGCGCAACACGGGTCGCCACATCACCGGTAAACTTATCAAAGACAGCCAAATCTGTATTGGGCTGCTGCTTCTGGTTGGCCAGATAATAAGGATATGAACTGTCAAGCATGTTAATTGTTGCATCTTTCTCTAATCAAATGAAACCGAATCATATCGCACGGCTACGTTCCTTGATTTCTCGATTCAAAATTCGGTCGTTATCCGAATAATCGACAGGGACATCGATCACGTGCACACCCTCAGTCGCGTGGCAGCGCCGCATCACCGGAACCAAATCTTCGACTCGTTCAATCCGATACCCACTGGCCCCATAGCTCTGGGCATACGCCACAAAGTCAGGATTGCCGTAATCCAGACCATATTCTGCGAATCCCATCTGGGCCTGCTTCCACTTGATCATTCCGTAACTGTCGTCGCGCAGGATCAACACGACAATCTGAAGTTTCAAGCGCACCGCCGTTTCCAATTCCTGAGAATTCATCATAAACCCACCGTCGCCACAAATTGCCATCACCTTCCGTTTGGGGAATACCAGGCGAGCCGCCATCGCAGAAGGCAAACCCGCTCCCATCGTCGCCAGCGCGTTGTCTAGCAGCACCGTATTGGGCTGACGAGCTTTGTAGTTGCGCGCGAACCAAATCTTGTACACCCCGTTATCCAAAGCAAGCATGCCATCGGCGGGCATGACCTGCCGGACGGCGTTTACCAACCGCTGCGGATAGATGGGGAACCGGTTGTCGTCAGCCCCTTCACCAAGGTGTTCTTCGACGTAGCCTCTCACCTTCTGAGAATACGAGAAATCCCAGCTGGATTGATTGACCAACCGTTCACTGATCTGCCAGATGCTGTTGGCAATGTCCCCTACCACTTCAACCTGAGGAAAGTAGACCGCGTCCACCGACGCAGAAAAGAAATTGACGTGAATCACCGTTCTGCCTCCGGGGCGCATGAAGAAAGGTGGTTTTTCAACCACGTCGTGTCCCACATTGATAATCAAGTCCGCTTCGTCGATCGCCCGATGCAAGAAATCATCGGATGATAGCGCGGCATTGCCCAGAAACAGCGGGTGTTCTTCATCAGCAACACCCTTACCCATTTGCGACGTGACGTACGGGATGCCGGTCTGTTCGATGAACTGTCGCAATATCTTGCAAGTTAGCTTTCGGTTGGCACCCGCACCGATCAATAATAGCGGGTGGCGAGCTTTCTGGATCATCTCGACCGCACGGGTGATCGCCTTTTCCTCTGCGATCGGCCGACGCACGGTGCTCGCCGCAATCACTGGCACGTCTGTTTGTTCACGGGCGATATCTTCGGGCAACTCCAGATGCACCGCGCCCGGGCGTTCTTCCACGGCAAGCCGAAACGCTTCACGCACAGACGCGGGGACGTTATCGGCGCTAACAATCTGCTTGGTGTACTTGGTCAGCGGCCGCATCATGTCCACAACGTTAACGATCTGAAAATGCCCCTGCTTACTGGCCTTGACCGGTTTTTGACCGGTAATCATCAGCATCGGCATCGCCCCGAGCTGAGCGTACGCCGCGGCGGTCACCAAATTCGTCGCACCCGGGCCTAACGTCGATAAACAAACACCGGCTTGACCAGTCAGGCGGCCATACGTCGCCGCCATGAAACCCGCGGCCTGCTCGTGTCGTGTTAACACCAGCCGAATAGACGATGTTTTAAGAGAATTCAATAAATCAAGGTTCTCCTCACCAGGGATCCCGAAAATATATTCAACCCCTTCACGTTCGAGCGCTTGCATGAACAGATCAGATGCTTTTAGCACGGCCCGGCCCTTTCTCGATATCATGATCTACCATTCGTCGACCCGACATCGGGATCAATGCTACATCACCCCATATGCGAGCATCGCGTCAGCCACCTTGACAAATCCAGCAATATTGGCGCCTTTGACGTAATTCACAAAACCCTCATTTTCTTTACCATACCGCACGCACTGCGTGTGAATACTTTCCATGATGTCTTTCAAGCGTTTTTCAACTTCTTCGTGTGACCACGCGATCCGCAGGGCATTTTGGCTTTGCTCGAGTCCGGAAACACCGACGCCACCTGCGTTGGCCGCCTTAGCGGGCGCGAACAGGACCCTGGCCTTTAAAAAGGCGTGAACCGCCTCCAGCGTGGAGGGCATGTTAGCGCCTTCTGCAATCGCAATCACACCGTTATGAATAAGTGCTTGAGCGTCATCCACTCCCAGCTCATTTTGAGTTGCACATGGAAAAGCCAAATCACATTTCACAGACCACGGCCGTTTATCCGGGAAATAGGTCGCCTTCCGAAAATTCTCTGCATACTCAGAAATACGACCCCGCTTGACTTCTTTAAGGTCTTTGAGCCACGTCAGCTTTTCACTATTGATACCGTCCGGATCGTGTATAAACCCACCCGAATCAGACGCGGTGACAACCTTTGCGCCGATCTGGTTCAACTTCTCTATACAATAGAGCGCCACATTTCCCGATCCAGAAACCACCGCTGTCTTGCCTTCAACGTGATCACCTCTCTGTTCAAGCATGTTCTGCATAAAATAGACCGCACCATAGCCTGTGGCTTCGGTACGCACGAGACTGCCCCCGAATGCCAACCCCTTGCCGGTAAGAACACCGGTAAAACGATTTTCCATTCGCTTGTACTGACCAAACAGATAACTAATTTCCCGAGCACCCACACCGATGTCCCCTGCGGGAACGTCCGTGTTGTCTCCGATATGCCGGTGCAGCTCGATCATGAGGGACTGGCAAAACCGCATCACTTCTCTGTCTGATTTGCCCTTGGGGTTAAAGTTGGAGCCACCTTTTCCTCCACCCATCGGTAAACCTGTAAGACTATTCTTAAAGCACTGCTCAAATCCCAGGAATTTTAAGACACTGAGGGTCACGGAAGGATGAAAGCGCAACCCACCCTTGTAAGGCCCGATGGCGTTGTTAAATTGCACCCGCCACGCGCGATTGGTACGGATATTGCCTTGATCATCTTCCCAACAGACACGGAAGATGATAATGCGGTCAGGCTCTGTCATGCGCTCAAGGATATTCGCGTTGTAGTACTGGCGATGCTCAAGCACAAAGGGCATTAGTGTTTCAACCACCTCTTGAACGGATTGATGAAATTCTGCCTCTCCTGGGTTACGTTTCTTCAGACCCAGCATGAATTTGTCGACTTCGCTTGAAACGTCATGATTCATGACAGAAAAAAATCCTTTCGAATACTGGGCGTGTATTGATCACAAGTTCAGCCTTGTGACGGATGAATGGGCAGATTGATATTACCGTCTCGACTGTAGGATAGCGTGTCCATCGGGCATACGGACACACAGATACCGCAGCCGATACAACTCGACGTGGCGTTGTCGAGTGTCTCCTGCTTTAGTGCATATTGCATCACGTCAATACCAACCTGACAGTTGCGCGAACACTCATTGCAAGCGATGCATTTATCGTTGGCCACAATGTGAAACCGTGAAACACCCAATCGGGTGTAGCATTTTGAAAACATCTGCATCATCTTGGCCAACGGACACCAATACCGACACCAAACCTTTCCACCCATGAAAGGGTATAGCGTCACCGGGAGGATTCCCACAAGCCAGACGTCGACGAAAATACGATAAATGTAGATGCTCCAATCAGCGGTCCGGATCAACCCGACCACATCCTTTAGGAGCATCAGGGCCGTAGCAATCACCGCAAAGATCAATATCACCGTCCCCATCCACTCCAGCCTGATCGAAGCTCTGCCCTTGGGAGCCAAGTGTCGCCACTGATCACCAAAAGTCTCGGCCAACCCCCCGCACCCGCATATCCAGGAACAGTAGCGCTTGCCGTTGAACAGCACGAATATAGGGATAATCAAGAACGTTAACAGCACACCCCAAACCACCCATATGACATGCGGGTCGTAAAACCATGTATAGAAAAACAACGGCCAAGCATAGACAATCCCGTAGGAACGCCACGCCTGATCCGCAAACTGAGGCGTATGCGCTAACCTTTCTCCAACCCATTGATACTTGACCGCCCATTGAAATAAAAACTCAGGCACAAGGAAAAAGAAAATCCATTGGAATGAAATCAGACTGGTGAACCGCCAGATCTGAAGCTTATCTTTACGATCAAGACCCCAACGCTTCAGCGCCCGGACCCCAAAGACCGTCATGAGCGTTGTATACATGACGGTGTACCAAAATGACCACGGTCGGTCGAAAAACGACAAGGACGCATACCCCCACTCCCGATAAGGCCAAAACTCGGCGCCGTCCCCTGCCTTTATGCCGTAAATTGAATACCAGGCAAAGAAAGATAGTCCCAGCCACGACCACCGATTGCCCTTCACACCAGTCTGTAACAAACCCACCAGGGCGCCCACAGCCACCAACCCACCGATCCCGGCCCCTACCTTCCCTAGACCAAGCTCCAACGGAACCGGCCCTCCTAACGCCGGACCGAAAAACCACAAACCAATCAATAGCAACAGCGACATTGCAGCCGCCGGCCACGACGAGCCGTCCCATTCGTTCTCCAGCTTGATCCCCAAACCTTTAAGAAATTTGATCGGCAACTCCGCACCGATCAATACAAAGCCGTGATCCATCGGTACGACACGCTCTTCTTGCTGCTGCCCATGGTCGATGGCCAATATCGCCTGACCAGAGCGAAATTCCTTGACGTTCGACTGAAACAAGACTTCGACTCTGCCGTCGCGAATAGCCTGATCAATTTTTTGCTGATTGTCTTTGAAAATACGGGCAAATGCTTCTTTTCGATAAGAGAGCACGACCTTGTTGCGCTGTGACAAAGTCAGCGCCGCCTCGATCGCACTGTTCCCGCCACCAACCACAAGAATATTCTCGTCGTGGTATTTTGTCGGTGAATACAACCGATGATACACGTGTTCCAACTCTTCCCCCGGCGTACCCAGCTTCCGGGGATTGCCACGCTGCCCCGTCGCCAAGACGATTTTCTTGACACGGAATTCATCTTGGGATGTCTTTGCCAAGAACGTCTGGTCACGCTGTTTCTTGATCGAGACTAACGACTGCTCTAACCGTACATCTAGGTTGTTATCCGTGACGATCTGCTTCCATCTCGCCACGAGGTCTTCCTTGGTCGCCCCATCTAACCAAAGCTTACCCTTGGCAGGCTTTGTATCCGGCTCTGCGTAGACCCATTTCCCTTCAGGAAAATTTTCGATCGTGTTCGCGATCTTCCCCTTTTCGATTAGGGCGTAGCGTAGTCCTTTTTCTTGTGCCGCCAGCGCCGCATTGAGCCCCGCCGCTCCGCCGCCGACGATCAGCACATCAAGCATGTCTTCGTCTTGATGCTGCATTTCAGGCAATGCGGCGATGTAATCGATTACTTCTACCCCTTGAGCCATGGCAAGCTTGATGACAGGAGCTCCCGCCAAATCACCGACGATATGTAGACCCTTGACGCTCGACTCGTTGCCCCGACGCAACACGGGCCTACGGTTGTCAGCGCTGCCACTGGCAAGTACACGCTCAAAACGATGGCGTATATCGAACATGGATCATCGACTTTCATTTAAACCAGCGGCACTTCCGACCTGGCCGTCGGCTCAAGCTTTACCCCACAGCCGCACAAAACGGCACTTGGATGGTTCTCTGTCCCACAGGCATAACAGATCACGGGCGTGTGTGTGGTCGGCACTTTTTTCAAACCCGGAGGGATACCCGCTGGCGCAGCATTGTCGTGGCGACTTTTGGCATTAAGCAATGCAGCCAGCACGGCGCCATTTCCTACAAGGCCGGCAAAAAACCATGGCGCCGGCGGCAATCCTTTGGCAACCGCCAGATACGAACACGCCGCGCCAATAATCAATCCCAACAGCACATACAAACCAATTCCAAGCCAAGCGACAGACATTTGCTTCTGGGTGGGCGCCACGGCCGACTCGTCGAATAGAGCGGAGCGTGCCTGTAATTTTCGAAAATATCGTTCGGGATCTTGACCAAAAATCTCAAACATCTCACCGGCGACCACGTGAAAAACCCTTCCCCTATAGCGGATTTCAACCACATCCTTTCCGAATACCTGTTTGTCACAGACCAAACACTGCTCACCCTGACCCGAAAATTGGTCCAACACCGCCCAGCGGTTGGCATGAGCTTGCTCTGATTCAATGGCCAAACTCTCTCGCGCCTGAACAGCGACAAACGACCAACCAAGCATCATGGCAAATGCAACGGTCATGGAGCGCACCTTAGAAAGATATGAATCGTGCCTCAGCGTTCTATTTGTCATGTACGGGAACTGAACAGCCTACAAGGTCGACCCACAAACACATTGACAATCAGCCCAGACTTTTAGGATTAAACAACCCTTATTGATTATACCATTTTTCCCCATCGCTTAGGGAACACCGCGACCTGATCGGCAACAAAAACCTTCATGTCTTTATTTCCTTTTGTAGAAGAAGTGTGAGGAAAAATGCCGCAGATGGCAGGCCAAACAAACCGACCCCAGCCAATTAAGCAGCGTCATCCAAAACGGTGAAGTTGAATGAGCGTTGATTATCTTCGCGACAAAAAGTTCGCCCGCCATGCACACACACACAGACGTTCGAGGCCAAGCCGTTCTCTGCCATCGCGACATGTCGAACTTGGCCAATGACACCATGCATTCATTTTATTAGGGCACACGCGACAACCGTTGATCTACCCAGCTTGAAACCCCTCGACCATAGATCGAAATGGGCCGACGAACCAGTACCACAGGTTGATGGTGCCACTGGCACGCGTGGCGCCGGATCTTTCTCACTTCGTCGTCTTGCTGAAGACCGTCAGAAAAACTAGGCGCGATGGGCTCGAAAAAGCGTGCGACATATATATTCATCAATTTAATAAATATTTATTTGTCATAGAATATTCCAAAACCCCTGCATCGTGATCACATTTTTGTATATCTCTTCTACGTGCCCCTCGTTCTCAAGACGGCCGAACAATGACAATATGGCGACATTTGCCTCGCACACGTTCACGCAACCCGAGCCATACATCGCGAGTGTTTTTTCCAAGTCGAACCGATTTTCTCGGCAAACGCTGGCGTCAAAGCAACCAACGCCAGGACCTGCGAATGTGGGATGACCAATGCCCGCTTCAAACAGACGGAGCTCGCCGCCTGTCGCCTCGTCGGTGTCAGATCACGGGACACCGTCGGTGATAACAGCTTCCACAGGTCGGGTTAGCTGCCCCATCCAACCACCAAGGCCCCCAACAACGGTCCATAAACCGCTTCATCGATGCCTGCGTAGAGCGACCTGTCGGCTATATTAGTAGAATAGTGGCCCCCAAGCATGGACAAGAGAGGCAAGCGATGCAAGTGAGCTCCACCATTCCCAAGCGATTGATTGACTATGCGTCCTGCGGTGGATGTGCGGGAAAAATTCCGGTCGATGTCATGTGGCAGGTGGTACAGGACCTGCCCTTACCACGTGATCCGGACCTCCTGGTCGGCGCGGAACATTTCAGCGATGCAGGCGTGTACCGCCTTCGTGATGACCTGGCGATTGTCAACACCGTAGATTTTTTCCCGCCCATGGTGAATGATCCGTTTATCTTCGGCCAGATTGCTGCGGCCAATGCGCTGTCGGACGTCTACGCCATGGGGGCGGAACCGAAAACGGCGCTGAATATCGTTGCTTTTCCTGACGACAAGGTGGAGACACACGTCCTGCAGGCGATGTTGCGTGGCGCCTCGGATCGAGTCGTGGCTGCTGGAGCGGTGATGGTAGGCGGGCACTCGCTGCGCGATTCAGAAATCAAGTTCGGTCTGGCGGTGACCGGTGTCGTACGACCCGATCGGATGCTTACGAATGCGGGCGCCAGCCCCGGTGATGTCCTGGTCCTGACCAAGGGATTGGGAACCGGGTTTGCCGTAGCAGCCTACCGTGCCGGTCAATGCCCGCAGTCCACGTTGGATACTGCGATTAAGAGCATGACGACGCTCAATCGTGTTGCGAAGGATGCGGCATTGACCGCGCATGCCCATGGCTCGACCGATGTGACCGGATTCGGACTAGCCGGTCACAGCTATGAAATGGCCCAGGCCAGTCATGTGACGATCCGTCTGGACGTTGCCGCTTTACCCAAACTTCCCGGTGTCGAATCGCTGATGCGCGCCGGTCACCACTCACGGGCAACGAAAACGAACCGCTCCTTCATCGAATCGTCCATGCAACTGGATCCGGGAGTCAATGAATCGGATCTGCCGTTGCTATTTGATGCTCAGACATCAGGCGGGCTGTTAATCAGTGTAGCACCCCGGCACCGTGACGCTCTGCTGGATCACTGTAAGGAAGCCGGACTCGATGCGGTTCGAGTTATTGGCGACGTCGTCGAGCGGCAAGCGGTTTCGCTGATCATTCGACCATGATCCCACCTTTGGAGTCTCTTGGTGATGCCTCAAGTCCAGCGGCATTTGATTCTTAGCACCGCAGGACACATCGATCACGGCAAGACGGCATTGGTCAGGGCGCTAACCGGCGTGAATACAGATCGTCTACCGGAAGAAAAGCGGCGCGGCATGACCATTGATATCGGATTTGCCCGGCTTGGGCTGGGTGGTTGTGACCTGGGCATTGTTGACGTACCGGGACATGAACGTTTTGTGCGCAATATGCTCGCCGGCGCAACCGGGGTTGATCTGGTGATGCTGGTTGTCGCGGCCGATGATTCGGTGATGCCCCAAACCAGAGAACACGTTGAAATCCTCAAACTGCTTTCGGTGACCCATGGGGTCATCGCTATCACCAAGTGCGATTTGGCAGGTGAGCAGTTGCTTGAACTTGTCGAACAGGAAATCAAAGATCTTGTGACTGGGTCCTTTCTGGAAAAAGCACCGGTGGTGAGAACGTCCGTGACCACAGGTGAGGGTATTGAAACGCTCAAACAGGTGCTCGCCGCAGTCTGTGGTCAGGTCGACGCCCTCTCCGACGGGGAATTTTTCCGGATGGCGATTGATAGAGCTTTTTCGGTTAAAGGCCAGGGCACCGTGGTGACGGGCAGTGTCGCCGCCGGGACGATTCGCATCGGGGACGAAGTCGAATGGCTCCCGGAACAGACGAAACTTCGAGTGCGAAGTCTACAAACACATGATCAATCGGTTGACCGCGTAAGACGGGGACAGCGGGCGGCCATAGGCCTGGCCAACGTGCATCACAACGCGGTCTCTCGCGGCGATGAGCTGGCGGCGCCGGGGTATTTGCGACCCACACGCCTGGTCACCGCTCGGATAACGGTTTCACGAAGCAGCCCCTGTCCCGTCAAGCACCGAGCCACGCTGCGGCTCCACATCGGCACCGGTCAGACGGTCACCACGGTAGCGCTTTTGGCCGGCCGACAGGTGGCACCAGGCGAATCGGCCATTGTGCAGATGCATCTGGTCGATCCGGTGACGGCCGTCTGTGGTCAGCCTTTTGTGCTACGCAGCATATCACCGGTAACGACGTTGGGCGGCGGACAGATCCTGCAGCCCGTGGCCGGTCGCATCGCTCGGCGACATGCGACACAAATCGTTCGCACCGAAATGTTTGCATCGAGACAAGCTGAAGTACGCGCCGAAGCGGCGATCTTCGATTTCGGATTGCGGCCCTGGACAGATCTCGATCTGTGTCGAGAAGCGGGCATCACCCCCAACCAGGTGGGGATCGTGTGGCATACGCTGGCCAAACAGGGCCGTGTCGCATCGCTATCGATGGGGCGCCAGGGCACGGCTCGGCTGCATGCCGAGGTGCTCAGTAGCGCCAAAGAGAGGATTGTTGACGTGTTACGCCGGTACCACAAGGATCATCCGCTCCAAGCTGCCATGCCACGGGCTCTGCTTGCGAACCTGAAGATAGACGATGGATTGCTGACCTGTCTGCAGAAGCATATGGATGAAGATCGGCAGGTGACGCTTACCGCGGATACGATTGCCCAGTTTGGGTTTACACCAAAGCTGACTGAGCAAGAGCAGACGCTCTATCTAGAAATTGTGCAGGCGTTTGAATCGCGCCGATTTGGACCGCCTTCACCGGGGGAGCTGGCTAGGCAGACGACAAGTTCGGCCAAAGTGGTACAGGAGATGATTGACCTGGGCGTCTCGCAGAATAAACTCAAGCACCTTGGTGGCGACTTATTTCTTTCAACCCAGGTTGAGCGGGAATTGAGACAAGTTGTGGTATCAGCCATACAGAGGTCAAATGGAATGACCGTGAGTCAGATTCGGCAATTGCTCAATACTTCCCGAAAATGTGCCGTACCGCTATGTGAGTACCTTGACCGAGAGGGCATTACCCGTCGCGTGGGTGACGAGCGTTTAATTGGGCGTCGCGTCGACGGTGTATGTGCACACCCCCAGACTTGACGAGACCAGACTTTGCACCAGCCACGTCCAATCAAACCCGATTCCCCGGATCGGGGATATCGTGACATCCCCTCGGTTCACCGCCTGTTGGAAGCGCCTCAGTTGAAGGATTGGATAGAGCATTTGCCACGCCGGTGGGTGGTCGATGCAGCAAGGCAGGTGCTTGACGATCACCGACGGGTCCTGGCCAGGGGAGACGACGCGCCGGGTGAGCCAGACTGCGACGAGTGGGTACGTCGCATCGTCACGGCGCTCCAACTGCGCCGCAAAAGCAAATTGCGCGCCGTCATTAATGCCACAGGTGTGATCCTACACACCGGGTTAGGCCGTGCACCACTGGCCGGATCAGCGGTATCGGCATTGCTTGATGTGGCTGACCGATACGCAAGTGTTGAAATCGATCTGACGTCGGGCCGACGCAGCCAGCGCGTCTCGGTGGTCGCAGGGTCCCTCTGTAGCCTGACAGGGGCTCAGGCCGCAACAGTGGTCAACAACAATGCGGCCGCGACACTGATTGTTCTGGCTGCGCTGACCAACCAAGGGTCCACCAACGAGGTGATCGTGTCGCGCGGAGAGCTGGTTGAGATCGGCGGTAGCTTCCGGTTGCCTCAGATCATGAAGGCGAGCAGCGCGGTTTTGCGCGAAGTGGGTACGACGAACAAGACCTACGTGCACGACTACGAGGAGGCGATTGGGATTAACAGTGCCGCATTGATGAAGGTACACACCTCCAACTACCAGGTGACGGGGTTCACACAATCCGTCGCCATCACTGAGTTGGTACAACTGGGAAAGAAACACGCAGTGCCAGTGGTCCATGACATCGGTTCGGGTGCCCTGGCTGATTCTGAGATGCTCGAACAGGAACCACGGGCTGCCGAATCGATCCGTGCAGGGGCGGATCTCGTCCTTTTTAGCGGTGACAAACTCTTGGGTGGACCGCAGTCAGGGATCATCGTGGGGAATCCGTTCTGGGTTTCCCAAGTCGAGCGTCACCCTCTGATGCGGGCCATGCGCGTCGATAAGCTGACCCTCGCGGCACTCGAGGCAACATTAAGGTTGCACGCCGATCCGGCGCGTGCCGCTCGCGAAGTGCCTGTCATGGTCATGGCCCGGACGCCAATCCATCAATTGCGGCGGCGTGCCGAAGTGTTGGCGAAGCGCATCGGCGGACCGGTTCAAATAACACCTTCGGTGGCCTATCTCGGAGGCGGTTCCATGCCCTCGCACGAGTTGTCAAGTGTTGCCCTCACGCTACGCGGAGTGACGTGTGGCGAATCTGAACTGGCACATCGTCTGCGCACCGGCAATCCCTCCGTGGTCGGGCGCATCCAGGAAGGGCTGGTGTGGCTAGATCTGCGGACAGTATTGCCGGAGCAAGATCAGTTGCTTGCGGCCGCGGTGCACGCGGCGGTTGAAAATGAAAAGTCCCATTGAGCGCCAAGAACAACGCGGCGAGATCGGCCCATGGGCTGGTCTTCTGATTCGTCTTTGGGAGTGTCAGCACGCCTGGTGGCGGCCGCGGGCTTCAAACCCGTTGTGAGGATTGGTAACAGTTCTCGGGTGGGTTCGATTCCCATCCACTCCCGTTCTAATGCGTGATGCGTTGAGAGTAAGATGTAGGAAAACAGCGTTCTGAGGGATCCCAAGGCAGCTAGGCCTTTCGCGAAACGCTGCTCCCGTCGGGCTCAGCCCCCTGGGAACTCAAATCGGAAACCGATACTCGATAGGACATTTGATTCCGCGTAAGCGTCTGGGGATGGCCCCGGGGTGTGGCAGGTATGGCTTCATGGTCGCCGGGAGTCGTTGCCGAAGGCGCCGGCTGCCGCGAGCCGGCTGGATATTCGTTGTTTAAGGGCATTTCGGCGATGGAAATTCCAATCGGCGCAGGACTGTCGACATTCAGAAGCCAGTTCTTGATCAAAGAAAATCACGGTTAGCAGGAAACCTTTTATAGGAATGCTCGATAATACCACATATCGGCATCGCCAGGAGCGCGAAAGCCGATCCCAAGGGAAAGCCGATGCGTGCCTTCGAAACATACGTAGCAGTAATTATGGCGGCAGTATTGCTGTGGGCCGGCCTCGCAAAACTCACAAACCAGGGCGGGATCACATCAACGGTTCAAGCTCTAGGTGTACCTGCCAAGTGGAGTATGCCCGCTTCAAATCTCGTGTCTCTCTGGGAAATTGTGACTGCATTTGGTGTACTGTTCGCGCCTTCCTCCCCGTGGACTCTCGTGGGTGTCGCGACACTTGGCGTAGGGTTTGCGCTCGCGGGGCTTGTTGCAGTGCTTCGAAATGATCGGATTCGCTGCAATTGTTTCGGCTCCGGCATGACCGGAGGACATCTTGGGCGGGCACAAGTTATCGCACTACCCGCTTGGGTCGGCGGCGTCTTGCTCCTGTACAACGGTCATCCTAATGTTGCGCCATTTGCGACAGGAGCTTCTCTTTTTGCTGCCACCGGACTAACGATAGCAACCTTGAAAACTGTAGCACTTTGGCAAGAGGCTCGAGCTGCTCGGGGCGACCGGCTGTCCGCGCAGGAGATGTACGTATGGCTACCACAGCACTAATTGCGGTCGGAATCCTCACGCTTCTCGTATTCGTGTTGTTTAACGTGCTGCTCGAGTTGTTCCGCGACGTTCGTCAGATCCGTGACGCGCTGGGAATCCTCGATCGTCCACTTACCGTTGACATCAAATCAGTCGGAGGCACGGCACCAAGTCGTTATGGTCTACCTCGACAACTCGATGACGACGAATCCTCCCTTCTTCTGTTTCTGTCTGATAAGTGCGCAACTTGTAGGGTTCTCGCGGCATCGCTCGGCGGAACTTTGCCAGCAGGGCTGTGGATCGTCGTAGAGGCGGCAACCCGTCAGGCGGCAACAGAATTCGTCGAGACGTATGGCATGACACCCAGGTTACAAGACCGCGTGATCTTGGATCCGTCGGGCGCCATCGCGGGCCAGCTCGATCTCAACATGACACCCGTTGCATATCGGATCGAGAGGGGGATCTTCAAGGACGCGACCACGGTTCCATCGCTACGCTACCTAGCGTCGATCACGCCGATCCCTTCCGAGGGACCGATCGATACTCAACGCAGTGGAAACCTACCGGCACTGCGCTTCGTTCCACACAAGTCATTTAAGGTGATGGATTGGCTCCGCCAGCTTGGAAGAAAGCAGCGTAGTCACGACTTCTTAGGTGGTAGCGAAGCCACGGCACGGTCGGGTTAGCCATGATCACCATGGCCACTCTGTGATGAGCCTGGTCATGTGTGGTGTTTGCTATCGCACGCCAAGTCACAAGGATCGATAAGGAGAATCATTAGAATGTCTACTCCATACACCGTTCGACGCGGCGACACGCTCTGGAAAATCGCTCGGCAACATGGCTTTAGGACGTGGCGAGCGATCTACAACCATCCTGATAACGCCGGTTTCAGAAGGTTACGCCCCGACCCCAATCGCATCTACCCCGGCGATGTGATTCAGATCCCCGCCTCGTCTTCTCCAGGGGGAAGTAGAGTGCATCCAGGCCTCAGGCCGGGGGGCGGCGGCGGCAGAATCTTAGACGACAAGTGCTGTGTTCTCGCTGTCCCAGAAAAAGAGTGTAATTATACTGGATCCAAGTCCAACTACACCTGTCCGACAGGATATGTCAAGCACCATTGGGTGTGTACCGAGGGTACTCGGCGAATCGGCTGCGGAGAATGCGCGAAAAGTCCGAGCCGGAGCTGCTGGGAGGGTCCTTTCGATTGTTCGATCTGGTGGTGGATATGAACTTTGTGCTTTCAACGGAGTATGGAATCATGGCTGACTTTTTGCTCGGAATCGCGCTGGCAGCGGTGGCGGGGTTTTCGCAGTTATACAGCCCGTGAGGCGTTTCGATGGTGGGAACCATCGGACCCCTCGTGCAGGGGTCACTACCTCGAATACGTTCACGGCTTGAAGTCACAGCCTTATTCGGAACCGCATTTCTTGTCGGTGCGGCCTTGATCTTTTCCTTGTTCTTTCTTTTTGGAGCGACGTTTCAAGTTCACGAACTGCCTTTGAACCTGAAACGGTCTGTGGCGGCCGCAGGCCTGTTTTCGTTGGCTTTGATAGACCTGTGGGCAAGAAACAAAGGGACATATTGCCCGATTGGATTAAGTCGCCAAACTCCTCGGGGGCTTCGGTGCCGGTACTCGAGGCGCTTTTTCGTTTCCATTTGGGGTTTCGATACCGGTTTGGCGATCACGACATTTCGAGTTGCGGCCGCGACGTGGGGCGCTATCTTGCTAACGGTGCTCGGTCTGACTGGCTGGCAGACCGGGGTCGCTTATGGTTTGGCATTCACGATTCCAGTCACCATTCTGATGTGGACGCACCGATCGGGACGAATGACATCCGCCGACGAAACCGGCGATGCGGGACTCGCGGAACTGCTGAACAGGAGTACGGTCTGGCAAGGCAACTCGGCAGTGCTTCTCGTCGTCGGCGGTTTGATGTTGGTATTTGAAGCCCTTGTTAGCGCCAGTTAAGAACAAGAGCGGGACCGGACGAGTCTGTTGGCATGAACTATGATGCTTGATGTATGTAGGCTTCTTATCTAACCGAAGTTTGCCCGCGGCCGAAGAAATATTCCGATTAATGATGTTGGCATCGTCATGAGCAAAGCGAAACGCGCAGTCCAAGCGATCGATACTGTCGTGCTGACCTTCATCTCGGCAGGCTTGACTGTCGTCGTGGCATGCCGCTGTCTTGTGGCCGCTGATGACCTTACGAACCGAGTCATATCCTTCGATCGAAAGGTTCTCGAGTTCACACCCAACCGAGCTGACCTCACAGTGGGCATTGTTTGGCTGTCTGTACTCACTCCGGATGAGGATTGGACAGTAAGTCTACAGCAGACCGAAAGAATCAACTTTCAAGACACCGGCTCTCACAAGTACGTCGAACTGAAACAGATAGAACATAATCGATTTGAGCTTCCGCCTTTGAAAATTGAGGCGATAAAAAGGGAAAGTGGCCCGGTCTGCGTGTCTTTGAAGGTGTGGTTCAACGAGATATTAAATGAATTTGACTCGCTTTATTGGATCGATACGGCAGATCGATACTCGTTACTCACGTTCTGCACCGGCGATGACAAAACAGCTCAGGCCCGACACAGTCAGAATCGCGTGAGGACATTACGGGAATTTCGAACTGTTCTCGACAGGCCGTTCGCGTTGAGATTGCGGCGTGATCTGGCCCCGTTGCGGCCAAGCATCTTTGTTGACGATCAAGGAGCGGTGTACTTTCACAGCTTGCTCGTCGGCCAGCATACACCGGGCATGCTTTCTCACCACTTGATGGAAGCTTGGATGCTCAGCCCAGACAGGCAGCTCAAAAGACTTCCCATTCCCGACTTCACGAGCCGACCACCTTGGCCCGACCGCGTAAGCGACCTAGCAGACGAGCCTTTTGGGACTCTCCTTCGCATCGCACTGACGGAGGTGATCACGCGGGATGCGGTGGGAAACCTGTACTCCCCATCGGTCACGTCGGGCCCTCCCGGTCTGAACCAGTTGGTACGAATCGACGCAAAGGGCAGATCTCACACAATCGCTGGCTCAACCGCAGGACACAAAGATGGCACGGCACGCCAGGCGCAGTTCTACAATATTACTGCACTTACCACCAGGCCTGGCGGTTACGTGTATGTCGCCGATGGGGACCTAAATGCCGGGAGTTGGATACGCTGTGTGGCACCGGACGGAACGGTGACGACGCTTGCAGGGTCTGAAGCCCTCGGGTTGGCCGGTGGAAAACACAACGGAGCTCAGTTCTTTTTGCCCAGCGGACTGGCAGCCGACGACAGCGGAAATGTGTATGCCGCCGATCCTGTCTATTCGCGGGTGCGAAAAATCACTCCCGACGGCGTGGTCACAACGGTAGCAGAAAAACCCGGAGATCCGAGCCGGGCGGAGGCGTTTGTGAAGCCATCGGGAGTAGCATTGGGTCCAAACGGTGGCCTTTACGTTCTCGATGGGGGGTCGCAGATGGCGCGCGTGAGTATGATTCATCCCGATGGTCGGAAGGAAACACTTGTCGTGGTCGACGCCTCAGTCAGCAAGAAAATTCCCCGCTGACGGGAGCAATCGTAAACGTCTCTTTGATAGGCTTTGTATCGCGAGGCGAACAACCCTTTCAGGTGTAACGCCAACAACGAGCATGATCGTTGGCTTGAAAAAGCCGAGAACCAAAGCCATACCGCTCAAATTTCTGTTAGTGCGATTCAAACCGATGAGGATCAATCAGACGGGGCACAGACTCCGTATGTGTGGGGAAGTCGTCCAACGTGGGCAAAACGTCTCTGCTGACGCGGGAGATTAATAGGCCTCGTCCATGATTGGACGCAGATGATAAACTCACCCCACTGACCGCGACGACAAGTTAATTCTGTTGTTGCTGAATACCCCACCTCTGCTTCTGCAACGGTGATCATAGACCTTTGTCCGTACCGGCACTGTCATTTTCTAGTAATGAGGCAATCTGAGAGTGTAGTTCGAAGCAGTCGATCGGTGTTGTTGCCACCCGTAGCCAGGGCCTTGCACTGGAAAGCTTGTTGGAGATATCGAGATTGGGAAGAATGCAAATCGTTGACAAATAGGATTCGCCCTTTGATGTGATGGCTGAGAACGCCTCCTCCGCAGCCTGAGAACTATCCAGTACCATCAGGCAAAACGAAGCAGAACCACACTGAACGGCCAGATCTTCTAGCTGGGGAACGACCTGGACATTAAATCCTTGATGGGCCAGAAATATCTGTAAAAGAAGTGTATTCTTGCTATCGGGATCGAATAGCAACGCGTTTCCTCTGTCTTCAGGGCGATCTAGCCGAGTTTCCAGATCCCCCTTCGGGATTTCTAGAAAACCGCAATACAGCTCGATCTGCTGATAAAACGTTTCTAGAAAGTCTGCGTCTAGCAGGCCGTCGAAACCGTACGAACGCCACAATGTTTCGGGAATGTCCGGCACCAAAAAATCACCGGCCTCTCCCACTAAAATCGCCTTGGCAATATGATTGGAAAGATAGATCGCTCCTGCCAGAGTAGGCTTCGTCGGGTTCTGTGACAAGTATTTTTCATGTTGATGATGATCATGGATGATTTCCCGCACCATTGGTGGAAAGCGCCACTTTTCAACCACCGCCTGCCCAACCATGACGTGAGTGCGTTCCAGCATCTCCATCTCTGCGTCGAAAAGAAACTGTCGTTTTGTCGCCGCCGACTGTACGGCAGCTTGGAATTCCTCGGACAGAAAATCGTCGAGGATTATTTTTCCAATGTCATGAAGCAGGCCCACCATCAAGGCTTTGCCTGTGTCCTCGAGACGCGCTTGCACTGCCACCTGACGTGCGAGCAATCCACATGCGATTGAATGCAGCCAAAAACCAACCCGACTAAAACCAAAGGTTTTGTCCTGTTTTGAAAAAAGCTTGAACACCGAAAGGCTGATTGCCAATTCAGAGCATTCCTTGAAGCCAAGGCGAATCACAGCTTGTTTCAGATCGGACGCCGGATTGTTGCGGGTATAGAACGATGAACGGGCTCGCTTCATGATCATTGCAGCAATAGAAGGATCCGATTCGACAACCTTTGCTAACTCACCTGCGTTGCTCGTATCGGCAGAAACCAACTGCAGAATTTTCCCCACAGCATGGGGCAATGCGCGGATCGTGGCGACCTGTTTCACAAGTATGTCGATCTTCTGACCCGTGGAGATCGGGACAGTTCCAAAATTGATACCGGTTTGTGCTTCAGGAGCCCACCGAACGCCGTGTACCGCACGAGCATAGGCTTTCTTAATCTTGACGTTGATTAGCTCGGCATTAGCCGGCTTTGCGATGAATTCGAGGGCACCGGCCCGGACGGCCTTGATCACTATGTCGCGGGTTGGATCAAAACTTGTCATCACGACTGCACATTTGGCATATTCTTTCAGAATCAACTGGCAAAATTTGAAACTACGATCTTCGGGCAGACTGCAATCGACCAACACAATGCCGACCGACCCGTTGCGGAGTTCCGAAAGAGCACTATGATCGCTGTCGACACTCAATACGTCGAAGCCATACCGCTTTAAGGACACCTCCAACCCGGATCGAACTCGCCGATTAGGATCCACAAGCAGGACGCTAAGGGCTTTGTTTTGACTGTCGATCATGTGTCGTTGGTGAAGAAATCCAGATGATTGAATTTTGAATAATTCGTTTAATCTAACCTGGCGATAATCGATTAAATGTTAACCGCCCTACACAGATTCACGCAAGGACACCCAGCAGCGTCTATCGCGGGCGACATGGCGTGTCGATCGCAGTCACAGGTCATGCGAAAACTGGTGTGTGAGTGAGATTGCGTGCCTAGCGGCACGGAGGCGGAGCAGCGCACCCACGTCGCCCCGCCTTCGGCGGGGCGGTGTGTTCGACGCCCGTCCTGGCTATGTAAGGTCGTCAGCTATCGCTGATTTAAGAAAGCGGAGAGGGTGGGATTCGAACCCACGGTGACGCAGAACGCCACACCGGTTTTCGAGACCGGCACCTTAAACCACTCGGACACCTCTCCCATGGATCTGCTGCGTTATCCGATAAACGCTTTTTGACCTATTCGCTGCGTAAACCATCGTGACATACACCCTAAAAGCTGTCAAGCACTGTGTGTGGCATAGGTTGTGCTAACATCCGCGATCACCGCCATTGAGAAGGATACTTTCGCACTCTATCGATTTCGGCTATCGTTTTGAGTGTACGAGGAAACTGGACGATGGCTGATTCTGTGAGACCACTTATCCCTGGTCAAAAGGTAAGCGTAACACAACAGATCCATCACGGTGATGGGGTGTGGTCTTATTGTCTATGTGGCCGGGTCATCAAGCACGAACAGCGAAAGACCGGTTCTTGGTACGCTCACGCAAAGGACCGCAAGCTCTGGCTAGACCGGCTGACCTTGCGCAAAGACGATGGAGAGATCGTCGTTTGCATCTTGGACCCTTCCACCCAAGTGGTGATCTTGGATCATCCCGCATCCCCGCAAGCCACCGACGATCAAGCTAAGCCAAACCCGGACGCGAATCACGACAACAGCGAAGAAGCCCACGCGGCCTAACGATCGTCTTCGCGACACCGCTACTCAGAGGCCTGCATCGTGGCTTGTGTTCATGGCCCTGGAGAGCCGACCCTGGATTGCATCTGACGTAAAGGACCATGAACAAAATCAACCGCCCACCACCACATGCCCCAACAAACCGTGATTCGGTCAAACCCATCAGGCTCAACAAGCAAGGACTACCTGAGCATTACCTGTTCCGCGACGAATGGGAGGTGACACCCCGAGAAGTGAAAGCCATGCTCGACACCGGCCAAGGCTTCTTATTGATTGATTGCCGAACACCTCGGGAACATCAGATTGCCCGAATCGAACCGGCAAAGCTGTTGCCCCTGCAGGAACTGGGCGGACGCCTGGAAGAACTTCAGAACCATACGCACAGCAAAATTGTGGTTTACTGCCACCATGGTCGCCGATCTCTTCATGCGGCGATGGTGCTAAGACAACAGGGCTTTTCCGATATCAAATCGATGGCCGGTGGCATTGATCTATGGGCAATGGACGTCGACCCAGCTCTTACGAGATACTAGGACTGTTCGCCGCCACAAGAACGGTCATAAATTCATGTAGATCGATCGGGTGTGAAGATACCGCGTGAACATATTCAAATGTCGTCTATCCCTTACTTCTCTGGCGACCCTGCAGTAACGGATATGTGGCGCTTCGCGCCGCACGACCGAAATATCGGATGTCTTTGTCACGACGACGCTTCCCGGATTGAAAAATTGCGCATTAACGATACGCCTGCATTGATGATTAAGTTGCCATTTGTCGCTGGGATAAGAGAACACCGATGATGCGTCTAGGATGCCGTGGGTCGTTGAAACAGCATCGGCTGATCAGCAGGGCCGGTTTCGACTTCCTCCAGGTCGACGCCCAGATTGTCCTGCGTGGCGAAGAATCCAGCCGTATGTGGGAACGCAGCGTTCCTGACCTAAGCAAACTGGCGATCCCGGTAGAAGTCGCCGATCATCTTGTCCCTGCGGATTGGTCGATCATTGGTCCACAACGTGATCCGGTCCGCCTTCAAAGCTACATGCAACGTGTCGCTAAGCGTGCTGAACAGCTGGGCATCGGATGCCTGGTCTTCGACGGCGGCCCATTGCACTGGCCTGAGACCGTGGATCGTCAAACGGCATGGATACACCTAGAGCAATTTACCCAGATGGCCGGCCAGGTATGCGCCCACCATGGCGTGACGCTGGCAATCCGTCCCTTGTCCGCTAGTGCCACCGCCATGATGATGACGTTGGATCGGACCAGGCACCTCTGTGAACACGTCGAACATCCAAACGTGGGGGTCCTGGTCGACAGCGACCATTTCCGTCAACAAGATTTACCCGACGACGCCGTTTTAGGACTACACGACCATCTCAAACACGTCCATATTTGTGAGCCGGACATCGCGCTCCTAGCGACGATGCACTCCAAATACGGTACAAACAGATCGGAAACACCTCCAGGCCTTCTAGCCGATATGCTCGACCTGGATTACATCGTTTGCGTCTTACGAAAAGCAGGTTACCGTGAACGGATCACCGTGGCAGCCCGTGAGCCCGGCCCGCCCCCAGAGGCGTGGGTGTGGGTACCGTTGCTACGCCGAGTCTGGAACGAGTCCGCCAGAAGCGATGGTTAGTCGCGGTGCGAGCAAAGACCGATCCGCCATGGACAAACCGACCGCGTCGAGTGACCGATCGAGTCAGATTTTTTCAGGTTACCGCCAAGTGGATCCGACCAAGAAATCTCAATCATGATTGATGTAATGGAAAAACCATGACCGACTGGCAAAGCCTCCACGGCAATTTTTTCAAAGGTGCTCGGGCGTTGGTCACCGGCGGAGCCGGTTTTATCGGATCACACTTGTCCGAGTCGTTGGTCTGCCTGGGGGCGCACGTGGTGGTGCTGGACAACCTGTCAGGCGGCGATCGGGCCAATCTCCAACCGATTGCCAGCCAGGCCGAAGATCGGCTGCGATTTGTGGAGGGGTCTATCCTCGACCTGTCCACATTGGCCAAGTGCGTTCAGGAGTGTGAATATGTCTTCCACCAGGCGGCTCTGGGATCTGTCCCACGGAGCGTTGCCGAACCTCAATTGTTTACCCAGGTGAACGTGATCGGCACACTCAACGTGTTAGAAGCAGCGCGCCAGGCGGGTGTCCGCCGTGTGATGTTCGCTGCCAGTTCCAGCGCTTACGGCGACTCTGAAAAACTACCCAAAGCGGAATCCATGCCACCGGCGCCAAAGAGCCCTTACGCCGCCAATAAGCTGGCCGGAGAACACTTGATGCGTGCTTACGCTGCCAGCTATGGCCTGGATAGTGTCGCGCTTAGATACTTCAACATCTTTGGACCACGTCAGAATGCCAACAGTGCCTACGCCGCGGTGATTGGATCATTTGCCACCGCGCTGCTGGCCGATCGGGCTCCGATCATCTTCGGTGACGGTACCCAGTCGCGAGACTTTACATACGTCGATAACGCCGTCCACGCCAACCTTTTGGCCGCCAGGTGCGGTACAGATCTTGCTGGTCGCGTGATTAACGTCGCTTGTGGGCAGCGTGTCAATGTCAACGAATTAGCCCAAAAGATGGCCCAGATGACGGACAAACCTCAGCTGGCGGCGATCCACAAGGCAACGCGGACCGGAGATGTCAAGCATTCGCTTGCAGACCTGACCCGGGCGGAGACCCTGCTCGGATACCGGCCGATCGTAGACTTTCTTTCAGGCCTAAAAGCGACGGTCTCGTGGTATCAATCTCAGGGACCATGAACCGGCGAATGCTCAAAACAAGACGTGGATAATATTTCTACCGCGTGACCCCATCCCGGCGATCAGGTTAGAATAGAATGATGTCCCATTTCTCCGTCAAAGACCAGATCGCCCAGGGATACCAGCCACCATACAACACACAATTTAGTGCGTTCTTAGACAACCGGTGCGGAAAACTCTTGGAACTCGTTGAGATTTTTGACGGCCATGCCCTTCGGCTGGTTGCGTTATCTGTTGTCGACTCGGCCGATCACGCGGTGGTGCGCCTGGTCACCTCACGAGCGCTACTGGCCAGGCGTCTGCTGCAGCGTCACCAAATCCCTTTCAGCGAAGCGGAAATCTTGGTCGTAGAGCTGGGGCCCAGTCACACCCTAAGTCAACTCTGTATTGCATTGCTGTCGGCCGAGCTGAATATTCACTATGCGTATCCGCTGATGGTCCGGCCTCATGGCGTGCCTACGATCGCCTTGCACACCGATGACCAGGTTTTGGCCGGCCAAATCCTTCGCCGCAAATGGTTCACGCTACTGGGTGAAAATGACTTAGGTGAAAACGCAACGGAAGGCGACCCTACTGACCTGCCGCCTTAAACAAGCAGCGATTGACCTGTCATTGATGCGGGCTGGTCAAGACCGCACAGCTCTAATGCCGTTGGGAACACGTCGGCCAACCTGCCACCCTGACGAAGTTTTCGGTTGAGACGGTACGGCGTCACGACAATACACTCCACGTCGTAGACAGTGTGCGCAGTGTGAGGGCTTTGTGTCACCGGATCAAACATCTGCTCGGCGTTACCGTGATCGGCGGTGACAATCACACCGCCGTGAACCGCCAGCGTCGCGTCAACGACCCGCCCCACACAGTGGTCGACCGTTTCGATCGCCTTGGTCGCGGCCTCTAAATTGCCAGTGTGGCCAACCATGTCGCCGTTGGCAAAGTTGACCACTAGAAAATCTGCACTGCATTCACTTGCTGTTTCTTGAGACCGCAACCGCGCAAGCACAGTATCACACACTTCAAAAGCACTCATCTCTGGCTGGAGGTCATACGTGGCAACCTTGGGAGACTGGGCCATCTTCCTGGATTCTCCCGGGAAAGGATCTTCTCGGTAATCATTGAAGAAAAATGTGACGTGAGGAAATTTTTCTGTCTCGGCACATCGAAACTGCGGCAGGCCTTTGCGGCTTAAGTACTCACCAACGGTATCGGTCATCTTCGGAAGTTTGGGGAATGCCACCTTGACCGGTAGACCCTCCTCATAAGCCGACATGGTCACAAACTGCAATTCCAACCGCCGCGTGCGATTAAAACCACGCTGATTCGTGTCCGGCGACGGTGCCACCGCAGACCACTGGTCGTCTAAGAGCGTAAACGCCTTGACCAACTGACGTGGCCGATCCCCCCGATAGTTGTAAAAGATCACTGTATCACCGTCGCTGATTCGGCTTGCCAGACACTGATCGAATGACGGGCCGATCATGGTCGGGGTCACAAACTCGTCACCGCACTGCGTTGGACCGGTCGGCTGTTGATAATATCGTTCCACGGATTCCACAGCGGATGTCGCCCAAGGCAATTCTAGCTTGCGCGCGTGGATCCCGGTGAGGCACGCGTATGCCTTTTCCACGCGTTGCCAGCGATTGTCTCGATCCAACGCATAATACCGGCCACAAACGCTGGCGATTTGGCCCGTCGCCAACTCGTTGCACCTGGCCTGGACCTGCGATATGAACGCTTTGCCAGTAAAGGGGCCTGTATCCCGGCCGTCAGTCAATAGATGGATCGCCACACGGTCATGCCCCAGACGCGTGCATAGCTCCAGGCATGCATAGAGGTGACTCAACAACCCGTGGACACCCGCGTCGGACGCAATCCCCAACAAGTGGACAAATTTGTTTTGGCTCTTGGCGTGGTGGATCGCCTGGACCATAACGGGGTTCTCAAAAAACTGGCCCTGTTGGATCGCCTTGGTAATACGAACCGACTCCTGATCGACAATACGACCCGCCCCCAGATTCTGATGTCCCACCTCGCTGTTGCCCATCGTGCCTGCCGGCAGGCCCACGTCCTGACCGCTGGTTCGAATCAGTGTCCACGGATACCGCGATAACAGACGATCACAGTTGGGTGTCTTAGCCAATTTAACAGCGTTAAATGTGTCGTGATCCGGGTGAGGATTGCGCCCCCAGCCGTCCCTAACGACCACCACCATTGGGCCTTCTACTTTATTGGACAATGCGCTTGCTCCAGGCATTTACTGACGTAGAGTAATAGTATATTCAGTCCACATTCGCGGGACACTGGACGCATATAGAGAGAGGGTTATCGGCCCGTGGCGTTTAAGTCGCGAGCCGATCCAGCGGATAAGAGATACGGATTCAACGGCGTCTGTGCACCACTCATGGTGTGTTTAACATTTGGGAGACGGTATCTTAACAGGTACCCTGACTGTTGGTGAGGAGCATTTTATGATGACTGGTAATCTACAACGGCGATGGTGGCTGGCAACCGTCGCACTTTCTTTGATGGTGTTGGGCGGTTGTAAGATCGTCAGCCCGGGCGTGACTTATAATATCACAAAGCTAGAAGCGTTGATTTCTGCAACCCCAGAAGAAGTCACGTCTGCCGCCAAGGCGGCGGTCGAAGACCTTAATCTTGTGCTGGTGTCTTCTGAATCGACGGGTTTGGACGGTAGAGTCGTCGCCAGAACGGCTCGGAAAAAGACTGTCACGGTGACCATCTCTCGTTCAGCAAAGAACATTAGCCACATCCAAGTCCAAATCGGCCGGCTCGGTGACGAAGCGGCAAGTATGCTCTTGTTGGATAAAAT
The DNA here is from genome assembly GCA_965222495.1 of Phycisphaeraceae bacterium. Classification (GTDB taxonomy): domain Bacteria; phylum Planctomycetota; class Phycisphaerae; order Phycisphaerales; family Phycisphaeraceae; genus CBDCUA01. The sequence goes on along the minus strand of CBDCUA010000007.1, from coordinate 656,934 downwards.
TAAAGAGAAACTGTAAGTCGCCAATAATGATATTGGATTGACCCGGTATCAGAACCACACGCGTCACTTTTGCGTGACGGAACGGTTGTCGTGTTGACCAAGCTTCGGTTCGGTTCCTGTCCATAACCGCCAGATATTCGTGTGGTGCCGAACGATCACCAGCGACGCCAGCATCATGGTGGATACGAGAAAAGGTGTGATTTGACCTAATTGCTGCCTGGCGGCCGCCTGGCCGCAAAGAAGTAACGGAACCGCCATTGCCGCGACGATACTCGCTAGGCTCACGTACCGTGACACAGCCAACACCAACAACCAAATCACGACCGAAAACGAAACCGGAACCGTCAGTAGGGGTCCAAACCCCAGAAGCACACCTAAGCCGGTGGCCACACCTTTGCCGCCTCTAAACCTAAGCCAAATGGGGTAGACATGCCCCAACATCGCCGCCGCGGCCACGGCCAACCACCGCCACGCTTGGTGTGGCATCAGTGACCCGTGAACATACCCCATCATCCAACCGGCGAAAGCGACGGGTGTTATACCCTTTAGTACATCCAGCACCAAACACAATCCACCCCACTTGGTTCCCAACGCACGACCGGTATTCGTCGCGCCGACATTACCGCTGCCGACTCGGCGGATATCTACACCTCTGGCCCAACCGATCAAAAGCGCAAACGGCACCGAACCGCACAGATACCCCACCACTGTCCACACCATCCAGTTTCGTGTCACCGTGTTATGGTAGCAGACACGTCATGGCATCGGGCATCGAAGAAGGTCGGGGGCGGCTGTCTCGAATGGCCACGACACCGACCCGCATTGGCACCACCGAAGCCGCAGGGGTATGATTCGGAAGTGATTCGGCAATAGGAATACGAGCGATTGGTCGTTTGACCAAGCGGAGTATAGAACCCCAGTGGCGCTGGCCCTAAGCTTTCCTGCAGATAGTCGCACGTGGATCGCCTACGCTGTTGCGTTGGTCTTGATCATCGGCGTCATTCTTGCAAGCTTGGTCGGTTCTAAACGGACAAACCGTGACTGATGAACGTGTGATCGTGTCATCTGCACTGGCGCATCAGGAGCATGAAACATGAACAAACGGTCCTTGGGTCTGTTGTGTGCGATTAACCTAGCGCTGTTGGTCACGTTGGCCGTGATCACATTTACCAGCCAACCGGCAGTGGCACAATTTGGATTGCGTGGAGACTATGCCATGATCGCCGGGCAAGTCACAGGCCGGGAACCGGCCGCGGTGTATATTCTCGATCTAAAAAGTCAGAGAATGGCTTCGGTGATATTCGATTCCAGGAACAATCGACTGGAGGTGATCGCCGGGCGTGAGGTCTCCAACGATCTGCGTGCAAGGCATGATCGCTAGAGTATTGTATTGATCACACGGTGATTGTCCGTTGACGGCCGTGCGAAATCTGACGAAGGAGCTTTGTCATGAGCCGTATCCAACTGGCCTGTTACTTTTTGATCGCTTCGGCATTCGTGCTCACGGGATTGTTGATCGTCAACCTGCCTGATCCGCTGGCGCCCAAAGCCCATGCGGGCTTGGTACTGGGTAAAGAAACGCTGACACTGATGACCGCCAAGACCCGGTCTGACGAAGAAGCCCTGTTTGTGCTGGACGGCCTGGCAGGCAAACTGTTAATCTACAGGTTGAATTTAGGGCAAAAACAGTTGGAATTGTCTGGATCTGCGGACTTGACACAAATATTTCAGAGCACAGATAGCGATCGTCGCGACAGGGGCGACCGGTAGCTATCGCATGAGACGACCGCCACGTGAGGACCGGTTGACATGGCTGCTAGTAACAATGCCCCAAACACCGAAGACCGTGTGGTAGAACTTGCCCAAAAGGTGCTCGCCGGCGGCCGTTTGACTAAACCCCAGGCGATGGAATTGTGTTCCGTGAAAGGAGATCAGGTCTACGACCTGTTTTATTGGGCCAACAAAATCCGCATCAAGTACGTCGGCAGACAGGTTAAGTTCTGCTCCATACTCGCTGCCAAAGTGGGCGCCTGTAGCGAAGACTGTGGGTACTGTTCCCAATCCAAGCATTTCCAAACCCATGTGGCACCGAGCAAGACCGGTACCCACGAGATGATCACGGCCGCCGCAGAAGCCACCGCTAACGGCGCCAGCAGCTTCGGCATTGTCAACTCCGGTCGCGGCCCGACCGAAACCGAGCTGGATTGGCTAGAGCCGTTCTTCGCCAAGACTGCTCAAGAGGGTAAGATCCGGCCCTGCGCCACACTCGGCGAACTGACAGCCCCTCAGGCCCGACGTCTCAAGGACATGGGTGTTTTGCGTATCAATCACAACCTCGAGACCAGCCGGCGACACTTCCCTCGCATTGTCAGTACGCACAGTTACGAGGATCGTGTACGCACGATCAAGATTGCCAAGAAGGCGGGCCTGTCGATCTGTTCCGGAGGCATCTTCGGCATGGGCGAAAAGTGGGAAGACAGGATCGATATGGCCTTGGATTTGCATGATCTGGGAGCAGATGTCGTCCCTATCAACTTTCTGACCGCGATCCAAGGCACGCCACTTTACGGCGTGCAGCAGGACCTGGAACCACTCGAAGCACTCAAGATTGTGGCGATCTACCGGTTTATGCTGCCAGATAGAGAATTAAAAATTGCCGGCGGTCGGGAAAAGATCTTGCGCGATATGCAGAGCTGGATCTTCTTTGCCGGCGGCTCTAGCTTCCTGATCGGAAATTACCTTACGACATTTGGACGAACTCCCGATCAAGACCACCAAATGCTGCGTGATCTGGGAATCCCGTTTATCACGTTTGACCAGCTAGAGCACGAGGCAGATCCCACGGTGATAGGTGCTCGCTTACTATCGAACAAACCTGACGATCCCCCGTCGGACGAGGCCAGCCCTGGCAGCCCTATGCCACCTCGTCGCTCCACGTACCAAGCGCGAGGTGGTCCCAATCTGGTCACGCTACCGGTTCTGGATATGAGCTCGTGTTCGCCGTGATAAGGGGCGTGCCCACGGAAAAACAAATCACGTTAACGACCACGCCTGGTCTTAAACTTACCGCCTAACGTCGCCGGAGGTGTATTTTTAGGCACAACACCGCCAGGGAACATGCGATGAAGCTCGTCCTGGGTCAGCCCATCTGTATTGGGCATGGGCCCCTGGTGACCGGCCTTTGCTTTTTGAGCCAAAGCCAATCGCTGCTGCTCCTGCTCGTGCTTTTCACGCACGTCTCTTGGGACCGGGCCTGGTTTAAAATCAGGATAGTGCAACTTTTCGATCAGTACCCCGGTAAGTTTCTCGATCTCGGTAAACAGCTGCCCCTGGTCAGGACAAACAAATGACCAGGCGATCCCTCCTCGGCCGGCGCGCGCGGTGCGTCCAATTCGATGAATGTACACATCTGGATCCTCTGGCAGGTCGTAGTTGATCACATGAGAAATGTGCTCAATATCAAGACCACGAGCGGCCAAATCCGAAGCAACCAGCACGTCGAGCCTGCCCTGGCGCATCGACGTCATCACTCGGGTGCGCTTACTCTGAGTCAGATCGCCGTGGATTTCACGGGCGTTAATCCCCTTCTCGCGAAGATACTGCGTCACCCGATGCACCGTGGCCTTGGTCCGGCAGAAGACCAGCGTCGTATCGGGATCCTCATGGCGCAACAGGTGCAGCAGTAGCGCTCGTTTATCCCAGGGTTGAACCGGCAGATACTTCTGATCCACTAGCGACGCGGTTAACGATCCTGACACCGTCACAATTTTTTTCGCGTCAGGCTTCATATAGCTACGGGCAAGCCGCTCGATCTCCCCACCGATGGTGGCGGAGACGAAGATTGTCTGATGTGGCTGTTTGATCAGCTTAAGGATCTTGCGGATATCGTCGCGGAATCCAATATCGAGCATCCGATCCACCTCGTCGAGCACCACAAACCGCGTATGCTTGAAGTGAATCTCCCGTCGGCCGTGCATGTCCATCACACGCCCAGGCGTCCCGACGATAATCTCGACGCCCTCTTTGACCGAGCTGGCCTGCTGCCGCATGGATTCGCCACCGATCATGGTCGCCGAGCGGATCGGCGTGTACCGGCCCAACTGGTCCAGCTCATTGGACACCTGAACCGCTAACTCCCGTGTAGGCACCAGGATCAGCGCCTGCATCGGGACGTCCGTCTGGGCCTGACTCAGCAGGGGCAAACCAAACGCCGCGGTCTTGCCCGTTCCAGTGCGGGCCTGACCGATGACATCTTGGCCTGTCATCGCAATTGGGATCAGTTTGGCCTGGATATCGGTGGGGTGTTCGAATCCCGCTTCTTTCACGCCCTTTAGCAAGGCCTCCTCGAGCCCCAGCTGATCAAACACCAACGACTGATTGAAGATGTCACTCATTTAATCTCTACTTACCTGATCTTGATATCGTGTGGAGGCGGGCCTGTGCACCGGAAGATGGCAGATTAATCACCGGCTCTTTAAAGAGATCCTATCCGCCCACACTGTGCAGGCCGCCACTGCCAGAAAAGGCGATGACACAGTCAAAGTGGTGGACCATCCCTGAACAGGTTCAAAGGATATATTGTAGGCGACAGACAACGCTGATACAAATAAAACAGTGTAAGTTAACCGCTGTCTGGGCACGTCCCGTGCCTTACGAATGAGTACCACGACGTGATCCATCTTAGTTGGTTGGAGATTAATCTTGCGAGACTAGAAGCCAATCTTGCTGCGGTCCGGACCATCGTCGGCCCTACTGTGGCGATTTGCGGTGTGATTAAAGCCGGCGCCTACGGCCTTGGCGCGGTACGTCTGGCTCAGCGCCTGACCAATTCTAACGTCGACATGCTTGCGGTTTATGGACCCGATCAGGCCCAAGAGATTGTCGCCGGCGGCGTTCACGGACGACCGCTACTTCTTCTGGCCCCACTGCGAGAAGTGACACGGACCAGCGAGCTGTACCGCTCGGCGGTGTCCGGCAGACTGCATCTGACGATCCACGATATGCCGCAACTGTCACAGATTAACCGGGTTGGGCAACTGTTTGGATGCCGGATGCCGGTTCATCTCTATTTGGACACTGGGATGAGCCGATCAGGCCTCAATGCCGACCAATTCTTAGCAGCACTGGATCAGCTAGATCACTTTCGCCATCTCCAGCTTGCGGGCATCTATACACACCTGGCAACGGCCGATCGTGACGCCGAATTTACTCAGACACAAATGACGAGGTTCACCCAGTGGTTGGGCCGTCGTCAAAATCGGATCGCTCAGACGGTACTGATACACGCAGCGAACACCTTCGCAACCCTACGCAGCCGATCATTCCATCATTCGATGGTACGCGTGGGTCTTGCGTTACTGGGCTATGGCGATGATCTTGTCATCGGCCAGCCTCTGATCGAAAACGTACCACGACTTTTTCCGATCGTTCGCTGGCTTAGCCGAATCAACCACATCCAGCGCTGGGGCAAGGGCGCGCCCGTCGGTTATGGATGTACCCATCACCTTAGGAGGGCCAGTGTCTTAGGAATCGTCCCTGTAGGCTACGGTGACGGATACCCCCTTGCACTGGGTAACCGCGCGGCGGTTCGTGTTAAAGGCACAGACAATCGCTGGTTCACAGCACCAGTGGTAGGTCAGGTCAGTATGGATCAGATCGTAATCGACCTGACCGCGTACGCAGAAGATCGCCCTGCCGCGTCATCACAAGATACAATCGCACCGCCAGTTGGCAGCCTTGTTGAGCTGATCAGCGACGATCCCAGCTCACCCTGCGGCGTTCGTCAATTGGCCGAACAGGCCGGTTCGAACTGCTACGAATTACTTTGCCGATTGTCGCCGCGCTTACCGCGCCGATACATCCACTCGACTTCGCCCGTACCGACAGTGCCGACCCCTGACCCGCCTAAAGCCGGGACGGTACACGGCCAACAAGGTGTGTTATGAATTCAGCTCCGTTTCAAGCACGGTCAGCGCTGCTTTGACATGCGATGGATCGCCGTCATGTTTCAACATAGCGGGTGTGCTCATGGCCAACAATGCCCGCATGACTGACGCATAGCGTGACCAGTCTTTGGCGACCGGCAGACCCACCTTCCTTCGCTGACGAGCGATCTGGCGGCAGAGCTTTCGTCCGCCCAGCCCCTGCGGTCGGCCCCAAAAGAGGTGCTCCACATACACCGCGTCTTCGACCCAACAGCCGGCATGCGTCATCGCGAAATCCAGTAACACAGCTGGCCCGCCGGGTGGTGGAACACGTGTCATCGCATTGGCCAGATGCAAGTCCCCGTGACACCACTGGTCGACCGGGCGTTCTTGCCAAACACGCTGCCACAGCTTGAGTTTTCGGTGTGCTTTTTTAAGTGACCGGTTCCATCGCTGATGGTCCTCCAGGCGATGGCGGCGAACACTTTCTCGCGAACGATCAAAAATCGCCTGCCAATCCTTGTCCGCCGGGGCAGGGCCGACAGGTACCTCACTGGCGGCGGCGTAGAACCTGGCGGCAACTTCCGTCAGCAGATCGAACTCCTGGCCCTGCCACGCTGTACTTAGCGGCCCATAGGCCAAACGTTCCATCACCACCCAAGCCATGTCGTATCCGCCCAGCGACTGGCCGTCGGCATAGACTCGCGGGACGACATCGCTCGCCGCCTGAAGCCTCAACAGCCACTGGCGCTCGCCGGGCCCCACCGGGAGCTTTACTACGACCGCTCGGGCCAAATCGGCGTCATCGCGGTAGGTCGCGTAGCCGGTCAGTGCCCCGCCACGCTGCCAATCGGTGCGAAACCATGTGACCGGCGACAACCGGTTTCCGCAAGCCTTCCGAAGAACCGGTTCCAGGTTGGCTCCAAATGGCAAATCAGACAACGGACGTGGGTCAACGGCTGAACGATCAGTCTGGGACCGACTTCTCTGGTCGTCAGTCCCTATCATCCTGTTCGCTTCCGGACCTGATGGCGTATGGGGCAATACCGGTCCCTTGCACATCATCGTGGGGCCAAACGCGAATCATGCCAGGCCCACCCTAACGGTATAGGGCCTCGCAACAGATGACAAGCGGCGCCTGGCGGGTTTGTCATTTGGCTAGCCGCTTACATGTACACATAGTAGGATAGCGATCTTGCGACACATAGGCTGCCTCGAGGCAGACAGAAAGTGAGGCTCGACGTGCGTGACGAACGCTTGGAAAAACTGGCTCACGTGCTGGTCGATTATTCCACCGCCATCCAACCTGGCCAAATCGTTCGGATTACCGGCGACCCCATCGCCATACCACTCTTGGAAGCGGTCTACGTACGCTGCCTGCAAGCCGGGGCACACCCTCACTTGCGGTGCACTCCCGACTCGCTACAAGACCTGTTCTTCGAACACGCCAACGACGAGCAACTTCAGTATGTCAGCCCGCTGCTGAAGCATGAAGTGGAAGCCATCGACGTATCGATCGGTCTGTGGGCCGAAACCAATACCAAACATCTTTCCCGAGTGGACCCCAAACGACAGGGCACAGCCTCGGCGGCACGCAAACCGATCTTCAAGGTTTTCATGGAGCGTGCTGCCAGAAATGAGCTGCGTTGGTGCGGCACACTGTTCCCGACACTGGCCAGCGCTCAAGACGCTGAGATGAGCCTCCGCCAATATGAAGACTTTGTGTTTCGGGCCGGCTGCCTTGACAAACCAGATCCGGTCGGCCACTGGAAGCGAATCGAAACACAACAGCAGAAGATTGTGGACTATCTCAACGGCAAGAAACAGATCCGTTTTTACAATGATCACGGAACCGACCTAACCGTGACCGTGGAAGGGATGACATGGATCAACTGCTGTGGACACCACAACTTCCCGGACGGCGAAGTGTTCACCGGTCCTAATCTCAATGCGCCCGACGGCGGTGTCAATGGTACCGTGCGCTATTCATTCCCCGCCGTTCACCATGGCCGCGAGGTGCACGACATCGAACTGACCTTTGAAAAAGGCCGCGTGGTCCGTGCCAAGGCTTCAAAAAATCAAGACTTCTTGCAACAAATGCTCGAGCTGGACGACGGTGCCAGTACGTTGGGTGAAAATCGCCATCGGGACGAACTATCAGGTCCAGCAGTACACCAAGAACACCCTCTTTGACGAAAAAATCGGTGGTACATTCCACGCCGCCGTGGGCGCCGGTTATCCCGAAACCGGCAACGCCAATGAATCGGGCCTCCACTGGGATATGGTTTGCGACCTTCGAGCCGAAAACGGAGGCGGTACAATCACGGTCGACGGCCAGGTCATCTCCCAAGACGGGAAATTCGTGTTTGAGGGTTGGCCGGGCAATCCATAGACAGGGCGACTCGATCAGTTAATCCTAAGAATGACCCTTGCGCCCGCTGAACTGCGGTACCCGCGACCCCAGCCATGTGCCCGCGGGAATCAACCTCTCACCAGCTAAAAACCAGAATCTTCCGGACGTATCGCAGGTCGAGCGCCCCGCGTCTGGGTTAATGTCCACCGCCAGTCCACGGCACATCCTCGACACGCTCCAGTTGGTTGGCTCGTCGGGCCATGGCGAATAGCAAATCGCTAAGACGATTTAGGTACACAATCACGTCTCCGCAAACCGGGTCTTGCTTGCCCAACGCCACCACCCGCCGCTCGGCCAAACGGCAGGCTGTTCGGGCCATATGCAGCCGGGCGGCCAACTCACTACCGCCAGGCAGGACAAACCGATCCAAAGGCGACAACCTGCCCATGACTGCGTCCACATGACGTTCGATCTCTGTGATAGACCCCGGCCCAACTCGTAACGCCGCCGGACGTGAATTTTCGCCCTCTTTGGGTAACGTCATCAAGTCAACGCCAAGATCAAACAAGCCGTGCTGAACCCACTCCAGGACCGATGAGAGCTCTTGGTATCCGCTCGCCGCCGAGGCGAAGCCGACCGCGCTATTTAGCTCATCGACCGCACCACAAGCCTCGATCCGTCGACAGTCTTTGCTGACCCGCTGACCATGCACAAGACCTGTTGTTCCGTCATCGCCGGTTTTGGTGTAGAGTGTCATCGTTAGGCTTCAGGAATGATAGCAGCCCACAGGGACGTTGGCCTCTGTGAGCACCGAAACCAACAACGTCGGTGTCACCCCACCGGCAGAAAAATGACAAATCATGGCTCTCCCCGACAAAGACGTCGTCGTCATCACCACACCCCCGCTCAACGCAGCGGAGACGTCGTACCTGCCTGAGGTGTTTAAGGGCTTGGGAACGACACTTAAACACATGATCGGCTCCGTGGCGCGGGGTGCGGACAACAAGACCATGTGCTATCCAGAAGAGCGGCGTGAGAACCTGCCAGTCGAGGAAGGCGGACTTTATAAAGATAATTTCCGTGGTGTCCACCGGCTCAATCGAGACGAAGACAACCGGGTCAAATGCGTCGCCTGTTTTATGTGCGCCACCGCCTGCCCTGCCAACTGTATCCATATCGAAGCGAAGGAGTCACCGTGGGACGATCGAGAAAAATACCCAAGTAAATTCGACCTCGACGAGCTACGGTGCATCTACTGTGGAATGTGCGAAGAGGCCTGCCCTGTCGACGCGATCGAGCTCACCCACACGTACGACATTGTCGGCATGTCCCGCCAGGAGATGATCTTCGACAAAGAGAAGCTGTTGGCGGTCTACGACCAAACGATCGACCAGAAACCCATGTAGACCCAGCTCATGCCTGAAAATTCGGCTGGTATGTGCTTCGCTTCTGCCATCAGTGAAACCCGCCAGACGGACGCGGCGATTGAGCATGTCCTGGCGGAAATTGACCAGCAGATCCGCGGCCGCGTCGACCTGGTGGTGGCGTTCGTTACAGGCCATCATATCGCTGCGTTCGATACCATCCACCGCCGACTCAGTCGAGCTCTTTCGCCGAAAGCCATGTTGGGCAGCACAGCGGCAGGGGTCATCGGCCGGCAGTGGGAAGTCGAAGCGGCGGCGGGGCTAAGTGTACTAGCAGCTCGCTTGCCCGGAGCGCAGATCAAACCGTTTGACGACGAACTTGTCGACTGGCCAACGGCGGCCCAATCCCCGGTGGCACTAAGCCAAATGCTCGAAATCGAAGACATTCCGCCCAAAGCGATGATCATGATCGCCGATCCGTTTAGTACGCCCATCACCCACACGCTACCGACCCTTGAACGACACTGTCCAGGCCTACCGGTCGTCGGCGGTATGGCCAGCGCCGCCTCGAAGCCTGGAGGAAATCGACTGTTGGTCAATGACAAAATTCGCCGCCAGGGCATGGTCGGGATGACCCTCAGCGGCAACATTTGCCTCGACTGTACCATCAGCCAGGGCTGCCGTCCGATTGGCAAGCCCTTGGTCATCACCAAATCACACCGTCACATTGTTTACGAGCTTGGAGGTCACGGTGTGCTGTCAGTGATCCATGAGATGGTCTCCGATCTAAACGCCGAAGACCGCCTGCTGGTGCAGACACGTGGCCTTATGATTGGTCGTGTCATTAACGAATACAAAGAGCGATTCGGCCGAGGTGATTTTCTGATCCGTCACCTGCTGGCGGTGGATCAGGAAGCGGGATACGTGGCCATCAACGATCCGCAAATCCGAACAGGCCAAACCGTTCAATTCCACGTGCACGACCAGAAAACCGCCGCCGAGGACTTCAAGCTGCTTCTGGAAGGACAAAAACTACACGGCTCGGCCAGCGGAGCGCTCCTGTTTAGCTGCAACGGACGCGGCACACATCTGTTCGATCAACCACACACCGATGCCCGCATGGTCCACGAAGCGCTGGGCGACGTACCGCTTGCCGGTTTTTTCGCCGCCGGTGAAATCGGGCCGATCGGCCACGAAAACTTTTTGCACGGTCATACGGCCAGCCTCATTTTGTTCCGACAAGAGCAGGCCCACGGACGACAACAATCTCGTGATCCCTGACACCTTGCCGCGGTGTACCGCCTTCAAGTGATGGCCAACGCTACGGATCATACCCGAGCTCATCCAAGCCCGCTGGTCATCCTAGCCATGTGCTGGATCGTCGGGGTATGCCTGGGTCAAGCCCTGGCCAACGCGAAGCTGTGGTTCGTCGTCGCCTGCTGTACCGTCTTGGCGGCCATGGCGGCGATGGCCATGCGACGGCCCGCGGCTTTGCGGTCGTGGGTAAAACTGGCTTCAGTAGCGGTGGCCGCCGCGTGGACGGTCGTCTGGCAATACCACGTTCCCTCCCACAGCATTGCTCGCTTTGCAACCGCCGAGTGGCAGCTGGCTCAGGTCACCGGAGTGGTCGAAAGCCAGCCTGCCTTAGTCTGGTCACAGAAAGAACCGTTCGGTCGGTTTAGCCACCAACCACCGGCCACCACGTTTGTGCTGCGAGCCGAGTCGATCGTGGTGGATGGCGTGTCCCAGTCGACCGGTGGTCGGCTGCTGGCGAAGATCCACCAAGCCGATCACTCGCTGCGCTACGGCGATCGCGTGCTTGTGACCGGTTGGCTGGGACCTCTTCACAGACCGGCGAATCCCGGCCAACCCGACTACCGGCGTGACTTGAAAAATCGAGGTATTCATGGGCGCATTCGCCTACCGACTCAGAGCAACTGTCGGTTGCTTGGCCGAGACGCAGGCTCCCTGTTACAGCGATGGCGTCAACGGGTCTGGCAATCCACCCAGTCTTCACTGCGTAGAGGTATGCGACACAATCCGGAACAGCTGGCATTTCTGGCGACCGTTCTTTTGGGACACCGCACCACCGAGCTGGAGCCACTGGACGACCAGTTTCGACGTGTGGGATTGGCCCACCTGCTGGCGGTTAGCGGAGCACACTTGGCAATCTTGCTGGGTTTGGTCTGGTTGGTGGCCCGGTGTGTCGTCAGCCACCCGCCATATGTGGCGCTGGTCGTGTTGATGGCCCTCGGGTTATACCTTTTGGCCGTACCCTTACGTGTACCGATCGTCAGGGCCGCGATCATGGCTGCGTTGGTATGCATCGGCTATGCGCTCGACCGGCCCATACGCGGACTGGACTTGCTGTCTTTGGCTGCTGTTCTGGTACTGATTTGGCGGCCGGCCGATCTGTTCTCGGCCGGATTTCAGCTCAGTTTTGGCGTTGTCACCGGCTTGCTCTTGTATGCAGCCCCTGTAAGCCGATGGCTCTGGTCCGCCTGCTGTCCTCAGGCTGTTCACAAACATGCACCGTGGCTCAGTCTCACGCGATGGTGCGTTAATTACGTGTCGGCCAGTACGGTCGCGTATCTTGTGGCACTGCCATTGGTGGCCTATCACTTTCGTATGGTCAGCCCGCTGGGTGTCGTGATGACACTGGCCGCACTGCCCGTCGTCACCGCGGTGTTGGCAGTGGGATACGTTAAGATCGTCTTGGGTTGGATGCTACCCAGTGTAGGGTTGCTGTTGGCCGCTCCGCTCCAATCGCTTGCACAAGCCACCACGAGTTGGGTTGGACATGTGTCGGGTTGGCGGATCTCATCGATCCAACTTTCAAACCAACCCACTGTGACCTGGACGTTTACAGCATTGGCAGTCGTGACGGCATTGCTTGGCGGCTGGTTTGGGGGCCGTCGTCTGGCATTGGCAACAGCGGCAAGCTTATGTGTCGTCGCAGCACTAGACACACCGCTAAAGCGAAGTAGCACCGGCGATTTCCGATACCGCAATCAAAACCCCGCGATGACACTGCGCATGCTCAGTGTCGGTCACGGCTCATGCTACCTTGTAACGCTTCATACAAGTCACCACCGACGGGACATGACTGGAGAGGAGACCGGTGGCTGGATGAAACAGACGAAGGATCACGTCTTGATGTTCGACTGCGGATCACAGGGATACACCGATGTGGGTACGCGACGTGTGGTGCCGGCCTTGGGTGCACTGGCCGTGCGCCACATCGATACCCTGTTTATTTCGCACGCAGACTTGGATCACTTCAACGGCAGCCTGGCGGTCATCGATCATGTAGGTGTCGGACGCGTGCTAATGCCGCCGCAGATGGTTTCTCTGGCTCAAAGAAAGCCCCATTCGCCACCGGGGATTTTCTTGGTCGCGTTACAACAGCGTGGCGTGCGCTACAAAGCAATCAGTCAAGGCTGGCGCCAGATACATGGCCGTGCTCAACTTGAGACTCTTTGGCCACCGGCGGGCATGGCACACACAGCCGCCAACGATACATCTCTGGTACTATCGATCACGACGGCGGGTCGTCGTCTGATCCTCAATGGCGATATCCAGCAACTGTCGATTCGGCGTTTAATGGACACAGGCGCAAACCTGGACGCCGACGTGTGTGACCTACCGCATCACGGCAGCATTGTCGCCGCGTCCGGTCAATGGCTGGACGCGGTCAACCCGCTGGTGCTGTTGCAGTCGAGCGGACCATCACGATCGCGGATCGACAAGTGGGCTGCTCTTCTCAACGAATCACCGATTCGGCGCCTGGTCAGCCATCACACAGGTATGGTGCACCTGGCTATCGGATACGACGGGAAAATCACCTGGACGACGTTTAAAGATCCGCACCTGTGGCGAGGCTCGTTTTTCTAAACCTGCCGCTATGTCATCCCTGTCATCTGTATCATCACCCTGGCAAACGTCAACGCGAAAAAAAATGCACAGAGGTCAGTGATCGTGGTCAACAGCGGCCCTGAGGCCAACGCCGGATCAATCTTAATGGACTTGAGCAAAAGCGGCACTGTCCCACCCATGCACACCGCCACAAAACTGTTGACCACCATTGCCGATCCAACCACGAGGCCTAGGTATGGATAAACGTCGCCGCGCATCAACCAGGCGATCGCGCCGAGCACCGCACCAAGCACCAACCCGTTAACCAGACCCACGGCCGCCTCTTGGAACAGCACATGCAACACCTCAAACGGCTTGACGACACCCAATGCCAACTCACGCATGCTCACCGCCACTGCCTGATTACCAGAACAGCCGCTCATATCCGAGAGGATCGGAAGAAAGATCATTAGCGCCGACACTTTGACCAAAAGCGGTTCGTAGAACGCGATGACGCTCACTGCGACGAGATTTAGACCAATGTTGGGCGCCAGGAACGCCAACCGGCGAAGCGCTCGCGAGCTGACCGGCATGGTCCGTAGCTCTTCACCGCCTATGATGCCGCCGATCCGCATCATGGCCTTGTCGGCACGCTCGGCGAGAGCCTCCTGCACGTATGCCCAACGCACGACACCCACCAGCCGACCTGTCTCATCGACCACAGGGGCGGCATAAAAATCGTGTCGATCGAAAAAATCTTCCAGCTCGTCGAGTGTGTCGCTCACCTTGACGCTATAAGTTTTAGAAAGCTTGACTGATGTCACGAGCGTGTGCCCGGGAGATAGCAACAGATCCCGGATCCGCACCACACCCTCAAGACCGCCACATTCGTTAATCACATAAACATATTGCACGTCATATGTTGTGTATTTTTCAGCGTTGACGCGAAGATCTTGGACGAGTTGGTCGGTGGTCTTGTGCTCTGAAAAAGCCAGATATTCCCGGATCATGATGCCACCAGCTGTATCGGGCCCGTACTGACTTAGCTGCCGCACGTCTTCCGCTTCTTCCGGGCTCATCAGCTTGATGATGGCTTCGGCATCATCTTCGTGGAGCTCAGCCAGAAGATCGGCCTGCTCGCCACTGGGCATCTCATCGACAATCGCAGCGGCGCGATCAACCGGCAATTCCTCAATCAAATCGGCCGCCTGGACGTGAGATAGGGCTTCGACCAAGTCTGCCGCGACATCGGTCGGGAGCAATTCCAGCAACCGGGTCCGCTTCTGGTCATCCATGCGAGCGATGGTGTGCGCGGTTTCACCGGGTGGCAGTGACTTGAGGAACGACTCCAATGGCTCGGCTTCGCCCAGTCCAATCAATTGCTCGAGCTGTTGCCACGGGCTGGATTGAATTTGTTCAGCTGACATGGTGTGCGGCTCTCGTCGGTAACACGCCGGTAGACTGACCCAAAGAGGATACCACGACGCCAGATCGACGCGAACCGGATCGCCCTCGTCGACCACCACGCACACAGGATGGGTCCAATTCCGTCGTTTCTTCGTCTATACCAATCTGGGCCCACCGACGATGGCAGGACAGACAATGGTAGTGTCCGTCAAATTGCGCACTTTGTTTCAGCAGTTCTCCGAGTGATGGTGGGTCGCCCGTAGCCGCGTAGCGGCGGAGGGCTTTTCGAAGAATAACCGTATTGGGGAGAAGAGTCGGTCGATTGAATTGAGCAATCGATTGGCTCGACGCTACATCACGTAGATTTGATGCTGACCCAGTCGCCCAGTGACATAAAATGACACAAACGTGGATTAACGATCATCAATATTTAAACCAATAACCGCAAGCTAGACTTGGCCGGCCGTGTCCGCCTTTATTGTATTGCCGAAAAAATCACACAGGACAAAACTGGCTAGCTTTTGTCAGAATCGGTTTGCGCGTCATCGGATTGGCCCTGACCGCCACTGACGACTTGGGATTGCTTCCGAAGCTTCGCGGCAATTTCCATGCGATGATTGGCCTTGTCGCGCCTTCGCGAATACTGGCCCGAAACCTGCGGCCCGGTTTGCTCCTGCCCGACCAGCTGCAACACACACAGATCTCCGCCATCGCCAATGCGATGTTGTCCTAACCTCACAATCCTTGTATATCCGCCGGGACGGTCGGCGTAACCTGGGGCAATCTCGTCAAACAGTTTCTTGACCACGCGAGGTCCGTCAACCAATTCACCGTACTTGTTCCGTGTCACGTCATCGTCGTCTGCATGCTTGACCATGATGCGGTCTTGGAGTTGTGCAATCACACGGCGGCGTGACGCCAGGTCACCGCGGCGAGCGGCGGTAATCAGCTTTTCGACAAATGGCTTTACACTCTTGGCTTTTGGAATGGTGGTGGTAATCTGGCCATGGGTAAAAAGAGCGACAGCGAGATTACGCCGCAGTGACCTGCGGTGCTCCGTATCACGCCCTAGTTTAAAACCAGCAACTCTGTGTCTCATATCAAGGTCTCCGGCACGGCCCTTTCGGTCCAGATTGCCTCGTTTCTTTCACACGTCCTGTTCAATCTCCGCCGGTAACTCCATACCCAGGGCCAGGTTCAAGTCGGTCAGCTTCCGTTTGACCTCTCGCAATGAGGTTCGTCCAAACGATCTGACCTTTAGAAGATCTCCTTCTGATTGACACACCAAGTCGGCCACCGTATTGACTTGGGCCGATTCTAGGCAATTGCTCGCCCGAACGGACAGGTCCAGATCACCAATGGGCATCCGCAATTTTCGGATCAGCTCGTCGTCCACGCGAGCAGCGGCTGAAGCCGATTCACTGGCTGTGGCACTGCCTATTTCAAAGTATTGCACAAACGGATTCAAGTGCTTGCGTAGGATCTTCGCCGCCTCGACCAACGCCATTTCTGGCTTCACGGTCCCGTTCGTCCACACCTCCAACGTCAGCTTATCGTAGTTGGTCTTCTGCCCGACACGGGTGTCCTCTACGCTGTATCGCACACGAGTAACGGGAGAAAAGATCGCGTCGACAGGGATCAGCCCCACCTCCTGGTCCTCGGTTGAGTCGTACTGTTCACTGGCCGGGACGTAACCACGGCCTTTCTTTACGACAAACTCCATGTCAAAATCGATCTCTTTGGTAAGCGTCGCCAATATGAGGTCTTTGTTGTGAATCGTAATCGAAGTGTCGGCTTCAATCAGGTCACATGTCACCTCACCTGGACCTTCCGCCTGTAGCTTCATCGACTTGGGCTCTTCGGTTTCCAGCGACACGATCATGTTCTTCACGTTCAAAATGACGTCGGTGACATCCTCCATAACGCCATCAAGGCTGGTAAATTCATGATCGGCCCCTTTGATCTTGACCGCCGTCACCGCCGCACCTTCAAGGCTCGACAACAGGATCCGCCGAAGGCTGTTCCCAACTGTTGTACCGAAGCCCCGTTCGAATGGTTCCACAACGAACTTGCCATAGGTGTCATTGTTGAGATCAGAGTCCGGGATTACCCGACTGGGCAGTTCCAGTCCTCGCCATCGGATTCGCATGGTACTTCTCCAAAATTCACCAGGGGTTGCTTGAGACCTAAAAACAAGAACGGAACTCCCTCCATACACACAGGCTCAAACGCGCCGTTTTTTTCGGGGCCGACACCCGTTGTGTGGAATAGGTGTATGATCTTCAACCGCCGTAATCCTCAGTCCCGCTCGCTGCAGGGCCGTCACGGCACTTTCCCTTCCGCTACCAGCACCTTTGACCCTGACCTCGACCTCTTGCATGCCCATCTTGATGGCCTTGGCGGCGACAGATTCCGCTGCCCGCGTGGCGGCAAACGGCGTGCTTTTGCGCGACCCTTTAAAACCCACCGTCCCGGCCGAGTCCCAACATAACATTTCGCCGCTTGTGTCCGTAATGACCACTTGTGTGTTATTGAAAGAAGCCTTGACATGAGCAACCCCACGGCTGACATGTTTACGAATCTTTTTCTGTTTCTTCGCCATGATTCACCTTGCAGTCGCGCTGGACGAGTTACTCACCACTAAAACCAATCTCGACTGTCCGGACCACCGAACGGTTAGCGCCCGTCCGCCGATGCTCCACGCCATTGTGCCGGACACGCACATTTATTTCATCGTCTTGACGCCCTTCTTACCTGCCACGGTCTTCTTTCTTCCCTTTCGGGTCCGGGCATTGGTCTTCGTGCGCTGTCCACGAACCGGCAGGCCCCGCCGATGCCGCTCACCACGGTAACAGTGAATATCGCGAAGGCGCGCAATATTCTGAGCGACAGAACGACGCAGCGCCCCCTCGACCACATAGTTGCTATCGATAATGCCCGCGATCTGAGCCAACTGGTCTTCGGTGAGTTTATTGGCCCGAAGATGACCTTCAATACCGGCTTCCTTAAGGATCGCCTCGGCGTGGGCTGGCCCTACACCGTAGATATATCGCAATGCGATCTGGATCGGTTTGTTGTCGGGGATATCAGTCCCTGCGATACGTGGCATACGTCACTCCTGGCCTCACCGGCCACGCCGATCTCACGGCGATGTCATTAGCCTTGCCGTTGTTTATGTTTAGGGTTGGTGCAGATCACTCGGACCACACCCTTTCGGCGAATAATTTTGCAGTTTTCACAGATCCGTCGGACACTACTACGCACCTTCATGAATCACCTCAAGTTCTCCGATCAACCGCTTAAAACCCCTTGGACCAACTAGTGCCGGTACGTAATCCGTCCCTTGGTCAGATCGTATGGACTGATGTCGACAGTCACCCGATCACCGGGGAGAATGCGAATATAATGCATCCGCATCTTCCCAGAAATATGGGCACAGATTTCATGTTTGTTCTCTAGCCGGACGCGAAACATCGCGTTGGGAAGCGCGTCGATCACCTCACCTTCAACTTGGATTTTTTCTTCCTTTGCCATACGTTGCACGCAATCAGCACCGGCCACCAACAGGTCTACCGGGCTTTTGTCCCCCAACCCTTTTTCAACGACCATCGGTCAACACATCAGCACCGTCGCTGACCACCGCGACGGTGTGTTCATAATGCGCCGATGGCTGTCGATCAACAGTTTGGACCGTCCAACCGTCTGAAAGAGTAACCACTTCATTTGTCCCCAAGTTACACATCGGTTCCACCGCAATCACCACACCCTCTCGAAGCTCAATGTCATGACGGAGTAGGTCCTGATTCACAAAGTTGGGAACCTTCGGATCCTCATGCATCTTCTGGCCAATTCCATGTCCCACAAAATCTTTGACCACGCCCATGCCGGCTCGCTCCGCGTAGCCCTGCATCAAACGGGCGATCTGACTCCACTTTCGACCTGGCCGGATATGATCGATGGCCAGGGTTAACATATCCTGTGTGACCTGGCAGAGCCGTCGTGTTTCCGGCTGAACGTTGCCAACCAGAACGGTGGTCGCCGCGTCACCGCACCACCCATTCAATTGCACGCCACAGTCAATCCCGACGATATCTCCATCACAAATGACCCGGTCACCGGCAATACCATGAACGACCACTTCGTTTACACTGATGCATAGGTTCGACGGGAAACCTTCCCCGGCACGATACGTGGGGTAGTTCTTGAACAACCCCTTGGCTCCGAGAGCTGAAAACGTTCGATACGCCTCCTCGTCAATCTGTCGAGTCGTAACGCCCGGGCGACACATGTCTTGACATCGTTGCAGGACCTTGTGCACCACCCGACCCGCAGCTCGCATGTTTTCTATTTCATCTATGGTCTTCAGACGTACAGCCATCCATGCTCGCCAAAATCATGACCTATCAAACGGCAGCGCAGAATATTTGATTGTATCACGATCGTCTGGGAGTGCAATTTACAGCAGTGTGTCGCAGGGTTACCCACAAGAACACGGCGTAGCCGCCCACCATAAAACCATTACCGGCAATTCCTTAAAGTTAGGCGCCTCCGCGGGCGCCTCGGATTCGTGGTCCTTTTCCGCCACCCCCTTTGCCCAGAAAGCCTTGGTAGTTACGCATCAACAAACTGGCCTCAATTCGCTGAACAAAATCCAGTACGACGCTCACAACGATAAGCAAACCGGTCCCCCCCAGATAACTGGAGATTGAGAAAGGGATCTTAAACACGGCGTTCACCACCGTCGGGATCACAGCGATGACCGCCAGAAATCCCGCACCGACATAGGTGATCCGTTCCATCACGGTCTCCAAGTAATCCGCTGTCCGCGGACCGGGCCGCAGCCCTGGAATAAAGCTGCCGTGGTCGCGAAGCTGAGTGGCCATTTCCTTGGGTTGAAACTGCACCGTCGTCCAGAAATATGCAAAGAAATAGATCAAGCCGATATAGGTGAGAATATAAGGGTAACCGTCCATACGGAAATTACGCCCAAAAAAATCGACCACCGACGAGTCGGTAAAAACCCGAGACAGATACCCAATGAGCATTGAAGGAAAAATCATCAGCGAGCTGGCAAAAATAATGGGCATCACGCCGCCATGGTTGACCCGAAGCGGGAGATAGCTTCGCTGACCACCATACACACGACGCCCCCGGGTGTGTTTGGCCTGCTGGATTGGGATACGACGCTGCCCTTGGGTGATGACGATGGAGCCAGCAACAACCACGATAAATGCGGCCGTCAGCCAAATGACCGTGCCCACGTTATACGGCTTTTCATCGGCGCCACTGACAGAAAACCCACGGACAACTTCTTCAATGGCGTACGGAATATTGGCGACAATACCCGCGGTGATGATCAACGACACGCCATTACCAATGCCGTACTTGTCGATCTGTTCACCAAGCCACATCAAAAAAACCGTCCCGGCCGTAAGCCCTAACACACCGCAAGACCAGAACAACCAGCTTCCGCCGTTGTCGGCGTGCTCGGGATACACCAACCCAGACCGGAGCATAAAACCCATCCAAAAAACGGCTTGGACGATACAAAGCCCGACCGTAGCGTACCGTGTGTATTCTTGAATCTTCTGTCGCCCCGCGGGTCCTTCCTTTTGAAGTTGTTGAAGGCTTGGAAGCACGGTCGCCAACAGCTGGAAAATAATGGCCGCAGAGATGTAAGGCATGACCCCGAGGCCAAAGATCGTCGACTGCCCTAACGCACCGCCGGTGAAAATACCCATATACGCGATCAGATTACCCGCGGCGCCACCTGCGGCGTTTTGAGCCCATTCGGTCAATGACGACTGGTCCACCGCTGGTAGTGGAATGTGAAAACCTATTCTGTAGATCGCCATCATGCCCAGCGTAAAAAACAGCTTGTTTCGCAGCTCAGCGATCCGCCATATGTTGATAAACGCTTGGAACATAGAGGAGATGGTTTAGGGTGTTAGCAACTTGTTTGCGCCGGTTTAGATCGGTGACACCTACGCACAGCGTGGGGAACATTGAAACTTACGCATCGGTGCCTCTTGGTCGTTTTTCAGCGACCTGAGCTGAACCACCGGCGTGGGTGATCTTTTCGGCCGCCGTCCGGCTAAAAGCAGCGGCGGTCACGCTCAATTTTTTTGTCAGATCCCCCTGACCAAGCACCTTCACGGGAAGAGCCGTATTCGGAATCAGACCCGCCTCAACCAGCGATGCTGGATTGACCTGGGCGCCATGATCAAAGCGTACTTCCAATGCCTTCACGTTCACAATTGCAAAATGCTTTTTGAATCTGGCATTGCTAAAGCCGCGTTTGCCAATGCGACGAAAAAATGGCATCTGGCCGCCCTCACGGCTGGCACGGATTGACCCCGACCACCCCGAACGAGACCCAGCTCCCTTGTGACCGCGGCCACATGTCTTGCCTTGACCCGATCCGATCCCGCGACCAAGCCGCTTGGCCTTCTTGTGTCGCCCGACCTTTGCTGTTATTTCATGGATCATCATCGGTCTGGTCACTCCTTCGCGATCCCATCGGCGGCCACCGAAAGTCGCCCTAGGACGATTGCGTTTCATGTATCGGCAGAGCCGCTGTTCTCGGCCGGAGGTGACGCCACCGCCGGCTCCGGTGACGAAGGTCCCGCAGACCTCGGCTGGGCGCGACCACCACCGCGTCCCCCTTGGGCTCGACCACCAGATCTCTGCTTACCCACTGTGTTCACCGGACCTTTGGCTTTGGTCCCTGTAGATCCACCTGTGTCATGAAACTGCTGGCCGGCTGCCAGAAGTTCGTCGACTCGGCTCGTTGCAATATCCACGCCACGCAGACCGGCGATCTCCTCCTTGCTACGGAGCTGCCGGAGGCCTTGGATCGTCGCCTTGCAAAGATTTTTTTGGTTGGTCGATCCATACGATTTGGTCAAGCAGTCGCGGACACCGACCATCTCCAATACCGCCCGAACAGTTCCTCCAGCGATCACGCCCGTCCCCGGAGAAGCCGGGATGAGTTTGACAATCGACGCTCCAAACTTTCCGATCACCGGATGCGGCAACGTCCCTTCCTTGAGCGTCACTTTGTCAAGCGACTTCCGCGCGCTCTTCTCTGCCTTCTCAATCGCCACAGGCACCCCGCGGCCCTTTCCGTAACCCAACCCGACACTGCCGTGGCGATCGCCCACGACAACCATCGCCGAAAAGCTAAAACGACGCCCGCCTTTAACCACCGTGGCGGTGCGGTAGATGCCCACAGTCGTCGATTCGAAAGCCTTTGCTGCCTCGGTCATTTCTACCATAACGTTCCCTTGCGTGGTCCCGCTGGCACCGCCAGCGAATGAGCGCCGTCCCTTAAAATTGCAGTCCCGATTCTCTCGCTGCGTCAGCCAATGACTTGATTCTACCGTGATACCGGAAACCGTTACGGTCAAAACAAACGCAAGTCACGCCGGCGGCCTTGGCCTTTTCTGCAACTGTTTTGCCCACCTGGATCGCCGCGGTCTTATTGCCTCCAGCGGCGCTGCCTCCCAACGAACTGGCCGACGCTAACGTCTTGCCATTGAGATCGTCAACAATCTGAGCGTATATGTGTTTCAAACTACGGTATACGGTCAGTCTCGGCCGTCCCGGAGTACCGAAAAGACTCTTACGGATTCCGGTTCTGCGTCGCTGACGGCGAAGTTGATCTTGTCTACTGGATTTCATGACCTTTTACTCGAACCAGATTCTTATTCACGGTCCCATCCTTTGGTCGCCCACACCACCTTGGCCGGCGGGAGGACACTTCAACAAACCATCGCTGCGTCTCCTAGCCACCACCGCCAGCAAGCGCTTTACCCTGTTTCCGGATAATTCGCTCATCGACGTACTTAATCCCCTTACCGTTGTATGGCTCAGGGGGCCTTTGGGCCCGGATCATGGCCGCAACCTGGCCAACCATCTGTTTATCAATCCCCTTCACCTGGATCCTGCTACCCCGAACCTCTACGCTCACACCCACGGGGATCGGTACATACCGCGTATCGGCGTAGCCTACGTTCAATGCCAACTTTTGCCCTTGAACGTTCCCACCCCAGCCAACGCCGTTAATGTCCAGTTCCTTGCTAAACCCTGCAGTCACGCCCACCACCATATTGGCGATCAATGCCCGCGTCATGCCGTGCATGGCCTTGGCAACACCGCTGTCACCGTGGCGCTCGATCACCACCGACTTTTGGGTTTCATCCAACCGGACACTCACTTCAGGTCGATGCTGAAACGAGAGCTTGTTTGATCCCGCTTCCACAATCACATGCCGATCCTGAACCGCGACTTTGACATTGCTGGGCAGTGCGATTGGTTTTTTTCCGATCCGAGACATTGTTCAATTTTCCTTACCGCCCACGGGCTGATCATTCGACCGTACAAAGCAACTCACCACCCACGTGTTGTTGGCGTGCTTGCCGGTCGCTGAGTACGCCCTTTGACGTGCTCACAATCGTAATGCCCAAACCCGCAAGTGGCTCAGGCAAATCGGTCACCTTTGTGTAGAGACGCCGGCTGGGCTTGCTATCGCGACGCAATGCACGGATCAGAGGCTCACCCCGGGAACCGTACCGCAATTGCACCCGCAAGATCCCTTGCCGACCGTCGTCGATGACCGCGTAGTCGACAATGTAGCCCTCTTCCTTAAGAACCCGAGCGATCCCAGCACACACCTTGCTATGGCGACAGTCCACACGCTGGGCTCCGTTACGGACGGCGTTACGGATCCGGGTGAGCATATCGGCGATCGTATCGCTCAAAGCCATCTAGCACTCTCCAGAAAACAGTCTCTCATTTGCGAGGTTAGCCCTTTGCCGGGCACCCGTTCTGCCAGACCAGTATCCTGTCCGGCAGTGGATGCCATTCCGATTCACCATGAAGCCTTTCGCATTCCCGGGATCTTGCCCTGCAACGCCAGCTCGCGGAGCATAATCCTCGAAATCTTGAATTTACGGTATACACCACGACTACGCCCAGTCAGCGCACACAAATTCTTCATGCGTGTCGGGCTGGCATCCCGCGGCAACCGAGCCAGGGCAGCGTAATCACCCTTTGCTTTCAGCTCGCGACGTAATTGGGCGTACTTGGCCACCACCTTCTTCACCCTGTTGTTTCGTTCAATGGTCGATTTGCAGGCCATGGTCTTGTCTTCTCCGCGGGGGCTTTCATCGGGTGCAGCCACCAACACCGTTGATTGAGGGAATCCCGTTTTAGTTTCGTCGAGTGTCCGTTTTTGCAAAAGGCACGCCAAGGTGTTCCAAAACCAGGCGTGATCTTTCGTCCGAGCTGTTGCGAAACACGAAGGTAACATTCATCCCGTGGGTAAACTTCGCCCGTGCCATGTCCACTTCGGGGAACACACCTTGTTCGATCAGCCCAAAAGAATAGTTTCCTCTACCGTCGAAGCTGGTGACCGGAAGACCACGAAAATCCTTAATGCGTGGAATCGCCATAGCCACCAGTCGATCGAAAAACTCCCACATTCGATTGCCCCGCAACGTCACCGCAGCACCGACCTCATACCCGATGCGCACCTTAAAATTTGATACGGACTTCTTTGCTTTTTTCATGACCGGTCTTTGGCCGGTAATGGTCGCCAAGTCTTCGATCACCTGGGCTTTGGCCTGGGCGTTGAGTTTCGTGCCCTCTAGTTGCTGACCTAAGCCCACACTCAACACCACCTTTTCCAACCGCGGCAGTGCCATGGGATTGGTGATGCCAAATGCCTGTTTAACCTGCTCCGCCACAGGACCAAGAAATTTTTCTTTCATCCTCGGTAGGGTCATCTTTGGATCACCTTCATGCCTAAGCCCATACAGTTCGTGTTTACCGATTCAACTTGACAACCGCCAGTCGTAAACCAATGGCAATTCATTTCTTCGCTTTTCTCAGCGGAGCGCCCAGGGGTTCATTGGACCGAACCGCGATTCTCACTTTCGACCCGTCTGGCCTCAATTCGAAACGCACGCGGGTGGGTCTGCCATTAATCACCGGCGACACATTGGAAAAATCGATCGGCATCTCCTTTTCCACAATGCCACCCTGCGGGTTCTGTTGGCTAGGTCGAATATGCTTCTTATGCACATTCAGTCCTTCAACAATCACCCGTCTCTGCTTAGGGATAACACTTAGCACCTTTCCCTGTTGCCCGCGAGCGCGACCTTTGGTCACAGCCACCAGGTCACCTTTCCTTATGTGTCTGGCCATAACTTCTCTCGATTAACCAAAAATTCCTGCCACACGTTCAAATCGGATGCAGCGACTGATCATACGACTTCCGTCGCCAGCGACACAATCTTCATGTAATTGCGATCTCGCAGCTCTCGCGCAACGGCCCCAAAAATTCTCGTTCCACGGGGGTTGCCCGTATCATCAATGAGCACCACCGCGTTCCTGTCAAATCGCACGTAACTGCCGTCCTTGCGGCGGACCGGATAGCTTGTTCGTACGACCACCGCCTTGGCCATGGTTCCCGCTTTCAGCTCTCCGCCGGGCAAGGCTTTTTTGATACTGCAAACCACGCGATCGCCTACCGTCGCGGTCTTGCGCGTGAACTTTCCCCTCGCGGTCGAACCACCAAGGACTCTAATCACGTAGGCGATCTTGGCACCGGTGTTGTCCGCCACATCAACTCTAGATTCCGCCTGAATCATGTCGAAGTATCCTGCCCTACGACCCGTATCAAACGCCATCTCTTGGTCTTGCTGATCGGACGACAATTGACGATTTCGACCATGTCGCCAATCTTGCTGGCATTCTGAGGATCGTGTACGTGGTAGCGGGTTTGCCGCTTGAGGTACTTTCCATACTTTGGATGGCGAACCTGGTAGCTCACCGTTACTGTCCGGGTCTTGTCGCGTTTGTCTGCGGTGACCAACCCGACCTTGACGCCGGTGAGTGGTCGGCGAGCCTTGGCTTCTATGGGTGTCGCAGTCGTCATCATGGTCTATCTTGCCTCCTGCCGCTGGCGACCGCCAAGCTCTGTAAGCACACGGGCAATATCACGACGAGTATGCATCAATTGTTTGGGATTCTCCAGCTTCTCGGTCACCGCTTGGGCCCGTAGGTCAAACAAATGACGGCGCAACCGCTGTTGTTCGATCTGCAACTCCTCTAGACTCATTTTCTTGATTTCATCGGGCTTCATTTGGATTTTCTATTCCTGGTTACCGCTGCTGACAATGGACGTGGCCTCTACGGCCACTTGTTTTATGCGTGTCTCCGTTCAACAAACCGGCATCTGTATGGCATCTTGTGAGCCACACGCGTTAGCGCTTGCCTGGCGATCTCACACGGTACGCCCGCCAACTCATAGAGCACCGTACCGGGCTTCACCCGGGCAACCCAATACTCAGGCTCAGCTTTGCCCTTACCCATCCGCGTCTCTAGAGGTTTCTTGCTGATCGGCTTATCCGGAAATACACGTACGTAAACCTTTCCTTCCCGTTTTAGAAAGTGTGTAGCGGCCACACGACCGGCTTCGATTTGCCTTGCCGTCAACCATCCACACGCCAGACACTGCAGACCGTAGTCCCCGTACGCAACAAAGTTACCGCGACCAGCGACGCCCCGCAGTGTCCCCCGCTGTTGTTTTCGAAACTTAACTCGTTTCGGCATTAAAGCCATGATGATTTCCTCGAACCACGCGTGCTAGATCAATGCCGCCCTCGGGCACGAGGCCGAGCTCCAGCAGCGTTAGATTCCACGTCGGCTTCCTTCACCTGGCCATAAAGGCCTTTATAAACCCACACCTTCACACCGATAGTCCCGTAAGTCGTATGACTCTTGGCAAAACCGTAGTCAACATTGGCCTGGAGCGTCTGCAGCGGAATGGCCCCCAACCGCAGCGTTTCGGATCGACTCATTTCATGTCCACCGAGCCGTCCGGATAACTGAACCTTCACGCCGTTGGCCCCGGCTGTCATCGCCGCCTCTCCCTTCATCTTCATCACGCGGCGGAAGCTGGCTCGTTTCTTAAGCTGTTCGGCCAAACTCTCTGCGACAATCTGTGCATCGGCGTCCGGATTAGCGATCTCGATACAGCTGATCGAGACGTTGCGGCCCGTCAAACCTTGCAAATCTTGGGTAAGTCGATCAATCTCAGCGCCCTTAGGACCAATGACCAGGCCTGGCCGTGCCGTTCTGATGATCACTTTGAGTTCTTCGCGCGTCCGTTCAATGTGGATGTCCGACACGGCGGCAAAAGGTGGCCGGCGATTTAACCGACGATCGATGTAGCTGCGGATCCGCTCATCCTCTACCAAAAGCACCCCGTAAAGTGCTTTCGGCGCGTACCACCTGCTTTTGTGCGCCTCTGTGATTCCAACCCGGAACCCGAATGGATGTACCTTCTGACCCATAAAAAGTAGCCTATCCGTTGTTCTGTGCTGCTTCGTGAGCTTCGTTCACCTTATCAAACACCCTGTTGTTTATCGCCGATCACTTCTGATCCACCGCCACGGTAATGTGACTGGTACGCTTCCAAATCGGATGGGCACGACCTCGATCCTTGGGCTGCCACCGCTTCATGATCGGGCCCTGGTCGACCCGAGCATCGGTCACAATCAAATTCCGTACGTCGACCTCCGCCTGATCCGCGTTGGCAATCGCGGCGCGAAGTGCCTGACGGACAAACACTGCAGCCCGTTTTTTGGACATTTGGAGAATCGAAAGCGCATGATCCACCTTTTGGCCTCGGATCATATCCACCACCGGCCCGGCTTTGGTCGGGCTGATCTTTGCAGCCCAGTGAATATTGGAGTAAGCCATAAGATCCGAACTCCTAACCCTCTCCTATCAATGCCCCCGCGCACGCTGAGCTTTGGTGCCGGTCGTATGTGTACGAAATGTACGGGTGGGGCTAAATTCGCCAAGTTTGTGACCGACCATATCTTCGGTCACAAAAACACTGTGAAACATCTTACCGTTGTGAACCAAAAACGTATGACCGACAAACTCGGGAACAATCGTGCATTTGCGAGACCACGTCTTCACCGCCTCGCGTTTATCCATCTGTGTGAGCTGCTCCACTTTTCGGTAGAGTTTCTCGTCGACATACGGACCTTTTTTTAATGATCGGGGCATTTCAGATTCTCTGTGTGTTGCGTCTGATCACTCACAATCCCTCAGGCCTACAGCGCCAGCTGTCCATAACGCTTACTGAAACGACGTCGAATAATCCGCTTGCTCGACGGACGCCCCGGCTTGCGCGTCCTGCCACCTTTGGCCAATACACCGCTACGAGAACACGGGACGCGGTTGCCCTTGCTGCGACCATCTCCACCTCCCATCGGATGATCATTGTGATTGGTCGCTACTCCGCGCACATGGGGGCGAACGCCGCGGTGCCGGTTCCGGCCAGCTTTCCCCAATTTCACATGCTGATGATCGACATTGCCGACCTGACCAATGGTCGCTCGACATTCGATCGACACTTGTCGGATTTCACCCGACGGAAATACCAGCGTCGCGCGCTTGCCTTCTTTGTTGGTTAAGCGAGCCGATGCGCCCGCAGACCGACACAGCTGCCCCCCCTTACCGCGTGTCAGCTCGATATTGTGCACACTTAGCCCTGCGGGAATCGCCCGCAACGGCATCGCGTTACCGACCTGCGGTTCAATCGCGTTGTCGCTGGACAGCACTGTATCGCCATCGGTCAGACCCACCGGAGCAAGAATGTAACGCTTTTGGCCGTCTTCATACTCAAGCAGCGCGATATGACATGTTCGGTTGGGATCGTACTCTATCCCAAGGACTTTAGCCGGCTGATCAAGCTTGTCTCGCCGGTAATCAATCACACGGTAGCGTTGTTTGGCCCCCCCCCCGATCCGCTGCTGGGTAATCACGCCGTGATGGTTGCGTCCCCCCTTCTTGGGTTTGGCGCGTAATAGCGTCTTTTCAGGATGCCGCTTGGTCACCTCACTGTTGAGATTAACCGATCCATTGCGACGCCCAGGGCTAGTTTTGCTGTAAACACGCACCGCCATAACGTGGTTTCCTTAATCGCACGCACCCGCCGGTCAATCCGGACTAGAATAGGTCGATTTTCTCCTCGCCGTGCAACAGAACGACCGCCTTCTTCCAATCCCCGGTATTAGCAACACCGTGACGGGTGCGATATGTACGGCCTTTTCGAACCTGGGTTTTCACCTTTGCTACTCGAACACCGAATATCTCGGCCACGGCCGTTTTGATTTGGTGCTTGTTCGCTCGCATATCGACCAAAAAGCTGTAACGATTACGCGACGCGCCCTCCCAGGTCGACTTTTCTGTAATCAACGGTCGCTTAATGATCTGTGTGGCGTGCAACATCAGCGAGCCTCCCCTACATTGCCGCCGGAGGTCGGCCCTTGTTCGATCCATGCCTGCAACGCCGCCTTTTCAGCAATCAGGTACCTGTGGCTTAGCAAGTCGTACACATTAAGGCGATCGATCCGGGTCACACTCACATGTTCCAAGTTGGCCGCAGACCGAGCCTCGTTGCCTTGGTCTGAGGTGACCGCAACCAGACACGTCCGGTCGACATGCAGTGTGTCGAGCAACTGGGCAAATTTTTTGGTGTTCGGCCGGTCAAATGCGATCTTGTCGAGAAGTTTGACCTCTCCGTCGATCATCTTCGCCAACAAAGCGTTTCGGTTGGCCAAACGGCGCATCTTGATCGGCATCCGTTGCCGCCAAGTCTTGGCTTTTTTGGCATGAGCGTGACCGCCACCGCGCATAAGATTGGCTTTTTTGTCGCCGTGCCTGGCATTACCACTGCCCTTTTGGCGAAACAATTTACGGGTCGAGCCTTCGACCTGACTGCGATTTCGTGTCGCAGCAGCCCCCACACGCTGATTGGCGTGAACGCGGACATAGGCCTGTTTTAACAGGACCGGGCGCAGGCGCTCGCCAAGCAATCGCCCATCAACCTGAAGTTGATCGACCTGCTTACCGTTCGCGTTGAGAACAGGGATCTCTACCGTCATTGTTCATTTATCCCAATGCCTGAACTTCAGCTTAATCGCTATGCTTCTGCTATACGACCATTAGACCGGTAAGCGATTTACCTACAACTAATCACAAGCGGTTATCTAAGCCCGCATTCGGATGTCGTGTCGTCGCAGTATCCCCAAGCCGGCCACACACCCCTCGTAGCCACCGGCACAGACTCACGACGCCTTGGCTGCCTTCGCCTTCGACTTACAAAGTCGTTTTGCCTTTCGAATCAACAACAAACCCTGATTGGCCCCGGGTACCGTTCCCTTAACCACCAAAAGGTTTTTTTCTATATCTCGTCCGACGACTTCAAGACTGCGGGCGGTGATCCGTGCATTGCCCTGCTGACCCGCCATACGGATGCCCCTTTTGGGCTTGCCCGTGCCAAGGTTGCTGGCCCTGCCGCCGACCGATCCGGGAGAACGATGCTTCCTCTCGACACCATGCGACGCGGGCTGCCCCTTAAAACCCCATCGCTTGACCACGCCGCAGTAACCTTTGCCCTTGCTGGTGCCAGTTACATCAACAAACTTCACATCTTCAAACACACCTACGGACAGCCGCTGCCCCGGCTCCAAGGCGGTCACTTCTTCGGCCTGCAGAGCAAATTCACGATGAAATCGCTTGGGCGAAACACCGCTGGCTGCATCATGCCCGATGACCGGCACTGTTGAGGCTCGCCCCTTCACATCCATATACGCCAGCTGCACGGCGTCATAGCCGTCTTTGTCGGCTGACTTGATCTGGCTCACAAAACAGGGACCGGCCTGGATCACAGTGACAGGGATACTGCTACCGGACTGATCGTAGATCCGAGTCATCCCAACCTTGTGTCCCAACAGAACCGTCACCATCACCATCACGCCTTGATTTTTACGAAAACGCCTGCGGGTACGACAAGACGATTTAGTGCCTCTACCGTACGCGCACTTGGATCTTCTATATCGATAATCCGTTTGTGCGTACGGATCTCGAACTGCTCACGACTCTTCTTGTCGATGTGCGGACTCCGCAACACGGTGTACCGTTCTACCCGCGTCGGCAACGGTACAGGACCAGACACCCTCGCGTTAGTCCGCTTGGCATGATCGACAATCTCACGTGCCGACGCATCTAGGGCTTGATGGTCATATGCCTCCATCCGGATACGGATCTTGCTTGATGTCATCTACGACCTCGGCCCAAAAACCGGCTTACGCGACCAAACATCGGACAATACACCATTTACCAACCGACGTTGTCCTCAAAATAAGAACAAGACCAGCTAGTGTACCCAGCTGTTAAGGTCTGTCAATGCGGTCGCACGTTTTTTTCAGAAAGTTGCTGGCTCTCCGAAGGGAACCAAGGGACTTGTTCAAATCCCACCCCGTCAGCGAACAACCAACGCGTGTGCCATAGGATATCGCTGAGAATACCCAGGTCATTGGGAATCCGATCCTGGGTTCACCGGCATCTGTGCGGATAAATCCGAGGCCCAAGGGTTCAGCGTACGCCATGCCTAGGCCTGGCATACCTCTTCTAATACGTGCGGCTCTACATAGATCGGTACATCGGTCGCCACGCCAAGAGCAATGGCATCGCTTGGGCGGGCGTCAATATCCCGGAAATCGTGTCCTTGACGAACCCTCAACCTCGCATAAAAGGTGTGATTCCTTAGATCGTTTATGAGCACCCGTTCCACGCTGCCGCCCATCTGCTCAATCACGCTGGCCAACAATTCATGGGTCTGTGGTCTAGGCGGCAACTGCCCCATAAGCCGGCGCTCAATCGCCGCCGCCTCGTGAAAACCGATCACGATGGGAAAGACCCGTTCCCCGCCGACTTCTTTAAGTTCCACCACGTGCGTATCGTCCGTTTCACGGATCAGCACACGCGATATTTCCATGCGAACGGGCATAATCAGGCCCTGTCAAACGCCGCAGCCACCGGGCAATGGTCCCACTTAGGTCTGTTCACGGCTCAATTGCTGCGGCCTCACTTCTAACCCATACGTCCCTTGGCAAGAGACGGCCATTGAATATCTGGTATGTCTGACGATCCCATGGAGCTGACCAGCCCGCCACAGACCGCGCTAATGCACCTTTATAAGGGCGTGATAACTACCGTCATGATACGCATCCTCACTACCCGCTGGCAACGTCTGTGACTCGCTGACAAGGATTTGGCCGTATCGGTTCATGACCCATTGAGTCTGATTCTGGTTCTCTTCCGTTTCAAGGCTGCAGGTGCTATACAGTAAAAACCCTCCTGGACGCAGCCACGAGATGGCTCGCTGGATGATCTGTCTCTGCAAACGCACCAGACTGCTGAGCGATCCGGCACTAAACCGATACCGTGCCTCGGGACGACGTGCCAGCGCCGCCGTATTTGAACACGGGACATCCAAAACGAGCAAGTCCACACCACTTGGTGGGCAGGCACACCCCACACGATCAAGCTCAACCACATGGACGCGGTCGTGGCCGTCGAAGGCCTCCCGTAACTGGGCCAACCGGTCGCCTGCTGGATCCGTCGCGACGATATGCGTCTGGGGGTGCAGCCAGGCGATTTGACGGGTCTTGGTACCCCGACCGGCACAATAGTCCAAGCACCACTTCGGTCCAAGATCAGCCGTAGCCCGGATCGGCTGGGCTGAGGCCGGATCTTGTACGCGCCAGCCTGGACTCTTACGGATCAACGAAAACAACGGGCCAATCTCACCCCTCCACAAACGAAACCCTGAAATTCGATGTGGCTCACCCCATTGCCGATCGCTATTGTGTGGGCTTGTCGTCTCGGTCGGCTCGACCGCTACAATCACCGGTGGTGTCTGGACCCCATGACAACAGACCTCTATTGTTTGTTGCTTGCCATACGCTCGGAGCCATCGTCTGATCAGGACTCTTGGATGACTCGTAGCCACACATAGATAGCTTTCCAAGCTCGACGGATCTGGCAGCCACCCGTCATGCAACTTGAGACTTTTGCGTCCCAACGGTACACAATCGGCACCGCATGCCCACGGCTCATCGTAGACTTCCCGCTCGACTTGACCGGCCAAACGGCGCAGAACGGCATTGACGAGAGCCCCGGAGCCGGGCCGAACCATCTCCCGAGCAATCTGTACCGACTGATCCACGATGGCGTAGATCGGCAAACCGGTCAGGAACAGCGCCTGGGCTGCCGCTGAAATTAATACACCGCGTAATCGAGGTTCGATCCGGACCATCGGCTTGTGCAGATTCCGATCCAGGACGTGTTCAAGGGTGATCCACCGTTGCAATGCCGTACGATGAATCGCCACAGCCAAGCGAGCCTCGCGCGGTCGAAGCCGTCGTACATCCAAAGTCGACGGTCCCAATTCGGGAAAGCAACTGGCAACCTGGGCCAACGCTTCTGCGACGACCCAACGGGAAGTCCGCCGCAGGCACGACGGTGCCGCACTCATTCGCCATCGGGGGGTACAGGGCGTTTCGGTGACGGATCCGGGACGGCCGGCTGCTGCCCCATCGCCTTGCGAACCTCGTCAAGCATCTGCGCCACCTTGAACGGCTTGAACATCACACTACAAAGCCCCTCCTGGCTGGCGCGTACGATCGAATGGTGCGGATCGTACCCGAATCCAGTCATCAATACGACCGGTAAGTCTTCTCGACGGCGACGGGCGGCGGCGAAAATCTCGTACCCATTGCGGTGGGGCATTCGGATATCGGAGATCACCAGGTCGAAATCTTGTTGTTCTAATATACTAACCGCCTCATAACCGTCTTTACAGATGGTACACACACACCCATGTTTTGAGAGCACCTCACCAATGGTTTGGCGAATATTCAGCTCATCATCAGCGATCAACACGCGACGACGATCAAGCAGAGGATCCACTTGTTCGACGCGCATGTCGTCCGAACCAAGGACGGCCTTTGGGCCAGCGGCCACGTTTCGCAGCGTGTGACGAATGGCCTCGACGTGACTGACGATCTGGTTCAACCGGCCACGCATCGTGTCATCGCCGATATACTCCTCCATCAAAGTCTGTGCTTCATTGACGATGTCATTCAACGGCTGAGCCATCTCCTGAACCACGCCCTGAGCCAATTGACCGCTGGTTGTACAGCGTTCCACGACAAGGAGGTCAAGTATGTTCAACGCCATTGCCGCATATCGGCCGAAAATCTCGGCGAACTGACGATCATCCTCATTAAACGCCCCGACCTCTTCCGACTCAATATTGAATACACCCACGATCTTATCGTGCAACCGTAGTGGTACCGTCAATGAGCTCATGCAATGCTCGATACCCAGAACGTAGCGAGGGTCCTTCTCCGTATCGTGACAGATATAGCTACGACCTGTCGCGGCGACATACCCACTGATCCCGTTGCCTTCGGGCTGGGCATACAGGTCAATGTCCATGGCTTCGGACGGCAGCCCTTCGGCAATCACAAGCTCGATCCTATTGGTACGCTTATCAAGCAACCGGATGGCAAAGTGATTAAAGTGGAGCAGGTCCTTGCTATAGGCGATAATCTTGTCTTTCAGCAGCTGCAACCGCTCACTGGGCGAAAGCTTCGCCACAGCGTCACTCTCGAGTTTGGACAGCTGACGCCCGGCCGCGTCAATCGCCTCAATTTTTTGCTGGAGCCGCCGGCCACTGGTGGCGTCCCAAACGACTGCCATCACTTGAAGCACATGGTGCTGCTTGTCGATTACCGGTGAGGTCATCAACTCGAAGTAATGATCACCGTCTGCAACAAAAGAAAATTTCTTGTGCGGCGGCCGCTCGGGATCTGTGCTAGGCCCCACCTGTTGACTGAAGGCAACCCGTGCTCGGAAACAGATCTGCTTAACCTTCTCGAACACGTCGGGTGAAAAACTACGCATCCGGTTATTGGACCAGACACAGGCACCGTTCGCATCAACGACACACACACCTTCACCGATGGTGTTCAGTACAAGGGTGGACTGCTGGGCAGCCAGACCACGCTCGAGCGGGAGAAAATCTCCGACGTCAGCAAAGACCGCGTCATAGCTTTCTTGCCGCAACGACACCATCGCCTGGTCCATCCGTTCGAACAGGTCAACACTAAAGTGTCGCGCCAACAATTCCGCCACCGGATGCTCGGTGGTCGCCTTTCCTCCTAGAACGAGAACGCGTGGTCGCTGGTCATCAGTCATGATTTGCCACCCTATGCTTCGGCGCTCTTTCTTGTGTAGTCATCGTCGAAATGCGAAACACGCCACAACTGTTAATTCGTATGGCCCACAGACGGTCAGGTCAATATCGAATCGAAATGCGAAGGGCCGTCAAACATTATCGGCCCAACACGACTCAAGCACCCTAGAATTCCCGAGTCAGGACAGCGTCAGCCATCGCCATGAGCAACGACGAAGCCGGGGTCGGGTCCAGGCCGCCTAGGGCCGTCTTGGCCTGATCGATTAGGCGACGAGCACTTTGATAGGCATAGGCGACCGACCCGTGCGTGGTCATTAATTGGCGAATCTGGCTCATCAACTCGCCGTCGATCTCCGCCACGGAGCCCTTCTCTGGCTCCCTGACCCCCTGCTGACTTGCCTTCAAAAGACCCGCCAGTTGCTGCCGCTGCCGCGGAGGAGCCGACCGAAGACAGTGGATCAACGGGAGCGTCAGCTTACCCTTCTGGAGATCCTTACCCAACGTTTTGCCTACGGTATGCTCAGCACCGACCAAATCCAGCAGATCATCGACGATCTGAAACGCCACACCTACGCTCTGCCCATAGTCAAATAGACAATCGATGACCTGTTCTTGGGCATCGTTCATCGCTGCCCCAAGGCGACAGCACGACCCACACAGGCTGCCTGTCTTCAAGCGAATAATCTGAAAATAAGTGCGTTCGTCCAAAGAGCCATTGCCCCGATTGGCAAGCTGCAACAGCTCCCCTTCACAGACAGTGTTGGTCGCCTCGGCGATCATCCGGCTGGCAAAGGTGTTATCCAGACTCGAGCACAGGTGATAAGCATGGCTGATCAAATAGTCTCCCAGCATCACGGCGGCTTCGTTTCCCCGGAGGTGGTTGATCGTCCCCCCGCCTCGACGAATCTGAGCCTCGTCAAGAATGTCGTCGTGGACGAGTGTCGCCATGTGCACCAGCTCCACGACCGTGGCCACGACAAGATGCGCGTCGGTGGGATCTTCTCGATTCGGTGCGCTAGCCATCCCAGCAAGCAGCACTAGCGTTGGTCGTAGCATCTTCCCTCTATAACGCTCGAGATGTTTGACCAGGCTATTTACACACGGCAAATCGCTGATTAACTCCGCTCCAAAGCGGGCTTCGACCTCCGCAAGGTCGGCGGCTAGCCGCTGGCGAATCGCTTGATCATCACTATGAGTCAACAACAGCATGTTCTTGCACCTTAAGCGGTGGACCAGCCACACAACGCTCCGGGCCATTTTAGCCAAATCGTGGGTTGAAACGCCAGTACGCCTACAGCCGGCGCCCCACAAATCTGTCAACAAAGCCCTGATACCGAATTGGTTGACTTAAAATCACGAAGCATATAACGTCAATTAGTTCCACGCCGTGAACCCCGATTACGGCCTTGCACGAGAACCGGCCACTTATGTCAGAATCCAACGGGAACAGCCATGACACGATGGTGGGGAGGCTTGTGGTCGAACTGGGTCTGGCAACGGCCCAAGATGTGCACGACTGCCAAGAATTTCAGCGAGAACTACTAAGTCATCGCGGTTCGGCCGGTCGTCGCAACCTCGCCGAACTGTTGGTCGCCAACGGGATTGTCACGCAGCGACAGCTGGATCGACTGCCCAAGCAACCCGGTTCACAGTTGGAAGGCCTTCAAATCCCAGGGTTCCGGATATTCAAGAAATTAGGTGCGGGTGGGATGGCGACCGTTTACCTGGCCAAGCAACTGAGCCTAGACCGGCGAGTAGCCGTCAAGGTCCTTCCCCGCAAGTACACCGACAATCCTCAGTTCGTGGCGAGATTCTATGCCGAAGGCCGCGCCGCCGCTAAGCTCAACCATCCCCACATCGTCGGCGCCTTGGACGTCGGCAAAGCCGGTGACTTTCACTATTTCGTCATGGAGTACGTAGAAGGCCGTACGGTTTTGGATGATTTAACCCAACAAATCCGTTACGCCGAGTCCGAGGCGCTGAGGATTGTGATCCAAATCGCCGGTGCCCTGGATCACGCCCATAATGCGGGTTTGATCCACAGGGACGTTAAACCCAAAAACATTATCCTGACACCAGACGGCTTAGCCAAACTGGCGGACATGGGCTTGGCACGCAGTCAAAGTGACCGCGAAACGGCCGAAGCCGAGCTGGGAAAGGCGTTCGGCACCCCCTATTACATCTCTCCCGAGCAGATACGCGGTGATCGGCATATCGACTTCCGCGCCGACATTTACGGGTTAGGGGTAACGTTCTATCACATGGTCACGGGTCAAGTCCCTTTCGACGGCCCCAACCCTTCGGCCGTGATGCAAATGCACCTCAAGAGCGACTTGACCCCGCCAGATCACATCAATCCCAACCTTAGCGCGGGCACGAAGGAGATCATTGAGGTGTGTATGGCGAAAGACCCCAATCAACGATACAGCAATACCGCCAGCCTGCTGGCCGATCTAGAAGCGGTTGCCCGAGGAGATCCACCCACGGTCGCACGACGGAAATTCGATCTGGCCGTGCTGGCTAACCTGGAAGCAACCGGTGATTTGATGACGTCCAATACACGGCCGGCTACGACCCAGCAGCAACGAGAGGATATCCCCTTTTATGGCCAATCCGTCTTCTGGCTAGCGCTTGTCGGCTGGGCCACTTCACTGATCCTATTCGTCATACTGGTTTCGTCAGGCCGATAATGCCATCTCAGACGGCCATAACGGTCTGTCGGACTATGACGGGCCACGGTCGATAGAAATAACTCCAATCATTACCCGTCACTCATGCTGGTGCGGGACGCCGACGATACCAAAACCCGGCCGCGCTTCGGGATATCGCCCGGCGCGTTGCTCGTCGCGTATCTGTGGTTGGTTCAAACAAAGCGAGGCTGCATGGATCTGGACACCATCCTGAAAACGGCCGTTGAACTGAATGCTTCTGATATCCATCTGGTCGCCGGACACCCACCGGTGGTACGTCTGCACACTGTCATGACACCAATGGATTATCCTGTGATTACTCCCGAAAGCGCTCGACGGATGCTTCAACATATGACTTCCAACGATCAGATGTTGGCCCGCTTCGAGAAAATCAAGGATGTTGATTTCTCTTACGACATCCCGGGCGTGGGACGATTCCGTGTCAACGCCCACCTCCAACGACAAAGCGTGGCGATCACCTTGCGAGCGATCAAGGAAGACATCCCGCCAATGGCAGACCTAAACCTGCCGGAAGTGATCTCGAAGTTGACCTATCTGCCACGTGGACTAATTCTTGTGACCGGAGATACCGGCTCTGGAAAGTCTACGACACTGGCCGCGATGATCCAATCGATGAATGAGCGTTATCACAAACATATCATTACGCTGGAAGATCCGATTGAATACCGCCTGGTCAGCAACAAGTGCATCATCGAACAACGTGAACTGGGAGACGACGTTCCCAGCTTTGCTAGCGGGCTACGGCATGTGTTGCGTCAGGACCCAGACATCATTCTCGTCGGGGAAATGCGTGATCTAGAGACAACAGCCGCCGCGATCACCGCCGCCGAAACTGGCCACTTGGTCTTCTCTACACTTCACACAGTCAACGCTTCTCAGACCGTCGAGCGAATTATCGATATGTACCCGGCTGATCAGCAGAATCAGATCCGGTCGATGCTAGCGAACACGCTACAAGCCGTTATCAGTCAAACGCTGTTTAAGCGTACGGACAAAAAAGGCATGGTGCCGGCGGTGGAGATCATGCTGTGCACCCCAGCGGTTCGCAATCTGATCCGTGAAAGCCGGACATTTGAGATCCCGAACGTTATCGAAACCAACCGTGCGCTGGGCATGAGCAGTCTCGATAACGCTATCGCCGAGATCTACTTCAACGGCATGATTGGCAAGGAAGACGCCGTGGCGCACGCCGCCTACCCAGAAAAACTACAGAGAACACTAGCGGCATAAACCGGATCCATTCGAATGCCTGAGTACCAGTACCAAACACGAGGCCCCAACGGACAGACCACCGACGGGACCCTCTCTGCTGAAAACGCCATCGCCGCGGCTCAGGCCTTGCGGGCCGGTGGCCATCAGATCGTACAGCTAACGCCGATCAGCAGAAGTGTTCGGTCATTCCGCGACCGACTCAAGGAGTTGAACCAAACCACGGGCCCCTCGGCCCGCGATATTCTCAATTTCACCACTCAGCTGGCGGTGATGATCAGGGCAGGCATCTCCATCCGAGCCGCCATTGAGGGCATCGCGGAGCAAACCGAAAACCCGAAGTTTCAAAAGCTTCTGTTGCAGATCAAATCGGACGTTGAATCAGGTAAACAATTCAGCGAAGCACTGGCAAAACATCCTAAATACTTTGGTGCTTTGTACGTGAACATGGTCAGAGCGTCCGAAATGTCAGGCAGTTTCTCTAGGATGCTCGATCGGATCGCCGCTTACCTCGCCCAGCAAATTGAGACCCGGGCCATGGTCGTCGGTGCCATGATTTACCCGGCCGTCATCGGTTCTCTTGCGATTGGGGTAACGATTTTTCTACTGACCTTTGTACTACCCAAGTTTGCGGGGGTGTTCGCTGGGAAAGAATCAGCTCTGCCATGGCCAACCACGTTCTTGATGGGGCTAAGCGCCTTTATGGTGGAATGGTGGTGGGTCGTTGTGCTCGGGATCATCGGCCTGGCGGCGGGCCTGTTTTTGTTTGTCCGCACAGAAATTGGTGGAAGGTGGTTTGACAAGACCAAGCTGACGGTGCCTATCTTCAAAAAAATGTTTCGAGCGCTGTACATCAGCCGGTCAATGCAAACCATGGGAGAGTTGATCAACGCCGGTGTACCGATGCTCGACACGCTCTTAATCACAGGAGACGTCAGCGGCAATTGGTTCTTCAAACGATTGTGGCGAGAGGTATATACCTCGGTGAAAGAGGGCAAAAAAATTGCTCATCCTCTGCAAAAAGGACCGCTGCTCCCGAAAGCTGTAGTGCAAATGATCAGTGCCGGCGAGGAATCAGGCAAGCTAGGTGAGGTCCTCGATGAAGTGAGTAGCTTTTACGCCAGACAGCTTAAGGAGGTCATCAAGACCGTCACTTCCATGATTGAACCGATCATGATCATACTCATGGGTAGCATCGTGGGGTTCATCGCGATGGCCATCATTTTACCAATCTTTAAGTTGTCGACATTGGTTAATTAGCAAACGGGGCAGCGTGGAGAAACCAGCGGCAGCGGAGGCTAGGAGCAGGCAAGCGATGCCACAAAATCGCAACCACCGTGCCGGCGGTTTCACATTGATCGAAGCGGCGTTGACCACAGTCATCGTGGGCACCGGCGTTCTGGCGATGGTGGCCGCCCAACAGGCCTACCACAAAAAGAATGACTGGGCCCAACGGACCGGGACGGCAATGCTCCTGGCCAACGAACTGCGTGAGCTCACGCTAACCTTACCGATGAACGACCCGTTTACGGGTGACGCGACGTTGGGTCCTGAAGCGGATGAAAACGGCGTTGCCGACTTCGACGATCTGGACGATTTTGCCGGTCCGGTGGCCGGCGGCGTCGGCCCGGGCACTGGCTTCGATCCGCCGATCAACGCCCTGCGACAACCGATTGCCGACATGAATCGATGGAGCCAACAGATTAATGTCGTCAACGTCTTGCCTGACAATATCAGCTCCAACGTCGGCCAACCCCTTGGTTCTACGGATCTCATGCGCGTGACGGTGACGGTGAACTATCAAGGGCCAAACGCTGTGGCCCCAACGGCGGTCACGCAGTTGACGTGGGTCGTAGGCCAGTGACATGTCCCTTTTTCGAGGACTGGGAGAAAGCGCCATGAACCCTAAACCGTCTCGGTATTGCGGACACCGCCAACGTGGTGTCGTCGCTGTGTTGGCGATGATGTTCTTGGTCATTCTTAGCTCGTTGGCCGCAGCGATGGCGATTGTTTCGCAGGGCAACCTCACGACCGCTGATTCTCATCTCAGAATTAACCGATCGCTTGCAGCGGCTGAAACGGGCATGCGATTCTTGGTTTTCCGTATCAATCAGATCACCGCCAACGTCCGAACAACCGATGGCTTGATTGACAACACCAACGCACCGGGACTTTGGGATCAGACCCGAGCGGCGCTGCTCGTATCGCTACAGAGCGAATATCACAACGACGCCGAACCGTTTCAGGCAGGCTCGACCCTTAACGTGGGGCCGATTAGCCTCGGCACCGGCCAACCTACATTTACCGCCACACTAACCCCCCATCCAATCGTCAGTGAGAACTATAACTCAGCTCATTATCAGCGTCCGCCCTACTCCGAACTGACGCCGGCAGTGTCAATGGCGAATCCCCTTGACGCCACCTGGATCCGTGTCCGTGTGGACGCCGCCGATGGGCCACCCGGCCGCGAAATCGTCCGAACAATTCAATTGGACTTTAGGCTCGAAAAAAAGATCAAATTCGCCATGCTGTCTAAAAATAGGATCATGATCGGGCGCAACGTCATGATCGAAGGTCCCGTAGGTAGCAGATTCGCCGATACCCATTTGCCCAACGGCCACCCTGTCCAGATCGCCAGCGACTTCCGTGGCCTCAGCTCCACGCTCGACACCGCTCTGGATGGTTTGGTAGACGCACTAGAGATCAAAATAGTCGGCAGCAGTACCATCGGTGACATGGATGGAGATAATCGCATCAACATCGCCAACCCGTCTGAAGCGGCAGCGTTAACAAATCCCGCGTTACTAGATGCTAACAACGATGGCTACGTCGACGATTTTGACTTTTTCTTGACAGAATTTGACACAAACGTAAATAGCCAAATCAGTGCCTCGGAGCTCGATACCGCAAACAATATTCATGCTGCTCAACTATTGGAATTGATTGATACATTCGGGGACCCAAATCGGCCAGGCTACGGCGACGGTGTCATCGATGACAAAGATCGCTACGCCAAACTACGTGGCCACGTGATGATCGCAGCGGATCTTCCGGGGTGGCTCGCCGGCGCCGCCCACGGACGATATCAAGATTTTTTCCAGGGCCCTATCCACCCCGATCACAACCAGGTGCCGTTGACATTTCAAGCCCAAGACACCTCGGTACAGGAATTTGGGCCTTCTGATTTTGACGTGAGTACCTTCCGAAATATGGCGACCGGAAGCCTGACGGCTCAGGCCAACGCCCAGGTGCCACCCACCCCCGACCCCGCTGATCCAGATGAACCGAAAATGGACACTTCGGGAAGTCACCGTGAAGAGGTTCCCTATGGCGCTGCCCACCCTTATGATTTCTACGAACGGCCTGTCTATGAGAACATGACCTTCACAAACGTTACCATTCCCAAGGGGACCAATGCTCTGTTCAAGAACTGCAAGTTCGTCGGTGTCACTTTCGTCGATACGACCTCTGACAACGTCGATCCCGATTTCAACTACACGGGGATTTCTGAAGCCGACGGGACACTGAAGTACCCTACCCTTAGCGCGGTCGTCGAGGGGAACGTCGTAACCGACACAAAATCGGTGTCGAACAACATCAGGTTTGATGGCTGCACCTTCGAAGGTGCCGTCGTCAGCAATGCGCCACCCTCATACACACACGTCCGTAACAAGATCGCCTTTACAGGCCAAACGAAATTCGACGTGGACAATTCGGCGTCTCTCAGTACAGACCAGAAACAACTGTTTAAACGTAGCGCGATCTTGGCCCCACATTATTCGGTAGAAATGGGCACATTCGTCGATCCTTCTAGCACCAATGAGACCGTCAACCTTTCCGGAACCATTGTATCGGGCGTGCTGGATATCCGCGGACAAGTTAAGATCGACGGCACCATCTTGACGACATTCGAGCCCACCAGTGGCCAGGCACCCGTCATCGGCGATACGAGCCCGCAATTCAACACAACGCTGGGCTATTTTCCTTCCTCTGAAGGTGACTTGGAGGCCGAGCTACCTCCCAACGGTGTGGGCGTCATCCATCTCCGATACAACCCCGACATTGCACTGCCAGACGGCATCCTGGGGCCCATTGACATTACGCCGGTCATGGCGACGTATTTTGAAGGTACAGGTTATTAGCCATCGCATAAGTTCTGTAGGCCTAACCTCCAGACAATGCAGTCACGAGATTTAACCATGAACAAAGAATTCTCACGCAAGCGTCACCACCGGTACCGCGGGCTAAGCCTCCCGGAACTGATGGTCTCATTGGCGATTTCTGCCGCGTTACTCGTGGCGACCATGGTCGCAGTAGATACTAGCTTTCGAGCCTATTCTCAAGCCGCTAAACAGGCCAGCACACAGGCGGCTAGCCGCATGGTGATCAACCGCCTGTTGACACTGGTACGCACAGGCACCGCCCACGGCCCCCTGCTGCCAGACGGCTTGGCCACTCCACCTGTCACGCTCAACGGGAATATGATCACTAGCAACTTTATCGAGCTTGTAGGGCCAAACAATGATCTGCTCCGCATCGAATACCGATCCGCGGTTCAGCAGCTGTGGCTGATCACCACGCCGGCGGGCGGTGGAGCCGCGGCATCACAGCCCCTATTGGGTGGTGTGACAGATGCTCAGTTTTTCGCCACCCGCCGCCTCAATGATGACGGCTTATGGGTATTAGAACGCGGCACCGTAGATCTTACCGTCGAACCAGACGACAATGCTGCGCTGTCGGCAGACCACGGCATGAAAGAGCCGATCCGGATTGTCGCCTCGACAAAGCCCCGAAAAATTCTGTAACAGCCAACTCCGTTGTTAGCCCATCGTCCACTAGCGTATTGTCGCTTTCTGTGAATCGCGACCACTCTTACGACATAACGACAAATCGATCATCACAACCGCTACAGATATTCCGCAGAGAGCATCGTTGACGGCGCTTCTGTTGGTCGCGACCGAATCAGAGCTGGCGGGCAAGAAGGCTTACCTTAGCGTACTTCTCTCAGCATTGCCGTTCCGCTTGGTTTGGTAGCGCCCTGTGCCGACGATCGTGCTCCGCGGCTTACTGGATATGGCCCCCTTGGAACCGGCCTCAACGGCGACGCGTTCGTAACGACTGGGCAAGCTGATCTCCCTCCAATTTTTCTAGATTGCCTGGCCGTGGCAAACAGCAAATCGTAATCTTGTTGAGTCGAACAATGGTTTTAAAGGCCGAACAAGCGCCTGCGCCGGATCCGGGGAGTCACACGGCGTCAGGGAGGAGGCAGGAAGCTTAATCGAAAGGGCTCCCGAATGTTTAGAAAGTACTTGTGGACAGTGGCGATACCCGGCCTGATAGCCGGTCCCGCGACAGCCGACAGCTTTGAGCTCACGGGGGTCGTCCGCGACATGACACGTGGTGATCGACCAGGTGGACACCCCGACTTCCAAACGGCAGGCGCCATGAGTCGGTTTGGCCACGTTAAGGGCCTGGTGGCGATGGAACTGGGCGCCGACAGCAAACCCGTTTACGCCAACAGTCGACCCGAGAAGGACACCATCTATTCGGCCGATAGCTTCTCCCAGTGGTACAACGATGTGCAGGGAGTCAACGTCAGTCAACCCCTGTCTCTCACTGTCGACAATCATCAAACGAGTCCGGGCGGGGTGTACACGTTTAGCAGTAATTCTTTCTTTCCTCTGGACGGTGCACTCCTGGGCAATCAAGACCTGAGTCACAACTACCACTTCACGTTTGAACTGCACACCAAGTTCACGTACATCCCCGGACAAACCTTTACCTTTACCGGCGATGACGACGTGTGGGTGTTTATCGACGGCCGCAAGGTCATCGACCTGGGCGGGGTCCACTCGGCGGTCAACGGCAGTGTCCTTCTTTTTGACGGCAAGGCCTTTGTGGACAAGAACGATTTTCC
Organism: Phycisphaeraceae bacterium; assembly: GCA_965222495.1. Lineage (GTDB taxonomy): Bacteria > Planctomycetota > Phycisphaerae > Phycisphaerales > Phycisphaeraceae > CBDCUA01. The sequence continues at coordinate 612,063 of CBDCUA010000007.1, read as the reverse complement.
TCTAAGTGATCTTGTCCAGCAGGTCTCTAAATCAATGAGAAATAATCTGCACCAACGTTGGTCCAATCTTGGCCTCGAGGGAACCTGTCCTATCGCCGCTGGGGATCGTTTTATCGACCTCAACCTTAACAACGACAGCCCAGATGTAAGGTGTGAATTCAACGGTGATTCAGTGACCATTTACGCCGGACAGGATCTATCCAACGTTACACTTTTGTTTGCAGACAACTCACAGTACAAATTCGATGATCTGAAAGTTGGTCCCAGTGCCGTCTTCAGCGGCAGCACCCCAGAGGATATGAATAAGACGATTCTCGGCGTATGGGTGAAAACCGCTGACAATCTTAGCGGCGAAGGCTCGGGAAAAGGGCACTACTTTGACGTCGGGGGCGCCGGCTTTAGCAACAGGTCACTGGACTTCTTCTTCGCCGAACGGCACACCACACAGTCCAATTTCCGAATTGATACGAACATGATTCTCGAACCCGTTGACATCCAGACAATCAGTCCGTTATACGACTAACTGAACCGGTGACTCCCAACCACTTCGACTCGCGGTGCCGCGTGCCTCTGTCCGGGGGACGCGGCACCGTTCATTTAGTGGTCCGTCAGATGGCCGCGGTCCAGGTTCGGCACACCGGACCTCATCCCGTCTCTTTTCACAACCCTGACTTCGTGGTTTAGAGGTTACACGCAAACCATCGCGGTATCCGACCGTGCAACAAAAAACCCAACGGGTTGTCTCGACCGATGTGGTGTCGTCAGATGGGTACCCGATTGGGATCACGGAACTCTCAAGCCGCGATCACAAATAGCGATCTGACCACGCGTGGATCGCTTCGCTCTTGGTGATTTTGCCATCGCGAACACGTGATCTCTGTTTGGTGTCACTGATCTGTAACCCACAGCAACGATCTGTCAGACCATCCCAAGCGACGGCTCTCCGCTCGTCGTCGATCGCTTTCAACCAGCCAGACGGCCAAGGTTTTGTCTCGGGTGGACGATCCGGCGGGTTGGAACGGTATCGGGCGATCATTTCTGGATAACCCAAGCGACGTACACCAATACAACCATCCGGCGCCTATTGTCGGTGGCGAATACTCGGAGACAATTCTGTATCGACGCTTACCGCGCGTTGCCGTAACGATTATTTAACACGACCCACATGCAACGCGAATCCAGAATATGTACAAAGGCAATCATCTGACCCACAAAACCAGTCAGTCATCCATACCTAGTTAGAGTTGGAAGGCGGGTATCGATGAAGCAGCCTGACGATCGAGAACTTCTTGTGAGCGTGTGCACGATCCTGGCGTATCGCCTACAGCAGACCGATCCCAAAGCAGCTCGTGCGATTGCCAACGATCTTCGGCAGTACGTAGACGCCTGTCCATCACTCGGAGATATCGTGTGTTTCATGGCCAGAGGCGGTGTTCCGCCGGCCCTGCCTGCTTTGGAAAACTGGATATGGCAGAGCATCCGCGCCGAGGCCAGCGCCCCGGTGCTTGGCGGAAACGCCTAAAGCAACTTGATCGATGGTTCGGGTCGTTAAGACCCGCGGGTGACAGGATGAAATCAACTGACCCTGCGTCAGACCACACATCTGTGTCGGTATAGGAGAAAAATCCGTATCGGCGTGCTCATTGTCACGATCACCATACTCATCCATCGCCGATGGTACGAGAATGACTTCACGGCTCACACTTTCTTGATCACCAGCGTATCGTTCTGGCCTCCGAATCCAAAGCTGTTAGACAATACCACATCCACATTTGCTTGACGTGCCTGGTTGGCGACATAGTCCATGTCACATTCAGGATCTGGGGTGCAAAGATTAATTGTCGGTGGAAGCATCTGATCACGGAGGACCAATACACAGGTGATCAACTCCACGGCGCCAGCGGCAGCAATAAGGTGACCCATCATACTCTTAATCGAGCTCATGGGGAGTCGTTTGGCCCGATCGCCGAAGACGGCCTTAACCGCCAAGGTTTCGATCGAATCATTCTCCTTGGTACCGGTACCGTGCGCAGAAATGTAGTCAACACCATCTGGCTCAATCCCAGCGCCTTCTAAGGCTTGGCGCATCGCCGCGATCGCCCCCCGGCCATCTGGGTGGATATCGGTAATACGGTATGCATCGGCTGAGCTGCCGTATCCGATCACCTCCGCCAAAATGGGTGCGCCACGCGCAATTGCGTGATCATGTGTTTCGAGAATAAGCATTCCCGCTCCCTCGCCTAACACAAACCCGTCACGCGTACAATCAAATGGCCGCGAAGCCTGTTGCGGCGCGTCGTTGCGCGTCGAAAGCGCGGTGAGCCGGTTGAACCCCGTCACGCCCAAGGGATGAATCATGGTGTGAGCCCCGCCGGCAATCATCGTATCCGCGTCACCACGGGCGAGAATTTGCGAGGCCTCTCCGATGGCCTGTGTCGAGGCGGCACAGGCGGTCAAGCAGTTGTACGCAGGGCCATACGCATCAAATTCCAAGGCCAAATGCGTCAGGGGCATGTTGGGCTCTTGCTCAATTTCACGCACCGCCTTCATGCGCTTCTCGGCGACTTGGATCCATCGTACCGAATCCACGCAGCGTTGATCTCGGTCCCAACCGCCTAGATTTGCAGCGACATAGTTATCGAAATCCAACGAGCCCTCCCCTGATCCCAAATAAATCCCCAACCGCTCGTGGTCCAACTGATCAAACGTATCCAGCTTGGCCGATCGCCAAGCATTCACCGCCGCGCCCAATGCAAACGCGGTGTTAAACCCGACGCCGTCATGGATATCGTGCTTTTCGGTGAACCGCCGAAAATCGTAGTCCTTGACCTGCCCAGAAAATTGCGTCGGAAAAGTCGACGCGTTGAAGTGCCGTGTCCGGTCGACACCCGAACGACCAGACAAAAGCTTGCCCCAGACCGATTCGATATCGTGGCCCAACGGAGTCACCCAGCCGACACCGGTAATCACGACGCGCTTAGAAAATTGCAATCGCTGAGTCTCCCATTTTAATCTCGAAATCGTCCTAATACAATTGCGGCGTTCTGTCCCCCCAGGCCTGTGCTATAAACCAACACATGGTTTAATGAGGCCTGTCGTGCCGGGGCCGATCCCGCGTTGATTCCGTCTAGGGGACGCTCACAGTTCACCACCGCGGGCACGGTTTGATATAATAATGCCGCCGCAGCCACGCACACATCCAACCCACCCGTCCCCGCACCGCAACTACCTACCATCGGTTTTATAGACCTCACGGGGACTTTGACCAGAGCTTCGCCAAACACACATCGCAACGCCACGGCCTCCGCCTGATCGTATTCAGACACCCCGATGCCAAAGGGGATAATTAGGTCGACCTGAGCCGCATGGATGTTCGCTTCTTGAAGCGCCGCGCGAATCGCCAAGGCAATCCCCCGACCGTTTGGATCGGGTTCTAAATTACGAGCCGACCGGTTAATGCTCTGGGAAGCGCCGAACCCGAGCACCTCTGCGTAAACCCGTTGGTGATCGGGCGTGTCCTCTGATCGTGCCCGATATGTATCCAGCGCTTCAAGCACGAGGATCCCTCCTCCTTCGCCCACCACCGTGCCAGCGGCAGTTCGACAGAACGGCTTGATCGCTCCTGTCGGGTGATCGTTGGATGTTGTGTTGATCCGGCCGGTCATCAGCTGGCGCAAAAAAGTCATCGGGGCGAGCTTGCTTTCGGCTCCACCACAGAAACAAAGGTCTGCCGCACCACGCTGAATCACACGAAGCGACTCGCCTACACTGAGCGTTGCAGACGCCTCCGCACAGGTAATGGTATTGGACGGCCCCTGTGCATCATGAATAATCGTAACGTGACAGGCCAACATATTGGGCAGATATTTCAGCAACCACAAAGGGGTAAGATGGCTTAGTCCTTCCCGCCCCCACCGCCGGTAGTCGAAATCGCCCTGTGGATCCGTCGCCTCGGCCAGCGCCGCGGTCAGCTCATTGAGCTCGGCTGTAATCAAGCCGGCACCGATGTGTGCGCCCATCCTTGACGACGCATAGGTGGGCGACGCCCCCGTGCGATCGCTGGTTCCTTTGGTGACAAGATTTGCATCGCGAGCAGCCAGATCAGCGCCGGCCACGGCTAACCCGATATCGCGAGCCATGACTTTGGTCGCCTTACGGTACGACTTCGGCACGTAGTCGCGGACATTGAAGTCATGGATCTCTGCCGCCACTTGACAACTAAACCCAGCTGCATCAAATGCGCGAATGGACCCCACGGCGCTGCGGCCCTCTGTGACACCCCGCCACGTCCGTTGGATCCCGCAGCCCAGGCCATTAATCGGCCCTAGCCCGCTAACAATCACTCTTCTATCAGTCATAAGCTCTAATTTCCGAACGCCGCTAGAAGATTTAGTGTAGAAGGATCAAACCGCCAAGGCAACGCACTTGAACACCGGCATGAACAAACAAAATCGGTCGTAAGGGGTGTTCAACCGAGCAAGAACTGGCTTTTCCCTCGAAGACCACGCAACCGCGGAATGATGGTCGCCAAGCACCAAGACCTGCTAGAATATCTCAACTTGTTAACACACCGTATCATTCCATGCCTGGACGTTAAAGCCGGCCGGGTTGTCAAGGGCATCCACTTTGTGGATCTGCAAGATGCCGGTGATCCTGTCGAAGTTGCCGGTCGATACGAACGGGCAGGGGCTGATGAACTGGTGTTCTTGGATATCACGGCCAGTCATGAAGACCGAAGCATCATGTTGGAGGTGGTCCAGCGCGTCGCCGAACAATGCTTTATGCCCTTTACCGTCGGCGGCGGTATCCGCACGATCGACGATGTCACAAAACTCGTCCAGGCCGGGGCGGAGAAGGTGAGTATTAACACGGCGGCGGTGGTCAGCCCGGACATCGTGACCCAGACCGCCCGTCGATTCGGCCGGTGCGCCACGGTGGTCAATATTGACCCGAAGCGAACGGTTCGGAACGGGAAACTCCTTTATGAGGTCTACACCCATGGCGGTCGAAGACCGACGGGGAAAGACGCGGTCAAATGGGCACAAGAAGTGGTACAGCTGGGCGCTGGTGAGATTGTGTTGACCAGCATGGACGCGGACGGCACCCAGAACGGTTACGATCTGGAAATGACCAAAGCGGTCGCCGAAGGCGTGGACGTACCTGTCGTCGCCTCCGGCGGTTGCGGTAGCCCCGAACACATGTGGCAGGTATTAACCCAATCCGCGGCAGACGCGGTTTTGGCAGCCAGTATATTTCATTACGATCGGTATACGATCGAACAGACGAAGCAGTACCTACACCATCGAGGCATCCCCGTACGATTGGTCGCTTAAGGCTCAATCGCCACGATCGCCTCGCACCGTATGACTTGTTTCACCTCTTGAGTAGCCCAGATCGTGGAAAGTTCTTTTAATACCAAATTGCTCCCACCTCTGGCCAGCGCCGAAGCGTTGCTACTCATGAGCGTAGTCAAGCCTGTCCTCATGGCCATGATGTTGATGATATGGGCACGAATCGTCACCCTCCTGGATGACGATTTGGTATATCTTTCCGGTCACCGACAGGCTTGGAACGGCTCTCAGATGACCGTGGGCATCCTCGGTTACGGGTTGTGGCTGCTCATCCCGCAATTCTGGCTCGGCATGAGTGTATGTTTATTGCTGACCGGTAGCACGATCGGGTGTTACGTCCATCACCGCAATCATCAGGTCCCCGCCAGCGCCAGATGGACGCCTAAATCGTTGTTCTCTCAAAGTTGGGGACAAGCACAACGGGTGTGGGCGAAACACGGCACGGCGCTCACCGTCGCGCGATCAAATGGGCAAGTCCTAGAGACACCGACCAGGAAAAAGCCGTATGCAAAGACCCACGAGACCCTGGAACAACTGTTGGGATACGCACTGTCGTTTCGCACCGAGCGAATTCTCATTAGGGCCAGCAATCCGAATCCAATGGTCATATTGCAGATCGACGGGGTCGGTTACCGCCAGCCTCGACTTGACCCGTCAGCCGCTGCCATCCTGATTGACTATCTAAAGCATTGCGCTGGGCTTGAGGTGTGCGAAAGGCGACTAAAATTATATGGAGATCTCAAGGTTATCACGGGCGAAGGCCAACGGCATAACCTGGCCATCACGACCTACGGTTCACTACGTGGCCTAGAAATGATCGTCGATATTGACCGAGAATCTCGCCCCAAATTTGACCTAAATCAACTGGGATTGTTACCCGATCAGGAAGAACACTTAGCATCGACCCTCAGTCAGAATAACCGTATCGTGCTGATCGCCACGCCGCCCGGACACGGCCAAACCACAATGCTCTACGGCATGCTGCACAGCCATCATCCAAACAAGCAAAAGATCGTTACTGTCCAAGAGACCGGCGAGTTCGATCTGCCCGGCATCCAACGCCATCAGATGCAACCGGGCGCCGAAGTGTCACAGTGGATTCAACAAATTCGAACAGTGGTCGACCAGAAACCCCAAGTGCTCATGGTTGAGCTGTTGGTCCATCCACAGGTCACGGACACACTTGTCGAGGTGGCTCACGACCTCAGGGTGTACGCTGGACTGCGTGATGGTGACACTTTCGACGCCTTGACCAGCTGGATCAGGTCGGTGGGTAAAGCAGATACGGCCGCAGATAAACTGGGAGCGATTATGGCGGGACGTGTGTTGCGCCGATTATGCATGACTTGTCGGCAGCCGTACACGCCCCACACCGATACACTAAAGAAACTGAATCTTTCGCCAGACCGAATTGGCCGCCTTTACAAACAGGGTGGCCGTGTACAGGGCAAGCGACATCAGTTCGAACGCTGCCCAGACTGTCTGGGGTTGGGTTACAACGGTCGAGTGGGGGTCTATGAAGTGATGGTTCTCGACGATCAATGCCGTCAATTGATCACGAATCAGCAGACTGAGCAGTTGCGTATCCACCTGCGTCAACAAAAAATGATCTTGCTGCAAGAAGCGGCGCTTGCGAGAGTCATCGACGGCACAACGACCATCAGCGAACTTACTCGGGTGTTGGGCCAGCACACTGATCGGTCCGCAACGGAAACATCGTCACGCGTGTCAAATGTAAAGTCATAGCATGCAGACGACGGGTATATAGTCCGAGACCACCGCGAATAGGCATCCGTCATGTTCGTCAACACACTGATTGTTCTGTTTATTATCGCCATGACCTGCTGGTGGGGTGTGGCACAAGGTCTGTTTAGCGCGTTTCTTCAACTAGTGATCACAACCATCGCTGCCGGACTGGCGATCGCGCTGTGGGAACCCTTCGTGCTCGGCGTGCTAATCTGGCACATCCCGAACTACGCATGGGCGGTGGGCTTGTTGGGCCCGTTTGTGTTGTGGCTGGTCGTCTTGCGAACGGTTGCGGGGATATTCGTTCCCACCGGTATCGAGCTGGCTCGAGCCATCGATATCATCGGTGGCTCCGTATGCGGATTGCTAACGGCCGTGTTGGCATCAGGCTTAACGGTGCTCGGGGCGGGATTCCTTCCTCTACCCCCCGGCGCCGGGGGCTACCGACCCATCGTGATACAAGAAAAATGGCGCGTCGCAGAGAATCCCGACGGTGGACTTTGGCTACCGGTAGACCGTTACGCTCGCCGTTTTCTTGACACGCTGTCGGTCGGCGCGTTTGCCAGCAGCCAGCCGTTGGCAAAGTATCAACCTGACCTGGTGTTGCAGGCAGCGTTACTACGCATGCGGTACGATCCCGAGCGGACCATGGTGGCTGTTCCCCACAGCGTAAAGGTGGGTGATGCCTTCGGCTGGTTAATGCCGGTCAAAGGACTCGACGACGCATTCAGCGGCCTGCTGACAGATCGATTGCATCCACTGGGCAATCAACTGATCGTGGTGGATACCGAATGGCCAGTCAATCACCACACGGTCGACGCAGACGGGGTGCTACGTGTTCCACCGACCCAGATACGACTGGTCACTTGGCGTCGCGACCTGGATACACCCGGCATGTCGCTGTACGCGCCAGTGGGCTGGGTAGAGATCGATCCGATATCCCAGAAGAGGGTCTACACCCCGTTTAATGGTCCCGACAAACCGGTCTTCAATCTCAATCAATCTCCGGATCAGCTGCTGGCGTGGGTATTCGTGGTACCTGTCGAAGAGGAAATCGGTTTTATCATGGTTCGCGGCCTTCGCCTGAGACTTCCCGGGCTAAACACCGACCCGATCACACTGGTTGCGGCGCTGGGCTTGCCCCGTCAAGCCGGGCCGACCACGCAGCCAACGATTGATCGTTGAAATGGAGCTATCAGGCAAACGCGTGCTGGTCATGGGACTTGGCCGATTTGGCGGGGGTGTGGGCGTCACCCGCTACCTGGCGGCGCGCTCTGCCCTCGTGCGGGTAACTGACCTGAGACCGGCGACCCAACTGCGGGCGAGCCTCGCCCAATTAGACAGCCTACCGATTCAGTACCGTCTGGGCCGGCACGACGTCAGAGATTTTACCGAGACGGATTTAATCGTGGTCAACCCGGCAGTTGACCCACGTAATAATTGCTATCTGCAGACCGCTCAAACGGCCGGTGTGCCGCTGACCAGCGAGATCAGGCTGCTCATTGAGTCGCTACCGAACCGTGACCGCACCATCGGTGTGACCGGAACCGCAGGGAAATCGACGGTAACGGCGATGATTGGCCATATCTTGGCCGGCGTCATCGGCCAAGCAAGTGTCTACGTCGGGGGAAACCTTGGCGGCTCTCTTCTTGAACACCTCGAACAGATCACAAACGACGATTGGATTGTATTGGAGCTTTCGAGCTTCATGCTTGAAACACTCAGACCGATCCAATGGTCACCGCACATCGCCGTCGTGACTAACATCTCGGCGAACCACCTGGATCGTCATGAAACCATGAACGCATATGCTTCTGCTAAACAGGTCATCCTCGATCATCAAGACCATCGTGATTACGCCGTGCTCGGCTGCGACGTTAGCCCCTGGTTGTTCCCCAGAACCGAGCGTGTCCAATACGTCGATCAAACACTCCACCCCACCCTGCCTCTGATCATCCCTGGGCAGCACAACCAGCTCAACGCCGCCCTGGCTATTGAGGCCACCGCCAGCACGGGTATTGACCCACACCGTGCCGCCGAGACAGTCCTTGGATTTTCCGGACTGCCCCATCGGCTGCAATTTGTCTGTCAGATCGAGGGCGTTCGATACTACAACGACTCCAAAGCCACCACGCCTCAGGCGGCTATTCAGGCCATTGGATGCTTTGATGTCGATTCACCACCTGTGGCGCGTAACACGGTCCATGCCATCCTCGGCGGCTTCGACAAAGCGGTAGATTTAGTGCCGCTTGGCCGATACGCCGGGCAAAGGTGTGGTTGTGTGTACACCATCGGTACGACCGGCACCACGATCGCCCGCGCAGCCCAGACCGGTAAAGCAACGGTCGTCCACTGCGGCACACTTGATCATGCGGTTGATGAAGCTTTACGACGAGCACACAACGGCGATGTGGTCTTATTGAGCCCAGGCTGTGCATCTTGGGATCAATTCGACAACTATCAAGACCGAGGCACTGCGTTTATAGACCTGCTTCAGAGCCGTCGTCAGGAAAGGTAATGGTCTTGGCCATCACTGGTCTGTCCGCCACAACCCGGCGGTGCGCAGGATATGCCTATGCGCTGTGTAGGCACGCAATCGGTCCATCCCCTCATGCCCAATCGTACGTGCCGTTCGGTCAAGAACGGTAGGTGACATCAATAGGCAATGTGTGGCGCGTTCTACGCCAACTCCTGCAAGCGGGCAATCCGTTGGGCTGTGGGAGGATGAGTTGAGAAGAGTCTGGACAGACCGTGGCCACCTGATAACGGTTGAACAATAAACATGTGATTTTGAGCCGGCAGCTCATTGGCCAATGGAACACGCCGGGCCGTCGCATCGAGTTTTCGCAATGCGCCGATCAGTCCATGGGGTGTACCGGCGATACGAGCGGCATCGGCATCGGCCACAAATTCTCGGCTCCTGCTGATCGCCATTTGAATCAACGCCGCTGCGATCGGAGCCAAGATCAGCATCAGCAACCCGACCAGAGGGTTTGAGCCCTCTCGATCGGTTCCCGTGCCGCCAAACCAAAAAGCCATATAGCCCAAAAAGCTAATAGCGCCGGCGATCGTCGCCGCCACACAGCTGATCAGTGTGTCGCGGTTTTTCACATGCGCTAGCTCATGAGCCATCACCCCTTCCAGCTCCTCATAGGTCAACAGTTTTAGAGCCCCCTGCGTCACCGCTACCGCAGCGTTGTCGGGGTTGCGCCCGGTCGCAAAGGCGTTTGGGGCCTGCTGGGGACAAACGTATACGCGTGGCATTGGAATCTGGGCATTCTCGGCCAACCGACCGATCATGTGAACCAAATCTGGAGCGGACGCTTGGTTTACTTCCTGCCCCTGCATCGCGGCCAATGCGATCTTATCGCTGAAAAAGTACGCGATCACATTGGTCATGCCGCCCAGTAAAAAGGCGATCACCAAGCCCTGCCGGCCAAACTGAGATCCAATCAGCAAAATCAGGCCAAAAAGCAAACCCAGCAGTAACGTCGTTTTAATGTTGTTGACAAACCTCGTCATTGACAAAACTCCTTGATGATCCCACGGTGTATGTTACGCCTGGCTGTTGTGGGATGTTCGTCCGGGGATCAAACCAACCCATTGACGCCCAGGGCAATGGGAGAAGCTAGCAAAAATTATGCCGAAGATTGTGACTTTCCCAACCCGCTTACCGACACAGATATCGCCACCAGACCGCGGCTTTCTAAATGCCTGACGAAGGCCATAAGTGTTTTTTAATACTTCATCTATATCTGAAATGCCTCCTTCACTCATGGGTTAGAAAATGGCTGCCATTTTGATCGCCGCCACGACCATTAGACAAACAAATGCTTGACGCACCCGCCGAACTGGCAGTCGGTGTGTGAGACCGGCACCCAAATGCCCACCCAACCAGCAACTGGGGGCTAACAGCAGCGCTAGTGACATGCTCTGATGCCAATGTTGGCCGTGTTGGGCAAGACTAATATTCTTGTAAACAGCGCCAACAGTTGCGCTAATACAGATGACCGCAGAACTATTGGCGATACACGTGCGTAGCGGAAGCTTCAAGACCAGCTGCTGTAGCGGCACCGCCACCGCTCCACCGCCAATCCCTAACAGTCCAGCGATCAGTCCCATCACCGCTCCCAAGGCGGCGCTGCGGCCGGGCTGCCTGACGCTACCGGCTCCCGCCTGCTGACACAGGCTATCATCCCGAACGTCGAACCCTCGACCCGCTGCCGCGTTGTATGGACGTCGGCCATCGATCCGTAGCACATTGGTCGCGACCACGTAAAGCAGAAACAACGCCAACAGCCGTCCCAACCAAAGCCCCCCGGACACACCGCGGAACATCGGACGGTTGCTTAACCACACACCCATCAAAACACACACAACCGCCAACGGAAGCATGATCTGAAGCACGGAGACCATGGTTGCCCCTGTACGGTGGTGCCGCAGTGCCGCCGGTACCGACACCGCCACGTTCGCAACCATTGCCGCCGCCTGGTAGACGTGCTGGTTGTAACCAAAAATCACCGTCAATCCCGGAATGATCATCGTGCTACCCCCCACACCTAGCATGCCACCGATGGTCCCCGAGATCAGCCCCAGAAACACAACGGCCAACAAGTTGAAATGATCGAAACTCAATCCGACCTCATACGTTGAACAAAAAATGACAGACATCACCATCTTGAATCACATAGTGCTTGCCCTCCACGCGGAGCTTGCCCGCAGCTCTGATGGCCGCTTCCGACCCGTAGGCGTCCAGATCATCCACGCTATACGCCTCGACGCGGATAAATCCCCGCTCGAAATCGCTATGAATCACCCCAGCTGCTTTTGGAGCGGTCGCACCAACGCAGACGGTCCAGGCGCGAATCTCTTTGGGACCGGCGGTGAAGAAGCTGTGAAGGCCGAGCAACCCATAAGCCGCTCGTGCCAGCGAGTTCAACGCCGGTTCGGTCAAACCCAGACTCTCGAGAAGCTGCCAACGATCTGCCTCAGCCAGCTCAGCCAGCTCGCTTTCAATCTTGGCACACACAGGCACAACCCGCCCTCCGTCTGCAGCCGCCCGGGTACGCACCTGTGCGGCCAGGGGGCCCTGACCAGCCAAATCAGACTCGTCCACATTCGCAATGTATAGAACGGGTTTGGCCGTGATCAGTGTCAAACTCTTAAGTTGGCGCGTAGCGTCTGGATTCTCTATGGGCAAGCTTCGAATCGGCTTGCCTTCAGACAGCCACTGCTGACACAACTCCATCGTCTCTAAATGCTGCCTGGCCTGTTTGTCACCGGTGCGGGCGTGGCGTTGAGTCTTGACTAGTGCCCCCTCGATGGTCTGCAAATCGGCTAACATCAGCTCGGTATCGATCGTATCCATGTCATGGGTCGGTTCTACACGGCCATCGACGTGGGTGACATCTGTCGACTCGAAGCAACGAACGACATGGACGATGGCATCTACGCTGCGGATGTGTGCCAAGAACTGATTGCCCAAACCCTCCCCTTGGCTGGCACCTCTGACCAGCCCAGCAATATCCACCAAACGCAAGATCGCAGGGATCACCTTCTCTGTGGCCACATGCCGTTGAATACGATCCAATCGCCGATCGGGCACAGGGACCATACCGACATTGGGTTCGATGGTGCAAAACGGGTAATTCTCACTTGGAATACCTGCCGCAGTCAGAGCGTTAAAAAGCGTGCTCTTGCCGACGTTAGGGAAACCGACGATTCCTGCTTCCATGAGACAAGCTACCTACTCAGAGTATCGATCAACCAATAGATCAGAACCCCGAATCATAACGTCATTCAGCACCAACAGCAGCGTGATGGCCTGTTCGCTGGCGTGCCTCAACCAGGCTCAATGTTCGCGTTGAGATGGGAGATTTGGTAAAATAAAAATCGTCACAATCGCCATAATTTGTGTCAGGAGACTGATTTTTGATGAGTGGCCCACCTCCGGAACACCCCGACCAACCAGCCGCAGAAGGCCCGACGGAAATGACCGTCACCGGCGGACAAACCATTGATCAGACCATCGAACAGGAGTTAAGCGAAAGCTACCTAACCTACGCGATGAGCACCATTGTGGACCGGGCCCTGCCCGATGTCCGAGACGGCCTCAAACCTTCGCAGCGTCGCATCCTTGTAGCCATGAACGACCTTAACCTTCGCCCAGGTCGCAAACACACGAAGTGTGCTGGCATTGTGGGCGAGACGATGAAGAAATACCACCCACACGGCGATGGAGCGATTTATCCTACGCTGGTTAATATGGCCCAGGAGTGGAAAACCAGGTACCTCCTGGTCGACAAACAAGGCAATTTCGGTTCGATCGATCCGGACCCACCAGCGGCCATGCGCTACACGGAAGCTCGGCTACACTCCCACGCGATGGAGATGCTCGAGGACCTGAACCTCGACACCGTTGATTGGCAACCCAACTTCGACGAAACGGTCAATGAGCCCAAAGTATTACCGGGTAAGTTTCCAAACCTCCTGGTAAACGGCTCAACGGGCATCGCCGTGGGCATGGCCTGCAGCATGCCACCCCATAATCTGGGTGAAGTGTGCGACGCGATCATTGCGGTGATCGACAATCCTGAGATCGGGATCGCGGAATTGATGAACATCATTCCCGGTCCAGACTTCCCCACAGGCGGAACGATCTGCGGGCGGCGTGGGATTGCTCAGGCCTACACCACAGGCCGAGGTCGAGCCACTGTGCGTGCCAAGATCCAACACGAAAAGACGGCCAATGGCCGTGATCAGCTCATCGTCACTGAATTGCCGTATCAGGTATCCAAGAACGATGGTGTCATCAACAAAATTGTCGAATGCCGGAAACAGGACCGTCTCAACGACATTGCCAACATCGTTGATAACTCTTCCAGCCGTGGGGGCATGCGTCTTGTCATCGATCTCAAACGAGGCGCTGACCCGGCGGTCGTAGAGAATCAGCTCTACCAAATGACACCGTTACAATCGACATGCAGTATGATCCATATCGCGTTGGTCGACGGCCAACCCCGGACACTGGGTCTTAAACCCCTCATCCAAGCCTTCATCGATCACCGGATTCAGGTCATTCGGCGTCGCACAACTTACCGGCTCCACCAAGCACAAACCGAAGCCCACCGGATCGAAGGCCTGATCTACGCCGTTTGCGACATTGAACAGGTCATTCGCCTCATTCGTGCCAGCCGCACACGTGACGAGGCCATCAGGAAACTGATGGAAAGGAATTATCGTATTGCTTCGGATCATCCGTTTGCACCACAGATCCCCGAACCTTTGCTGGCGGGTCAAGTCACACTGTCGCGGCGGCAAGCTGAAGCGATCGGCCGTTTACAGCTTATACAGTTGGTCGGTCTGGAAATCGAAAAATTGGTCAGTGAGTACGCCGAATTGCTTGAGCAAATTCGAGACTACGAGGCCATCCTCGCAAGTGACCAGCGGGTTTTGGATGGCATCCGAGAAGACCTTGGCCAACTGAAGCAGAGATACGCCGACGCCAGGAAAACACAGATCACCGAGGCTATTGGCGACCTGGACATTGGCGACCTGACACCCGTTGAGCAGGTGGTGGTGACGATCACCCACAGAGGCTATGTCAAGCGATTACCGGTTGAACGATATCGAACCCAGGGTCGGGGTGGACGCGGTGTCATTGGAGCCGGTACCAGTGCCGACGATTTTGGCGAGCAGGTTTTTGTCGCATCCACACACGACGACCTACTGTGCTTTACCAACACCGGACGCGTTTACAAGATCAAGGTGTTCGAGATACCTGAGGCAGAACGGACAAGCCGCGGGCGCGCCGTGATCAACCTGTTAGACCTCAAAGAAGGGGAACGAATCTGTGAATTCATGCCGATCGCTGACTTCGAACGGGAAGAAGCGTTTCTTCTATTCGCTACCGCCCGAGGTATCGTCAAACGCACACCTCTCAAAGACTACCGAAACGTCAATCGATCAGGCATCATTGCATTACACCTTCGCGACGGCGACTCGCTGATCGGTGTCACGTGGACCAGCGGAGATGATCACGTCTTGCTGGGCACGGGATCGGGCATGGCTATCCGCTTTCACGAAGACGACATCCGCACAATGGGCAGAAACGCCAGCGGCGTGAAGGGAATTGACCTTGTATCCGATAACCAGGTCGTAGGGTTAGTCAGAACTCAAAAGGATGACTCGCAGGATCTGTTGACGGTCACTTCGAACGGCTACGGCAAGCGCACGCCACTGACCGAATATCTGGTTCGCAGCGAAGATGGATCAACACGCGCACAAAATCGAGGCGGCAAAGGACGTCGCGACATTGTGGTCAACAAGCGGAATGGCAGCGTCGTATGCCTGCTTGCGGTGAAGCCAGAAGACGATCTGATGCTCATTTCTACCGGCGGCATGATTGTGCGAATTACCGCAGACAGCATCCGCAAGACGGGCCGTGGCGCACAAGGTGTTCGGGTGATCAATTTGGCTGCCGGTGATACGCTTACGGGCGTCGCCCGCATCGCTGAAGCTGAAGAAGACGAAGAAAGGCAGCCACGGTGACCACCGGCTCCAAAGCGTTAACCGCAAGCGATCGGCAGGAACATCGATTGAACTGTCGAGCCAACACCCTAACCGTGGAGGCCAACTCTTATGCCTATCCAGGAATGGTCTGACCGGATATGGGTAGCCCAGTTAGGCAATGAACCATGCCTATCGGAGGACCTCACTCACCTCAAAGACCGTGCCGAACGGGCTCAACCTGTCCCTGATATGGTGCTAGATCTAAGCGGAGTTTCCCACGTCAACAGCTCCAACCTGTCCCAGTTATTGCGCCTTCGTAAGCTCGCCATTGATCAACAGGTCAAACTGAGACTGGCCGGACCCTCTGACAGCATTTGGGCGGTGTTTTTGACCACGGGATTGGACAAACTATTCAAGTTCTCCGAGGACGTCTCTACTGCACTGGCGGGGCTTCAAATCAACAGGGAATCTCGCCCCGGCAGTTCGGGCTAAGAACCCTAGCCCTGCGGCGGAGACAAGCGATGTGTATCGATCCGATCTCGATATGATTCTAGTCGTCCCGACAGCTCCGTCGCTAGATCTGCCACGAAACGTTCGTCGCCTGTGGCGTTCATACGTAACTGCTCACAGATCGCCATCGCGTCACTAATCCTTTGTTTGGTGCTCTCAATCAGTTCCCGCTGTTTCGTGTACACCCGCTTGGCCCTCTCTGACAGCGTAGCCACCTGATCGGGCATCAACGCCCGGGCCTGCTGGGCGATCACAGCCAGGGTATGGCCGTGACAACCGGCAACGACAATATGATCCGTCAGGACATGCGTCATATCCGCCATATGTCCCAAGCGTTCCAATTGCAGCAGAAGTTCGGTCCGCGGGGACGCCACACTGACAGCATCTAACTGCTCGACAGCGTCGTTCATTTTTGTGGCAGTGAGATCCAATTCACCCTCTACACCGCGCACATATTCATCTGTGATCTGGCTAAAGTCAGACACCATCTCTTGAACGGTCTTAGACTTGGACTGAACCGCCAGCTTGTGTGATTCTCGGGCTTGCCGCTCCTGGGCGGAAACGATTTGCTTGTTGAGCGTCTGGATCGCCTGTTCTTCGAGTTGCTGACGCACGGATAACACGGCCAGTTCACTCTCGATCACATCCAGTTGTACACCGATCTCCTGTGCGGCGGCCGATGCCACATTTGCCCGGCGGTCGACGGTCGCCG
Organism: Phycisphaeraceae bacterium; assembly: GCA_965222495.1. Classification (GTDB taxonomy): domain Bacteria; phylum Planctomycetota; class Phycisphaerae; order Phycisphaerales; family Phycisphaeraceae; genus CBDCUA01. The sequence goes on along the minus strand of CBDCUA010000007.1, from coordinate 595,233 downwards.
ACTGATCGTGAAGCTCGTATTGCTGTTGACTGTCCGTCGCCACCAACGCTTGGCCATGAAGCTGCTGGGCATGCCGGGCAGCCTCTTCGGAGTCACCTTTTAGCTGGTCGATCTTCTGACCAAGATCGGCCGCACGTCGCCGCAACCGAAGGGTATCCTCCTCAAAATGCTGGATCCGTTGCTCTGTGGCGACACGATTTTTCCGAAGCTCGGCCAGCAACACGGTCTCATCCGTGTCAAGCAGCTGAACCCGCACCTCAGCTCGGCCCACCGCCCCCAAGTCATTGATCAGCGCTGCACTGCGATCAGCCAACCCAGCCCATCGGCTCATGGCTTTCGTTAACCTGTCCCGAGCTTGTGATGCGTAGATGTCCGCAAGCACACGTCGCGCTGAGACCTGCTGGACAGTCGAACCTGCGTTCCGCAGAGATTCGAGCTCTTGTGCCGCCTCCGACAATACCCGTTGGCGGTAGGCCTGCAGGTCAGCTTTCGTCTGGACGACGGGCTGCCCACCGAGGTCATGGTGAAACTCGGTTTCGGACCCTTGAGGCACGAACCCCGATTCCGCCTTGTCGATTAACGTCATCACCTTGGCTAGCTGGTGATCGACCTCACGACGGCTGGCAGCCTGCTCATCCCCACAACCGGCCACGAAACCGGCCGCAACAAGTCCTAAGATGCAGATCATCATTCGCACGGCTGGCCCTTACTTACTATAGGCATCACGACGTACACTCTTTCCATCCTCGAACGATCCATGGACAATGCCCACGCCAGGGCCAGAATAGCCGATCCATACCCGTTGGCAACACGAGCCCGTCAGACTCTAGGGACACCCACCTATGATTAGGGAAGTGGCTCGGCCTGGGTGCCACTTGGCGACTGGTTGGTTATCCCATAACTCGGCGCGGGCTTCCAGAGTGTGTCAATCCAAATTTCTATGTCTTGGTACAACGCGTCTTGATCATTCTGGAACCTGGGGCGCCACCCGGACACCTCAGGATGTGCGCTGACAGCACTGGGTCGCGCTAATCCATATTGAAGCAACAAGGATCGCGAGGGCCGCTGTCGGTTGAGGATATCCTGATGCCCTACCTTCGTCGAATGCAACGTCAAAAAATTCGCGTACACGGTCTGCTCACTATTGGGCCAGTCGCGGTAGAGGGTAAAGCCACCGGCGCCACGGCCGCCGTGACAAGCGACAGTGCCACAATAATTAAGCACGTACCGTTGGTGAATCCGCGTTCGGAATTCTTTGATCACCGGCGGATCGCCCCTGACCTGAACCTGACCATAAAGCTCTCGAGCTCTGATATCAAACAACACCTTGAGCTGTTGGTCACCGGGGGCACTGCGAAATCGAATCTGTTCACGACGGCCTTTCGGGACCGCTGGCGAGTCCGCATACCGGTTGAGTATCTGATCGATCACCTCAGGGGGAACCATCACTTTGGGATCAGCGTCCAAGTCGATCTCATACACCTTGATAAGGTTGATCTGTTCAGCCGTTAACTTAGCGGACTCCTGACGCCGTTGATCGAGCGGCTGGCTTGCAGCAACCTTAACGTGGCTGGCGCCGTCGACAACTTCGGGATCCATCTCCTGCGCCGACTCGCTGCGATTCATGCGGGCATCGACAATGTCGTGGAGCCGTGCAACACGAGAATCTTCGGGAAAATCCTGCCCCAGCGACTTGAGCTCTTGCTGTGCCAACTGGTATGCCTGCTCTTCAAACAGCCAGAATGCCAACATGTATCGCCCATCGACGTCGTCGTCGGCCAGCTGTTTCCTTCGCTGAGCGTACTGTTGATCTAGCGGCTGCTTGAACTGAATCTGACGGATTTGCTGACGGGGAATCGGAACCCTAATCCCAAGCATCAACAGTGTCACCTCCGACTCGTCTTCAGAAACCAATTGCCCCTCAAACGAACGGCCATCGTGAGTGATCACCGTCGCTTCCCGTGCCCAGGCTGAAGACGGGAAAAACGGTTCCACCGTTGCCACAAGCGCAAACCCCACGATGCAAAGAGATATGTACGCCCTCAAACGAACGGCATACTTTCTTCGCGTGGCGATCGTAGAGCCTATCATGGTGGCGCTCACACCTGCGTTCGTCGTGAGAACTCCGGCTTGGTCTCTGACCCCACCATCATAATAAGATCGGTCGCCTCACGCCGAAATGGGGCACAGCCTGCCTGCCCGCCGTTAGCCCGTCACAGCATCGGATGACAGCATCAAGCATTATCTTATGAGGTACAGCAAATCGATCGTTGGCACGGCACCGATCAAAACGCTGCCGAGTGGGCGGGTGTCAATGGCCTTACTGATCTTCCAGAAGCACTCTTGACAAGGTAATCAAGCGTTCCAGACGCACAGGTTTGAGCAGGTAGCCGTCGACCCCCAAAGCTTCTGCATACTGCTGATGACGCCGGCCTTCATTCGCGGTCACCATTACCACTTTGGGGGTAACGGCCATGCGTTTAAGACGCTCGAGTACCAGGAAGCCACTCCGCTTGGGCAGCATCATGTCTAGCACCACCAATTCAGGCTGATCCGACTCACAGATTCGGACGGCACTATTGCCATCACTACAGATCCGGGTTTGAGCACCTTCAGCCTGGAGGGCTTGATCGATACTAGCCAACACGTCACGGTCATCGTCCACAATCAGAATTTTTTTGTTCTTGAGACGCAGTTCTTCAGCTTGTTCAATCATGATACGAGGATCTCCTCCGGTCACGAGTACAGGTGGGATTGATATACGCAACAACACCCCAATACGTAATTCTTCGTCTTCGACCCCCTCACGTCAAGCTTACACCCCACTGCCACCTTTTTCTCAGGTCACCGGCAGCAGGTGTCTGGGACACCCGTTAGTCGATCCAATGTTGTCTGATCCATCCAGGGCAAACCCTCTATCTTTCGCCGTAAACTTGCGGGTATTGGCTGGCCTAGACGCTCGTGGCGGGGGCGACTTTTCCAGCGACGATGCATCCATAAATACTGCTCTGGAAATTGTCGAATCGCGTTCTCAATCGCGAGAGTATACCTTGCCGTCACATAATAGAGCGGGTCGGACTGACCGGCCCAGTCTTCTGGCTGGATGATGTCGGTTGTGCCCAACTCATACCTAAAACCTGGCTCAAGTCGCCGAGCGTAGCCGCAGACAATCGGGACGTGGTGTTTTAGCGCCAACAGCCCGATCGACTTGTACGTACTGGCCAGGCGACCGAAGAACGGGACAAAAATCCCCTTATTCCCAGCGTTCTGATCGGCGATAAACCCCAGTAATCCTCCCGTCCGCATGACATCCAACAATGTATCGGTGGCATTCCATTTGGTAATAATCCGCATACCGCGGCGCTGTCGAATACCCATGAGCCAATCGTTGATTAACCGGTTATCGATGGGCCTGGCGATCGCATTCACCCGGTACCCAAAAACCGCCATTAGAAATCCCATTGCCTCCCAATTGCCCATGTGGCCGGTGACCAAGATCGCCGGCTTTCCACTATTAAGCAGCTGAACCGTCTGACCCACATTCTTTAGAACCACCCTGTGCGACCAGCTGTCCACATGAATCAACCGCGGCAACTGGCAAACCTCCACCGCAAGTTGGGCAAGATGCTCAAACGACCGTTCAGCAAGCCAAGCGATTCGACGGTGGCCCAATTGCGGAAATGCTCTCTCCAGATTAGATATCGTTCTGCTGCGGTGGCGACGGTCCAAACGGTAGGCCCACCGTCCCAAAGCCGCAACGTTGCGGAGGTTGGTCTGCTCATCAAGGAGGGTCAGCCCGATCGCCGCCAGTCGGGCCGCTAGGTACTGACTCCAGAGCGCGACAAAAGAGTGCTGACGCGCCATCGGTTAGTGGCTTTTATCGATGATAATACCCCACCAACGCCAGGAAACGATTCTGATTGAGGATGGGGATGGACAAGGCCTTGGCCTCTTCAATTAACGCCTGGTATTTCTCAAACTTATGTTTCTTGGCCGCATGTCGTTCAATGACCAGTGGATCGACGACGTTTCGAGGCAACGGCTGAGGCGGCTCGGGTTCCTGACCAAGGACTAAAAAGTCGGTGTTGTAGCTTAGCTTGTTGATCAGCTGCCCCCCCCACTGCGTGACCATTGTTTCGACCCGTCGCCGATCAGTGGTCGTTACCTGGCCGGTATTATCAATATCAAACTCACCAAACACATAAAACCGGTACGAGATGTTGGGGTCGTAGATCACGTTGGCGATCAGATCACTCTCGTTGACGGTCTTGTTTCGCTCCAGACGAACCACCCGACAAAGCGATGATCGATCGGACATTCGAATGGCCTCAATCGTTGCCTTGCCCCTCAGCTCTCCGGTTTCATCCACAACCACACCGCCATCTTTATCGAACACCTCAAATGTCATGCCCAACAGGATTTGATCGGCGCGGCCTCGGTCAATATACACCAACCCTTCTTCGCTCAAGATCGAAGTCACCAGGCCATCGCTTTCACGGGTCAAGTCCTGCCCTCCTCCTTTGCCCGTGCTGGCCAACTCACCGGTTAGTTCATCAAGCCGCTTTCTTTGCGCACCGATCTGATGGTCCTTCTGTTCGATCGTGCTGCGTAGCTCGTTCACATGTCTCTGGGTTTGCATCCGGGCCGTATCTAGCTGTTTTTCCAAGGCTTGGCGTTGCGCATCCACTTGCTGACGAAACGTATTGAAATCGTCTTGTAGCGAACTGAGCGTCGATTTAAGCGAGACAATCGTCTTTTCGTGTTCTTCAGCCTGGGCAGTTTTCTGATCCTCAATGGCCTTAAACTGCACGGCGCCGGCGTCCAACTGATCTTTGTACTGTTCGACCAGATCATTGGCTGCAGCGTGTTCGGCATTCAGTCGGCGTATCTCACCGAGCAGTGTCCGGTCCCGAAGACCCGAAGACGTCAGTTCTTTGCTGATCGCCTCGACCGGTGAGTTCGGAGAGTTGTTGATAAACCGCTTTAGAGTCTTGTTTTCCGATAAAAGTTGACCCACAATGGAATGGCCCGTCGACGCTTGTCGGTCCTTTAACTCCAAGACCCTGGGCAACTTTCTCTCGTCAGGCTTAACAAAATGGCCCAACGCCGTGGCTGCTTCTTGGGCCTGTAGCTGAGCGCCCGAAACCCGCGTACCAAAGATAATCGCGGCAATGAAACTGAACAGAAACAAGATGACAAACAATACCAACGAGACGGCGTAAGCCGTGCCACTGCCTTGAGTACGTGCCGCCATAGATTGGCCGTTCCTAAAGAGTAAACAACTTGGCCGCAGCCGTGATCAATACCAGAGTCAACCGTGCCCTTGCGACCACCGATCAGTTTCGCTACCCCGGCGCCTTTCGTCAAACCGTTTGAGGCAGCCCGGCAGCCAAGGCCCAACGGTCCGCCGCTGGGTTGACCATAAATCAACTGATATTATGGCGGTTCGATGATCAGAACCATCTCTGCCAGGGCCAGGCGGAGACAACGGGGCGGACGAATCTGTTATAACAACCTGCCCAGGCCAAAGCCGATCAAGCGTGCGACGATGCGGATTACACTTCCCGACGACAATGTGAAACAATACGAGCGCCCTGTCACCCTCGCCCGGGTTGCGGCCGATATCGGCCCCGGCCTGGCCAGAGCTGCCATCGGCGGGAAAGTCAATGGCCGTTTGGTCGATCTAAGCCACCTTATCGAGTCCGACGCGACGGTCCAGATTATCACCAAACCCCGAACAGGCAAAAAAAACTTGAGCCAGGGCAAGTCCGACCCGGACTCGCTTTTCTTGTTGCGCCATTCCTGTGCTCACGTCATGGCCGAGGCCATCATACGGCTGTGGCCGCAAGCCAAGCTTGCCTATGGTCCACCGGTCGAAAACGGCTTCTATTATGACATCGCCCTAGATGCTCCGATCAGCTCGGACCACTTCCCCCAAATCGAAGCGGAAATGAGGAAAATCGTCAACGACAATCTCCCGTTCACACGGTACGAATTGTCCCCCGACAAAGGATTTGACAAGCTCCGAGAAGAGAACAACAAGTACAAGCTCGACAATGCACAACGCGCGATCGAGGGTGGCGCTACAACACTTAGTTGGTATGTCACCGGCCAAGAGATCCAAGACCGGCCGTCAAATGGCGACTGCGCCTTAGAGAAGACTGCTGAAGCCGGAGGACAGCGTAGCGCGAAGGCAAAAAATCATCTTGATCATCCATTTGAAGATCTGTGCATGGGACCTCATTTGCCTTCCACTGGTGCGATCGGCGCTTTTAAGGTGATGAGTGTAGCCAGTAGTCACTGGCGCGGCGATGTCAATTCTGATCGGTTTCAGCGTGTCTATGGCACCGCGTTTTTCACCCCTGCCGATCTTGAGCAACACCTGCATCTACTCGAGGAAGCCAAACAACGAGATCACAGAGCCATCGGACAAAAACTAGGTATGTTCGCGATCGATGAACAAGTCGGTCAAGGCTTGATCCTATGGAAACCGCGGGGAGCAATGGTCCGGACACTGTTGCAGGACTTTCTACAAAACGAACTATTGCGTCGCGGCTACGACGTGGTGTACACCCCCCACATTGGCAAAATCGATCTCTATAAGACCAGCGGCCACTACCCGTTTTACGCAGACAGCCAATTCCCTCCGATAAAAATGCGGGACAGGGCGTCCGGCTGTAGTGATGACGACGAATACCTGCTACGGCCCATGAATTGCCCGCATCACATTAAGATCTACGCATCCGAGCCTCGCAGCTATCGCGACCTACCCATCCGGCTGGCCGAGTTCGGTACCGTGTATCGTTTCGAGCAGTCCGGCGAACTGACCGGAATGACCCGTGTTCGCGGGTTCACACAGGATGACGCGCATATCTTCTGTACCCCTGATCAGGTCCGAGAAGAATTCCGCGCTACGATCGAACTGGTGCAGTTTGTGCTCGGCACGTTCGGCTTTGTGGACGTGCATACGCGGCTGAGCTTACGTGGCAACGATGATTCGAGTTTGGCAAAGTACGCCGGCACCCGTCAGGTATGGGACAGAGCCGAGCATGAGTTGCGTCAAGTCCTACGGGAGTTGAACATGAGCTTCACCGAGGAGCCGGGAGAAGCGGCATTCTACGGCCCCAAGGTCGATTTTGTCGTCCGTGACGTCATCGGTCGTCAATGGCAACTGGGCACCGTCCAGCTTGACTACAACCTTCCCGAACGGTTTGGCATTCAATACATTGCTGGCGATAACCAGCCCCATCGACCGGTCATGATCCACCGTGCCCCGTTCGGAAGCATGGAGAGATTCGTGGCGATTCTGATCGAGCACTATGCGGGTGCTTTCCCGTTATGGCTGGCCCCGGAACAGATTCGTGTGTTGCCGATCAGTGAAAAATTCACACCCTATGGCCAGAAAGTTCTCGATGCGCTGCAGCGAGCAAGGGGGCCGGCTAGCAACGGCCCCGGCGGCTTCCGAGCCACATTAGACAACTCGAGCTGGCGTGTCCAAGCCAAGATTAAGGTCGCCCAGGACCTGAAGATCCCCTATATGCTGGTGGTGGGCGGAAGGGACCAGCAGAACAACAGCGTCAGTTTGCGGGAGCGCTCAAAGGGCGACCTCGGAGCGATGCCACTGGACGCGTTCATCCAACAGGCCCACGAAGAAGTGGTCACCCGGGGACAGAACCCGATTGTCGCATGACGATCATCGGTTCTGGCACACAGCCTTTGGCAAGCCGACGACCAGACGGTCGACCTACCAATGATTAGGCCGCTGATGGTTCGATCAAGCGATCGGACAGGATCCTTTGTCTATATCCGGACGTTAAACCGGCCCTGGCTTCAGGACCCGATAGATCACGTCGATGAAGACCTGGCGAAGGTCTATAAAAAGCATTCGGAGATCTTTGATCGCGACCCAGAGATCATATCTTCGGTGAATCTGCAACGGCGACTCGGCGATAGGACGCCGGTGCTCTGACCGGACACCGAAAGGCGACCAACTGTGTCTATCACCAACGTTCATACCTCCCACGGCGACGTGGCTCCGCCCCTGCAACGGGAACCGGTTTCACGGCAAGTCACTGACGGCGGGACACTCGTAGAAGCCAACGGTCAACCGCTGCACCCGAGAGGACCGGACACGATTGTCGAATTTTCGCCGCAAGCGATCGCCACTGCCGATACTGAGTCTCCCCCCAAAATGTTGGCTGGGGATCATTCAGATTCGGGCGAGCCGCCTAAGTCTGGCCACGGCAGCGCCCAATCCGAGCAACAATCGGCCGATGGTACGCCGTTAACCGACGAACAACGCCAAGAGATTGAGCTTCTCAAGAAACGCGATCAGGAAGTGCGGCGACACGAGGCAGCACACAAAGCTGCGGCGGGCCAATACGCTAAAGGAGCGCCTCGCTTTACCTTCCAGACGGGCCCTGATGGCAAACCCTACGCTGTCGGAGGCGAAGTCCAAATTGATACCAGTCCCGTCGAAGGCGATCCCCAAGCCACGATCAGAAAAATGGAGACGGTCCGACGGGCGGCATTGGCCCCGGCCGAACCGTCCAGCCAAGATAGGGCCGTCGCGGCGCAGGCCGCGGCAACCGCGCAGCAAGCCCGTCAAGAACTACGCAGACAACCATCAGGCGTATCAGGCGGACCAAGCTCGTCCGCAGCAGCAGGAACATCTCAAACGGCAGTCGAAACCGTTAACGGCACCGGCCCGCTGTCTGACACGACGGAAAACGATTCGCAGACGCACAACCCGCCGACACCCCCACAGTCGCTGGCGCCCTCGCGAAGAGATGGCCTGCCTGACTCCGTTGGCCATGGACCGGGACGTTTGCTAGACACCCGTGCATGATGGCGACCAAACGGCAGGCTCACATCGGCGTCGCCAAACGCGTGCTTGCTGTTACAAGACTTAAAGAAAATTTGACACACCATAACGTAGCGACATGTGCCGGCAGCTCCGTGGACAAACTGGCCGAGGCATCCGCGTACAAGATGCCCCATGTGCCGCAATGATCCCGATGTCCTATAATTATTTACCATTAACCATAGGCGAATATGGAGACCAGCTCGTTATGTGCTCTGGTCATGGAGGGATGGGTCTATCAAGCATCAGGTCACCACGATGCAAATTGGCAATGTCGACCATCGGCAAGAGACGATTCACCGGGCCGCGGAATCTCTCAACGCAGGCCAGTTGGTGGTGTTTCCCACCGAAACTGTCTATGGCATCGCCGCCTCCGCTGCCAGTGAAAAGGGGATCGATGCACTGCGAACCTTTAAGGGGCGCCCGGTGGGTCAACCCTTTACAATCCATGTGCCCGATCCAGCCGCTGCTGAGCGGTACATTGGAAACCCACACCGGTCCGTGCGGCGGCTGATACGCAAGACGTTCCCTGGTCCTGTCACGCTGGTGGTAGAGGTCAAAAAGCAGTGGATCCGTGACCTGATCCAGGCCTTGGATCTTCCGTCTCAAACCTATGAGTCTCTGTTTTGCCTAAACACAGTCGGTTTGAGGTGTCCCGATTCACCTATCGCACGGCAGATTTTGGCCGCCATAGACGCACCAGTCATTGCCAGCAGCGCCAACGCTCGGGGGCAACCGCCCCCCCGCGACGCCGAAGAAGCGAAAGAAGCCGTCGGTGACGCAGCAGCCCTGGTCGTTGACGATGGGCCATGTCGCTTTGCCAAGCCTTCCAGTGTCATTCGAATCAGCCAAGACAAGAACAAACCCTCTGTGCGCGTCGAAAGGGTGGGCGTTTATGATGAGCGATACATCCACAAATTGATGCGTTGGACGGTATTGATGGTGTGCAGCGGAAACACCTGTCGGTCACCCATGGCCGAGGCGATCGCCAAACAGATCCTTGCTGACCAGCTGAAGCTCGGGGCGATCCATGAGCTGCAAGACCATGACATTCGGGTCCATTCAGCAGGCTTATTCGCCGCTACCGGCGGACCGGCAAACCCAGAAGCGTTGAGGGAGATCGCCAGACGCGGGATCGACCTTTCATCCCATCGGTCACAAGTGCTCACGCCCCAATTGGTTCATGACGCAGACGTTTGCTACTGCATGACCGAAGCGCACCGGAGATCGATATTGCAGATGGTCCCTGGCATGGAAAACAAGGTTCTGTCGCTGGCCCCCGAACGCGATGTGGAAGACCCGATTGGCTCAGGTCCCGATGGCTATCAGCGGTGTGCGGATGTGATTCATCGCTATCTGACTCGACGGTTGAAGGAGCAACAGCTATGAGGATTGCAATCGCGGCCGATCATCGCGGTAAGGAAGTCCAGTCCCATCTACTCAACTGGGTGCGACAAGAGGGCTACACCGTTGTCGAAATGGATACCTGTCGATCCAAAGCCTGTGACTATCCGGATATCGCCTTCCCAATCGCGTCGGCGGTGGCAGACGGTGAAATTGACCGGGCCATCTTGATCTGCGGTACGGGCATCGGAATGTGTATCGCAGCGAATAAGGTCAAGGGTGTGCGTGCGGCGTTGGTGCACGACGAAATTGGCGCGGACCTAAGCAGGCGGCACAACGACGCCAATGTCTTGTGTCTGTCCGCAGACATGCTCGGCCAACGGATCATCAACCGAATTGCCAAGACTTGGCTCAATACCGAATTCGAAGGCGGTCGCCACGCCCGACGCAACGCGAAAATTAGCGAGATCGAACGTCACCTGCACCCGAACACCATCGATATCCAAACCGCCGCTGACTAGGACCACTGACCCGTTGACCTTCACCGATCACAAACGCCTTATACACATCGGCAACAAAAACATCGCCCATGGCGGTGGCCAGCTGTCACACCTTTAGAGAAGTTCCGATTATGGCAGATCAGACTCCGACCGTCCGTGTGGAAGAAATTGACTGGTTTACCGTGTTACCGTTTGTTCGTTTGTTTGGCGCATTCCGAATCGCAATGGGTCCGTCGAAGCTTCTAACAGCGATGACGCTCGTCATTTCGTTATGCGTTTTGGGTCACGCCATTGACGCGTTGGGGCGATGGCGAGCGTTTGACGGTGAGATCGACCGATACGCCAACCTCTCAACACAGGACTACGACCGTTGGCTGGACAGCCAACGACACGACGCTCAGCCACAGATCGGTGTGTACGCAACGATTCAACAATTCAAAACGGACGCGTTTACGCGGCTGATTGATGCGGCGACACAACTTGACTTCGGCTTTGGCCAAGTCTTGCACCAGACCAACGACAACCGACACACGGTCATCGGAAGCCTACGAGATCTGGTGACGGTGTTGCCCAGTTGGCTGTGGCACAGTCACCGTGGATTCCTGTTGACCTACGGGCCGGCGGCGCTGGCTGTCTGTGCCATCCTGGCAGCCGCTCTGGCGAGAATGACGGCGCTACACGCCACGCGTGAACAAAGAACATCTATGCTCGCGGCGGTGCGTTATGCGATAGCACGATGGGTCTGGTTCTTTCTCACCCCCGTTTTGCCACTGATGCTTGCTGGACTCATGATCCTTGCGGTCGCGGGGTTTGGTGCAGTGTTCTTCAATCTGCCAGTGCTGAATGTCTTGGGAGGCTTAACATTTGTGGTACCACTAACCTGCGGGGCCATCGCCACCGCGGTGTTGGTCTTGTTGGTCGCTGCCGGGCCACTTCTCTACCCGGCGATTGCCATCGAGGGCACGGATGGTTTCGATGCGATCAGTCGCGCCTTTGGTTACGTCCTAGGACGGCCGTGGCGGTGGCTACTTTTCAACTTGATCATGCTCGTGTATGGCGCCATGACCTATCTGCTGTTGGGACTGGTGATCGATCTGATCCTCACGGTCATCCACGGGTGTGTGGGCTGGTGGGTCATCCGTGACGTGAGCCCAGGACTCAATCGCCTTGACGCGATCTTCCCCGCACCCCAAGGGCACCACGTGGCCGAAGGTGTTCCGTGGTCGCAGCTCGGAATCTGGGATAAGGTCACCGCCGGGATGATCGGATCATGGGTTTACCTTACTCGTTCGCTGCTTGGTGCATACGCGATCAGCTTTTACATGACTGCCAACACATGGATTTATTTGCTATTGCGCCGCGGGACCGACGGCACAGAACTGGACGATGTGTTTCTGGAAACCGGCCACCACGAGCCCGATTCAGCTCAAGCAATGACCGATGGTGTGTGACAACATACGACTAAGCACCCATCCACGATCGCATCGGTCCGTCTATCTTTGACGACGACCTCTTTTTTAGTGTCACCCGCGAACATAGTTCAAGGAGCAATGGGTCTAGACCTTGCATGCGGGCGGTGAACGTCGAATACGTCTCGGGCCCGGCGTGGAATGGCTTTCGTTTCCCCATCTCGAATTTTGTGTCCGCCGCGGCAGTGCTCACGTCGCTTCCAAACCCAATCCCATTGACAGCCCGGTTCCGTACCCTCTACGATTGACCTTGATGTCCACACCAATCGTCAACAGCCTTCCAGTCGTCCTGTTGATCGCAGCATGTACAGCGTTGGTGGGCTGCCGGCAAGAGCCCGATGCGCCTGCGTCAAGCACTGATACACGGCCCGATCGGACTCATCGTTTGGTGAGCCTGGCGCCTGCACTGACGCAAATACTTGTGGATATGGGGCTTGAGAAATTTATTGTAGGCGTCGCCGAGCACGATCTGGCGGCACCGGCAGGTTTACCGGTGATCGGTCACTGGCAGGACATCCATACAGAAGCGCTGTTGGCACTAAAACCGACCCATGTGCTGACGATGACTGGAAGGCAACAAGCCGTCCCCGAACACTTGCAGCGGCTTGCGTCCACGCACGGGTTTGAGTTGATCGCGTATCCGTCGCCGTTGAGTATCTCCGAGATTTCTAAGATTATTCTTGACGATCAGGAACCGAACGGCCACCAGGACATCAGGTCCCCCCGATGCCTCGGTACAGTCCTCGACGCAACTGGTGTTGCGCTTCAGACTACACTGCGGATGAGCTTACAGCTGGCTCATGTCAATCGTGTTACCGCCGACGTCCCACCGGCGAGTGTGCTGTTGATTATCGGCACGAACCCGCTCATGGCCAGCGGACCAGGCACGGTTCACGATCAGCTGCTATCGTTTTGTGGTGGCCGGAATGCGGCTGAAGATGCGCGCGTGGGCGCACCGGTTTTCGACAAAGAAAAACTTCTGCACGCTCAACCCGATGTCATCTTGCTGCTGCTGCCTGGCGCACCGCCTCTGGGACCACTCGACGCCGATCCAAGGCTCGCTGCACTGCACGGGTTATCAATCCCAGCTATTCAGCGTGGCCGTGTGGTCTTGATTAACGACCCTCTGGTTCAGCTGCCTAGTAGCTCGATTGCACGAATCGCAACCGCGATGGCCAAGGCCATTCACCCCGAACTGGCCGACGCGATCGATCGCCAGTGGCAATCAGACCCCTCGTTAGGGACGGACGCCAGCTTAAGCACCGTTGGATCACGGTGACGTACTTGCTCCCAAGCCGATCTAGCCGTTGCACGGTGACACTCGTGTCCCTAGCGGTGTTGTTTCTGGCGACCGCGGGGTTACGATTGTGCGTGGGGCACCAATTTGGTTGGCCCGGAGGGAACCTCGTCGACTCGGCATGGCGGTTGTGGACTGGCCGTTGGTTTACCGAAGCCGAAGATACGATTATGGACATTCGGGTTGCCCGCCTCGCCCTGGCGGTCCTGGCGGGCTCATCGCTGGCGGCAGGCGGTGTGGCTTTGCAGGCGCTGCTTCGCAATCCACTGGCCGAACCTTTCATTCTGGGTCTGTCTAGTGGTGCAGGTGTCGGGGTGATGGCACAAATGCTCGCGGGCCATTACCTGGGGCGCTTGTTGGGAGCTCAGCATCTCGGAGCCCTGTTGGGCGCTTCGCTGAGCATGCTCATCGTCTATGTCGGCGGGCGCCGCGGCGGCTTGATTGATCCGTTAGGGCTCCTGTTGGTCGGTGTGGTGCTGGGCACGATCAACGGCGCGATCATTGTCCTTTTAAACTATATCCCCGGTTCTGTCGGGCTGCGTGACGACTTGGCCCGGTGGATGATCGGCTACCTGAACGAGGACGTCATCCACACCGCAGCCATGCCGGTGGTCACGGTTGTCACTGGCCTAGGGATCTTTGGTCTGTTTTGTTGGGGTAAGGCGATGGACGTGGCTTCGTTCTCCGATGCCGAAGCGGTAAGCCTGGGCGTCAATCTGCCCCGCCTGAGAATTCTTCTGTTTGTCACGGCAAGTGTGTTAGCGGCCGGAGCGGTTGTTCTGGCCGGGCCAATCGCGTTTGTGGGGCTAATCTGCCCACACGCAATTCGACTGCTCTTGGGCCCGGCACACAGACCGCTGCTTATCGGTTCAGCGATGGCCGGAGCGATACTGTTGGTCGTCGCTGACACCGCCGCGGTGTGGCTGGATTTTGGTCAGGGCCGACTGCCGCTAGGCGTGTTTACTGCAGTGCTGGGCGGGCCGGTCTTTATTTGTATGCTACGTCCACAATTGGGGCGAGGCTTGGCGTCATCGCCTTGACGAACCGGGCGGGTATTCCAAACGGTTGAACGCCTGCGATCACTGGATCCAGCATGCCGCTGCAGGAATGACACCCTGTCGCCGCAAACCGGATTGCCGAGCCCATCTGCTCATACGTTTCGCGTATGATTTGGCGTTGAAGGCTAACAATGATTGATCTGCGCAGGCCTGCCCCCCAGTGACCGGCACGTGGGTCATGACCGTAGAAGTTCGGTGGTCTGAGGCAAGGAGTTGATTCATCGAGCAATTTGCCGACAAGCTATTACGCCGTTGCACAGACAAAGGGTCACCGATCTGCGTAGGGATTGATCCGGTTTATCAGCGGCTGCCACAGTGTCTTCGCGGTCAACCGTCACCCGACACACCGCCACGGGCGCAGGAGCAAGTCGCGGCCATCAGCCGCTTCGCCATGGGTGTACTAGAAGCAATCGCACCCCACGTACCGTGCGTGAAGCTGCAATCGGCGTGCTTTGAGCGTTATTTGTGGCCGGGGGTGGAGGTGTATCATCGACTGATTCATCGCGCCCGACAACTTGGATTTGTGGTGATCGCTGATGTCAAACGTGGTGACATTGGCATTAGCGCTCAGCACTACGCAGCCGGTTGTCTGGCTGACCACTGTTTCGCGGATCTCGACCCCGTCCACGGCCCCGACGCGGTGACGATTAACGCCTATCTCGGCGACGACGGAATCGAACCGTTCATCCACGAAGCGGCTAAGTCTGGGAAAGGGGTCTTCGCATTGGTTCGTACAAGCAACGTTAGCAGCGATGCACTGCAAAGCTTACCGCTGGTTGATGGCAGAACAGTGGCGCAGGCAGTCGCTCAACTGATTGCTCGACTCGGATCGTCACCCTCGAGGATCGGCAATTGCGGCTACAGTCTTCTGGGCGCTGTCGTAGGTGCCACCAAGCCCAATGACATCGCCGGTCTACGCCAGCAGATGCCCCAACAGCTCTTCTTGGTCCCAGGCTTTGGTGCCCAAGGCGGCACTTCTCAAGCCATTCAAGCGTGCTTCAAACCCGATCGGACGGGTGCCATCGTCACAGCCAGTCGTTCGGTCATCTACGCCTATGAAGATCACGCAGACGAAAACTGGCAATATCGAATCGAACAAGCCGCAATCGAATTGAAGCACCAGGTGGTGAATATGCTCGCGACAAAAGACCGCCAACCCGGTTCAGCCCCGACCTAGTCGCTGCAACACGCTGCAGACACCCCCAGTGCAGCCCAGTCACAACGCGCGACAACCGCAACGACGTCAACTCATCGCCCTTCAGGCCTTTGTTCCATCAAATGGCACCGACACGCGCCCGGGTCATACCACGCACGGAAGCCGTTCCGTCTAGATCCGTGCAGATCCCCGTCACACCTTAGAAAACCCTATAACCAACGCCTTACCTTGCTTTTGTAATCCTTGTACGCTTCACCAAATTTTTCTTCCAAATACGCTTCTTCCTTACAAATCGCTATGAAGTAGACAATGATCGCTGAAGGTATAAAACTTACTAGAATCCAAAAATTGTTCAGAAAAACGCCAATACCCACTGGCACAAAGCAGAAACCAACATAGACGGGATTTCGTGAGTAAGCATAGAATCCCGTAGAGATGACTTTGGTGGTGGGCTTCCACGGCTGAATATTTGTTTTGGCGCGTCTGAAAGTTCGACTGACCCATACGATCATATAGATTCCGCTTATCGCTATGACCACGCCCACGTATCTGATTTCCGATGACGTTCCCGTACCTGCGGGCCATACACGGTGTATGGCATACGCTGCGAGCATCATGATCAAGAAAACCAACGGCGGGGGAAACATAACACCGGGGCCGCTTGTGTCGTTTTCTACGGTCATGTCGTGCCCAAACGATGGCCGTCGTCTAGTCGATGAGTGACGCGAGAGAACTCAAATCACACGACCGGCTCGAAGCTTTTCTTACTCGGTGTGCTCTCTTCTATTTCCCTCCGTTTGATCTTCCCAAGGCGTCCAAGGATTCTTACCCTTTCTTATTTTTGCGGCAATTTCGTCTGGCAAGTCAGACAAAAATGTCCAATAAACGATACGTTTCGGTTTCAGAAAACGATAAGCCGACCAAGTCTCCAAATACACCCTCTCTTGGGATCTACCAAGATATACCGTTTGTGTAGCACTGTTCATGTTTTCGATCTGCTTCGCTTGTTTAAGGAACGCCTGGCTCGAAAGATGTTCTATCCTGGAACACGCGCCCACAAATACACCGGATAGAAAGACAATGAGCAAGCCACCCAGACAAAAGACAGGTTTTTGAAAATTCTTTTTCACAAGATCATCATTGGCGCTGGCTCCATCGTCATCTGGCTGGCCAATTTTCGAGCTTTCCGGTATGTCGAGTGCTGTATCGAACAAGGTCACAAAGCGGCGATTCACATGATCTATTGGATATGCGTTGACTCATCCATAGGCGTATGCCAACGCGCTAGACACCAGGACATACCCCCCAACGTCGGGGGTTACTAGGCGGCACTCTCGAATAGCGGCTGACATGCTGCGATAATCTGCTCGACGTGACGGTGGTCGGTACCACAGCATCCGCCCAACACACTGAGCCGGCGTAGCCGTTTCTTCAAATCCGCATACTCCCGTCCTAACACAATCGGATCGCCCGTGTCCAGAACGCAAGCCGCGTCCAGTTCGGTGTGACTCATGTGCGATGCATTCGCACGCAGACCACCAAGTCGTTCCAACCACGTCGCGTCTTCCGCCAGCACCTGTGAAAAATGCGTCGGATGGGCACAATTGATCATGTAATAAGACGGGTAAGCCGAGGTGGTATCGTCAACGTACTCGATGGCTGCTTTGAGCGATTGCCCCGTCGGGAGTTTGCCATCCGTCTCCACGGTGAACGAAATGGCTACGGGCAGATTCGCCTGCTGCGCGGATCGTGCAATACCGACCGCTTCTTCCACGTAATTCATGGTCATCGCACATACCATATCCGCGGCCGTAGCGGCGAACGTCGTAACTTGTTCCTGATGGTAACGCTCTGCTTGCTGGACAGACATGGCCCGATCCACAACATAGCCGTCTCCGCGCGGTCCCAGACACCCGCTGATCACAAGCGCCCGACCGGAATCATATTCCGCTCGAATCTCTTGGAGCAGGTTGATCGCCTTCCGGTTGGCCTCCGCCAGTGTATCGGTGGTATACCCGATCTGTGCCGCCCAGTCTGAATTGGCCCGCCAGGTCGGGCTCTCGAGGATCATACCTATATCAAACTGCCTGGCGAGTTCCGCGTATGTCGTAAAGTACTTGCGAAGAGCTGCCGTACCCTCTCGGGTCTTGAGAAGGTCAAACGCGGCAAAACTGGGAAGCTCTAACCCCTCGTGGTAGATGAGGGTTGTTTCGATGCCCCCGTCGGTTAGAAATAGCTCGCTGCCGAGCTGCGGCAAAGCCTCTCTGTATCTGGTCATGGCGTCTGCCCATCGCTCAAATATATGTAACGATCATACCATACACGGAGACTGTTCCAGCAATACACGTTGCGTGTTTTCTATGCGCGTCGAGGATTTGCGAAGTCCGGACACCCCACGACCACGCTTGAAGTCGTAAGTTCAAGAACTTTCTGTGTCTGATACGAGACACCTATTAAGCCGCTTCCATTTGCCAGAAAAAATGACAACCGATCGTCACCCCTTTCTGATGATGATCGAACGGCCGCTTTCGATCGCAGAGGCAGACCGTCCACGGCAAGGGGTCGCTATCCGGCAGCCGGCACACCGTCGAAGAAATCCACCTGCCCGGTCTCCAGCGAATACTCAGCACCCATCACAACCAAACCACTTTTCTGGATCAGCTGTCTTAACACCGCCGAACCTTCGCGCAAATGGTTCACCGATAGGAGGATGTTACTCCGAACAGCACGGCGTATCAGTGCATCGGTATCCTCCTTGAGTTCTGTCGCTAACAACGGTCCAACGGCTGGACGAATGTGGTCGGTGATAAAACCTAGGTCCGTTGATCGGTTTTCACTTGGCTGTTGAAGCTCTTGTAGAGTCGCCGACACCGCTCCGCACCGAGAATGGCCCAAAACCACGACCAACCGTGTACCGAACTGGGTCACCGCCAGTTCAATGCTGCCCATTTGAGATCGAGCAACGATGTTTCCGGCCACACGAACGACGAATAGATCGCCGATTCCTTGGTCGAAAACGATCTCGGCAGGCACACGGGAGTCCGCACACCCGAGGATAACCGCAAAGGGTTCTTGACCCGCCGCCACTGCAGCGCGGC
The DNA here is from genome assembly GCA_965222495.1 of Phycisphaeraceae bacterium. Taxonomy (GTDB): domain Bacteria; phylum Planctomycetota; class Phycisphaerae; order Phycisphaerales; family Phycisphaeraceae; genus CBDCUA01. The sequence continues at coordinate 576,448 of CBDCUA010000007.1, read as the reverse complement.
GTGACGGGCTGGTATGTCCCGCGCCGTCTGCCCTTGCACCGGACACAAACCGCCTGTTTCCATCTCGCAACCGCTCAAATGCTTCACTGGCTGAGATCATTGACGCTCCATCGTTACTGGGTGAACCGCACGCTTCGGCAGCGGTGTTCTAGACACCCGCTGGGGATCTGCGACTGCTCCGTGAGGTGCCATCATTGCGCTTGAGAGCTAAAGTTAAGCCGTATTTTCTCTTCCCTTCATCCGTCACCAGATCACAAGCGTCATCATACCCGCAACAACGACATGATTGAACAGGGCACCAACAAACGTGTCATCATCCCAGTTCATCGTCACGAAAAGAATTCACCGCCAACGCGTAGAGGCCCGCAAACCGTCCGTCTCCGATGCTCTGCTTCGTCAGGCAGGTCGCTGTAACTCAGATCCGGCAGTGGGCCCCATCAAGCAAAGATAACATGAACCTTGACCCGATATCGAGACATCATGCTGCGGACACTCGGCAACTGGAGAAACAACGACGAACAGCGTGCTGACCGCCTCTTTCGTTGAGTTTGTGTCTGCTATTCTCCTCTTTCGTCGATGCGTGGCGCATTCACCTCTAAGGACAGACCAAATGGGTTGGATCCCAGGAGGAGAGATCATCATTTCTTGTGGTTTGGCTGTGCTCTTCAATTAACTTCAGGTGTCGACCGGACCAAAGCAATTTTGTGTCGTCGTGATCGATGATCAAATCACCTTGAATCACAATCATGTCGCTCAGTAACACTTCACTTTTTCTCTTCACGATGAGATTTACCTCGACGTTATTGTGAATGTCACCGAACAACGTCAATTGCGGTAAAAACAATGGGTGGTAATTATGGAGGTCCCGCCCATAATTCGGCAACAAGACCCTCTGGTCCCTCGACGCGCTTGATATGGCAAGGATACTTCAAATAGAGGTGGTAAATCACGATTGCCGTCGTGACCGAAGTAATCGCGAGAAAAAAGATTGACCGTTTTTTCACTTTCGAATGTTATCCATTAACGATCACCAAGTTCCGTCAGCAATGCGTAACTTGGCTTGCCAGCGAACCTCACCCGGCCACATGCGATTGTGATACGTCCTTCGACACCTTCGCGAAATGATGCTGTCCAATGTGATCCAGTGGCCTGGACCCTGACGCTCTCGCGGACACCGTTGTTTCAGCCGCCCAGCACCGCTCGGATTACTGCAATCAGTTCCTCGGCGTCGAACGGTTTGCGCAGGATCGCGGAGGGCTTCATCTGCGCTTGAACGCGCCGGATCGCTTCGGCTGACTCACCGCTGATGTAAATCACGGGGACACGGTCGCCCTCACGAAATGCCTCCAGTGCCTTCTGTGCTTCAGGCCCCGTTCCAGCAGGCATGTTGATGTCCAACACCATCACGTCGGGCCTATCGCCACGGACCTGCTCGACCACGTCATCTCCATCCATGCAACTGACAACGTGGTAACCCGCGGCGTTCAGACGAATCGACAACGCCTCGACGAGTCCCCTGTCGTCATCGGCGATCAGAACGGTGGGTCGGGTCATCTTCTGCACGTCGAACAACCTCGCAAGCCGACGTCGCGTATCTGACATTCGTACACTGCCACGCCCGTCATGAACCGGACCAGCAGAACAGAAAATTGAGGCCGACCCAACTAGTTCCAGTCACCACGAAACTGCATTGTCGTTTCGCAACCCATCTGGGACCAGATCGAACTTACTTCAAACACCTTGGCCTTGCTTAAGGGCCTATTCTACCCCAATCGGACGTTGAACGATCGACATGACCTTGAACTGACACTCGATCGCCGTCAAGCCTTGTCATAGATAACGAAGGGGGTTCCCAAGCCCTCTGCTAGCTCTACCCAAACCCAACTTGGTCTCCCTGGCATCCAGATTCGTTTCGCTTCAAGTGAGTTAACTCATTGACGAAAAACGCAGTGGCATATCGCTCTCTGCGAAGAATGTAAGCCCTTTACAGTTAATTAGATATTGGCCGCACTTAAACCCTCACGCTCGGAATGAACGATGACCGGTTCCGTCGCACGATGGACTATTTCCAGAAAATCGTCTGGTTCCGCTGGCACGATTGCACCGGAATCCCCAAACGCCACCACGCCAACATTCACCACATCAACCACTCTAGATCGTACATGACAAGGTGGACTTAACGGTACACGTCTCACGCTCTGACCACGAAGCTGCAGCGATGGCGAACATCGACCAGTTGACACGCCGCCCCTTCCGATCAGGGTACGATTCCCCGATGCCCGTTGGTGACGACCGCATACTAGACGGCAGGTTTGTCAGCAGCAAAACGTATTCGCACGTAGTCGATCATCCAACCCCGGTCAGGATCATAGAGCTTCGGGCCGAGCGTTTCTTTCACTTCTTCGATCACAGCGCGTCGTTCACCTACCGCGACCGCGCCGAGAAACGGTCGAGCGAATATCTCCAGCCAGTGGACGATATCTCCTGGCAACAATGTTGGGCGAGAAAAGAGTGTGATAAATCTCACGAAAAATCCAAATCGTGTCAAGAGACTCCGATATTGAATTTCATCGGGAAAGAACCAAGGATCAACCAATGACGAATCCACCCCGCGTCGATCGATACTGTTACACAGCGCGGTTCGGACGGACTGCACGTTGCCCTGGCCACCGAACTCGCCGACAAATCGCCCGCCGGGCCTAAGGGCGCGATGGACTCCTCGAATCACGGGTTCTTGATCGCCCAGCCAGTGAAGGACCGCATTACTGAACACCGCATCGAACTCGTGACTAAAGGGAAGTGCTTCGGCACGTTCTAGGCAGGCATTCAATCCGCGAACTCTAGCCGCAGCAACTTGCTCAGGACTACTATCCACGGCCACAACCACACTGCCTGCTTGAACCAATTTCTCTGTGAGGGCTCCATCGCCACACCCGAGGTCAAGCACCCGTTCCCCCGGCTGTGGTGCGAGCAGTTCGACGACCGGCTCGCCTAAAACAGATACGAACCGAGCATTCCGCGCGTACTCTTGAGAATCCCATTGCTGCTCGTGCATCACTTAGACGTCTCTAGCTGCACACCACCTCACGTCAAACTCAGCTCCCACCGAAGTGCATCGCCGCCAGAGAACCACCGCGCCTCATAACGTTGCGGTTCCTCTGTGACAAACAAAGCCGTCAGCGGCAACGCATCGTTCACCGTCCACAACGCTTCCCGTCACCTCGCTTCATATCCCGTTTCCATTTTTCTAAGAACAGAGGGCAACCGTGTCAAACAACTCCTTTGGAGAGCTCGCTCGATCTCCTGAGGATGGCGGCAAACGAGGATGACGTCAGGTGTGCCTGCATTATTGACCGCTCAACTATCTCATCCGTTGGCACGTTCGCTTTAGCCAGTAGCCATTTGATCGTCCGTATACAAACGCCCCACCAGACGGCCCCATTGACAACGAACCTGCTTGGGTGACCTGTTACGCATCTTCATCCTTTGGACCAATCCACACAAACGGGTTGTATGCGATTTCCCATAGATGCCCATCGGGGTCTTTGAAGTAGCCATGGTAGCCCCCCCAAGAAGCCTTTTGAACAGGCCTAACCACCGTCGCCCCCGCCGAAAGCGCTTGGTTCACGACCTGATCGACCTCCGCCTCCGACGCCACGTTGTGAGCAAGATTAAAACCACTGTAGCCATCGCCCTCTGGCGACACCCCGGTATCTTTTGCAAGCGCATCGCGCTCAGATAGACCTAACCAGGTACCATTGAGCTTAAAAAAAGCTACTCCGGGCGGCGAATCTAATTTTGGGAAACCCAATCCATCTTTGTAAAACGCAACCGATTTTGTTAAGTCGCTAACGGCTAGGGCAATCATGCTGATTCTGGGTTTCATGTTTGTTCCTCATTCGTGGCGCACAACCACTTGCTTCATCGCCAACTGAAACGCAGTGAACCCAAGCAAAACTGAAGTCTTCCCGAGCAAACGACGCCGTTGGACCATACATCGCCAAAGACACGGCAACTATTCACGAGACAAGCCCACCCACTCTTCCTCTAGTTGGACTTCCAGCTCGCTCCACGCCTTGCTTATTTGGGCTTCCGTAGCGCCTTCGTAGGTCAGCGACCGCGAAAGGGCTTGTAAACGTTTTGTCTTATGCCAATTCCATCTAGATCGCTCTTCTAACCGCAAGCGGCTTTCGAGGAGCATCGCCGCAGCTGGCATGGCAGCAAAAATGGCGGTGATCTCCTTGAAATGTTCGGCTTGACCCAGTGCCACAATCAGCGTCGTCACCGCACTTGCGGTGGCTCCGATTAATGTGATGCCGTACGCCCAGTAGTAGTTTCTCCTGGCATGACGCTGTGAACGTACAATTTGAGTGTCTAAGGCATCTGTAAGCGAAAGTTGGTCTTCACACATGGCCAATGTCCTTCTATCTCATTGCCCCCTACCCATTGAACTCAGAAGCCGGTACCGACGCGGCAGACAGCTCGCGGAAAAGAATATTTTAACATCGGTACTGCGGTACGCCGAAAATTCACATGCCCTGTTGGTGCTGCTGAAGCGATGGGTGAAGACTGAAACAGTGGTCAATCTCGCGGGCGATACTCCGACGGGCGGTGACCATTCCTCCCGTCGTCTGAATCCATCCCACCGCGATTCCAAGACCTCTCGAACCGCTGGCGTTCGAGGAAGAAACGATTATGGGGAATCAAAAAAGATTAATATGATTTGATTCTCTTATCGACCAAACGCCGGCATATGCTTGGACGCCACAAGCGCCTTCCGTTAATTGGGATCAAGCATTGGGTTTGCGATCAATTATTAGCATGCCGATATATTTGCACGCCGTACATCGTCCTAAACGGCGAACTGTACCCGCCGCCTTGTAGCGCATACCACCGGCATCCCACACCGAAACCTCGCGGCGACACCTGGGACACCGGATCATCCATGTGCGGGACTCCTGCTCGATGCGAACGAACAGCGATGGGCATAAACGCGAAATGAGAGCCCTGAACATTGAAACAACCCTAAATGACGGCGCCTCGCCTTGATGGCGATATACCCCGTCCCGAACCATTTGGGTCGGAACATACCACTATTCTACGCAGGCTACTGACACCGATCGATCTGCCGACGATCTGACCGGTCGGTATTAGGCCGCTCCCAAAGTGTAATCCCCCCTAAAAACTGAATCATTCAAAAGTAGAGGCTCCTGTTTACAATCCCTTACTCCAAAGGAGCCTTTGATGAAGACCAGCAAGTTCACTGAAACGCAAATCGTGGCGATCCTCAATGAACAAGAGGCGGGCGTAAAGGTGGCGGAGATCTGCCGTACCCACGGGATCAGCCAGGCGACGTTTTACAAATGGCGATCCAAATATGGCGGTATGGACGCGTCGATGCTCAAGCGTGTCAAGGAATTGGAGGCCGAGAACGCCCGACTCAAGAAGATGTACGCCGAGTCACAGATGGACCAGCGGATCCTCAAAGAGGCGTTGGCAAAAAACTGGTGAAGCCCGGCCAGCGTCGCGAGGTCGCTCGGTGGGCTGTTGCCGAGCATCCCGTGTCCAAACGCCGGGCGTGCAATTTGCTCTCGATCAGCCTGGGCTGTTTCTGGTACGAATCCAGACGTAAAGGCGACGATGAGGTGGTCGAGGTGTTGACCCGGCTCGCTGAGTCGCGACCACGTTGGGGCTTCGGGTTGATGTTCGACTGGATCCGGATGCACGAATATGTCTGGAACCACAAACGCGTGTACCGTGTGTATAAGGAGCTTGCGTTGAACCTTCGGATCAAACCCAAGAAACGTCTGCCGTCACGTGACCCGGTCCCTCTGGACCAGGCCCAAAAGCCCAACGACTGCTGGTCGTTGGACTTCATGAGCGATAGTCTGGCCAATGGTCGGCCGTACCGTACGCTGAATGTGATCGATGATTTCAATCGCGAGTCTTTGGCGATCGAGATTGATCATTCGCTGCCTAGCGAACGTGTGGTCAGGGTGCTCGATCAAGTCGCCGAGGATCGAGGCTATCCCAAGAAGTTGCGATCGGATAATGGCCCAGAACTGATCGCTGCCACATTGGAGCGATGGGCGGCGCGCCACGGTGTTCAACAAACCCCGATTCAACCGGGCAAGCCCACGCAGAACGCCTATGTTGAACGCTTCAACCGCACGTACCGCCAGGAGGTCTTGGATGTGTACGCCTTCAGCAATCTGGACGAAGTGCGTGACGAATCAACCCGTTGGCAATACAGCTACAACAGTGATCGCCCACACACCGCTTTGGGTCGGCAAACGCCTTGGGGTTATCTTCGAGCCCATCTGGCATCCAAAGACCAACCACAAGAGGTTGCGGCCGGTATTCTTCCGCCGCCAGCCTCACCGGTGCCTGTGAATGAGTCTTGCGGCGGAAGAATACCTACAGTCAGCGAAATGTCATCAGACAAATGGAAACCTAAAGTCTCTACTTTTAAGCGCTCAGACAACAGGGAGGATTACAAAACCATCCGAACTGGGGTATCGTCAAATCTTGTGGATGAAGACATGATCAGGCGGCGACCTTGGCTTCTCCGTCAACGAACTTTACACCTCGGATAATCTGAGGCAACAGGGCTGAACCGTTCAGCGCCCGCCATTTCTTCGATGCCGATTGAACCAGTTTGAACACCATTGTTAGGCACGCGACTCGACTACCACAACCTTTGGTTTTGTCGGTTCGCAGCCGCACCGTGGCAAAGACGGATTCGATTGGGTTCGTCGTGCGTATGTGTGCCCAGTGTTCTGCTGGGAAGTCGTAGAATGCCAACAATTTCGTACGATCCTTGTCCAAGCACGCCGCGGCCTTGGGATACTTGGCGTTGAACGTCGTCAGAAAGTGATCAAACGCTGCTCCTGCTTCCTTGCGCGTCTTAGCCATCCAAATTTCATGGAGCATCGGCTTGGCTTTGCCGTGTAAGCTCTTGGGCATGTAGTTCAGTACATTCATGGTCTTGTGGCACCAGCACCTCTGATGCCGCGTCGGGGGCCACAATTCATCGATTGCCGCCCAGAAGCCTAAGGCGCCATCGCCAATCGCTAGGCTTGGTGCTTGCTTCAGACCACGATGGATGCAGTCACGCAAAAGCTCAATCCACGACTGTTTGGATTCCCGATAGCCATCGGCAATGGCCAATAGTTCCTTCTTGCCATCGTTCATGGCACCCATCAGAACAAGGATGCATTGACGTTTGTTGGCCGAATCTTCCAGGCGGACATTGAAATACACCCCATCTGCCCAGACATAGACGAAATGCTTGTCTTCTAAGCTTCTGTGAGAGAATTCTTTGTATTCATCCTGCCAGGATTGCTTAAGACGCTCGATCGATTTGGCGCTCAGACCCTTGGCATCGGGCCCGACCAGGGCTTCCAAGGCCTCAGCCATATCACCTGTGCTGATGCCTTTGAGATACAACCAAGGAACCAATTCCTCGATCGTTTTTGACTTACGTAAGTAAGGTGGCAGAATCTTCGAGCTAAAACGCTCTTTGGATCCTTCGGGCCGTCGATCATGCACACGTGGCTGGCGGACATCCATCGCACCAAGGCCTGTCAGGATTTGTCGTTGGGGAAGATGGCCGTTGCGAACGACCTGGCGATGACCCTCCGAATCGACCACATGAGCATGATCTTCAATCCATTCAGCAACCTCGGCTTCAATGGCCTGCGTCAGCATCGTGCGTGCTCCTTCACGAAGGACTTCAGTCAATAGGTCCTTCGATGAAGCAACTGGATAACAAATCGGTTCAGTGGTACCGTCTTGCATGGGTGGCGTCTCCTTGAATGATCTACTCAATCACCAAGGTACGCCGCCTTCTTTATTTAGTCATCCATCCACAACTTTCGACCATACTCCATCCGAACTGCGCCGAGTTACCTCTGGACAATCGGAAACGATGGTTGCACTTTGTCCCCCGGCCAACGACATCGCTCAGCAACGCAGCGCACCTACCTGATTGTTCCGATACCTACCTTAACAATCTGGCGGCATGGACGGACATTTTGGAATGACTGTGACCCACATCGGGAACTATCATTCGTTTCCATTTGAGTTGGATCTTCTGCTTTTTTGCAGCGGTCTTTGCCATCTGATAAAAACGCTGTCCCCGTGCCAGCCGGTGGGCTCCCTGCGCCATGGCCCCAGTCGTTTTTCGCAAGTGTTTGTGGTTTTTGTCGGTGTCTTGGGCGCCAAGGAGGATAATGACGTTCTTTTCGAACGACACGCCCACGTCACTCATCTCCGTACCGGAATCCTTTAGGCCGTAAGGAAAAACGACGTCACGTGTTGGCATGGTGTACCATCCGGCATTGGCAGCAATGGCGATGCGTATCCGCGCGTTGGGTAGAAACATCACCAGCCGGTGGACAAACTGAGCTCCCGCGGAGTGGCCGTAGAGATCGTAGGCGACGGCTTGATTCCCAGTGGTCGCCTTGACATGATCAAACAGATCCTCGATCACCGTAAAACTCCACGATGCCTCATTGTTCCTTCTTCCCGATGAAGAAAACATGTTACCGAGGTGATACCCGACACTGTCCGGGTAATCCTCACTTGAAAACTCCGGAACCAATAATAAAAACCGCCCTTCTCTGGCGTGGCGAATCCAAGTGTTTCGGTACGTTTCACCGTTCCGTTTCACACCGTGCATCACGAATACAATTTGAGACTTGTTATGAAAGGAGATTGGTCTGTAATACCATACTCGAATATCTTTTCCACCCTGCGGTGTTCTAAATATGAAGCTCCCTTTACCGTCCTGTAGTGGTTGTGCCGAAGCCGCGCATGATAATGCAAGGCCTAACGCTATCCCGCGATGAACAGCTCCGAGCGTTATGTGCCCCGGGGCTCTAATGCTTTTCATTGGTTTCTCATGTTAGACAGAATGCTGGCGATGAACACAGGGTGTCCATCGGGAGATATGCCTTTTTAATACCGGTTTCGCCATACTTATTTGTGGCATTGACACCTCAAACCACACCGACTGCCCCCATGAGAATATGGGTACACCAGCCGGCATAAGATCCCAAACGATTCCTGTCCACTGCCATATTTGATCATCTTGACTGGCAGCCCACACCGTTCCACCTGAATTCACAGAAATCTGTTTGAGTGATCATTGTATGTGCTGTAAGTCATCGTCCGACCGACGCCTCATCTTCTCGAAATGATCGACGCCCCAAGTGGCCCCTTCTTGATAACGAAGAACCCAAATGGGATTCGTAAAAGCGTAACGGGGAACAGGTTCAAACTCCGGACATTCCGACCACCCAAACCTATGTGTCGAGGCAAATGCTCTGATGAAAAATCGATCGCCTGTTTTGCCTTGAAATGCCTCAAATCGACTCAAGTCTAATGATTTCCTCCACGTTCCGTGATATTCCAAACCGATGTTCCACAAACTGGGTGTTAACCTTAACGGCAAGTCAACCCAATCTCCGACCCAATACCCATCCTCCATTTTTTCGTACGCGTGTCCGTTTGAGATATAAGTATGTACGATATTGCTACTCGGATCTCGACGACAATCTCGCACACCGTGAAATTTCGGCGCATATGTTCTTAACTCGCTTTTCATTCCTGTATTGCTGCTGTGTACACCCACATAGAAATCAATCCTGCTCACCGGACCAAACTCCGGGGTGGACTTCCACTCCACGAGCAGTTCCACGGACTCTTGGTCGGACAAATAAGCAATGTCACCCATCTGTGTATCTTCGTGATCAATCCGACCATTCTTATTTTTGTCTATCGCGATACGCAGAACCGGGCCGTCGGTCACACAATATTGGCCTTGTCGTATAGCGTTTAATACCTGTTCGTGCGAATACGACGCGACCGGTTCTGAAGCGATATCGTTGCTATCAATCTCTGTAGCGTCCGGCGCCTCAGGCAGGTCATACGATGTCGGCCGTACGCTCACATCACCCAGATTTAGAGACATTGAGTCTTGATCTGGACGATCAACCATCGTAGGATTAATGATCTTGCCGGGATTAACCTGTTGATCGCTGCCGCTTGGTAGATCATTGACCGCGATCTTATCAGGACCGACATATACCAAATTTCGGGGCTTACCGATCGCAGTGTCATCTGTACTTGTGGTCCCTTCGAAATACCCGTTTCGACGATAATTAAAATCGCCGTGTGCGTCGGATCCACCTGCCATAAAAAACCGACGCGGCTGTCCCTCAGGAAGCCAGCTTCGTAGAGCACGTGTCTTGTCTAGGTTCAACCCCCAATGATTCATCCGATCCCAGCTGACCGCGCCATGGTGAAGCTTATGCTCTATCGTAAAAACACGACGCTGCATTGTCATCGTATTTTGGCTGTAAGGGATCAGTTCAAACAAGCCTGGGTCTCCTGTAAATTTGAATCCATCTCTCATCGCATTATTAGGAACTTTTTTTCCATATTCGTATCTCCGATCGTATCCTATCTCGACTCCAAAACGTCGGTCTGTCTCAGCGGAATCGCTGATATCTACCTCAAACCGCCCGTCTTCGTTCCAGAACTGGAGCCCCAACACTGCTGGAGACCTCCATGCTTCGTTAAGCATGTACGTACTCCATGGCGGGCCGTTTGGTCCGGGACTTACCCCGTCGTTAAGGTGATGAGCGATAAAGGCGAACCCTTTTCTTTCTATTTCTGGCAACATTGCAAGTTTGCCGTTGTTGGCCCCAGAGAGCCGCCGACTGGCACCACCGTATTGGCCTGTCAAGCTTGGAACAAATGACGTATTACCATAGGTCTCGACCGTTCGCGCACGCTCAAGCGTTGACGTTTGGGGGAAATAGATCAAGTGTTCTCGTCCATAGTCTATATCGTTGATACCCTGTGCATCTTTAATTAAGAAAGTACCTATCGACGTGGGTTCCCAGAGTTTGTGATGCACACAAGGTGGTCCAAATGACCACTGCCAACTCTTACACAGATCAGTGACTTCATATGCCCTACCGTTGCCGTACGTAATAGGTTCAAACGGTCGTGACCTCACCTCTGGAACCACATCCACCTCGCCGCCGAGGTATATTTGAGGAGCGATACCCCGAGAATAGACATTAGGTGGTAAATTGTTTTGGAACGCGTTCAGAGCTGCTTCCTGATTCGCGCCTCTTTGCCCGTAAATAAGTTCATGGCTAAAAGCAAAACGCTGCTCGTTCATGTCTCGCAGAACACCGCCCGTCGAATCTGCATCGTGCAACTCTAAATCCACGACTTGGATATCAATATCGCCATCGATAATCTGCTCTGAATCGGATGCGTGTTCAGCAGCAAACAAAAAATCTAACCCCATTGCTCCCATGGCACGGACAATGCCGCGATAGTTGTAGGCGCTTTCTCCCTCGTTATCATTTCCTTGTCCATGATAGTGCAAATCACCATAAACCCAATGATTATTAAATCTTGGCAAAGGTGCATCACCCATGTACACACGAACATGATTTCGAAGGACGATGCGTTGGCTGGGGCTGGCATTGTCACACGTGATGCCCTGCATGGGCCTTACCACCTCCATCTCGATCTCCAGTGGAATGACAGAACCTGGTTTGATATTACCTTGCGGTGTGTACCACAAAAGAGCGTGCCATTCACTCGTGCGCGAGATATCGCGCAGTGATTCACAGTTCTCCCCCGCCCACTGCCTGCATAATCTGTATTCGGGAATGTCTGCCGAGATCGGCCATGGCCATGCCCCGATGGTCATTTCAATTTCAGACAAATCATCTAGTTCGTAAACCACCGGGGGGGATCCGGCCTGACGAACCGTCACCTGACAAAATCGCCCTATTCCAATGAATCCATCCAAATCCACGGCCGAAAAGGCGGGATCAAGTCCAGCATGCATGCCGTCATGAACCGTAAGCTGAATAGGAATCGCACCGTATTCGATCTTCCCGCTTGAGTTCGTGTAGGGCTCCATTCTCCACGGCGCATCAAAGGCATATTCAAACGTGCCCTCAATACCGCCCAACCCGTAGGTCATGTTGCCATAACTGCATACCATCGTGACCATAAACAAGACGACACCCATCACGTGGAGCGAAATGGTTGTAAGGTGACAATCGATTAATCTGCACCGATTGGAATAAGCATCGACTTTCATCCGGGCTCCCCTTAGTCGTCCAGAAAGGCAAAGGACTTACATACCCTCCGATATAGCTAACACTCAAACGAACATCTTTCGCACAAATTAAAACCAACAAACCACTACCCGTATCGCTCGTTGCACATCTGTCGGTGCGGATTCGCTACAACACGGGAACAAAATCGAATGTTATTCGTCCATATGTCCCAAACCAGCCACGGAAGCCGACAGCCAGATCAGTGGCAGGCATACCGATAGGGCTTCCACTTTCCCTTCCTAGATTGATACCGACCAAGACAACAGACTCTGCGCGCAATCGACAATGTTTTCTCTTTCTTGCATCGCATGAGGTCATTGGACACAAATTGATCTGTCCATGGCAACAAAAAAACACCCTTACAAACAACAGGAGGCGAGATCCCGATAACGCAACGGAAAATACTAAATCACACGTGGCAAATAACCTAGTCGCCAAATCGAATGGCGCCCATGTAATCATCGTTATCTATAAGTACATCTCCATACCTCATGCCCATTAAGCGGTTTGCCATCGCAAGGTTCGCTCACCGGAAGCCGGCGGAGCTTGGGACGGTAAACAACGATGACCAGTGTTCTTCAATTTGTAGCAGCCCAATTAGACCCAAGGTGTTTGCCCGTTCACTGAACCGCGGGGACGTTCGGCGTTGGACGGGCAGATCCACCGGCTCGTAAAGCTACTCCGAAAATCTCCACCTAATCGACATCTTGTTTGAGGGAATCCGCAGAGGCGTTCGTCACCGCTGTCAAAATTAGTGCTCGAAACGTACACTGGTCCGTGATGAAAGGATACATCGGGTTGGCGCTGCGGTGTGTGTTGCTGCTGACGATCGCGTACGGGCTCTTTGTCGCGGTGGTCTACATTTTCCAACGACGACTGCTGTATATGCCAGATACCCGTCGACCGACGGCCGCTGACTCCCAGCGAGTCGGCTTGCGCTTTTGGCCGACCGACGACGATGCTTACCGCGGTTTCGTCAGTACAGCGTCACCGAATCCCAGCCAAGGGACGGTCATCGTGTTCCACGGCAACGCGGGCATGGCCTTAAATCGCAGCTACTACGTCCGTGCTCTGGAGCCACTGGGTTACCGAGTGATCTTGGCAGAGTACCCCGGCTACGGGGGAAGAACCGGCCACCCCAGTGAGGCGCAATTTGTGATCGATGCAAAAGAAACCATCCAGATGGCACACGAACGGTTCGGCGAACCACTATTTCTTTGGGGCGAGTCGATGGGCTGTGGCGTGGCCGCAGCTGCTGCGGCCGATTCATCCGTGCCCGTGGCTGCGATGATCCTCTTAACACCCTGGGACACGCTGCCGAGCCTAGCCCAATCTTTGTACTGGTACCTACCGGTCCGTTGGCTGGCCCGTGAACGATACGACAACGTCACACACCTTCAATCTTTTACCGGACGGGTCGCCATGCTGATTACCGAACACGACGAAATCATTCCTTATCGCCATTCTCGGCGTTTGTACGAGACCCTATCTGCTCCGAAGAAGCAGTGGATCTTCCAAGACGCCGGCCACAACAGCTGGCCGGTCGGCCCCTACGAAACTTGGTGGCAACAGGTGATGAGATTCGCTGCCGGACTTGATCAGACCAGTGCGTCGTCACAACCAACGGTGGTCACGTCATCGCGATAGGACGTGTTCGTCCTCGATATGACAATGCGCTTAGGACGTTTGATGCGCATGGTCAATGACTTGTACGCGACAGAACCGCTGCAAGCTCTACCGACCCTTTCCCCGCGTTCGAAGACATCGCCCAAGGGACAAACTGGATTGGTGTGACCAGCACGCTGTCTGGATTGCCCGCACTGTTTTTCATATCGTTACCGGTTAACGATTGATGCGGATGTTCCGGTTCAAGATCCCGCCACGGCCGATCACTTTGGCGTGACCGTCGACGAACGCGACGTTGGCTGAATGATGACTGCCGTGGCGGTAGCGAATGTGACCGCGATTGGCGTTTGTGTCCTGGTTGGTATTGCTCAATTCGAAGATCGGGGCATTGATGTCCGAATCGCTCGGGTTGTAATACACCACTGGATTTGGAATAATCCTTCTGAAGGTGGGAAATGCGTTCCCGGCGTTACCGACTTGATTGGGTTGGTCAGACTGAACGCCGTCGGCGATCAAGATGACTTCGTGCGTGCGCTGAATCAAATCCAATTTTTTCTTCGGACCCGTCCATCCCGAACCATTCCACTTGGAGGGCATCAACACCTTGTGTACAGAGTAGTGGTTCCGCCGAGTCCCCGGGCCAATATCGGGCGCTGCGGCGGCGGGACACTCAAAAATAGGCAGGTTGTGACCCAGCGGAAGACCGTTCGTATCGTACTGCAGCGCCTCACCGGTCACCTGCGACGTCAGCAGCGCAGCCCAGTGCTGCTGTGGCGCCGGTTGCACAAAACTTGGTGGCAGGTGACCCTTCTCTTGAGCGAAGCAGTGGGTGAGGACAGCCAGCTGTCGAAGGTGGCTGCGGCAGACCACAGATCTTGAGCTACCCCGGGCCAACCTCAAGGTAGGGATGGTCAACGTGATCAACACACCCACAATCGAGATCACCACCAACAATTCCACAAGTGTAAACCCGGCGGATCGTTGGCGACCACAAGCCCCTGAGATTCGACACCACCCCGCCGTCATGACAGACGAGCCTCCGTGTCAGCGGTGCAGCGCCAAATCGACCATATGGCGCCACTGCTGGTGCAACGGTGATCGTTTAAACCGTTCGTATGCTTGCCCGGGACCTACAAGTTCCAGCTCAGCGCCAACACCTTCCAAACGACTTCCCCGTAGAACCATACCCCGTGTCCGGTTGACCGCGTCAATGCGAAATGAGCTGGGTGACAACTGCTCCAATGCACCTGACACCACCATCTCCGAAGGATCTGTGTGTCCAGAATAGACAATATTTCCGCGGAATGATCCGCTGCTGCGTTGGCCCAAGAAGACCTTCCATTGCCGAATCACAGCTGATCCCATGGCGCGTTGCCTTCGCCGAGGGAGATCCACCGACAGTAACGGAGCCATTGAAACGACGTTGTGTTGTCCCTGCCATTGAAAGTGATCGGCCAACAGTGCTGCCGAGAAGGTCTGTGATGGATCGATCAACAAAGAACGAATGTCAAAAACGTTATCGGTGGCCCGGACCCGCAACGCCGCAGTAGACAACGCCGCCTGACCTGCCTCATCTGCCACACCGGGTTGGAACAAGACCAAACAGCCGCCATTAAAGGTGCTCCGCGATATGACCATCTCACCTTGCAGACGTAACGGTAGAGAAATCGCCGCGTATCCCGACTGCACGCAGTTGTGCATGACCAGCGCCGCGTCCGAGCCCGCTACCGAATCGCTGGCCCCCCGGTCGAAATAGACGGCGCCGCCAAACTGGACATACAACTCACAATTGTTCAGCTGTAGCGGATCGAATCCGCGTCGGTATAAGAAGGCTGTCGGATGACCAGAAGACGAATGGATAAGAAATCGACAATTCGTCGCGTAAAGCAGGCCAGAGGTATCCATGAGCCGGACACCGACAGGACCGGTCGGTACCCGAATCCTGTTCCCACTTTGGGTCTGCAAATCCATCACCGGGCTGGTGGACCCGGACGCGGTATCCGGCACATGGATACGCTTAAGCGCCAGGCCCTCAAGCACAAGAGGCGCATCCGTCTGGATCATCGATTCGGCAGACGCGACGTGGCAGACCAACACAGGAGCAAAGCCGTCGGCGGCGCGGATTCTAAGCGACTTACCCTGGATCCGTAACGGTGCGATGACAGCCGGTCCGTTCCAACGGGCCTCGACCGTGCCACCGTCATGCGCATTGGCAACGGCCTGCGCTAGCGTATTGAATGGACTGGCCGCCTGGGTCTGGTCGGAGACCACCGTAAAGACGGGGGCTTGGGGCTTCTGGACCGGTGCCGCCGTGTCAATAACGTGCTGGTTGTCTTTGATAAGCTCGGTAGCAGCATCCGGCCATTGTCCGCTGGGCCACGAATCCGCCGGTATGGTTCGGGACAAAACGGCATGTCTACCGTTTTGTTGGTCTTCTTTAGCGCGCATGATCGCCCACAGCAGCCCGGCGCACGCCATCATCGCAACACCAGTCGATACCGCCACCAACGGCCATCTTCGTCTGCTGTCACCCTGTGCCCGAGCTGGAGCGGCAACCGACCCA
Organism: Phycisphaeraceae bacterium; assembly: GCA_965222495.1. Taxonomy (GTDB): domain Bacteria; phylum Planctomycetota; class Phycisphaerae; order Phycisphaerales; family Phycisphaeraceae; genus CBDCUA01. The sequence continues at coordinate 560,101 of CBDCUA010000007.1, read as the reverse complement.
GACATCCCGGTCCGGTGTTGATCTAGAAACTCAATGGCCTCAGTGGCCGACTGGACCCGGCGATCCGGATCCTTTTCCATCAGCCTGTCAATCAGCCGGACCAACCAACCGGGGATGTCTGGATTGATTTGCCTAATCGACGGCGGCGTGCCGTCACACACCCCGCGAATGGCGGCGATCGTTGACTCCTGCGAAAACGGACAGCGACCGGTACACATCGTGTACAGCACCGAGCCCAAGCTAAACAGATCGGCACGGTGGTCCACACCCTGCCCCATGGCCTGTTCCGGAGCCATGTACTGTGGGGTACCGGCCAAGAATCCCGTCTGTGTTACCGGCGGCTGTCCACAAGCGCGGGCCAACCCAAAGTCAGCGATCATGACTTTTCCGCCAACTCGATCGAATAAGATATTCGTCGGTTTAATATCGCGGTGAACCATGCCACGATCATGTGCCGCAGCCAAGCCGGAAGCCAACTGCCGACCGATACTCAAAATTTCATCGGTCGGTAACGTTCGGTCGCCGTCGATCCGATCCTGAAGCGAGCCGCCACTAACAAACGGCATCACCAAATACGGTAGACCACACGCCTGCCCCACACTATAAACCGCCACGATATGATCGTGAATGACCGAACCCGCCGCACGCGCCTCACGTAAAAACCGAACACGGGCATCCTGGCTAGAGGCCAGCTGCGGCGCGAGAACCTTGATCGCCACGATGCGATCTAACGAGGCATCATAGGCTTTTAATACCACACCCATGCCACCACGACCGACCACCTGAATCACTTCATATGGGCCAAACTTGCCGATATAGCCAGGTTTGTCCGATACCCCGAGAAACGCTGGCCGGTCTGGTATCGATTCATTAACCGACGACGGTGTTGACCGTGGTTGGCCGAGCTTGGCCTTCAAGCCGCTCATGGCCTTCTCCAACGCCGTGCTGGCCGCGGGCACATAATGTGGCTTGCCGGGGATCAGATCAACGGTGCCAGCCAACGCCTCTAGCCGCTGTCGACACAGCGGGCAGTCATCGAGGTGCCGCGTAAGCACGCCGGTCTCCGCGTCAGAAACGCCCTGCTCCAACAGACCTTCAAGGCGACGAATATCGGGGCAGGAATCTGACATCGAAAAGCTCCCGCGTCATCCGATCTTCCCTTTCAATCACCACACACACCGACCGTCAAGGGTCAATCCGACGATAGAAGAGGGTGGTCGGCGTCTTCACCGCTGATCACACTCTGGATTCGCTGTCTGATCTGAGCCAAAACGCGACTCTTGGCCACATAAATGGCACCGATCGACATCCCGAGCAGTTCGGCTACTTCACCTGCGGGTTTCTGTTCGACCGCGGTCTGCCAAAACGCACTCCACGTCGCTTCTTGGACACTTGGCCGGACCTGCTGTGCCCCCCAATCAAACATCTGTCTCTGGTAGTCTATGTTCCACTGTGTCTCATCTTCGTGATCCGAGTCGGGCTGGCTTTCCAGTATTTGTCTGACACGAGATTCACCGGTAGCCCGTTCTTGTTTTCGACGGCGCGCCAGGTGGTTGTGTAACTTGCTGCGAGCGACCGTGTACAACCAGCTCCGAAACGATCCACGCGTGGGGTCGTATTGGAAATGAGACGCTCTGGCGGCAATCGCTTTGAACACGTCCTGAGCCACGTCGGCGGCGTCGGCGTCCTGCAACCCTCGCCTGACCGCATAGCGATGAACCAGCGGCATATAGATCTCGACAAATTGAGTCCACGCCGCGGTGTTATGAGGGTTACGGATCTGCAGCAGCAAGCTCGGTCGTGTTGTCGGTGAATCTCCCATCGTCACTCACAAACATACTGGCTCATGCGCATCAGATATTGTTTAATTGCCATGGATACGCCAAAGGTCTTTGCTACGCCAACACCCATGTTCGCAGACATCACGCAAGAACTAATCTCGGTCGGTATCACAGGTCGTTACCACGGCTTACACACGCCCTGCCCGTTTTTTATCACTCCGAGTTCTAGAAAATCGGGTCCAGGCGCAACCATCAACACCTTCTTGGACAGATATTATTATATCGCTTAAGCAGATGCCTCAATGACGGAAATGACGCCGCCCGGTCAACAGTAAACTTACCCCCGCCTCGTTGCATGCGGTGATGGTTTCATCGTCACGCTTGGAGCCGCCCGGCTGAACGATCGCGATCACACCTGCACCGATCAGCACATCGGGGCCATCGCGAAATGGGAAAAAAGCGTCCGAGGCGGCAACCGCACCAGCGGTTCGGCCGTTGACCGTGGCCTTGGCCACAGCGATCTTACACGACTCCACCCGGTCCATCTGGCCCGCTCCGGCCCCTATCAATCCCGCGTCACGGACGATCACGACCGCGTTGGACTTAACGTGCTTTACGGCACACCAAGCCACATGCAGGGACTGCAAAATGTCGTCGCCAGGCACCGGACCTGCCACGTGTTGCCATCGCTGCGGGGACATGTCCGCTACGTCGTCTTGTTGGGCCAGCATCCCTCCAGCGATGGACTTGAGGTTCAGTTGCCGAGGATCTCTTTGATCAGGCCCCGGCAGATGTCCGACCGCCAAAAGCCTTACATTCTTCCACCGGCCACGCAGCGTATCTAAACCCGCGGGAGTGTAGTCTGGCGCGATGACAACCTCCAAGAACTTTTGACCGCCGTCACTTCCGGGCGCGACCATCCGCTGGGCGGTATCCGCATCAACAGGCCGGTTCATCGCGACAATACCGCCAAAAGCTGCCAATGGATCGCCAGCATATGCTCGATCAAACACATCCGCCAGATTCGTACCCACCGCCAAACCGCAAGGATTCGTATGCTTGATCACCGCGACGGCCACTTGGGAAAATTCTTTGACCAGTTCCAATGCCGCGGCAGCGTCGTTGAGATTGTTGAAGCTTAGCTGCTTTCCGTGAAGCTGACGTGCGTTTATCACACTGCCATGCCCAGCCGGTATCGCTGCGTACAAAGCCGCGGCCTGGTGAGGATTCTCACCGTAACGAAGCACGGCCTGACGCTCCAACCGAATGATCAAAGGGTCTGGGAACAGTGTCCCGGGTTCTTGAGAATCGGTGTCTCGGTTGCTCATCCATTGGGCAATGGTCGCGTCATACGACGCTGTTCGTGCGAACGCCGCGGCCGCCAGACGAGCACGCAACGCAAGTGTCGTCGCGCCGCGTTGGCTACGGATATGATCACGCACAAGCTCGTACTGCGAGGGGCCGATCATCACCGCCACATACCGATGGTTTTTAGCCGCGCTACGGATCATGCTCGGCCCCCCGATATCAATCTGTTCGATCGCTTCGTCGTCTCTGACCCCTTGACGTGCGATGGTCTGCTCGAAAGGATAAAGATTGATGCATACCAAATCGATCGGCTCGATGCCATGGTCAATCATGGCCTGAACGTGTCCCGGGTTGTCACGCAGTGCCAAAAGGCCCCCGTGGATACGTGGGTGCAGTGTTTTGACACGGCCGTCCATCATCTCCGGGTATCCCGTCAGCTGATCCACAGAAGTCACGTCAAGCCCGGCCTCGACCAGAGCGCGGGCCGTGCCACCGGTGGAAACGATCTGAATGCCGTGATCGACCAGGCCGCGGACAAAAGGAACCAGCCCTTCCTTGTCACTGACAGAAACCAGTGCCCGGCGAATCGGTATGAGATCGGTCATGGCAGTGAACCTGATCGCAACGGCCAACGGCACCAACGAATTCGTCTAAGCATGCGGCACAAGAAGGAGCAATCGACCACCGGGTGAAACCAAAATCAGCTGCCGTTCAGACCCCTGAACGACCGTCTTAAGCCGGTGGACAGGGACCTCGACCAGGATCTTGCCTGAACCGACATCCAATACAACGAGGCTATAAGCGGTGTGGAACCACAGGGTGTCTTCAAACTGAAAAATCGGAACGGCCATAAATGGCAACCGCCATTGCTCAAGACCTGTTCGGGCGTGTAGAGCCACCAGGCCCTGGTCCGGCGGTAGAGGCAGGATGACAACATTGGGAAACACGTATGGGCTACGTGTCAACGGACGCGTCGTGTGGTAAATCCATCGGTCACGACCCGTGGCCAGGTCTAACGCGTAGAGCGAATGGTCTTCTCCAGAAACGAATACGCCGGTGTGACTCATCGCCGGCCTGGCTGAGACCCTCGCAAATGTGCGCCCCTTCCACAGCAACTGGCCCGTATTGGCCACAAACATCGCGTAGACACCGCTACCATCGGCGACGAACACGTTGGGCCCGAACGTGGTCGGCCGAGCAAAAACCCGATCCGTCAGCTGGTAGGCCCATTTCTTATATCCAGCCTGGACCTCGTGGGCGAAAACGCGATGGTTCAAGCCGCCAAAAATAGCCAACCCGTCCACCACCGCCGGTGCGTGGTTCACCATCGACACCAGCTCGCTGGCTTCGAGCATCCTTCCGGTACGGATATGAATGGAGTAAAGCAGCTGTTCGGAATTGATCAACAGGCGATCGCCACTCCGCACCGGTGTGAAGAGCTTGTCTGCCGGCTTGCCTACGATCCCCCGCCACATCATCTCGCCGTCGCGCAATGAGACGGCGGTGACCATGTTCGACGGCGCTTCAACACACACGATCACGTCGTCCAGCAGCTGGATGTGTGACAGCGTCTGACCATCAGGTACACCTAAGTCTGTCGCCCACTGCAAGGTGTATCCCAGATCTCGGGCATCAAGCGGATCAATCAGCGGGTCGACATCGACCCGTTGGGACCCGGTCGACCCTTGCCGATCGCCCCACTGACAACCCAACATGACCGACAAAACAAGCCACGGCAACGACAAGAAGCCAAGCCTTGTCGATAACTTCATCCGATGAACTCCCGTTGGCCGTCGGGCCGCACGCCCCGGCTCCATGTTTGTTTAGACCTGACGATTGTCGGCCGTGCAGTGGGGAGTGTCAAAACGGCGGTACAACCGTCCTTGTGGACTTTGGGGGATGGGCTAAATCTTGGGGGGCGGATCGTCCTCTACCTCTACCATGGAGCCGGCCCCAGCCGACATACCGCCGTCAGCGACGGCTGATCCTGAAACGGCCCCGCTCTTTTCCGTCTGGCCACGGGTACTGGCACAGGAGTCTCCGTCGTGGGGGCTAATCAGAGAATCCCATTGGCAACGGCCTATAACGCGGACGTCTGGGCAAGGGCACGGCGTTTGTCTGCAATCAGTTGAAGCAGTGACTTTTGCGGATCAGCAAACTTCACCAAACCCTCTGACATGAGGGTCTGCTCGAGATGTTGCATATCCACGTGCCGATCGATATCGGCCAGAACGTCTTCTGGCGGTAGGTTCTCAATGGTCGGGCCATACGATTGTCCACCGGCTTCAACCCGATCATTCGTCGCTGGCGGGTTGGTTTGAATATCGCTTCCAACAAACGCTTTGACATACTTGTCCGCCGGATCCTCCGGCTTTTTCGTCCCGGTGCTCGCAAAGATGATCTCCTGCTCAAGCGGCAGGTTCTTGTCCGCCCAGAACCGCCGGTTGGCCGCCCAGATCCTCTTGGCATTGACGATCCCCACCGCGCCCTGAGCAGCAGCACTCAGCTGAGGGACGTGCTTCTCAGTGTAAACATCCACACGGGATACGAAGATGCTATACACGCTCTTAAACTGATCACTGGATGCTCGTTTTTGTGCACCGCGCCAGGCCGCTTCACAAGCGGCTTGGTATTGCCGAGGTGAAAAGATCAGCGTGACGTTGAGCGTGACCCCGGCCTCAACCAGGTCCTCTATCGCCTCCAACCCGGCCGCGGTGGCGGGAATTTTGATCATCCGGTTCTTATGACCCCTACTCCATCGTTTGCCCAACTTGACGTACTGGGCCACACGCTGCGCGTGCGGCGGCCCCAGCTGTGGATCCTCCAGCAACGGATCTAGCTCAAAACTGACGAAACCGTCATTTCCACCCGTCTGTTCCCACACCGGCAAAAACACGTCTTGGGCGGCTCTCACCAGTGAATCGGTCAAATCCCAGGCGATGGCCTCGTCGTCTAGCCCCTGCCGAATTCTTGCCGCGATCTGATCGTCGAAACGACCGGTCTTGATCAGATCGGCAATAATGATCGGGTTCGACGTTGCCCCTGTGGCCCCCAACGCGTAGTTTTTTTCCACCAAGCTTGGGTCAATCGAATCTAACCATAGCTTTGTACCGCCAGCGATAATAGAACGAAGAGGAGAACTCATGGCGACATGTCCTTATCGGTTGAAGGTCGACGACCTGTGGTACACTTCACACACAGATGATAGCGTAGCCCACATTTTTTTGATGGTATCGATGGCATGCAAAACGGTCCATCATTGACCGCTACCCCCATCGTTAATCAAGACAAACTCCGCTTGTTTGCCTCTGGCAGACACCCTGCCGTGAGATGCGACGGCACCGTTAGACACTTGTCCGGCTAGCCATTGCTGCAGCTGTGGTTTGTCCATAAACCCGACCCTCCGCCCAACCTCATTTTGGTCGATGTCGAGCACCACCAGAGTGGGCAACGCCTCAACGCGGTAACGATTGGCAACGCCACCAGCGGGACCATCGGCGCTGGTCAGATCGATATCGACCGGCACAAACGCCCTCCGCACCAACTGGCCCACCTCCGGGTCACTGAACACGGTCTGCTTCATAAACTGGCACGCACCACACCACGTGGCGCCAAACCTAATAAGCAATGGCCGCCCCGACTCACCCGACTGATCGATCGCGTCTTGGAGATTCGTGCCCCACTGAATCGCTGAGGGCGGATACGACGCCGACCTATCCAACAATCTGGGAGCAGCCAAAACGGTCAAACCCGTCGCGACGACCGCTAGGACGACGGTCATCAAACGAACGGCGCCGGCCTGTCGAGAGTGACGAGATTGACTTAAAGACGCAGAACGGGGCGAAAGAGGCATCTTTTCGTCCGTTCTTGGCATTGATCCCTCCTGGCGCATGATCCGCTTCACACTTAGACCGACACGTCTACCGGGCCTGCTCGCTGATAGGTTTCATTCCGCAACCGATATCCACGTGACATAACCAGCACGATCGACACATTGTTCCCAACGGCGATCGCTACCCCAAAAACCAAAGACACGTGGTTCCCCGCCCCCCCCAGCTGCAAACCGACCATCGCTTACCCGTTCACCGACAGGCTGCTGATCGCCGTCTGTTGAGCACCGGTGACGTCAGCCAGCTGCGAGCCGCCACCGGCCTGGACCAGCTTATCCATAAGCATTTGCCAAGTCTGCCTTTCGTAATCGATCAGCTCGATCGCCTCATCGACCGCAGCCACATCGTGGTCGGTGTTGGCATCTATCAGGCGACGGTAGATATAGACGTACAACGCGTTGAGTTTTTCGCATAACTGCGGCGCTGCCTCTGGCCGGAGACTCGTTGACAGTTCCAACACGATCTTCTGGGCACGGACCAGGTTGTTGTAACTTGCTTCAAAATCACTTTTCTCTAACGCCGACTTGGCCTGACGGCAAAAACGAATCGCCCCCTCATATAACATCAACCGCAGCTCTTCTGGGCTAGCGGTGAGGATCTTTGTCCTCAGATACGGGTTGGCACCTTGAATTGAGTCCCGCTTCATGGTGATAGGTCCCCGATCCTCTATCGGTCACAACCAAGGGCTGGCCTTAGCTTCTGCCCTGCCATCCTGTTAAATACGCCCAGACCCGCGGCCTGGCGGGCCCGGACTGGCAGCTATGCGGCTGGCCGAACGGTATCTTGCCGTGGTAGCGGGTGATCAATACCGTGTAGAATCGCGTGGCGCACCGCGACATTGGTGATCCACCACGGACGACGCCACAGCTGTTGACACAGGTATCGCCGGCCGCTGCCGTTATAAATCTCAGCTTGGGCTAATGCGTAGATGCGACGGCGGGTATCGCAGTTGACCCACAGCGCGTAGCGATCCGCCAACGACAATGTGCTGGCGTATCGCCCTGCGGCTATAAGATATTCCACGCCCATCTGCACGGTATCGGACGCACGGCGATTGTCGGTGTGTTCTCGCCGAGCCACTAACGTCCGAGGGACCATCGTCGGCCAGTGACCCGCCGCTAGAAGCCGGCAGCCGTACTCATAATCGAAACCGAATTGCATGGCCTGATCGAACAGTCCATGGGTTTGAAAACACCGACGGCGCCAAAAGCTCGTCGCACCCGGCAGGTTTCCTGAATCGTGCATCAGATGAGAAGCAAAGGACCGGGGCGCACTGGTTAACTGTGGGCCCCGCATCTGGTCAGACGGGCTAATCCACGTGTACTGCCCCACCACCCATTGGGGCTGGTCGTCAGCGGTCATTCGCCTGACGATTTCGGACAAAGTCCCCGGCAGGTACAAATCGTCACTGTTGAGAAAGGCTACGATTTCGCCGGTGGCCCGCTCGAGTCCCTTGTTGATCGCGTGGGCACGACCCAGGTCTGGTTCGCTGACCCAGCCGGCCAAATCACGTTCGTATAATCGGATCGTGTCCACACTGTCGTCTGTTGACCCACCGTCAATCACAAAGTATTCGAGATTCTTATACCCTTGGTCGAGTACGCTGCAGATGGCCCGTTCTAGAAACCGCCCACGGTTGAGGCTGGGTGTGACAACGGTTATGCGGGGTTGATTCATCGGTCGTGGACTTTGCTCAATGATGGGTCTGATGTCTTATCGTCTTGATTCGACGAAGGCGTTGACTGCGTGACCGATAATCAGGCGTTCAGATCGAACACCGATCGACGGTCCCACGACAGTCACTGGCCCACCGCACCGGGCGACCCTCATGTGAAGCGGATCGATGACCAAGAGGGGCCCCCTTTCCGGTGGCGGCCGCACAATTTTCACGATCATGGCTTACAACGTACCTGCCGTGAAAATCTCCAGCGTGGCTCTCGATCGTGCCCAACAGCCACTGTCAGGACGAACCCTCAGTCAGACCGCATGACGGACACACCGTCGCTGCGCTGGTCTGCTCGTGTGGTTCATCCCAAGCGCAACCGGACATTCTGACCGGACAATCGTCGTGGTTCCCCTGGACGGGAAGTCGATACGGGATTTACGCTGCTTGACGATGAACCGCCGTCGGTGACGAAGAGGCATCCGTCACCGGTGAGCCTAACAGTTCCGATAGGCAGCGCTGGGTGTATCGCCGCCATGTCTTCGAACGTGAATCCCTGCGAGCGGCAGTGCTCATGGCATGACGTCGATCAAACGCTGACTCGAGCTGTACAAGTCTCCGGGCCAGATCCGACGGATCGTGCGGGTCCACGACATAACCACTGTGGCCATGCCCGACGATCTCATCGGCCGCCGTCATAACCCGTCGTCCATCGCCACCACGTGCCAATACCGGTACGCCGTGGGTCATTGCCTCCAACGCCACAAGCCCGAAGGACTCATAGATCGACGGCAACACCAACACGTCCATCGCGTGGTAGGCGGGCGTAGGATCACTCATCTGACCTTCCCAAAGGACATGTGACAACAGATCACGCCGTCTGGCCACGTCGCGGAGGCGATCCCTATCTGGCCCCCTGCCGACAATCAATAGTTTTGTGTGACGACGTCGACACAGGTCCTGCGCCGCGTCAAAAAGAAAGTCCAGATCCTTACACGGGTCAAGTCGTCCGACAAAACCGATCACAAATGTGCCATCGTTGATCTTCCAACGCTCCCTTGCCGCCCTGGGATCGGCGGTCTTAGGCGTTACCGCGGCCAGAGGTATCACATGTATGCGATCGTGATCGCCGCAGTATTGGAGATATTGATTTTTTAAATTGATCGAGCTGACGACGATACAACGCGTATAACGATAAACGAATCGATCTAACTGCTGGGTCATCCACGGCAACTGCATGCTGGTGACATGCCGATGGACGCGGCCAATGTAGCGCATGGCCGTAACACAGCCGGCCGGGTTGTAGATCAGCCGATGGCCAAAACCGGCCCATAAGACCGCCGCCGCAATCGCCGGATCGGTAACCCAAATCGCTCCCGAAGGCGGGTTTGCACGCAACCATCGCCACCACCAGTGCACACGAACCAGGGGCCGCCACCGCCAAAGTCTGCCAGGGTCGACCGGGGGGCGCCGCCAGACGGTATGACGCGATCCGATGACCTGATGTTCCGGCGAACAGGACCGATCTTCGGTCATCACCTGAACCCGAACACCGGCGCGGGCCAGCTGCCGTGAAAAATGCCACAGGTGGGTCTCCACACCACCGTGGGCGTCGGGCCAGTACCGAGCCGCCATAATGGAGACCTGTTTGATCATGCTGCTCTGCGGGTTCGCTGCTGAAAGACACGCCATGCCGACCCCACGCCCGGCGTCGATTTGATCCATCGCAGGAACAAGCTCTTACTCTGGGTACGGTACAACGTCGTGTTGCGGAAATACTCCACCGGCGCACCCATGTGCACAGCCGCCAGGCCCGCCGTGCGACGAAAATTTATATAGTCGTGGAAACAGACGTCGCGTCGGCTGTAATCTTGCAACAGGGCGCAGAGCCTCTGTCTTTCCGAAGCGCTAAGTCCTGGGAACAGTGCCTCGGCGTATTTCAAGATGACATCGTGTCGGAACCCGTCAATCCGATCGTGATGCGCCGCACACACACTCGATAACCGCACACGGTATCGCACCAACGGCTGTGGCAGATTGACCATTTGATACCTCAACGCCACGCGCAGCCATAATTCGTAATCTTCGATTGGCATAATATCACGATAGTTACCCACACTTAGCACCATCCCACGACGAAACGTCACTGTAGGATGGCTCATCGCGTTGCAGAATCGAAGGCGCCAGCGAACTTCTGCGTCACTCAGCGCCGGTGTGTGCCACTGAGGCAGCTCTTGGTCCTGTTCATCGATGTAGCGCACGGATGTGCCAACAACAGCCACCGTGGGGCGGGCCTCAAGCAGCGAGACCTGTTTTTCCAACCGCGTTGGTTCGTTCACATCATCAGCATCGATGCGAGCACAGTAGGGCGATCGGGCGGCGATCACCATGGCCGCCAGGCTTGCTCCCAACCCCAGGGGCCGGTCCACAACCACCCGGCCGGGAAGCCTCTGAGGAATCCAACGCCGTAACAGATCGACGGTACCATCAGTTGACCCGTTGTCCCACGCCAATACTTCAAAGTCACGATAGGTCTGCCGGGCAATCGACGCGAGGGTACGGTCGAGAAAGGGCTGCCCGTTCTGAACGGGCAGCAGCCATGTCACGCGCGGGTTGTCCTGAGTATGGCCCATGACCTCACGCCGCCTCCTTGTTGTCTCCGGATCGATCGTAGGCAAGATAGCCCGCCAACAGCCGTTCTGGGGTTGCATCTTGGGGAACGCACATGCGTTGACAGGACACGCCGCTTAACGCACCGACAACGACACGGTTGACACAATAAAAATAGGTCGGCAGGTCAACCAACTCCAACGATCCCCATGCCCAGAACTGGCGCATGTGACCGACCCACTCATGATGAATAATGCTAAACAGCCTCTGGGCCATCGAGTCTCGCGACATCGGCTTCTGATCGAAGTGGGAATGGGTCCAGCGTTCCAAAAACACGACCCGATCAATCACACCAGCAGGGAGCACACAATGATCTCCAAACACGTCTTGCACCGGCACGGTCGCGAGAAAGGGCCGTGGTCGCGGGGTCGCAAGCCATGTTTGTACATGTCCTAAACGACCGGCTCGGCTTAGCGCATATCGCACCAAGCCCTTCATCGGCATGTTGTCGGCGATGAGATTGCCCAGTCGACAGGCCAAACGGGGTTGCTCTAACCGAGTCACCTGCTGCTTTGTGATCTTGAGACGTTTGAAGATCGCGGGGTAGACCGACTCATGGTATTGTTTAAGCACGAAGCTACGCGGAAACGCAAGACACCTTCCATCGCAAGTGATCCCGACAATATCGTCACCGAGCAACCGGCAACCATGACGCTGAACCAGTTCACCTAACAGCGCGGTCTTGCCCACACCGCCCGGCCCGGGCAGCAGTGTCACACGCCCGTGCGCATCGGCAACGGCGGCGGCGTGCACAAGCGTTACACCTTGTGTCACCAGGATGAATTGAATCAACAGGTTCACGAGAAACGCGGGTGTATCGGCGTATACACGGTAGCCGTCCTCGGTCGCGAGACAGGCCAGGCGATGATCGGGACTGTCGACCCACCGGCGCTCGATGCCACGACAATCATGAAACACACTGATCGGAGGATCCGAGTGGACGGCCCAATCGTCATAGGGGAAAACATCGATCCTTCGTTTCGGTACCGCGCTGGAACCGCTTTGTCGAAAGTGTGCAATCTGGAAATCAATCGCCCGACGCAGCGCCTCGGGCACCCGCTCGTCTACTCGCACCTCAATCAGATGATGCACATTATAGATGATCATGCCGCCCGCCTTCGGCGTATCGAGCGACGACCGATCAGCGACTCTATCCCGTCACACATCTCCTGACAAAAAGTGTCGATGGTAAAAGGCCGATACGCCGGCGAGTTCAAAAACGCCCAACCACGGTTCCGCATCTGCTCCCACTGACCGGACGTGATCATCTCCTGCAAATGATTGATCAGCGCATCGAGCGAGTCGTACGCGTTGAGGTTGACGAACGTATCCTCAGGGATCAGTCGTGTCGAATCGGGCATAGGCATGTAGATAGGAACAGTGCCCGTGGCCATTGATATCAGGGGATCATACGTAATATACCCCGGCACCATAGAGTTATCGATGCAGAACGCATAGTAATATTGCGAATACGTCATATGCTTGTCAGCCGTCGTGCCCTGGTACAGACTAGTGTGGAACGGATCCCGTGCGTTGGGATCGTTCCATCCATAACCGTATAGATCCAACAGACCGTCGCCTCGCTTTTCGAAATGACGCACGATCTGTCGGCGTCGCGAATAAAGCTCGCCCGGTTCCTTCGATGTCTTGTTGGCGTGTACCATCAGCGAGAGATTTCTTTTGGCGCTGGTGCGGAAGTCCGCATACTTTACCGCGTCAAAATGACAGGGAAAGTGGTACTGTTTGCATCGTCGATACCGCAGACAGAAATCGCTATGCCAGGTCATCAACCCACGAAACGCCCACGCGTAGTACCGCATCTTTCGCCATCCCCAGGGGTTGATCACGGGGGGCTCATGCAAACACATGATGACTCGATACGGATTGATACGGCGATCCCACATAAAGCGAAGCGTCGACTTCCACGGGTCTATCATCAGCCAATAGTCGATCTGACGAAGATCCTGATACATGTCGAAAGTGTCGAACCTGTACCCTCGTGCGAACATCGCCTTGCGCAGTGCGATCCAGCGGCTGGCTACGCCGTTGACGTTACAGTCAGACGCCTTGTTGAAGATCTGATTCTTCAACCAGTTCGCATAGACACAGTAGAGCGCTACATTGGTCATCGTCTTTGGGAAACCTCCCAGCTACAACTCCAATCCGACCCATGATTCGACGGCCTATACCCGGGGGCCAAACAATAGCCCTCAACAGTCTTTTCTTCAGCTTGCATCACGCCGTACGTCTTTGCGGCACACAAAAGATATCTTCCAGTCCTTTTCACTAGCCGGTTCATTGGCCTGCATCCAGCGACAAACACGGACATCAGAAAAACCGACGTCTCGCAGCTGATCCCGAAGCTGCCGGGGTGTCCATAGCGTAGACGTATAGTTGTAATGAAAATCGTCACTTATTCCGTTTGGCCCGCTCACGGTCACGTGATTCGCCACCGACACAGCTTGGTTCATCAGGTCGACATCCGGCGTTGTTCTCACCACGATGTGCTCGCCGTGACTATCCAGCCGTGTTTCTTTTACGCGTGGTGGGTCCAGCAGGGCCGCCAAGCCGTTCCAGCAGTCAAAAGTAAACACGCCATTATCGGCCAATCGGGTTTGGATCGCATCCAGAAAAAGTTTCAAAGTGTCGTCGTTGTCAATGTAATTAATGACGTTAAACAGGCTAACGGAAAGATCAAATCCGCTATCGGCCAGATCCGCCACGTTCATGTGCATGAAACACGGTGCGTGGTTTTTCAGCGAAGCGCACTTGGACCGGGCAACGTCGATCGAACCCGCGTCAAGATCAAGACCGACAACCTGGCAACCCGCCAGAGCAAACTGCATCGCGTGGCTGCCTGTGCCGCAGCCCACATCCAAGACCCGACGCGGACTGACACCGGTCAGGTCTCGCACCACGTTCAAAATCGATTCGGTCTCTTCACGGTAGTTTTTAGCCGCGTAGAGCCGGTCGTAATACCGATGATATGGTGAGTTTATGCTGTCCATAAAAACGACGAATCGCCCGGCAGATATAACGGACCTGATCCGGTGTCATGGTGGGAAAACACGGCAGCATCACGCCACATTCGTAGCTAAAAACGGCGTTGGGATAGCGCTGATCACGAAGATCGAGCGTTCCACCCTGATCCAGCCCCAGATGAGCAAAGCACGGCTGACGATGCAGTGGATAGAAACTGGTGCGTGTCTGAATTCCCTGTTCCTCTAGGAAGGGCATCAAACGGTGCGCGGCGTCACAGATAAGTACCGCCCGAAACGGCACGTGGGACGAGCCAGCCTCCAGCTTGGTAAACCGTACACAGTCTAATCCGGCCAACTCTTGACCATACTGATTTAGAATCGCGCGCTTTCGATCCACGATTTGATCTAGCCGATCCAGCTGCGCCAACCCGACAGCGGCCTGAAGATCGGTCATTCGAAAATTGTAGCCGACCGCCGGATGGACGAAAGTACCTCGATGCTCGCGGCCTTGGTTACGAAGCAGGAGGAGCTTTTCGTAAACGGCTTGGTCCCTTGCCACCACCAGCCCGCCCTCGCCAGTGGTAATGGTTTTATCGGCGAAGAATGAAAGGCACCCCACATCACCAAAAGTGCCCACGTGTCGTCCCTCATAGGTCACACCAACACCCTGCGCCGCGTCCTCGATCACCATTAGATCATGGCGTCGGGCAAAATGCATCACGCGTGTCATGCCAACCGCCATCCCATACATGTGAACAGGCATGATGGCTCGAGTGCGTTGGGTGATCAGACTGTCGGCGCACGACAGATCAATCTGAAAATTATCCGAATTAACATCCGCAAACACCGGAGAAGCACCCGCCATGACAACCGCGTTCGCCGATGCGATGAATGTCGTATCAGGCACGATCACCTCGTCGCCGGGCCCGATCCCCATCGCGACAAGCCCGAGGTATAGGGCCAACGTCCCGTTGGGCGCCAACACCGCGTGCCTGGCACCCATCAGATCACACAGACGTTCCACAAACCGCGCCGACCGCGGACCCTCGGTAATCCAGTTCTCTTCAATGGAGGCCAACACGCTTGCTGACTCTTCCGCACCCAGCCACGGCGACATCTGGGGCACCTTCATCGCTGTACCTCAAATCGGTTTGATGAACGAGTTCGGATCATAGAACCGGTAGAGCCGAATCAGTTCCAAGAGACCGTCCTGCAGTTCAATCTGACATTCATAACCCAGCGCCCGTGCCTTCTCGAATGACACCTGAAAATCGCGCACGTCTTTGTCGGCCATACCTGACTCGATGATCTCAAACTTCACGTGCTCGCGGATCATCTCGGCGAGCTGCCGTTTAGAAAGGTTCATCCGCTCACAGCCCATATTGAACACGCCGCCTCGCATCCTCTGACGATTCTCTAACGCGAACAGGTATCCGTTCACGGAGTCGCGTATATGCATAAAGGTGCGTTTCGAATCGGCTTTGAAGAGCACCAGCGCACCTTCGTGGACAGCTTTTTCAACAAAATCGTTCACCAGTAAGCCGGCCCGCATCCGAGGGCTGACGCCGTAAACCGTCGCCCAACGCAACGCGATCGCGTTGTGGTGTTCCATCACAATTTTCTCTCCCTCATACTTGGTCACACCGTACAGACTCGAGGGAGTGACTGGCGTATCCTCTCGTGACACGGCGCCATTAGAACCGTAAAGAGAGGTGGTCGAGGCGTAAACAATCAATTGATCGGACGAAAGACGCGACACGATCTGGCGTGTTGCGTCGACGTTGATCAGCTGAGCCGAATTGGGGTTCGCTTCGCACGCGGGATATCCGCTGATCGCGGCAAGATGGAACACCACATCCGGTTTGCTTAGATACGATTTGTCCCCGTTTCTGATGTCCTGTTTGATCACCCGCAATCCGGGCTGGTGGGCGATGTGTAAGATCGGGTCATAGCCAAACATAAAATTATCGAGAATCGTGACCTGATGACCTCTTTCTAGTAGAGCCGCGGCCAATAGATTCCCAACATAACCCGCACCACCGGTGATCAATATGTTCATGCTGCTGCCGCCTCCTGGATCAAATGAGATTGAGCGTCTGGCTGTTTTCTTGCCACGAAAATCCCACCAACCTGCGTAAAACAGGCAAACGCCCCTGTCGACAGGACCCGATCGCGCACAGCCCGGACGACACCAGGACCATCGCTGTGGTAGTCGTCCAAGACAACGACGCCGCCGGGCAGGAGGCAGGGCGCAAACAAGTTGATATCACGGACAACCGAGTCGTAGCTATGATCACCGTCGATAAACAGCATTCGTAGACGGCGAAAATCGTGTGACCGTTGTCGAAATGCCTGCTCGCTGGTCATCCTATACAAGCGAATGTAATTGGCCAGACCAACTCGATCAATATTGCGGATAAAGTTCGATTCAAGATCCGACAGGTCTGGGCGGTCCACCCGGTAGTGATTTTTATTGCCTGGTGTACCTTGAAAATGATCGATTGCACGAACTATGCCGTTGCCTGTATCTCGACAAGCCTGCGCCAAAAAGCAGGTGGAACGACCCTGCCACGAACCGATCTCGGCAATGTCGCCTGCCAGACCGTTCCCATACGCCAAGCTGTAAAGGACCATCCCCCGCTCTGCCGGGAGCATGCCGGGTATCGTCTGGAACACTTCCGTACGTTGTTCCATATCGGTTGACCATCCGTCACTGATCGTTTTGTGACCGACCGAACGGTCTTGGGACGGCGTACTGCCGAACCATCTTTGGGGAACCAGTTTGCTGAGCACAGAACCCATGGCGGAGTTTCCTGGCGATCAAGCGGCGACACTTACAGGTGCAGCGGTGTGCCAATGACACACGTTGTGGATTAGCCCCGCCTGTCGACACAGCGATCGATCACATAATGTGCCGTCCTGTCGAATCTCCAACGCCAGCGGCGGCGTCGTGTGCAGTGTCGTGTAACGGCTACCGGCAGAGTCACTGAGTGTCATCACCATCAGATAATCACCCGGGTATAGACACGTCGATGGAATACGCGCGGTCACGCGATACCGGCCCGGGCTAGAGGGCACATCAAACCGACTGTCAACCGTGTGAAAATGAAAAATCGGGTTATGGTTAAGTTCCTGAATCTGAATACTCAGAGTTAAATTGGACCTGACCGCGACTTCTAAGTCGAAATGCGCCACGATCGGCTGAGTCATGAGGTAACTATCGGCGGCATGGTGATCCTCGTCAGTTAGGCGCACAGCCCGTATCCACGCCCGTCGGCTCGGCGCGTGATCACAGCGGTAAGTCGCACCACTGGAAGCGGCTGTCCGGCCCATGTAATGGTCAATCACTTCTGGAACGGCCGCTTCAACCACTATCCGGCCATTGCTCAGCAAAATCGCTCGCTTACAAATGGCCTGTACCATCGGCATGTTGTGGCTCACAAACAAAACGGTCCTTCCCGACGTTGCGACGTCCTGCATCTTCCCAAGACACTTCTTCTGAAATGCCGCATCGCCGACCGCCAACACTTCGTCGATGATCAGGATCTCCGGATCCAAGTGTGCCGCCACAGCGAACGCCAGCCGTACGGTCATCCCCGATGAATACCGTTTTATGGGTGTGTTTAAGAACTTTTCGATCCCGCTGAACGCCACAATCTGATCCAACTTGGCGCCGATCTCGCGCCTGGTCATACCGAGAATCGATCCGTTCAGATAAATGTTCTCACGCCCAGTAAGTTCTGGGTGGAACCCGGTGCCCACCTCAAGCAAGCTGGCAACCCGGCCCCGGATCACCGCACGGCCTTCAGTTGGGTCAGTGATCTGCGAGAGTATCTTTAAGAGCGTAGACTTACCTGCGCCATTGGCACCGATGATCCCGACGACTTCCCCCTCATTGACGGAAAAATTGATATGACGCAAGGCCCAAAACTGATCGCCGCGATCCTTGATCGCACGCTTGCCCGATCGCCGCAAGAAGTCGAGCGCGCCACGACACTGTCGACTGATCGCTTCGGGAAGCGTCTGATCAAGCCAGGCATGACCACCCAAACGGTATCGCTTACCTAAATCATGAACTTCTATCATCGGCTCATGCATGACAACGACCTATCCAATTCAGCGACACAACCCATGTCTAACGCGGTCACACCACGTCGGCAAAACGTCTCTCGGCCCAGCCAAAATACGCCAATCCCGCAATGAGACTGATGACTGCCACGCCACTGGATAGACCCAACGCTCCGAAGTTGATCGGCAGCCCCAACACCGCATCACGGAAAGCCTCGATCGTGCCCCCCATGGGATTTAATCGCAACATCCAGTGGTAGTGTTCGGGAAGAATGGTCACTGGCCATATCACCGGCGTCACAAAAAACCACACCTGGAGCATGAACGGCACCACATACCGGAAATCACGGAAACTCACGGTTATGCCCGCCAAACCAATGCCTACACCGGAAACGGCGACCAAGGTGGCCAGAATGAACAGCGGCAAGAGAAACAGCTGCGGCGTAGGCTGAACCTGATACCAGACCATTAAACCTAACAGCACACCAAAACCCGCAAGGTAATCAACCAACGGCGCACCCACTGAAGCTACGGGCAAGGTGAGCCGAGGAAAATAGACTTTACGCAACATGTTCGCGTTACTGATCAGGCTGTTGGTAGAGGCCGTCACCGCAGTCGAAAAGAACATCCATGGCAACAGTCCCGCGTAGATGAAAATGGGATAAGGAATACCGTGTGTCTTCTGTTCCATCTCCATGTCAATCACACGGCCAAAAAAGATGCTCAGCACCACCATCATGACAAATGGCTGCAGCACGGCCCACATCGCTCCTAAAACCGTTTGCTTGTACCGCACCTTGATATCGCGTAGAGCCAAGAACCATAGCAGCTCGCGAAACCGCCACAGGCTCAACAGGCCCAGTGACTGCAGCCCGCGACGAGGACCCAACACAACCGCAGACCGAGATATCGGCCCACCGCTCGGCGGCTTGTCGACAAACGCGTGAATTGATGAGGTCGCCGACAACCCGCGTCTCCTGCTCGTACACAACCGCCGACCGCCGGCTACAAAGCGGCACAACCGACATCATCCGTACAATCGGCACGGCTATCATCGTCGTGATATTCGGTTCACTTTAACCCCCCACCGACGACGCCGGCCGATAAGCTCAACGAGAATTGGCAACAAGCGCGTTATCGGTACGGTGCCACGATACACGTTGATCGACTATCGTCTAATGCGATCGATCTCAAACAAGATCCTTGCACTTGGACCATACGTATTGGATAGTTTCTGTAACGGACACCCAAGCGGCTTTTCGCGATCGCGATGGTGGCGGACCAACAACTCGGTGACTGAAGACATGGTGATATTGGCCAGCGGCCAATGACAGCCGCCGATCGGTGCACCGCCCGGAAGAAAGGGGGCTCTGTGGCCATAAGAATCAACACGCCCACAACCCGCCACGACGGCTTTACCCTCATTGAGATCTTGACCGTCGTGGTCATTATCGGAATCATGGCCGCCATTGTGATTCCTCTGTTCGCAAGCGCCACGGACGATGCGGATCAAGTCGTGTTTGTGACGGATGTCAATACGTTTGCCAACGCCGCGTTTCTCTACATGAGCCAGACGGGGATGTTCTTGGAAGACGCGACATCCGGCGTGGTCCCTGCGGGCTGGGAGACCTATATCAAGGCCGCCCAATGGACCAGTCCCACGCCCATCGGTGGAGTTTGGGACACGGAGTTAAATTCTTTCGGGATTGTGTCAGGATTAGGTGTCCACTTTAACGGCGTGGCCAACCCGGGCGATGCATATATGCAGAAGATTGACAAAATCCTCGATGACGGAAGCCTGGCCACCGGTGGATTTAGAAAGATTGCCGCTGATCGATACTATTTTATCCTCGCCAATTAACCCGACGATGAGTCCCCCATACCTGTGGTCTCTTGGCCGTTGCGTTACACCCGACTCACGTGCGGGTTGTCGCGGATGTAAAACCTGAGCAGCTTATCGGCCCATGAGCCAGCATAGTCCACGCCGATACGCGGTGCGGACACGACCCTAGATGACGGATAGGACCTCGCACGCATTCTTTCGATGAAAAAGCTCTCGCTCGTGACCAGATCACTCCCGTCAAGTGTGCGATCAATGTTCATCGCCTTACACAGTTTTCCGGGACCCGAACATAAATCGGTATCGCGCCGTGCCGTTGACCGGTAGCGCCACATCCTCCCCAGACCCTCCTGAGGCTCAAGTGCTCGCAGCAAAACCGCTACCGGCTTCCCCTCATGGCCGGCAACGACATTCATGCAGTGGTGCATCCCATATGTAAAGTAAACATAAACGTGACCGCCATCACGCCACATGGACGCGTTTCGCTGCGTACGACGGGCCCTGTACGTATGGGCGGCTTGATCTGGAATACCCAAGTATGCCTCCACCTCGACGATCAACCCGGCCATCCGGCCGCCCCGGTCGACTCGGACCAAGCGCTGGCCCAGCAGTGCCTTTGCCACACGCACAACGTCTCGTCGATAGAATAGGCGGGAAAGTCGATCAGCCATCATTCATCATTCACTGTATCATCTGGTCCTTGTGTCAACACCCGTATCCCTGATAGCGTCGCACGGATGGTCATGTAAGGAGAATGACCTTCACCGGAAAGGCCCCCGCATCATCATAGGCTCGGCTAAGATATCGGAGTGAGGGTATGCGCTGGCACATGCACCGACCTTCGTGAACCGGGAACGGATTACTCATGGACGAGAACAGATCTCTGTCTGAGACAGATAAACAAGCGATTGAGGCGTCGGCTGTCTTCAAGGGTCTGTCGCCGGATGAGATCGCCCCCATCTTAGACGCGACGCAGGTCAGAATTGGTCAAGCGGGGCAAGTGATCATGTCGTCGGGAGCCAGGGGCGATGGCATCTATGTGATCCTCGAGGGACAAGCCAGTGTATTCTTACCTCAAGTGATCACCGATGATCTGACCGAAAAAGCGGAGCTGGAGGACAAAATCGAACTCGCCACACTCACACGGGGCGCGTGTTTTGGCGAGTACTCCCTCGTCGACCAGAAGGAGATATCCGCCACGGTCCAAGCAACCACGCAGGTCCGGCTGGGCTATCTGCCAACCCCGGTTTTCCACGATGTCATCGGCACGCACATCAAAACGGAAAGCATGATTTATAAAAATCTGCTAGAAATTTTGGTATCCCGATGCCGATCGGCGAACATGGAGCTAGATATGGGCTCCGCGATCGCCTAAACACATGCCCTTCAGACCGTCACCCGGCCTTGAGCCCGCATCAAACGCATCATGCCTTGACGGTCATATCCGGATGGTGGCGACTGCCCGTATAAGGTGCTCCGAACCAGAGACCATAAGCAACGGCCTTGAAATCTTCGAAAATTAATAAGCAACAAGGCAAGACAACCAAGACGACGACCGTCGCCGAAATCAAACCCATTGCGACAGAGATGGCCATCGGAATTAGAAATTTGGCCTGGAATGATGACTCAAGAATCAGTGGCATCAGCCCCAACACGGTGGTAATGGTGGTCAACAGAATCGCACGCAGGCGCCCCCGCCCCGCAGCGACGAGGCTATCGAACACACTCTGGCCGCAACGGCGCTGGGCGTTGAAAAATTCGACGAATATCAGCGAGTCGTTGACCACAATACCCGACAGTGCCACAAATCCGATGAGGCTCAGAAAGGTCATATCGTAGCCCCAAAGCAGATGGCCCCAAACGACACCGATAATCGCAAAAGGAACCGCAATCATCACGATCACCGGCTGCCAGTAACTAGAAAAAAGCCAGGCAAGAATGACGTACACCATTAACATTGCTGCCAGAAAGCCCAACGGCAGCGACGCCAGGGCCTCGACCTGTTGCTGCTGACGGCCGGCCAACTCGATCGTGAGTTCGGGATAAGCCTGACGTAACTGATCAACCGGCAACTGCGAAACAATCGATTCGGGGCTCAATCCCGGCGCGGTGTCTGCGGTCACAGTAACCGACCGCTGCCGGTTCACACGCTTGATCGTGGCGTAGGTGTTCTTGTCGGTCACGCTGGCGACCTCCGCTAGTGGCACCGCGGTGCCCGCCGGGCTGATCAACCAGCTGTCTTGAATGGCATCGAGGCTACGCCGTGTCGTCTCCTCCAGCCGCACACGCACGTCGATGTCCTCCTGTTTGGCAGCAAAAACATGTGCATCCAAACCGTAAAGGGCCCCGCGGACTTGGCGTGCGACGTCGTCGGTGGTCAATCCCAGCGCAGCGGCTCCGGCGGTGAGGCTAATCTGTAGCTCAAGCTGGCCCATATCGCTATCGTCGGCCACGTCATAGACACCCTGATATCCGATCAACGCGGCCTTCAACCGGGAGGCAGCCTCATCGATCTGATGGGGATCTTGGCCACGAAAGCGAATCGAGACGTCCGGACCAGCCGGTCCACCGGTGATTTCAGTAAACGATATCCGCTCCACTTCGTCTAGGCGATGCTTCAGGCTTTCGCGGATCGACGCAATCACTTTTGACGATTCTCGATCTCGCTGTTCCACAGGCTTCAGCTCAATAAACATCTGCGCCACATGAGGGGAAAACGCCTCAGCGGAACTGGTTTCGATATTCATCCGCTGCCCCACCACCGACGAAATCCCTTTGGTTTCAACCTGCCCCTGAGCTGCTTGCTCAATGCGTTGGATAATCGTGTTGGTCTGCTGGATCGGCGTCCCAATGGGCATCCGGACTTCGACCACAATGGTTTCAGCGTCCGTGCTGGGCAGGAAGTTGTAGGTCACGCGGCGACCGGCGACCAAACCAATCGAGATGACCAAGACCGCAATAGCTCCCGCCAGGGTCATATACCGTAAGTGAAGCAATCTCGCCAGCCATCGACCGTAAAACGGCACGAGCCAGCCTAGCACCAAGCGATCTCGCCAGTGTTCTAGGCGCCGGATTGTCGCTGTGAGTCGGCTAGGGCGTGATCGATCGCGATTGGCAAGACTGTGCCCCATGTGGCTTGGAAGAATAAATAGTGACTCAAACAAACTCATCAACAGGGCACAGGCGACCACCCCCGGTAGCGCACCGAGCAGGTCCCCCATCTGACCACGAATAAAGGTCAACGGAAGAAACGCAACGACACTGGTCAGCACCGTAGCGATAACCGGCCAAAGCACCTGATCCGTGCCTTCCACGGCAGCGACCAGCGCGGGCGTCCCTCGATCGTAACGCGTTTGGATGTTTTCAGAAACGACAATCGCGTCATCGACCAATAGCCCCAACACCAAGATCAATCCAAACATGGTCAAGAGGTTTAGTGTCACCCCTGCAACAGACATGAGTACAAGCGTCCCCATTAACGCGGTAAACAGCCCCACACCCACCCACAATGCGACGCGCCAGTTCAGGAACAGCAATAGTGTAATGAACACCAAAATCGCGCCGTAACGCGCGTTTCGGATCAACAAATCCAATCGCCCTTCGACGAAACGAGCCAGGTCAGAGACCACATCAATCCCAGCGCTAAGTGGCGATAGCCGCCTTGATCGATCGCCTAACTGCCACGCATTGAAGCGGTCTGTCTGGCCAAAAACCTCCAACCCTCGCCGATCAAACGGACTGCCGCGCCGACCGTCAACATAAGCCCGCACCATTTCTGCGATGTGCACGATATCCTGATCACCGACCTTAAAGACTGTCAGATATGCCGCCGGCTGCGTGTTGAAACGATTGATGACCTGCTCGTCGACAAACGTCTCGGTAATCTCACCGACATCACCAACACGGACCGAACGTCCCTCGGTGTCAGCCCGTAGGACAATCCGCCCGATGGCGCGGGCGCGCTCGGCCACACCGATCGTACGGACCTTGATTGTTCCCCCTTTGCTCCGCACGGTGCCCCCGGGCATGTCACTCATCCAGTCCCGTATTTGGTCGGTCACCTGCGGCAGACTGATGCCATACTCAAGCATCGCCTCAGGACGGACATCTACGCGGATCTGGTAGTCCCTGACTCCGGCAACGATCACTTCTCCCATCCCAGGCAGCGATCGCAAATCATCACGCACATTCCGAATCGTCTTCTTGAGCACGTCTTCTTGACTCTCTCCAAAAACGACCACGCGAATCACAGGCAACCTCGGCTCAAAAAGGCGAACCTGGATCGCGTCTGCGTCCTCCGGTAGGTCGGTCAACGCGTCGATAGCACGCTCCACTTCGTCAAGGCCGCGGGTCGCATCTACCCCATCGCGAAACTTTACGGTGATCCCTCCCCCACCCTCCGAGAGGGTGGTGGTCAGCTCGTCGACCTGCTCAAGCTGTGTCAGCTTGTCTTCGACCTTAATCGCCAGTGATTCTTCGATCTCTTGTGGCGTGGCCCCAGGATAGCTCAGCTCTACAAGAACTTGATCGGGGTCGGTTTTTGGAAAAAACTCCCGCTGTAACCGCAGCCCCATCACAACGCCACCGATCACAGCCGCAACCATCAGAAGATTGGCCGGTACCGGCTTGGCGACACCGAATCTGGCGATACTCACGGCGCGACCCCCGTGATCGGTGCCGCTGCAGCGGCGGTGATGACGACCGGGTCAACCGCTTGGCCAACCTGTATCGCCGTCGATGCATTGACGACGACCAAATCACCCTCGTGCAAGATGCTCACGCTCCCATCGAGCACAGCCCACTGGTCATCGGGCAGACCAAATTCTGGCAAATCCGTCTCCAAGACATCATCGACACGCACCGGTCGCCGCTGGACAACACCTTCTTCAACGATCAGAACATGGCCGTCCCGAACCGATCTTCGCGGCACGACCCAGCTGGCCTCGGATCGCCTGCTGGTGACCACACCCGCGACAAACATTCCCGGTGCCAAGCGCCCCAAAGCAGCCTGTGCGGTCGCCGATGCATGTGGGTCAGAATCGACCCGCACGTAGGCCGTCACCGTCCGCGTCGAAGCGTCGTCTTCGGGCCCAATCCGGGATACTTGCGCTGGCCAGGTTAGGCCTGTTTGGTTTGTGGCTCGAAGCTGGACCCTATCGCCAACCGCCAACCCAACGCGGACGGACGCCGGGAGTCGCAACGGTACCTCGATCCGATCAAGATTCACCACCCGAGCCACCCGTTGGCCGGTGGTTAAACTCTCTCCGATCTCGACGTCCACAGACTGAAGGACGCCGTCGATAGGGCTGACGATGCGACATCGTCGCAAATTCTGGTCGGCCAGCCTTAGCGCTGAACGCTGGGCCGAACGTTGGGCTTGCAGCTCCAACCTGCGCGGCCCCAGTGCGTCTACTGCTTCGATGGTGCGTATGCGCACGATCTGAGCGGCAATTACCGCTCGTTTTGCGAGATCTACATCTCTCGGGTTGGCCGCACCACGATCCGCTAGCTGCTCAACGCGTTTTAGCTCATCCTTGGCCAAACCGACATCTTCGGTTTCGAGTTCTAACCGAGCGGTCAGCTGCCGCTGTTGGACGTCGATCAGCGCCATCTGCGCGTCGATCTCAGCCAGGTTCTGTTCGGCAATCTCAACCTGTCGGCGAAAGTCGCTATCATCGAGTTGCACCAGCAACTGCGTTTTATGCACCTGTGCTCCGGCAACGATGTCGTCGGACACCCGATCAACCGTCGCGGTCACGCGGGCGGGCACATCCGCTGAGTCTACCGCCAGCGCAGTTCCGTATCCGCTCCACTGGCGATGGACGGCTACTTTTTTGGCTTTGACGACAGTAATCCGTAACGCGGCTGCGGCTGTGTCAGACACTTCCAGCTGCGGCGCGGTACGCACCAAAAACTGGTAACCCGCAAACGCGACTGCCAAAATGGTCACTGGCAGCAGTATCCGCGTCATCACCATCACCAAGCGTCGTATAGCTTGGCTCATCAACTACCTCCTATTTACCACCACACCCGCGATGAGAAAATCTGTCCAATACCCCCCCACATTGGATGTGATTGCCATAACAGCGGCCCTCACCGCTGCCATCCTAGCTATCGACCTTTCTTATCGTATATCGTAGGACTCAAAGGCTAGCCACCGGGCTTTTCGTTCCGAATAAACCAAGCCCTTCTGCCTTTCCAGATCGCGAGGATGCCGGGGACCTATACCGTGAATGAACCGCACGGCCATAGACGGGGTCGAGTGCCGTGGTCATCCCATATCCCCATCGGCCAATGGGTGTTATTTGGACCTTGTCCTTGGCAGCCCAGGAGGACCAACGGAGATTCTAAAACCACACACGAGTGCAGACGGTGGTAGATGCGACTGCTATGGGAATCGACAAACAACACGCCGAACCAATGTCTCTGGAGTCTGGCACAGAGCGGCTACCTGGCCATGAAAGATTCTCTCCACCGTCATGCTGCTATCAACCGCTTACTCTTCCAGTGGCGCTGAAGTATGGGATGCTGACGGGCGTGATTTGTGTGTACTAAAGGTGTGGGCTGCCATAATATATGCTTCCAAATTCAACTGTTCGCGATCACTGAGATTGGCATCGACCGCCATACGCGGCAAAATCTCTTCCCATTGTGATACGGTGTACCGAATGATCGGTTCAATCCGGTGACACGTCGAGCACTTGATGAGATAGATCTCACGCCCACGGGTGAGAGCTGACACCTCTTGATCACTCAAATCGCCGCCCACCGTAAGAATGAGCGGTTCGACGGGTGGAGCCATTTGGTCCAAGCTCATACACGCCGTGACCAACAAAAGACACGCGATACCAACGACAGCCACCGTCCGGCGTGGCGACGTCGACGGCACCCGCGTCTGATGCTCCTGGTATCCACCGACCATAGACGCCCTACTTGGCAAACAGAGCAACCCTCAGATCATCAACCTGACATAGTCGATCAGGCAATGCCAGGAGTCAGAAATCGAAACCAAAGATTAAACGTGTCTGGAAATCCGCTTCTCCATCGACATCCGTCAGTTGGAAGGTGGGCGTAACCGTCATCCACCAGCCCTGAGCGCGGTATGAGATATTGGGACCAAGATACACCGTGTGGTCTTCCCAGTGCGACCAGTCGTTGTACTCAACCTCATGGATCAATTCGGCACCTAGACTCAAACGCGGATCGATCTGATAACTCACACCTAGCGTCTGCTGAAGCTCACCCTTGTCTTCGTGGTAGTCTTCACCTTCCCACTCTGCTTCGAAAGTGCCGTTCCAAGCCACGATCCATGAGCCTATGTTCTTTTGTAAAAGAAGTTTGGCTTCTAGTTCGATCAGCTCATCGCCCCCTTTAATTTCACCGTAGACCGCCATCCCCAGCGGATCGACCGTTGGATCAGACAATTGATAGATTGTTTCGAAGGCGATGTCGCGCCATTGGGCACGATCATTGCGAACACTGTCACCATCCTGGTACCGCCAATCCGATAGATACAAGGCGACCTGCCAGTGATCGGTGACGCCGTACTCAAGCTCATGCCGAAAATCCAGCCGATCAAAATCTGAATCGATGGCCTTGCTTGTCTTCCACGTGACCCACTGCTCATACTCGGCATGCCCCTTGGGCATGGTGGTCACCTCGTAGACAAACGTAAAGGCTCGTTCATCCGCCCGTCCGATCGTCGCCAGAGACAATAACACAACCAGTGACCCGGATACGCATGTCAGTTTCCCCTGGGCTACTGATCTACCCAACCACTTATAGACATAGGTGCTGTCTACGAACGACCGAACCATCAGACACCGAAGTCGGCGAGATAAATCTAAACCACCCATTTGGCGAACTCCCTATAAATGAGACTAAGGCTCAATATCATCTGAAAGCTATGGTAATGAGACAGCGAGTCAATTGCAAACATTTCAGGTTCGACGGCAACTCTCTGGGAACAGCTTGTGGAAAACCATCTTCGAAACTTGACTCCAGAGGCGGGTGTGAGTGCTGATGAAGTACTCCGCAACGCTCAACAAGCGCCGTGGTTTAAAGCGGTCTATCCCCGCTCGATGCGCCGGGGCACTCGGTCTGAGCATGAGGCCGCAACCGCCTGAGCTATTTGACAATCTAGTTAGTGAAGATAAAGTATGTGGCTTGGCATTCAGTGCTGTGGCTCTAGGTGTATTTGAGCCTGGGGCCGTTCTTTGACAAGTGGATAGCCAGGTTGTTGCACGTAAATGTAACACCGAGTATGAAGCTCTTGAGGAGCTTGCCCGCGAATGTCTGATGATAGACAATCGTGGGTTGTTGTACCGTCAATCGTGGTACAGCAGATGACAATCGACGATGGATCGAACCAAATTCGGCAGCTTACACAAGCTCTGATACGGATCGGTTCTTGGTCGATGTGATTAAGCTATTAAGAGCGTGCGGTGGATGTCTTGGCGTCAAGAGGCGATGAAAGACGTGGGAACCTGCGATAAGCCCAGGGAAGCTGGTAACCAAGCTACGATCCTGGGATCTCTGAATGGGGAAACCCGGTCCGCTTTCGGGCGGATCATCGGCGGCTCAATGCATAGGCCGTCGAGGCGAACTCAGGGAACTGAAACATCTAAGTACCTGAAGGAAAAGAAAGAAACCTCGATTCCGTCAGTAGCGGCGAGCGAAAGCGGATAAGCCCAAACCGGCCCTCGGGCCGGGGTTGCGGACACCAATATGGCCTCTGGAACGAGCTGTGAATCGCCTGGAAAGGCGAACCATAGAAGGTGACGGTCCTGTAACAGATCGTGAAGGCGGCCTAGGTGCTCCAGAGTAGCGCGGAGCTCGTGGAACTCCGCGTGAAGCTACGGGGCCCACCCCGAAAGGCTAAATACTACTTGACGACCGATAGCGAACCAGTAGGGCGATTGAATGATGAAAAGCACCCCGACAAGGGGAGTTAAAAGTACCTGAAACCGCACGCTTACAAGCGGTCGGAGCTCACTTTCGAGTGGGTGACGGCGTGCCTTTTGCATAATGAGCCGGCGAGTTAGCCTCTGTGGCAAGGTTAACCCATACCCTGGGGAAGCCGAAGCGAAAGCGAGTCTTAAAAGGGCGTACAGTCGCAGGGGTTAGACGCGAAACCTTGTGATCTACCCATGGCCAGGTTGAAGGGAGGGTAAAACCTCCTGGAAGACCGAACCCGTTAACGTTGAAAAGTTATGGGATGAGCTGTGGGGAGGAGTGAAAGTCTAATCAAACTGGGAGATATCTCGTTCTCCTCGAAATAGTTTTTGGGCTAGCCTCACGTAACAGCCTGTAGGGGTAGAGCTACTGAATGGGGATGGGGGGCTTACCGCCTACCCACTCCAACCAAACTCCGAATACTACAGGCCTTTGTCGTGGGAGTCAGACTGCGAGGGATAATCTTCGTGGTCAAAAGGGAAACAACCCAGACCGCCAGCTAAGGTCCCTAATCATGTCTTAGTTACTAAGGAAGTTAGGATGCCGTGACAGCCAGGATGTTGGCTTAGAAGCAGCCACCATTTAAAGAGTGCGTAATAGCTCACTGGTCGAGGATCCTAGCGCCGATAATGATCGGGAATAAGACATGAACCGAAGCTGCGGACTTCAGATTCGGCTTGCCGGATTTGAAGTGGTAGAGGAGCGTTCCTGTCAGCGCTGAAGCGGTGCCTTAAGGCATTGTGGAGCGGCAGGAAGTGATTATGCCGGCTTGAGTAACGATAAAACAGGTGAAAATCCTGTTCCCCGTAAGCCTAAGGTTTCCTGGGCAAGGTAAATCCGCCCAGGGTTAGTCGGACCCTAAGGCGAGGCCGAAAGGCGTAGTCGATGGGAAGCAGGTTAATATTCCTGCACTTCGTTGTGAGGTTGAAGCAGCGTGACGGATCTTCTTAGTGGGTCGCACGGCTAGACGTGTGCGTGCCGTAAGGCCGAGGGCGATTTGATCCCGAAGCCCGCGTCGAAGATTCCAAGAAATAGCGTCTGTGGACGATCAGCGGACCCGTACTAAAACTGACACAGGTAGGCGTGGTGAATAACCTCAGGGGCTCGAGAGAACGGTTGTTAAGGAACTAGGCAAATTGACCCCGTACGTTCGCAATAAGGGGGCCCTCCCCCGTTTCGACGGGAAGGGCGCAGAGAAAAGGCTCTGGGGACTGTTTATCAAAAACACAGGACTGTGCTAACTCGCAAGAGGATGTATACAGTCTGACGCCTGCCCAATGCCGGAACGTTAAGGAAGCAGGTTACTTGTCTTCGGACGAAGGACGCTTGCAACCGAAGCGCCGGTCAATGGCGGCCGTAACTATGACGGTCCTAAGGTAGCGAAGTTCCTTGTCGGGTAAGTTCCGACGCGCATGAATGGCGTAACCACTGGAGCACTGTCTCAACAACCGACTCGGTGAAATAGAAGATGCGGTGAAGATACCGTATACCCGCAGCAAGACGGAAAGACCCCGTGGACCTTTACTGTAGGCTGGTATTGGCCACGAGCATGTTCTGCGTAGGATAGGTGGGAGGCTTTGAACCCCGGGCTTTGGCTCGGGTGGAGCCAACCTTGAAATACCACCCTGAATATACTTGTGACCTAACTCGGTCCCGTGAATCCGGGCCGAGGACCGTGCTAGCTGGGCAGTTTGACTGGGGCGGTCTCCTCCTAAAGAGTAACGGAGGAGTGCAAAGGTCGGCTCAGCACGTTTGGAAACCGTGTGTCGAGTGTAAGAGCACAAGCCGGCTTTACTGCAAGACATACTCGTCAAGCAGTCTCGAAAGAGGGCTCTAGTGATCCGGCGATACCGTGTGGAAGGGTCGTCGCTCAACGGACAAAAGGTACCCCGGGGATAACAGGCTGATCGCCTCCGAGCGTCCATAGCGGCGAGGCGGTTTGGCACCTCGATGTCGGCTCGTCACATCCTGGGGCTGAAGGCGGTCCCAAGGGTTGGGCTGTTCGCCCATTAAAGTGGCACGCGAGCTGGGTTCAGACCGGCGTGAGCCAGGTCGGTCCCTATCTGCTGTGGGCGTAGCAACTTTGAGAGGATTCTTCCCTAGTACGAGAGGATTAGGAAGGACGTACCCCTGGTGCGCCAGTTGGACCGCTAGGTCCACCGCTGGGTAGCTAAGTATGGCAGGGATAACCGCTGAAAGCATCTAAGCGGGAAGCCCCCCTCAAGATAAGAGTTGCATTCCGCCTTTGGCGGAGAGAGACCCCCGGAAGACGACCGGGTTGATAGGCCACGGCTGTAAGGGTTGAAATGCCCTCAGGTGAGTGGTACTAACGGTCAATTGCTTAATCACATCGACCATCGACCGATCATAGTCAGAATCGGCGATGAAAAGCTGCTCGAGAGTTTCGACTCCGTGTTACAGGTACTCGCGTGAGTTATACAACCTGGCATTCCACTTGTGTGCCAAGAAGATTGGACAACGTCGCTTCGCGGTGACGATGTCTTTTTGTCGGTGGTCATAGCGGCGGGGTCACACCTGATCCCATCCCGAACTCAGCAGTTAAGCCCGTCGCGCCGATGATACTGCCTCAGCGGGAAAGTAGGTCGCTGCCGGCGATTTCACCCCCGTGGGTTTAAAGCCCGCGGGGGTGCTTTTTTGACAGGACAGACCGCGCATGGGATTGGCCCTTTCACCGACAGACCGTCCACCACTCAACAAAAATCAAGCCTCCCCTGAATACGATACCGCCCTTGTGGGTAACGTTCTGTCACATTGGGACCGGGGAACCCACGCATGAATGGTGCAAATCTGCTCCACCGATGGTATGCTGTTCATAGTCTAAGCCGGCTTGTTGGTACCGGCTGTTTTGTACCGGAAGGGTCGCGGCTCTCGTTCCCCACCTGGGTCCTGGCCAGATTGGAGTGTTTGTAATGAAGATCTATGTAGGCAACCTTAGCTTTAGTACCACCGAAGACTCGCTAAACGCGTTGTTCAGCAACTACGGAGAAATCCAGGAATGTGCGGTGATCACCGATAGAGACACCGGTCGTCCACGTGGATTCGCGTTCGTAACGATGCCTGACGACGCTCAGGCCAAATCCGCCATTGAAGCACTCAATGGCACTGAATTTGAAGGCCGAAGCCTCAATGTAAATGAGGCACGTCCGCGTCCCGCCGGAAGAGGTGGTGGCGGCGGTGGCCGCTGGTAGTTAGCTGCCCCTTTGGGTGCCGGCTGCTTCTGTGCTTATTCAGATAGAACTGTTTGTACTGAGGTGTTCAACTTCACCGGCGTTGTAGGTGTTGGTGTGGCCGTTGGTCGATAACACCGTCGTCGCCGGGTAACGCAAGTGCCTGTCCGGCTCAGATATGTCGAAGTTGGTATCGATCCCTACAACGACCGTCGGTTCCGAAGCGGGGCTGATTACCTGCTCACACAACACGCCGGCGACCTTCTTGCCTTCAAGCAGTACGTCGTTGGGCCAATTAATCCGAAGTTGATACGTCGTCCCGAGCACGAATATCAAAGACCGTGCCGGCGATGGGACTGGTCACCACGCCAACGCTATCATTTCCCCTTTGGGGTGGAAGCGGCGGCGTCACGGTCGACACTGAAGAAATGTCGTCTTCAAGCACTGCCACGTCCACATCATACTTCGCGCCTTGCACCGTAATCCGAAGATTCACGGTTCATCTTTCTTTTGTCCGCGTCACCCGCACGGCGCGACCTAGCGCAGCGTCGGCGGCGGCCAGCACCACTTTGAGATGTGGTTTAGATATCGGCGACCTACTGTTACCCGTGACGGCCAGGCCGCCGGACTGCGGGCTGTGGCGGATTTTCCGTCGAACCCAAACAGCGATTCAGCAACGCCGCCGCACTCGCGGTGAGGCTTAAAGCACAGAAAACCACCATGCCGCACGACGAACAATGCCAAGCCCGCGGTGAGACGTTCAGCCAGCGTTGCCGTCGCCTGCGCGATCATCAACGCCGCCATGTGGTAAACCTCGAACTCTCTTTGGGACAGCTACATTGGTTGTGGCGCTACGTCAATTCGATCCGGGGATCTACCCAGGCGTATGCCACGTCAACCAATAGGTTGAAGACTACCAACATCAAGGCGTACACCAACACCACACCCAAGATCAAAAACTGGTCTTTGTTCAATACCGCGTTGACAAAATGCTCACCCAAACCCGGGACCGCAAACACTCTCTCGACCACGAACGAACCAGTCATGACTGCCGCCCCGGCCGGACCGAGGAAGCTCAATACCGGAAGAAAGGCGACCTTTAGCCCGTGCGCCATGACCACACGGTACTCGGTCGCCCCCTTCGCTCTGGCGGTGCGGACATAATCGCTCGCCATGACCTCAGCCAGCCCCATCCGAATCAACCTGGCGATGTACGCCGCCGGTGCGATACCCAAGGTCAACGCGGGCAAAATCACATGCGCCGGCCGCCCCCAGCCGCCGGCGGGAAACCACCGCAACATGCCGCCAAACACAACCAACAACACGGTACCCGTCACAAACACCGGAAGGCTTACACCGACTAACGCAATCGCCAAACCAGTCAAATCCAATGCCGATCCAGGACGCAGAGCCGCGGCGATACCTGCGAGCAATCCTATGGATACCGCGACAAACAATGCCGCTACACCCAACGATGCACTGACCGGGAGGCCCGCCGCGATTAACTGGTTGACCCTTTGATCGCGGTATTGGAGGCTAGGACCAAAATCCCCTTCAAGCAATACACTCTTGAGATAACCGACCGCGAACGCCGTCGGGCTGTGTAGATTGTACTGTCTTAGCATCGCCTGCTGGATCTCGGCGGGAGGGCGCTGCCCCTCAGGTCTTTCCAACGGGTTGCCAGGCACCACCCAAGCCAGGGCAAACACCGCCACAAAGATGACCGCAAGGATAAAGGGCACCTGGATCAAACGCCGAAGCACCAAATTCCACACGTCACCATTCTGCCTTTTCCGGACGGTGATGTCGATTCCATGGCTACGCCGAAGGGGTGTTGCCCTCACTCGAACAAGCAGATACGATTAAAAGAAGCTGATCGTGGATGGTCGGCCTGTCCCGCGTGTCGTCACGGGAGGGTATTTTTCACTGTTCTAGCCCAAAAACAGGTTTCCTATGGCAACGGTCAATGAACTACTGGCGGCCAAGGGGTCTGACGAAGTGTTTTCGATCAGCAAGGAGAGTTCCGTACTCGACGCCGCCAAGCAAATGAATCTACATCAGGTCGGCGCGTTGGTGGTAACCGATGACCAAGGACGAGCCACGGGTATATTTACCGAACGAGATATGCTCAGACGGATTGTGGCCGAGCAACGCGACCCTGCGGCCACGCCTGTGGGCACTGTGATGACCACAGAAATCGCTTTCTGCAGGGGCACCACCAGCATTGAAGAAGCCAAGACCATCATGAAGAACAAGCGGATCCGCCACCTGCCCATTGTCGGTCCCGAAATGAAGCTGCAGGGCATCATTTCGATCGGCGATCTGAACGCCTATCACACCAATAACCAAGAAGTCACCATTCAATACCTGCACGAATATATCTACGGACGAACTTGACGGCCCGGACGAGCCGACCGGCAGCAGCCATGGGAAATAGGGATCGGCGCTCAGCGATGCCCCACCGGCCCCCTCGTGGATGACTCACGTCCCATTTCAGTAAGGGCGAATAACGTTAACGGAACCGTTCAACCCGCCGCGACGGGCGTGCTTACGTTCTCGACAATTAGCCGTTTGCCGACGACAGAGCCCCTTGGTGTCATTCATGGGAATCAGCCAGTTGATCAACGGTGTCATCATACTCTCTACAACAATCCGCCTGCCCAACGTTCGTTGAACGGCCAAGCGAAGCGGCCATCAGATCTCACGGCAACACAAAAATTAGACACTTTTAGAGGGACTCGACACCGTGTCTTTTTCCCGTACCTAGATTTTCGCGGCCCTGATCATGGGGCTGAGAGGCATGCGCCTGGACAACAATGTTCAGTTGGATTATCTGCAAACTCGAGACTGGGATGAACGATATGGCAACGCGCCACTTGATGACGGCGTTACTACGCAGCCACCACACAACCTCGACCGGCGCGTTTGGCGGCGTAAAGATTGCGATCTGCGACGGTCATTAAGTGAGAAATCGTCGTCACCCCATCGGTCGACGAAGCGATGCCCACCGACAGGTCCGGTCTCAATGGCTGAGGGCAAACGGTCTGGGCATGGTGACGGAACAACCATATCAATTGTTGACAAAACGCCTTGGCCCGACTCATAGTGCATCCAGGCATCAAGACCACAAACTCATCCCCACCAAGCCGTACACCGTGATCCTCTTGGCGTTTGTGGCTGTGAATCAAATCTGCCAGGAATCGCAGCAGGTCGTCGCCGACACCGTGACCGAGCGTATCGTTGACCATCTTGAAGCGATCCATGTCAATCGCGACACACACCAGCGGTGCATTCGACGCACCACTGGACCTGATCAAACCCTCCAGGTGTTGATCCAAGAATCGCCGATTACCGAGTCCTGTCAGTGGGTCGCGCATGGCCAATTCGTGAAGACGCCGGGTCGCTTGACGCGTCGCTTGCTCCACCGCTCGATCCAGCGTTCGCCGCAGGTGTTTTGCCTGGCAGTGATCACGAAGCCCGCGGGTCACACACCGGTTGATCCCCCGCGTTAACATGCCGATCTCATCGCTTCGGCGCTCTAGTCTTGGCGCCAAACCCGTTGGTCGATCGTGACCACTGATACATTCCAATTGATCTAAAAGATGATTTAACGGTGATAAGATCCAGTACTTGGCGATGGCCCACAATCCACCGGCCAAAACGACCATCGCGAACCACATCGGCCATATGGCACACCCCATACCCACTTCCAAAAGCCCGATGCCCGTACCGCCCGCCACCGCTAGAGCGGTCAGCAAAACCAATTTTGTGCGTAAAGATATATCGGTCCAGTCACGGCGGTCCCGACCCAAAACGAACGCCTGTCGAACACTGGAAACTGTAGCGACCCGTTGGCTCATCGTGAACGAATCATCGGTGGTTGGCCGATGCGAGTTTGGGTTTATCGAACAATATCACCCTGTTCCGTTCAGCGCACAAGGGCTGGGGGAATGGGGTAATTCACGGGAAATGAGCAATGTCTTGCCCGCCCTTTGTCTATACTCACTGGACTGTTCCGAGCGCGAAGGTGATTCCGATGGGCCATGATTGGCTTAGAATCCCCTAAATCGCAGGACCGGTGGGGTTCGTCTCACCGGTCGTGGCAGTCCGCCAGACACTCGCAGCCACCCCCCCAACCAGTGACTGGCCGCAGGTGGTTGGATTAATCCTACTGGACCCTTGAGCGATGTCTTCGAACGCAGGAAAAAGGTAGGCAAAGACTTATTAGATGGTTCCGCCGCGTACAAGTCATACGCATTGCGTATGACAAGCATTTGATAAAATCGTCCTTGATATCCATGGTTGGGCCGTTTATCGATTGGCTCGATAAGGGTCAGCCGAGTGGGAACCGATCAAAAACATGACGTTGAGAAAGAAGTTGTCCGGCCTCTCCCAATCACCGCCCACCTCGAACTCGCGGTGCTGGCATTTAGCTCGAAGGCCACGGCCATGGGGGAAATGTCACGACACGTATATCGACATCGCCCACTTCTGATCGAGCGCGACCACGGATTCGGCGTTGGAAAATTCGGTGTAGTCGAACCGAAAACCCCATGTACCCATTTTTCGAAATTTGAGCCTAACCGAAACGTGTTACAAAACTTTCCACCGTGCGCTGCCAGATCAGAAGGTGTGGCGCGAGCTTCACCCGGACGAGTCGTGGCACTCACCCCCCCCCTTGCCCGGTCAGCACCGCTAACCTGTCGTCCTCACGATTCTACCCATGCCCCTTGCCCTGGTAGCCCCCGCAGGAGACTGGCGCCCCAAACCGTCCAATAAGCGTTAACCGAACAGCCACCACTTCATGACGATCACCTCCACGGCCAGAACCATCGCGATGGCCGCGGCGGCTGACCAAACCTTCCGATTGCGGTTATGAGGCCCAGACAGCTGTACCATACGCAGCTCACGCTCACCGACGGTGGGACAATCTTGCGGAGCATACCCACGACGGGCTTGATCTTGAACAATGGCGATGATCAGGCTCACAGAAAAGGGCGTCAGCCCCAGGAGCCGCCCAAATTGTTGGAGCTGCTGGCGGCGTTCGGGCGTCAACACGTCGCCCTGAAGCCGCTGGGAAGTCCTCACCGCTAGGACCCAACGAGGATCGTCTGGACCGATCATGGGCTGATCGAGGGTGACATTTTGTCCTGGGGGATCGGCCTTAAATGCCTGCCTTCCGACTATACGAAGTGGTGTTGATTTGCGACGCGGCTGGTCGACCAGCGGTCGCCGGGGCAACAACGACCCGTCAGTCCGACGGGGCGCGAGCAATCCGCGTCGTCCATCCGGAACCCCTAACCCGCGATGGCGATGTCGCATTTCACTACCTTTCCAACGGGTCCTGCGCAAGCGGCGATTGACGCCGTTCGGCACCTCCACGATTAATACGATACCGCGACCGGTGACGTCGTGAGGGGTATAGTTATTATAGTCAGACCAGAATCATTAGAATGAATCGAGAAAATGAGTACACACCAGACGGTATACCCATACAGTACAACCGCGTCAGCGGCCCGGCCCGCTGATACGCTTCGGCGTTTGGCTCAAACGCTCAGTTTAGCCCTGACATGGATGTGTTGGATGATTCATAGGTAAGCGTTTTCTGTGACGAAACTGTCAGGAGCCTGACCATGCGAGATGACTTGGTCGCTGTGTTTGAATCGGAAACTCTTTTAGAAGCAAAGCTTGCGAGCGATGCGTTAGAGGCAGAGGGAATTCGATGTTTTATCGATCACACCGAGAGCCCTCTCGATGGTCTGGTCGCGGCGGAACAGCTTCATATCCTTCGCGTGCTACCCGATGACGCAGAACGAGCTAAACAGATCATGGGTGAATTCGAAAGTCAACCCTAACACCCCAATCGTCCCCTATGGAACGGTGACCGGTAGAGACAAACCGCGACCCGCTTGCGCGGCCACAGGCTGGGCAATCAGATCGTAGCCACTGGCAGTGGTGATTTGGCAGCGAACGCGTTCGCCCGGAACCAATCGATTTGAAGTGTCCACATAGGTCACCCCGTCAATCTGGGGGGCCTGGAAGTAGGCCCGCCCCACGGCATATGCAGGGGCTGGACCGCTAGTGATCACCGAGGTTTGTTCTGATGATGGCCCGTCCCCTGCGGCGGCATCTATCAACACATCGAACGTTGCCCGTTCCCGCGCCAGCCGCTGATGACGAGCGAAGACCACTTCTTGTTGAGTCAGCATCAACTGTTCATATCGCCGTTGGGTCACTGCCGCTGGCACTTCTGCTCCACCAGCATGCCAGGTACCCGCCGGCGTACCTGGTTCAGGTGAATAGGGGAACACACCCATCGCGTCGAAGCCAAAATCTCGCACGAATCGGACCAATTCAAGGTGTTCGGCCTCCGTTTCACCGGGGAATCCCGAAATAAAGGTGGTTCGAATGGCCACACCTGCTACCCGCTGTCGGAGTTTGTCTAGCAGCGATTCAATAAGCTTACGGCTGGTCCCACGCCGCATTCGTGTTAGCAGACGGTCATTGATGTGCTGCAGCGGAAGGTCAATATATT
The DNA here is from genome assembly GCA_965222495.1 of Phycisphaeraceae bacterium. Lineage (GTDB taxonomy): Bacteria > Planctomycetota > Phycisphaerae > Phycisphaerales > Phycisphaeraceae > CBDCUA01. Next base: position 521,222 of record CBDCUA010000007.1, on the reverse strand, counting down.
TTACGACGTTGCTGAGTCGGCCTATTGCGTCGATCATGTCGTCAGTAAAACAAGAAGGGTAAGCGTACATCAATCGGATCCAGGCCCCCGATCCGCCGGTTTGGTAGGCGACGGTCTTGTCCATCGCTTCAAGCAACCGCGTCAAGTCCAAACGGTCATGAAGGTCCATGCCATAACTGGTGGTATCCTGCCCGATGCAGTTGATCTCGTAGGCCCCATCGGCGATCAATTCTCGCAACTCCGATTCGACGTATTCCAGCGGCTTAGAACGCATCTTGCCACGGATCGAGGGGATGGTGCAGAATGAGCAATTTTGATTGCAGCCTTCGCTCACGCGTAAGTAGGCGTAGTGCCGCGGCGTCAGGCGAAGGCGACCCGTATCATCTTCAAAGTAACCCGGCAGACTAATATGGCGTCGGCGCTTGGCGACAGCCGCGTTAGACGCTATACTTGAATAAATGGGGCGTTTGGCATTCAGGTTAAATTGAATGTCGTGGACATGATTTCTGTGGTAAACGCCTGTGACCGCTTCGACAACACAATCACGGTCAAAAACGCCGATCATTGCGTCTATGTCAGGACAGAGGTTCAGCATTTGAGCTCGGTGGCGTTGAACAAGGCAACCGGCAACCACCAGCCGCTTGCAAGCCCCCGATTTCTTGAACTGGGCTGCCGCCGAAATTTCGTTTATCGCCTCTTGTTTTGAGGCTTGGAGAAATCCGCAGGTGTTGACGACAATCGCATCGGCTTCGGATTGTTCCGATACCGGCACCAATCCCGACTCGGCAAGTAGACCGAGCATTTTTTCGCTATCGACCAGGTTCTTTGGACACCCAAGGCTTACGAAAGCGACCGTACGTATAGCGGGCGCACTGCAAGCGGTATTGGCGGCGACCGTTGACGTTGAACCAGAAAGGACAGGCATCGTTGACAACTCACGGTACGGTCACACACAAGACGGAGATAGGTTCCAATGCGGGGTTATACCCTGCCCTCACCTCCGGGCATGTCGAATAGACGACAATTATTTCACAATATCATAGTAAAATTTTGATAATTTTGAAGTCAGAGCTTGAACGTTTCTGCCGAAGAATGTAAAAAGGGATTCGCCTATTGAAAGCTGATATTGTTCACGGACGGGAGGAGATTTCTGTAGGCGGATCCGGACACCGGGACGAACAGAGTCTCAGCATGTGACGATCCGGCCTGGGAACAGCAAAGAAACATCCCAGAAAGAGGGTACAGGTCGATACGGGGTATCCACGTGATACCCGATGAAGCCCTTCTTCAATAGCGCCCAGTGACGCGGTATGCTTCGATTCAAGAGGTGGTGTTCGATCTACAGATCTCACAGCGGTTGATTGATATTCATTCAAATGCCGCTTGATTGGGTATAAACCGGGTTAGTGATTGAACTCTTTGTCCGGCCTAGGGGTTCTGATTTAGGACCCTAGTAACTGAGTCGCCATGCGATCACACACAGGCATTCTTGAGTTGTCAAACCGCGCAGACGGACGGCTGCGTATCTTGGATCAAACACTGGTCACACTGCCAAATGATCCCGTTGTACCGGCAGAACTGATCCAACGGTTCGGACTTCGTGCTGGCCTTGAACTGGAGGTCGAACTCGGTCGACCAGGCAACAATGGCCATCGCGCAGGCCAGCAAGAGCAACACGGTAAGCGAAGCAAAAACAAGAGAAAGAAAAAAGCGTCCGCGATTCCACCCGACGCGCCTCGGGTGCGTAACCTGTTCAAGGTTGATGGGCTTGCACCTGGAGCGTACCTCAACAGACACAAATTTGAAGATCTGACCACAGTCGACCCGACGCCCAGACTCACACTTGAGTATCCCGGATGCCCTCCGGCCTGCCGGCTCATCGACCTGTTTTGTCCTATCGGTTACGGCCAGCGCGGCATGATCGTCTCCCCGCCCAAAGCTGGGAAAACCACGTTGCTACAGAACATCGCCATGGCGGTGAAAAAGAACCACCCCGAGGTCGAGGTAATCTCGCTGCTGATCGATGAACGGCCCGAGGAGGTCACCGACTTTCGTCGCAATGTCCCGTGTACCGTTTTGGCCAGTTCAAATGACCATACCCCCGAACGACATGTCAAGCTGGCCGTACTCGCGATTGAACGGGCCAAACGTCGGGTGGAGGCCGGCCAAGACGTGGTGATTCTCCTGGATTCGCTGACCCGTATTGGCCGAGCATTTAATACCGCTCCAGGCCAAGTCACCACCGGCCGTACGTTGACAGGCGGTGTCGACGCCGGTGCGCTGAGCATCCCCAAACAGCTCTTTGGGGCGGCACGTCGATTTGAGGAAGGCGGTTCCCTCACGATCATAGCCACGGCTTTGGTCGATACCGGTAGCCGAGGCGACCAGGTGATCTTTGAAGAGTTCAAGGGCACCGGTAATATGGAGTTGATTCTGGATCGAAAGATCGCTGACCATCGGCTTTTCCCGGCGATTAATCTTGCTGCGTCCGGTACACGCAAAGAACACCTCCTGTTGAGCCCGCAGGAATTACAGACCGTCTCGGCACTACGCCGGAGATTGTTGAACATGCAACCGGTTATGCAAGTTCAACAGCTGCTCAAGGCCTTGGAGCGATTTCAAACCAACGCCGACCTGGTTGGAAATCCGCAGTCGCCCGGAAGCAGCCAAGCCGCCGTGCGGGCCTGAACCGGATCGCCGGCTTGATCAAAGAATCCTCCTGTTCTGGTTGAACGCCTGTTGGCTTGGCGTCTTCTATTACACATCCAGACTTGTCTTGTGTGATGTCCGTTAGAAACGGAGGTTCGATCAACAAGATCTGTGATGCTTCCCTCGGGCACAAATACAAAAATGATTGTAAACCGGGCCTCCGGTCGGTTAGGTTACGGGATCGGAGTCCCTATGAAACGAGCTTGGTGCCTGTGAACTGGCACCCACACATCCCTTTTACCCAAAAATGGACGTGGCTCAGCGTGGTGGCGATGCTTGGCACGCCCCAACCGCCCACAAACTGCAAACAAGTCGGGCTGACCTGTCGCCGGTACCGACTGGCACGACGGATCATCCGTTACGCACCGGGGGCGTCCACAGCTTGTGATACGCAATGGGATTCATCGCATCATGATCGCCTACACCCTAACGGGTAAGCCAGAAGCCCGGATAGGAGCCATCAATCGACCAAGTACAACCAGTACCGCTTATCAGCCCGGTTTCAATAGAACGGTGCGCCGATCAAACCGACGGCGCGCCCACCGGGTGGCTGGCCATGCCTGAGGATGCATCGGGTAGCCAGCGTGTGCTGATCTGCTCTGCAGGGACATCCGGATACGCATGTCGAATCGCCGCAGCCACCAAGCCCATAAACATCGGCGATGGACGCATAGGGCGGCTGATCAGCTCGGGATGAAACTGAGCCCCGACGAAGAAAGGATGTTGTCTCGTAGGCAATTCAAGAATTTGCATGATGGGCTGTTCGGGGTGCCGACCGGAAAAAACCAGACCGTGTTTCTCAAGTTTCTGGATGTAACGTGGGTCAACTTCATACCGATGACGAAAACGTTGGCGCACAGACACCGCGTGATCAAACAAGAACGCCGCAAGTGTGCCAGCCTCGATCCGCACGTCCTTACCGCCCAGTCGCATATTGCCACCCAAACCTTCGATCTGTTTTTGTTCGGGCAAGATGTCAATCACAGGGTGGGGTGTGTCGGCGTTAAACTCGGTGCTATCGGCGCCGCTGAGTCCACAAACGTGTCGGGCGTATTCAATCGCCGCCATCTGAAACCCCAAGCAGATCCCAAGATAGGGCACGCCGTGTGTACGGCAGTGCTCGATGCAAGCAATTTTTCCCTCTGTGCCACGGTGACCGAACCCGCCGGGTACGATCACGGCATCCAACGGACCCATCCAATCAGCGGCATGACCTGCGGTGGACGGAATCTGCGTTGTGTCAATCCAGCGAACGTCCAATTGGGCCGAAAGATGAGCCGCCGCATGCTCGAGCGCTTTGTCGATTGAAGCATAGGCATCCCGCAACGTCGCATACTTACCGGTAATGCCAATGCAAATCTTGTACTTCCGATCTGCGTTCAACTTTGTCGTAAACTGCCGCCAGGTCTCACGGACACGATCTTCGTGGGCTTGATCGACCCGGCTGTGAAGATCCAAGAGACTTAGAATCTCTCGATCCAGGCCCGCTTCTCTTATCGCCTCTGGAATCGTGTAGATAGAGGTCCGGTCGTGCATCGAAAAAACCCGACTCATGGGGACATTGCTAAACATCGCGATTTTCTGTTTGGCAGAGTCGCTGATCGGGTTGCGCCCCCTACAGGCGATGATGTGGGGATGGACCCCTGTTTCCATCAGCTTCTTAAGACCTAACTGTGCGGCTTTGGACTTCTGCTCACCCAGCGCCCGCGGCTCGACCACGTAGGTCAGAGCCACAAAACAGACACTGCCTTGACCCTCTTCATATGCCAGCTGCCGAAGTGCTTCGATGTAGAAACCGTTTTCATAATCACCAACAGTCCCACCCACTTCCACGAACACGACATCAGCATCCTGTTTGACCGCCAGCTGGCGCAACTGGTACTTCACCTCACCGGTGACGTGGGGAATCATCTGCACATCCCGCCCCAGATAACCGCCGTGTCTCTCTTTGTCGAGCACTCTTCGATAGATTTGACCACTGGTCGTAAAGTTATCTCGTGTCAAATCTTGGTCGAGCATTCTTTCGTATGTGCCCAGATCCATATCTGTCTCCAGACCGTCGTCGAGCACAAAAACCTCGCCGTGACGAAACGGATTAAGCGTCCCCGAATCGATGTTCAGGTATCCTTCCATTTTGATCGGAGCCACACTCAATCCTTTTGCTTTAAAAAGCTTAGCGATTGAGCTGGAAAATATACCCTTGCCCAACCCACTCATCACTGTACCCACGACCACCACATACCTGTGTCGGCGTGTCTGGTAACCGGAAGGGATAGGATTAAAGAACTCGGACTCTTGGCTACGATGGCCTGCTTGGGCAAGGATGCCCTCTGTGGATTTCGTGCTCACCGTTCCGCAAAAGTCATCGTCGTCGTTATCGCGCGCGATAGGCATGTCTTACGGTATCGCGCGATCGTGTACAGTTCAAGCACCGATCAGGATGCCCTCACACAATCAAGCCATGCACGACTGATCTGCAATGGGTAGGATAGCCGCCGCCGATGGCCACAATCGCCTCAAATTTTCAATATGTGATCACATTTCCTGCCTGATGCCACTGGCAGAACCGTGGGGTCGCTGAAATAGATGGAAATCGATAAATGACTACTCCATTTCAGGATATGATCTCGGCGAGCATTTCGACCTTTCGATCGATGGCGGCTTTAGAGCCACAGGTCATCCGCGCCGCGGACCTGATCAACCGGGGCCTGGCGGCTGGACACAAGATTTTGACCTGTGGTAACGGCGGCAGTGCTGCCGATGCCGCACACCTGGCGACTGAGTTTGTCGTCCGCTATGACCGGGATCGGTCACCTTATCCGGCGATCGCACTGACCGAATCTGGTAGCACGCTCACCGCCGCTGGTAACGATTACGATTTCGATCAGGTGTTTGCCCGACAGGTCTGGGCGTTGGGTCACGCCGGAGATGTGTTGATCGCGTTCTCGACAAGCGGTAGGTCCGCCACTGTCACCCGTGCCCTGGAACAAGCCAACCGGATGGGTCTGTCTAGTGTGGCACTGCTGGGCCGTGACGGTGGCGAGGCGGCGGGGTTGGCAACGGTCGCGGTGATTGTCGCCACCGACTCGACCGCACGAATCCAAGAAGCCCATACACTTCTGATTCATGCGCTATGTGAAATGGTCGAACAACGGCTTGTACCCACGCCGCGATGAACACCCAACCACGGGCAATCAGTGGTTCCACACGTGTTAACCGCCTGCCATCTCTCTGACGAACGCCTCGTATTGCTCGGGCGTATCGATCCCGTGATGTTTGACCTGCGTCTTAACCACGGCGATCGCGTAGCCATGTTCCAACGCACGAAGCTGCTCGAGCTGCTCGGTTTGCTCTAACAGCGTTGGCGGCAACAACACATACCGAAGCAAAAAATGGGGGTGATAGGCGTATATACCCAGATGTTTTAACGGATTTGCGTTGCCCTGAGAACGCTGCGGGTCTTGGTTGAAAGGGATCAACGCCCGTGAGAAGTACATCGCCCGACACCGACCGTGATGGTAACCGACAACGACTTTGACAATGTTCGAATCGGCCGGATCTTCATCTGGAGCAAATGGGCTGGCCAGCGTGGCCATCGGGGCTCCATGGGGCTCTGATTCTGCCAAAAGTCCGTCGACCAGTTGATCAATCACACGTGCGTCGATCTGAGGTTCATCACCCTGCACGTTGACAATCACACCCAGCGGCGCGGAACCGGGCTTAGACAAGCCCGCCACCACCTCGGCAATGCGACTTGTCCCGTTGGGATGATCTGGGCGGGTCATAACAACCTCGCAGCCGAAACCCTCCACCGTGTCATAGATACGCTGATCGTCCGTCGCCACAATGATACGCCGTACCCGCGTGGCCAAACGGACACGGTCGACGACATGTTGAATCAATGGTTTGCCCGTCCGGTCCGCCAGAGGCTTGCCAGGAAACCGGCGCGACTCATACCGCGCAGGGATAACGGCGATCACCGGACCTGAGGCCAACGCAGGATCCCCTTCATGCCGATCGTGTTTTTCATGATCCGCCATGTGTCATGTGATTCACACCGCTCCGCAGCACAATCGCCAGACGATTGTCCAACACAATCACGAACTATTGGTCAGCTCGTCCACGAGACCACGAATCTGGTCCATCTGCTGGCAGATATCTCTATAGGCAATATCGGTCTGCAGTACCTGCGACGCAACCCTCTGAGCCTCCTTGGCATGTTCGACAGATCGATCTTTGACGGCCAGCTGCTTTAGTGAAGACATCAACTGATACCTCAACTCCAACGCCAAACGGTCCTCGGAGATCGGATGAGCCTCAATACCTTGCCGCAGTGTGTCGACGGCCTCTTCGAACCAGCCACGAGCCGCATAACAGCGGCCCAAGAAGTCCAGCGACATCACACGGTGCTTGGGATCGACTTTCGCTTGCTGGAAAGCGCCAATCGCTTCATCGTATCTTTGTAGAGCAAATAACCGTTTGCCATATTCATAGCGGAGCCCCAGGTCCGTCGGGTAGTTTTTCACCCGTTGGGCGTACTCATCGAACTCAAATTTCAGCTTCTGTTGAGACAATACCTGAAACTGACGACGGGCTTGAGTGTCTTGTGGGCTCGCCTTGATCTTGACCTGAATCTGTCGCAACCGCCGATTCATCTGCCTGATCCGGATATCGCCGATGCGCATCTTGAAGCGGTACTGACCGCTCTTCTCCAACGCATGCCCCAACAGTGTCACCGCCTGGTCATCAGTCTGATCGGTCTCCTTGCGCACCAGGGCACCGACCAGCTTCACCAGCCGATCCAAATCTTGCGGGTCTTGCTCGTAAATTGCACGTAACCGGTGGATCTCCTCGTCGACGGCCGGCACACGTTTGGTGATCGCATCTTGGTGTTCCAATTGCTTCTGCTTATCGAAATCTTTAACCTTGCTACGGAAACCGCCCTCGCGGATATCCTGTCCAGTGGTATATCCGCCCTCCTGCATGGTCTGCTCGGCTTCCAAATTTTTTAGTTCCTTTAGCAACACCGCGTTCTGCGGATCCTGTTGCAGCGCCAGCTTACAGGCCCGAACGGCGTCGGAAAACGCGTGAATCCGTACCAGAAGATCCCGGGCCTTGACGTACTCGGCCTTACTGGGACTCCGGACAGCCTGATTCGCATCGATGACAATACGCCCGATCCAATGCACCAGCACGGTGAGCCCGAGTTGCGGTTCGGCGACATCGGCTTCGGTCGCACGGGTCATCACGTCAACCATCAGAGAGGTGTTCTGTGGATCCTTGGACCAGAGCATCTCTGAATGCAGGAGACGGTCGATGGGGCCCTTTCGGGCCGTCCCCAGAAGCTTTTCCGTCAGACGCGCAGCCTTACCACCGGCTGCGTGACGCTTGACAGCCGCGTCACGCAGCGATTCATGCATGGAGATATTGCCCGGGTCGTGGCGTAGACCGTCGATGTAACAACCGATCGCGTAGTCATAGTTATGGCTATCAGCCACAACTTTGGCGTGCTCAAAAAAACGCTTGGCCTTGCGTGAGTCGCGCTCAAACGTCGTGCTCGGGCCAGCTTCGTTCTTATCGCCGAAAATCGCCAAGAGACCGCCTGTTGGGTGATCGGGATACGGCATTCTAACCAACAGCAGGATTCGGTTTGCCGCCGACACCGAACCCCCATTCGTAATCTATGCTCAGCCCCCTGCTTGTCAAATCCGCCCCCACTAAAAAGGGCGCTTGCTCCTGCCGCCTTGCCGCCGTATCGTCTGTGTCCGCCGCCACAAGGACGGCGTATGCGCCGGAGGATTTGGCCATGATCTTGATAACCATTAGCGGCGCCGCAGGCCGCATGGGCCGGAGACTAATCGCTCTGTGTGGGGACGACGACCAGCTACGATTGGCTGGAGCCATTGAAGCAGCAGGACACCCCCTGCTGGGACAGGACGCGGGTACGGTCGCATCGGTCGGGCCACTAGATGTACCGGTGACCAGCCAGATAACGGGCAAGCCCGATGCGGTGATCGACTTTACCGTCCCCGCAGCAACACGTGCGACGCTGTCGGCTTGCGTCAACGCACAGACCGCTATAGTGATCGGCACCACAGGCTTGGGCGCAAGTGATCACCGAGCGATCGACCAGGCGGCCAAGACGATCCCCGTTCTACAATCACCCAACATGAGCCTCGGGGTTAACCTCATGTTTGCATTGGCGGGACAAATGGCCAAACTTCTCGGAGACGATTACGACATCGAGATTACCGAAGCGCACCATCGCTACAAAAGAGATGCGCCCTCTGGTACCGCGCTGGGCATCGCATCGGCCATCTGCGATGCTACCGGCAAGCAAATCGACCATGATGTGATCTACGACCGTCACGGCCAAGACGTGCCCCGTCAACGAGGCCAAATCGGCTTGCATGCCCTTCGAATGGGTGACGTGGTCGGTGAACATACCGCCCGCTTCGCCACACTCGGAGAACGCTTGGAGATCTCCCATGTGGCGACCACCAGAGACATCTTCGCCCGTGGCGCGTTGGCGGCGGCAAAGTGGCTCGTCGGCAAACCCGCGGGGCGATATCACATGCAAGATGTGTTAGGCCTGTGAGACGGCCGGTTTCTTGATCGCCCAAGCGACCGATGTTACGGCAGTGGGTCTATTGCGACCAAGCGTAGCCACCGTCATCGCCCCCCCCTTTTCTCGCCGGCACACAGAGTCGTTTTGGTCAACACGATCCCATACGATCCAACGCCAGCTGATGAGCTTCGTGATACAGTTTCTCGAGATTGTGCCAATCAAAGTGAACGCTAAAGCCTTCCGTCTGGTTGCGCAGGTTGATACGTTGACGTCGGGTCATCTGTGTGTACGCAAGCAACTGTTGGGCCAATTCGTGAGCCGATTGATCAAACGACTTGTGCCGCCGTCGGAGCACATACAAGCCTTTCTCTTCGTGATCGGGCAGAAGTTGTAAGATGTACGATCCGAAGCCGGCCAGGTCACTTGTGACCGCCGGAACACCCAGAGCAATGGACTCCAATGGGGTGTAGCCCCACGGCTCGTAACAGCTGGGGAAGATCCCCAAGTGACACCCGCGCACAAACTGCTCGTACTCGATCCCAAACAGGGGGTTTGTCGAAGCGATAAAGTCGGGGTGATAGATGACTTTGACCGGGTCGTGCTCTTGATTCCATAGATGACAGGCGCGAAGCTGACCGAGCACTTGGTCGGTCGTATCATCGACCAAATCGTGAGTCACAATACCCGGTGGCAGGTCGCGCTTCCAGGCGTGGATTGTACGCCGAAGCCGCAATAACCAGTATTCGTCGACCAAGCTGTTTAGATCTGGGATCTTTCCGGTGGGCGCAGCGCTAAGCAATCGATCGCCGATCTGGTCTTTGATCGCCTGCACAACCGTGCGAAATTCATCAAGCATAGCGCTAGACTGCAGGGCGCTGACATTGATCGAGCGGGTCGGCCGACGGGTAATAATGAACGCAACGACGGTCATTTCACTTCCGGTCTGACGCATCATGTGATTTAGCCGCGCTAACGACTCGATGGTCAGGTCCATGCCTTTGTTGCGATACTCATACCGACCAGACGTGTAGAAGTAGAGCGTCTTGTTCAGGTCAAAATGGTAACTCGGGAAAAAGTGTCCCATCGTAAACTGGTGGATTTTCTGCTTGAATTTACGGTGAAGATTCTGGAATTCATGCAAAGCAGAGAAACGCTGAATGTTCAGCCCGTTGGGCAGAAGCAGATCGGCTTTGCGACCCAATAAGTGGTGGCACTCCTGGGCGGTGACGTCAGAGACAGTCGTAAACACATGCGCGCCATGAGTCGCCGCACACTCCATACGATGCTGGGATTGGACGTCAAAGTGGTCTGACTCGGCGTCGGCGTGGTAAAACGGTAAATGGTCGTAAAACTCCGGGTCATTCATCGCCAAACGTCGGCCCAACACGGTCGCGTGTGTGGTGTAAATGGTGGTGCCAGGCCAATTCTCGCGACGAAGCATGGGAATGGCTGCTCCGGACATCCATTCATGAAAGTGAGCCACGATCGGGCGTCGCTGGGCCTCCTGTTGTCCTAAGAGATTCAGAAAATGCCGACACACCTCCCCGAACGCCGCTGTGTGATCCAACAGTTCATTGCCCTTAGGCATCGCGATCCCGTGATCGTCCCACAGGCGATACTTCACTTCATGGAGGCGAGGGTAGACGCTCCAAAAATCCAACAACACCACATGCGGCCGACCGGTTACCAGCCACCGCCCGTAGTGAGCGTCGACCCCTTGGTCTCTCATCTGCCTCACCGCCAAACCGATCGCACCGGTCAACGGCCCGGCTTCAAACTCCACCGATGCCGCCGTCGGGTGGTAGGGCCCCACGAGGCAGTAGCGGCCACCCCAACGGCTAACCATGCTGGGCACTTTTGATCTCAGGACGCTGTAAATGCCCCCAAGCTGATTGCACACCTCCCAAGAAATCTCCAACAGCAGCGGTTCAGCACGTCGCACCCGGTTCGGTCGCGATTCCACAACACCTGTTGGCACGGCACCAGTCACTTTGCCCTGCGATTTGGTCATGGTGGTAGACCTAAAAGTGTAACATCCGCCCCTCAATGCCCAACGCGGCTTCGTGCACCGCTTCGCTAAGTGTCGGGTGGGCATGCATGGTCGCGATGACCTCGCCGGCGGTGGCCTCTAGACGTTTGGCCAAGCCCAATTCAGCGATCAGTTCTGTCACGCCGTCGCCAACCATATGGGCGCCAAGGATCTGATCGTACTTGCGGTCGGTGATGATCTTGACAAAACCCTCTGTGTGCCCGGCGGCTTGAGCTTTGCCTGAGGCCCGGAACGGGAATGTGCTCACCCGGTAGTCAATCGCCTTGTCCTTACACGCACGCTCGGTAAACCCGATACTGGCGACCTGAGGCTGGCAGTAGGTACAACCGGGGATCGCGTCATAGTCGATCGGTGTCGGCGCGTGGCCGGCCAGGCGCTCCACACACACCACCGCTTCCTCGCTGGCCACGTGCGCCAGCCAAGGTGGTCCGATCACATCACCGACTGCGAAAATACCCGACACGGATGTCTGGTAGGTCGTCTTGTCCACGTGAATGTGGTCTTTGACCAAATCAATCCCCAGGGATGAATCAAACAAGCCGTCATACCGACCCCGCACGCCAATGGCCACCAGCAGTTTGTCACCGGTCATCGTCTCTGAATCTGAACGGTCACTATCTCCGGCGACCGGTGCGATGGTCAGCTGCACGCCGCCGGACATTTTCTTGACCGCGACCGTCTTTGTCGAAGTGCGACAGTCGATCTTGGCTCGTCGGTAGGACTTGGCGATAGCCGCAGAAACATCGTGATCTTCTGCCGGCAAGACCCTATCCATCATTTCTATCACTGCCACCTGCGTTCCGAATGCGTGGTAAAAATACGCGAACTCCATACCGATAGCGCCGGCGCCGACGATCAACAGCCTCTTGGGCTGATCCTTGAGCGTCATCGCTTGCTTCGAATCGATCACCTTGTCACCATCAAATGGTACACCGGGCAATGGACGAGGCTCGGCACCGGTGCTGATGAGTATGTGCCTGGCGCCCAGGGTGGGACCGGGCTGGCCGGCGTCGTCGACAACCTGGACGACACCCGCTGACGCGATCCGGGCGCGGCCGTGGATATGATGAACCTTGTTCTTCTTAAATAAGAAAGCGACTCCTTTATTGAGCTGATCGGCCACACCGCGGGAACGAGCGATGACCTTCTTCCAATCGTGGCGAACGTTGTCTGCATGGATGCCCCAGCCCGCCGCTTCGTGCTTAAGACGGTTGTAGAATTCAGCCCCAGACAAGAGGGCCTTTGTCGGGATGCACCCCCAATTCAGACACACGCCGCCGAGTCGATCGTGTTCCACGCACGCCACGGACATGCCCAGTTGTGCTGCGCGGATAGCGCCAACATATCCACCGGGGCCACCCCCGATAACCACCATATCGAACGTCGTACGATTTTCTGCCATCGGCGTACGCCCCTTTTTCGCCTCAAATCCGTTGCCAGCGCCCCACGGCCGTGACCATTAGACCCAGGCAAAGACACCACAAAAGAGAGGTCTGGCAACCACTATGAAAGAAAATCAACCTCACGGGCGTCGGGTCTTCAATGATGGCTTGCTGCAATTCTAGCCAATGCGCCACGGTTTTCTTGATCGGCTCGAAAGCCTTTACACCCGCAATCACCTACCCTGGATCGCCGACGACTCTCACAGATCAAGTTGAACGGTACGCCACCGCCCCGCGTCACACCTGCGAAACTGATAGATGGCGTAAGTCAAAGCCGTGTTTAACCTCGTGAGACACGATGGCGAGAAAAGTTTGATGGCTTTGTCGATCACCGAACATGACACGCGGCATGCTTAATGTCCGCCAGACGTGCCCCATGAAAACTTTCGTTCGCATGTGCCATGTCGGGGTATTCAACGACAATAAAATATATATTTATCTCATATGCTGCGCGGCACGGACTCGCAAGCATAGCGTTGGGGCAATCGCTCCATATTCGCATCGTAAGTGCTTTTTGAATAATCGCTAATGTGGAACCCCGGCCTGGTTAAACAAACTAGACATGGCGATTTGGGATCCTGGGACATCCACGCCACCGGTAAGAGGAGCGTATCGGTCAGCGATGGCTGCTTGGCGACACACCGCGGCTCCAACCCCGGTGACACCCTATGGGCACAAGGGCGTAAAAAAACATTGACACTTCGGCAGGTCTTGTCATACTAAATGTTTGTACTCATAGGCGACTGGAGGGGGGCTTTCATATGCGACCTATGACCAACCGGTCTGAACCGGCGACTAGACGAGCCCAGACGATGACGAGCAGGTACGCGCTACAAGGAGAAGACCAACACAGACAGCCAAAACCTGTGTGAAAACCATCGAGCCTGGGCTCAACACGATCAGGCAGCGCCAAACGGTAGGTGGGGAGGTAAACGCAGTTCGCAATGGAAACTCAGCGAGCCCGTTTACAACGGGTGCAGCCGCGTGATTGAGCCTAGGTTTTTTTTTGAATGTATCCCCACCGCGTACGATCATCTCCGGTTTCGCGTCTTGGACATTCGACAGCGCTTCGACGAGCAAGCCCGCGCATTGGCGGGCCCAAACCCAACGAGAGCTCCTTCCCATGGATTTCATGGATCGGGCCCGTGCCGAGCCACGTTAGAATAACAGGATGTCCAGCAACCACTACATGCGGCCTTACCAGGAGTCGGTCCGCGAGCACGGCACGTCATTTGACGTCACGCTTTGGGCCAGTCCGCACACGCAGGTACGTCGCTTTGAAGTTTTTATTGACACGATCCCCTTGGCGGGAAAACGAATCTTGGATGCGGGTTGCAGCCGGGGGGATTTGGCGGCGTTCCTGATCAAAAGCAACGTTTCGTATGACCGATATATCGGCGTCGATGCATTATGCCAGGTCATCGACTATGCCAAGAAACGCAATATGCCTCGGTGCGAGTTTCACTGTGGTGATTTTGTGGCAGATCCCGCGGTGTTATCCATCGGTGACCCCGAGGTCATCTGTATCTCCGGCGCCCTGAACACGATGACCGACAAGCAAGCCATGGGAGTGCTCGAGTCGGCTTGGGCGACGACTTCCGAAGCCTTGTTGTTTAACTTTCTGTCGGACCGCGCCGGTCGCGGTGCACCCCTACAGACCGGACCGGCCCGACGATTGAATACGCTGAAACTCCTAGACTGGGCGATGCGACAGACCTGGGCCGTCGCATTCCGCCAAGACTACTTTCGGCACGGCCACGACGCCACGATTTTGTTGCAAAAATCATGACCACCGGTGTGAATTCGGTGCACCCAAAGCGTCTGGACACGAAAATCACTGGTACGGGGAACCCCCGACCACGGCTGGCGTCGCGAACGCCGACCGTGGAAAGAACATCTCCGATTGATTTGGGCACTCCACAATGATAGCCGCCAGTGCCGACCGATAGACGCCACGTCATTGACAACCACGGCGTGCTGATCGGATTGACCACACGCGTCGCTACGGTTCCACACCCTGCTTCACTTGACGACAGACCTTCATCGAGGGTATTTGTGTTACATGGAAGCCAAAATCATTACCGACGGCATCACTTTCGACGACGTACTGCTGCTGCCAGACCGAAGCGATTTCGTCCCCGCCGATACGAACGTCGCAACTCAGCTAACCAAACGGATCTCACTGAACATCCCCTTGTTATCGTCACCCATGGATACCGTGACGGAAGCATCGCTAGCGATTGCGCTGGCTCAGGAAGGTGGCCTGGGTGTCATCCACAAAAACTTGAGCTTTGACGCCCAAGTGCGTGAGGTCGCCAAGGTCAAACGATCAGCCAACGGAGTGATTACCGACCCGGTCACGCTGGGACCCGGTGCCCCGGTGCGCGAAGCCAGGCGTCTGATGTTAGAGCAGAACATCTCTGGCGTCCCGATCACAGACTCTGGCGAACGCGACGGAAAAGTTGTGGGGATCCTCACCCGAAGAGACATGAAATTCCTGCCTGATGAAACTTTGCCGATCCGTCAGGTCATGACCCGAAACAGACTCATCACCGCCCCGCCCGACACCGACTTGAAGCAGGCCGAACAGATCCTCAATCAGAACAAGATCGAAAAGCTGCTTCTTGTAGAGGATCAAATGCGACTGACAGGTCTGATCACCATGCGGGATATCGACATGCTCAATCAATTTCCACTGGCCTGCCGTGACCGGCGTGGCAGGCTGCGTGTGGGCGCCGCGGTGGGCGTTCGCCAGTTGGAGCGTGTAGAAGCACTGATCGGTGCGGAAGTGGATGTTATCGTCGTGGACACGGCTCACGGCCACAGCAAGAACGTGTTGGATACGGTCGCAGCGATCAAGGCCAAGTACGACATCGATGTCATCGCCGGAAATGTGGCCACGGAAGCCGGCGCAGATGATCTAATCCAAGCCGGCGCTGACGCAGTCAAGGTGGGTATTGGACCAGGATCGATCTGCACAACCCGCGTGGTTAGCGGGGTAGGCGTACCGCAGATCAGTGCCATTATGAACGCCTGCAAATCCGCTGGTCCTGCGCAAATCCCTGTGATCGCCGATGGGGGTATCCGCCACAGCGGCGATATCAGCAAGGCGATCGCGGCCGGCGCATCGTGTGTCATGTTGGGATCTCTTTTTGCTGGCCTCAATGAGTCACCGGGTGAACTGGTGATCCATATGGGTCGGCGTTATAAAGTCTACCGTGGCATGGGCTCGGAAGGTGCAATGATTGCAGGGTCAGCGGACCGATACGGTCAGAAAGCCGGTACACCGCAGAAGCTGGTTCCGGAAGGTGTAGAGGGTCGCGTGCCGTATCGTGGGCCGTTAAGTGATTTTGTATACCAGCTGGTCGGGGGATTGCGTGCAGGCATGGGGTACTGCGGCACGCCCACGATCCAAGCACTGCGCCGTGATGGCCGATTCTGTCGGATCACCGGTGCGAGCCTGGCCGAATCTCACCCCCACGATATCACGATCACAAAGGAAAGCCCCAACTACACGATCGACTACAGGAACGAAGAATAGGCATTGGGTTGCACCGCCGGCGTGACGTGCCAGGCACATCAAACCGTCACCGATTTGGTTGGCCGCTTTAAAGCTTGCTGCGATAGTTTTTTGCCCACCTCCCATACAGGACCGGGAAATTTGTGACACGCACCGATAACTCCGTCAAACGCGTTGACAATCGTGTCGACGTCGTCAGCGGTGAGCACCAACGGTGGAAGCAGCTTGATCACATCCAGGTGATGGCCAGCCACCTGGGCTAGGATATGATGGTCTGTCAGCAGTGGAATGAGCATCGCCTGGCAAAACAGACTCTGATCAAGCTTATGCAACAGCGACCATCCGACCTTGAGCGCGACACTCTTGGGTGGTCCAAATTGAAGTGCGATGATCAACCCCCGACCGCGTACGGACTGAAACATCTCGTACTTATCGACCAACCGACCGAGCCCTTCTAGCAAGCGATCGCCCATCGCCGCCGCATTTTCAACAAGATGCTCCTGTTCTAACACGTGCAACGTCGCCAGCCCTGCCGCCATGGCTAAATCGTTCTGACCGAATGTCGTCGAATGCACGACACACCGTTCTAGGCTAGAAAATACCTTGCGGTGAATCCATCGCTTGCAAAGCACCGCGCCCACAGGCACGTACCCGCCTGACAGGGCCTTGGCGGTGACCATGATGTCCGGTTCTACACGCCAGTGTTCACAAGCGAACATCCTTCCGGTGCGGCCGAATCCCGTCTGCACTTCATCAACGATCAAAACCGCTCCGTGCTTGTGACATAGCTCAGCCGCTTGGGACAGATAGTCACGGTGAGGCAGGCAAACACCTTTGCCCTGGATCGGTTCGACAATAAACCCCGCCACATCACCTGCGGCTAATTCACGGTCTAGCGCCGTCAGGTCGTCAAACGGAATCTGATGGCATGGTGCCATCAACGGGCCAAAACCCTCTCGGAACTCGGCGTTGCCATTCACCGAAAGCGCCCCGAGGGTCAAGCCGTGGAAGCCTTTGCAACAGTAGATGATGCGCGATCGACCAGTCGCCGCCCGGGCATACTTAAGGGCCGTTTCAACACCTTCGGCGCCGCTGTTGGTGAAGAACACCGTATCCAGTTCTCCTGGTGCCAACTCGATAAGCCGTTTAGCAAGGATCCCCGCCAACCGGGGCTGCCCCATTTTGATCAGAGACGGCAAGTCCAGGTCCATCGCTTGCTTCAACGCATTGCGAATCGTCGGATGGTTCCTGCCACAATTCAACACCGCATACGCACCCAGACAATCGATATATCTCGTCCCGCGATCGTCAAACAGGTACGCCCCCTGTCCGTGTGTATAACGGATGTCGTAGCCCAAAACCCTGAGCACCTTCGCAAACGCTGGGTTGACGTGTTGGGCAATTAAATCCAGCTCCTGCCCTTGATAACGATCGAGCAGATTCTGGAGATCAAACATGGGTGCAGCCTTGACTGAATATGCTGATTATTCTACCCTCATTTGATTGGGTGTGAACCGAGACACACCTTTTTTGCTTACGTTCATGGCGGGCTCGTAGCTCAGTTGGTCAGAGCGCACCGCTGATAACGGTGAGGTCGGAAGTTCGAATCTTCCCGGGCCCATTAACGGTACCATCGACTCCTGTTGTGTTCAGATGGGATGGCAACTTTTATCCCACCCCGCCATAGGGATCTGGACCGGTCATACCGGCCATCCCGTATGTTTGACCGGATCGTCGATCTGCCGATCCTATCCGGCAGACCGTATCTGAGGGTGACGCATCGAAATGCGCTGTTCCGCATCGATGGCATCTAGAGGCTTGGCGAAAACATAACCCTGGCCTCGATCACATTCCAAAGCTTGAAGTTGAGCGATCTGGCTGGTCGTCTCAATCCCCTCGGCCACGACAGACATATGTAGGTTATGAGCCAATGTGACAATGGCGTGAACGATCGCAGGATAACCCCTGTGCCGGTCCATCACATTAATAAATGCCCGGTCGATCTTGAGCACATCAATGGGAAATCGGTACAGGTTACTTAGAGACGAGTGCCCGGTCCCAAAGTCGTCCATTGCGAGCTTGACCCCGAGTTGGCGTAGGCGGTGAAGCACCGGCGTGACCACGTCGTCATTGTCCATGACCATGCTCTCGGTAATCTCAAGCGTAAGCGTACTGGCGTCGAGACCAGTCGTGGCCAACACACTTTCTATGTACTCGATCAGCCCCGGATGGAGCAGCTGGCTCTTGGACAGGTTGACGTTGATAGCCAACGCCTTGCCGTCGGGGTAACGTTCGTGCCAACGCCGAAGCTGTTCTACGGCGAACTTGAGAACCCACGATCCGATCGGTACGATCAAACCGCTGTCCTCGGCGATGGCAATAAACCGATCTGGCCGAATCATCCCCTGGGTCGGGTGGACCCATCGGACAAGACACTCAAAACCGGTCAACTGACCTGCCCCCTGAAATCCAGTCCATGACTATGCGAGAATATCTCAGTCATGGACGCATTCAGGAAAGGGCAAAGTATGGCCAGGATACGGCACACATCGGAACAGATTATCCACAAGCTTCGTGCAATCGAAGTGCATTTGAACTCGGGAATGACGGCTGAACAGGCCGCCCGTCAAGAAGGGATTGCAGAGCAGACGTATTATCGTTGGCGGAAAGAATACGGCGGGATGAAGCTTGATCAAGCCAAACGCCTGAAGGATCTAGAGAAGGAGAATGCTCGGCTTAAGAAACTGGTGGCCGACCTGAGTCTGGACAAGCAGATGCTGGCGGAGGTGGCCCAGGGAAAGTTCTGAGCCCGTGGAGGAAACGTGAAGCGGTCAACATGCTGACGGATCGTTTTGCGGTTTCCCAGAGGCGGGCGTGCAGTTTGCTCAAGCAACCTCGCGCGACTCAGCGATATCTGCCGATTGAGCGGGAAGATGAGGCGTCATTGACCCGTCGTATCATCGAACTGGCGTCGATGTTCGGCCGGTACGGGTATCGCCGGATCCATGCGTTGCTGCGTTTGGATGGTTGGTGGTTGAACCACAAGCGAGTGGAACGGATCTGGCGTCGGGAAGGTTTAAAAGTACCTAACAAACAGCCCAAACGTGGGCGTCTGTGGTTCAACGATGGATCGTGCATCCGGCTTCGTCCAACTCACAAAGACCATGTCTGGGCCTATGCCTTCGTGCATGGACGAACACGAGACGGTCGCAGCTTCCGGATGCTGGCGGTCATCGATGAATTTACTCGAGAATGCTTGGCGATCGATGTATCGAGGAAGCTCAATCATGAGGATGTGCTCGAACGTCTGGCCTGGCTGATGGCTACTCGTGGCGTACCGGCTCACATCCGTTCAGATAACGGTAGCGAGTTTACGGCCAAGGCGGTGAGGAGCTGGTTCAAACGGGTTGGCGTGAAGACGCTGTATATCGAACCGGGCAGCCCGTGGGAAAACGGATACGTAGAATCATTCAATGGTAAGCTCGCAGATGAGCTGTTGGAACGCGAAGTGTTCGACACGCTGCATGAAGCAAAAGTGCTCATTGAACGATGGAGGGTGCAGTACAACACAGTGCGGCCACATTCATCGTTAGGCTATCGGCCGCCGGCACCCGAAGCATGGTTCGCTGTTGAGCCGGACTTCGCTACACTTCGTCCGGCTCAACAACCCCAAGGAGCCACCGTTAAACTAACATAGACATGGTATGAACCGTGGGGGCGGGTCACCTGACCTGTGTTCGGGTTCACCGGCCAGGACTGCTGCGTGGGGATCAACGCCGTTGATGCGGCGGTGGTGATCATCGGTGTGTCTTCGGCGGGCTCACACCCCAAGAACATTCCCCAAACTACCACTGGCAACAGCCAACGCAATTGATCACAGGCACATGGCAACCAATGGATCATGTCACTGAACAAACGAAATGTGATTCGTCATCTTGCCATAAACGGTTGGCTGATGGACGAAATCGGACGTGCCCTCCTGACGATTGAGATGTCTGGCATCACTGTTTTTATAGATCGGCATTTATCGCTTCGGGCATTGGACCGCTTTAGGGGCGATTGTTTTTCAGACGCCAAGGTCTATCGAATGCTTATACCGCATGGGCTGCGTCACCGGCGATGGGAGGCCACCGCGCAAACGGTGTTATACCCGTGGGCCACCCAGCGTCGGCGTCTTAGAATCGTCGGCCTTTGTTTGCGTCGCGATGTTGGCCAGGGCCCGTTGCACCACGCCACAGCGGTGCCATCGCCCCTACGCTGCCGCGTATGAACCTAACCGCTGGTCTGGGCCCGCCGAGAATCTCTCCTGCCCTACTCTAAGGACGCGGCGATCAGACAGCCCCGCACCACCGAGGTCAGCGGATCTTCGGCACGGCGGACTCCGGCCACTTGAAGTGGAAAATCGACCTTGTCCAGCTCTTCCTGGAACACGTCGGCGAAACCGCCGACCATGCTCGAACCGCCCGCCACGACGACCTGCACCGGATCGGCGAACCGGGGAACGTCCTGGGCCAGCGAGAACCGGTGAGCCAGATTCTTCAGCACGTACTCAATCAGATTGCGATAGTACAGCACGATCGCCTCTTCCTCGCGATTGCGAGGATCACTGAGGCTCACACCAGACGCTTCTTTAATGTCAATCACACGCGTACGCGGGATCCCCATCACCTTCGCCACATGCTCGTCGATCCAATCGCCGCCACGGCAGACCGAAAACGTCACCGCAGGGATCGTCTTATAGGCCACACAGACGTTGAACATCCCACCCCCACAGGAGATCCCGATCCCGGTAAAGTCTTGGTCGGCTAACTCAGAGTAGATCACCGCGTGACCTTCGTTGATCGCGTGCGGGACGTAGCCCAGCTTCTTGAGCAGGCCTTCGATCACCCCCTGGTGATAGACCGTATCGTTATCCACATCGATCGAAGGCGCCGGTACGCAGAAGTACACCGGCTCCTGATCGGCCGCAGGGTTACCCAGCAGCCGCTCAATAATGAACCGCAGCATGGGGATGGCATCCTTCTCCTGCGAGTGAAGGAACCCGTGACTCATCGGACGCCGCACGTCTTTACCAAACATGTTGGCCAGATTAAACGAGGCGTCGCCCAGCACGAACAGCCGCTGACCGTAGGACACGTAGGGCACATTCAGCTGGGTGAGCATGTTTCGGTTCTTCTGAAACTGGGAGGGGATCTCTAGGAACATGTTACGTTCACGCTTGATCACAGGGTGGTTGTTCCCGTTGTGGACGGCGCTAAGCAAGTTGGCTGTCCCCACATCAAGGCCCTTACCCAAACGGGTTCTCGGGATGTCGCTTTGTGGTTCCCTGGGTTGATCGGCGATCGCATCGGCTGGATCGACGATAAAGCGCAGTGCACTGGTGTTGATGGACATGGGTGTGTTCTCCTTAATCCGATATTCTCACATTTAGGCTAAGCCGACGTTTCGCCGTGGGCACCACCGGTGGTCTGCTCCTGATCCTGTACGGCTTTGACCGCTCGACCGCGCAGTTTTTTAAGTCGCTGCAGGCTGTCCGAAATGCTCTGCTTTGCGGTCACCATCTGGACATCCAAGGACTTAAGGTTAGACTCCATAGCGACCTCGTCGTCGAAAATCTTAGATAGATAGACATCGGTGGCCTCCACGGGATGATCAATCGCACGCATCGTTGCTGTCTGTACAGCTCGATCGATCTTATCGAGTGCGTGATTCAACCTGGTTTGCCAACGATCTTCCATCTGGGCCTGAGCGGTCGCCTGCTGTTGTGCGATCTTGTCGAGAATCGCCTCTGCGGCTCCAATGCCACGTGGTTCCAGAGACGTTAGCAGCGACTTCATTTCTGCCAACTGATTGCGTAGCTCGTTCGTGCGCTCAGATTCTTCGGTACGACGGTCACGGGCGACCGATACCTCCTGCTCCAACGCCTCCATGAGTCCTTTCAAGCGGTCCAGCTCACGCTCACGGTCGTTTAGCTGCTGACGCAGCCGCTCAATCAGTGTCGCGTCATCATGAACCTGTTCGGCCAATCGCTCTATTTCCTGATCATCATTCACAACCTTCTCGCGCACGCTGGCCATGCGACGATTCAGGCGTGCCAACGCACGAGTGGCCTTTCGCTCTCGGCCAGCCAATTCCCGCACGTACCGCTGAGCTTCTTCGATGGCCTGGACCTGACGCTGAGTGGTTTTTTCATACTCTGAACGTGGCCCCTGCTCTTGAACGATCTGACCTCGGAGCCGGACCTGAGCCTCTTCGAGCTTCTGGATCTGTGTTTGCTGACGCGTCAGCAGCTCTTGTTGCTTTTGGATCAGCGATTCGGACTCTGCCTGGATTCGTGATACGCGCTGAAATTGATCGTTCGCCTCAGCTACAATCCGCTTACGCTGCGCTTCGGGGACTTCGACCGACCCACGCCGAATCGCATCCTCCACGACAGCCTCAACCAATTGCAGCGTCTTCCTTCGCGAGATGACGCGGACATGACTCTTTCCCTGGGCGACCAGCTGCTGGAGCGTGACCCACTGAGAGTTCTCCTCGATCACCGAGGCAACGTTCTTTAGATCTTGGCCCTGCATTTGGCTGTGCTGGCCCTCCTTAGACAGCATAGAGCGAGCCCGCCCTATCTCCAACCCTCAAACCATCACTTCCTGCGATCTCCTATGGCTCCCTTCTCCCGATACGCCGCAGGATGAAACGTTTCTCAAGCGACACCAACTGTCACCCGAGGATTGAATTTTATATACATGTTCGCCGCGTCCCCTCTGGCGCTACAGAATAACATTCTCATTCGCATTGACCCTCCGGTGCCTCCCCGCCAATCGTCGCTCCCGGGCACAGCTGTCACGCACGGGTCCCCCATGGCAGATAGGACGCACCTATCATCTTATCCTCAAACCACCCAATTTTCTTTCTCAATAGAGTCATTTGCAATCTAAACGTGAGATCGCCGGTTTGGATGCCCGTCGGTGGGACGTCGAGCTAGTCGGCCTGGATGACTGTCATGGCGCCGTAAGCGGAAATTCGTCAGCGATACGAATGGCATCACAGCCCAAAAAGATCGATGAACGCAGCGCGGGCACAAGGGCTTTACCTCGGCTGACGGTGACCCGATGTCAACGGCCTCCTATGGCCGAACCAGCGTGGTCTTGTCCCATAAAACGTCCACTTCGCACCCATGACAACGGCGTCCAGATATCGCCAAATCCGCGACTGATCGCGAAGTTTGCGACTGACGACCAGAGTTGACCCACGGCGCGTTCACGGTTTCCGGATACGGCTACGACCACCGTGATATCGGGCGACCAACACTCCCAAGCTCATCAGGCCCAACACCGCCGTGACGGGCTCGGGAATTGTCACGGTATCGAAATTGACGCTACCGTTGTTGAACGTGATCTCAGCAAAGTCAAAGAGCTGGCCATCATCATAGGTCACGTTCGTTGGGAACTGACCGTTCAGTTCAGCGATCGTTACAGACACCGGCCCGTTGGACGGTAGGCCAGTAAGATCGATCTCCAACACGCCCAAATGGTGATCACCTGGCTGGAGCGGTGTACCGTTCGGGAACGAATCCATGACGGTGGTGGAGTCAGTATCAAACGGACCGAAGGTGACGCTCTGCACCCAACCGGCCAGCGTCGTGTTGTCAGGCATAAATGAGAACCGTGAGTAGTCCGTAGCGTTGTTGGTCAGCAACGAAGAGCTGCCCTCCACGCCCAATTCAAACGCTACGAAAAGTTCGATGCCCGGAATATTCGCGTCGTCTGCTAAATTCACGCCCACATCAATCTTCGCTTTGTGATCGACCGGTTCCTGCAGTACCAAGTTGAATTTCGCCATTGGCAAGGCGTTTGCTGAACCGACTGCGACAAGTGCCACCATGGCGACCATTAGGCATTGCGTTCTCCACCACAGGCACCCATCTCGAACGAAATCGCGATCAACCACTCGTCCACAATAGAGAAAATTCCGACGTTCTTGTGTCTCCGATGCGGTCGTTTCATACCCGATCTGCCTACTACCTCTATTTTTCATCATGATGTCACAGTCCCCTTTCTTAGAACCGCTGGCATGCCTTTGCGCATCATCGCGTGCCTACCAGCGTCAAACAAAGTTGCGGTCAACCGCCAACCCGTCACGAATTAACTTCCGCGGGTTTTGTGTCTCCGACATGGCCACGTCATACCCGATGGACACTTTGGCGCAAACACCACTTAATTCCAGTCACAATAATCTCGCTTCAATAGATCAAATCCCCACCCGGGTCTGGTTCCGCCACTGCAGGTAGTCGAATCGATCTATCCTACCGTCACGGTCAGTATCGAAGATAACGTGGTACCCCGGTTGCCCGTTCAACGAACGATAATGCGGTAGGAAGAGCGCTCTATCAAAATCGTCGACGGTCGCACTGCCGTCCCAGTCGGCAAGTAGCCGGTGGAACGTGAGTGTATGCATGCCGTCCGCTGTCCCGTCGTCGTCCGCTAGAGCGGTGTTATCATCTGCAGCTCGGACGAAATTCGCGGCCAGCCGGACCTCATAACGACCGTCGGCCAGAGTGTCGCCAATACCGCCACCGAAACCGTCCACCGTCGTGTCAATCGTTAGCGTGTTGGTGTCGCTGTCATAGAAGAACTGAGCGATGGATAGCGACACCTGCTGGTCCGAAGTCGTGTTGAAGATCTGCACCGCCGACAGCAATTCGGTCTCCGAAAGGTCCCCTAGGTTCGTGTCGCGGTTGAAAGTGATCGCCAGCGTCGACACATTTGATCGCTGCGCTGCCCCGCCATTGACCGTGAACGACGTGACCTGGAGCGGCTGAACTTCATCGTCGTTATCTGAAATCGTTACCGTATCGGTGTTCTCATTGCCATCGACCACATAATTATCGTTCACGTCAAGTGTAAGCGTAACGTCTTCATTCGGCTCCAGATCAGAATCATCTACAGGATTGATCACGATGACCTTTTCTGACTCGCCGATACCGAAGGTAACGACCTGGGCAATCGCGTCGTAGTCCGAGCCATTGGTCGCAGTGCCGCTGATGGAATATTCGACGGCCAGGACGTCATCGGTCCCACCGGTTCGACTGATCAAAAAGCTACCCGTATCAGGCCCTGACTCTGAGGCGTCGGCATCGGTCGCGATGAGGTTGACAACGGGCTTGCCCTGAACGGTCACGGTCGACGTATCTTCTGACGCGGCACCGTCAGAGTCGGTCACACGCAATGTCACCGGCTGGACCGTACCCGGTGCCAGCGCACCGGCATCAAACGTCGGAGTCGCACCCGTCTCGTTACCGTTGGCAGCATCCGCGCCTGTCTCACCAAATACACCGTCATCGTCCAGGTCCCACTGGAAGCTCAGCGTGTCGGCACCCGGATCGCTGCCCGTACCGGCCAACAATACACTCTCGCCTTCGGCCACCGTGTACGGACCACCGGCGTCGGCCGTCGGAGCCACGTTGTTGACGATCAGGTCGAACGTCACCGAGACTTCATTGCCGCTATCGTCGGAGCCCGTCACCGTCACAACCTGCGTTTCATCCGGCCCGTCAGTGGTCGGGAACGACCAACTCGCACCATTGCTGGAGGTCAACGACACCGTGCCCACCGACGCCTCGACAGACGTCAGGTTCAGTGTCGAGCCCAAGAAAACACCACTATTTGTGGCGGTTTGACCCTCATTGACCTCAATCAACGGTCGAAAGCCGCGGGGACCGGTAATCGTACCGTGAGGTTGATAGCCCGCCGATCCTGCCGAGCCGTCGCCGATCGGGGTCAGATCCACGAAGATCGGCGGATCCACACCGTTGTCGAAGCTGAAGTCACCACCGGTCAGGTTCAGTGTCGGCTTGCCGTCCACGCTGGAGAACAGGTCCGTATTGTCAAACGTTGAACTGGTCTGGCCCAAGTCGGTGATTTGAAAAGCAAAATCACTGGTGTCCAAAGGTAGAAACGCCGTGAAGCCCAGGTTGTCGGCCTCGTCGTTGATCGAGCCCAACAGGTAATTGAAGTTCGCGTTGGGCAAGTCCGGATCCGTCGGGTCGAAGAAGCCCACGATCGATAACACCCGTGTCCCGCCGGGCGCCTCAAACAGGTCATGCGCTATCCCCGAACCGATCTGCGCTGCGATCGGAGCCGGCGGTGCTATGACCGTCATGTCCAACTGCTGATCGAACGCCATGACACTGATCACCGTAAAGAACCCCGTGTTGATCTCCTGGTCGTTCAAGACCAGCTCCGACGGAGGTGTGATCTGGACGGTAAATGATTCAACAACGATCGTGGCCACGTGGTCACCGCCCGCATTACCGTCGTTGTCGCCATCGAGTATGTTGCCCGCGGCGTCTGTCACACTGGATGTGCCGTCAATTGTCAGCTGGTACACCTCGACACCGATCGCCTCGCCGAGGTTCAACTCAACCGAACCGTCGTCAACCTGAGTTATCGAATTGATCACGATAGAACTATCGTTCGCATCGCCGAATGTTCCATCACCACCGCTGGCCAGAAGTTGGTAATTCGTAGAGTCGGTCATCGATACGGTGTCCATCCCGCCGACGTCGACGTAGTCCACCCGCAACGTCGTGTTGGAAGTAAACGCGGCAGATGAAACGGTCGGCGCTGTCCGGTCGACCACAAAGTGATGGACAAAATCATCGCCTCCAACGCCGTCGCCATCACCGTCTAAGCCAACACCGTTGACCGTGTCGCGGATCCCCGGGTCGCCGGACACTGCTGTCAACTGGTACGCCCCCTCTGGCAGGAAATCGAGACTGCGCAGTCCTCTATAGCGTACGCTGTCTTGCGACCAGTTAAAGAATCCGACTCGGCCTGCCGGTAACGGGTTGGGATCCGATGTCACGTCACTCGTGAAACTGTACTCCAGGAGCCCGGTGTCCTTTTCGAACACCTCGATCGTGAACGTTCCATCTGAGAGCAGTGTCAGGTCGAAGTTATACCAGGTGTTGTTCTTCCAACCGGCGGCAGAACTGTCTGCCTTTTGCAAATCGATAACGGTCATCGACCCGGCGCTTGCTTCAGACGTCCAATCCGGCTCGTCGTTAATCGAGTCCTCGACACGGATCAACTGAAAACCCGGACGCAGGCCCGGATTCTGTGTCCCCTGCTTCCAATGTAACAGGTAGAAATCGTCGGGAATGGTATCGCTCGCGTTGGCTGTAACACCCCATGCCAGACCGATATAGTCGTCGTCACGCGTCGTCTCAACACGGAACTCGCCCACAAACCGGCCCGGCCCCTGCGTGAAATCGCTAGCGTAGAAAGTTGGCAGGCCGTTGATGCTCTGGAACACACTGGAACCCCCGTCCTGTACAGTCCAGTTGCCCGAGCTGCCATCGCCAGCATAGTCGAGTTCCGACCACTGATTCAATTCAATCGGCGTCGACGATTGAATCTGCAGATCGACAACATCGGTCAGCGGATCATAGCTGGCCACGATCGGGACGACCACATCGTCCCCGCCGCCCGCTTGACGATCTCCGCCAAGGTTCAACAGCTGATAAGTGGCAGAATCTTCCGCGTCCACTGCCACCACACTTTCCGAGAGCGTCAGGTTAATCTGCGAAACCTGGTCACTCGTATGTCCGTCAGGCGTTGCCGAGATCACCTCCACGGGCGTTTGCTGGATCCCCAGAGTCGCCGTGAGAGTGTAACCGCCGCTGAAAATGGCTTGGCTGTCACGAACGACATACGTATACCTACCACCCTGCGCCAGACTGAGCCGATCGAGTTGGACGCTACTTGCACCACTAACCGTTTCGATTAGTTGGCCGTCAGGGCCGTACAGGCTCACCTCAAGCGCATTGAAGAAATTGGCGTCTTCGGTAATCGTGAATAACAGGTCGTTGCCGGCCTGAGCGTCGATCGTAAATGTGTCTATATCACCGGTCCCGATCACGCCATTCTCTGTCTGACCGCTGACCAACGCCACGTTGTCCGCGTCGACTGTCTGATCCAACACCACCGCCGTAAGAGTGTAATCGCCGGTGAAAGTGGCTTGGCTGTCGCGCACGACGTACGTGTACGTACCGCTCTGCGTTAGGTCGATCTGGTCGATCCGAACACCGGTCGCACCGTTAGCCGTCTCGATCAACTCGCCATCGGGGCCGTGCAGGCTTACTTCGAGAGAATTGAAGAAATTCGCGTCTTCAGTAATCGTGAATAACAGGTCGTTGCCGGCCTGAGCGTCGATCGTAAATGTGTCTATATCACCGGTCCCGATCACGCCATTCTCTGTCTGACCGCTGACCAACGCCACGTTGTCCGCATCGACTGTCTGATCCAACACCACCGCCGTAAGAGTGTAATCACCGGTGAAAGTGGCTTGGCTGTCGCGCACGACGTACGTGTACGTACCGCTCTGCGTTAGGTCGATCTGGTCGATCCGAACACCGGTCGCACCGTTAGCCGTCTCGATCAATTCGCCATCGGGGCCGTGCAGGCTCACTTCGAGAGAGTTGAAGAAATTCGCATCTTCCCTGATCGTGAATAACAGGTCGTCGCCGGCCTGGGCATCGATCGTAAACGTGTCCTGGTCGCCAACAAAATCGATAGCCCCTGATACCGTTTGGCCACTGGCAAGCGGCAAAATGGTGATTTGGACCTGATCGGCGTCTGACGCAGCACTGCCGGTATCGTCGGCCAATAGCTGGATGGTGTGGGTACCGACCGTCAACGAATCTGTAGAGAACGACGCCGAGGTACCGATCACGCCGTCCAAGTCAGAAGTCCACTGGTAGGTAACGGACCCGTCGTTGTTTTCTACGGACGAAGTGAATTGCACACTCTGGCTCTGATTAAACTGCGCGTTGGCGGCGGGCAGGTCGATAGCAACCTGGAAGCCCGCCAGTCCGGAAATCGTGGATGTGATTGCCGGGAAGTTTGCCGACACCCCGTGCCACGCCACCGGCGACAGTGTTTGGCCGAGAGTCACCTGAAACCCGCTGGGTGGCTGGCCGGTCGTCGTGTGGTCGTGCACGCTGGCAATCGTATGCGGAAAGGACATCAGCGGATTGGCTGTATCTGTTGGGATTGTGGCGCCGCTGAAGTTTCCCATGAATGGTCCGACCCCGATCAACGAGTTGATCGTATTGATACCTGATGTAAAGTCCGGAGCATGGTCGGTGCCGAGCAGTAGTCCGCCGTCGGCGCGACGGAAATTCTGATAATAGTTTTCGGCAACTGCCCGCATCTCGAACGTCGATGCCGGAGGCCAGAATGACGAGAGGATCCGACCGTCGGCGATCAGTTCAATGTTCTCACCCGCCGCACGCTGGTCGTTAAACCAGCCAGCGATCGCGTTCCAGTCGCTTGTGAAATTATCCGCTCCAGCGGATAGGTCGTAGACCCAGACCTGGTCGTATTCTTCGGCCGCCAGAGCCGCCGCCACCTGCCCACCAGCGCCCGTCAACTCCACTTCGGTGACGTTGACACCAAGCGCGATCAACTCGTTGACCATACGCGTGCTCGCGACGTCATAGCTTCCGTTGAAAACGTCGACCAGCAAGACACTGTCCATCGGCGGAATCGTTCCAGTCACGGAGAAATCGTCGATGGTGAAGAACGTGCCGTCGTTTGATCCGCCGGCCGTGCCCGACTGCGTATCAAATTCCACGCTCCAGATGAGTTGACCCCCGGTATCCGCCGTGCTGAGGGTGAACGGCTGCTGCGTTCCCGCTTCTGTTTGGGCGATCACATTGCCGTCGGCGTCGAAGGCGAACAGCGTCTTCGTCGTGGCGTCGTCATCAGTATCGAAGAAACTGATCGATTCCACGCCCCAGCTGAATTGGGCAACAATGCCGCTGGTGTGGAAGTTGTTGACTCCGGATGGGGCATTGAACGCACCGAGGACAAAATCGGTGGTGCTACCGGCCTTGACGTTGCCGAAATTCTGATTGGTAATGTGCACGCCGTCGGCCTGATCGCCGCTCGAGTCGTCGTCGGTAAAGCGTATCTGGAATCCATTAGGTCCATTGAAGACCAGGTCGCCTTGACTGGCTCCCGTGTCGTCCACCCCGGAGTCGAAGTCGATGTTCAACGTGAATGGGTCTTCATCAGCGATCTGAGCAAGAGGCACCAACGCCTCGTTGGCGTGCGCGACCACTGTGACGGAAGCAGACTGGAGGTCTCTTTCCATCTGCGGAAGTGCCGAATCAAATCCAGAAGTGCTTAGCAGCAAACGAGGCTCGAAAAATTCTAGCCCAATACGGTCGTGCACGCGACAACAATTTTGCTGCCGTGATCTTGCGACAGAACGCGCCATCCGTTGACGCCGCAGCACGGAACTATACCAACGTTCAATCAACCCTCGGATTCGTTTGGAGATGCGCATGGAATAACTCCCCTGCATCCTTTCTTCAGCTCCGTCTTACGCTAGCTGATGAATTCAGTAGACGACCCGGATCAGATTCGACGCAATAGCAAAACAGAATCGATTTCCTATCCCCATAAATTCCAGGTTTAGCTTTTATCAAGTTGCTCAAAAGAAATCAACAGGAGTCAATGATTAGCCCAATCGCGATTGTGGAGGTTTACTGTCGACGTCACTGGTGCGGTTAGTCGGTCACGGGTTGGCGTGAGCATCGTCGGATGAATCGTCGATCCGAGGAAGTGGCGACAAGATCGAATCTCCGTTAGACCAATCACTCAGAACAGACGGGCAGATGTGACTTTTTCGAATCACCTTGGTTTATCGCGCTTTGATTGGAATAGGCCCGAATAGAAAAATAGGAACATCGAGTCACGATCTGTGGTTCAGAGACCGATCTTTGCGCAAAACAAGGCCTTTCGAAGGCCTTTGAGCGGTCGGCTTTCAATCTTTACGAAAGCGGCGTAGGGGTTTCGGGGGCCAGCCGCAAAGGCCCCTGACAGATCATCCTACCGGCAGCCGTCTTGTTAGGTGAATCTAACGATCGACAATCGCTGCGGCCGGTCATCAAACACACCGTTGACCGGCAATGGCTACGACAGAACCCATTTGGGTTATTCTATAATCTTTTGGGAACAATAATATTATCGAACACCGCCAAGATTCGTGAAATGTTGCTTTCACGAGCCAAGCAATGTCAACATGTTGGCGTTCAGTGGGTGTGTGAGCCTCATCGCAGTAGAAGATGACTGCTCTAACAGCTGCCGTCTTGCCAGCCGGGAGGTTTCGGAGGCAAAATCGGTGTCACGAATGATCGAGTTGGCCGCGGCGGTGTTCTGAGCAGCCACCGCCAAATGGTTCAGTGTCGTAGCGACCGTGTGACGTTGAAACGCCCCGATCTGTCCCCGGCTCGTGGCGATCTGGCCAATGGCAACCTGAATCGCCCGCACCGCACCGTCCACACTACCGTCGACCGTGTTAAGCGTACGGCCTGACGCCACGTCAGCAAGATCATACGACTGACCCTCTATCTGCACTTTGCCAATCTGAGCGGTTGCCACCGAATCGATCTGGATCGTCCGGCCCGCCGCGTCGAGGGCGGCGGTACCGTCCAGCAAAGGAACGCCATTGAACTTCGTGATTCGACTGATGCGATCTACACTCGACAAAATCGAATCGATCTGCATCTGGTTGGCAGTCCGTTCCGACGGGCTGAGCGCGGCGGTGTTGGCGTTGGCTATCGCAAGCGCCTTGGCTTCTATCAATAAATCAGACGCTTCGCCCAACGCGCTTTCAGCGACGGTCGCGACGCTGTCGACCCGCTGCAGAACGCGGGTTTGAGCCTCCAGCGTCGCCAAGACCGCCCTTAGATTTTCCGAAGAGATCAGATCAGCCGGACTATCGGCACCACGGTTGATCTTGTTGGCCGTCGACAGCTTGGTCAGCGAATCGGACAACGCCGCTCGATTAAGAGCGTTGGCACGAATGGCGGTCATCGAAATAGTCGGGCTGTTTGTGGCGATCATTTGATCATGTCCAGAATTCTGCCCATCTAACGATAAGGAGCATAAATTGTTATTTTGCTGACATTTAAACATCTAATTTGATTCGCCAACAGGCAAATCGGATGAAGGGGCTTGGCACCTTGCCGACGGTGTGGCCCCGAATAACCGGTAGCGTTGCCCTCTCTTCACGATCGCCCTGAGACCAGCGAACTGTTTGTCGGCCAGGGCCCGGTCAGGAGATGACCGCGACAAGTCGCCTGCCGCTGCCAGCTGGCTGCATGGTCCTGCGAAAACGACCGGATCAACAGCTGCGGCGTAGCCGCTCGGGCTTGATCGATAGCGCCGGTAGGACCGGCTGGACTTCCTGCCAAAACCGTTTGGCGTCCACGCCGTAACCGGCGGTTGGCTTGATCTGCGGAGCTCTGGCCGTAAACCAAGCTTTGAATCGCGACATCCACAACTCTCTTGTGTATTTGCTGATCATGCTCGCAAGCGCCACGGGCATATGCCGACCATCCCCGTCGACTTCAAAGCGGACATTCATCGCCCGGCGCAGACCACCTGGACGGCTATCGATCCGGTAGGCGCTGGTCGTTGCCACTTCGTCTAGAATGCGCAGCTGAGCGTCTGGGAAGCACATCGCTAGGAGCTGACGGTAGCGCAGTCTGCCCGACTGTCGGTCAACGACCACCGTGGGCTCATGAACGCCGTATCGATCCCAAATCTCTCGCAGATGCTCGGCGACAAACGTAAAACTGGTGGACGCCTTGGAACGGGTCGCGGCGACCAAGCGATTGAAACGATCCTCAAGGACCACCGTTGCACCCATCTCCCGCACCTCAACGCCGGCCCGTTTAGCGGTTGTGGATAGCAGACCACGCGCCACCGCCAACTCGCCTTGTGTCACCGCACAGGGCAGCGACGACCAAGGCTGGTCCGCGGTTGGCTCGTACCAGGGCAACGCTCCAAGGTTGTGATGGCACCTTTCGCCAAGACAGTCGAGCCATTGATCGACCGTCTGAGGCCGGTGGCCGGCCAGCGAAGCGAAACTCAATACCGCCACCTCCAGATGCTTGATGCCCGATGCTGGCGTGTGAAGTTTTTTTGAATCGTTCACTGCGATTCGCCCCTTGCGGCCGGTGAGGTTACGACAAACCGCTTGGGCCATTCGCTGCCACATCCGCGGTGGGTCCGTCCCGTCAGGATCGGGGGAGAGATCCGAGACGGTCATGACCACCCGACTGACCAGCAATGGGCCGAACATCGGTC
Source organism: Phycisphaeraceae bacterium (assembly GCA_965222495.1). Lineage (GTDB taxonomy): Bacteria > Planctomycetota > Phycisphaerae > Phycisphaerales > Phycisphaeraceae > CBDCUA01. The sequence goes on along the minus strand of CBDCUA010000007.1, from coordinate 487,771 downwards.
CGTACCCCGCTTCGTCAATCCCAGCGTAGACATACATAGACCCAATATAACGCTTTTGCCCGTCGAGCCATCGACACCAGAAACCCAGTTGCGTCTTTATGGGTCGACGCCCGTCGGGGCGAAGAATTAAGGCTCTAGATCCGCCGACGAAGGATCCCTCGACGCCGACGGGTCTGATTCACCAATCTGGTGAACGATCTTTTCCCAAACCGCCTCTACAGTCACTTGTGCGATCAGGCTTTGATCATCACGGTAGCGGCGATAATGCACATCGCCACCGGACACACCTTTGGGGCGAACGACACTTTCACTTCGCCGATACGGTCCGACCAAGGCTGGATCGGTAGGTCCAAAAATCGCGACGACAGGTCGATCAAACCCCACCGCCACATGAAGCGGCGCCGAGTCGTTGGCAATCAGCACACGGGTACGACTTAACACCGCCATCATCTGGCCGACGGTGGTCTGTGGAGCAAGCACATGCGGATTATTGCCTAATGCATCGAGCAATGACCGGGCCTGCTGACGTTCGCCCGGTGCGGCCAAGATGATCAATCGGTGACCGGCCAATCCTGTATCCAATAGGCGGCGTGCGATCTGGGCGTATTTCTCGATCGGCCAGCATTTACACCGCCAACGGGCCGTGGGGGCAATGCACGCATAGGGACCAGAGCCGCCGTGCTCTAAAAGCCAGGCATCAAGCCAGCGACGGTCATCAGCACCCAGATACAACCGCATATCCGGGAGCGATTCGAACCCTTCGGCCTCCGCCAGTGCCAACATTCGATCCACCGTATGCCCTCGGGGATCAATTCGGTGCCGACGGCTGTAGCCGAGCCAGGCCATTTCTCTGGCATTTGCAAAACCTACCCGTCGCGGTGCGGAGGTCAACCAGGTAAAAAAGCCGGATCGGAACAGGCCCTGAAAATCGAAGGCCAGGTCATACCGCGCGGCACGCAGATTATTGGTGCACCAAGCCATTGCCTCGGCAGCGATTTGTGGACGGCACCAGGCGGTTGAAAACCGCTTGCGAGGAAAGGCCACCACGCCATCGAGATCTGGGTGGTACCGGACGGTGTCCGCAAACGCCTCGTGGACCAGCCAGTCGATGTGGGCGTGGGGCATCGAACGGCGAAGGGTCACCAACACGGGCACCGTACGGCTAACGTCGCCCAAAGCCGACGGTCGTACAATCAATACGCGCTGGGGCCGATCAGTCACAGATCGTTGCAGGTCCTTGGACTGGCCGGAGGTACAGGCACGATGGAATCGCATGGTGGGAGTTGACATCATGCTGCTGGTTTGACCGGTCACTGTGGCCGTGGCACAACTGGACTCGCTCATATTACACTTTGTCACGATGCACTTGATCTGGGTGGCATTGACACCGGGCTTGTCCCCGCCCAGCTGAGACCGCGACGGGGATACCCTTGACCCGATCACCCGCCGGTGGCACGAAGCGGTCAGACAGCGGTCCTACGATGATCTATACGATATGCTCGGCGCCGTGTCGGGACATAAAATTGGCGGTGATCTAGAGGTTTTGCGTAGCCTGGACACCGCCGCACAAGCGGCCGTGTTAGGTCAACCGGGTTCAAATGGCGGCTGTCTGGTCTTGACCAGGCAACCCCAAATGGCAAGAGCCACCAGCGGACAGTGTCTACGAAGTTGACGTGAACGCGCGTGGCTCAGATTCGGCGGATATGATCTTAATGTTTGACAATGGGAGATCGTGGCATCTGAAAGTAAGCTAAAAGGGCGGCTGGCGGACCTGACGGCTCTTTCAACAGAACGGGAAAGACTAACCCCAGTCCTGGACCTAGCGTTCAATACCCGCATGAGGATCACGTCGTGCCCACTGCGATCATCTCCGACATTCACGGCAATATCGACGCACTTCAGGCAGTGCTTGAAGATCTGGACCGACGCGACATAAAGGAGATCCTTTGCCTCGGCGACATTGTCGGTTACGGCCCAAACCCTGGTCTCTGCATCGATCTGGTGATGCAGCGATGCAAGTGGTCGCTGATGGGCAATCACGACTTTGCGGTGTTGTGCGAACCGACCAACTTTAACGCCAGCGCTGAAGCGGTCATGTTTTGGACCCGCGCACACCTAGAGCGTGAGCCGAACCGCCAGACCCGGCTCAAACGCTGGGAATACCTGGGCAACCTTCCCGTGCGTCAACGGTATCAAGGTGCGACATGGGTACACGCTTCGCCCCGACGACCTATCAATGAGTACATCTTTCCCGACGACGTCGTCACTGCACCGTCCAAGATGGCGTCGATCTTCGATCGCTTTGACACGTGCTGTTTTGTGGGCCATACCCACATCGGCGGCGTGTTCACCGATGAACCGGAGTTCTATCCACCAGCCGAACTGGGCAGCGCCTACAAGTTCAATGACTTCGAAAAATGCATTATTAACCCTGGATCGGTGGGACAGCCGCGTGACCGCGATCCGCGGTCAAGCTACGCGATCCTATACGACGATCGCGTCGAATTCGTCAGGGTTGAATACGACATCCAAGCGGCGGTCGACAAAATCGGAGCCATCCCGGAGCTAAGCGACTTCTTGGGATTGCGATTGCTCGACGGACGATAGTCCCCACCACGTGTACTTTAACCGTGAGCCATGTGTGCCAGGGCTTCATCGATGTCGTCGTAGAGCGCAAACACCGCATCCAAACGAGTCACTTTAAACAGGAAAGCCACATTGGGATGGCAATTGACCAGGACGATCCGGCCCCGCAGCTGTTCGACATCGGTCAAGAACGTTACCAGGACGCCCAAACAATCCGATGAAAGGAATTGGACTTGCGTCATATCCAGCAAAAAGTCGACAGCGTTGTCATATCGCAGGCGCTGAGTCAGTTCGTTGACCACCTCCTGCATCTGCAACCCGGTCATCTGGCAGTCAGCGATCGTCGCGGTCACCAAACTGTTGACTTGTTCAAATTCGGTACCTTGTGTGATCATGTCAATGGCCCATCCTGCAATAAACGGCTCGCGTCGATATGTGATCGCGGTCTCGGGACGGTGTCGGCGTAGATGACGTTGGCGGGTCAAACATATCGCCATCAGCCCCAAAGGGACCCGCGGGCGGTGTCACCGTTGCGACCGATTTAACTTTGTTATCGGTCAGGGACGGACGATCGTTTTTTCTAGCCGGTAAAATTCTCGGACCATTGATCTCTCCCGGCCGTCTACAATCGGTACAGAGGTTCCAAACAGCACAGATCAACTCGACCTCGCTGATCACGCCCATCGGCCCTGTGGGTGTGTCCGGGAATCCCTAAGACAGGATGTCGGACCTTCACCCGTAGGTGGAAAACCACGGCGAGGCCGACTCGTTTTATTTCAAGAATGACAACGCGTGCACCGTGGCAGGGACCATCTGGCCTTCGGCGGACACCTTCACTTTGGTCCCCGCTTGGCGCATGGCCCATTTGACCACCGCCAGCGCCACCGCATCGCCGCCGAGCATTGGGGACACACATGAACTGGTCACTGCACCTATGACCCCACCGGCCGCCGATGTGACCTGGTCGGCAACTTGGGTGTGACCACCCGAAATCCCAACGGTAGCGGTCAGTGCCCCAGAAGACTCCAACACATCCGCGCCGGCGATTGGCAATCGATGATCGCTACATTTCAGGCCGACCAACACCCGCTTGGGATGCCCAAGATTTTCTAATCGAGCGACCACTTCTTGTCCCACGTAACAGCCTTTGGTGAAGCTGACATATTGATCGAGCACACCCGTTTCGTGCGGCAGGCTATCCGGTCCAAAGTCGATATGAAAAATTGGCGTACCCGCTTCGATACGGGCGGTGTTGTACGCCGACCATCCGATCTGTGTGCGACGACCTTGTCCGACCAAAGCACGACCGCAGCGCTCGGTCACGTCAAGCAGGAGCTGATAGACCGTGACGGCCGCGTGGTCGGGGACCAGGATGTGCAGGCCCAAGACACCGGTCTCGTCACGCCTAAAAACTTGACACGCTTGATCTGCCAACACAATCTGCTGGATGCCCGTCGCCTCTAAGTCTACAGGTGGCTGTTGAGCCAGCTCTGCCAAGAACGCGGCCGCCTCGGGGCCATGCAATGCCAGGTGCGCCCACTGGCCGCTGACATCCTGAAGCTGAACATCCTCTGTAAATAGGTACTCCGTGAGCTGAGCGACCAAAAGAGGAGCCTGGAAAACGTCGACCTCCAAAACCGTGCGGGCCGCTTCATGCAAAACCAGTGGGGCAGCGGCAATACGCCCTTTCTTGTTCAGTAGAAACGCGTGACACCCCTGGCCGGGCTGCAGACGACGCACGTCGTTTGTGAGCATCCGGTGCAGGAAGTCGATTCGATCGCCCCCGGTCACTTCAACCAGACCGCGTTGAGGCATGGCCATCAAACCCACACCTTTGCGGATCGCCGCGTACTCAATTTCATACTGACCAAAAGAATCGGCGACGGGAACGGCTTGATCAGAGCCGCTTGGACCGTAGGGAATGAACCCCGCTCCGTCTTGCCGTTGCAGGGTGAACAGAGAGTTAGGCATAGGCATATGTCCCACGACGACACTGGTTACAACGCCGATCACGTGGTTGAGGTCGCCGGCGTGCCCGGCAGCTTATGCACCAGCTCAATGAAGAGCTTACACCCGCCTTGGGCATATCGCTATGATAGTCTCTCCGCTGGCCGTGGCCACCGTCATACGTTCTGGATGGCAAATGGCACGTCGTACCAGATGGCCACAAATCGTCAGCTAATGGGAACGATGTATACCAGCATGTGATGCAAGAGAGGCATAACACCTGATGGCCAAGAAGACAATCGCCGACGTAGACGTGTCCGGCAAGCGGGTCCTGATGCGTGTGGACTTTAACGTCCCGCTGCAGGCAGGACAGATTAGCGACGACCGGCGTATCCGCGCCGCTTTGGATTCGATCGCCAGCGTGATCGATCGGGGTGGGCGGTTGATCTTGATCAGTCACCTTGGCCGGCCCACCGGCCAGGGCCACGAGCCCTCAATGAGCCTCAAGCCCGCGTCCGATCGACTCGGCCAACTCTTGGGCAAACGCGTCGCGTTCGCCGACGATTGCTTGGGTGATCCAACCCGTAAACTGGCCGAGGGATTGGACGACGGCGACGTGCTCGTCCTGGAAAACGTACGGTTTTACAAGGCAGAAAAAAGGGGGGACGCAGCCTTCGCCCAACAGCTGGCCGATCTTGCAGACATCTACTGCAATAACGCTTTCGGGACCTGCCACCGCAGCGACGCATCGATGGTGGCTGTACCGCAGGCGATCGGTGCCAAGGGCGGAGCGAAGGTTGCTGGATTCTTGGTTCAAACCGAAATCAAGTATTTGGCAGACACCGTGCGCGATCCCCGCCGCCCGTTTGTGGCGATTCTCGGCGGCGCAAAAGTGTCAGACAAAATCGGCGCGATCGCTCATCTATTAGACAAAGTCGACATCATTCTGGTCGGGGGGGCCATGGCTTACACATTCATGCTAGCGCAGAACCAACCGGTGGGCCAGAGCTTGGTGGAGCCAGACCGTGTCAAGGACGCGCAGACCATTCTCCACAGCGCCAGCCGATCGCGTGCGGAGTTGCTGTTGCCGGTCGATCATGTCTGCGGTCAACAATTGAGCTCGCTGACTCAAACCCAGATTAGCGATGCTGCCATCCCCGACGGTTATATGGGTTTGGACATCGGTCCAAGGTCTATAGCGCTATACGCCGGACATATTCACTCGGCACAGACCATTGTGTGGAACGGGCCCATGGGTGTATTCGAAACCCCACCCTTTGACGTGGGCACCAAGAAGGTAGCCGAAGCGATCGCCGCGGCCACGCAGCAGAACGGGGCGACGAGTGTCATCGGCGGCGGCGACAGCGCCGCGGCCATTGAAAAGCTGGGGCTGGCCAACAACGTGAGCCACGTTTCCACCGGCGGCGGCGCTAGCCTAGAGATGCTCGAGGGCAAGGCGTTCGCAAGCGTTGAACTGCTGGACGATCAATAACCAAGCCCGTGTGTGTGTTGTCGATGGATGCCCGTCGCCACCGACGCTCAACGACCAACCCCCCCCCCACGAGAATCGACATGACCACCCACCGCTATCTGTGGATCACCGTACTGAGCTTGTGGACGTTCACCTCTGCGGTCGGCCAGACAGGAGCGGGGTTGGTCCTTCGGCCGTGGCCGGATCACTCCAGATCGCAGATTCATGCGGGAGTGATGGTCCTGAATAAAGGTCGTACAGACAACTCCAACGCCAGTTTCCGCTTGGAACGCTACGACGTGTCGGGGCGATGGCGGGCACAAGAAAACCACCAACATCCAGCGGTGTCCATCGGGTTTGATGCCAGTTACCTGAACCTGGCCACGAGTGATCCGGCCCTGCCCGACCGGCTTGTCGATCAATCGGTCGCGGCGGGATGGACAATCGGCCAGAGTCAGGCACTGCAGCTGGTCGTAGGCGTTGGCTATGCAGGCGACCTTCCGTATTCAGATTCTGATGCCCTCTACGGACAAGCGAACCTGATTTACACCCGTCAAATCGACCCTCAAACACAGCTGCAGATCATCTTGAACTACGATGGCAGCCGCGCGTTCCTGCCCGATATCCCTTTGCCATCACTGAGCTATCGGCATCAAGCCACCGAAGGCATCAGCTACGCCATCGGCTTCCCGGCCAATATCTTCCACTGGCAACCCTCCCATCGCCTTTCTGTGCACGCGATGTACGTGGTACCGGTCACCGTGAAGGTCGCCGTCGAATACGAATTGGCCAGCGGCTGGTATCTCTTCGGTCGGGTCGACAGCCAACTGGACGCGTTCACCCTCGACGGTGCTCCGGAACATCGCCGATTATTCTTCCAGCAACGCAAGATCGAGATCGGCGTTCAGCTGCGGTCAGATCAAAATGTGGATTTAACGCTTGCCGCGGGATACGTGTCCGGACAGGAGTTCAGTACAGGCTTTGACGTCCGCGATCTAGACGATGTCGCTGAACCCAGCGATGAGCCCTATGTCCGGGTCGCCGTGCAACTGAGGTTTTAGCACCTATCGCCAGTCAGCGCTGCTGGGCCATCTGTGAACACGGGTATGGGAAGAGCAAAGATTTGTGACAACTCGACCGCGCATGAAAAATACGCAATAGCGACCAATTCATTGCCCTGTCAAGAATATAGACCACATGGATAGCACAACACGAATCACCGCCGCAGAGTGCTGGCCGGCCGGTGGGCCAATCGTGCGTTCGTTGGCGTCGACTTAACTCAACTATCGATCGCGCCTCGGAGCACGCCGAGAAAACGCCGCCAGTCCGAACGCCAAGACGGCCCATGTCGCCGGTTCTGGGACAAGACTCACATCGTCAATGCCAAGATCACCAACAATACCGTCAGGGGAAGCGGTATGGGGCACCAGGTCATGACGAAAATGCACAGCAGCGACATCTCCTAGCACGTCTTCAAAGGAGGCCGAACCACGGATTCGCGTCCATTGGGTCGGATCCGACAGACTCAAACTGACCTGCTGCCACGCACCGTTGGGGGGATCAAACCCGGTGTTATGCTGGTAGGTGGTCCCGCCTCCGCCTAATTGGTCTGACAGCAAGAGATGAAATTCAAACGACTCGTCCGCACCCACGTCATTGAGGCGAAACGTGACGCCGGTAATGCCAGCTGCGGACCAGTCGCCCTGGTAGTTCAGGTTATTACTGAAGGCTCCGAAATTACCAGATTCCTCCACAGACAGCTGCAAGAACCCGTCCCCAAGACCGTCGGCACCACCCGTGCCAGGGTTGGTTGTCGTCACGCCGCCTCCCCAGCCGTTCGTGTCAGCGCCGGAAAAGTCATCGATAAACCCGAGTGTCGCCGCTTCTGCGGTCACTGTCGCCCCGAGCACAATAGCGATCAACCCTCTGCAAATTTGCCCTGTCATCGTACTGAATCTCCTTGTCGTGGAAATATCAGGGGAACTGTGTGGTTACCTACCAAAAACGAACCAACCATCACAATCGCAAACACCGCCGGCACGATGCATGATCGTCCTTTTTTACCTTCCAACTAAGCACATCAAACCATTGACCGGCAAGCCCACCTCCTTAAAATCTGGTCACTTATGGCTCCGACACGCCCATTCGACGTATACACTCGTGACACAACCTAAAACAACCAACGCTTATACCTTACAACTTTCTTCCAACGATACAAGGAAAATTTTCACCGACACACGGTGCAGCCCCATGGGCAAGACCCCAGCAAGGAAATGCGAAAATGTCGCCCGACCTGACATACGTGGGAGATATTCCATACGCCGAAATCACCTGCACAATATGCGGTTAAGGCACTTGGCATGGGCGTATACCATACGAAAGTCCCGCTGACCAAACCACCGTCAAGCGACGCCCTGAACAACCCACCCAAGCCGCCAAATCACGTTAGATTTTCGTTAGAATAAGGCCCGAGTCACATCATGGCTGCTCTGACACTCAAAACGCCGCCCCGTCGTCCACTGGTCGCCGCATCGATTCTTTCGGCTGATTTTGCACGCATGGCTCAGGAATGCCAAGACGTTTTAAACAAGGGCGCGGATCTGTTGCACCTGGACGTCATGGACGGGCACTTCGTTCCCAACCTAACGATGGGCGCGGACATGTGCGGTGCGTTACGCCGTCACTTCCCTGACGTTTACCTTGACGTCCATCTCATGGTCGAACGACCACGCGATTATGTTCAAATGTTCGCCGATTCAGGCGCGAGCTTGCTGTCGTTTCACCTTGAGGTCATTCAGCCCACACCGGCCAAAGGACAAGATGCCCATGGCCTGATCGACCTGATCCATGAAAAAGGGTTGCAGGCGGGAATGGTGGTTAACCCACCCACGGCCGTAAACGGATTGGAACCCTATCTGGACCAGCTGGATTTGGTCCTGGTGATGAGTGTGAACCCAGGCCGGTCTGGTCAACAATTCATCCCAGAGGTCTTGGAAAAGACGCGGTGGCTTCGGGACCATATCGGCCACCACACCCGCCTGGAAATGGATGGCGGGCTCAATCCACTCACGGCCCGACAAGCGGTCGCCGCTGGCGCCGATGTTTTGGTCACCGCGTCGGCGCTGTTTGGTGCCCAGAACAGGGCCGCCGTGATCGATCAACTGCACGGCAACGGTACTGGTTTTCGCTCAGGCTAATGCTCTACCAGATGGTTTGATTTTGACCGCCGATTGTTCCTGTCGTAGCATCCAAAACACTGAAAGCATGTTGGCGACACCGTGGTCTGGAATGTCGCTAATGACGCCGTGGAACAGAAGATCTGATCTGTTTTTGTCACAACGACAACCGCGATGAAGAACAGAAGCCCGGATGATCCTTGTCACTAACGCATCAAAGGTGCGGCCGACTCGGTATCACCATGCCGGTATCCGATGGTCAGCGCGAAAAAACGACATGTGCTTGGTATCATGACCTTAAACAGACTCCCGTGATAATGGGGATTGGTGTAACGGTAGCACGGCTGACTCTGGATCAGTTAGTATAGGTTCGAATCCTATATCCCCAGTTCTCAGGTGAGGTCTTCTCTACACCCTAGCCGGAGGTCCTTCTACGCCGTCAAACGGTACAACTCATTAATCGGTGACACGGTCCAGGAAACGTGCCCAGAAACGCTACGGGCGAGGAAAGCAACAAGAGGCTGCAAAGCCACCCTCCCCGACCACCAACACTTCATCGGCTTGTTCGCTCATGGCCAAGCGTCGAATTTGGCTGCGGAGCAACGATTCGATCATGGCCCGCCTGCAGACGTTCTATTCCCTATTGAGCCAGGTCAAAAAGCAGTCGACACGACACAGCGAAAGTGTGTTTCCGGATGACCGGGCGTTAAACAGCGGCGGCGGTGCGATTGAGTCAAGTTTAGTTAGATCACGCGGAGCGCGCTGTTTCAGACGAAAGGCGCTCAATGGCCGTCAATATTTCGACTTTGTTGATCGGTTTGGTCACATACTCATCGCAACCGGCATCAAGACACTTCTGGCGATCACCGTCCATGGCGTGAGCGGTCAGTGCGATAATTGTCCCTCCGTACCCCTCTTGACGCAGATTCGCCGTCGCCGTGTATCCGTCCATCACAGGCATCTGCATGTCCATTAGGATGACGTCAAACGGTGCACCGTCGCGCCGAGCCGTCAACGCTTTTTCCATCGCGACCTGCCCGTTGCCGGCAAGTGTTACCAAGGCACCCCATTTCTTGAGGTGGAAAGAAATCAACCGCTGATTGTCCGGGCCATCTTCGGCCAACAAGATCCGTTTCTTGTCCAGAGATACGTTGGAGACATCTTGACTCGCCTGGTTGTTCTTCTCCAATTCACAAGTCACGGCTTCGATCGGTTTCTCAACCATCTCTACGCCATCGAGAGGTCCGGTTGCGATGGTGACGATGAAGCTGGAGCTTTCTCCCGGTGTGCTCTTGACCGCAATCGCGCCTCCGAGCAGCTCGGTGAATCGTTTGGAAATGGTCAGCCCCAACCCAGTCCCTCCGAACTTACGGGTCGTGGAAGTGTCGGCTTGTGTAAACGGCCTGAACAGCTTATCGATTTGTAGTTCGGTCATACCGATGCCGCTGTCGATCACCTCGAAACGAAGACAAGGATGACACGACCGGGGATCATTGTCCATCTTAACGGTAACGTGAATACCACCGCTTTCAGTAAACTTGACGGCATTGCCCACGAGGTTAATCAGAACCTGCCGCAGTCGGACAGGATCGGACTGGATCGTGGCGGGAATCGGCCCCAGACATTCAACGGCCAACTTCAAACCCTTACCCTCTGCCCGCACCCGCATAAGTGACGCCACATCGAACAAAATCTGGTGGGGCGAGCAAGCGATTTTCTCAACGGCCATATGACCTGACTCGATCTTGGACAAATCGAGAATGTCGTTGATGATTTTAAGCAGATGTTCTCCGTTGCGGTGGATGGTGTCGATTGAGTTCCGGGAATCGGCAGACAAAAATTCCGATTCTATTAGAAGATCGGTAAAACCCAGAATCGCCGTCATGGGCGTTCGAATCTCGTGACTCATATTGGCTAAGAATTCACTCTTGGACAGGGCAGCAGCTTCAGCATCTGAACGGGCCTTTTCGAGATCACGGATGTGACCGGAGATCTGATCGGCCATGTCGTTAAACGTTTCGGACAACTGACCGATCTCATCGTAGCGATTGACGGGAACCTTCATGTCATAAATTCCGGCTTCACGCGTCTGTCTCATCACATGATTGAGTACCCCGAGCGGTCTTAGACGCCGCTTGAGACATAAGAATCCTGATCCTAAACATGTCACGACCAGGACGGCGGTGATCGTAAAGGCGATGAATTGATTTCGGTTTTGAGAGACAATCGCATCAGTGACATCGTAGGCCACCTTGATGTTAATACCGGAATCTAGCTTATGGCTATACAAATGGAAATACTGATCGGTCGCCGGCAGCGGCCGGGCAGAAATCACTTGCGGGTCCAGACCGGCAATCATCTGTTCATCTTCCGGCCGATCGGCCAGCCGTATGCCGTTGGGATATTCAACGACCGTAGGTTGGCCTATCAGCGTTCGGAAACGGCTAACCAGCACAGGGACGTCTGCGATCAAACACATCCACCCACCCAACACCCCCTGCCGGTTATAAACGGGCACCACAAGGCAGAGTTTGCACGCTTCGTTGCCGCTACGATCACCACCAACGATGACTTGCGTGGCCTGAATCGAGGTAACGGGCTTCCCGTTGATCAGGAGCGGATGGTCCGGTTGGTGCCGAACCGGATCGTCAAGTGATAACAACACCCGGCCACTGCTATCCAGAATCAACCAGTCTTCTAATGCTGCATTGAGAGCGCTGTAGTTGTAGATGGTGCCCAACGTTTCGAGGATGTTTTCTGCGTCGCCGCCTTCCACGGCACGGTATAGGTCGGGTTGGAGCAAAACCTTCGATACGGATGCTTTCGCGGTATCTGCCCATTCGCTTTGGATCCGCAGATAAAGGTTGCCGATCATCGAGGACAATTGTTCGTGGTGCAGAAACACGGCCTGGCGCTTCGACCATAAATGGACAGCGGCCATGCTCGTGGCAGTCACTGCGACCATTGCACAAGCCAGCAGTAACATGCTTGGTAAGATTCCCAATACATGTCGTTTGCCATAAGCTGATGGTTTTTTAGACATCCTAAGATGGCGACTTCTGACCATTTCTCGCCGATAACTCTTGTGACACCGGGATCAAGGCTGTTAAACGCCAGGCTGGTACACCGCCGCGATACCACCGTATGCGATCGCTTGATATCCCCCAAAACTGTGCAGCGGCAACGCACGCGTTGAAGCTCCGTGGGCACTTCGGTCCGTTGCAGAAGAACACAACACCGCGGTACCGTTCTAGGAGCCGCTGGACGATCTCTTTTGTCAATTTGGTCGCACCCGTATAGCGAGCGGCTTCGAACTTGTACTCGGCGTGGTAGGCACCCGGGATCGTTCCTTTGTTCTGTATGTCGGCATCCTTACGGACATCGACCAACGCCCAATTCCCCGCTTTAAACTGTTGCTCTAGTGCTTCGGTGGATACCCGATGAACGCCAAGGGGTGTGATATCCTGATCGAGCATCTGCCCTCCGGGCAAGCTACTCATCAACACCATGGACGGTTGCAAGTCGAGATTGATGAGTTTTTTGGTCACCTGACGCACATGCCCAGAATCGGGATCGACCGGCCATTGGAAAGGCTCAGCTGCGACCGAATCAGCTTTCACCGATGCCAATTCGACCTCCGCTGACCCAGAATCACAGCCCGTGAAAAACGCACCTGAGACAAGAGCTATCACAAAGCTGGCTGCCGTGATGACAATACGGCGGCTTGTTGGTATGTCCATATGCCAGTCTCCCCCACCATTTGAACGCCAAATGTAATATCGGCTCGGTGAGAGGTCGGCTGATGGCCAAGCGGGTATTTCTACTCGATCGGGTGACCGATACGGCAACCGCTATTGCCCTGTTCGCCGAATCCTTAACCTGGATCCGCCTGGGGCGATGTGTCTGATAATCTGCTCATGATTAGCCGTCACCGTTTGTTCTGCTCGACCACCGGCCGTGCGGTCCAAGGCCAAACCGCAGCCCCACGGTCCGCGTGCAGAAGAAATCTTTCGGCCCGATGACCGCAAAAGAGCCGACAGCCAAATGTCGAACGACGCGCCACACAATCAAAGCTATTGCCCTACCCCTGTTGGGATAGCGCAATGAGCGCTTTTACGTGTCTCTAATTAAGCTATGACCGACACTGCCCCAGATCAACACCCCGATTCGGGGATGGACCAGATTGGCAGCCGATTTTTGCACGGTGGCGGGCAACGGCACTGAGTGATCGCACCGCCCAAAGCAGTGATCGCCACACACAGCGTAAATTACACCGTACGCCTACGGACGCCAAGCAATAGCGATCCGGTGGCCAATACCGACAACAACGCTGTCGTGGGCTCTGGAATGACTTCGATCTTCAACCGCGGTCTCTGACTGGCGTCACCCCAAGCAGACGATGCATACAGCGAAGACACGACACCTGTGAACCCATTTGTTGGGGTTTGAGTTGGCACGATATCACGTTGCCGAAAGAAGAATCCGTTATTATCCGAGGTTCCGTCGAGCCAGTCGCGCACCAAACTCGTCACGTCGAAAGTCACCCGCCGGTTGACACCGGTTTGCGTTACCGCATCGACCGGGCTTCCCAACGCCGGGAGGAATGCTCCTTGGCCGTCCCAAGTCCAACAGTTGCTCATCCCAGGGACCAGCCGCTGGATACACTTCGGTCACCACCGGCTCAGCGTCGGAAGGATTGGCAAACGCGCCGGTGATTCCGAAGCCATCCAAAGCCCAAAGACTCAGCGTGGCCGTATCACCTCGTCACCGGAAAGCCCCGACGAGCCCACATTAAACCGCAGTCATGAGAAACCGTCATGGCCAGTGCTCACAATCTGGCCGCCGCTGGTCACAATGGCTCCATTCTGGTCAAGCATATGATCGGCCGTCGCACTGCGACTGGTTCCTAACAACAGCCCAATCGGACTGCCCGGTGCTTGGACACTAAGCGTGTCCGTATCCAGATTCGCCGCGGCGGCCGAGGGCGCGATCTCGAACCCGGCTCCGGCGAACTGGTAGGTAAACACATCGTCACTGGCGTTTTCACTTGGCGTGAATATGACGACGGCCGAAGCATGGTAACTTGTTGACCACAGGGCAACCATCGCCAACACCACGGCAATTTTTCTAATCGTTCTGAACATGATCAATGATCTCCTCTTTAACCTATACCTCGCATGAATGGCTTCACTACACCCATCAACGGATGGTTGCCATCCGTTGACCGTCACAATTTAATCTAGAAGCTTAATAAACGGCTCTGATGTGGGTTGGATTCTTCTTGTTCCGATTCCTCTGTTAACCTCGCTCTGTCCGTCTCACCTTCCGCAACGCACAAACCGCTATATTTACACATTAACTAATCTTAGATGGCGGTCAACAGAATTATTTCTGACCGAACCCCGGTTTCCCAACAGACGTCGGTGGCGCACCATGTCGCGCTAGTGCTTTAACCGCAAGCCGCACAGGGTGTTGCCGTGGCGTTGAAAGATGCGATGACAGTCGGCTTCGATATGCGGTCGCAAACTTCGGTCGTCTCAAGCGAACAACGGTCGGTCGGCCTCATGAATACTGATGTCCCCACCCGCATGCCGGGACTACGATAGCAACCACATGGGCCTGAACTTCGCCGTTGACCGTCAGGCTATCAGGCTAACGCAGGCCGCCGCCATGACCGGCGTGGCTGGAGGTGTTACTAAAGTATCCAAAGCAAAAACACTGCTGATTCGGCTGGACTGGACCAACAACGTCACCCCCGAACGACCCAACGCGGAACAGATCATACACTCCGCACATTTTTCATGCACAGCCAAATGGACTCAAGTCTTTTTATATAATGCACTTACATTGCAAAATGGCATGCGGAGACCAGTGCTGATGGGTATCAAGCGCGACAACGAAAGTCCTTGCACTGGTACTTCGCAAACGCCTTTCAACGACAGGGCTTGTAGCTTCTTACGAAAAGAAGCTCGTGACTTCGAGACTGAGCGAAGCCTCTGCGGATTAGATCTTGCACACTCCGCCTAACTGGCGGATAAGCAGTGTATTGGTGACCCCACGCGTACCGATGGGCTCACCGGCCACCAACACC
This sequence comes from Phycisphaeraceae bacterium, assembly GCA_965222495.1. GTDB lineage: Bacteria > Planctomycetota > Phycisphaerae > Phycisphaerales > Phycisphaeraceae > CBDCUA01. The sequence continues at coordinate 472,500 of CBDCUA010000007.1, read as the reverse complement.
ACCGAGTCGCCCTCGCAAGCCCAACGACGATCACGGATCAACTGGTCAATCTTGGCCGCAAAATCTTCTAAATTTGCGGGCTGATCCATCAAAACGGGCGTCACCGCGAACAGCAGGCTCATCCTGCGTAAAACCGCCGGGTCGGAGCTGGCGGCGATAATCGGGATCAAGGGTCGGTTTTGGGAAAGGTAGCGGGCACCACCGCCGCGCTGGGACCAGATACCCATCAACACGGCACCCAGATCTCGAACGACCACGTTCACGCCGTGAGCCAACGCTGCAGTGCGGTAACGGCTTTCCTGTAATCGTCGTGGGGGTGTTGGCGCGTGGGGGCTAGACTGGCCAGCCAGATCGTCCTGCGTGGTTCTGGCGATCCAAGCCATGATGCCCACCGCTTGCACGGGATAACGGCCCACCGCTGTTTCGCCGCTTAGCATGATAGCGTCGGCCCCATCGTAGATGGCGTTGGCGACGTCGCTGACTTCTGCTCTTGTGGGGCTGGCCGCCTCGATCATGCTCTGGAGCATCTGTGTGGCCACGATGACGGGCTTGCCGTACTCGTGGGCCATTGAAATGATCCGCTTTTGGATCACTGGCACCATGGCCAAATCCATCTCCACACCAAGATCACCACGTGCGACCATCAGCGCGTCGGATTCTTGCACGATGGCCTCGAGGTCCTCCAAAGCCTGAGGTTTTTCGATCTTGGCAATGATGGGAATTTGTCTGCCGGCGTCGCCGGCCGTTTCAATTAGGCGAGACTTGAGGGTTTTTACATCCTGGGCCCGGCGGACAAAACTCAACGCTAAAAAATCGACCGCGTGCTTCACCGCCCAGTCCACACATCGCCAATCATGTGGGGTCAATGAGGGCGCCGAAACCGGTGTGTCGGGAAGGTTAATCCCTTTGCTGCTGGTAACACGCCCCCCCACGGTCACACTGCAGGATAGACGCTCTTCGTCACCATCGCCTTGCTTGTCCACAACCAACATGCGGACCGCACCGTCATCGATTAGCAACCGATGGCCCGGCTGAACGTCATCGAGGAAAGAGGGGTAGGTCGTCGAAAACGTTACCGATTCGCAACCCTCTACACCGGCGACAATCGGCTGACGCTGAAATAGCACTTGCTCACCCGTAGCAAGAATGACACCCGCGTCGCATACTTTGCCGATTCGGATTTTGGGACCCGACAGATCCCCTAGCACACCTACGGGAATTCCCAATTGCTCGGATGCCCGACGCACGGCCCGAAGTGACTTTTCGAAGTCGTCAAATGTTCCATGTGAAAAGTTGATCCTGAACACACGGACCCCCTCTTCGATCAGGCGAATCAATACGTCCGGTCCCACAGACGCAGGCCCCAGCGTCGCGATAATCTTGGTCAGTGTGAACATCAAATCACAATCTTACGACACAAGGCGGCATAGGTGAAACTCCCCCGTCAGCCACCGGCGATCGGTGTTAATGGCCGACCGCGCCCATGGCCAACGATTATGCTTTACGTTCAGGCGACCGCTCTTGGACAATCGTATCAATCAAGGCGCCGAGCCGCTCTTCGATGGACGCCGGACCGTAGTTCTTCTTCACAAATCGCCTTCCGGCGTCACCTGTTTGCTTGCGCATCTGACGGTTCTGCAGAAGCTCGACACAAGCCTGGGCAAACTCTTCCGGATCGTCACGACGGTATATCCCCTCCGCCTCGCTCGCGTATATGCCGTATGCCCCAAGCGACGTTGTCACCACAGGCTTCCCGAACGCTAGTGATTCAATGATCTTGATTCGGGTGCCACCGCCTTCGAGAATAGGGCAAACTTCGACTTTCGCCTCCAAGATATAGGGTGCCACGGTATCGACGGTGCCCACAAAATGGACGCCCGGTTCTTCCCTCCAGGACCAATTCGGTCCCTGAACGGCTTCCGGTGGCATCAAGCCCACGACCGTGACGGTTGCCGCCGGATCCTGCCGACGAATCAGCGGCAACACCTGACGCACAAACCAGTTCATCCCGTCCACGTTGGGCCAATATGTCAGCGAACCCACGAACAGGAGTGACCCGGATTCATCCTTGTCCGCCGGCTGATCCATCTCCGGCCGAGGCCAGTAGCTGTTGGGCACCACGCTGACGTGAGGGTGATCGGCTAGGTACCGCTTGTCCTCTTCGCTGCAAACCAACAAGTAGCGAAACATATCCAGCATGCGGCGCTGAGACCAACGGATGCGCTGATACCGCAACCATTTTAAAATACGGACCAATCGATGCCCACCATTGGTGTTGGGTAGGAACTTTTGAGAGGGGATGTCATCCATGTCGACAATCGTGTGCCGGGCACCGGTCCATGCCGTCCACCAGCTGGCCGACAGACGGTGAAGGAAAACCACGTCATACTCGCTTGGATGAAAGCGCGCTACACGATCGGCCCATTCCGGTGGGGTCCGGTGACGCCGAAGATTCCAGCAGTGAGCGGCGGCCGTGTCGGCCTTCGCTTGCGTGATCGTCTCATCGTAGTAGAAAGTTTTTCCCTTCGTCCCCCACGGCATGGCCAGGCAAAACGTCACCCGACCAATCCGTCGCAAGCTACCGATGATCAGCGCCAGACGCTGCTCACCACCCGTATCCGGCTGCTCCTTGGGCAACCAACTGCCAATAAACAAGATCGATGGACGCAACACCCGCCGCTGGTCCGCCCGGGTTGCATCGGCCCCGACGGCCAAGTCTTCGGGCCGAGCCTGACCCGGTGATAGCCAGTGGGGTAAAAACATCTCCTCCAAATCGTCCAGATAGGCCTCCACAAATTCCTTCTGACGACTGTCAAACAAGCCGTCGTAGGTGTTGGGTGATGACCCCTGGACGCGCGAGGGAGCCGACGACGATACCGCGGCTGAGACCGACGCAGACCGTTGGGTGGTTGCCGCGACCATGTTGTGATTGAACGGAATGTCTAAGAATCGATAGAGATCGGCCAGAACCACTTCGGTTGCCTCTATGAACCGGTCGAATCGGATGACAAAGTGGTTGGCGCACACGGCGTATCCCCTTGTCTGGTGAACCGCTTCGTTCCAACGAAATGCGCAGTGTTGCGCCAACCAATGCGTGTTCTTGAGCCCTTCAGGATCGCCCAGTTCAAAGCGTTCAGGATCCGCCTGACATGCCGTATAGAGCGGCGGGATGACGTCGCGTCCGTTGTGTATCACGTGGATGAATAGCGCGTCGGGAATAAAAGACTCGATGAGATCGATGTACATCAAATGATCGTCTGTACTCTCTAGCCAGTGCTGCTTGCCTTGCTGATCCGCCAGCTGGTCCAGCACGGTCACAAACGCCCGGACGTACTGCCGCAAGAACGGTCGAAATCGTGGCAGCTTGTTAGCAAGCTCGGGGTGGCCGGTGCGGTCTAAGAATTGGCAAAACTTCCAGTGGGTGCGCCCGTCAGCCAAAGCCCATGGGTTGGCACGCCGCCGATCCAAACGTAGCTTGTAAAAGAAGTGCGTATCTGGAAAACAAGCGACGGCTGGATGCGCCGCAATCATAGACCTGACGACCGTGGTCCCTGATTCAGGACAGCCGACGAGAAATACTCTTTTCCTTGATGGATCGCTCATACGCCCTGGGAAGGTCAAATCGAACGATGCCCCTTCTCAATCATCGGTTCGTCCTTTAGTACCACCTGCCTGGGGCATACGGAGCACGCTCGATCGAACGAACATCACACAGGTTACCACGTTGTGTGTCTCATAGCCAGAGGCCACGCCGAGATAGGTGTTGGCAATGGTGATCGGCTTGAACGATCTGATCCGACACTGGATCTTACAGAAAACATAGGTGCCGGGTATAACAAACCTCCTATGCTCGAAAACAGCTGAAGGGCATAGCTCATGTGCGTCGCAGGCGACATAAGTGATTACCACTGCTGATACGACCTAGCATGAAGTCGCACTTAGGGTTTGATCACGACGGTTCCGATTCCTTGAAAACACCCGTAGCAAAACCGTATCGGATACCCCGTCGAAGGATTTAGATCACCACCGGTGCCCTCTGCCTTGCAGCGCCATAACGGTCTGGACCAATTCTGTGAGCCGGGCCTCAACGGCCTGGGGGCTGTGTTGATTCCGTACAAACTGCCGACCGTTGGCCCCATGTGTCCGACGCTCTTTCGGGTTTTTCAGCAAGTGCATACAAGCCGCCGCAAATGATTGAGGACAATCGCAGCGGTACACACCACAATCTTCTTGCGCCGTCAATCCGTAAGCACCCAATGAAGTTGTCACAATGGACTTGCCAAACGCTAGCGATTCAATGACCCTTTCATGGGTCCCATATCCCTCAAGCATGGGGTATATCACCACCTTCGCTTCACGGAAATAATGCGCTAGCTGATCGTCGTGACCGACGATGTGCACCCCCGGCTCATGGACCCATGACCAACTCGGACGCCGGGGTGGTTCCGGCGGCACCTGCCCCACGACGGCCACGAAGACATTGGGGTCACACTCTCGTATCAATGGCAGAACCTGATGCACGAACCACCCAATGCTCATCAGATTCGGCCAATGATACAAAGACCCAACGAACAGCAGTGAACCCGGTTCGGCATCGGGCAGGTCTTCGTCCATCCCCGGTTGCGGCCAATAACAATGAGGCACCCGACTGGCCCGCGGGTGATTGAGGTACTGTTGTTCGGCATCGCTGCACACTAGCGAGTAACGAAAGCACTCCAGCACCCTTCGCTCCGATCGCCGAAGCCGATGAAACCGCAACCGTCTGAATACGCGCATCATCAAACGACCACGAGACAGACTTTGCCCATAGCGCTGAGAGGGCACTTTTCCCACGTCCACAATGGCGCGTTGCGGATCGGTCCAACCCGTCCACCAACAGCTCGACAACCGGTCGAAGAAAACCACGTCGTACGCCTCGGGATGCAAAAGGGCCATGTCTTTTACACGGCAATGATTCGGGCGATGCCGGTCTAACCTGGCACAGCTGAACGCCGCCGTGTCGGCCGTGTCGGGTGTTTCTTTCTTCTTACGAAAAGGCCATATCCTCGATTTGTTCTCCGACGTGACCCGGTATTCCGTCACGTCCCCGATGTTCTGCATGCTTGCCCACAGCACCTTCAGCCGCCGATCACGGCTGTTGGCGGTTACCTTAGATTGCTCGCTACGGACAAAGAGAATCCTTGGACGTGGCGACGCGTGGCCGCCCCTAACATCCGTGCCCGCCGCCGAGGGGGGCATCTGCCACTGCGATGGAGAAAACCACCACGGCCGGAAGGCCCGATCCAGCGGAATCAGATGATTGGCGATAAACGTCTTTTGATCCTGATCAAACAACCTCTCATATTTGTCTGACCCGACACGTTTGATATCACCCTTCACCCCGTCCTTCCAAGCCTCGCCCCGGGATACAATCCCCGACGTCGCCTCCACTCGCCTGTCGAGCATGTCCGGGTCGTACCCGATACCTAGGAAGGAGCAAAGATCTCCCAGAACTGCCGCAGGCTGTTCAACAAGCCGCTCATACCTGACCAAAAAATGGTTTTGATGGACGGCGTATTTTTGTGACTGACGGATCGCTTCGTTCCACTTGCGAACACAATAGTGCACCGCCCATTTGGGTTGACCAAAGTCGAAATGCTCAGGGTATCGTCGGTACGCTTCAATCAGTGACGCCACCACGTCGCGGCCATTGCGAATCATGTGAATGAATAACGCGTTGGGAATAAAGGTTTCGATTAGTCCTATCGACAGCAAGTGGTCCGGCGTTTTTTCGACCCAGTGTGTTTTGTTCTGCTCGGCGGCCAAGCCGTCCAACACGTCAATAAACAGATGGACATACTGCCACAAGAAAGGACGGAACGCCGGAAGGCGACCGATCATCTCCGGACGCCCGACGCGTCGGAGAAACTGCTCAAATTTTTGGTCGGTACCCGTTCCGGCAAACGCCCATCTAGAAACACGATGACCACGCCCTCTGAGCTTAAAGAAAAGATGGGTCTCGGGAAAAGAGGCCACGTCGGGGTGAGACGTCAGCATGGACTGAAGGAGCGTCGTACCCGAGCGGGGGCAGCCCACCAGGAAAATGCGTTTACGATTTAATGGATTCATTCATGACCGCTGTTGAAGGTGCCAACCCCCCGTTTGTCTGGCCGGAGGGGAACCGACGCGTCAGGTATATCCTAACCTGTGCAATAGCGAGCCGGCCTCGGCTTGGGCGATCCGCAACTGCGGCTCTGTTAAATGTTGGCGCCAGCGGCCCACAGAATTGGGAGAGGCCTTAGAAAGAGTATCTCTAAAACCCTGTCTAGATCTGCCGCTGGCGATGCTTAGAAAATCGAGGATCTGATCGGCGGTGGCTGCCCAATCTGTCACGAGCTGCTCGTAACGTATCTCCAGATATTGACGATCTGGGATCTGCGGCACACAAGCCAGCGTGCTTTCCACATTGCGACGCCATACCCAGATCGTGCGATGAAAATCGGTGGTTTCATAGAATTCCCGCCTACGGTGGGGTTCGATCCAGTATCGTGGGTAGGGCCCCATTGGGTCGCCCACGTCGGTGTAACCCGCTCCTTTCGACGCCGCCTGCAGCCACGGCTTCTCGCTGTGCGACAAGGCCGCGTCACGACCATCCCTGATAATGTGGAGAAACTGGGCTCGGGGAAACGCTCGCAGCAAAAACGGCAAGATGAAGCTGTTCCGGGGTGTCTTTTCGGCAAACCGAAGATGGCCATCGAGTTGAATCCGCATGAGCCACGCGTACACAGAACGGTACAAATATCTCGCCCGCCAGTAGCCCCAACGCCGCTGATACACGTACCGTGATGCCGCCACGGTAAACACCGGTTCGAAGTGATAGGACAGCTCCGGCAACGCCGCAAGGCCCAGACCCAAAAAAGTGGTCCCCGAGCGCGGTGACCCGAGCAGAAACACCGGTCGCCGAAGATCCGGTATCAGCACACGCCACAGGCGCCCCAGTGACAAATGTTCGTCGCCGCTCCTGTGGTAGGTTCCCCGGTCACGTTGGACGGTTCGGCGTATCCAAACCGGCAGCGTCCGCAAATTAATCTCTTCCGTTGGCGGAAACGGAGGATGATGGCCGTCTTGCTCTGCGATCAATGCACCGGACCCATCGGACATCTCACACACTCCTGCGCTTGCCAACACTCAGAGGGTCACCCGCCGCAACTCAAGGTCACGCTGACTTGGTCTGAGAAATGGGACAAGCTGGACCCAACGCCCATTGGCCCTGGCACATCACCGGGGCACCGAATGTGTTATTGCCACGCACAGAAAAGGGAAACCGGGTACGGTTTCTCCAAAGCATTTGAGCGGGCTTGCCCTTCGCCCGACAATTGATCTGAAACTCGATCTCAAACTCGCCGTCGCTGAGGATCATGGGATCCATGGTAAAACGAACGCCGTGAACCCCAGGCTCGCTAGGAAGCCGGAAGATCGACTCCCTGGCTGTGGTGGCAGAACCCAAAAAGATACCACGAGCGGTGTAAAATTTCATGATCACCACGGGCTGGGGCAATGGCTGGTTGACCACAAAATCGAAGTGGACCATCGCAGGCTGACCTACGGTCCACCCCACGATCTTGTCACCGTCTTCGTCACACAACCTGATATTCTTGATCTCCGCGGCCGCTGTGGTCGGCTCGTCTGCGACGGCGGCTTGATACTCCTCACCGAGCACCTCCATATACTTGTCGACCGCACCGTCCGTCGGGCCGTTGTACACCACTTCGCCGTGGTGTAACACAACCGAATTCGGACACATCCGGCGAACCTGGTCGATCATGTGTGAGATAAAGATCACCGTCACATCCGTCTTGATCATCTTCTCCATATGATCGAGACATTTTCTCCGGAACCGCACGTCGCCCACACTCAACACCTCGTCGACCAACAACACATCCGGTTCCATGTGCGCCGCAACAGCGAAACCCAACCTCGCTTTCATCCCAGACGAATACCGCTTGACCGGTGTGTCGATAAACTCTTCGACACCTGCAAATTCTATGATCTGGCCCTCTTTAGACCGGATCTCCTTGCGGGCCATACCCAGGATGGTACCGCTCAGATAGATATTTTCCCTACCGGTCAGCTCGTTGTGGAAGCCTGCCCCCACCTCGATTAGCGCCGACAGACGACCATGAACTTTATACGTCCCCATGTTGGGTTTGAGAATCCGCGACAACAATTTGAGCATGGTGCTCTTGCCGGCCCCGTTGGGGCCTATGATCGCCAGTGACTCACCACGTCCGGCTCGAAAGGAAACGTCACGCAGCGCCCAAAATTCCTTGTCGCCTAACTGGTCGAACCGCGGACCGCGTCCCCTGATGCGGCGCACCAGACCACCAACGGTGCCACGCAAGGACTCGTTAAATTCCCCTTTGCGGAACTTCTTCCAGATGTGGTCTACTTGGATGGTCGGCTGTTTCATCGTTGTGGGTTTGACAGGTCAACTCGGTTAATCGACGAACGGTTCTCCATGGGACGACGCCACGCCGTTGAAACAACACCGCCCACTTATATATACTCGGCAAACAGTGCCTCGGCGCGACGGAAACCGTAGCACCCCAACACCAGCAGCACTATCGTGCAACCAACGCTATAAGACAGCCACGGCCAAAGTGCCAGTTCGGTGCCTACGGCATGTCTCAGCGAACCGGCAAACAACGCCGCGGCGATGCCTTCGAAAAGCGGAGCCAACGGGTTAAGCATCGCCAGTTTTGCGGCATAACCAAAATCCCTTGCGAACAGGAAGACTGGTGTGAAGAAAATTCCGAATCGAATGCCCACTTCCACGACGTACCGCACGTCCCTGTAAAAAAGATTGGCCGCTGCCAAGATCAGACCCACGCCCAGAGAAAACAGGACCAATACCAACAGCAATGGGATGACCCAGAGCAGACACCACGACTGCACAATTAACTGATCGCCCTGTGACAGGGCGATCACGGTCATGATCATCAGGATCACAGCCACACCGACGAGGCTAATCGCAAAGTCGAACAATCTAGACAGGAGCGTGGCCACAGGCAACACCTCACGGGGGAAATAGATCTTGGTAATCAGATCCATGTGCCCGACGAGGCTCCCCGACGATGACCCCACCGCGCCGGCAAAGAACAACCACAATGTCATACGGACAATCACCTGGCCAATCTGCAAGTGGTTCAGCGGTGTGCCGCTGAGTGATGCCATGGCCACCCGGACGGTGATCGCCGCGAGAATACCCAGCAGCGGCAACAGGAATAGCCAGAGAATCCCCATGATCGCTTGCTTGTATTTCACACGGATATCGCGCAGTGTCATCGCCCACATCAACTCACGGTACGTATAGAGGTCCATGATGATTGGAGGTACAAACCGTATTAGGGGCCGTTTATCTTCTGCCAACGATGATCCTTATCATGATGTAACATGAACCGGGCCATGAAATCGGGATCCCAAGCACTGCCCGCGGATAACGCTGCCCCGCTGCGATGCGTAAGCATCGACGTGGAAGAGTACTTCCACATTGAAGCCGCCCGAGGCACCGTCCCTCGGTCGCAATGGGATCACTGGCCTTCTCGGGTCGAGGCCAATGTGGAACGGTTGTTGTCTCTGCTGGACCGACACCGGCTCAGTGGAACATTTTTTGTCTTGGGCGACGTGGCCCAGCGACATCGGCAGCTGGCCAGGCGCATCGCAGACGCTGGTCATGAAGTTGCCAGCCATGGCACGGGACACGACCGGCTGCACCGGTTGAACCCTGACAGCTTCCGAGATGATCTGTTGACCTGCAAGCATCTGCTGGAGGACCAGCTGGGTCGGGCGGTCTTGGGCTACCGCGCTCCCACCTTCAGCCTGGTGCCTCAGACTGCCTGGGCAATCGATGTGCTCGCAAAGGCTGGGTTCACCTATGACGCGTCGATCTTTCCCGTCCGTCACCCGTGGTATGGTGTCCCCGCGGCGCCGGACCGACCGTTTATGGTTCAGGGGTACCCCGATGGTCCACGCCTTCTGGAAATTCCACCGTTGACTTGGATGCTCCCTGCGGTTCCCTTTCGATCTCGCAAATTGGCGGTCGCCGGCGGAGGTTATTTTCGCCTGCTGCCACTTGGATTGATGCGGCGTGGATTGGCTCAGGCGGCCGTCCAGCACCGACCCGCGGTCCTGTACTTCCATCCTTGGGAATTCGACCCAGATATGCCTCGCATGCCCCTTGTGGGGCTTAACCGTCTGCGGACCTACATCGGGCTCAGGTCTGCCGCCAGACGCCTCGAGCAAATCATTGGACAACCGGCAAGGTGGCTGACCATGGCCCGTTTGGCACACGAACTGATTCAGACGCCGTCGGCGCTGCCGAGCTTCCATCTGAATCCCCATCCATAGCTCCAACGAAGTGTTGCCCATAAACTTGATCACACACAAACACCCTATGCCGCTTTCACCATCCTAACTTCAATAAGTCACCCTTGCTTGTCAGAAGCCCCTCCGGACCCCGGTTGTTCAAGAGAGCCCTAAAACGTCTGGGTACCACTGGCAAAACGGCCGTTCAGCAATTCTATGATCGGCTGCAGACGCCTGCCCCAGGAGTAGTGCTCTACCACATGATGACGGGCAGCCGCACCCACTTCTTGGCGCAACCGCGCATCGGTCAAGGCTATCTGGAGCTGACTGGCCCAATGCCCAGGTTGATCGGCCACCAGAAGATGCTGACCGTCATGGGCGTGAATCCCCTCTGCTGCCTGCGGAGAGCAAACCACCACACGCCCGCAGGCCATGGCCTCTAGAACCTTGTTCTGTACCCCACGGGCCATTTGCAGCGGGGCGACAACGACAGCTGCCCTGCGTAGGTATACACGAACATCGGGAACCGAACCGACAACATCCACACCCGCGTGACTGTCCAACGCCTCGACTCGAGCCGTCGGGTGACGCCCGATGATCATTAACCTGACATCGCCGATTTGCTCCCGCAGGCGACCGAAAACGCGCTGAACAAACCAGACAATACCCTCAACGTTAGGCTTATAATTCAACACACCGATAAACACAATGGTCTTGGAGTCTGAATCGGGTTCCGGTGAGAAGTAGTCCAGGTCGACACCGTTACTGACCACGGTCAGCCCGGCGTGATCTCCAACACCCTGACGGTACGCTTTAGCTTCTGCGTTACTGACCACGACCGCCGCATCAAAAGGAACAAACTGTCCCGCCTCGACTTTGCGCAGGCGCCTGGCCTCAGCCGCGTATACCCACTTGATCGGCGGCCAGCTGTCTCTGGCGTAGCTGTGCCACTTCAGGCTATCGACATCGACAAGATCAAGGACATGGAAGACTTTTCTCACAGCGTCGCGGCGGATGGGCGGTTCCAACCCGCCCTTCTCGCCAGAACCGCCCGAAGACACGATCAGGCTGGCGTACTGGATCATTCCTGTGCAGAAGGTCCACACCACATCGAACGGCGCTTCTTCGTGCCACTGCACGATGGTATCGGCCAACCCCTGTCGAAAATAATAACTGGGCGTGAATGAGCGACCGGTCAACATCGCGGTCATCGACTTGAACCGTGACGCGTGAACAGAAATTGGCTGGATCGCCACCCGCTGGGCCATTGTGCTCAGCAACTGATGGTGTTGCAGCCAGACCGGCTCGTCACTTGTACAGGCGATGGCAACGTCGAAGTGTTGGGCAAATACCTTCAGAATGTGATAACTGCGGATACGGTCGCCGCGATCGGGCGGATAGGGCAAGCGATGAGTCAGCATCAGCAGCCTAGGCCGAGGCGACGAATGGCTCTTGGTGACACCGTTCAAACTAGATGGTTGATCAATCACTACCGTCATAGCGAGCATCGGCGGGGCCTGGCGGGAGCGACCAGCGCTATCCCCGAACCCATGCGGTCCGCGATTGCCATTGAACCAAAATCCACTGTACGACAGCGATCCTGCCTATGCATACGCCGAACCATAGCTATAACGCGACATATATCCCGGCAGGAAGATCATCTTCATGTGAGTCAAGATGACACCAGACACGTTACAGTTATTTGCGTGCAACAACCGTTTGGCACGCTCGACCATCTCTACCGGCGTCTTGTGGAGCCGGACGACCAGCAACGCCTGATCACCCATCGCCGCAAGAATCGCCGCATCTGTCACCGAAATAACCGGTGGCGTATCGATAAAGATATGGTCATACTGCTCTCTAAACCGGTCGAGGACCTGAATCATGCCCGGGCTGGACAAGAGTTCGGTGCAGTGTGTCGGATCGCGCCCTCCGGCCGGCACAAACTTAAGATTATCGTACACCGTTGAGTGAACGGCTTGCTGTGGATCGTCCAGATCCCCTCGCAACACTTGGACCAACCCGGGTGTACAAGAGCGGCCAAACAATTTCTGGAAACTCGGCCGCCGAAGATCTCCCTCGATCACGAGTATTTTCTTATTTCTCAACTCGCTGAAAACGACGCCCAGGTTTGCCGCCGTCACGCTCTTGCCCTCTTCGGGCACGGAGCTGGTGATCACGTGAACCTGCAAGCGGCGGTTGCGGGCTCGAGCGAGAATCTGAGTCCGGATCGCCCGATACTGCTCTGTGACAATACTCCCACGGTCGTGGTGAACCACGACCTTGTCTGAGTAGCCGTTTAGGCTCTCATGTGAGGCCAGTTCTCCGGGTGGCACGACGGCCGAGCTGGGTGTGCGGGCCACGCTGTCGATCTGCCTAGCGTCGCGCTCTTGCGTTCCATCACCGCGATCAGACAGATCCCGATTCGCCACCGGATCCAGTTGAAGAGAAGGCGTCTCTTCTTTGCCTGCCCCGGCCTGGCTGTCTGACTCGGAATGGCTGCCGCGCTCTCGCTCTGCGCGATTCATCGCATCAAAGACGTCGCCCATCCTCTAGCTCCTGTTCAACCTGATCTTCTTGTGAAAACATATCGGTCGCCGGCTGACTGAAGCTGGGCAACATCTGTGAAATCGCGCGTCGAATGGTCGCCGATTCGATCAAGCGGGTATCGCTAGAATACCCGACCAACAACGCGTTGTCGCAAACCAGGTTGATCAGCCGAGGAATTCCGCGAGAATACTCGTATATCTCGCGGAGCGCTTCTCTAGAAAAATCGACATTCGGCCTGTCCTTGCTGGCCCGGACAAGCCTAAAGGCGATGTATCGAGTCGTGGTATCGAAACTCATGGGCTTGAGGTGTGTGTACATGGCGATCCGTTGAATCAACGGAGCCAGGCGAGGGTGGCGTAGCGTGTCACGCAATTCTGGTTGCCCCAGAATCAGCAATTGCAGCAGTTTGTCGGTTTCACTTTCTAGATTCGTCAGCAAGCGCAACTCTTCAAACTCGTCGATATTCAAGCACTGGCCTTCATCAATAATCACCACCACAGTCCGGCCCACCGCGTGCTGATGCTCAATGAACTGGCGAAGAAGCGTTAGCACACCCGCTTTGTCGGCACCAACGGGCAACTCGATTTTCAGTTCAGTTGCGATAAGTTTAAGCAGCTGGTGCGAAGAAACCCGCGTATTGCTGATCAAAGCCGTGCGGGCCTCGGGGCCAAGACGGCGAATAAGCGTCCGGATCAACGTCGTTTTCCCCGATCCGATTTCACCGGTGACCAGTGCAAACCCACGACGATTACGGACGGTGTACTCCAGTTTGGCCAACGCCTCTTTGTGCTGCTCGGTCTCAAAGAAGAACCGCGGGTTTGGCGTGTTGTGAAACGGCAACACCGCGAGGTTGTAGAACTGTTCGTACATCAATATCTCACCACAATCCCGAAGCCGACCCGACGTCTGGCCCGATGCCAAGCCACTACGCCTGACCAAAAATGGTCTGGCTAATGAAGTGGCCCGGGTCACTGATCAGCTCCTCGTACCGACGAGGTTCATTTAGGCTCAGGTACGCTAGGGTTACACTTGACAGTAGCATGATCACCATGGCCACACCGATCACAGGGTACAATCCCCACCCGAATACCCGCCGGCGAAACCGCTCCGAGGGCGGAACAATCTCGTTAATCGCACCCATCACCGGCAACTTCAGCTCATCGACCGCCTGCTCAACATTTCGGAATGAATGGTCCAGCAGCTCCGACAGAATCATCAGCAGTGTCCCCGTGCCCAGCCCCAGGACCACCGCGGTCATCAGAATACCTGGGAGCGTCGGCGTGGATGGCCGGGCCAGGTCTGGCGCTCTTTCACGCATCCTCATCCTAACGCCGCGCTGACCGATCTCTGCCGTCAGCGCGGTGATGGTCCGACGCAGGTTGCGGTCCCAAAAACTCAGCTGTCGCCTGGATTCTCTCAGCTCGCGTTGAATCTGTAGGAACTCGTTTCGGATCACAAAAAAATTCCGGTTGAGTACCTCGAAGTGTTCGACCTCTTTTATGAGCTTGGCCACACCACGCTCTAACGCGACAACGGTTCCCGCTAGCGATTCAATCTCACGTTCAGCGGCCATGCGATCTGTGTTCGGCACCAGATTTTTTGAGACCACAACCTCTTCTTTGATCGCCTTGGCGGTCTGCTTCAACTCCGTTAATCGGAGCCGAGCTTTGACGACTGCGGGGTGCGCTTCGGTGCGTTGCATCTGATACAAATGCTTCTCAATCTCATTTTCCAACGAGGCGATCTTCTTTCTAATCACGCCCAATTCAGGGTTCTGCGAAGTCTGTGACCTTTCGATAAAGTCCGGTTGGCTATCGACCCACTCGGCGAGTTTGGTCCGCTTTTCCTGGGCCACGTTAAGTTCCATGGTGACCGCAGCCAACCGGGACCGTTTTTTCTCTAGCCTCTCTTCCACACTGGCCGGTCGATTGGGCCGCAGGCCGGCGTGATCCATCTCAAACCGTAGCTTCCTGCTCTCTAGCTCGCTGATGCGCGCCCGGTAGCGGGCCACTTCGCGTTCAAAGAAGGTTTTCGCGTTCAAGAGCATGGAATCGAGCTGTTGACGCGTGTTACGAATGTAATTTTCGACCAGCTGATTGACGACTTTCGGCACAAGCTCGCGATCCGGATCCGTGTAGGAGACCACGATCTGATCTTGCTGTGCGGTCTTGGTAATAAATCCGATGCCGATGCGTCCCGTAATGTCTCGAACCAGATCGTTCTTGGCCAGCTGAGCTTCGATGGTCAGTTCACCATCTGGCGTATGGGGAAGATCGCGTAGCAAGTGCAAGTCTTCGATAAGCTGCTCAATCGAAGCGCGACCCTTAAGATCTTGCTGTATCCCCTGCCGGATGAGCTGAAGATTCCGTTTCACCGTGTCGCTGCCCATTTGTTCCAAAGCCGCGTCATTGGTGCGCTCGAAGATGGCCTTGGCTCGATACTCACGAGGGATCCATTGGCTTGCGACCACCACCGCGATCATGACGGCCACCGACGAGAAGAAAAATTTCTTCTTGTGGCAAGACAAGATCCACAGCCATTCACGCAAGTTGGACGGTTGCCGCCATGCCATATCTGCGCTCCACGAGCCGGGCTTTTAGGGAATATCGAAGTTCGCGGTCGCTACCTGCCGCGGTGTCTGACCGGCTCGGATCAACGGTCCCACCGGATCCAGCAGGTTTTGGACCGCGACACCCACCGCTGCGAACGGATTGATGGGCATGAAGACGATATCACCTTCTTCAAGCACGGCATTGTATCTTAGGTCACCTTTCTCGATCATATCCTTCATATTGACACTCATGCGACGAATCAGCTCGCCCTGCTCATTGGGTCTCAAAACCAACAGATGCTCAGGCCAAGCGGTGCGACGGATCCCCGCGCGCAAAACAGCGTCGAGAACAGTATCTTTGCCGGTGTACCGCCTAGGCCCCTGGCCGGTCTCACCTGCCATGTAATAGAATTTCGAGTTAAATCCAGTCACTCTCACCTGAACCGACACGTCCTGATAGTATTTGAGAATCTTCTCTTCAATTTCAGCGGCTAGCTGAGTAGGAGTCTTGCCTGCCACAAAAACGTCACCAAGCAGGTGAAGCGTGATGTATCCGTCGGGTCGTATCCGCCCTGTAGAACCATTAATTTCCGGAGCGCCGGGTGCCACAATTCTCAATTGATCGGGTGGTTCGATCACGTAGGGCTTACCTCCCACGATCGGTTTGGGCACCTTAATAAATGAGTCGTAATCACTGTAGTGGGGGGGCGCACACCCACCGGCCATCACGGTGACAAGGCTCAATACGACCGTTCCGAGCACAGGGGCATTTAATAACGGCTTGTAGGCGTACATTCTAAAATGACTCCACTTTTTAGTTTATTGCTGCAACCGGGCGACCCTTTTAGGATAACTCCCGCCGACCTGCTAAGACGGACTTGGACACCATCAGTATATATGAATTTAACCCCACGGGCAGGTATCCGGTCAACCGGAACAGAGCGCACATCCCGACACCCTGGTGTTACCTGGCCGCCTCGTCACGAAACTTGGTCACTGTCGCTAGCAATAATTTTAGCTCCAATCCCAAGCTCATGTTGCGGATATACTCCAAATCAAACTGGAGCTTGCGACGAACCGATTCTGTGTCTGTGTCATAGCCATTTTTTATCTGCGCCAGCCCTGTTAGTCCAGGTTTGACACGCAGCCGTTGTTCAAAATCTGGCATCTCTCTGCTGAGCTCTTCGAAAAGCTCAGGCCGTTCTGGACGCGGTCCGACCAGGCTCATTTCTCCACAGAGGATATTAAACAGTTGAGGCAACTCATCGACGTGGCTGCGACGCATCCACCGGCACAACGGGATCACCCGGGGGTCATCCCTCCCCGCTCGACGCACAGCACCGTACGCCTCTGCGTCGACAAACATCGTTCTGAGCTTGTAAATGGTGAACAAACGCCCGTTTAAACCCACACGCACCTGTCGGTACAATACCGGGCCCGCGGGATCAGAGATCTTGATCATGGCTGCGCAAAGCAGCATCAACGGCAGGAAGACGACCAACGACAGAACTCCGACCGCCATGTCCAGAAGCTCTTTGAAGATACCAAACTGTCGCCGTGCTAGCCCAACCAGCACGCCACTACCGCCGGCACCCACCAAGACCATGGTCATTGGTTCAGGCATTCAAACTCCACCTCTCCACAATAGGGGCTGACTCGCATCGCCACTGCTAATGATCTCTTCGTCAATTGTTGCTTCTAAACCCTTGCTAACGACAACCCTATATCTCTCCCCCACACTCACTTTAAGCCAGGCGCACACAGACAACACCAGGCAATGGGACCGACAAAAACAAAATTCACACAGCGAGCTATTGCCCGCTGACTTTCGTCTTGCTCAGTTTCTGTTATGTCTTATTGTCTTCCACACCACCTTCCCCGCCGATGGATGAAGAAGCCTAACTCACTATCTTCTCCGTGTTCCCTATGATCGATACTGTGGCTAGGCAATTGCCCTTCACAAGCCCCGCCCACAGCAATTCATCTGCAGGCATCCCATTGGAATCATAAACACTTTACCCTATTCCCCGATTATGTCAACCCTTATATCTGTATTATCTTCAATTCACTAACGAGCCCCAAAACCTCTATCTTGACCATTTCTCCCCAGCCCACGTGCCCAGAATTGCATTGATGCCCGCGTAAGACCAACCATCCTAGAAGGAGGCCTGATCTTCGAAGTCCGAGATTGACACGATCGAGTTGATTTAAAGCAGAATTCGCCCTGGAACCGAAAGTGACGACGCCAAAATGTGTGCCACCCGACCGACCCACGGCGTTTGACGACAATCCGTCAGGCGCCCAGGCCCAGTGCACCTGACTTGCGCCCGACATTCCGTCCGATTCCAAACTAACCTTCAAAATCAGCGAAATGTTCGTTCTGTATTGGCGCGACCACGTCTAGCGTGTCCCGCAGGACCAATGCGGGTGACACAGCTGACTGGATCTTCACCACCAGCGAACGGGCGTAGTAATCTAATATTGGTCGTGTCTGGGTTTCGTAAACAGCCCAGCGATTGCGGATCACTTTTTCATCAGCGTCGTCAAATCGATTTTCTTTCAGCGCACGACGGCGTAACCGCTCGAACATGGCTTCCTGGTCATCACAAATCAAATGGATAATTCTCATGACCTGGATATGCTGGTCCATGATCTTTGCCTGTTCGACCGTCCGCGGGATACCGTCGAGAATCAGCAGATCACGGTGGGGTTTATAGTCCTGCAAGACCGTGTGCGCGTGAATCGCTTCGGCCCACATTCTGACCGTAATTTCGTCCGGCACCAGCTCTCCACGGGAGCTGTAGTCGTAAAAAATCTTGCCCAATTCGCTAGTAATATCAATCTGGCGAAACACGTCGCCGCATGAAAAGTGAAAAAACCCCGGGATCGTACCCAGGATCTTGCCCTGCGTGCCTTTTCCCGCTCCGGGCGCACCAAACAACAGTACCGTTTTGTAGCGGTCAGGCATAATCAGGCATAAGACCCTGCCGAATGCTGGTCCTCAACTGCTTCCGGGTCGCGGCGTGCCAACGCGGCCATATCCACATTATTGACCGCGGTTTTCAAAGAGGTGTTGACGCTACTACGCACCCAATCCAGACTGCCCGAATACCACTCGTAGGCGTAACCAATGACAATGATCCCTAAGAACGGGATGCCCAGAACCAATGCCTGCGCCGGAAACTCGCGGTACACGACTGCCCAGGGATAGATCAACGCCACCTCCACGTCGAAAACCAGATAGAACAGCGCGACGATGTAAAAACGCAAGTCAAACTGAACCCAGCTCGACCCGATCGCCGGCTCGCCACATTCATAGATCGCACGCTTTTCTGAGTTCGGTAGGCTAGGACGAAGCAGCTTGCCGACCAATAGATTGACCAGCACAAACCCCAGACCGAAACCAAGAAAAATCAAGGCCGACAGTAGCTTATCCACAAACGCAGCTCCTGGGGTCAATTCAAAACGAGCTAAAATATGATAAGCGGCCAAGACACGGGGCACAAACCGATCGGCCAAACCAGCCGTCCAGGGTTCGTGGACGGACAGGACGGATACACTTTGCGCCTTGCCCACGTGTGATCAACGGGCCACAAGTTTTTTTCTTATCCCCTCGTTTACAGACAGCAAGCCAGGATCAATCTAGATCAAAACCAACCCCTGGCAAACACTCATCCCGACGGCTCGTCTTCGACGCAAGTGACTGGACTTGCGCGATGGATCATGGGCCCCAGCAAGACCGTCCCACAAGGTGGAGACCATTCACGCAGCAGCTGCCCCAGGCTGTTCGAGCTGGCGCTTCGCCGCCGCGACCACCACATCGGCGGTGAACCCAAACCGAGTCTGTAGCTCCTTGAGCGGCGCCGATGCGCCAAAGCAGTTCATCGCGATGATCGCGCCAGTCGTCCCCACATAGCGCTCCCACCCAAAACCAGACGCTTGTTCGACCGCCACCCGCGCTGGGACATGCGGGGGGAGTACCTGATCGCGATAGAGCTTGGGCTGTTGCTCAAATATCTCCCACGAAGGCATGCTCACAACGCGGGCGTGGACGCCGTCAGCACGCAGCTTCTGGCACGCGTCAAGACACAAATGGACCTCGCTACCACTGCCCAGCAGGATCACGTCGGGGCGGCCGTCGGGGTCGTCATCCAACACATATGCGCCTTGAGCCAATCCCGCCGCAGACCCGTAACGGTTGCGATCGAGCGTCGGCAGGTTTTGCCGCGTGAGCACCAAGGCCACGGGCTCATGGCGTAGTTGCATGATGACCTTCCACGCTTCGATCACTTCGTTGGCATCAGCCGGTCGGAGCGTAATCAGTCCGGGGATCGCACGTATCGATGCCAGGTGTTCAACGGGTTGGTGCGTTGGGCCGTCCTCGCCAACGCCGATCGAATCGTGGGTGTAGATAAAAATGGTCGGGATTTCCATCAACGCGGCCAAGCGCATGGTCGGACGGCAATAATCGCTAAAGATAAAAAATCCAGCGGCATATGGCCGGATCTTGGCCAGTGACATACCGTTTACGACGGCACCCATGGCGTGCTCACGAACGCCAAAATGGAAATTCCGGCCGCGGCGATTGTCTGCCGAGAAGTCTCCCGCGCCGTCGAATGTCAGATAGGTACATGTCGACGGCGCCAGATCCGCCGCGCCGCCGACCAGCCACGGCACGTTCTTGGCAAGACTGTTGAGCACCTGACCGGAAGAAACGCGGCTGGCAACGCCTTTCTGGTCAGGCTCGAACACCGGCAGATCCCGATCCCACCCCTCGGGCACCCGGCGGTGCTGCATCTTGTCTAATTGATCGGCCAGTTCGGGATTGACTTGCTTATACGTACCGAATCTCTGAAACCATTCGTTGCGAAGCTGACGCCCTCGCGCACCGATGCCTTGGGCAAAATGCTGCCGGACCTCGTCTGGGACCCAGAATTTTTTGTCCTCAGGCCAGTGGTAATGACGCTTGGCCAAACGGATCTCCTGTTCGCCCAACGGTGCACCGTGAGCCGCGGCGGTATCCTGTTTGTTGGGAGCGCCGTAACCGATGTGACTGTCAACAATGATTAGCGTCGGTCGCCGTTGCTCATCAAGGAAAATCTCAATGGCCCGGTCGATCATGTCAAGATCGTTGGCGTCGCCCACACGGGTCACGTTCCAACCCATGGCCATAAATCGTGTCGCGACGTCTTCGCTGAATGCCAGATCCGTACCCCCCTCGATCGTGATCTTGTTGTTATCGTAAATCCAACATAGGTTTGACAACCGCAAATGCCCCGCCAGCGAAGCGGCTTCTTGGGATATCCCCTCCATCATGCAACCGTCTCCACAGACGGCGTAGACGTTGTACCCGAACATGTCGAACCCGATCCGGTTGAAGTGCTCCGCCATCCAACCACTGCTAATGGCCATGCCCACACTGTTTGCCACGCCCTGTCCCAACGGGCCGGTGGTCGTTTCGACTCCCGATGTCCAGCGGTATTCGGGGTGGCCTGCACACTTGCTACCCATTTGACGAAACGTACGGATGTCGTCAAGCGTCACAGACAATTCGCCAAGACGCTCATACTTTTCGTTCACCGCCTTAACCCCGGTCAGATGGAGCATCGCGTACAGCAACATGGATGCGTGCCCCGCCGACAGCACAAAGCGGTCACGGTTAGGCCAAATGGGGTCTTCGGGGTCGAATCTCAGGTGTCGATTCCACAAGACATAGGCAAGCGGCGCCAACGCCAT
This sequence comes from Phycisphaeraceae bacterium, assembly GCA_965222495.1. GTDB lineage: Bacteria > Planctomycetota > Phycisphaerae > Phycisphaerales > Phycisphaeraceae > CBDCUA01. The sequence goes on along the minus strand of CBDCUA010000007.1, from coordinate 451,319 downwards.
GGCCGTACCGGGATGACCGGAGTTGGCGGCCTGAACAGCGTCCATGCTTAATGTGCGTATGGTGTTAATCGCTTGCTGTTGGATGCCCGAGGTGTCTGTGTGGGTTGCCATACCTGATTTCCGTTTCTCTAGGGGGTTTTGAACGCCCAGCGCCAACTGACAAAGCCGTACGTTGATCGGGATCGCACCGAGATCCGGCTCGATACGGTCACGCACCGATCTGCTTTGCATGTCGGTTCGATTAAGTCGGACCGTGAGTGGAGATCGATCTTGTGATGGGTTATCGGCCCGATGGGAGTAGAGGCTGCTGACCCGGCACGGGGTCAACGATCTGGTCCACCGCCGGCCCGGCGAGGTCGGGCTCATCACGCCCTCGGCGGGCAGCCAATAATCGTGTACCCTCGTTAACGATGGCAGCCACGTCCAGCTGAGGTTCGGTGGTGGTACCCCCGATCGGCACCTGGAACCGGTATCCCGACGCCAAGCGGTCCGGCAAACCAAACGCTTTGACCATCGTGGGGCCTGGGATTTCCATCAACAGTTTGACACGTTGATTGATCTGATTGACCTGGCCGTGAAAACCCAACACAAGATCATCGACTTGTACCTTCATCTGCTGGTAGGAGATCACGCCATTTTCTAGGCTAACGTTCAGAGGCGCAAAACGGACCACGGGTGGTCGACGGGTGTCTTGGTTTAGCGCTTCTCGGATGACATTGAGCAAACCCGACCGCTTAAACTGCAACGTCCCCAAGTCCAGCCGTGCATTGGCTCGAACCCGACTCAGTGACCATCCCCGCACCGGCACAGCAAACCCCTCAGGTAAGAGGGCCAGACGGATCGTACCGGTCGACTCTGTTGCATCCACCAGAAACGGGTGGAGGTGTCCGAGCAAATGTCGTGACACATGATCGTTCACGCTCATTCTCACCAATGCGCTGGAGCGTAACCGCAGAGGATCGCTAATCGTCGCGGCCACTTGCGCCTCGCCGTGATCTGCCTTGACCATCAAATCCCATAACCCGCTCTCGTCGGCAACGGTCCTGGCCCGAATCCGAAAAGAGGTCTTCTGACCCAAAAAATCTTCCAGATGCCCACCGATCCATTTGTCCACCAGTCCGGTGGCTAGACCGTCGACCTTGGCAAAACTCTGGGTCACCGCGTGCGCCAGGTCGATCCGACCCGTCGCGTCGACCAGGTTTGTAATCTTGCTACGACACGTCACCTGCCCCAATGTCTTGCTCTGGGGTTTTGGCCCCGCCGGTCCAAGCCCCAGTCGCAGGGAAAGGTCGACCTCCTGAGCTGGGTTCTGAGTCTTGATCAACGCCTGCACCGCTTTGACTTGTACCGCATCGTCCCGACCGCCCCACCTCAGGACCGTTCCGTCGCCAGCCAGGCTAACCCGCAACTTGGTGCCGTTGGGGTCGAACCGAAACGGGCCGATGACCAACGGCGCAGCCGACGCATGATCGGAAAAAGTCAGCTGGGCCTCCCCGACCACTGCTTTGAGCTTAATGGGATGATCCATCGCCAACCGGCGCGCCGCTGATTCACCCTCCATCGGCTTAAACAGACCCTCTAGCCACGCCGGCAGGACTTGACACCGTACCCAAGAACCTTGACGCAGATCCAACCGCCTCTGAGCGTGTTCGTATTGACCGCCGACATAGGCTGAAAGCCAATCAGATACGATTTTCCCCTTGAGGGTTGCGATCTGGTCTTGATCGGACTCCACCTCAAGCATGATCTTGTCAATGCGTTGGCCGGGCCAGTCAGCAGACAAATCGCCCAGCGCGATACCCGCAAGCATGCTTGCCGGTAACGAGCCGATGGTGGCACGCCCCTGCATGGTCATGGCCGCAGTCATCGGCTGGGCCAGGCTCACTTGGGCCGCGACAGTCGCGGTCTGGTTGTTGTGCGTAAGCCTCGCGTCTAGAACACCCGTCATCATCGCGTCCGTCTGGTCCTGAGATAGCCGAAAGGAAAAATCGCTCAGAGCTAGGCCCGCCACGCGCCCGGTGCCAACGGTGATCAACTGGTCGACTTCGAAACGAAAACCCAGCCGGTTCCTCGGATGGCGCAGACCACTGGCGGAAAACGCCAACGCTTCCACCACCAGGTTGGCCGTCATCGGCTTGGCCAGTGACAGCCCATCGATCGGTAATCCCAACGGCGCCAGCTGACCTAACAACACCGGCGCACGGGAAGGGTCCACGGTCAGCGCCAACATGCTTTGAGGTTCGACGGCCACGTGTCCGTCTGCCAGCTGCCCTTTGAGCGAAGCGGTGACATACCGAGATCTGAAGATCATCGCGATCGATCCATCTGCGGACTGCCAGTCCCCCAAACGGTTGACGTCGACTTCAATCGTCGCGTCCGCGACCGGACCCAATACCGTCGAAATCAGGCCGTCGGTGTGCAGGGCACCATCGACCAGGCTCACCGGAAACTGAGTCACGCCGCCGCTGATTGAGGCTTGCAAGCCAGAGGCATCAAACCGCCCGCGATCATCTAGAACCTGCTGGGCGGCCCACGTCACGTCGAGCTTGCCAGGCCGTCCGCCTTGCTCAACGATGCACTGCAACGAAACGCTGGCGGTGCGATCAGGGCCGTTCATGGTGAACATCCCACGACCACCACGCACCGCCACACGCCCCATCCGCGTATCAGCCCAGTCCAAAATCATGTCGCCCACATTCACCTGCACCACACCCTTCACACCGCTGGCGCGAAAGCCAGACTGGTCATACTTGGACAACAGCTCTTTCACACTGACTTTGACGTTAAATGGCTGGGTAAGCTTGCTAGAAACCGCTTTGTCGACGGTCTTATTGAGCACGTCCCACGCTTCGGGCACCACGCGTAACCGGACCACTGACTCAGGATCGAGTGTCAGACCCTGTTCGTGGGCGTCCAAACCTACAAAGGCTTTGAGGTGCTGTGTGTTGGTCCACACGGTGACGTTGGGTTGCCTGAACCGGCCTCGTGCGGCGATCTGCCCGTTTAGGACGGGTCCCAAAAGTGCAGATAGCTTGCCGTCATGGCCCAGCATACGGTCGGCCGCCGCCACCGGAAGGTTCGATACGGTGATCTCAGCGTCAATCTCAGCCGTGCCGTGGGTTAACAGACCATGGGCGTCAAATAGATCTCGTATGCTTACCGCCGCTTCGATCTTGCCACGCGTCTTGGCCTGACGAACCTTCGAACTCAATTGAGCCACCACACCGTGAGCCTGACGCAGGCTCACAGACATCGACAGATCTCTCAACTCAATCGGCCGAGTTTGGGCCGACCACTGGTAGCTCATATGACCACGGACCCATTCCATGGTGATCTGTAAGCCGTTTGGAAGCTTGTACGGCTGATCGGAGCGCCCAGCGATCCGTCGCCGCCACCGGGCTACCGTTTCAGGCCAAGCCACAGCCGCGATTAGCGAGTTGCTCCCGTCATGGGTATGTCGGACCTTTCCCCTCGGGTTGATCACACGAACCGTTCCCACTTTTTTACTGCCGCGTATACATGCCAGTAACGATACACTGGGGACTTCAATACGATCGATCGTCAGCACCCGATCCCCGTCCGGGCCATCCAGCTGGACATCTTCAGCCCACGGTCCGGAAAACCAGCCCACGCTCAGGTCACCGGCGCGAACCGTCCCTGGAATCGACTGGTTCACAAGATATAGAACCAATCGTGTCCCCAACGCTGTGCTTAACACCGTCGGCGCCAATACCACGATCGTGCTCAAGGCCGCCGTCGCACCGATCAGGATTCTCAACGTGCGACGTCGCCAGCCCGGTCCACGGACAGCTTCTGTGCGGTCTTGACCCGACGCGATAGAGTCATTGTTCATAGCAGGCTCCGCCGTCAACGGTAGACACCCAAAACCCTGCTGCCCTCGGGAACGTGACCCAACACGACCGAGTTGGCTCCAATGACCACACCGCTGCCAATGGTAAGACCTTGAGCCACGACGGCACCCATCCCCAGAAATGATCGCGATCCAATGGTGGTTCGCCCTGCGACCGCCGCCCGCGGTGAAAGGTGCACAAGGTCGCCAAGCGATGATTCGTGATCCAGCGTGCTGCCTGTATTCATGATGCACGCGGTCCCCAACGAGGCCGCGGTAGCGACCATCGCCCCCATACAGATCACACAGCCGTCGGCAATGACCGTATCTGACTCCACCAATGCCCACGGGTGGATCAGCGGGGGCAGCTCAAACCCCCCCTGTCGTAAAACGGTGAAAATCTCTGATCGCCTGGCATTGTCGCCGAGAGCCAGATACACAGAAGTGATGCGGTCGCGGTGTTGATCAATGTCCTTTAGACCACCCCAAACGGGTAAATCGTGGATGGTCTCGCCGGCCGAATATGCGTCATCAAAAAACCCTAAAATCGGCGTCCGCCGGGCTCGGAGGATTGACGCCACGACCTTGCCGTGACCACCGGCCCCGTAGATCGCCGCACCGCTGGTCATTGGATCATCTCCGGTGTTATCGGTGTGTCGGTCTGGATATCCACTGCCGCCTGGCGCCCGATGATCTTTGGCAGATCCGTGCCGCCCAGCCGCCCAGCCGGCCGCTTGAGTGCCACGTTCTGCGGGCTAAACCGAGTCCCCACTGATATGTCTGTCACGGCCACAACGCCCCGGCGAATCACCGCCATGTTCTGTCGCTCAATCGCAGACAGCTTCTTCTGCGATGACCCCAGCGTCCGCTGGGCCTCTCGAATCATCCCGACCAATAACGCGAACTCCTCTGGATCTGAGGAACAGGATTGATCGGGACCAGGCAGCGTCTTGTCAGTCGTAAAATGCCTCTCGATCACACACGCACCCAGCCCCGCTGCCACAGTCGCGGCCGTCAGGCTTTGGGTATGATCGGAATATCCGACCAGGACCTCCAGCCGTCGCCCCATTTCGATCATGGCCAACAGGTTGACATCAGCCGCAGCGGTGGGATAGCACGTCGTGCATTGGAGCACCACGAGCTGATCGTTACCCGTCTTGCGGATCACACACACGGCATGTTCAACCTCCGCCAAAGTGCACATGCCGGTCGATAAGACAATCGGCTTACCCTTGTCCGCGACGTACTTCAGAAAAATCGGCTCGACCGCCTGTCCCGAAGCGATCTTGAACGCCGACACGCCCAGGGAATCCAGGAAATCGACATCTTCGTGGCTATAGGGCGTCGACAGAAATAGGATCCGCTCGTCGCGACAGGTACGAACCAGCTCCGGGTAGTCCTCTCGGGACAACTCCAGGCCCCGTAACATCTGCAGCTGTGACTGCGTGTCGTCGACCCGATCACACTGGTATGCCGCCTTGGCCGCCGCCGGGGTCGCCACTTGGTCTGCACGAAAGGTCTGAAATTTAATACAGTCTGCCCCGGCGGCGCGGGCAGATCGAATCATCTGCTTCGCCAGCTGCAAGTCGCCGTTGTGGTTGACACCGGCTTCGGCAACAATGAATGACCGCCCCCCTTGTGTGATGTCAAAAGGACCAATCTTTAAATTCATATGCGATTGGCCGGAACGAAAGACGCGCCCGGGGTCAAGACCAACACCCTTTACACACCACCCCGCGAGGTCGCGCAGGGCGTCGGGCGCGAAGATTTATTTGTACGCGCCGGGCTGTGTCGGGCCAGGATCGGGCGCCTCGCGGGGAGCTGCCGCCGGCTGCGACTGCTGCTGCTTGGGCCCTGGCGTTTCGTCTGGTGCGGGCAGGGTGGATCCTGAAGCGGTGTCTCCCTGGCCAGATTCGGTTGCACCGCCACGGGTGAGATAAATCTCCACTCGGCGATTTGCTTTGTTACCTTTGGGGCCGTTGGGCTCGATGGGGCGGTGTTCACCGTAGCCTTCAACGCCCATCCGAGTGGGTTGAACACCTGCTCTGACCAAGACATCCTTCACGGAAATCGCTCTGTGAACAGAAAGATGCCAGTTGGTAGGATGTTGCGCACGGGTCGAAGGACGGCCAATGGGCACGTTATCTGTGTGCCCGACAATCCGTACCGCGTAATGGGCACCGACAGGCGATTTGAGAATCATCGCCAATTTTTGAAGCCCGTTTTCGGCTTGAGAACTCACATCCGTACTGCCCAACGCAAACGTCAAATCGCTTTGAAACTTGACCATACCCATCTGCGAGTCGTAGGTCATTAGGTTCGGATTCGACTCAGACAACTGAACCAATGCAGCGTCCAACTCCGGCTCTAAGATCGGCCCCGTGCCGATCGAACGGAGCCGGCTTTCTGCCTCCGCTAAAGCCTTGGCAAGCTTATCATGGCTGGAGATCGCCTTTTGCAGTTTGTCGTGGATGTCGGGGTCCTGGCTGTTTAGTGCCGACCGGATCACCTCGATCTCTGTCTGCTTTTCTTCAAGCTGAGCACGCAAATCCAGGATCTGCTCCTGGCTGCGACGGTAGAGCACTTCCAAATCATCCACGTAACGCTGGGACACGCACCCGGCAGTGGTCACTATCACAGTGGTTAGGAGCAACAACCGGTTTATCAACGGATGCAATCCGGCACGAGGTATTCTAGTAGCGCGATTCATGAGCACGGATCCTTTTGGTAAACGGTGTACGCTCGGTTCATGACGTATCAAGCTATCGTGTACGCTTAGAAAATCAACAGCGATCCACCGCCCCGGCAGTTTGCCCCAAGCGGTAACAATGCGGCCGTTTTAGATCGCACGCGTCGGAACCACGTGCGTTGCACGCGGTTAAGTAAATCAGAGTTTCTGTACCGGCAGTCGGGGCAACCCCGAGCCCGTCGGCTCACATGCTCATCATAGGGGGTGTACTTCGTGGAGCAAGTCATCACTGTCTACCGAACCGCGGCGGTCCGTGACGCGTTGGGCACAGACGCACGCCCCGGCGCCATCGCGGTTCAAGGAGGAACCATTCTCGCCGCCGGTAGCGTCGGCGAAGTGGAGGTCCTCTACGACACCCAGGTGATCCATCTGCCACGAACGTTGATCTTGCCTGTTCTGGTCAATGCTCACGCTCACCTGGACCTGACGGCGACGGGGCCACAACCGTATGGGGGTGATTTTTCCCGCTGGCTTCTATCGGCGGCACAAAGCCCACACGACGATCGGCAGATCGATCTGTCCGTGCGGCAAGGCGTCGCCGCTTCGCGTGATGGCGGTGTGGGATACCTGGGCGATATTGCCCGCCGGTTCGAGGCGGTCAACGCCAGGCGGCGCGGTCATAGGCTGCCGGGTATTAGTTATTTAGAATGCGTCGGGCGCGGACAGTTTGAGGAAGCCGCGATCGCTCGGCTGGTCCGACAGTTGGACGACTTAAGTGCCTTGCCTGCCCCATCCACAGAAAGCCACGGTGATCCATGCGTCATAGACGACAATCCTGTAGCGCTGGGCATTGAACCGCACGCCCCCTACTCCTCAGGTTTTGGTTTGTATACAGCAGCCGCGAGGCTTGCCAAGGATCGTCACTACCGCCTGTGCACACACTTGGCCGAATCGCCGGAAGAGATACACTTTGTCCGAGACGCCCGCGGCCCTTTGGTGGACTTGTTGGAACGCCTCGGGAAGCGCGACGCCACAGTCGCGCCCACGGGTCTTCATCCAATTGAATGGCTCGAACCGGTACTAAGTGACGCGCCTTGGTTGCTGGTTCACTGCAACTATGTGGACCCTCACCACATCGAAATCTTGGCCCGGTGCGGCGCGTCGGTGGCCTACTGTCCCATCGCTAGCGATTACTTTGGGCATCACCAACCCGACCGTGGTGTCTACCATCGCTATCGCCAGATGCTCGACGCCAACATCAACGTGTGTCTAGGCACCGACTCGATCATCTGCCAACGATGCGATGATCCACAGCCCCTTGGAATCGGTTCACAGATGCGCTACCTGTATCGTCGCGACCGAACCGACCCACAAACCCTGCTGTCAATGGCGACTGTCAACGGCATGCGTGCCATGGGGCTGCCACCGCAGCTGGCGTCGTTAAAGCCGGGTGCACCGGCCCGCTGGGTGGGCGTACACATCGACCCCAACGATCCTACCGATCCGCTAGTCCAGGCATTGGAAAACAATCGATCTATGACGCTATTGGAAACACCCGATGGCCCGATCTCACCTTGACAGCGGCCCATCACCTCCTGACCACATATAGATCATGAAACGCCAGCCCGCGACGACCCACGAAGAATGTTGGCCGGGTGTCGCAATTTCCAATAGAACACACCGATCAGACCCGCCATCATCGAAAAGGGCACAGCCAGCATCAGCACGATCGAATAGTAAAAGCCTTCTGCCAACCGTCCGGTGCGCGGCGCCGACGGTTCACCGTCGGATGGCACCGTTTCCACAACCGGTCCGTCACCGCCGGGCAAGCTTTCGCTGCACATCGGGCAGCCCAGCGCCGAGGACAAATGGGGCCCGCACCAAACAAGAAACAAAAACAGGATCCACAGAAGCCGCGCTCGTGATGTCATGGTCCTAGGCCTCATCCTTACCCCGTCACTGCTCGCCAATACGCGATTTGACGCCATCGCCACCACCTTAGGGCCGTTGAGGGGTCTTCTGTGGGCCGTCGCGATCGGGCGTACCGCTGACGTCCTCAACCAGCGGAGGAGGGGCCGCCTCGCTTAGAACAGGTATCGCTGGCTGTTGATGAACCAGTTTGTGCCGCACCGACAACCATTGTTCAAGAAACGGTTGCTGAAGATTTTGGGCATCTTTGTACATGGCTCGGAGGGCACTGAGGCTGGCCAACTGAAATTGGATATTGACGGTACGGCCGTTGCGATGGACATCCAAGTGAATCGACTGGCCGGCACGGTGTTCTTGAACGATACGGACAAACAGTTCAGCCGTTTTTCCGGTGCTCAGGTCGGCCGGAAACGCCCGGCCGTCGATTTTGAGGATCATGTCCCCTCGGCGCAAGTGCGCATGACCCGGAAAACCGGGAAATGTCTCCACAATGATCAAACCGGGTTGGTCTAATTCGGGAATCTGTCCGGCGCTAAACGCACTGTGCCGGACACCAATCGCAGCGCTGCCCTCTTGATCGTCAAACATCCGCTGACGCATCTCCTGAACCGCGTGGTGCCTGGCCACGTTCAACAGCCGGTGCCGCTGTTCGGGAGCATGGGCTTTGGTATAAAGCTGAGCGATATCACCTTGGTCAAGTCGTTCGTCGGCCAGGAGCCGTTGGGTCATACGCTGGCGTACCGCGAACTGGTCACTGGCCAGATCATAAAGGACGGCCACGTCATCGGGCCGCAACGCGACCGCCGGCGAACTGGCACACACCGCAATGAACAGTGCAGCCAAACCGTCGGTCTGTCGTCTTAATCGCGACAGACAGGCCAACACAGCAAACCTCCCTAGTCTTCGAACACGTCGGCCAGGTGCTCGGCCTGGGTCTGCAACCAACGCACCTTGCGTTCGACCATGAGCAGGAATCCGACGCCATCCATTCTTGCAAACGAACCGGTCGCGGCGATCGGGATGACGGTCTCGGCGATCAGCGCTTCGATCATCAGCCACGGAATTGTCTTGAGTTCCGATCGTGCGATCATACAGTTGGGAACTGAATCATAGCCCGTCAAAAACTTCTTGTACCGTATTTCGTCGATATGGCTGGGCCAGGTGGCTGGGTCATCGCCACCACCTAGGATCGAAAACTGTAATGCGCCGTTGGCGACATCGATCACGCGTTGCTGGATGCGTGCCGCGTCGTAATCGATCACGGCGACGACCCGCGGACCACGGAAAAGCATGTTGCCGGGGTGCCAGTCGCTGTGGACCACCTGCATGGGCCAATCGGACAACCCGGTTTCATTAACACGCATCGCCGCGGCGTTGTAGCTGGTATGCAAAAACTGGATGGTCTGCTGAACATGGTCTGCCTGAGCGGTGGCGTTACAAGGATCGACTTTGGCCAGTGTGTTAGGGATCGCGTCCATTGACCGGGCAACCGCCCGCGCCGCGTGGTATGACCCCTGCGGCGATTCATACTGGGGCTGATAGTCAATCAGCAGTTTGTGGAACAACGCCAAGGTTTTTCCGGCATCAACGGTAGCGTCTGGTGAGTTATCAAAACTGGTCCCACTAATGAACTCGAACAGCTCGTATATAAATCCGTTTAACTGCAGCATCGAGTTGTTATCGCTTCGGGTCCCGATCAGATGCGGCAGGGGAAACTGCTTGCCCGCCAAACACAGCTGCAAGTTGTGGCAGAACGCGACCTTGAACGGATCGTCCTTCCCGCCGGCACGCCGCTTAAGCAGGTATGTGCCGGTGTTAGATCGCAAGATCAGCTTGGGGGCCTTCCGCGATCCGCGGGGGAATTCCTTGATCGTCTGGATGATGCCAACGTCGTAGTGGCTAAGCACGATCGCCAATTCGTCGGCGGCGATCCGGTCTCGTCCGGTTTGACCGGGCCGGTGCCCGGAGCCGGAGCTGTCCCCTACCGGCTTTGGATATTGTGGCTGGCTGGTCATAACGGGCCAGACTCTCAAGTTTTCGCTGTTTCTCTCTCCAGAACACCCTCGACGTTGCGTCAGGCCGCTCTCCAAACACCGTCCGCCGTATCGCCGCCCAACGGTTGGGTCACTCCACGTTCTGAACCTGCTCTTTGATCCGATCAATCGCGCCTTTGATCTGGACGATCTCGCGGCTGATCTTGGCATCATTGGACTTGCTGGCGATTGTGTTTGCTTCGCGCAGTAACTCCTGGGCTACAAAATCCAAAGTCCGGCCGGCCGGTTCACCATTGGGTGAGCCAACAATCTGCTCAAACTGGGACATATGAGCACTCATCCGGCTGACCTCCTCGGAAATATCGGCCCTTTCGGCAAAGACCGCCACCTCGCGGATCAGATCTTTTTCTTCAGTCTTTAGTTGCGCACGGGCCATCAGCTCGTCGATCCGGCATCGCAACCTCTGATGATAGGCTTCGACGACCTCAGGAGCCCGCTTCTGGATCGAATCCATTAGACGACCGATCACCTGACACTGCCGGGCCATGTCCTGCGCGATCAATCGCCCCTCCGTCGCCCGCATGGCCAATAACCGTTCACAAGCGTTTTCGGCCAGGCGCGTCACCACCGGACGAGCACGGTCGAGAATCGACTGTTCATCGTCATCGGTCTGCAAAACACCCGGCAGCGCTAGTAACGCTGTTAGATCCACTCTCGCGGCCGTGTTGCCAATGGAAACTTTTCTCTGAAGGGACTCAAGATGGCCAAGATACACGCCCAGCGCCTGGTCACTGACCCGAGGTACCGTCGTGGCAACCGGCTGGTGGCTCTTGACCGACAATGTCACGGACCCTCTGCACAGCCGGCTGCGGAGCATCGCCTCCAACTCGGCTTCGATCCCCGATAACTCGTCGTCGATTCGGATCGCGACTTTGAAATACCGGCTATTGACGCTACGAAGTTCCACCGCGTAATAGACGCCGTCTACTTGCTCAGACGCCTGGCCAAAACCGGTCATCGATCGGATCACCCGTCAGTCTCCGGTTGCGCCGGCTGTGGCACCGACGGCGATACTGGTAACTCGGACTCACCGCCGGCCTCTGGCTGACGCTCGGCCACACCGGCGTCACCTTCCGCGACGGCAGCGGGCGGATCCTCCTGTGACCGATCCGGAAGAATCGATGGCGTTTGTGTCACATCGACTGGCGTAATGGACCACGTCAGGCCGATCGCCAGCAGCAGAAACGCCGTAAAACAGACGACCGTGAACCACGTGAGCACATCGCCAGTCTTAGCTCCAAATGCCGCTTGGGCGCTGCCTCCGGCTCCTCCAAAGGCACCGCTCAATCCACCGCCGCGCGGCTTCTGGATGAGAATCACCAGCATCATGAATAGGCAAACGAGTACGAAGAAAATCGCCAACAGCGATACGTACCACGCCCCGAGAATCAACATGACCGTCGCCCTTTCTTCACCGTCGATCACGCGGCCCCCACGACCTCCGTAGCCGCCGCACCAATGATCGCCGAGAATTCCTCAGGTTCAAGCGACGCACCACCAATCAGGCCACCATCGATATCCGGTTGGCCAAACAGCTGTGGCGCGTTACTGGCCTTAACTGAGCCTCCGTACAGGATCCGAACCGACTGGGCAACACCTTGACCGTACATCCCCGCCAACGTACGGCGGATCGCCTGGTGTGCTTTTTGTGCATCGCTGGCAGTGGCCGTCTTACCGGTGCCGATCGCCCATACCGGCTCGTATGCGATGGTGACACCGGCGATCTGATCGGCATCCACGCCCGCAAGACCATATTGCGTCTGCGCCGCGTTAACCGCGTCGGTTTGATTTAATCGACGTTGTTCTAGCCGTTCCCCCACACACAGAATCACCTGAATGCCCGCGTCTAGGGCGGCACGAACCTTTCGGTTGATCAAATCGTCACTCTCGCCGAGCACGTGCCTCCGTTCGCTGTGTCCCGCTAGCACGACCTGCACGCCCACGTCCCGAAGCATCGACAGACTCACCTCACCGGTAAAAGCGCCGTTTGGCTGGTGGTAGTAATCCTGTGCCCCTAGCTTGATATGACTTGTGGCAGATTGGGTTGCCAAGGGCACCAAAGCGGTATGAACCGACTCCAAGTATGGAAACGGTGGAAATATCACCACTTCAACACGATCCCGACCGGGCGCTTGGTGAATCAGCGATTGGACCAGATCGATCGCCTCCTGTCGGTGCAGGTTCATCTTCCAGTTGCCACCGATCATTGCAGTTCGTCGAGTCATTGGCATCTCGGATCAAAGATAAATCGTACCGGATCGGCGTGTGTTGCACCGCCGCACGCCGGTGCGTTGGAACAATCTATCCCAAACAACTCCAACGGCCTGCTTCCGCCAGGCCCCTCCTCTTTTGGTTTATCTACGACAACCAGCCGCTGAGTATACCTCAGGAAAAGGCCTTCGTCTGCGCGACGGAGAGGTCAGTCCGCTGGGCTATCACGGCGGCGGCTTGAGTACCTGCTGGCAACCCGATCGCCGCAGCTGGGCCACAACGTCTACGGCCAGCCGGGTCAGGTGCCTGGCCGGCCCCGTACGATCGGCTTCCAAACAGATCCGCCCGTCTGGGCTCAACACCCGCGCCCGCACACGACATTGTGTGCCGCCACCGGTGCAACCCTTGGCCTTCTGCTGAACAAGCACAGCGATCGGCGAGTGACAGTCCCCGCCCAAAGCCGCCACGATCTGCCGTTCGGCGTGTACGGCCGCTGAGCTCCATGGATCGTTCAGGGGCAGACATCGTGTCAGCGTCACGTGATCGGCCATGCGACACTGGATCGCCAACGCCCCCTGCCCCGCGGCCGTAAGTACGGTGGTCGTGTCGATGGGGTGCTGGGCGTATTCGACCAACCCGGCTCGCCGTAAACCGGCGACCGCCAACAACGTGGCATCGAATCGACACTCGGTTAACACTTTGCGAATCCGAGTCTGCACGTTACCTCGGATCACATGCACTTGCAGGTCTGGCCGCAGACGCTTGACCTGAGCGGCACGGCGCGGGCTTGCGGTGCCCACAGTAGCCCCGTGGCTGAGTTGTTCAAGTGTCTTGGCATGGCGACTAATCAGACAGTCGCGCACGTCGGCCCGCATCGGCACAGCCGCGATCACCAACCCTGAGGTCTCCTGCCCGGCGGGCAGATCTTTGATGCTGTGAACCGCCACATCCGCCTGGCAGCGCAACACGGCTTGCTCGACCGCCCGGGCAAACAGACCCTTTCCACCGGCGTCGGCAAGACTGACCTCAGGTCGCTGGTCGCCCTCCGACTCGATCCATCGATAGTCAACCGCCAAACCCGGCTGGGCGCCGGCAAGGGCCTGTCCGACCCCTCGGGCCTGCGCCTGGGCAAGCGGGCTGCGGCGCGACGCGATGACAATAGGTCGACGGTTCTTGCGCAATTGAAACCTTTTGAGCCGATCCGTAATATACCGGCACCTGGTTGTGTTTGTATCATCAACTTTGATCCGTATCGTGCCTCAGGGGCACGAGCACGTGGTTTACGATGACGGAACGGCTGCCCCATGACTCAGACACCACTTTGCGTGGCGCTGACTGGATCCACAGGGTTTGTCGGTCGCCATGTGTTGTCGAGTCTTCTGCTGGCGGGCTATCGGGTACGTGCGTTGGTGAGAAATCCTGACCGGGCCAACACCACCGACACCAAACTCCACGTGATCGGTGGCGACCTTTTCAACGATACCGCAATCAACCAGCTGGTCACCGGTGCCGACGCGGTGGTCCATCTGGTTGGCATCATTATGGAAAACGGGCGCCAGGGACAGACGTTTGAGCGCGTGCACACCCTCGGCACCCAACGGCTGGCCGATGCCGCATGTCGAGCCGGCGTCAAGCGGTGGATCCACATGTCCGCCCTGGGCAGTCGGCCGGACGCCAAAAGCAGGTACCACAGCACCAAGTGGGAAGCCGAACAGGCCATCCGTGATCGCGGGCTTGACTTGACGATCTTTCGTCCTTCCATTATCCACGGCCCCGACGGCGAGTTTATGCAAATGATCCGGGGGTTCTGGTGCAACGCGACACCCCCATTTGTGCCTTATTTCGGCAGAGAGCAGACAGCGGGAAAGCTTCAACCGGTCTGGGTCCAGGACGTGGCTCGGTGCTTCACCGCCGCGATCACCCTCGGGCGAGCTTCTGGCGAAACGTACCCGCTGGGCGGACCAGACGTGTTGACGTGGCGTCAACTCTATCTGATGTGCAAACGGTTTCTACCTGGGGCGCGAAGCAAACCGGTCGTCGGCCTGCCCGTGAGACTGGCCAGGTTGATCGCGCACATGCCCGGCGCACCGTTCAATCAAGATCAGGTCACCATGAGTCAGGAGGACTCCGTCTGCCAGACGACCAAGGTCCAAGAGCATTTCGGGTTTGAACTGGCCGCGTTCGAACCGATTTTTGCCGCATACGCTGACCAAATTCAGTAAGTGTGCGTTGGGCCCTATGCTCTGAATAAGACCCCTTGTGTACGAGCGCAGATGCGATGAGTAAGCCCAGCAAGCATACGGTCCTGACGGTGGGGATCCTGACAGGACTGATCCTCGGCATTGCCGTTGGAGAAGGGATGTACCGCGTGTACGCCGAGGGCGTCCCTCCGGGACTGCTCGAAGGATTGTTCTTCGTCGGCAACACGTTCTTTATCGGTTTGCTGAAGATGGTATTGGTACCGCTGGTGGCGTCATCGGTCATCGTTGGCATATCGTCCGTCGGTGATCCGACCCAGCTGGGTCGGATGGGTGGCTGGACCGTGCTTTATTACTTCACCACGATGGCGGCCGCGGTGGTGCTGGGCGTAGCGGTGGTGGTCACCATCGCACCTGGCCAGGGTTTCGACCAGGAGCTGCGTCAGAAAGAAACAGAGAAATTCGCACACGAATCCGGCGTGGTTCAAGACCGGATGCTGGTAGCGCAGGACACAGGGCTCTGGGGGGCGTTTCAAAACATTGCGTCACAATTGATCCCTCAAAACCCCATCAGCGACGCGGCCGCCGGCCGCCTGTTACCCGTCATCTCGTTTAGCCTCATCATGGGCATCGTGCTGACCATGGTGGGCCCACGAGGCAAGCCCGTTTTGGACTTTTTTGACGGCCTGTTTGTTGCGGTCATGAAACTGGTCGACTGGATCCTGTGGCTGGCACCGGTGGGCGTGTTTTGCCTGGTCGCTTGGACGGTCGCGAGAATCGGGACGGCGAGCCTGGTTGGACCGTTGGGTCGATTCATGCTCACGGTGCTTTTGGGCCTCGCGATCCATGGCCTGGTGGTATTGCCGCTGGTGTTATGGATTTTTGGCCACACCCATCCGTTTCGATTCATGCACCAGATGCGTGGAGCGTTGATGACAGCATTTGGCACCGATTCGAGCTCGGCAACACTTCCGGTCACGATCGAATGTGCCGAAAACTTCGGTGGCGTATCCAAACGAGCCGCGGGGTTCGTGCTGCCGCTGGGCGCGACGGTGAACATGGACGGTACGGCTCTCTATGAAGCCGTGGCGGTCGTGTTCTTGTTTCAGTGCTTTGGGATCACGCTGGGACCACTTCAACTGGCGATCATTGTGATCACGGCCACCCTGGCGGCTGTAGGCGCCGCGGGGATCCCCAGCGCCGGACTGGTGACCATGGTCATTGTCGTTCAGGCCGTCAACCATTCTCTGGGCCTGCCCGAAGATCAGCAGCTGCCCTTGGCGGCGGTGGGCATTATCCTTGGTGTTGACCGGATCTTGGATATGTGCCGCACGACGGTCAACGTTTGGGGCGATTCGGTGGGTGCGAAAATCATCTCAAGGATCGCCCCCGACCCACCGGCTTGAGGTCAAAGTGCCAGCGATGGCTGTGGACGCTGACTGTCTGACCGTCCGTGGCAGTCGATCTGGTTTCTGTTTACCGCTATCGTATCACGGTCCTGCTCGTGGTACTTTTTTCTTCAACAAAGGGAGTCCTTCGATGGCACGACTTGTCCGACACACCGCCACCGGTCCCCAAGAAGTCAAACCACAAGAAAAGAGTGTCTGGATCTGCATGTGCGGGTTGAGTCAGAACCCACCTTTTTGCGACGGGGCGCACAAAGCCGCACGGCAGGAAGAGGCGGATAAGTGTTATGTCTACGACCACGACCGCTCGCGGGTCGTCGAAGTCAAAGATGAAAGCTAACGGGCTGAACAGCCACAGCGGCGCACGTCATACCTCACTTATGGGGCTCTAGACGATACGTCTTTGACGACAGGCCACTCCATGGCAAACGCTCTGTGGGCGGCCCCTTCAGCAGTGAGACCGGGGACAAAGTCTGATCGACAAGATGGTCAGCGATATGGGCGGGGAAATCACGGCCCGCCTCGACGGGGGATCGGTTCGATCTTGCCGCAGCGTCATGGGGACAATCGGCGTCGGAAACGGCCGAGCCGTTCGAAGGTGCGGTGTGCGCGGTCGTCATCATGGCAAAAAGTTCGCCACAAGAAGCGTATAGGATGTCGTGATCAAAGAAACGACCACCCCCGTCGCGTTCGAGCGTGACGGCGGAAGGCCCTGTCCCCGACCCGTCAGCGGGGCGATTAGACTTAGCTACCGACGGTCGCTGCGTTGAAAATGCGTTGCTTGTCACACCGGCCTGTGATGTCATCTGGTCTTTCCTATAACGGCCCAACCGGTGGTGGCTACCGCGAGCTGGATTCATCATGCCTTTATCGTGAGCCTGTCGCCTCCCAAGCCTTCCCCACCCTGCCAGGACCTTTGAAACGTAAGATATGAACCAGCCGTAGACAAATCATGGTCGCCAAGAAGTCCTTGGCACATCGTCGTTGGTCGTGGCGAGGGACCGGGACACGACACGCCCGGCATATGTCGCTCGTCTGATCTCACGACTGTTTCAAATGACTGGGCATTGTATCACCGCCGAAAAGCACGGGTCATCATACGAATACGACCAATTAATGAATGACGGCTTCCGTAAGCCTGGTACCAAAATACAGGGCCACGAGACACAAGAGTTCAAACGGAAAAACACCTGATTTTGATTCGATCTGGAACCATGGCACGGCAGGGGCGGAAGAATCGGAACGTTCATACAGCTTTCATGCTCTGGCGTATTGCGAGGGTCACGGCGGGAAGATCATGTGACCCACAGCCGGTGACGTATCTCCGATGCCAGACTCAACCGAGCGTCACTTAAAGATGCTATAAATAAGGATTAAAAACCTTTTCGCCCCGCGGAGATAACCTGACATCCATATGTTGAGTTAGAAGCGCATCGAGCCACTTTCAATATTTTTAGATATTGACGGAAAGTTCTATTCCTCAAAAACTGTCGAATTTAAATGCAATGGGTTGTGTCCCAAAGGAGGCGAAACCATTGACAAACGTTCCTGCCCACGGTACAAATGGTGCTGTTTTGCATATCTATTTGCCTGCGAGGGAGAAGAGGAACGATGCGATCAGCTTTAAACGTATGTGTAGCGATGACGGTCGGTGTATTGACAGCCCTAACGGGAACTGTTGCAGACGCCGATTCCATTCTCCTATCTACCAAGAATAGCGCAAGACTGGGGGGTTTGTTCTTCGAAAACGGCGACCTGGTCAAATACAATCCTGCGACGAACTCCGCAACTCTGTTTTTTGATGAGGATTTGTTCTCCAATGGTGAAAACATCGATGCGGTGACGGTTTTGGCAAATGGCAACATTGTGCTTTCCACAACATCCCGCGCAACGCTGGGTGGTTTAACGTTCAAAGACGGAGATTTGGCTGAATACAACCCCGCGACAAACTCCGCAACCCTATTGTTTGACGAAGATTTGTTTTCTAATGGTGAAGATGTCAGAGCCTTTGGGGTAACCAGTAACGGAAACATTATCCTCACAACCCAAAACGGTGCACGGCTGGGTGGCATCAGGTTCGATCAGGACGAATTGGTTGAATACAACCCCGCCACGAACACCGCAACCCTGCTGTTCGACGAGAGTTTATTCACCCGTAACGAAGCGATCGATGCCGTACATCGTCTGAACAACGGGAATCTCGTGCTTTCTACGACCGGTCGCGCAACGCTCGGCGGCTTGACTTTCGAAGACGGTGACTTGGTTGAATACAACCCCGCAACAGACGTGGCCTCAATCTATTTCAACGAAGATCTGTTCATCTGGAACGAAGACATCGATGCCGTGTATATTGAAGAGGAAATCGCTCATGCCCCTCTGCCATTGGCAGCATGGATGAGTCTTCCTCTATTGGCAGGACTCGGTGTGACTGAGGTACGCCGTCGCAGACGAGCGGTCGCTTAACCCAAACACATCCCACGTCCTAGTTTCTTTTTGAGTACACCTAACCCTCGGTCTACGGACCGAGGGTTTTTATTTTCCCGATGCGCAGATCACAACTTTGTGTTACGCAAAGATTGGACACCACGCGAGCCAAGGTGTAGGCCACGAATAGATCTCAGTCAATCGCCATTTAGCAGCACCCCGACGAAGAGGGCCAACGCGCAACGGAAAACATAATTCGGATCCGGGATGTGCCACCGTCGTTTTGTTGGCCATTGAGAGCAACACGAGTGCCCCGTGCAAGGTACAGCTCGGCCACCCCAAGAGAGGCCCCGCTGTCACCGTCCTCTGGACTCCAGACAACCCTTCGGCGGGCTTCGATCATATTGGGTTAGCCGTTTGATTCTGGTGATACGGCACCCTTTCGAACTCGCGGTTTTCTGCGGTATACGATGGGATCTGGCTCCTGTCGGGTCGGCTTAGACGCTGTTCATTCTGGCGATCCTTGATCCTTGAATTCAAGCAGGATCAACCGCCGCGTTTCAACCGTTCGTAAACAGTCGATCCACAGTCCGTTCTGTGTCCGCGTAAGGACACAATCATTGTGCCCGAGTTTATAACCGCCGCTCTTCGTCTTGCAAACCACTTGTGCTGCTTAGATTATGGCCATATGGCCAATCTGGCAGCAATGGGGCAGATGCCCCAAACGTTCAGGTGCTACCTATGAAATCGGTTCCGAAGCCCCGAATCGACTCACTTCGACCGCTACAGTGGTTCGCTGCCACGACCAGGCGAGCACGCCATGGTCCTCTCTTTTGCGGTCCACCCCAATCAGGGCTTGTGACAATCGGCGCTATCGTGGGCCTTGGGGCCGTGAGGACGCCCCAGAGCCTGACAAACCGTATTCACACCTTCTTTCGAAACACAAATCCAGCGATGTGTTCGGCACACTGTTAATCCGAACAACAAACCCAAGCCCCACGCCTGTCCAGCGTGGGGCGCTGTCGTACAGAAAAAGGATTCGCACCGGGATTGTTCATACACAGTTGAACGGAACACCTAGCAAACACGATATCTACCTCGCAACTTCTACGGAGACGCTGACCGCCAAATCGTTTTCGGCCGCGGCCCCGGGCCACCCCTTGATATGTCGCCTGCGTAAACAGAACAACGATGTCGCGGAGTACCGCACCCGGACGACGTGCCGCCCATAGTAGCAGCTCCAAGGCAGCCCCCACAGGACCCCGTCGCGAACACCCATTTGGTGATTCCAATACCTGGCCGGGTGTGGACCTACGCTATCAAATGCAAAGGAGAATCAACCGATCGATCAACGCGCATCCTGAAAAGTACGGTTGGCCAACGTGTGTCAAAAACGAAAGATGCATGGCGGACCATCGAACCCCGCGGACAAAGCGCATGAAAAACCCCGGCTCAATGCCGGGGTTTCGGTTTCAAAATCAAAGTTCATCCGAGCTTCTGGCTCGCACCGGTCAACGGTTGCGGATCTTCCTAACCACACCCATACCACCGAGCACAACCAGCCCCATCCAGGCTGCAGCGGGTACAGGAACGGGCACGGTGCCTTTCAGCTTGCTGCTACCGCCTCGCCCACTTCTGTCGCCAACACTTTGCACTCGGACACCCACCTCTTGCCCCAAGAAATTCGCAAGACTAAGGCTATCGGTACTGTGGCTAATGACAAACATGGTGCTCTGGATGTCGTCAGCGTTAGTCCCGTTCGTGCCGATCACGAGACCCGCATCCAACGGCGCTGGCGTACCGGCACCGTTCAGGTTAACCCCGCCGCCAAGGTTATTCACGCTGTTCGCGTTAAATGTAGAAGAGGTAATGTCTGCTCCCGAAACGCTCAGGCCTGATACAAGAGCGTCGTCGTCGATATCAAACCAGAACCCGCGAAGGTCACCTGTTGGCGGTGCGTTAACAACCTCGACGGTAAACTGCACATTCCCAGCACCACCAGCCACATCGTCCAGTGTCACCTGCACATCAATCGGATCGCCCGTAAACGGAACCGCGTTAAACGTGACTGACGCTGCTTGGGTCACCGACTCAGCAGCGACCAACGCTGCGCACACACCTAACGCCAATCCACTCCATCTTGCCCTTAGCATACTTTTCGACCTTTCTTAAAAAAAGACGTGAAAATACCTCTTCACGATATGAATCCTTATCGATCTTCCCTTATCGCTGACTATCTTAGCCGATCTGCGATTGGTGTGTCAACCCCCAATGGCGTCTCCATCGCAAAAATTCAATATCACTTTTACGACCATGTCCCCACCAACTTCTCTAACTTACGTGTTTATACAAATTGGGGACAAACAGGACGACCGCGGCGACCAAGCAATGGCATGACTTATTTGTGCGAAACTTGGAAGGCCCGGTCCGGTAACAGTTATCTATCTTCCTAATCAGAACACGACACGCCATCGGGGAAACCTGGGCACGACGGAAAAATGTGATGTGCTGACCGCAAATCGCTTCCTACAAATGCCATGCGGCCTATGCGCAATAAGGTTGCCTTTTTAAGAAAAGGCAATTGCGCGATCTCCAACAGTGGATGTAATCCTCTGACGCGGATAGAATTACCTGAATTTTTCTATAGAAATTCATGACCTACGCCCTCACTGCTTGTTGAGGGGAGGGTTGAGAGAACAAACACTCGGATAGAAGAGTCTTTTAGGGAGGGTTGGTGTGAGGTCTAGGTTGACGGTGAAAGCATGTGTTCTGTCCTGTGTTGCAACGATCACAAGTTCGATGGCGGTGTCTTCAACCGTTTATGCCGCGTCATTGATCGATGAGATTACGATCCCCATTACGGGCGCAAACTACGACACTTCAAATGGTTTTACGGTTTCTGGCCGGCCAAATGGGATCGCTTCTATCTTCTATAACGACAACCGGGCGCCAAACCC
This sequence comes from Phycisphaeraceae bacterium, assembly GCA_965222495.1. Taxonomy (GTDB): domain Bacteria; phylum Planctomycetota; class Phycisphaerae; order Phycisphaerales; family Phycisphaeraceae; genus CBDCUA01. The sequence goes on along the minus strand of CBDCUA010000007.1, from coordinate 429,601 downwards.
CGAAACCAACGACTTTGTGATCTTCGATTTAAGCGCCATTGGATTGAACGGAGTCGTTTCACCTGACGGCAGTGAAATCAATTACACATCCAGCGGTTCTCTTGGCAGCATGAGCTTGTTGGATGGGAACAACAGCTTTAGCACACTGTTACAAGGTGAGCTGACAAGTCTAACACTGACGACGATCGACCCGTCCATTGGGGCTTTCGAAGGAGCAGGCGATTTCAACGTGACTGGCGGATCTTTGGCTAAAGATTTTGGTAAAATCGGTGGTGTCAAATTGATAGGCATTTCTTTTCGCGTGCCCACAACCTTCAATACCAACTTTGCCGCTCTGGCAAATACGAAACTTTTCCCACAAACGCCTGTACCACTTCCCAACGCTGCATGGGCAGGATTGTTGACCGTCGGTGTTCTGAGCATATACCGCAAGGAACTGTGCCGTACGCTCGGCATATAAGTAACTCGCTATCCCCCAATTTAACGTTGACGGTTCGTCGTCAAACCAGACCCTTATCCTCTATTACTAAGGGCTTTTTTTCATTGACCGCATCTGGCAGTGATCCTAAATCCAAATCGATCACACACCCGTACGGCGGAATAGATCGTTGATCACAAACCAGTTCACATTCACGATCTATGGACGATGATTGAAAAATATCGTGTTTTCCAGAAAAAGCTATTGCACGATCCGCCCCAATAGATATAATACGCTTCGCATATTGGTTTGTCGGAATTCCTTTCTCTTCGTTGTTTGTTGAGGGAATTGGGTAAGAGAGCAAGTATCTATTTCTTATGGGAATATTTTTGGGAGGATCGCTATCATGTCTAGGTTGATGGCAAGAGCAATTGTGTTGTCGTGTGTTTCGGTGGCTGTGAGTTTGGTGGCGGTCTCTGCAACCCATGCGGCGCCGGTGATCGACGTGATCACGATGCCCATTACGGGAGCGACCTATGACGCTCAAAGTGGTAATTTTTCGATTTCGGGCCGGCCAAACGGGATTACTTCGATTTTCTACAACGATAGCCGAGTACCCAACCCAGTAACGAACGACTTTGTGGTTTTTGATTTGAGCACAGTTGGTCTGCAAAGCCTCGTTTCGACTGATGGCCAGGAGATCAACTACAACGCCAACGGCTCTTTTGGCGATCTTACTTTGTTGGATGGTAACAACGGCTTTGCAACGTTGTTGCAAGGTGAATTGGTACATCTCAGAATGAAGATTGAAGACCCGTCCATCGGAGCTTTTAAGGGCGAGGGCGGCTTTAATGTGACTGGTGGATCCTTAGCCAGTGAGATCGGAAACAACGGTGCTTTTGCCACGTTTGGCATTTCCTTTGTTGTGCCTACAACGTTTAAGTCCAGCTTTGGAGCTCTTGCGAATACAAAGCTTTTCCCTCATACGACGCCGGCTCCGCTTCCCAGCGCTGCTTGGGCAGGGTTGGTCGCCGTTGGCGCCTTGGGTATCGGCCGCAAAAGAATACGTCAGATGATCGGTATGTAATTAAAAATCACACTGTTTAAATTTAACGCTTTGTTATTAGAAATCCCTGTGTTTTACACGGGGATTTTTTATTGCGCGTCACGCTGTATTTGGGGGAACTGCTCGATAAGGAAGGGCCCATATTGCACACCGGCATTTTCAACTTGGCGGCACAAGAAGTGGTCTGACACTCACAATTCGGCTAACCGGCCACAGCACTGACGAAACCCTCTTCGACGACACCGGCATCTCCCTCTGCCGATAGAGTCTGTGCTTGCAACGGTTCGACCTGCGACTTCGCTGTTGCCCTGGCCTGCGCGATGAGCTTCGGCGGTCCAAGCAAATGGCAGCAGCCTGTAGACCTGAGCACCGTCTCAATGCGCTGGGGCAGATCGGGATCCACCGTCACCCGCAGGCCATTGACACGCAGCTGCGCCACGTAACCGTGCTGACGAACTTCGATCACCACCTGGGCCGATGCCCCGCCCATAGAAGAGTCCGGGCCGCTGCTCGATTCCGCCGCCTGACGTAAAAGCGACTTGAGCTTTGCCAGCTCGCCATCAGTCGACGCTTTGTTCGCACCAGATCCGACCGACTGCAACACAATCTTTACCGTTCCGGCCAGTTGGCTTGCCGCGTGCTCGATCGGAATCACTTGATCCACGATAACGCTGGGTTCCTCACGACGGCGATCCACTTTACCTTTAAGCAGCACAACGCGGTCCTGGTCCAAAAGGGGCGCAGCCATCGCATAAGCCTCTGAAAAGACAACGCCGTCGATCGACCCGGAACCGTCTTCAACGGTTAGCATAGCCATTTTGTGACCCGCACTACGGCCTTTCTTGACCAGTGTAGGACGGATACGCGTGATCATTCCGCCCATGACCACCTGGGTATCTGCTGCCAGCTGAGTGATCTCAGACACACACACATTTGTGAAACGCCTGAGCGTGTCTCGATGCGGGTCCAATGGGTGGCTGGAAACGTAAAAACCAAGAACGTCCTTTTCCTGTTTGAGCTGCTCACTGGTCTGCCACGGTTCGGTCGATGGCAGACGTGTTTCAACCGCAGAGACTGTCACGTCGGCGTGGTGGGGCGGTGAAGACGCCGACAGCGTATCAAAGAAACTCATTTGGCCGGTGTCTCGATCGGCCGCGGCGCGTTGACCGGCTTGGATCGCCGCGTCTACCGCCTTGATCATGGCCGCTCGGTGTTCGGTCCCGTGCAACGAATCGAACGCCCCGCACTTAATCAACGCCTCGATCGTTGTACGGTTGACTGTGCCTAACGGGACCCGCTCGGTGAAGTCGTACAGGCTCTTAAAATGACCGTCTTTCTGACGAGACTCAATCACGGCACGGATCGCCTTCTCACCGACGCCCTTGACCGCACTCAAACCAAATCGGATGTGTCCACAACTGGCGTCGTGCCGCTGGCCCTTCTCGTAGACCACGGAAAAGCCCACGTCCGACAGATTGATATCTGGAGGCTTCACATCGACACCGCGAGCACCGCTGGGTCGCAGCACCCGACGGCACTCTTCCATGTATTGGACCACCTTGTCGGTATTGACCGATTCGTAGGTCAGTACCGCAGCCATATACTGCACGGGGAAATAGGTCTTTAGAAAAGCCGTCTGATAAGCCAGAATGGCGTATCCGGTTGAATGGCTCTTGTTAAAGCCGTACCCGGCAAACTTCAAGATCAGCTCGAACAGTTCTTCGGCCTGTCCCCCTGATAAACCTTTATTCGCAGCACCAGCGATAAAGGTGGCTCGGTTGGCGTCGATGACCTTTTTCTTCTTTTTGCTAATGGCCTTAATTAACGTGTACGCGTCACGTAGCGATATCCCACCCAACTCATGAACGATCTGCATGACCTGCTCTTGGTAGATCATCACACCATATGTCTCTGCGGTGTATCGTTCGACAATGGGATGTGCTTTGGGCACGGGCTGCTTGCCGTGCTTACGAGCGTTGTATTCGGGAATCAGGTCCATTGGACCGGGCCGATACAGCGCGTTTGCAGCGATCAGGTCTTCGAGCCGATCCGGTTTCATGGCCATAAGCAGGTTGCGCATGCCGCCCGATTCGAATTGAAACACCCCGGCGGTTTCGCCGCGACGGAACAGATCCAACACCCGCACGTCGTCGCAATGCAGCCGATCTAAATCCAATGGATCAGCGATGCCGTCTGTGTCCTGACAGGAAATCGTCGTTCGAATGGTCTGATCGTCGAGATTCTGTCGGACCAGCTGCCGGGCCCGTTCGACAATCGACAGTGTTCGCAGCCCCAAAAAGTCCATCTTGAGCAGGCCCACCTTCTCGACGGTGGGGCCATCCCATTGTGTGACCAGCTGCGACGTCCCCGGGGGCTGATACAGTGGGACGATGTGATCCAATCGCTGTGTCGCGATGACCACACCGGCGGCGTGTACGCCCGCATGGCGGGCCAGACCCTCGAGCCGCTGTGCGGTATCGAGCATCTTTCGATATAGCGGTTGATGATCGTAGAGGTTGCGTAGCTCCGGTTCCTGATCCAGTGCCTTCTGAATGGTCGTGCCCAAACCATCACCGACAAGCTTGCAAATCCGGTCGACGTCTGCCAGCGGCACGTCCAGAACCCGCCCGACATCACGGATCGCCGCTCGGGCTTTGAGTGTCCCAAAGGTAATGATTTGGGCCACATGACCATATTTTTCACGCACGTAGTCGAGTATTTCCTGACGCCCATCCTGACAGATATCGACATCGATGTCGGGATACTCCGATCGATCGGGATCGGTAAAACGTTCGAAAAGCAGACCGTATCTGACTGGACATGCGTTGGATAGGCCCAAGCAGTAACCCACCATGGTGCCAACACCCGAGCCACGAGCGGCCGCGGGAATGCCACGACGGCGGGCTTCGTTGACAAAATCCCAAACAATCAAGAAGTACGCGGAGATCTGCTTGTCGGCCAAGATCGCCAGTTCACGATCCAGCCGAGTGCGGTGCTCGTCGGTGACACCGCTGGCACCGTACCGCCACTGCAAACCCGCCTCTGCAAGTTCCCGCAGCGCGTTGTGACAACGGACGTTCAGTTGATCCGCCGTCATGGCCTTGTCCTGCAATTGGTCGAACGGCGCCAGACGGTATTGGCTACAAAATGCCTTGTACCACGGAGTGCTGCCGACCTCATTCTCGGTGTGCGTATCGGCCACTGGACTCCGATGCGGCTGGTGCTTCGAGTCTGGCGACACCGGCGAACACTTCGGACGCTCACCCGTCGTGTCCGCGCAGACCGCTTGAACCTGTGTCTTCTCAATCTTTACAACCGGCGCATGACTCTTGCCAAAATCCAGCTCCAACTGACACATTTGTGCAATGCGCACGGTGTTCTGACAGGCCTCAACCCACTTGGGGTGATCCATGGCCTGGTACATTTCCTGGGTTGATTTGAGGTACAACTGTGTTGGATAACGCATCCGAGATTCGTCGCTCACCAGCTTGCCTGTGGAGATACAACACAGTGCGTCGTGCGGAGCGTGATCGTCTTTGAGCAAAAAGTGCACGTCGTTGGTGGCGACGCAGCCAATGCCCAATCGATCGGCCAGGTCAATGAGCTCTGGATTGACCTGGTCCTGCTCAGGGATGTGCTTCTGTAGCTCAATGAAGAAACGATCTGCGCCGAAGATCGATAGGTACGTTTCGGCGATCTGTCGGGCTTTCTTTCGGTTGTCACTGACCAGCGCCGAGGGAATCTCTCCTCCCAAACAAGCACTGGTGCAGATCAGACCCTCGCTGTGCGCCCGCAGCACCTCTTTGTCGATACGGGGCTTGTAATAAAAACCCTCGGTATATGCCAGCGACGCCAGCTTTAGCAGCTGGGTGTAACCGATGTGGTTCTGGGCCAGCAGCAACAGGTGGTATCCACCGTCCTTCACGCCGGTCGTGTGACGATCGTGTCGGGATTGAGGCGCCATGTACGCCTCCAATCCCAAAATGGGCTTGATCCCTTCCGCCACCGCCCGGGCGTAAAAGTCGATCACCCCAAACAGACACCCGTGGTCTGTAATGGCAATGGCCTGTTGATCTAGCTGTTTGGTCCGGGCAATCAGGTCTGCTGTACGGCAAGCACCGTCTAACAGTGAGTATTGACTGTGAACGTGCAGATGAACGAAGTCTTGGGCCATCCCTGGCGCTCCGGCATGTGTGGGTATCGATCCCGGATTCTATCATCCCCGTTTCATTTGCGCAACGCGGTGGATGAACCGTACTTCGCAGATATCAGGCCACAAAGGTTGTGTTCTTCTCTCTTCTTGTTAACATAGCTAACTTGCTAGAGGGACGATCAGCCACCCCTTAAGTAGAAAATAACATCGATGGCCTTCGGCTTTGGGGACTCTAAAGCAGGCATCCTTTGTATGGCGGATTTCTTATGCGCAAGGGAAGCGCCATCAGTCCTTGTTCATCTGCCGCCTGTGCTCGTCGGGGGTCGCACAGGGATGAATCCGAGCTTCAGTTAAAGTTTTCCTTCTTATTTGCAATGACCAGGAGGTGAACATGTCTGCCACTCCACGAAACAGCACCACGCCCGTGCCGAAAGATGATATCACTGGCTTCTATATGTGTGTAGGATCGTGTCTCGTGTCGCTGCTTCTGACCGCCGCGACGTTTGGACAGATGCCTCGTAGCATCTGGGTGTGGGAACACGAAACCTACCGAATGCTAGATGAGAACCCCGGCACTTACCGTAAGGACACCTTAGATTTCTTACAACGGCGTGGCGTCGGAACCATTTACCTTTATGCGGACCAGTATCACCAGAACGCAGTGAATGACTATCGCCCATGCGACCCCAATAACCCCAGCGGCTGCCCGGCAAACCGCAACGTCCTGACGGACAACCCGGATCAATACCGCAGCTTAATTTCAGACATTCACAGTCGGGGCATGAACGTCTATGCGCTGCTGGGCTCAGCGTTCCTGCATTCTTACTTATGGCATCGGCCTGAGAACCGAGATCAGGCACTGACGGCGTTTCAGAACGTGCTGAGCTATAACGCTATGACCTCCGACCCCAACGAACGATTCGACGGGTTTAACACCGATCTGGAACCGTGGAGTGACTCTGATTTTGCAGGCAACGAAGTGCAACATGCCCAGTGGTACTTGGATACCCAAGCGCAGATGGTCCAGCTGCGTGATCAAGCGGTCAGCCGTGGCGATCCGGGTGCCGATATCCCCGTCGGCCCGGCCATGGCCTTCTGGACCGACGGTCCGGCGGGAGCCGTTACCCCGTTCCAGTGGCAGAACCAGACCAAACCCTGGAGCGAGCATAACCAAGACGTGCACGACTACGTCACGATCATGGATTTCCGTGATACGGCCAATGGACGGGTGTCCAATCCTTCTGGCGATCCATCCCAGACGGACAACGGCAACGGGCTAATCGGACACGCAAAGGTCGAAGCCGCGTATGCCCAATCGATCGACAAACCGTTCTATATCGGTCTGCTTACCGGCCCGGCAAGCCCCTCGGTCGGCCAGATCACGTTTCTTCAGGAAGGTGCAGAGTGGATGGAACGCGAACTGGCGTTGACCCAGGATTATTTCACCAATCAGGTTCCCAATACCGCCTTTGCGGGATTGGCCATTCAAGACTTGATTGACTACCAAAGGCTGGTTCATCTGCACTGGTCCGAAAGCTCCGACGGGGTATGGGGAGACGCAAACAAGTGGAAGATTTTCGAACACAACAGACCCTTTGAAACTAGGCCATCGGGTTCATTGCCACGGGAATTGGATGGGATCTTGATCCAACCAGACACCGACGCAACGGTGACCGGCCCGATGCAAGACATGACCATCTTCTGGCTAACCATCGGGGCTAAAACCGATGGTGTCGCCACACTAGATCTGCAGGGCCACCAACTGACCGTGACTCACGGTGCGGTCATTGAGAACCGTGGGCGGCTATCGGGACACGGAACGGTGTCGGCCGATGTCGGCATAAAATCGGGCGGCGACGTCCAGGTCTTATCTGGTGACATGATAACCTTCAACGGCGGTGTGCATTCAGCTCCGGGATCGACTTTCTCCGGAAACGGCACGTTCCGATTTAACGGTGGTTACCACCCCGCGGACGGTCCGATGTCTGTTGGCTTCGAAGGCAGTGTGGTCCTGGGTACCGACAACACGCTCACGGTCGAGCTGGGAGGGTTGGACATCGGCCAGTTTGACCAGCTGGTGATCGACGGGGACGCTACCATCGGGGGTGATTTGGTCGTTCAATTGATCGATGGTTTTACGCTGGCGACCAACCAGCGTTACACCATCCTCTCTGTAAAAGGTATTCTCAATGGCCGATTCAACGACTTGAGCGACGGCCAACTGGTGGGGCACTTTGGCCAAGATCTGTTTATCACCTACACCGGCGGGCTTGACGGTAAAAATGTGCAGCTGTTCACCGTACCCGAGCCGTCGACGACGATCATCCTAGCCACCACCGGTTGGGTATGCCTGTACGGCCGCCGACGTCGCAACACCAACCGCAACTAAAAAGGAATGCCACTGCCGCGTGAATCATCGACGATCATATTGTCTAACGCGTACCGGACTCTGGGTGCCAAGCAACGATCGGCCAACAGCCAAAGCCCCACGTCCCAACGTCGTGTGCTGATCGCTGCGTGAGGAAGTGGCTGTAGAATCAACGTCAGCCAGGGTGGTGCAAACGATGATACGTCATCACGAACAGAACAACGCCTTTCACTCGTGCGGAAAAATCCAACGCGGGCTGCGGATCACCGTAGCCATTTTGTTCCTGCTGGTGGATCCTCGAACCTTCATCACCCCACAGGGCCATCTCCTTGCCTCCCCCCCGGAACCAGACAACCCAAGCAGAGATCTAAACCTAGACGCCATGTGGGTTTGGGAGAACGCATCCAAAGCGATCCTTGAAAACGAGCCTGCATTAGAGCATCTGATCGACTTTTGTGGTCGCCACCATATTCGCGAAATTTTTGTCTCCGCCGTGGCCATGGGGCCCAGTGGTGGAAAACAGCCATCTCTCGTGAAACAAAACCGGTATGAGCAGTGGGAAAACGTTCTATCGAAACTGCATCAGGCTGGCCTTCACGTTCAGGCGCTCTGCGGTAAGGCTGATTGGTTGATGCCTGCCGGCGGCTGGGCCCGTTGCGACAACAACCAAGATGGAAAGGAAGATCGGGCTTATGGCTTCACGGTTGTCCAAGATATTCTGGACTACCAAGCGGTCCATCGAGACACGCCGGCACAGGCATTTGATGGTATTCACTTTGACATCGAAATCGAAACACTCGTCGGTGCGGTGGACCCAAACGATTGCCAACCCGCCACGAAGGAAGATCTGGTGGAATGGTATCTCCAGTTCATGGATTCAGTGACCGAAATGCGTTTGAAAAAAACGCTTGTTAAGGAACGGTTGCCGTTTGACTGGGATATTCACATGTCTTTCAACGTTCCGACCAATCCTTCATCGATCGACTACACCTATCGGCCCGCCAGTGGCGGCCCTGGCGTGACCAAGCAGGCGTGGAAACATTTTTTTGATCGATTCGAACGGATTACTTTCATGACCTACGGGGACCGATCGCGGTATATCAGCGAGCCCATGGCCCAAGGCTTGCGTTACCTTGATTCACTATCCGATCCACCGTCGGTCCGTTTTGCGTTGGAATTTCAGCCTGTCTTTAAGGGCATCCAATTGGCCCCCATTAGCCTGGCCAACGAAGACTATCTCTCATACGTCAATCTGCGGCAAGACATCACGTCAATCATGGTCAAGAGAAACTATTTTCGTGGCTGGGCCATGCATCCTTACGATAACTTTAACCCGGGGGACGGCGATTTTCATAGCTGGATCGAGGCCAATCCACCCATGACGTACCCGTCATCGGTCGCATTGACGCGTAGCGGACAGACCAGGACAGTCTCACCCAACCCGTCTGAACCATTAACCGACAAAGTTTACGCGCGAATACGGATCAGAGCCCATCCCATGTACCGGTATGAGGGTTCCTCTTTTGAGAACTTTATTATGCTGATCCCGATCGGGTACGGCTACTGCAGTGAAGAGACCCTCGAAGAAAAATTAGACACCTGGTACGACGGACTGGTGCCATCTTCTTGGTGGTACTACGGCCACATCCGTTGGTGGCCAAATCCCCAGGAAGATGTCAAGGCAGACATCAAAAAGCACGGTGTGGGTTGGGAAAACCCGGCATCCGAACAGCGTCCGGATCTGGGAATCGAAAGAAACATCGTGCTGCAGGATGGCGAAGATTACAGGTTGATCGTTCACTACGCCAATCGTGATATGACCTGGGGATTCGTCACCAGATCCTTTCGTGCATTAAGACCGCAAAACAACAGCCCCGACCAGCCAATGCCAATCACGATCTACCTCGACCAGATCACTCACTACAGCGAGCGTTTCAAGCCGCATCTGAATCATTCGTTGTGGATTAACGATAGCGATAACGACGGCGTGTCCGACAGTCAGGAGATGATCGACGGTACGAATCGTTATCGATCTGATTTTGATTAGATCCGCTCGGTCAATGCAAGACGCCTGTTGTTTCTGCCTTCTTTTTCAACCACGGCGAGTCTGCTCTTTGCCGGTTGACCATCGACAAATGGGGAATTGACGTGACATTGCTCGCGCCGGCACACAGGCGCATCTACCCGCCTCGATGGTACCGTGCATATGATGTATTTGAAAAAAACCCGCGCATCGGGCACCGGCGACAGACTGATTCACCCCGAGGTGTCTTCACCCAGCTCGTCACCGAGCGTACCTTCCCATTGGGGACACCCGTCAAGATAAGCCGCCTTTGCCAGCAGATGAGCCCCCACCGGGTTGGCAACAAACTGAAAGATAATGGCCAATACGACCTTGGTGATAATATTGATCACCGTCGCCTCTTCGTGGGTACTCAGATTAAACATCGCGGCCACGAGCAGCCCCGTGATTCCAAGTGTCACGCCCTTGCTGGCCGCGTGTACACGGTGATAGAAATCCGGTAACCGCCACAACCCAACCGCTCCGACGGTCATAAAAAACAACCCAAACAGGAGGGCCGCCACGGTCAGCAGATCAAGGATCATCTGTACGTTGTCGCTCATGACAGCTGCTCACTTGGGGCTTGCGCAGGTTGGCTGGGAGAATCGCACTTTTTCAGATGCGGCCGGCCGATGTATTGTGCCATCGCCACGGTACCGGCAAACCCCAACAGCGATAGCACAAGGATACCGTCGAACAACACCAACGATCCGAAGTACATCGTCAGCAAGATGACCAACCCGATGAGTTGCAAGGCGACGACGTCTACGGCCAAGGCGCGATCGGCCAGGTGTGGACCACGCAGGAGCCGGTAGATACAAACAAACATCCCTCCCACCGTCACGACGATCGCGAACCGACCGGTCCATTGCAGCAGTGAACCATGCCAAGTCGCTGCAATGCCCAGTGTCAGGGTCATCAATGGTGTCATGAAAATACCTCCTGTGTCATACGATCGCGCAATTCATCTAGCTCATTGATCGCTTCCTGACGGTCGCTCGCGTACATGCAGTGCACATACAAATAACGCCCGTCGTCAGACAGGTCCATCGACAGCGTTCCTGGCGTAAGCGTAATCGCGTTGGCAAAACTGGTAATCTGAAAATCGGTCATCCCGTCGATCGGGTAACGGATGAACCGCGGCGTCATCTGGTATCCCGGCGTGATGATCTCCCGGGCCACCTGAAGGTTGGCCTTGACCAGAATTCGAAGAAAATAGGCGGTAAAAGACATCAACTTCCAGCCCTTTGTCCCGTACCCCTCACCCGGCATTGCCCGGCTGACGATGCCCAACAACAGGTATCCGAGCAAGAACCCCGCCCCCAAGCTGTAGATGTCGAACAGTCCCCACATGAACATCCACAGCACCGCCAGCAGAATATTCAATAGGAACAAGCTCACGGGGTCTCTCCTTGTGTCCACACCCGGCGTTCGGACCAAGCGGCTGCGGCCGCTGTATCAGGCGGGCCGGGCGCATGGCGTGAACCCATCACCGCCGCGATGTATGGCCGTGGGTCTATCAGTGAACGGGCGGCGTGTCTGGCCACGTTCATGTAGAGCTGAGCACCCAACCCCATGGACAGCGACACAACGACCAACATTGCAATCCCCATCATACCCACGGCCGTCCGGGGCCGGGCCGCCGGCTGGTCCACGAACCGGCCTCGGGCCGGTGACCAAAAACCGTAGCTCCAGATCTTGAGCATCGATAGCAGTGTCAGCAAGCTTGTGACAACGGCGAACACCGTTACGCCGTACTGCTGCTGGTTAAAGCCCTCTTGAATCAGCACCCACTTGCCAAAAAAGCCAGACAACGGTGGCAGGCCTGCCAGTGAAAGCGCAGCGATCAAGAACAACACAGCCAGCCAGGGGTCGCGCTTAAGCAACCCCCCGATCTTATCGAGATCATCACTGCCGGCATGCTCAATCATCAACCCACCACAAAGGAACAAACCGCACTTGACCACCATATTGTGAATGATAAAGAAAATCGCACCCGCGACAGCCAATTCTTTACTAAGCTGCGCAGCCGACGGGTCCAACCCAACCGCGGTCCCCAGTCCTGCCACCGCGGACATCCCCAGACCGATACCCATTAGCATATAGCCTACCTGGCTAATGATATGGATTGACAGGATACGCCTGACTGAATGCATAGAGACCGCACCGAGCACACCCAAGAACATCGTCACGGCCGCCGAGATGAGGATCAACGGCAGCAGTGTATCGGTCACCGCTGCCACCGATCCAAACATCATCACAAACACACGGATCATGACATACGCACCAACTTTTGTCAGCAAACCGGCAAACAAACCACCCACCGCCGCTGGCATCGTATGGTAAGTGTCGGGCAGCCAATACCACAGCGGAAAAATCGCAGTCTTACCACCAAACACGACGAGCAGCATGGCAACCACCGGGATCGATTGCGGCGGCAGCTGCCCTTGGACCGCGATCCGCGTGATATCGGCGATGTTAAGCGTGCCCAACTGGCCGTAGAGCAGCCCGGCGCAGCTGACAAACAGCGTCGACCCCACCAGGTTGAGAATCACATACTTGTATGCCTGTCGAATCTGCGCTCGCGACGTCCCAACAACGAACATCGCGTAAGAAGCCATGAGCATGATCTCAAACGCAACAAACAAATTGAACATGTCCCCGGTAATAAAGCTCCACTGGACACCCATCATCAACAGGTGAAACAGCGGACAGAAGAACCCGCCGTCGACTTGATCCGAGAGCTGCCCCAAACAATAGACAAACACCGCAAGACAAACGACCGACTCGACACTTAGCATCAGCGCCGACAATCCGTCCACCACGATCGTAATCCCAAACGGTGCCGGCCAGTTGCCCATCTGAGACACAAGAATCCCGGCGTATCCGTTATCGGATTGGCAAACGGTGTAGAGCACCCAGCCTGCCAAGCCGCAGTTCAGCAAAAGATGGCCGACGCCAAGCAAACCTTGCAGTGTCCTGCGACCGTGCATGGCCAACGAGGTAATGCCTGCGGCCATCGGTACAAGCACGAATAAGATGATCAGGTGTTGAGGCATAATTCTTGTTCTTCTGCAATCAAATACCGATCGATCTATCCCACGTTTAGTGTGTCTGATCCACTGCCAGCTGATCAAGCTCCAGTGTCCGGTTGTGGCGCCACGTGATCACCAGCAAGGTCAGCAGAAAGGCCTGTACAGCGAAGCCGATCACAATGGCCGTTAATATCAGTGCCTGGGGCAATGGATCGACAAGTTGATCTAACGGATGTGAACCCAGCACCGGCGGCTTGAGGCCAATCGGTGACCGGCTTGTGGCAATAATCATAAGATTGGCACCGTGCCCCAAAAGGAACACACCCATACATACGCCCTTCAACTCGCGACCTAACATCAGATAAGTCGACGAAGCAAAGATCACACCCACCATCAACGCTGTGAGGATCGTCACCGTTCAAGCTCCTTCGACAGGGCATTGATCATCCCGACCACCACGCCAGTAACCACCATAAACACACCAAAATCGAACACCATGACCGACGCCCACTCAAAATCAATTGGCCGTCCGGTACTGGTGGGCAGGTGCACATAACCATGACTCGACGTAAAAAAAGGCAGGCCCATCAACACCGCCGCCGCCCCCGTACACATCGCCAGCGTTAGGCCGATCGCAATGAAGGTCCGCTCTGGAAACGGGAGCATCCGTGTGAGGCTCTGTCCGCCTTCGCTCATGCGCTGCACGATCAATGCCACGGCCGCGACCAGACCCGCTACGAAACCACCACCCGGTGTCTGATGACCCTTAAAGTAGATAAACATTGCGAAGATCAGGCTTAGAGGGACCAAGACCTTGACGGCGGTTCTAAAGATCACGGTGGACATCATGACTGAGGGCTCCCGCGCATTAGGGTGGGGTCAACGGTGTGCGCCGATGAGTCCATGCCGCGTGCCGGCTCTGGAATATCTAGTCTAAGGTATTGCCCCTGTCGGGCGGTGGGATCGACATCGCCGTCGGTGCCCTGGCCATCTCCCTTGCGTCTTGCCCGACGCAAAAGTGTCCACACACCCATGGCCGCCAGGCCCAACACCGTAATCTCGCCCAACGTATCGAAACCACGAAAATCGACCAGAATCACGTTGACCACGTTGTTTCCACCGCCGCCGTGATGCAGGTAAGCGCCGTCAGCCGATGGATCGTGATCACCGGTTCGGTTGACAAGCCCGCTGGCCAGTTCCTCCTCTGGTACATGCTCGGTATCGACGCCGTGGTGGCTGTTACGCATGAAGAACTGACCCAGATGCGCCACCGAACGCTCGTGAGGGTACACCGTATTGAGTGCGGGCCGCGGCCCCACAGAGCTGACAACGGTCAGCCAGAACATCACCGCGCCGACCGCCAGCGATAGAACAATCCGAGGTGCCACCCACAGTCGGGCCTTGGGCCCTTCTCGCGGGATCAGGCTCAGTACCAGCAGAAACAAAATCAGCGAAACGATCTCAATGCTGATCTGTGTCAGGGCAAGATCTGGAGCTCGGTATAGATAATACACCGACGTGACACCGAAGCCGCATGTCCCCAGCACCAAGACGCGGCTGGTCCGATCCGCGACGATCGGAAGTAACACGGCGGTCATACACACCACAAGCGTTAACAACACACCCAGTGTCAATTCGCCCAATTGTTCGATTTCGAAAGTGACGCCTGCGGGCCATTGATCGTAGAGCGTACGAGGGTTAAACCCGATCGTCCATAAAAACAAACCCACCATCACGATCGAGACGAACGCGATATATGATCCGATGTGTCCCGTCTGGACAACGCCAAATGCACGAGGTCCCAACTTCTTGGTGATCAGCTTGTAGAAACCGGGATACACATGATCGAACGGGTCTTTGTAGATCTTTGTCAGTACAGGTAAAAGACCGACCGTCACACCCAAAGCGATCGCTACCCCGCTCATGATCAATGGTAGCTGGGGATGCGCCAAGTGTGATGCGACTTCCACAAGACCGGGAAGATGGTCTTCGTAGTACCTGCTTGGTTCGATGTACGACAGCACAAACCGGTCCACGATGCCTGGGGCCAATCCCCCGACATACTGCAACGACACGACCAACAGCCCAGGAAGCCACAAGAAAGCGGGCCAAAGCCCGGTTTCGTGCCCGTGATCGCTGTGGGAAGAAGCGTGTCCATGTGCGTCGAGGTTTGAATGGTGGCCACTTGGTTTGTCAAAAACCATCGTGCGTATTAATCGACAAAAAATTGCCACATTGAATGTACCGGTGGCAATGCCTGCGGCGACCAGTGCCCAGAACCATATGCCCGTGATGACATGCTGGGCGTGATAGATCTGATAGAAAAAAAACTCTTTGGCCGTAAAGCTGAGCGTACCGGGCCCGGCCGCCAAGGCGTAGGCCGCCAGTAGAATCACGGTTGCCATGATTTTTGCTGTGCGGTCGCGCCAGAAGAACCCTTTCAGATCTGGCAGCTGCCGTGACGCCACATGACCGATCGCTCCTGCGAGGATAAACAACGGTGCTTTGTAGAGCGCGTGGTTGAGGATCTGGGTTACATCCCAGATCAGATTGGGTTGACCGTGGTACTCGAAGGCGGCCAGCCCATACATGCACATCAACAGCCCCAGTTGGCTGACGGTGGTGTACGCGAAAATCTGTTTGAGATCCGCTTTCTGTAAAGCAACGAATGCACCGTATACCATCGTCACCGCACCCAGAGGCACGATCAACGACGGCCAGATGGGCAGAATCGTGAGAATCGGCCACATTCGGCCGGTCAGGTACACGCCGGCCTTGACCATCGTTGCCGAGTGCAAGTAAGCCGATACGGGCGTGGGCGCAGCCATCGCCCCGGGCAGCCAAAAGTGCAGCGGAAACTGTGCGCTCTTCGCCGCTGCACCAACGAAAATCAACACAAACGCGGCGCCAAGTGTTGAGGTTGGGGACAGGTACCCTAGCTGGCGGAGCTGTGCCAAATCAGTGAACGACCAGTGAAACTCGAGTTGGTGTGCCGCTGCAATTTGACTGGCATGGACACCTAAAACAATCAGTCCGGCCATCATCGCCAAACCGCCGGCGCCTGTGACCACGAACGCTTGCATCGCTTTCTGGACCGCCGACGGCTCATCGCGATCCCAGCCGATCAACAAGAAAGAACTGACCGACGTCATCTCCCAAAACAATAGCAGCAAGACAAAGTTGTCAGCTAGCGCCACACCCAACATGGCGGTCATGAACAGCAGCAGGCTCGGATAGAAGCGAAAAAGACTATCTGGATCTGGACCGAAATACGCTCGGGCATACAGCGTGATCAATAGGCCGATCCCACTGACCAGGAACGCGAAGAACAGCCCCAACCTGTCGGCGTGAAGCCAGAGGTTCAGCTGCAGTTCGGGCATCCACTGAACTTTCCAGACGCTCGCGTCGAAGCCATGATCTCGCGCATATAGTCCCAACAGGAACAGGGCCAGACACGGCCCCAACACCGACAACCCGACGCGCAGCGATAGTTCCTTTCGCGGTAACAACAGCCCAGCGAGGCCGCAGGCCACCGGAGCAACAATTGCCATCGCCAACAGGCTGGTTGGATTCATCTACGACTTACTTTGGCTTGACGGTCCCTAGATCCTCAACAAACCAATAGGCCCATCTGACGGGACCTGATAATGCCATCGGTGCGCGCCGAAGCCTACTCAAGCAATGATAGGGAAACATTTCAGGCTTAATCACATACGTGCTGGATCAAAACCGCGTTGCCCTGACCCACGGTCTGATAATCCCGCTCCCTCAACCGAGTGTTGCTCCGCCGCCGTCACAGGATACCCTATCTAGAATGGAACACCAAAATCTATGGGCGCCGTGGCGGATGGCATACATTCACCAGATCGCTGCCAAAGGCGGCGCCGGGCAATCGGAGCGGCGCGACCAGGGGTGTTTTCTTTGCCAAGCGGCCAAGACCCCCGTTCCCAGTGAGCAGGCCCAACAGCTGCTTGTTTTGATGTGTAACGAGCGTGGGGTCATTCTTTTGAATCGCTACCCGTACACCAACGGGCATCTACTGGTGGCGCCGCAGGAGCACCTGTCAGACCTAAGCGATCTTTCCAGTCGTCAGCGAGCGGATCTCATGGAATTGACCACGGTCGGTCAACAACTGCTGCGGATAGCGGTTAATCCACAAGGGTTTAACGTGGGGATTAACTTGGGCCAGTGCGCCGGGGCCGGTGTCCCAGGCCATCTGCACGTGCATATCGTTCCCCGCTGGAACGGAGATACCAACTTCATGCAAACAACCGGCGGTGTAAGGGTGATTCCCGAAGCTTTGGAGGAAAGCTTGACTCGTTTGGCAGGTGCGCTAGAAAAAGTGACAAGAGAACAAGAAGATTAGGCTGCCGACCTGGTGACAAACCGAACGCCGATCCGATAGCCGTCTGCACAGCGGACACAGTGAACAATGTGACCGTAGCGATCAAATCCAGGTTCCGAACCGTGCGGCGAGAAAAATATCACAATGGAGGTACCCTCTTCGGCTGGCTCTTGCACAATGCCACCCAATCCAGCTTCCGAGATGTCTAGCAATTGGACTGAACAGATGCGGTTTCGACAAGAGTCACGATCAGTCGATTTTTGGTGTGAGGTCACACGGCCACTCAAATGGCGGCGCTGAGCCAGGCGCCTCTCAAATCGTAGGACATCACGATCTGTCGACTCCATCGAGACGAGCTTCAAGGCGGCGTGTGACATGATACGTTTCCTGACCAACGGTCCCGTGACCTTTGCTTGCATCGGCCCAATAATCGGTAAGGTTTACTTAGATTGACTCAGTCGCCCAGAAAACAAGAAGGACGCGTTTGCCTGGTGGGCGCCGGACCCGGTGACCCAGGTCTGATAACCGCCAGAGGCCTGGAGCTGCTTCGACAGGCGGACGTGGTCATTTTCGACGCCCTGGCAAATCCCCGACTGTTGGACGAAGCGCCGCCGAGTGCCCAACGACACAATGTCGGCAAACGACCGCGGGCTCACGGACTATCTCAAGATCAGATCAATCAATTGCTCGTCGAGTCGGCACACAACGGACGATTGGTGGTTCGTCTAAAGGGCGGTGACCCCTATCTGTTCGGTCGCGGCGCCGAAGAGGTGGCCTATCTTGCGACCCGAGGGGTGACCTGCGAAGTCGTACCCGGGGTGACCGCGGGCATCGCCGCCCCTGCCGCCGCGGGGATTCCCGTGACCCATCGCCGAACGGCAAGCACGGTCACATTTGTGGCCGGTCATGAAGATCCCAGCAAAGATCAGCCATCAATCGATTATCAATCATTGGCAGACCTGATCCGCGCCGGTGGAACCGTTTGCTTTTATATGGGGGTGGGACGACTGGCCGCTATCGCTGAAGCGCTACAGCGCTGTGGCCTATCCGACCAAACCCCGATCGCGATTATCCAATGGGGCACGCTCCCATACCAGCGTACGGTACGGACACACCTGGCCAGCGCCCCATCCGAAGCCGTTAAGACCGGTTTGGGCACACCCGCCATCATTGTCGTCGGTGCGGTGGCGGGTCTACAGGAACCAGGTCTTGATCATTTCATCGGTCGGCCTTTGTTTGGACAGCGTATCCTCATCACACGCCCCCGACATCAGGCGGCACAGCTACGTCGCATGCTCGATGACCTTGGCGCTGAAACGTACGAAGCGCCAACCATTCAATTGAACGCCCTCGGTGACTGGTCTGAAGTAGACGAAGCCGTTTTTCATATCAAGCGATTCGATTGGCTTGTTCTGACCAGTGTCAACGGCGTAACGGTATTAGGCGAACGTCTTGACGAGCTGGGTTTGGACGCAAGGCACTTGGCTTCGGTACGTTGTGCGGTGATCGGTGACGGGACCGCCGTGGCGCTTCGCCATAGACTGGGTATCCGTGCGGATCTTGTGCCCGATCACTACGTGGGTGAGGCGCTCGCCCGGGCGCTGATCAGCCAGCACGATATGGTGGGGAAGCAGGTGTTACTCTTGCGCGCCGATATCGCACGACCGGCGTTGCCCCAGATGCTTGCCAACGCCGGTGCTCAAATCTCAGATTTGGCCGCATACCACATCAAGCCGACACCCGCGTTGCCCGAACAGGTGTGGACGGCACTTCGGAATCAGGCGTTGGACTGGGCCATGTTCACCAGCTCATCGACGGCAGATCACATGGCCCGGTTGCTCGGAGAAGAGTGTTCGCTGTTGAACCGCGTGAAGATCGCTTCCATCGGCCCGGTCACTAGCGAGACGTTACGCAAACTCAATTGGAACCCAACCGTCCAAGCCGCCACGTCTAATATCACCGGTCTTGTGACTGCACTCGTCCAATCACTTGGCACGAATCTAGAAGGTTAAATGTGGAAGAACAGCCGCCACTCACGACAGACGGTCTTGAATGGTCGCTTTGTGTTCTTCCAGAACTCGGCGCGGTCTGCGACGGGGCATCAACCACATCACGCCGATTGCCAACGCAGATGAGAATCCGAACAGAATAAAGGTCAGCTCTAACAGACCACCCTGAGTGATCCCGGGATTGTACGCCGCCACAAGGCGCCGTGCAGCGGCCGCACTGAGCATCATGGTCACGGCCGTGGTCAACGCCAACCTCATGATCAGCTCCCACGTTTGCCCGACCGCCCACCGGCGGGCCATCTGCTCTTCACTGCTTTGCAGCAGCCGCCAGATCTCCGCCATCGCTTGCTGGTGGGCCTTTTGATTAGTCAATTGCTCGTGCTGCATGTCAGCGGCTTGCTGCTGTTGAGCTGTCAGAGCCGCACGGTTCTGTTCTAATTCGCCACGCAGACGGTCAAGCTCATGGATGCGTTTCTCCATTTCCTCTTGTCGGTCTGCGAGGTGCTGTTGCTGATACTCGTGTTGACGCTGAATTTCCTGTCGATCCTGGTCAAGTTGACTTCGCTCTGAAGCCACCGCTTCAAAATGCTGGTCTAACTCCAATCGCTGCGATGCCAGCTCTTGAGATTGCTGATCTTGCTGTTCACGCTCGTTGGCCAACGTCTCTTGAGATTGAGTCAGCGCCGTACGATTCGCTTCCAGCGATTCGCGCTCTAGGCGTACTTCGTCCTGATTTCGGGATAACTGATCACGCTCGGCTTCAAAGGCTGATCGCTCTTGTTCGAACTGATCACGAAGCGCTGTAAGATGACGGGCTTGATCTTCGAGCTCGGATGCACGAACGCCCAGTGACTGGCGCTCTTGAGCAAGTTGATGCTCTTGTTCGCCTAACACCGAACGCTGTTCCTCGAGTTGCTGCTGTTGGCTTGCAATTGCTTCCTGGCGAGTTCCCAACTCAGCCTGACGTCGGTCAAGCTCTCCGGTCCATGACTCCAGTTCACCAGCTCGTGCTTCAAGTGATTCTCGCTGCTGGTGCAGTTCGTCCTGCTGATTCGAATGGTCGCCACGCTGGGACTCAAAGGCTGATCGCTCTTGTTCGAACTGATCACGAAGCGCTGTAAGATGACGGGCTTGATCTTCGAGCTCGGATGCACGAACGCCCAGTGACTGGCGCTCTTGAGCAAGTTGATGCTCTTGTTCGCCCAACACCGAACGCTGTTCCTCGAGTTGCTGCTGCTGGCTTGCAACTGCTTCCTGGCGAGTTCCCAACTCAGCCTGACGTCGGTCAAGCTCTCCGGACCACGACTCCAGTTCACCAGCTCGTGCTTCAAGTGATTCTCGCTGCTGGTGAAGTTCGTCCTGCTGATTCGAATGGTCGCCACGCTGGGACTCAAAGGCTGATCGCTCTTGTTCGAACTGATCACGAAGCGCTGTAAGATGACGGGCTTGATCTTCGAGCTCGGATGCACGAACGCCCAGTGACTGGCGCTCTTGAGCAAGTTGATGCTCTTGTTCGCCCAACACCGAACGCTGTTCCTCGAGTTGCTGCTGCTGGCTTGCAACTGCTTCCTGGCGAGTTCCCAAGTCAGCCTGACGTCGGTCAAGCTCTCCGGACCACGACTCCAGTTCACCAGCTCGTGCTTCAAGTGATTCTCGCTGCTGGTGAAGTTCGTCCTGCTGATTCGAATGGTCGCCACGCTGGGACTCAAAGGCTGATCGCTCTTGTTCGAACTGATCACGAAGCGCTGTAAGATGACGGGCTTGATCTTCGAGCTCGGATGCACGAACGCCCAGTGACTGGCGCTCTTGAGCAAGTTGATGCTCTTGTTCGCCCAACACCGAACGCTGTTCCTCGAGTTGCTGCTGCTGGCTTGCAACTGCTTCCTGGCGAGTTCCCAACTCAGCCTGACGTCGGTCGAGCTCTTCTGACCACGACTCCAGTTCACCAGCTCGTGCTTCAAGTGATTCTCGCTGCTGGTGCAGTTCGTCCTGCTGATTCGAATGGTCGCCACGCTGGGACTCAAAGGCTGATCGCTCTTGTTCGAACTGATCACGAAGCGCTGTAAGATGACGGGCTTGATCTTCGAGCTCGGATGCACGAACGCCCAGTGACTGGCGCTCTTGAGCAAGTTGATGCTCTTGTTCACCCAACACCGAACGCTGTTCCTCGAGTTGCTGCTGCTGGCTTGCAACTGCTTCCTGGCGAGTTCCCAACTCAGCCTGACGTCGGTCAAGCTCTCCGGACCACGACTCCAGTTCACCAGCTCGTGCTTCAAGTGATTCTCGCTGCTGGTGCAGTTCGTCCTGCTGATTCGAATGGTCGCCACGCTGGGACTCAAAGGCTGATCGCTCTTGTTCGAACTGATCACGAAGCGCTGTAAGATGACGGGCTTGATCTTCGAGCTCGGATGCACGAACGCCCAGTGACTGGCGCTCTTGAGCAAGTTGATGCTCTTGTTCGCCCAACACCGAACGCTGTTCCTCGAGTTGCTGCTGCTGGCTTGCAACTGCTTCCTGGCGAGTTCCCAACTCAGCCTGACGTCGGTCAAGCTCTCCGGACCACGACTCCAGTTCACCAGCTCGTGCTTCAAGTGATTCTCGCTGCTGGTGAAGTTCGTCCTGCTGATTCGAATGATCGCCACGCTGGGACTCAAAGGCTGATCGCTCTTGTTCGAACTGATCACGAAGCGCTGTAAGATGACGGGCTTGATCTTCGAGCTCGGATGCACGAACGCCCAGTGACTGGCGCTCTTGAGCAAGTTGATGCTCTTGTTCGCCCAACACCGAACGCTGTTCCTCGAGTTGCTGCTGCTGGCTTGCAACTGCTTCCTGGCGAGTTCCCAACTCAGCCTGACGTCGGTCAAGCTCTCCGGACCACGACTCCAGTTCACCAGCTCGTGCTTCAAGTGATTCTCGCTGCTGGTGCAGTTCGTCCTGCTGATTCGAATGGTCGCCACGCTGGGACTCAAAGGCTGATCGCTCTTGTTCGAACTGATCACGAAGCGCTGTAAGATGACGGGCTTGATCTTCGAGCTCGGATGCACGAACGCCCAGTGACTGGCGCTCTTGAGCAAGTTGATGCTCTTGTTCGCCCAACACCGAACGCTGTTCCTCGAGTTGCTGCTGCTGGCTTGCAACTGCTTCCTGGCGAGTTCCCAACTCAGCCTGACGTCGGTCAAGCTCTCCGGACCACGACTCCAGTTCACCAGCTCGTGCCTCAAGTGACTGGCGCTCTTGAGCAAGTTGATGCTCTTGTTCGCCTAACACCGAACGCCGTTCCTCGAGTTGCTGCTGCTGGCTAGAGATGACTTCCTGATGAGATCCCAACTCAGCCTGACGGTGGTCGAGCTCTTCTGACCGCGCATCCAGTTCACCAGCTCGTGCCTCAAGTGACTGGCGCTCTTGAGCAAGTTGATGCTCTTGTTCGCCTAACACCGAACGCTGTTCCTCGAGTTGCTGCTGCTGGCTAGAGATGACTTCCTGATGAGATCCCAACTCAGCCTGACGGTGGTCGAGCTCTTCTGACCGCGCATCCAGTTCACCAGCTCGTGCTTCAAGTGACTGGCGCTCTTGAGCAAGTTGATGCTCTTGCTCTCCTAACACCGAGCGCTGTTCCTCGAGTTGCTGCTGCTGGCTAGAGATGACTTCCTGATGAGATCCCAACTCAGCCTGACGGTGGTCAAGCTCTTCTGACCGCGCATCCAGTTCACCAATTCGTGCCTCTAGTGACTGGCGCTCTTGAGCAAGTTGATGCTCTTGCTCTCCTAACACCGAGCGCTGTTCCTCGAGTTGCTGCTGCTGGCTTGCCACTGCTTCCTGACGAGATCCCAACTCAGCGTGTTCGATTGTCACGGAGTTAGCAAGCTCTTTGATCTCACTGGCTTTTTGATCAAGTTCTTCCTCGCGTCCGGCCAAATCCTGGCGCTGCTGCGATATCTGTTGTTGCTGATCGGCAGCGTGGCCCTGCAATGAGTCCATCTCCTGCCACCGCTTACGTCTATCTTCAATATCACGATCCACTTCATCTAGTTCGCGTGCACGTTCTTCTAACTGCTGCTGTCGTGCATCCAATTCTTCTAACGGCGCGGTATCGCTTAAGCTCTGTTCTTGCAGATCCAGATTGCCGGAAAAATCTCCCAACTGCTGTGACCGAATCTTTAGATCCTGACGCAACTGATCGAGCCTTTGTGCTCGCTGATTCCATTCTTGACGCTGGCTATCTAACTGACCGAGTTGTTCAGTGGTCTGCGAAATATTCGCATCGAGCTGCGTATGTTCAGAGTCCAGTTCACCGGCCTTTTGGTCTAGCTGGTTCGCACGGTCCTCAAGCTCTTGCTGTTGCCTCGCTACGAGTTTGAGATATCCCTCATAATTTTCCCGCTCGTTACGCTGTTGGGCCAACTGGTCCCACCAGCCGCTCAGCTCTTGGCGCTGTTGCTCTAGCTGCTCTTGTTGACAGGTCACATCTTGAATTTTCTCTTGTAGTTGAGCCTGATTCGTGAGCGCGCACTGATGGTCTGTTTCGATCTCCTTCCGCTTGGATTCCAAACTAGCGCTCAGTTGATCGGCCTGGCCCACCAGTCGTGCGATCTCTTGACGATATTGGTCCACCCGCTCAGCCTCGAGTGGCTGAACTTCGGCGTCTGGTTGGGCGTGATGCTCCCATAACCGCAATTGACTTAAGTATTGTTCAATCTCCGCCAACAAGTCCAGAACCGGCTGGGCGTCAAACCGTGTTTCCTGAGACGGTGCACGTTGGCCAGGGGATCCGTTAGGCGTGTCCTGAGTTTGCATAACGGTTTGCCTTCACTGAAACAATTGCGTTTGCTACCATCGGGCAACCAGTCCGGTCTCTGTGTGGAAGAACCGCAGAATCCACTCAGACCGATGCGGCGATGTCGTATGTTCGGCACAAAACGCATAACCGTGAACCACACGCACACCGTGAGCGATCTTTTACCGACCGCCACGGTCAACGTCGAGAAGGACCGACCGCTGCGTTATCCCAACCGGCGATCTATTTGTGTTAGAATCAACGTCTGGTATCGTTGTTATACTAGACCTTGCAGCAGCGACGCTCCGTGTTTGTGTTGAATGAAAGGAATATCGGATGACACCGAACGTGGGCGCGTTGGGGATCATCGTTGCCTTAACTGTCTACGGATGCTCTGGCGGAGGTCCGGGGCTCAACGGCGTGGAAGATCATTCCACGGCGATAAAAGGGACGATCGATCGTCAGTTTTACGTATCCCCCAATGGCGAATTCCGTATCAAGATCCCCCATGCGGAAGAGGCCAGTGAATTTCATCGCATGGCGATTACTGAACATGTATCGGACGAAGCGGGTATCGGCACAACTGTCAGTTTTGGGCCATCCAGGTCTGACCCTAACATTTACCGACTCCGTATCGTCGATCGTCAAGAGAAGCCGGATCAGCAGGCCACTTTTCTCGATGACGCCAAACAAGTTCGTCACAAAATCATCCAAGAAGCCGAAGTGACTTACGATGCGATTCTGTCCAAGTACCATGCTGAAAAACTGACTCTCAACGGATACGAAGCATTATTTTCAGCATACCGCCAACCCATTCAGTCCGTGTTTACGCTGAGAGGCACCGCATCCACGCGGATCCGTTACCATGCGATCTATTTTGTAAACTGTGACGACAAGGTCGTTTTGTTCTGGGTCGAAGTCCCGGATCGCCCGTGGGGTGTGGCCAATGTCGGCGACCAAATCCAGCGGCACGAAGAGCCTTCCGTCAACCGATTTGTATCGTCATTCGAATGGATTTCGGCTAGTCTGCCGCCTTCACCGCCCGCACCAGTGCCCTGACAGTTTCCTCCAACAGTGACTTTCCACCGAAGCTCATACCCAAAGCGCGCAACTTTGAAGTATCGATTTGGTTCTTAGGGCCGCGGTTCTTTCTTGTAATCTCACTGGTGCTACCGACGATTTGCTTAGCGATCTGAGCCACGTCTTGAAGGGCGATGTACATATCACAACAGTTATATGATTGACCCGCCACAACTCCGGGTTCGGTCGCCAGCAAACAGCGTACGGCCTTGGCCACGTCGGCAGCGTGGACCTCCTTTCCCCCCTGAGGCAAGTCAACGGGCCGATCTTCGACGATATCGCGTATTAGTCCGTACCATCTGCTCTTCTCGATGGGATGATCACAGCCGTATATCCCGGTCGGCCGCAATGAACAGATATCCCATCCTTGTGGGGCGTTGGTACGGGGAAGACCGAAACTGTGCACGAATTTCTCAACGGCTGCCTTGTGGGCACCGTAATGGCTATACGGCCACAACGGATGCGCTTCGTTTAAGGGGCGATCACTGAGGATGACGTCGTGTACCGCACAGGTACTAATAAAGACAAACCGCCGTACACCGGATGACCGGGCCAACTGCATCAAACGAACGCTACCGACCACATTCGTTTGCACGAAGTCAATCAGATCCCGGTCGGCTGGACTCCAACCGTCTTGACGGTCAAGTGCACAATGAACGACAGCGTCTACCGCGTGTACCAATGATTGTGTGGCGTCAGGTTCACCCAGCTGGCCCCGGATCCACTGGATCCCCTGTCCGTCGTTTGCGAACCCACCCTGATCACTGCTCGGTCGGTACCAACAACGACAGGTGTGGCCATTGCTTATTAGATCGTTGACGATGTACCGTCCCAAGAACCCTGTTGCTCCGGTGACCGCGACAAGCATCCGTTGATTATAACGCTTATGTCGTAAATCCAACGCGATTCCCACTGGGATGGGGTTGCTCGCCGCTGCCCGTTCCAACCCGACGTGTATAGGTCCATACGACCACTGTTTGCGCTTCGGGCCATCTACCATTCGTCTAGATACTTGACGCTCAGGCAGGTCAGGGCGTATGCTAAAAAACGACATCGAAGCAGCAGTGAATCTGCCCCCTTCGTCTAGTGGCCTAGGACACCGGGTTCTCAGTCCGGGAACAGGGGTTCGACTCCCCTAGGGGGTATTCACCATCGAGAACGATAGACCGCGCATCCCGCGGCGCTAACCGGCCAACACATTGAAACTTGTGTGTCCGCTCCGCCCACGATGAACTTGGCGGTCTGGTTGACCAGCTCGCAGCTCTCTTGCTCCGACAGGATCATCCGTCGGAACGAATCTGGTTTGGCCTCGATCTGGTCGCGTTCCTTGTCCAACTCGGTAAGCCGCTGATCGTGTCGTCGATGTAAAACTTCACAATGCGCAGACTGCGCTCGGCGGCATAGGCTTTGATGGCCTTCTTCTGGTCCGGGATCGACTGCTCCTGCCAATCGGTGGACCCGCGGTAATCCTAGACAAACAGGTACGCCAGAGAAGATCGGTTGGTGTTACAGCGGGATCATTGTCACGACGATATGTTCTCTCTACGGCTGCCTTGGAGCTTTGTTAATACCTCCGACGAGATCGTTCTGCTGCCCGTCGTTGGGCACTTGGTCGGCCATAGCACGGTAAGCCTTATTGGCCAATTCGCTAAAGGGGTCAAGAACGAGCGCCTTCTTAATGGCATTCTCCGCTCTTGAGAACTGCCCAAGTGCCTTGTAGTTGCCTGCCAGGTTACTCAACGCCGTGACCGAATTGGGGTACTTTGCCACAATCCGCTCAAAAACAGTGGCCGCACTGTCGTGGTTGCGGGCCTTCCAGTAGGCAACCCCAACGCGATTCGCTTCCAACTCGGAAACGGCAAGAATCTTATCCACTGCTGCCTCCAAGTCGATCCCATCGATGTCCGTCGAAAGGACGAGTTGATCGGCCAAAAATGTTGTGTTATCTGAATCCCGACCGAGGGCGAATCCCGCAAGTTGGATCGCCACATCGCGGTGATCATAACGAGCAAAGAGCATCGCCAGATCATGAAACACGTCCAGTTGTTCTATTGAACACCCCCATCGTTCAAAGGCATCTGTGAACTGGTGTGCCGCCGCAGAACCAACGATGGCGGTTCCCACCGACTGTGCTGTCGCTTCGAACAGCCGCAGCGGCGCGTCAAATTCCAGGCGCAAGTTGGTATCCGTGTGGATGATCTGCGAACCTTCATTAACCGACAAGCGACGTAGACCGTCGTCGTCAAGAAGGTGATGTCGCAACAAAAGAGTCGCCACGTCACTGGTCCCGAAATAGGCGTTAAGGTCCGACCGAACTTCTCCGAGGGCATCAACCTGAGATTGCACAACCTGGAGCTTTGCCATGTCGACATCGATCGGATCTGCCGAAGCCAGCAGAATCGTATCACTATCAGAAATACGGATCAGGCCACTGTGTGGAAACACGCTCTGAATGGTCCGAACGACCATCGCGTAATCAGCGACCGAGAATGAATAGGCCTGGATCCACTGGGCCAACACGCCACCGGGCTTTAGCCTCTGCTTTGCCAGCTCGTAGAATTGGCGGGTAAAGAGATTCGAGATCCCCGCCAACCAAGGGTTAGAAGGCTCTGAAAGAATCAGGTCGTACGTATCGCGTCGTCCCTGAAGATAGCTTCTGCCATCGTCAAAGCGTACCCGGAAACGCGGTGAAGCCTCCGGCTCATGGTTCACTGAAGAAAAGAACCTAGAAGCGGCAAGAACCGCTGGCTCGATTTCACAGCACGTGATACGGGCATCCGGAAAAAGAAGGCTCGCGCCCGACGTCGTGCCACTACCCAAACCTATCACCAGGACATCCCGGGCTCCGGGGACAAACATGCGGGGGAAGTAGGCCAACCCCAGCTGCATCGCCATGTCTCTTTGGTCGGTCGCATCCACCTTGCCGTTGACACGAAGGGCTCGGTGCCCCCCAGGCTCTTGTGTTACCAGAACGTTGGATACGGCGCCTTCACGGAAGTAGAGAATCTTCCTGGATTCTCTTAGGTACTGGGGATCTTGGTACCCATACATATACTGGCCAACATTGGTCACCCGGGGATCATTGGGCACGCCGAGCCACAATCCAGCGCACAACATCATGAAACAGGTGACGCCAACCGCAACATGGCTCCAGCTGCGGGGCCGAAATAAGAGGATCAGAGCGACGCCGTAAAGCGTCAGCGCCAACGATACTCCACCGGCGGTTCCCCAATAGGAGAAAACCAGTGACGGGGCCAACGAGGCCCCAGCAATGGCGCCCAGGGCATTCAACGCGTAAAGGCCGCCGACAGCACGACCAACCTCTGAAGCCTCAGCTCTATTCAGCTGGATAAGAAGGGGAAAAAGAATCCCCATGCCCACGGCCGGTACAAACTCCAACGCGGCTGCCACGCTGATCGAGAGCAAACCGTTAAAAACCTGAAACGATCGTAGCGGCTGCGCCACAGCAACAACGGAGGTCAGCACCGGAACGAGAAATAATCCGCACACGGTTGCCAACACCAAGGCCGTGATGATCAGCAAAGGCGCGTAGATATCGTTTGAAAGTCTCGCAGACCACACGCGAAAAATAAAACTTCCCGATCCGATGCCCAGGAGCATGACAACAACCACAGCGGTAAAGGCGTAGGTAGAACCACCAAGAATCAGAGCAAGCTGTCGAGCCCACACCATCTGCAAGACCAAAGCGGCACAACCCGTCAAAACGACAGCAACGTGAAGGGCGTAGAACCGTTGCCCCACGGCTGCAGAACCGGAACGGCCTTCCACCCTACGAGAACCGACACGGGCCTCCCGCTCAGCAATCGCCAACCGGTACGGTGTCATCCGGCTCCATATGAGCACAACCGCCCCCACCAGCACATTCGCGCCCGCGGCAAGGGCATTGGTCCACTGGAGCCCGATGGATGGCATCAGGTGAAAACCCGCCGCGTAACAACCGACCGCGCCACCACCGGTATTGACCGCGTACAACCATGCAACCGACTCGCCAGGCTTCTGACCCCACAGCGAGAGCTCTTTGATTAGCATCGGAAGTGTGCCACCCATCAGGAGACAAGGCAACCCCAAGACAAAAAAGACAATAACAAAACGAGCAAAGTAATGGACCAATGGGCGAGAGCTGACAATGGGATATAGAGAACCCTCGATGGTGTTAAGCCGGACGATGAGGTAGGGCAGCAAGACTGCTAAGAGACCGATTCCAATCTCACACCAACCGTATAGTACAAATGGTGATGCTGAACGATCCGCGATTTTGCCTAACCGCCATGCCCCCAAACCCAACCCAAAGAGAAAAGAGCCAGCCACAGCAGCCATGGCGAGGCTCGAACTTCCGCAGACGTGCGTTAATTGCCTAAACCAGACGACTTCGTAAACCAGGCCCGTGAAGCCTGACAGGAAGAAAAGAAAGCTAGCCAAGCCATAGACAGGCGCACGGTCATTAAACATCGCCCACCTGCGATTCCTTCAGAGATCAACACGATTGATCAGGTGCTGGCCTGGCGAGAGGCTGGGGTCAGAGTCCAAGGCAAGAAAGACAGATACACATATCAGGTCCCACCGCCTCTTAAGACCGACATGGAACAAGTAACTCAAGATCCACAATCAATCATCTTCCGTCCACCACTGGATGGCCATGACGAACTCTTCAACCAACACATCATTGCCTTTGCCGTCCAAGGAGGACACTTTCCACGATTTTGGAAAACACTCAAAACAATTCCACTTCTTGACCGATTCGTTGGTCCTGGCGTCGACAAGCTGAACGGCGACCTCCTTGCTGGAGGTATCTCCGAGTCGGGCCGCTTCAATCCAATCATTTAAAATTGAATCGGATACAAATCTCCGCTTGAGCGTAATATCCCCATATTTGACTCGCCCACGCCGCTTACGAATCAGTGGATCTGTCTCAGCGAGGACCTGCACAACTTCCTGTTCAATACTCAATCCATCAATAGCAGCAAAATTCCCGGCGTCGACACCTTCAATCTGAAGACCGAAAAAGAAGTCGGGCCTATCTTCTTCGATCAAATCATTTCTCTGTGCGGTCACCACAGAGGTCAGATGCACCGCTGCCAACAGGACGACTGTCGCTACAACGAAAATTGCGTTCTTTCTCATGTCCAAGCCTCCACGACAAGGCGTATACCAGACGTTCAGAATCGCAAAATAAAGCAAAAATATTTTAATCCATTCTGCCCGGGTTGTCAATCGTCAGAACCCGGCACCCACAACCTCATTGGTCCGGGGTATATCTCTGCTCTTAGACGGGAACCTACCCGTTTTCTCCTCGCTGGCGCCCCAACTTCAAGGGCCAAAAAGCAGGAACCCGGCGGATATATCGTTCGTAGTCTTCTCCATACTGTTGCCGGAGTTCTTTGTCTTCGAGCTTGGATAGCCTAACGTATGTGATCAAAAGAACAGGGTAGAGCATCAACATCAACACCGTCGTCCAATGGAGAATCCACCCGGTTAATATAAGAATAAGCCCCAGATACTGGGGGTGCCGCACAGAGGCGTAGATGCCATCGGTTTTCAGCGACGTGGCCTTGTAGATCTGCCTCCAGCCGATAACGACAAGAATCATGCCCGCAAGCGTCAGGTATGATCCGAAGACAACACCGGGCCATCCCAAAATAAAGAAGTGCTGATGCAGATAAAACTTGCCTACACCGGGGATGAGCATGGCCACCGTTGTGCCAAATAACGGATAAATGATGTATAACAAAAGGGGAATCCCAAACATCTCGGCGAACAGCGCCAGGATAAATGCTGAAAACACCCCTTTGGATTTCCAGGCGATTTTTCTTCGGTAGGGAAGAAAGACAATAAACAAAACGAATATGGCCGCATTCAAGAGGATCATCGTCTGCTGATTGACACGCGTCACCAGATATCGGATCGCCGGAGGGACCACCGGCTGTAGGGTAAAGCGCGTGTAGTACAACACGACAAAACCTGCCATCAGAGTGATTCCGAGGCAATAAAAACACGCGGTCCGAACCGTTTTCCATCGGCTTGGCATGGTACGGGTCTACTCTAGCCCCTAGAGATCTTTGCACAACCCCATGTTGTTTCTGTCGCCAAGGAGCAGACCAGTGAGACTGTCCGCGGCGGTAAATGGTTGCTTGGGGACGGTTTTCAAATTTCCAGCTTTTCTATGGAGGCATGGTTCTCACCTTTCCATTCCATCGGAACACATGTTTCCCATCATTTCGCTTCTCCGTGATTCACTTTTCAAAGAACAGTGCCCGGGTCACGCCGCCAAGCGTGGCCGGAACGCTGCGTCGATCTTGATCACCGACAGATGCGGATCATTACCTAGATGATTTCGTGTGACCTTGAACGACGGAATCACGTTGTCTCGCCAACGTATCGGGATCGCTTCGGGCATGCTATGCCCGGCCACCACTTCGTTGGGCGTCAGGATCCCAAGCGACGTATACGGCCGATGCCGGTTGTACCACGCACGGTACAGATTCAATTGCCGTTGGATCAAACGCGTGGATAGAACCATCAACGATAACCGTTGCCGTAGTTTCAACGTTCGGAATATCCGCTCGACCTTCGTGTTGATCTGCCAATAACCCACCCGGCCTTGGATAAGTTTGATACCAAGTTTACTGAGTTGATGATCAAACACCTTTTGGAATTGACATCCGTGAACCGTAATCAGGAATCGAGGTTTGCCTTCACACTTAATCGTGTGGGTAAACAACTGGATCATCTGATCTGTGGTCGGTGCGGTGCGGTGCCGTAGACTTTCAAGGCGACCAATCGCTGGGAGAATCCATCGACAATCGCCGCGATCCGCAGGTGCAGCCAGAGGAATCGCACGCTTGTTGGCTCCAGAGGTCAGACGTGGTTGGGTTTTGTCGGGTTCATCAGGTGCGACGCTCGCAATGTGACCAAGTCATCAACATCCTTTCGTTCGGTTTGGCTGACGGCCCTTGAAATTGTTTGCGCTTTATTGCGTATGGGTCCAAAACTCAGCCGAAGTCCAAGCCGGTTTTTGATAGGAGCTTATTGCCGATCAAAGACACGACATTTCCGAACCCGACGACGGTTGCCCGTCGTTAGAGGATCGGATCGACCATAATGAGTAAAGTTTAAGAAATAAAATCTTGGTGAAGTTCGCACCTGACCGTACAATGACAATCAGTACATCTTTGCCGTTATTGGCGGAGGTCATCTGAAAAATGTCGGTCAAGATTAAGAGGTATGCGTATGCGATTGATTTTAACAGCGATATATGGCGTCGTCATGATCACGATGACGACTCAGCAGTACGCTGGAGCGATTCTGAGCGGTGACTTCGAATCGGGCGATCTGACCGGCTGGACCGCTTCGGCCATCGATGGCTTGGCCAGCCCCACGACACCGCTAATCAGCGTGTCGTCCGCCAGCGGCAACAATTTCGCCGTGTTCGAAACCGGGGAATTCGATGATGACGTGTTTGTCTCGACGCTGGAGCAGAGCTTCACGGTTTCAGCCGCAGAGCCGTTGTTCATTTTTGATCTGACCTTACCGGGCACCTCTGCCGACCCAACCGGGACCGGTGCTGGATTATTTTCCGATTCATTTTCTGTGGGATTAGATGACGGCACCGATTTTTTTGATTTGTTCTCGATCGATACGTTTGGCGCTGTTCCTGACCCCTTTGGCACGGCGCCCGGGGCCGTCACCGTCGGCCCGCCTCTCGATCCGAGCTTTGATTTATCCGTCACAGCAGATTTATCGTTGCTGGCAGGTCAGACGGCTACCCTGTTTTTCGAGGTGCTTAGCGAGAACGACGGCTCCCAATTTACTTTGAACGTCGATAATGTCCGAACCGCCGCCCCTCCAATAAATGATCGCATCCCTGAACCGGCAACGGCGGCCTTGGGGATCACGGGCCTTGCGGCGATCGGGATTGTGTCTCGGCGCAGACGGTTCTAATCAGAAATCACAATTTTTAGACAACCAACTAAATTTCGAGGGGAGAAAGGGGTGATGCGCGCACTGAACATCTGACAAATAGCTCGCCAACTTACGAAAGGATAGACAGGATGAATCGAGGGCTTTTTCGTACTTTCGTGGCATCATTTATTGTTGGTTCTATTTGTCTGCTTACATGTCCTGCTTTAATACATGCGGCAGGGTCGATCGACTTCGACACCGTTGAAGAGATCGGCGATCTGGTCACCGTCCAGTATCAGAGCACCACGTTCAACCGCCGCACAGGTCAGCTCAAGACCAACGTGATCGTGACCAACACTTCTGATCAAGACATTCAATGCCCTTTGGTGTTGGTCGTGACTTCCATCTCCGCACCGGGTGTGACGCTCGCCAGCGCCGACGGCCAGACCCCCGACGGTAACCCGTTTGTGGATCTCTCCGCTCAGGTCGGTGACGGTGGCACACTGGCGCCCGGCGAATTAACCTCACCACTGACGATCATCTTTGATAACACCACACGGCGACGGTTTACTTTTGAATCCCAATGTTTGGGCACTTTGATTCTCGGGCCACCCCCCGCCCCAGTGCTTGCCCCGCACGACACGATGACCAACGCCAACACGCTCGAGGTTTTCGGTTCGGCTTCGCAAGGCCAATCCGTAGAAGTTTCCGGACCGCAGGGAACCTTAACCGTGCCCGTTGTCAATGGGCAGTTCACCACGAGCATACCGTTGGCGATCGATACCGTGAACCAAATTTTCTTTACGACCATTAGCAATTCTGGCGTCCGCGGCCCACCGACTGCAACAGCCATCACTCAGGATTCACAACCCCCCAACCTCCTGATTCAATTCCCGGATGACGAAGCCAAACTCACGACCGCCACAACCGATGTGGCCGGCACTGTGGGCGATGTGCTTAGCGGCTTCGTGGGCTTAACCGTTACCGTCAATGGCGTCCCCGCCATCGTGGACGTGGGTATCGGCACCAACGGCACGTTCTTTGCCGAAAGCGTGCCCCTCAACACCGGCGGCGCTGCTACGGTGATTACCGCGACCGCGACCGACGAACTGGGCAACACCGTTAGCAAACAGATCACGGTTTCCAAGATCAAGATTGCCGACGACGCGCCGCGGATGGCCGCCATCTCTGGCAATAGCCAAGAAGCGCAGGTCGAAACAGTGCTGCCCCAGCCGATCGTAGCCCGCGTGACCAACGCCAACGGCACCCCCTTCCCCAATAAGATCGTCACCTTTAAAGTCACGCGCAGCAACGGCCGCCTGACCGCCAACGGCAGCGGTGACGGTGCGTTGATGTTCCAAACCACCACCGACGCAAACGGTAACGCCCAAGCTTTCTGGAAGCTGGGCACCGACGCGGGCTGCGGCAACAACCGCGTCACAGTCACCTCCGCCAGCATCGCCGGCACCACCTTCTTTTGCGCTTCAGGCACACCCGCCCCGGCTGATCAGATCAATATCGGCTCCGGCAACAACCAGCGTGCCGAGTCCGGTGGGCCCGCCCCCGAGCCATTACGCGTCTGGGTGAGCGATTCATGCAACGGCGTGCGGGACGTCCCCGTCACGTTCACTGTGATTCGAGGCGGAGGGACGGTCAACGGCCAAACCGAGTTGACGGTCAACACCAGCCAGACCGGCCACGCCCAGGTGGATTTCATCCTCGGGCCTCATGCGGGCAACAACGTCGTCCGAGCCGATTTCCCAAACAACCCCAGCAACCCCGCGGAGTTTGTGATTTTCGGCGTCGTCCGTAACGAAGCCGAGCCGACGACCTTCTCCGGCTTGGTGCTGGATAACGGCAACCTGCCGATCGAAGGCGCCGCCTGTTCGCTGACTGTTAATGGCCAATCCGTGCCCAACACCGTGACAGACGCCAGCGGCCAGTTTTCATTCAACGATATACCCGCCGGGCCAGCCAAGCTCCACATCGACGGCTTGGTCGCCTTCGGTCTGAACGGACAACCGATCCCCGAAGGCAGCTTCCCGGCACTTTCCTTTGACATGGTCGTCGTACCCAACGCGGTTAATTCGCTGCCCACGCCGGTGCTGTTGCCCCCGCTGGATTCGGCCAACGCGCGCACTTTTGATAACACCCAAGATGTGGAACTCACCGTCGCCGGGATGGAAGGCTTGAAGATGATCGTCAAAGCGGGTTCGATGACTCGCGCTGACGGGTCCGTACCCAGCCCGGGTGATCCTGCCATCATCGCGCTTAATCAGGTGCACTTCGATGATGTGCCCATGCCCATGCCCGACGGCGCCGCCCCGCCGTTCGCCTGGACGCTCCAACCCGCCGGCGCGCATTTCGATCCGCCTGTCGAGGTGCATTACCCGAACATGTCCGGCCTACCCGCTGGGTCGATTACCTATTTTCTGTCGTTCGACCACAGCACGAACAAGTTCGAGATCATCGCCCAGGGCAGTGTCAGTGACGACGGCTCAACGATTATGACCGACCCGGGCTCTGGCATTACCGTCGCCGGCTGGGGATGTAACTGTCCACCGTATACGGCCACAGCAACTTGTTGCAATCCAGTCTGTGTTGAAACCGGGATGTTGTCAGGCGGGACGGTCACCTCCCGTCGAGAGTTGAAGCCTAGTGATCTCTTTGAAACCATCACGTTCACCGCCTCTGGTGTTACCGATTCGGGAGGCGGTAAAGAATGCCCTGACGAACAGATGTCCGTGGCTGTACCACCCGGGACGGTTACTTACCGATACGAAGTGACCGGGCCGCGTGGATTCTCGCAATCCGGGGAAGGATCAGAGGTTTCGGTTTTGGCGGAGGACGACGGGGTCTATACGTGCAAATTCTTCGCTTCGGTGGATCGGGAATGCCCGCCACCGGAAATTGAGGTCGGGACCGCTAATGAAACCATCGAGCCTTGCACTGGCTTCATGCCCGTCGGCGGCGGGGTGGCCACCGGGCGAACAAGCTTTTCGTTTTCAGGCGGCCAAGGCGTACGCGTGAAGGTCCGGAATTTGAATGTGCTGGGTGTGGGAGCCAGCGTGGATTCAAATTTTGGTCAGGCGCAGGGATTAATCATCTTACCGCTAAGCGAGCATACCTTTAATTTCAGTGTGTTTGGTGAAGAACCTATCGGTTGGACGATTACGTTTGATTCCCCCAGCGATGCTGTATCGGTCTTGATTACGATCGAATCTACCTGGGCACGAGGATGCCCTCGAAATCGTTGATTCAATTTGTCCCAGGAAGTTTGCTCGTCGATAAATCTCCCCAACGAGGCATTTAATGATGGAACGCTACTCTAAAAAACTTATTCAGAACGAACCCTTTGCGTTGATTGTCAGCTTGATTGTGATTGCCATCCCCGCGTACGGTCAATTATTCGATGACTCCTGGACGTTTACCGTCGGGGGACAGACCGTCCAAGCAAACGACGATGGGAGCTTCCATATTCCCAATATCGCAGCGCCGGACCAGTTCGGCCTCGGCGGACCGGGAACGCCGCCAGATTTTGTCAGCGATGACTTCGTGCGTGTGATCGGCACAAGCACCGCCAATGGTGTGACCCGGTATGCTTTCAGTGAGCCGTTCCAATTCAGCCAGGGCGAGACCTTCATTATCGGCGAGATGACCATCACCGATACCCCGATGCCGCTACCGACCAAGATCGTCCTCACCGCCGTATCTGATCTGATCCCCACCGGCGATACGACGCAGTTAACTGTTACCGGCACACTGCCCGACGGCTCTACCACCGAC
The DNA here is from genome assembly GCA_965222495.1 of Phycisphaeraceae bacterium. GTDB lineage: Bacteria > Planctomycetota > Phycisphaerae > Phycisphaerales > Phycisphaeraceae > CBDCUA01. Next base: position 392,585 of record CBDCUA010000007.1, on the reverse strand, counting down.
CTAACGCTCCGCTCGCTCTGGACGGTCTACCGCACGAGCAACCCCGCCGTTGCCTCTGTGGGCGAAAACGGCTTGGTGACTAGCGTGACACCCGGCGTCGCGTTCATTACCGCGGTCAATGAAGGCGCGACTTCCGTCAAGCGGCTAACCGTAACCGCCGACATCCTCAACACCACGATACAGGGCTTCGTTCAACTCGAAGACGGCTCGGCTCTCAGTGGGGCATCGGTCACAACACCGTTTGGCGATTCGACCACCACCAGTGGCGACGGGTCATTTTCGTTTAGTGTGCAAGTCCCGTCGGAGGGGGGCGCGCGGGTGACAGCATCAGCGATCGTGGCGGGTAGCCTGCTGGCAGGGTCGTCTGGGGTCTTGGAAGTCATACCAGACGGGCTGACCGACGCGGGGATCGTCGTTATGACGTCGTCTAGGCTGTGGGGCTCGGTGCCGCAGACGGGGCAGCTTGTGATCGTTGATACTGCTACAGGCGCCACACAGGAAGTTGCAACCATCCCAGTCAATGACGAGGGTGAGGTTGGGTTCTTTGGGAATATTACCGAGATCGAATGGTCGCCTGATGACAGCGCCCTCTATGCCACAACCGGCGGTGGCAACAGCCTCATTCTTACGATCGATCCTGCCACGGGTGATGTCTTGTCGTCAACACCCCACCCATTTGGCGGGTTGAATGGACTGGCATTTGACGCAAACGGCAATCTGTTAGCCACTTTTGTTCCCAGCTCACAATTACAATCGTCATTGGTCCAGGTCGACTTGGCGACGGGTCAATTGACGACGATCGGAGCAACGGGGTTTAACAATATTGGCGGTTTGGCATTCGACGCGGCAGGTACGCTTTTCGGCATTACTTCTTCGAATCAGATACCGCCGGCCCTGCTTTCGATCGATCCATCGACCGGCCAAGGCAGCGTCATCGCGACCACAAACCTTGAAGCCGAAGCGTCTTCGTTAGAAATCGACGCTTCGGGTCGCTTGCTCACCGGTGCCAGCGATGGAAATTTTTATGAAATCAATCCGGTCACAGGTGCCGCGACGCTCATCGGTCCGATGGGGGTGGAAAAACTAAGCGGTCTATCCATCGGGCCGCCGTCGCCAGTACCGCCGGGACCAGTGGATTAACGAGGGGCTATCCCAAAACTCTAAAGGAGATGGAATGGTTGCCATTGGTGGGCCAGCGGGATTGTGATCGGTATTCAACGGCTGTTTGAGGGCCGCCGTTGAATTTCATTTCATCGTTACCGTAGGGGCAGGGCAGCAGGATAGCGCTCTGAATTATGTGCACATTCGAAAGGGCAGTTCTCCAGTGGAATGGTGTTGGTTAACGACAACTAACGCCATTCAAAGGAGAACCGCCTTGCAGGATAATGGAGCATCAAGCCATGGGATGGAACAGACGTTCAGGATCGATGAATCAAAGGTTCGCAGCCATGTGGATCGTCTTGTCGTCCAGTCGGTCGAAGAGACGCTGAATGGACTACTCAAGCCGAAGCGGAGGCATTACCTTCGCCTCTCGCAGCGTGTAGATGATTTCACCGTTCAGTAATTCATTGCGCAGCTTGCCGCTGAACGATTCCACGTAGCCATTCTCCCTCGGGCTGCCCGGCTCGATGAACAAAGTCTTCATCTTCACACGGCGCAACCAGTCACGCACCACCTTCGCTGTGAACTCGGGACCGTTATCCGAGCGAATGTGGTCCGATTAGACGCAGCGAACGCCTCGGCGGCCTGCTTAATGTCTACTACAGAAATGCGGCTAAGTTGCTCGTTCCCATTTTGAAACAATACGGCGTTGCTATTCGTCATCTTGAAGTCGGCTTCGACAAGAATGCTGTGACATCAATCGTGATGGCCAGAGTTGGGTAGAGACGAATTCATATCAGCCCTAGCTATGGCACGGTTAACGTGCTACAGATTTTTAATTGAAGTACCAATGTTTGTCGATCTGTCTTTTGTAGTGATACTTCCTCTTATCCAGAAAATTGCCGTACAGCGATTCCATTATGCCAACATGTAGCCATTCGACTTCGCTTCGTTCTTCTTTGGACAAAGGTTGCTTTAACTTCAGGTGTATTTTGTCCTCGGCAAGGATCAGAACCCTATCCTCTAGAAGTTGCATCAGAATTCGGACAACCTCGACTCCTTCTGAGATACGCCGACGATCACCAAGACAAAGCTGTCTATCACTGAAGGTGATGCGCGGGTGCTCGACCAATCGGCTATTCGCACGACATTGCTTGTTCAGGGCAGCAAGAACAAGACGCTTCTGATCATCCCGGATATCGGTAGCCGATGAAAAGCTCCTTAGCTGTTCCATGAGTTGTAGGCCTAGCTCTTTTTCAAGAAGGGGGTAAATAATTGTTGGCACAAACACGATCTGTCGTGTCTGTGCCTCTGTTGCGTGAGGTCCCTGTTTGGCGATGAGGAGAAGATCCTCCCAGTTTCCGATGTCAACCTCAGTGAACATCACCGGCCGGAAGTAGAGCGGGAGAAGCGGTTTTATTGTGAAAATGTAATCGTACCGTCTTCCCGCCCGGTCATGTTGGAACGATACAAGCGATTGAGCATCGTCAATGGATATCCTCCGAAACCCGAAAGCACATGCCTGTTGAATAATATCGGGAGGCACCTCCACCTTCTCATGCCCAGCGATCATTTCAATCCACGGAGGTTCAGGTGGATCAGTAGGTATCTCTTTGAATGACTGAGTAACGCGCCATAGATAAATGTCAAATGCGCTTGGCTCTATATTTATCTCTTTTAACGACCGGCCGAGAAGCCTTAGGCCAATATTTTCCATCTCGGATTTCGTTCCGTCTGTTAGAAACGAATCTGGAAAACAAGGAGTACCTGCAAGCACGAGTTTGGCAACTTGGCGCGTGCCCAAGGCCAATAGCGCTACAACGAATGCGTACGTTGCAAATGGAAGGAATGCCCGGAATCGATGCCATTTCCAGAGGAATGGGATGGCAAAGATGTTCACAACTAGAAGAGAGCCGAATGCTACCATTAGAACGAGTTCCGCAATCTTCAGTAAGAAAATCTCGAATCTATGGAAGGCGATCATTGCCGTGACCCAGAGTGTACCCGTGATGGCGTTCAACTTGATCAGGAACTTCATCGGTTGTGGCTCTTCAGATTATTGATATAGGAACCTATGAGTGAACATCGGTTTGGTGCTGATTTCCTTGATCAGGGGTGATAATTCTGATCTCAAGTTGATACCGTTTGCGAGTGCAGCCGAAATTACGTCGACGATCTGGTTGGTTTGAATCCGTTAACTCACAAAGGCCTCATGACGTCAATCATATGCTTCGATCCGATTTAGTTCATGAGAATTCTATACGAGCCGGACCGGCAGGGAGACAGCGCGATTGTAGACGGCGCGTTGTACAAGATCATGAACGGTCCGCTTGCCCCCTCCTGAAAACTTGATCCAGCGTTTGTGAAGGAATCCAACCGGCCTTTGGCCGGAAAGGAGATCTGGGCACGACGGCTCCCGTGACATGCCAAGGTTCAGAAGGGGTGAAAGCATACAAATATTCTACTGAAAATACTTGTGTGACAATCATGGTCGCTTGCCCATGACCCATCGGCCACCGGTAACAATTCCCTGGACCACCTGATAGAAACCGACACAGCCGATCGGACGACGCCGACCGCCGGGCACATCAACGTTAACCTATCGCGTGGGAGGTATTGACTTTTCACAGTGCCATCCTGCCTGACTCATATTGCCTTTGATGCGACAGCTTTCATCCGCCTGTGCGAGCCTCAAGCGCGATATCGAAGGTCAACCCGCTGCGTCCTTCACCGGCGCCCGGACGACGCTTCCTGGCGATCCAGAGGTGCGTGGAACCGTCAATCCATCGCGCTCGTTCAACACGACGCGTCACTTCGGCTCCCTCTCTAGGAATTTCTTCTTCCCGTATTCGATAGATCGGATTTTGATCGGCATGGGATGGCGTTAGGACGCGAGCGACCGGTTGGATCGCGGTGGGCGCCCCGCCATCTGTGGGTATTCGCAGGGCCGCTGCCCGTTGCAACGCCACGACCCTCTTTGCGGCGTCAACTTGCACGGGCACGAAAGGGATCCAGTGCTCGGGCACGCGTGTTTGCAGTAGATACTTTAGAGGTGGCGCATCGTCTGAACCAGGATGATACGACACAGGTTCAGAACCCAACTGCTCCGCCCGTTCATGACCCGGCCACGGTCTGCCGGTACCGCTTTCGGTCGTGTGTTCGATCCCCCACGCCATGTTGGCCGCCTCATCCCGGAGAAATCGAACCTGTTCTACAGGCTCACCCTGTAACGACACACCGGTCGCACTCGGGGCAAGCATGAAGTAATCCGCCCGACCACCGCCTTTGACGCTCACCGAAAACATGGACCACGGTGTCTTGGGATCCGCGTCGGCACGATTCACTAAAGTGATCTCACCAAACACGTCATGCACAAGCAACGTATCAATACGCGCAAGTGTCCCCACCTTTTGCGCAAAGGGAACGACATACCAATCGTGACCGTGGACGAGCATAAAATCCAGGACCACGATTTTGCCTAGTTCCAATCGGCTCGTACGCAACTCTGCAAAATCACGGCGGTTGTCCTCAAAATGCCACCAGCGGTTATTGGCCATCCCCGGAAACACCACATGAGCCGGCAACACACTGCGTGATATGTGCTCCACATGTCCGGGCGCCGGCCGCTCCGTATCGTTGTCGAGCGTAAATTTCTCGAACTGATCGAAAGAGGACCAGTCGAAGGTGCCGTCTCGTGAGGGGTAGGCCTCCAAGGTGATGGCTTGGTTTTCAGGAGATAGTGCCGTAACCCGAGCGTTGTATTCCAACCGCTCGGGCTGCCATGCCGGAGCGTCCTCACGACCGATTTCGCCAAATGTCTGCCTTACCCATTGCACGAAATCATTATTCACGCGTCGCAATTTCAACAGATCCGTACCGGCCGGCAGTGCCGGTAGCGCCGGGAGGTTCGGGTGCGCCTCGCCAATGGCGTTGAGCAACTTAGCTCCATGGACCACACGTCCACCACAAACAGCAAGAAACCGCCCCAGGTCATGGTCACGGCCATGGGTATCACCGGTATCCACGCCGGGGACCTGATACGCCTGACGAAAATCGGCTATCAGGGCGTGCAACCCCTCATCCTGCAACAATGACTCGTAATACTGCCCCAGTTCCACCGAGGTCGACAGGTCGGGGGTAAACCCTTCGGTCTGCACCCATTTTTCAAGCGGTGCTTTATTGTAAAATGGCGTCACCGCATCACCGGGCGCATACCAACCGGTCACCGGCGCAACGCGGGCCTTGAGTTCAACGTAGGCCGGTGATGCCGCGTCCTCACCCTGAAACTCGCCAAACTGATATTGACGCGTCAGAAACCACATGGGATCACGCACCTGCGCAGCGAGATGGCGTTCGAGTTTGTCGCTGCGTGGCCGGGGTTCAATACGGTTCCAGAATGAAATAGAGGGCATAGGCTTATCGATCTTTTGTGAAAAGGTGCGGCGTGCTCACCAAATACTCATGTAGCGCCGTCGAAACGGCTTCGTTACGCGTGTTCTGTGTGAGAAAAATCATAGGGACCAACTGACCATACAAAAACTCGGCGTCTTCTCGGTCAACCCCGCGCACTTTGGCGTGAAAAAAAGTCTGCCGCAAGATGTTCACGAGTAAGTCAAAATTCCACTGTTCGATATCAGTGGGCGGCACCGCAAGCAACACCGCTTGCGGCGCCTGAGCTCCCGGTGTGTCATGGTGAAACACGACGCCCACATCTTCCTCGGGACTCGGGATCGACTCCATCCACTGGTCGAGCAGCAGCCCCACCCAGGCTTGATTCGCCGCCGGTGCCTGGGCGCGATACAAAATCATCGACACGCGCCCCCTCAGTGGGCGGTCCTTCTGTTTGTCAAATGGTAATCCGACCCATCGGGCTCTTGGAGAAAACGGTAGCTGCACGACGCGCCGGGTGCCCAATGGCGTCGCCAACGCCGTCGCGTACTGCCCGACACGACGCCAAAGCTGTAGCGGCTTGCGTACCCGTGCGGTCTGCGCCACCCAGGTTGCCATGGTATTCTTAGGGTTGGCGCCAAGCTGTGGTTGTTCATTTAAGGCGGCTTGCAATTCCGACGCTCGCGCCGGCTTGAACCGCGGCAATACCACAAACTCCCGACCGAAAATGGCCTTCAGTTGCGCGACCGGCTCTGCGGCATCTGCGGCATTGCGGCGGCGTTGATCGACATCGCGTAATACGCTTGTGGCTTGACCGGCTATGGCGGAGCGCATTTCTGATGTCGCACCGGTAAAGGTCAGAGGAAACGCACCGGCAAAACCATAGGTTGCGACGGTTCTAAGCGCCGCTCGGACCGAGGTGAGTTCCGCTGAGGCATCTCGATCGACGGGCACAGCGTTTAGGGCGTCAACCGCGCCGTTTAGCGCGGTGCGAGCTGCATCGAATCGCTGTATCGCCGACCCAGCCCGATCTTGAAGCTCAACGGTGCGCCGATCTGGCGCGATTGCGGGGTCATCGGACCCAAGATCGGCCTGCTGTTCGGGTGGAATTAGATCCTTGGGCTCTAGCGGTCGTGCCGTGCCCAACAATTCATTGAGGGCGCGCGCCACCTCAAGCAGCACCGCGAAGCTACGCTGATCGGCGACAAGCCCGTCGACTTTGTACCGAATGTTGAAACCAGTTCCTGCGGGTTCTGCGCTACCGACGGCGTATCGTATCCGTCGATCGAGCTCAGAATCGTCACCGCCAAACGCAACCGTTTTCGCCATCGCCAACACGTCCAGTGGATCTAGCGCCAGTTGATCCAGCCGCACGGTGTGGACCGCACCGGTCTCAAATCGTACTTCGCACACGACGGTGTCCGGCCTGCCCAGCACCCGACCGACCCAACCGTTTAGATACGGCTCTGCTCGCGCCCGAGCGTTATGCGGACCGGTCCATCCCAATGCCGCCAGGTCGATGGCGTCACCGCCCATGATCACCGCGACGCGATGGCTCAAGCTCGTACCGCTGCGAGGGACTTTCGCGATATCGCCTTCGGGCGGCCGCGCACCCTCTCCGACGGCTTTAAGTGACGCACCCGCCGCATCCATCTTGCCGCTGACGATCTGAAACACAGAGTCAGCAAGCAAGAAGTCGGCAACCGCATCCACCGTTTCGTCGAGGCGCTTGAGCTCGCCTTCGATGGCCTTGCGTTGATCCACAGACGGGTTCATGCTGGCCCACGGAATCGCCTCAAATCCGGGTTCACCGCGCCAGGATAGCCGCAGCGCCAACCCATCGACCACATGGCGCGCCGTTATTTGTTCCGCCGGAATGTTGGCGTCTCGGGCTTGGTTTCGCGCGATGGGGTAGGCGCTACGAAAATCATCAATAAACCGATCGAGTTCCACACCCGGATGCACCTCGTGTAACCCGCGCTCAAATTGGTATCCGAGTACCGCTCCGAGCGATTGCCCGTTTCGCACCGCATCTACCACGGCCAGTGCCGTGCGCGTACGTGCCGAAGACAGGTCGATGGCGTACCGATCTTTGGCCTCTCCCTGACGGGTAAGATAACCATTTAATAACACAGCGGCAGCGGCACCGTGAGTCATCGACGGGGCGTAAACATATCCGCCGCTGTCATCGCGGACCAAGACACGTTTGCCATCCACTTCCGTGACCTTCCCCCGCCCGGGGATATCGGCCTTGAGGTTTTCGACCCAGCCGTACGCAGCCAAATGGCTGCCTTCGGGGCGCTGGGCTCGTGTCGCTTCCAGCCGGCGCGCCACCACGCTCGTGATCCAGGCATCTACCCGGTGCGAACACACATCGAGGGTTTCGGTAAACAATCGCTCCAGTTCGGCCGTGGGCAGTTCCTCTAGAACCCGTAAAGAGGATCGAAATGAATTGAGCTGACCAAGTGGCGGGAGGTTGGCTTCGACGGGGTTCATACTGAGTATGGCGGCGATGGGTCGGCCGGCGGTGACACCTGGCACAACCGTCTCTAAGCGCTGCCAGATCGTCGGCGCATCCCGCGAATCTGGGGTAATGCCAATCAGCTCGCGTTCCCTCTGATCAGCGCGGGTCGCTAAGCCGCGTTCGATTAAAATGTCCATCAGCGAACGGGTGGTCTGCTGTAATCCAGCGTGACGCAGCATGAAGTATAGTAGGCTTACCGGCCGATCGTTCAGCCCCTCGGGAAAACGCTCGTCACGCAGCGTAAACACCGAGTCCACCGTGCGGATCCATCGGATGTAATTGAAATCCAGTGAATCGGTTTCCGACAACGGTTGGTTGGGATCATTCACCACCAAACCGTTGGCGAATTTATGCGGTGGATTCGAAAAATTTGTGTAAAGTATTTTTGGATCCCACTGCTCGTGCCCCAATCCCTCCAAGATACTTTTCGCGATGACCTTCCGGGTTTCGTCCATACGCGATGGATCAATGCCACTAAAACGTACGAAGTTCCATTGCGTGTCACTACCGAGCACGCGACGGACCCAGATTTCGCGCGTACTCGCGTCCATCCCCAGGGTTTCAAGCAAGTCTCGATCGGCATCAGCGCTGCGATTGATACGCGGTGCTGAAGCGGCGTATCGAAAAAATAGATCCCTCACCCTAAGGATGAAAGGCACGAGATGCGCTTCGACCCCCAACGGATCGTCAAATGGGTCCCAATGATCAATAAAGCTAACGGGCAAAAAACCATACGGTACGGCACCGACCCGAAACGCCGGATAGTGCCCGCGTGCACGTACCTGGTCGACAAAATAGCGCTTGGCTAATTCGAGCGCTTTGTCATCCACGACCGGATGCATCATATGCTCCAGGAAATGGCCCAGGGTGCATGGCCAGAGCGCTTCTGCCATGGCTTTTGCTGCGCGTTGCTCATCACGGTCGGCGCCGAAGATATGTGCCGCGTGTTGGCGGGGAATACCCAGCGCACGCATAAAGCGAACGCCGTCGGTTTCTTGTGTTCCAGTCACCAACGGCTCGCCGCGTTCCACGCCGAAGCTCGTTTGACCGCGAGGGTCGACGGGTGGAAACCAAGATGGCGCGTCACTGACATTGTTGGTCGCAGCGCCTTGCGGCACAAAGGACCACCCGCTGCTGTAATGATGGGCGTCCATTAACTGGCCGAGACGGGCACGGGCCTGCGCCGGGTCCAGTGACGCTTTGACCCCGACCGCCAATACTGCCTCAAACCCTAGATCGAAATCTTCCTCTGTCAGGGGCAGTTCCACCGCCATTCCGACCTTAAGCGCCTCTTCGAAGTTAACGGTCCAGAAAATCTCGTCATCCACCTCAAGTCCGTTCGACAAGTTCGTCAGACTATTAAGCTGTGGCTTTTCCCCGTCACCGGCCAATGACATCGTCAGCGCCAGCGGCTCCCGAACCACCCGGCTGTGGACCCGTCGCACCTCTTGAAATTGGCGATACCCGATCACCATCCAACGGTCAGGAAGCACGTGGCTACGGGGCATGAATTGCCAGTTGGCGGGACGGGTTTCCAGCGCAGGGAATGCCGGGGGCGGTCCGTCACCGTTTGGCTCGGTTGGAAAATCGGCGGCTCGATTCGTGGGCTCGGTTTGTTTGACGATCCATGCCGCACGCGGCGCATCGGTTTCTTGAACCAGTGCCGCCCACGCCTCGGCCTCATCGGCCTCGGCCCACGCCTGGCGCCAGTAGTCGCGGCCCGCGGCCAGTTCATTCTCCGTGAGGCGCGGTTCGTGGCTGTCGGCGGCGATAGCGTCCGGATAAATGCGCACCTTGAGTACGCCGGTAAAGGTGTTTCCCTCCGCATCTTGGAACTGACGATGCACGAATCGTGTTTCTAAGCGCACCGGCAATAAAACGATCGGCACCGCACCACTGAGCAGGGCCACATCTTCTTCTGGTGTACGGAATAGAAAGGCGGCACGCTTTCTTCGGTTAAGTTCGGCGCGTGCGTTGCTCTCGTTCGCCCGTGCGATTTTCAATGCCTTGATGGTTTCTTTGTAGCGCGCAGCCGCCGCTCGCGTGTCTTTGTGATTAACCCCCAGTCGACGTTGCGTGTCTTGCAGTTCCCGTGCCGCGCGTACACGCGCCATCACTTGACGTGCACGCATTTGCTCCGCCTGGGCCTGACGCAGACGCAATGCACTTAGAGACTGTCGCAGACGGTCGGGCATCTCTGGCATGAGCTACGCCTCTTCGGGGACCATGGCTTTGCCGTGTATGGCCACACGGAAGGGTTTTTGTAGGGTGATATAGGCAAGCTGCGCCGCATCGCTACCCGCTCCAGCATGCCAATTCGCTTCGGAAGTATCGGTGAATCGCGTGTCGGGACGGTCCGCCGTGAGGTCGATGTAATTCAAGCCATCCATTGCCTCCATGTCGGCAACGAGGTGACCCCAGGACAGATCGTCCCAGGACGCCCCGACCGCGCCGCCGGCGGTTGCGGCGTCGGGCACATCAAGTCCAAAACGAGGCTCCGTGGGCTGCTGTTGGAGGACGAAAAACCAGCCCGGATCGCCACGCTGCCCCTGGCCGCCTCGGACCTGTGCCGCCGTGAGCTCGAACCCGAAAAACGACAAATCCGGGTCGAGAGCGCCACCAAACACCGGGTGGCTTTCCGTGGTACCCAATGCCAACTTGCCATCCGCACCACGGGTTGCTCTCACGGCATAGATCGATGTGTTGGGGTAGCGTTTTAACACTTCGCCCCGTAAGAGCAGTACCAGATGCTCGCCTCCGGATGGTGGCGTGCGTGGGCTGTTATGCCCCAACAGTCCGTCATCCCACTCGTGCACGTTCTTAATGTCGCGTAAGGTTTCACGACTGCGCTGTCCGACCCCCGTGTGTACAAAGCTGCGCACATCCCAAAACTGCCGAAAGTAAGTGCCGCGCAAGTCAGTCGGATACTCCCGCCATAAAAGTTCACGCGCCATCTCGTGATTCAGGCCAGCCATATAAGCCTCGATGAAACGCTGATTGGTCACCAGCAAGGCCGTGGTGTTCTGCGGAATTTGTCCAACACCAGGCATCAACCACTCTTGGGACAGATCGCGCAGCGGCTCATACATCGGTTGTTCAAATTCAGGTCCCGCCATGACCTTGTCGAGCGGATCACGGGGTTGCCAATCCACCCACTGGGCAATTGTTAAGCGGTCTTGAATCGCAGCGACATGATTTATCCGCGGATTCATACCCGCGATCAGTTTGTCACGCATGACCGGCATATCAACCGGCACCGGCGCCGGTTCCGTTGGCACAACGTCAAACGCCTGGGCGGCAAGTTCCGCAAATGCGGTTTGGAAAGCCGCGGCCGCCAGCGGATCGTGTACGTTCGCCTTCGGCGGTGGTGGGATATGAGAACCGGCGGCGCTCTGGGTCGGCACAAAGTCACGATCCGGTCTGACAGCTCGAACGTCATCGGCGGTGAGCGTGCCGTCACGGAGCCCGAGCGCCGCTCGCAACCGATTGGCACGGCGGCGTTGTGTGATTCCTACCACCACCAGTCCAAGCGCGACGGCTCCCACACCCACGCCCGCCATCAAACCGATGCCACCCAAAACAACAAACAGCAACAGAAGCAACGCAAGCACCAGTGACAACCAAGCCCACAAGCCCTGCCGGTGCGCATCACGTACCGTTATCGACGGTGGCAGCACCGCCTGACCAAGCTTCCGGTTGGTGATCATATTGTCTTGGGTGACCGGGGCTGGCGATGGTGTGATATCGTGGTTGTTAGCGCGTGTGAGCATGGTGTCAGGCAGATCTCTGCTGATGTGCTTCAACCGACGGCTGATCGGCCCGCGGGTTCGCGTGACACGTCGAAACGAGCCCTCGCCGAAGTAGCCAATCCGGGCGCGATTGCAGATCGCGAAAACTGTTTGCCGGCTGGCGCGAATGCGTCGGTGTACGGGCGCGGTGATATTGACCACCAGCTCGTGTGGCAGATCCATTAGGTATTTGGTGCGAACCTGATCAGCCAACTCGCGACCGAATTGAGTGTGGCACAGCGTCTGATTGACGGCAAGGACGCCCTCAAGCTGCTCCCAGGCACTCGCCATCAACTGTTCTTGTTGCTGTTGTACCACACGGGTGCCCAAACTCGCACTGGCGCGATGTCGCGGATCCTGGTTCAACACGTTAAACCACGATGGTGCGTGGTCTGGGCGTAGTCGCGTTTGGCGAGCGTGCCAGCGGCCGTAAAGCGGAGGAACAACGATAGGGTCAAAATGGCCTCCGTCCAAGAGATCTTGGGGACGATTGACAAGTTCGGTCAGCCCAATCTTCGGGGCATGTCCGTTCAAAAACCGCCTGCGCTGCGCGTCCGGCCACGGTGCCGGCGTCGTGGTCAACGCCTTCAGCGCACCTTCCATCTCAAGCGGGGCTTCCGCCGCCGGCGGAAGCCCCGGATCCGGCGCACCGACATCGATGGGCCGTTTGCCGACATCGCCGGTGATTTGACGCGCCCTTAGCTTACGAACCAGGAATTCAAAATCGCCTTGCGTCCCAGTCGAGAATTGCCATTTGTAATAGATGGGTAACAAGACGTTGTTGTCTTCGTGCGTCCAAGCCGCGGTTAGACCGTCCACGACCGTCGCACCCGTGTCTGGGATGGGTTGATTCAATCCCGCTAGGCGACCGCGTAAAAAACTCGGCACCAGAAATGCCGTGTAGCGCGTGCGCGATCGCAGTTTCCGCGGACACAGGAGACGTGAAATAGCCCGGTGGGGCTGGTGATCGATAATTTCCTGAACCGACTCGCCTTCTTCCAAGGCACTGATCTGCCCATGCGCCCAAGCCCAAGACTGACCAAGATCCGGCAATACCTGTGCGGTCTCCACCAACACACTGCCCAGTGTGCCGTCGGCACCGGCGGGATGTTCCTCCTTGATTTCAGTCGCGGCCAGGACAATCAATACCAGCCAAGGCCGGATTCGGTGCTCCGCGGTAGCGCGGGCCGGCGTATAGCGCCAGGGGAAATCCGGTTCATAAAAGTCTACGGCGGGAAAATAGTTCGGTTCGGCGTCTTCGCTATCCGGCGTGGGCTCTGTACGAATGATCATCCGCGGATCAATGCCCGCAACCTCACCCGGTCCATAGAGATCGAGGGTAACCGTGCTCGCTCTGCGCTGACCCGTCGCGTCAAGCTCTAACGTAATGGGAACCTGCGCACGCACGGCCGCATCATCGGCACCGTCGACACGGGTAATCTCCGTGGAAATCCCACGCCGAACCCACGGCAAAAAAGTATAGGTCGCTAAACCGTTCATACCGCTTCCTTCACTTCAAAGGTCGAGACGACCTCGAGATGCGCACGGTCAGCAGGATGCTTCTTGATGTGTTCGTCATAAGTGCGGAAGGCCTGTCCCTTGGTCATGGCCGCACCGGCAAACCGCGGGGCCGGTGTTAAGGTATCGGCCTCCACAATGCTCCAGGTTTCATCGGCCAAGGAGGCGCCTCTGTCTTTGTCTATCGGTGCAGAAAACTTCAAACGACCAGTCCGCTGCTGTAGTGAACGGGCCTTTGCGCTCATAGCGCTCATGGCCATTTGGTACAGCCTTGGCAGCCGGTACATTCTGTCCAACAGCAGCGATCGCCACGGGGTTTCAACGATTCTTTGTTCGTATTCGACCACCTTGGTTTTGCCGGGTCCGAACTCCGCTCGTGTACTGCCCGCTTCAAATCCCACGATTTCTAATTCGTAGGAGTCGCGCGTGATCTTCTGCTTATCGGTGAGATCTTCAGAGAGCCCAGGGGCCATGTAATCTTCGATCGGGTCCCAGTTCGACGCGGCGTTGTCGCCAACGATGACGGACGCAATGTCAAACCGATTCGCGCCCGCCACCGCAAATTCGCCAAAGCGCTCCAAGGTTTTGTTTAAGGGGATGACCTTTTGCTGGAACGTCGTACGCCCCATGGGGTGATGAAACAGCAGACTCGTATCATCCGTTGTGGGTTTTAAGCTGACACCAGCAAATAAACGTTGGGGCAGTTGAGGACTCCAATTCCTTGCATCGGCGATGGCCATCTGCAACTGCTCCCACGGGTCCTTTGCCGGTAATTCCACTCGTTGGCGGTCACCAAAGGTCTCATCAAAACGGACGCACACATCAAAGAACAAAATGCCGATACAGCCCCTACCCTTGAGGTGAAACGGAGAGGGTCCAGACAACATACCCTCAATGTTGATTCCGGCGATACGACTCGAACCCCTGCGCAAAGTGAACCCTGTCCGGAAATCGAAACGGAAAAAGAAAGGCTGAAAGATAATCAACGCATCAAAACCCAAGTAACCGCAGACGCTGAACCCCGCCGCTTCGGCATAGAGCTCCGCCAAGGCGCCGAACTGGATGGAATTGGACGTGATCGCCGTGTACCCTTGAATACTGATGCGTGGATTGTCGCCCAGCCCGAGCGATACCATGACGCGGCGCAACGTCGGAAAATTCGGCGGCGGATTGAAATTCGGATTCAGACCGCCGACCGCTAGTGCAAAGTTTGGTCGGTCGCCCCAACCCAATCGCATGGCCATATCACCGGACAGCGCAAACCCCCCAATGAAAGAGTCGCGAATCGTGGCATCGAGCGAGAACATTTTCCGGCCGAAGTCGATGATCCCTAGGACATCAACATTGATCCGCACAACGGGCGCGTCTTCCGGCAGCACGGCGGCCGCTTGTCCAAGAAGAACAATTCGAAACGGATCGGGAAGCTCCAAGATAATGCCGATTTCAGCCGTGATAATGGACGGCGTACCCCAACCGAGCTTCGCCATGGGGCCGAACACAAATCGCCCCACGGCGACGGGGAAAACGGTCCGGAGATCGCTGATGATTTGCGGCGCGTTACGGACTGGATCTTGAGGAAACAATATGTGATCCAGGATGCCTTGACGCAGCCCGGATTGCAGGGCTTCAGTGACCACCTGCCGATGGATGCCGGCCAGTCCACCGACACCATTTAGCGTAAAGCCGAAGCCCAGTTGGATCGGAATAAACTCAACACTGATGATGATCAGGAAGGAAAAACCAGGTGCGGGCAGGTTGTGACCGGCTTCGTCTTTGGTGTCCAGCAGTCCAACGGCGGTCACTGAAATGTCGTAAATCGCAATCTGCAACACACCCGCATAGCGCCCTTTGGGAGCGTCGAAAAAGAGGAATCCGCCACCGGAGATAGGCCCGGCGTCTACAGCAATACCAAGCCCATTGGGTGGCTTGAAGCCCAGTCGCAAATCCGTCGGCCCCAAATTGCCGGGTTGAAAATTCAAGACCAGACCGATACCGATACGCTCTACGGCCACACCGATTGGGCCCAAGGCCGCGGAGCCGGAGATGGCAGCCGTCAGCTGGATATTCTCGTTAGACCCGACCAATCCCAAGAACAAACTATCTAATGCCAGCGGGCCAAACTTGACATGAAGCGGGATCGTCGCCTCAAGACCACCGCCCACGTTCAGAAAAAGTCCTCGTTCCGAGGACACCCCAAGCATGAGGTCAAACAACAGAGTAAAACCATCGTCTGGCAGAAGCGATTGGAGGAAGCCGTCTGACTGTCCACCGGAAACCGCAAAGCGCCCCTGTTTCAGTGTCAACGAGGCAAAAAGATCGGGGCCACGGTCGGCATGGGCTTCGACGCCCACCTCCACGGACAATTCCCGAACATCGATACGCAACCCCTCGTCTACCACCAGAAGTGGAATGTGGCCTTGACTGCTTCGCTTAATGATCCGAAGCACAAATCGTCCCTCCGACGCCGCAGTCCCGACCAACTGAAACTGCGGGAGCAGGTTGGGATAGAGCGTTGCTTCGAATCGACCGTTAGGGGCACCGGCGATATCAACCTCTAACGACAGGTCTGGCGTGATATCAATCCCACCAGCCACCTGCCCGGACCAGGTCAGACGGCTTCGAATGCCCGACGCACCCCCCGTCGCAAGAGGTGGGGCGCCGTGAAGCGAAGCCCCCACAACAGTTTGATCTTGATGGATGGTGACCAGCGGTATCGAAACCGCCAGGTCGTCGACGGCAGCATTCGGCGACACTCGCAGCTGTGCTGGCAAGTTCCACGATCGGAGCAACCCCTCCGCTGCGCGCAGAAATGCGGCTACTTCAAAATCTGGTTGGCCCCATCGATACACCTGTCGAATACCAACGGTCGGATCGATAATCAGCTGCAGCAATCGGTCCCAATGCACGACCACTTCAGTGAAGGCGGTTTGAAACACCGCGGGATCGGCGTCGCGCTGATGACGTTCCAGCACACCCAACAACACGGCACCTCGTTCGAGTACCGGCCATCGCTCCTCGAGCTGCTTCACAACCAGCCAGTCCAGAAGACGCCGCGGCAGTCGATCTGCAATCCCCGAACTCGTAACGTAATTTGCAGGCAGATCGTTACGAACCGTCTGATCCACCCGACTCACGGCGAGTATGATTTGCCCAACTGCAGTGGCTATGTTTGCCAGTTCCTCTAGAGATAATGGCTCTCTGTCCGTCGCGTGTAGATAGGGTTCCAACAACGTCAGAGTCGCCCCGATCGCATCACCTACTTCGTTGAGCGCAAAGCCCTGGGGAACATCGAAGCCCAAATCGCCGAGGAATGTCCGCATACGTTCAGGTTCGTCTACATATTCTGCGATGCGCAGCGCGCTATTCGTCAGTGAAAAGAGAATCTGTTGAAACGACTGACTCATAGATACCTTCAGGGCTGATCGGGTCGGATCACCCAGACCTGTTTCGGTGTCATACCACCGATCCCCGGCCGTAGACCGGGAATGACCGTCAAGTCCGGAATCCAATCGGTGCCATCTTGATTAAACAAGTACACGGGTACCTCACCACCTGGAACGGTGTACGGTATATTCCAGCTGGCATAAGCGACCCTGGGCTCAAGGTTGGCTTCAAGTGTCGTATCTCGGTGAATGTTACCCTGATGACCGCCGTAACTGAGCCTCTCGGTCAACCCGTTTTGATCTCCGGAGGTCCCGTCCGGCTTTGGGGGTTTGAGCGCCCCACGGCTACCGTCCAAATTGCGCTCGTACGGGCTCAACCAAAATTCGTTGACCACTTTTCGGGCTCCCTTCAGCTCGAACAGCAGCGTCTTGTACATCTCCTCGCGCAGCCCCTTCAACGAGCGCACCGGCACGCCATGGCCCTGAAAGGACACGTCCTGCCCCATGCCCGCCACCACCAAGGCGTGCTCGCCCGCCCACGCACCTTCTGCGGTGAGTTGGGGATAGACAGGATGATTAAGCATATAGATATGATCGCCTACGGCCAGCGCATCGGGCGCCCAGACGCCCTGTCGAAAGTATCGGAATTGAGGATCGGTTTCCGTGGTGAGAAACAATTCGAATGCACCGGTTTTTATGGATAACTCATGGCCGTTGGCAGGACTCGCTGCGGCGATGTGTTGAACCGCTCCTCGGTAATGCGAGATCACAGCCAACGCGTTGTTACCAACCGGTTCAACGTGAAGCGGTAGATCACCACCTTTGATAGCGTCCGCTAAACCGTCGCGAATTTCAGTGATGGTGTTGCCGGTGGCTGAAAAAGCAAGCGACGTGCCGTCGATCGTTAACGCGTACGTGCCGTTGGACTGACCGGTGATCGTCAGTTTGGCATCAGGGATGCCGAACGCCTGATCGGATGGGTCGCCAATACGCAGGTAATTGCCCCCTCGGGCGCGAAGGGTCGCGTATAAATTGGCATCGCCAAGCTCGTCTAACGCATCCATGTGAAGGATCATGATGACTTGTTGGCAGTACAACCAATTTCGTTTGTAGTAGTCGTCATAAGGCACAAAGAGCGCATCGATTGCCTCACGAACGTCGGCAACGGTGTTTCTTAAGACATAGCGACCTAGGGCGGGTGACGTCCAATACTGATCGGCTTGCGCATTCAGTTTGTTTTCGACACCAAACAGCGTCTCGGCGACAGTATTCGGAGGGGGCCTCTGCGCGAACCCAACGGGATACTCAAACGCCCGCACCCAACCATTAACGAATGCGTTGCGACGGTCACCCCTGGCTTGTGGACTTGGATTGGCACCGACTTCGTAGAACATTCGATCCACGGCACGAACACGACGCTCAACGTCACGCGTGAGTCTATTCGGACTTCCCAGAACGGAAAGATCGTTGCCAACCAGACCGTAGACCGCCTCAATACGTGCGACGTTCTTTCGCCATCGTCGCGCTCGCGCATAGTTTGTTTCGTTGGGACCGGGCTCGGGCACCTGGATGTTTGTGACAAACTGTTTTGTTGCAGCGATCGTTTCGATCGACAACGTTTCAATCTCGGCTTCCGGCAACCCGGCTTGATGAGAATGATGCTGTTCAACAATCCTTTTGGCAAACCATCGCTGGTATCTAAGCTCCAGGAAGAAATGATAACGATGGGACTGGCGCGCCAACTTCTCGACAACATCGTCAAGCATCGATACGGCCCTCGATTCCGAGATGCCCAACTACGGTAAAACGATCAGCACGTTAAAGCCGATAGTTTTTTTGATTGAATTGCATGGGTACTCCTCTCATGATCGCCTTTTACCTTGACGGTGTCGGTCTGTCAATGAGCGTGGCGGGCCAGCGAGATTGTGAGCAGTACTTGGTAGATTTTTGAGAGCTATTCGAAGACCGTATTCAAAACTCTTCCTTCTTTAGGGAGGCGCAGGCCTTTATCTTCTCGTTTTCCCTGCGCGCAGGCCCATTTGGTATCTCGCCTGATTGTGATTGAACCTTCAAAAGATCAATTCCCGAGTCGCGCCGTCAAGGGTGGCCGCGTTAAACGTCGTTCCTACCTTGGATTCATCCAAAATATATTCGTAAAGCTACATCCCCCTTTGATAGAACGATCGGGCGTGACGTTGGGTATGCCTGCCCGTCGGATAGTCTTGTCGCAGAAATTTTCTTCGTTGAAGCAATCCGCTTCGTTTATAGCTCCGTATTTCTATGCGATGCACGGGTGTGAATGCACGGAAGTCTTCGGCGGGAATTCGTAAACGGATGGCCTGAGAACCGAATTCGGCAAGAAAGACAAGATTGCGGCTCACCACCGTTCAACGGAGGCGGCGATACCTCCGCGCTTGGGTGGAGAAACAAGCAACTGGAGCGATAAATAGATCTTCCTGAATAAAGGAGCAACGTATGAAGGCGGTTAACCGAACAAGAACATTGGGCGTGGGTCTTATCCTGGCATGGCATGGCCTGTCCATGGCTTCGGGCACAGCCCAGGCGGTCACTCTGCAACAGCTGTTCGACGGCGATTCAATCACGATCGGCAACGCAGTCTTTTTCGATTGGCAACGAGACCCGGCGAGCAACACGTCGGCAGGATTCGAACCCGATTTTGATCAAATCGAAGTTGTTCCGATCCAATCCGGCAACTCGGTCGGGCTGCGCTATAACGCCGCCGACCAGTGGACGACGGTCGGCGGCACTTTTATTGACACGTTCTTCAGCTACGTCGTGACCACCACGAGCGCGTCCACCTCGATCGTCGCAAGCCAATTGGAACTCGTGGACTTTGAATTCGAAGACTTCGGCGGGGCGATCAACATTGTCGAAGAACTGTCTGCGCCAAACGGAGACTTGGTTGCTCTAAATGATGTCTTTGCCGACAACTTGACTGGCGATTCATCACTATTTGATTCTGTTTCTTTTGGCTCACCATCTCAGATTGACGTCGCAACCTCGGTGCTGCTGCTCGGGGATTTCCAGGAGGATGTTGTTCGGCTCAATACCTTCGAACAAAGCTTCATAACCAGGTCGATCCCCGAACCGGCAACGTTGGGGCTGTTCGCCGCCTCTGTCTTGGCCACCGCTTCGGCTGTGCGGCGTCGCGTCACCACCAACCCATGGCTAACCCACTCATGAGACTCTGCCTTGTCGTGGGCAGAAAAGACGTACGCGTACGAATGATCCGACAACCCTTTTAACCATTTGTTCTAGGAGACACATGATGAACAGGAAACGATCCAAGATGCTTTCAATGTTGGGCGCAGCTGCTCTGGCCATGACGCCAGCGGGTCTGCACGCCTCGAACCACCGCGAAGCTCCGATCACGGCCCTGGACCGAGCGGCAGACATCACCGACCTTTACGCGTTTGTGAGCTACGGTCCCAATCAGGTGTTGGGGCAGACACCTGAGAAGGTGACGTTTATCCTCTGCGTCGACTCACTGCTTGAGCCGGCCAACGGCCCGACGCAGTTCCCGTTCGATCCGAATATCCTTTATGAGATTAAGGTCGATAACAACCATGACGCTGTCGCGGATATTAAGTTCCAGTTCCGTTTCTCGACAGAGCTCCAGATCCCTTCGGTCTACACCGGCCTAGCCGGCTTCGGTGATAACGGGGCGACCGATCCGGAAACCGGCGCCACGCTTGTACCGCCGCAGATCCGTGATTTCGACAATCCAGGGCTGATCCAGCGTCAGAACTACTCCGTGACCGTGGTCAAAGCGGTCGGCCATGACCACGGCTGGAAAAAAAATGATGATTCCGACGTCACTTTGACGGAGCTGAGCAATCAGGACGGCAGCCCGTTTTACGTGGTGCCGGTCAATGCCGGACCGCGGACCCTCGATTACGAAGCCCTATTTCAGGCTGGTACCTACACGTCTCTGAACAAAAACGATATCTCGGTTTTCGCAGGTACCGTTGACGATCCGTTCTTCATCGATCTAGGTGCGGCGTTTGATACCGCCAACTTCCGTACCCTCGGCAGCGGGGTTCCCGCGGTTCTCACGGCCAACGAAGATGCGGCCAAGATGAATTTCGCCAGCGATACCGTTTCGGGTTACGCCGTTAACGCCATTGCGATTGAAGTCCCGATCACGATGCTCACCCGCACCGGTCAGGTCCATGACTCTGCTGATCCCGAGGCGACGGTCGGTATCTGGGGTACAACCTCCCGACCACGGTTGACGGTCCGTCGCTCACCAAACCCCGCTGTAAATCGTGGGCGATTCCGCCAAGTTCAGCGCTTCGGTCAACCGCTGATCAATGAACTGATCATCGGCATCGGCTCGAAGGACCGGTACAGCATGGACAATCCTGAAAACGACGCTCAGTTCCAAGACTTCTTCCTAAATCCGCCGATCGCTCAGATCGTCGAGGCGCTTTACAACGAGTTGCTCCCTGGCGTACTGGACGTGCCTGAAGCGCCCCGGAGCGACCTGTTACCGTTGGTCACGTACACGAACCCGATCCCCGGGGCTTCCAACCCTGTAGCGGACCTTATGCGGCTCAATACCGGTATCTCGGCAACCCCGGTTGATCAAGCCAGCCGTCTGGGCGTGCTTGCCCGGGATTTTGCCGGATTCCCCAATGGCCGCCGCTTGTTCGACGATGTGGTCGACAGTGTGTTACGGGTGGGCGTCGGTGCTGTGCTCAATCCTCAATTCAACACGTTCCCCAACAACGTTTTGGGCGACGGTGTGAATGTGAATGACGTGCCTTTCCGCACGCATTTTCCTTACTTGGCCAGTTCCCCCAGCGGACGTGACCGTCGGCACCAGGACCCGGGTGAACAGTTCCCGGACGGGCGAACCATCCCTATTCAATAACCGCTGAAGAGATTTTGAAGACGGTCGTGCGGAGAGATCCGCACGACCACATTTTGACTGATTTTGTGAAATTTTGATTAAACAATTTTGATGGAGTTGCTCAATATGAAAACTCGAATATTCAACGCAGGTGTATTGGTATTGCTTATCGCGACGTTTGGCTGGGCGTCGACCGAACGGTCCACGCCCGCCCAGCGAAAGATCGACGCGGCAAAGGCCGCGGTCAAGGAAAACCCAGACAGTTACCAGGCACACAACGCGCTAGCCATGGCGCTAACGCTGCGTGCCAAGGAAACCGCCGATCCTGACTTCTACGAACAGGCATTGCAAGTTCTGGATGAATCGTTTCGTCTATCCCCCAAGAACTTTGGCGCCCAAAAGATCCGCGTATGGGCGTTGCTGGGTCAACACAATTTCACTCACGCCATGGCGGCCGCCCAGGCGCTTAACCGCGAGATGCCGGATGACGTCATGGTGTACGGCCTATTGGTAGATGCTTATGTGGAATTAGGCCGTTTCGCGGAAGCCGAAGAGGCGGCCCAGTGGATGCTCGATTTACGGCCGGGCAACATCCCCGGATTGACCCGTGCGGCCTATCTGAGAGAGTTGTACGGAGACATCGAAGGCGCTATCGAGCTGATGGCGATGGCCTATCAGCGGATTCCGCGTCATGAAACCGAAGATCGCGCCTGGACATTGACCCATTTGGGCCACCTGTATTTGATCAGCGGCCGGGTCGAGACCGCAGACGAGCTATTGACTGAGGCGCTACAAATATTCTCGGATTATCACTACGCGCTGGCACAGCTGGCCAAGGTGCGCAGTGCGCAGGGTAATCATTCAAACGCCTTGGCGCTGTTGGAGAGGCATTATCAAATCGCACCGCACCCCGAGAATCTGTATCTGGTTGGCAAGGCATTGGCCCAGCTGGGTCACCACGAAAAAGCTTTAGAAGCCTACGAGCGATTCGAGCGAGAAGCTCGCGGTGAGATGACGTCAGCCGACAACGCCAACCTCGACCTGATTTTCTACTATGTCGATCACGCGGACAGGCCTGACGAAGCACTGCGTATCGCCAAGATTGAAATAGAGAGCCGTCAAAACATCCCTACGCTGCACGCCTACGCTTGGGCGCTCAGTGCAAACGGCCGATACGAGGAGGCTCGCAGACAAATCGAGGCTGTCCTGGCGGTGGGGATCCGTGACGCCGAGATCTTTTATCACGCCGGTGCGATCGCTTCCAAACAAGGCGACAGTAGCGCAGCACAACAATACTTCAAGCAAGCGATCGAACTGAACCCGCCATCCCCGTGGGCGGATGCGGCGCGTCTTGCAGCCATGGTATTGACCGAGTAAACGTGCCCGTTTGTTGTGGCTTCACTAAAGACTCTACTGTCGCGTTTCATGGCACGCAATTTGTTGTGCAATATCAATCACTTGCGTATACTAAAGACATTCATCCAAGGACTTGCAAGCTAGGCTGGGTCAATCGACGGTAGGAGACCTTTGTGGAGAGTCGCCGCTTGGACGCAGACCATAGTCGCGATCTCGAATGGATCAAACGCATTGTTCAACGCGAGCACGATGCCTTTGGGGAGTTCTACGACCATTATGCCTCTCGTGTTTTGGGATTATTGTTCAAGATTCTCAACAATCGCAGCGATGCCGAGGAGGTTCTGCAAGAGACCTTCTGGCAGGTCTGGGGTAAGGCTGACAAATTTAACGAACACCGGTCAAGCCCGCGTATCTGGCTCTTTTTGATGGCTCGGTCACGAGCGATTGATCATATCCGGCGCAGGCCTAAAACCGGTGAGGGAACGGCAGAGCTCCGCGAACCGCTGTGCGCTGGCGAATCAGAAATCTCCGATTTGGAAACACAGGAATCGTCGGCGAAGATTCAAAACGCGCTGGCGGAATTACCCGAGGATCAAGCGGAGAGCATCCAGCTGGCGTTTTACCACGGCCTAACACATACGGAGATTACACAACGGCTTAACGTGCCTCTGGGGACGGTTAAGACGCGGATACGGTCAGGCATGCAAAAACTAAGAACCATGTTGCAGGACGTATCGGCGTGAGCAAACAACCCGATCCCATCCTGAACCCCTCCGAGCTTGCGGCGCTCTATGCGGCCGGTGCGCTAACCCGCGACGAACGCACCCAGTTCGAAGCCCGTCTGCGCGATGGCGACGAGGCGTGTATCGCCGAGCTGAGAAGCCTTGAGCCAGTGATCGAAACCCTAGCTTCGGCGCCGCCAACGACGCCAGCTGCGTCGGTTAAACAAGCTTTGATGGAAAGGCTCACCAGCCAAAAAGACAAACCAGAATACCCCAGACTCGCCCCCGATAGCGACGTGTTTATGCTACGGGAATCAGAGGGCCAATGGCAGGAGACGGGTGTTGAAGGCGTTCAAATTCGCGTGATCTATGTTGATCATGAAACCAACCGCCAGACCTTCCTCGTGCGGATGGCCCCTGGCACTACCTTCCCCAGTCACCCCCATCACGGCGCGGAAGAATGCTACGTGATCGAAGGCGATCTGACTTCTGCCGGCCGCACGATGTACGCCGGCGATTATCAACGAGCCCCGGCCGGCAGCCAACACGGCGTGACGAGCACCAAGAATGGCTGCATATGTCTCGTGACGGCGGCCGTAGCGTAGGCTGACCGATGCGTTAAACCGAACCGCAGTCCCTGGAAATCAAACGCCCATTCGGTGTTGCTGTTCGGGCTGTAACGCACACGCCCTTAAATATCGTTCATGTATGATCGCCCTTGGCAAATCCAAAACTGATAAACTCGCGTAATCCTTATAGATGGTCAGTTTGATCGCTAAGCAGACAACCTCGAGGAAGCACGCTGCTTGGAACAGAACGACGCCCAAGATTCGAAACTGGACGATTTCGCGCTGATGCGCGCGATCCATGGTGGTGACGACACCGCCCTGGCGCGTCTATTTGATCGGTACGCGCCGATCGTCTTGGCCTTGTGCATCCGTATCCTCAATGATCGGACGGCGGCTGAAGAGGTCTTAGACGATGTGTTCTGGGAATTGTGGGAACGATCAGACCGATACCGGGTCACGCGATCGAGCCCGCGGACATACATCTTGATGCTCTCCCGCAGCCGCGCCATTGATCGTCTGCGGTCGGAGCAGAAGAATCGGGAAAACGTAAGCCGAAAGCTCGATCGCGACGGGGACACGATGACATCAAACGCCGATACATGGGAAGGTGACACCCCGTTGGATCGAACAATCGATAAGGAACTACGGGATTATTTACAAAACGCCATACAAAGCCTGGACACCGCCAAACGCCAAGCCATTGAAATGTCCTTCTTCCAGGGTTTTTCGCACAGCGATATCGCGGAACACTTAGACCAGCCCGTCGGCACGATCAAGAGTCGAATCCGTAACGGCCTGATCCATTTACGTCAGACGTTGCGAACGTATTACAGCAGTCAGGAGCATTCGTGAACTGCAAGGACCGTCAAGATCTGATGCTTCTTTACCTGGTCGACGCACTCGATCCGACCGAAAGAGATGAGCTGCGCGCTCACTTGGAAAGCGGCTGCCCGACCTGTGCGAGCTACTTGGCGGAAGCTGAAGCCACGACCGCGCACCTGGCGATGGCACTTGATCCGGTCCAGCCTCGGCCGGAGGTTCGACATCGCTTGATGCGGCGCGTCAAGAGTCAATCAGGCACAATGCGATTAACGCCAGCGGACCGGGCGACACCTCCCACGTCGCCTACGCCGTCTACCGCCCCGCGCGGCAACTGGGTGGTCACGGGTTCGGCCTCGCTGGCCGCAGCGGTACTGGCAGCCTCCTTTACCCACTTGGCGGTTTCGATCCCCGCGAACCAGCAGCGTATCGAACTCGAACAGCTGCGAGCACAGGTGACCCAGAAGAATGAGTTGGTCTTGGATATGCGGCAACGCATCGAGACGATCGACATGACGATCCAGATGCTCCGATCACCGTCGCTGAAGGTGGTGTCTCTGGAAGGCACCACACTTCAGCCGGAGGCTCGGGCACGCATCTTCTGGGACACCACCCGCCGCAAGTGGCACTTCTATGCCGCTGGCATGCAACCCGCCGGCATCGGCAAGACGTACGAACTGTGGTTTATCACCGCAGACGAAAAGAAGATCGCCGCCGGGACGTTCGACGTGGATGAAACTGGCCAAGGCAGCCTGCTGACCGATCTACCCGAAGATCTCGGTCCACTGGCTCTAGCCGCGGTGACCGACGAACCCGAAGGCGGGGTGGATCAGCCGACCGGCACAATCCAATTGGTTGGCAAGACGAACTAGCAGATGAGTTCAGGGTACGGCTCATGGCCAAATCGTACTCACGCGACCAATAGCGAACTAACGAGATTAGCACAAAAACTCCCTAGGGAGTATCGATTTATGGAGAGACAGTGATTCGTAAATCGCTAAACACAGCTGATTCGCAGCTCGGCCGGACCGTTTGACCTACGCCAACAGTATGGTGACCAGCGAGTTTGTGCGTGGCGTTAGACGTCTGGATCGGGACGGTTTTCAAATTTTCAGCTTCGCTTGGGCGGCCTGGAGTTTCATTTTTCCGTTTGGTCTGCACGTACGTTTCCGTCATCATCGCTTCCTTTTGATTCGCACTTCAAAGATCAATCTCCGAGTCGTGCCGCCAAGCGCGGCCGAAACTCTTCATCAATCTCGATCGCCGCACCAAAACTGGCGATCAACTTCGAACGACGGCTTCACCTCATCTGGCCAACGGATTTGTATCGCTTCTGAGCATTGATGCACCGCAGCTGTTTCATTCGGTGTCGGGATCCCAAGCGACCTATATGGCCCAGGCCAGTTGTGCCACGCGCGGTACAGATTCAATGATCCTTGGATCGAGCTTGTGGATAGAACCATGAACGACAGCTGTTGCCACATTTTCACTGTTTGGAAGATGCGTTCGAATTCTGTGCTGATCTGAAACGAACCGATCCACTGGTTTATTGGTCGACCAAACCCTCAGCCACATGACCTAGAGGCTTGCAGCGCGTTGTTGTGGTGTATGTGGGTCACATGTGGGACTCAGGCCGGGTACGTTGGGCACGAAAACGGCGGTCGGGTTGACCTGACCGTCGGGGATATCAAGCTCAAGCTACCGCCTAGGGGGGACCAGTCGTTCGAATATCTGATCCGGACTAGAATTCTATTTTGTCATCTTTTCTTGGCACCTCACCATCAAGTGGTCTGCCACAAACCGAGCAACCGCGGCATACCCCATATCATTGAAGTGACCTTCGGCTGAGAAGTATTCATGCCACTTGCTTCCGTTTCGGGACGCCGCTCGCAACCGTGCGCGGACATTGACAAAACCTACCTCATATTTCCCTGCCACCTTCCTTCGAACCACCTGCATCGGCTCATGATCTAACGCGTAGTTCAAGATGACAGGTTGTGCCTGATGCTCCAGACACAGCGTCACCGCTTGTGATAGATGGGCTTCGAACACATGTGCGACGGCCTCAAACCGCCTGTCGAAAATAGGCTTGTAAGGCGACACCCTGCCAATTCTTTCTAGTGCTTGGCGTTCTTCGTTTGTGCATGTCGTCGCAGCCAGGACACTTGCGTAAAGTTCAGGTGCTATTCGCCACCTGATATTCCTAAGTTGGCTCGATGCCTGGTCTTCGTCGTGCGTCATAAGATAGAACAGAATGACACTCCGGACTGCTTGCTCAGGATTGTCCCCGCGTGCATAGATCTTGGTGCGGACCGCAAGCATCCAGGGTTTGCAATCCAGTTCGAACACCCTGTCGATCGCTCGCTCCGCGGCCGCCTGATTTCTGTCGAGGTCACAAACCTTGGCGTAGATCGCCCACATGATGGCGTTTGTCGGATAGGCGAGGACGAACTTCTGTGCCCGTTGCCGTCTCTCTTTTTGTCGCCCGAGTTCATCGAGTATCAAAAGCAAGGCTGCCGCACTATTTTCATTAGCGTCTATTTCAAAGGCCTTTCTGACCTGGACCAGATAGGCATTGGCCTGGTCGGTATTTCCCAACCAATGGTGAGCGACTGCCAGCAGCCTCAGTGCGTCCGTCTCGTCCGCATTGATAGCTGTGACGTTTCCTGCATGCCTCAAAGCGTCGTTGAGATCGCATTTGGACAACGCTTTCCAACCCTTACGCAGTTCATCGCCGACAGTTTCCATCGCTCGATATTGAGCGTTCGCCAGTATGCTAAAGGCCTCATGGTCGCCGGGACGAATCGCCAACACGTTCTTGGCATGCCGTACGGCAGCGCTGAAGTTGCTCTCGGCCATGGCCGTACGGGCCTGGCGTAATTCGGTCTGCACATCTGGCTCTGTGGGTCGATTCGTCTGGCTCACGCGGTTTCCCGCAGTGTTTCCAAACGGTTGCAACCATCGACGCAACGATCGTTTTTCCGGACGCAACTCCGTTGATCCATGAATGTCGACCGTCTTTGAGACACGTCCAACGCTCGGGACGTCGTTTTGGGACTTCGCAGTAGCTTGCAACTTGCCATCGTCGTTCGCCTCCCCATCAGTAGCGATCGGCTTGGCCATGATCTTGCGGAAAACCCAATCGATGAGTCGACCAGTGCGCCAAGTCCATCGGAATGCCGTCTCATCGATGAACGAACCATCGTCGGTCATTTGGAGCAGGTCGGGATGGGTCCAACTATCGTTCATTCCAATGAGAATGATGACCCACTCCGGTCGGTATTTGGAAAGTTGATCTGGTAGTTTTTTGAGCATGTCGCTTGAGTTCTGGCCCGGAACGCCACGGTTAATGACTTTCCAGCTTTCGCCAGGCAATTCACCTTGAAGCACCTCTTGCAACTGAGCGGGATAGGATTTTTTCGACACATCCGAAGACGCAACGCCGTATGTCCAGGAATCACCGACGCAGAGAATGGTGCGCCCGAGCCCCGAGGAGGACTTCGTGGTCTGCCAGCGGTGAGTCAGCCAAATGTAGATCGAACCAGCCTGCAATGTCGCCTCGAGTAGCAGCAGGCTACTGACCGTCAGGTACACGGCGAACCCCATCATACGCGTAACTTGCATCGCGAATGGGAGTGGATCGCTACGCTTGGAACCGTTCGATGGCAACGTAAGATGTCTACCTGTCTCGTCAGACATATCATTCTTCAATTGACGCCTAATGATTTCCTGCAATCATCTACCGCCCCTGCTGCGCTAATCACATTACAAGTAAAATTAACGCCGTATATCGGTGGGCCCTGCCTGGACAGATCGACCTTACTGCCTTCGGTGCCTTGATTGATCTGGCTCTTAAATTATAGGTGTATCCTCCCGTCCTACCTTACGGCCATTGACGAGTGATGTTTGATAGAACCGGTCGATATGGGGTCAACCTCATCGTCATCGTTTGACGCCGGTTCCAGCGCAAGCCAGAGCCGAAATTTGTGTCATAGCAATTTGCACTCGGGTAATGGCGTTTGCCAACGAGCCCTACGACGAAACCGTCCATGATCTTGGTCAATGGGAACATCTGGGCCTATTGGCTGCCGAAATGCCTGAACAGCCTCCCCAAGATCCCGTGTTTCATCTTTGAACAAGAGTAACCCCTGGTGTTTTTTCAGGTCGAGTGTTTGGCCGATCCGCCCACACGGTCCCAGACGAATGTCCTACGGTCCTTGTGGGTGTTTCAGAGAGAAGGGACAACGGTATTCTGATGCTTCTGGGTGGCTGGTCGTGGCGAGGGACACATCGACCCGAGTCGCCGCCAGGCTGTTGCAGTTTCCACCCCCACCCGCACAGGCCACCGATACTGCGCCAGTCGTCGTCTAACCTTGCACCGCTGGACCAAAGTGTTCGACCGACATTCTGAATATAATGTGCTCCAGCCTCACGGGCTGACAGGGGTTGGCATTGTGCTCACGCAAATGACACCTGCGATCGATTCAGATCTCCGGGGCAAGACCAAACTCGGCACGGCTCGCAGAAGCCGCAACACCAAGGCACCCCACAAAACCGGTAACTCAGTGCGTTGTTGCATTCCCGACACTCAGACCCTGCCATGCACCATCGCCCTGATGTGGGAGGACAAAAACCTATGAACGCATTGGCGCCAAAGTCCACAACAGAGAATCAACAGCCCAAACCAGATCGCAAACGCTCACCGTCCCTAGACGAGTTGTCAGATCAGACGTCTGCCTCTTCAGATTCGGCGTTTATCGACAATCGTCCGGCAGCTCTTGCCCAGAAAGCATTACAGGCCATGGCAGATCAAAGTCCGCAATCGCAACGTCTGCTTGAGCTCCAATCCATGGGTGACAACAGCCCACGCGTGAAAGCACATGCCCAGCTACGAGCCGCGATCGATAACAGCCCACAACAGGTCGCCCAACGGCAACAATGGGTGCGCTTATTTGGCCAACCCGGCCAGCGACTGGGTCTCGATGACGGCGAATCAGTCCAAGGTAAATTTACCACGATCCAAACACCGACGCAGCTCCAAGGAAACGCTACGCAACCAAGCCACGGTACCGGCATACCAAGTCACCTGAAAGCCGGTATTGAATACCTCTCCGGTATGTCCATGGATGGTGTACAAGTCCACTACAATTCTTCGAAACCAGCCCAGTTAAATGCGTTGGCATATACAAAAGGCCAGGATATCCAGGTGGGTCCGGGCCAGGAGCACCATCTACCGCATGAAGCATGGCATGTGGCGCAGCAGATGCAGGGACGGGTCAAGCCGACGACACAGGCAAAAGGTGTAGCGATTAATGACGACGAGCAGTTAGAGAGAGAAGCCGATGTGATGGGCGCGAAAGCTGCTGTGCACCAAGAAACAGCAGCGGTTCAGCGAAAACAGTTGCAGGCGGCTCGAAGGGTAAGCCGATCGAATCGCGGCACTCAGGAGATGCCTGTCCAGGGCAGGTTCGACGAGAAGCTAGGTACACCAAAAAAGATCCGCGAACGGATTAAAGCATCGATCGATCCGCTTCCGAGCAATTTCGACGAGCAATTCGACGCTCTAAGGGATTCCCCAGAGACGACGTACAACTCAGACGCGGAGATCATTGAAGCGATCGTCCGGAGCCACGAGCCGACCGGTGTAGCCGAGAGCAAGGCCACCGATTCACCAACCCAATCCCCGCCTTCCGAGCTAGGTTCGTCCGCAGACATCAAATCCGACAACGTCACCTCGTGCGCTTTTAGCAACGTTGACTGGAACAACTTCGGAGCCCTGACCCTTCACCACGTGACGGTCACTGACGATGTCCTGAGTTTCGTCGCGCAAGTTTGCGGCAACCCGGCGTACATGTTCAAAGCAGGCGACCAAGTAAAGGTGGTGCTGCATTCGAAGGCGGGACGACAGGTCTTGCTGGCGGATCTCACCATGGCCAAATCTCAGAATTGCGCCACACTGCAAGCGAGCTTCACTTTCCAGGACATCAACAAACATTTTGGGCTCGACCTGAAAGGAAAGCCCACCCGCACCGAAGTCTCTGAGGTCTGCCCGGAACTGGGGGTTCTGGCCACCTGGTTACCGGAGGGGAAGACCGGAGGCGAACTCCACCGCAGCGGTGGCATCGATCGCAAGAACGGTGACGGCCTCATTCCGATCCGGGGTAAGGTAACACTCGAGGACTTCGTAGCCACCGAGCCCATTCGCAACACGGCGTGGAACGAGGCCGGTCCGATGATACCAGGTCGCCCGGTTTTCGATCGGCACCAGAAGCTATTAACGATGCCGGGGGGAATTAGCAATGAGATGATGACCACACTCGAAGCCGAATCTGAGTACTACGTGGAAAAGAGCAAGCTTGATGAAATCCTTAAATCTCTCGCCGCTCTTAAGGGCAGTGACTTACCCTACGGCATTCTTGAAGTTGAAGGGCCCATTGAGAAGCACTACGAAGACACCTATTACGACTTCGATAATGACACTGACACAAACCATCCACTGCTCTCATCGGGCATTGTCTTCCGGCGACGTTCAGTACCAGCGAAGGACAAGAAGGGTACGAACCTGATCGCCATCAAGGGCCGAACCAAGGTCCAAGAGACCAAATCCGACGAAACAAACGATCCCGAAAAGATTCGGCTGGCGGCACAAGTGCAGATGGCGTTTGACCCGTCCAATCCGAAGAGTCGGGAGCTGATCGCCAACTTTCTCTCCGAAAATCTTACGACAAAGAAAACATATGGCACCACGAAGTCCCAGCCTGCACCGGGAGCCGATAACGCCATGGCTCATGTACTGCGGGACGCCCTCAAAGAGCATGGACTAGAGGGGCTTCTCACGCCGGATCTGAAAGTGAAGAAGGCCCTGCAGATCCACTCAAAGCGCACGCAATACAAATTTAAACTTAACGGCGCCACGGTCATTGATTTCAGCGCCGACGAAGCCACGGGCTTCGTCGAGTCTGACAAAAGTACAACGTGTACGGTTTTTAGCATTGAATTCGGCGTCGGACATCCCGGCCTGACCGCTGCGGGGACGGGGTCGTCCAGTGACCTTGGCGAAGTCGACCCGGAGATGGAAGAAGTGGAGGCTATGAAAGAAAGCCAAGTGAAGTCGAGTAGACAAATCGACCTCGGACAGAAGCGACGAGGATTGATTCACCGTCCGTACCACGTGCCACGGGATCTGGATCTACCGAGGTTGTTCGAATCCGAAGACGCAAAGAAATTCAGAGCACTGCGGGACAAAATGATGGAAGAGCTTTTCAAGATCAAGCGGGCCGATAGGAAAGTGGGAGGTAATAAAGCGCAGCTACTGGCGCAAATGCTCGGTATCATTCCCAAACCCGGCCAGGAGTAGGTGATTGACGTATCGGAGATGAAAACGGGGTCGGACCAACCCGGTCGTCGAGGATATCAAGCTCAGCCTATCGCGTCGTGGGTCTTCAAGATGACTCCACACCTAACGCTGGGGTAGATCTCCTGAACATAGCAACCGCCGACGTTAAATCGCGTGGTCAATCGACAGTCCCCGCATGTGGTTTCGCCGGCTCTAATCCGGATAGCCGGCGGCGATGGATCAGTCGATCCCACCACCTGACGCGCCGAAGGTTCGGGCTATCCGCGTCAATGATTCGGGTCTTGCCACGGCGGGTCCGTACCAAGAGCCGACCCTCTCCAATCAATGCCGACACATACCAAAACTTGTCCACGGTGTACCGGTAGTCGTCACCACTGCGTGCGGGAACAATGTGTTTGGCCCGAGGCCCGGGGCGACGGCTCCACTTTGTGACGCGGTAGACCACCAGTTCGCCGACGCGATATTCTTTTCTTAACCGTATCAAAATGTCCCCCTGCCGAGTTTCAACGGTGACCCCCCTACCCTGCCCCGATTTGCCACAAACAACTATCCTGTTCACCTGTTGGGGGCGCAATCGGTTCCGTTTGCAATCTGTTCATGTAAAAACATACTGCGTTATTGTACAACTATTGTGAAGATGATTCTTGACACGGGTCAAAACAAGCCGACGTTGAAAGTGGTCACATTTGATTTTTATTGTCCTAGGCCTACGGATCTGTAGAAGACCTATCGCTTATGCGATGGAAGTCTCGAGGCAGGACAGCTGATTGTCCTTGGCCAGCTGATCAGCATACGGGATCGGTAGGCCACAACGAAACGGACAGGCTTTGGTCGAGCTTGAAGATTGTTCGACCGTAAACTCGCAGCCTCCAGGGCGACACCCATCGCCGCTGTAAAGACAAACACCTGTCTGCCAATATGCGGTGAGCAGAGCCAGTGGTCACAATCAAATCAGATCCGTCAAACGTGTGTTATTCCGTTTCGTCGCCGGAGAGACGATCTGGCATTCTGCATGATGACGCCTGCCAAAAAAAGACGCTGGATCTTTCCGATGGAGATTGTTGAAGATGACAAAATCGCTGAGAAAACCGGGCTAAAAAAAGCGATAGAAGAACGATGTCACGGCCGAGTCATCGGTCGGTCACTTGGCCACAACGAAGACTCGAAGTGGGATGGCACCATTGTCCTAACGGTTTTTCTTATGGAAATGGACCGATGCGATGGCCAGTGGCATTCGCACGCCAGCGGTGTTGGGCTGATGGCCGTAAAGCGCTGCGGCTCGTGGTGAAGCGAGACCTCAAGAACATGTTAAGGTTGGTGACCCGTCGGCTGTGCTCCGATACCGATCGTCATGTCATTGGCGCCGACAGGCCCGCGATCCCCAGGTCAATCCGATTCCGAGCACGCACGTCTCTAGACAACGCCAGCACACACGAGCACCCGTGATCCCACCAGCGTCCCACGGGACCTACGCGATCCAATCGGCACAAGATTTTTTCACCGAACGGGGCCAAGGGCCATACCACGGATGGATAAACGGTATCGGTCTGAGTATGGGTCAATCGGCGCCGATCCACAATGGAATGAGCCATGGTGAACCATGCTCCCGCCCGCTGTCGCGGGTCTGGGCCGTGCAGCGTGACCCTTTATCGGACAGCCATCTTTCCAAACCGCTCGGTGTCATTCACCGCTGACCTGTTGACTGGCCCTCGAAGGTCGATATCCAACAACCCTCTAAGACAAAGTTGGGACTAAACGATGCTGGCACCAGTATTAAGGACGATAGGGATTGTGTCGATTAGAGCATTTCAGGGTCAGTGGATAAGACGTCTGGACGCACATGGCCTTTGAGGCCTCCGGAAACTCGACTTTGGCACGCTTTGCAATTGGACACTTGTGACCTGCCCGATTGCTCTCAACGGGAGACGGTAATGGTTTGCAACCGATCACATCGCTGGTCACGAGGGCTCCTTGTCGTTCTAGCCGCTGGCCTTCTCCTGTTACCGACAACCCATGTGAGATCAGAGGGCCTGGACGACGATGAACTGGACTTCACAAACCTGAGCATCGAAGAACTCATGAATATCGAGGTCACTTCCGTGGCCGGTGTGGGTCAATCGTGGCTTAAGACACCCGCAGCCATGTACGTGGTCACAAATGACGACATCCGTCGAAGCGGGCACCAAAGTATCGCTGAAGTCCTGCGTCTCGTACCGGGGGTTCAGGTTGGTCGGATCAATGCCAACCAATGGTCTGTGGGCATTCGCGGCTTGAACAGCCGGTTTACGTCCAACCTGCTTGTGCTGATCGACGGGAGATCGGTATATGACCCTCTTTTTTCCGGTGTCTTTTGGAACGCACAGGACCTGATTCTAAACGACCTGGACCGGATCGAGGTGATCCGAGGCCCCGGGGCAACGCTCTGGGGTGCCAACGCGGTCAACGGGGTGATTAATATCACCACAAAAAGCGCCAAGGAAACTCAAGGGGGGTACGTCAAGACTCTGGTCGGTACTGAACAGCGAACGACCGCCGCGATGCGCTATGGTGGTCAGATCGATCACAACGCCTATTATCGTGTCTGGGCCAAATACACCAATCGTGATCAATTCGAAGACGCCGCCGGCCGTAACCGGCCCGACGATTGGGATCTGGCTCAAGGTGGGCTCCGCCTTGACATCGACGGTCCCGATCATACCACCGTGACACTCGACGCGAGAGTTTTCAATAGTGATCGGATCGGTGAAGGCGTGCGCTTCGCGGTCCCACCGGGCCCATTGACCACAGCGGTGAAGGACGGTGACGGCCACACCAGTGGTGGTCACTTCCTATTACGCGTACACCATGCGCCAACCCAGACCCAAGACTGGACCTTTCAGGTGTACTACGACAGGTTCAACATCACTGACACTTCTGGATTTAGGACCAAACGCGATACTGTGGACCTCGACTTTCGCCAGCATTGGGTCAGCGATGATCAACACGAGATCGTCTGGGGCTTGGCTTTTCGGCATTGGGACGACCGCACCCGCGCAGGGCAGGCGATCTCGCTTAATCCACGGTCAAAAGACATCTCCAAATATAGCGGGTTCATCCAAGACACGATATCACTGGTCCCTGAAACGCTGTTTTTGATCGTTGGATCGAAATTTGAGTACAACGACTTTACCGGCTTCGAGCTGCAGCCTACCGGGCGGTTGAGCTGGACGCCCGATGACCGACAAACGCTCTGGGCCGCGATCTCACGACCCGTGCGTACGCCCTCGAGACTCGCAGACGGTGTCGTTCGAACGATAGATTTCTTTCTACCCTCGTTACTCTCCGGCAACTCTGATCTCGATGCAACCAATTTAACGGCATACGAATGGGGTTACCGTACCAACGTGACGGACGCGATCACACTTGACATGACCGCGTTCTACTTCGAATACGATGACTTGATTTCGATTCCCTCAACCGGCTTCGGTTCGTTTAGCAACGCCGGAGAAGCCGAATCCTACGGTATCGAACTCGCCGCCACCTGGAACCCAGCTGACCATGTCCAAGTCACGGCCAGTTATAGTTTTATTCGAGTACAGTTACACGGCCCGATTCTCCAAGGCGCCGAAGGAGACGCTCCAGAGCACCAATTCCAGATCCGGTCTTCGTGGGACGTGACTCATGATCTGTCCTTGAACGGGGCACTGTACTACGTAGACCACACGCCCAACCAGAACGCTGGGGCGTATTTTCGTTTAGATCTGGGAGTGACATGGCGTCCGCTTGAAAACCTCGAACTTGCGGTGTGGGGCCAGAATCTCCTGGATTCATCGCACCTCGAGTTTGATGAAACGTTTACACAATCGGTTCCCACGGAGGTCCAGCGCGGGGTGTTTATCTATGCCACGATGAGGTTTTAAGTGTCCGTCTGCTCAAACGTCAACACATTATGGACTGTTTGGATGTCGCGCCGGGACAGCGATTGATCACATGATCCGCCAAGCCAAACCATTTGTGATCTTTTTCCTGTTGGCGATACCCTTCCTGGGCCATCGTAGCGGTTGGGCGCAGACGATTGATACCGAGAAGGCCACGAAGGTCAAATGGGCGTATGTGCTTAACTTTGCGAAATTCACAACGTGGCCGGACGGCACTTTCACCGACAACGACAGCCCGCTGGTCATCTGTGTGTGGGGACGTCAAGCACTCGATCGTTCGCTCCAGCAAGTCGTCGAAGGCAAGATGATCGACCGACGGAAAGTCCTGATAAGCCGCATCAACGACCATGCGCCCGACCCGGCGTCGGACACAGAAAACGATCCCCCCGACCACACCGTCGGGCTGTCGGAGAATACGTTAGCCAAACTGCATTCATGCCATCTCCTGTTCATCGGTGAGACTGAAACAGATCGTATGAAGGTTATCCTCAAGATCCTTGAGCCTCTAAAGATCCTGACTGTCAGCGATATCCCTCGGTTTGCTGAACAGGGTGGCATGCTCGGATTGGTATTGCGTCGTGGCAGGATCACCTTCGAGGCCAATCCTGTCACGATAAAGAAAGCGGGAATTAAGGTCAGTTCAAAAATCCTGAAATTGGCCACGATTGTGCGTTCGAATAGAGATTGATGATGACATTGCCGCGATCAGGATCATTTCGAGTCAAGCTGATCATCCTCACCACAGTGACCAGCGCCGTCGCCGTCTTGCTTGTATGCGTTGCGTTCGTGGTCAGCCAGCAGATGACCATTAGAAGACTGGCCATTGAAAACTTGTCGACACAAGCACAGGTGATCGCAACACACAGCACAGCGTCCCTGCTATTCGAAGATAGGGACGCCGGCACCGAAACACTGGCTGCTCTAGCGGCCGACCCTGAGATCGTGTCGGCTTTCATCTATTCACAAGACGGACAGGTGTTTGCCAGTTTTCAAGCCGATCCGAGCAACGCGCTTCCAGCCCCTGCTAAGACAGACGAGCTTGGGTACCACTTTGATCATGACCGGCTTGTCCTGTCTTGTTCAATCGCCCACAACGGCGAGTTTCTTGGCACGCTGACGGTCTTATATGACATGAAACAAGCCTATGCCCTGGCCAGGAAAAATATCAGTATTGCCGCGACGGTTGCCGTTGTGGCAATATTGGTGTCGTTCGGATTGGCGGCATGGCTCAATCGTATGCTGGCCAAACCGGTGGCTGAGCTTGACAGAACCGCACGAGCGGTGTCACTGACAGGTGATTATTCAGTGCGGGCCGTTAAATTCAGCACCGATGAGTTAGGCCGGCTCACCGATACATTTAATCAAATGCTCGGAGAAATCCAGTCTCGCGACACAGAGGTTGAGGCTAAAACACTCGAATTATCAAGAGTCAACGACGACCTGCAAAAGTCAAACGAAAGGCTCCGCGGCGAAATGGCCGAACGTCAAAAAATGGCGACAAGGCTTCAGCACGACGCGTCCCACGATGCGTTAACCCAGTTGGGAAATCGATCTTTGTTTATGGAGCAGATCAATCTCTGCATCGAAAGAGCTCGTCGACAACCAGATTATATGTACGCTGTGATCTTTATTGACCTAGACAATTTCAAGATGATTAACGACAGCTTGGGGCATGATCACGGAGACAAACTCTTGATCGAAATGGCCAAGCGTCTTGTGGAGTGTTTACGGACAATGGACCATGTCTCTCGCTGCGGCGAAGACTTGGCCGCACGGTTGGGCGGAGATGAATTTGTGATCTTACTCGATGGGATCAAACAACCCAGCGAGGCGGCTGTTGTGGCCGAACGAATTCAGAAGCAGATTTCGCAACCCATTGATATCGACGGACGACAAATGCACACCAGCGCCAGCATCGGAATCGCCGTCGGCGACGCCGACCACAAGTCGGCTCAAGATCTGCTGCGGAATGCTGATACCGCCATGTACCGCGCAAAAATGGCTGGCAAGGGCCGGCACGAGTTATTCGACGAAAAAATGCACGCACTGGTCGTCGCTCGATTACAGATAGAAAGCGACCTCCGCCGAGCGATCGATACACACCAATTCCATCTCATGTATCAACCCATAGTGTCATTAACCACGGGCAATGTCTGTGGATTTGAGTCACTGATCAGGTGGCAACACCCAGATCGGGGACCGGTGTCACCCCTGGAATTTATTCCCGTGGCCGAGGAGACGGGGATGATTATCCCCATTGGCTCATGGGTCTTGAATCAGGCATGTATGCAGATCAAATCGTGGAACGCTTCACGGCCGTCTGATGATTTGTTATCGATTAGCGTGAACGTCTCCCGACGGCAGATGATGGAATCTCATTTTATCGATACGGTCAAGCATGTCTTAAGCAGCACCGGCATCGACGCCAGCAATCTTAGGCTAGAAATTACCGAGTCGATGATCATGCATGATCCGGAGTCCATGATCGCGGTTCTGCAGCAGCTCCGCAAGATGGGCATTCGGCTGTATATGGATGATTTCGGAACGGGCCATTCATCTCTGAGTTGCCTGCATCAATTCCCTATTGATTTTCTGAAAATCGATCAGGCGTTCGTCAGAACAATGAAATCGAACCGCGAGTACGCCGCTGTCGTTCACGCCATTATCGCGCTGGCGCATAACCTGGGTGTCGAGGTGGTCTCTGAGGGAATCGAGACCCCAGAACAGATCTCTCAACTGATCTCCCTGGAGTGTGACTACGGCCAGGGCTACTACTTTTCCAAGCCGCTTGACGGTCAGGCGGCGGCATCTTTTTTGGCATCTGGCAACAGCTGGCCACGATCGGCTTAAGCGCTGGCCATCACCCGATGGTCGTTGACGGACCGTGCCGCGCAGATCGTTTGC
Organism: Phycisphaeraceae bacterium; assembly: GCA_965222495.1. Classification (GTDB taxonomy): domain Bacteria; phylum Planctomycetota; class Phycisphaerae; order Phycisphaerales; family Phycisphaeraceae; genus CBDCUA01. The sequence goes on along the minus strand of CBDCUA010000007.1, from coordinate 353,362 downwards.
AGGAAACCACCGTTGCCAATCACTGTGATGACGCTTACACCTAGCCCTTGGCCGTCGGTGGATCGTCGGCGGAGCCGTGCGTTTGCTTGAACGCCCAACGCCACCAGACCGGGATCAAAACCGTCCCCGTCATCAATAACGCCGTGATCCAGAGCCACCGGATCGGCAAGAAATGGGGCGGTGGGCTCGAAGCGATCAAAGAGCCCAGACCGGTTAATAGGCAGAAGATCGAGAAAGCGCCAACGGTCATCGCGGCCAGCCCACGCCCCAAAGACCTTGGGCCGCCGCTGGGTTCGTCACCGACGGACATCGCCACCGGCGTCCAGAATCCCGGCGGACGAGCGCGTGTGTAGAACGCCCTCAACCGATCCGGTCGCTCGGGGCCACCGGCCAAAGACGCGCCGATCCCGGCCGCCGTCGACGCCAAGGCCATCAGCAACAGACGCATCGCTTCGTGCTCGTCAGATACGCCATACAACAGGACCGGTGCCATCAGTGTCGAGGTCGCCAGCGCGGCAAGCTCGCCCCAAGCATTCACCCGCCACCAGACCCAACGCAGGACCAGCATCACACCCATTCCAGAACCCAGAAGCAGACTTATTTGCCACGCGACCTGGATCGAATCCAGCTGTGTCATGATCGCCAACCCGACCACCAGGATCAAGACGTTCGAGAGACGCGCTACGCGCACAAGCGATCTGGCTGACGGTTCTTGTTTTCGCCAGCCTTGACAGAAAAACCGTTTGTAAAGATCGTTGGTCCAATAGGACGCGCCCCAATTCAGATGCGTGTCAATCGTCGATGCCAGTGCGGCCAGCATGGCCGTAAGCATCAGCCCCGACAGACCAGTCGGCAGAAGCTGGGCAATCCCACGAACAAAAGTCGACTCTCGCTGGGCCACGACGGCGTCTACCGGAAGGGATTGATCGGCCGGGAACAACACAAGTAAGCCTAAACCAATCGGCAGCCAAAGCAGGCTGCGCAGCAGGATTTGAACCACCGTGAAGACGACGGTGGCTTGTTTTGCGTCGTTGTCAGACTCACAGGCCATCGCCCGCTGGGCAAGGTACCCGGTCCCGTCGGCATTCATCTGGACCAGCCATTGCAATGCGAAGACCGCAAGCATCGCCCAGGTGACATCTTTCGCCAGACACGGGGTAAAGGCCAAGATTTGGTCGGGCAAGATACCCCCTGGGCCGCCGTCAGCGTACAGGTCATGGATCTGCCTTGCCATGGCCGACAAACCGCCGGTTCGATCAATCACCCAAATGGCGTAAGCCGCGGTCGCCGTGATCATGACAGCAAACTGCAACAGATCTGTCTGAACCACCGACCGGAGCCCCCCGGTGGTCGAATAGAGCAGTGTGACGGCGGCGATGGCAAAGATCGATATCAGATTATTTGAAGAGCCCACCCACGGATCGCCCCCTGCCGAGGACCGGACCAACGGCACACCAACCCATTGCACGACGGCTTTCGCCGGTTCGAACACGAACGCCGGTAGCCACTGATCCCACAGCAAAAAGGGCTCGGCGATCTCCTTGGCCGCAAACAACACCATCGCTAACACGGTGCAGTTAAAGACCGTGCCAAAGTAGACGGCCTTGAAAGCTCTAAGCACCGCCGCGGGACGTCCACCGTAGCGCAGCTCGGTGAGTTGTGCATCGGTCAGCACCCCGGCACGGCGCCAGCTCGGGGCGAGCACAAAACCTAACAATAAGAACGCCAGGGCATAAATCCACAACCGCCAAAGCGAAAATATCCCGGCCGTGGCGATCAAGCCTGTGACCAACAACGGTGTGTCGGCGGCGAACTGGGTTGCCGCCATGCTGATGCCGGCTTGATAACCCTTAAGACGACGCCCGGCCAAAAAGTATTCCTCCAAACTCACAGAAGCCTGGCGCCGGGTCCGGAAACCGGCCGACGCGGCGTAGATCACAAACGCGATCACAATGAGGCCATCGAGAATCGTCATGGGCGGTCTCTAAAGATGCGCTTACGATCGATCACAAAAGGGTATCCTGAGTGTGTACGCCAAAGGGTCTCAGATCGCTTTCCGTTGTCCATCTGTGGTCGATACCCAGGTGTGACCCGTCCTGTGGGCGACGTGTATCCCATCACCTCTCTTACACAAACCCGTCAATGGCTCAGGACAACATAGACCACGCAACCAAATACGCTACCGGCGTGATAATGACAACAGCGTAAGCAATAAGTGCCCTTGAGCGAAGCTCTGCCATTTCGTAACGCGTGTTCTAAGCAATCGAGGTACGTCATGGCCGTCACCGGTGATCGATACCCCACCGACGCCAACCCGTTCGATGATATCGTGATCATGCTTTTCGCAGAACGTCTTGGGCTACTGCGAGGGCTTTCTTCAGGCGTTCCTGACGTGTCTCGCTACCTGACCGTCACAACGTCTGTGGGCGTAACGTACCGTCTGTTCCCGAACTGTCGAAATCACAGGTCAAACCCCACCGTGGTTTACTACGCCGCTTACAACGTAAACGCTCGTAGGGTCGACTACGCAGTGGGACCGAGATTTGTACAGCGATTTGATTCCCGTTCGACACTGTTTGTGGCTGCGGCGGGAAATTTTTTTGGTTTCACTGGTCATGTCTCGGACTACGAGGTGACCAGCGCAATGGTTGGTTACTTTGTGATGCGTGGGGAGTTTGGCAGAGCATTTCGTGCTCTTGGTCAGTCGTGGCTGCAAGCACTCCAGTCGCCAGACTGGTGGGCCGTCGCTGCGCCCGCCTCTGCGGCGGCATTGCCGCGAACGCCGCGACCTGCAGCGCCAAGGAATCCCAGTGGAACAAACAGATCTAGTGGCAGTGGCGGGAGTGGCGGGAGTGGCGGCCAACACCGACCGCCCAACTCACCGCCACCACCTGCAGCGGGGAATACGCCGCCGCTTACGCCAGCATTGGCTCGACTCCACCGTACAAGAGCCAACCGGTTAAATGCGCATGTCGAACGGACTTCTTATGTCTTAGATCGTCCACAAACCTTCCGCCACACGGTCACTGGGGACATACCGGAAGTCAGTGTGTTAAGAATTCAGCAAAGTGGTCAGATGCGCCTGTCCCGCGGTGCCAATGCCCACTATGGTGAAGGGGTCTATGCGTGGTCCGCCGGCCAAACAAACGTGGGACGTTATATCGACATTCAAGTACCGGCGGGTACAGCCGTCGAGCGTCTGGTCGTTCACGGTTCCAGAGGACAGCAGGTTTTCTATCGACTGGTCCCTGGCCAAGGCAGTACGCTCCCTGTGCGCGTCCAAGGCACAAGCTTCACCTCAGCACAGCTTGACCGATTCAGACCATTGATCGAAGACTAGATCAAGCCAACTGGACTTACATGACGAACGCAGACCGTTCAAAGTGAGCGCAGGCGATATCACCCGTCGTACCGAGCCGCTGACCGTGCCACCGTCACTAAAAAAACATACGCGGCACGCTAATCCAGGGCGCCGCGTCTTGCCACCAAAAAAAATCGAGGTTTGATCTGGATGTCATGCCTTTGAGGCCAGGCGGGCGGTCGCATCGAACCGACGATTGCAGTGAAATATCCCTTTTACTTTTCTTGCTGATTCTCGGTATTCCTGCGTTGCGTCGATGACCGCCCAGCCCGGCCTAGGCATGTTTAATCCCTCTCACATTCCCCGCACAAACGTTTTTTTACCACAGGGTCTGCCTTCTGCTTCTTTTTCTGGCCACTTGCCTTGGCGACTCACATATAGATACAGGGACTGGCCGGTCATCTTGCGCAATCTGAAAAAATTTAAGCGAACATTGCCTCTACAAAGCTTTCAGGATCGAATGGCTCCACATCGTCTGGTGTTTCGCCCACACCGATAAACCGCACAGGGATCCCCAGTTGATCGCGAATCGCCACGACAATCCCGCCCTTGGCCGTGCCGTCTAGTTTCGCAAGAAAAATCCCGGTAACGTCGATCGCCTCGGTAAACGCTTTGGCCTGGCCAATCGCGTTCTGACCGGTGGTCGCGTCGAGCACCAAGATGACTTCATGAGGTGCTTCAGGGATTTTTTTGGCACACACATTACGAATCTTGACCAGCTGGCGCATCAAGTGGTCCTGGGTATGCAACCGCCCAGCGGTGTCCACGATCAACACATCCACGCCTCGGGCGATGGCTGCCTGGCAGGCATCGAAGGCGACAGCCGCCGGGTCACCGCCCTGTTTTCCCTTCACGACGTGGACGTCCAAACGCTGGGACCAGACCTCCAGCTGCTGAACCGCTGCAGCCCGAAACGTATCACAGGCCGCGAGCATGACCGACTTGCCTTGATCACGCAGGCTTTTGGCAATCTTGGCAATGCTAGTGGTCTTGCCCGCTCCGTTGACACCGGCGACAAAAATAACCGTTGGACCGCCGTCGGCCGGCGTAGCGAAACCCGGTGGGACATCCTGACGGGGCCAGTAAGCGACCAGTTGAGCTTTAAGAAAGGCCATCGCTTGGTCGCCGTCTCGAACCTCACCCCTCTGCCAAGCTCCTCGCAACGATTCGACAAGCTTTGTGCTGGTGATGACCCCCATATCTGCTTGGATCATCTGGGCCTCAAGCTGACTCAACAACGCCGGGTCAAGCCGCTTGCCAGACAACACGGCACGCAATCCACCAACGAATCCCGTACGTGTCTTGGCCAGGCCTTGTTTGAGTTTGCTGAAAACGGTCTTGAATAGGCTCATCGCATCTACCGCTGGCGCCATCCTCACGGCGATCCAACGTTCATCCTCCTGCCCGAGAGATTTTACAGGTCACCGGCCGGCATGGGCACCGGTGACGAATTGAGTTGCCTGGCCACTTTGTCCAACACGCCATTGACGAAACCCGGCGACTGCTCGGCACAGTATTGTTTGGCCAGAATCACCGCCTCGTTGATGGCCACCCTCGGCGGTGCGTGACCCGTGACCATTTCGCAATAGGCCAGCCGGAGAATCGCACGGTCCACAGGGGGCTGACGATGGGTGGGCCAAGCAGATGCGACTTGGCTGATCGCCGAATCGGCCTGCTGGCGACACCGCCAAGCGGCCTGAGCCAGTTCAAATGCTTTCTCGCACACATCTTTGGTGTACGACTGAGTATCGAGCCCCCGCCGGATCGCTGCGATATCTTCCTGGCCCCTCAGGTCAATCTGATACAGCATTTGCATGGCCAAACGCCTGATCTGGTGTCGTGTGAACATCGCCGGTTCAATGCCTGAATGAAGATTAGAATTGCTTTAAAAGATTGACCATTTCTATCGCCGCCAGCATCGCTTTGGCGCCCTGATTGCCCTGTTTGGCCCCGGCCCTCTCAATCGCCTGTTCGAGGGTATCGGCGGTGATGACACCGAATATCGTAGGCACGCCGGTCTGGATCCCCACCTGTCCGATCCCCCGAGCTGCCTGCTGGACCACATGATCATAATGGCTTGTGGCCCCACGAACGACACAGCCCAGACAAACCACTGCGCCAACACGACCGCCGCCGGCCAATTTCATCGCCGCCACCGGTAGTTCAAAACTGCCCGGTACGTTAGCGACCGTCAGATGATCTGCCTGACCACCGTGGCGAACGAAGGTGTCGATCGCCGCATCTAGCAGCCGAGTGGTAATAAAGTCATTGAACCGACTAACGACAATACCGATCTTGTCATCATGGACCAATAGATCGCCTTCCAGGCGAATGGTCATATTCAAACCCTTAATTAGTAGTGATTATTGATAAATATCAACGAGATCAACGACACCGCAATCGCACCGAACAGCAACCCCAGAATAAAGCTCCAGCCGCCCCCTATCTTCATTCGAACCCGGGACAACCTTTTTCGCGTCTTGATCCTGTGAGCACCGCCATGGCGTCCAACCCGGTGAGCAACACCCGGACCGCCATGTGTATTCCGGATCGGCCAATGATGTCCTAAAGCCATCTTGCCACATCCTGACAACAACGGTGCGAGGCGTAGACGTACGCCCGCTACCTAATCCTTATCGGCACTTTGCACTGCTTGAGTATACACGTGGTTTACCTATCATGTCGGTTTCTATAGTCATTTGGGCCACTTAATGTGAAGGGACACCGGCATGCTCCAGCGTGCGAAGATCGCGATTATTGGTGGGGGTAACGTTGGGGCCAGCTGCGCGTTATGGGCCGCCAGCAAAGAGTTGGGTGATATTGTCGTCCTGGACATACCCGACGCCGAAAGTCGCACGAAAGGGAAAATGCTCGATTTGGCCGAATGCGGCCCGATCGAGCGTTTTGACGCTCATATCAGCGGGACGAGCGATTACGCAGATATCCGTGACAGCGATGTGGTCGTGATCACAGCCGGGCTGCCGCGTAAGCCTGGCATGAGCAGGGACGACTTGATTGCCACCAACGTGAAAATCGTCCAGGCGGTCAGTGAGAATATCGCCAAACATGCCCCGAATGCTGTGGTCATCGTCGTCAGCAATCCGCTGGACGCCATGGTTTACACGACCTGGAAGGCGACAGGATTTCCGACAGACCGCATCGTCGGGCAGGCCGGTTGTTTGGACGTCGCACGTTATAGAACGTTTATCGCGATGGCACTTGGCGTTTCCGTAGAGGACATCAGCGCGCTGCTATTGGGCGGCCACGGCGACGACATGGTCCCACTTCCCCGCTACACGTCTGTGCACGGAATCCCCGTGTCCCAGCTGTTAAGTCAAGACAAAATAAATTCTTGTGTTGAAAGAGCCAAGGTTGGCGGCGGAGAAATTGTCAAATTGATGGGCACCAGCGCGTACTACGCCCCCGCTAGCGGTGTGGTGCAAATGGTTGAATCAATCGTTAAGGATAAAAAACGAATTCTGCCCTGCGCTGCCTATTGCCAGAGCGAATATGGTGTCGGGGGATACTTCGTGGGAGTGCCCTGCGTGTTAGGAGCAAAAGGGGTCGAAAGGGTCATTCAAATCGAACTTGATGACACAGAAAAACAACTGATGGATCAGTCGGTTAGCCACGTCAAGGAGTTGGTCCAGGTCGTCCGCCAAACGTACCCCGAGCTGGGTTAGCCAGACGTCTCCGGACGACCTGTGACTGCTGGCACACGACCGACTAACACAGCGCTGCAAATGTCAGCATGGCCAGCACAAACACCCGTCGACGACGGTGTCTTGCCTCAGAATCGCGATGACGATTAAAAACGATGGACATCATGACTTGGTCCCCACCTCTATGCCGTATGACTCTTCAAGACCCGTACCACTGGCGTCTCGGCATGAGCACGAATTGACACAAATATCTTATATATCTCTATTTATATAATATTTGTGGCGTGGTGCCCGGACCATGTTTGGGCATCATGTGGCGTAGACACCACACTGGACCGTGGATCAGACGCATCAGGGACTTCACCGGAGCAAAGTGGCTTCAGCTCATTCTGCAACGGCGAATTCGGACACGCTAAGTGAAGTTCAAAAAATTGCTTACATCATATTTTTCCCACGCATACCCGGTCGTAGCCATCATCGCGTCGACTGTTCTGGCCAGCACGGCAAGCCCCACCGATCCGCCATCGCATACCGATCAGACGACGGCCGGTCCCATGTTAGATTGGTCACACGCGTTGCAAGCTCACAGAATCGTCGAGCGTCATGTGACGGCCGGTCAGGTGGATCCGAAGCTACAGATGCCGGAAATCCTTGTTTCCGGGGTCGTTGGCATTCGGGTGACCTTGCGTTGGTCGGGGGTGACCATGGGATCGGGTCAGTGGCCGGCCGATGTGGATCACGCCGCCGCCGAGGCCCCGACACCCGGACCAAATCAATGTCTGGGCCGGGCGGCAAACCTGGCATTCATGGCCAGCGCCGCGACCCACCGCGCACTGCAAGTCGTGCAGCAAAGACTTTTAGATCGCCACCGCAGCGTCGTGGCCTCCGGCGCTGGTGCTCCCGTCGGCGATCCTCAGAGCCTCACCGACGCTGGCCCTTATCTACAGGCTGACCTTCAGGTTGCCTATGACATGCAACCGCTGCGCCTTGAGGGCCAAGATCTGTGGCAATCCTTCTACGACCAACTAATTCCGGGGTACCACGGCTTGCGTATCACCGATTCAAGTGATCGGCAAGCCATACGCACAGCGTGGATCTGGCCAGCCAGCGCGTTGGCTGGCAACATGTCCCCTAAGAGCCAGTTGGTGCGTTTGCTGGCTGATCTGGGCTACCGGTCCAGAGACCTAAGTCAGATGGTTCGAAGGGCCGGACTGAGTTTAGAGCGATTTAGGACAATCCACATCGTTCGACCCGGCCGAAATTTGCCAGTGGCGCGGCTCGTGCAGGGCGTAACGGACAACGACTCGATCCCATTTTCCTCTAGATCCCTTGAAGACATCGCGCACCGTGGCACCGACTTTCTTCTGCGTCGGCGCAGACCCGACGGCCACCTGGCCGGTACCTATCATCCCAGCACCGATCGATACGACCCCGCAGTCGCATCGGCACAAGACTCTGCATTGGCGGTGTATGCGCTGACCCGTCGGGCTACGCTGCTAGCACAGAGTGATCCAGATGAGCAACAGCTGGCCGACGCGATCAAGACCGCACGTCTGTTGGCCGGTCGATTGGTGCGCCAGCTGACCGATGAACCAGGCACAGATCACCGCCCTACCGATCCAATCACGCTATCACTGCTTCTGATGGCCCTCTTGGAATCCCCCGCCTTAGATCAGCTACGGGACGACCGGACAAGGCTGGTCAGCCAGTTGCGGTCTATGCGAAACCGGGACGGTACCTTTCGTTCCGGCACGACCCTTCAGTCACCACCACTAAAAAGATCGGCTCAAGCGCTGGTGGTCTGCGCGCTATCAAGCCTATATGAGCAGACACGCGATAAGCACTTGGGTCAGCAACTTGCTCAATCTCAGAACGCCCTGTGGCAAGAGGCCGACACCCAAGCGATGTTGGACATGGCCCCTTGGTTGGCAATCAGTGAGTTTCGTATGCGACGGCTGATGAAGGCCGACCCCGCCGGGCCGCTGAAAACGCTGATCGACGCGTTGCGTCGCCGATCCATGGCAACCTCATCGCGGGTCGATCGGGGACGTACGGAACGACAAACCAACCCGAGCCCAGTCCTGAATTGGCAATCGGCCCACGGCGTCTGGGTGCTGGCGCTTGCCCTAAAACAGCAGGATCCAGACGACAAGCAGGAAGTGATTCCATGGATCCTCGACTGCATGACTGCGTGTCAGTCGCTTCGTGACCTCATGTTCGACGAGCCCGGCTGCTATTATGTGCGCAGCCACCCCGATGCACTGGGCGGTGTTCGGAAAGTCGTGTGGGATAATCGATTGGGCATCGGGCCCACAGCCATGACGATCTTGGCCGTCACCCAACTGCAGCAGACGCTGGTACAACTGGATCGGGCAGGGGTCTTGGATTCCTCCCGATCGCCAGTGGGCGAGCCTACCCAACAACAATAACTTCGTGTTGTACCAACGGAAAGGTCGCCGCAGCCACCTTAAGCTATTGAGGTGATCTACGCGGATTCATACGAAATCCTCTACCTGCGCCGAAGCCGTGCGATCCATTCATATGCATCGTGTAAGACCGTGGGCAACAAACACACCATAAGACTTTGTTCGCCCTATCTGCACTTTGTTTAAATGGTACGCAGAACCAATACAGATCGGGTCCAGGCGACGCGCTACATAGCCTCTGCGAACAAGGGCATGGAGAGCAACACGCATGGCGTCTATACCTTAGATGCCCGTCGTCGGTGTTGTGCGTGACCGGTGACGACTGTTGCCGCCGTCCGACAGGCACCCACACATATTAAGCACGAATGGTGTGACAAAGACTTAGGAGGTTTCCGGCAAAACAAAACTACGCGGAGCGTGGGTGTGTGACCTTAACCTGCAGATTCCATCGCCCGTACTTTCTCAAGGCGACGCGCATGCCGTGACTGGCCGCTAAAGCTCGCTGACATAAACGCTGTGACCAACTCAGCAGCCAACGCCGATCCAATGATCCTCGCTCCCAAGCACAACACATTGATATCGTCGTGCTCAACACCCTGGTGAGCGCTGTAACCATCATGACACAGCCCTGCGCGGATGCCTTTCATTTTGTTCGCCGCGACACACGCCCCAACTCCGCTGCCACACAGCAGCACACCGCGCTGAGCCTGACCGTGCTGAATCGCCTGTCCCATATACCGGGCGTAATCCGGATAGTCATCCTCAGGTTCGATCCGATGAGCACCCAGATCTAATACCTCGTGGCCCATTGACTTGAGAAGCTGGAACAACGCGTCCTTCATCGGAAAACCTCCGTGGTCAGCAGCGATCGCTACCTTCATAAAACTGGGTCTCCGGCCAGAACGGTTGTAGAAGCATTATGGCCACTATCAGGAAAGATGCAAAGCTTACGCAAGGAGGGGTGTTTGTCGGCGTCCTAAGATCTGATTGATGAAGCCGCTTGATCGACCTCCAACGATCAGCGTCTAGTCAATGAAAAGATGAGCGTTTTCCTGCCGCATCGCGGCGTGGGACAACTGACACACCTATTTCATGGGTCGCCGTGCTTTGCGACTCGACCCATGAAATGGGATTTTCACAACGCCAGCAAGTTATGTGAGACAATACCGCGGTCCAATATTGTTCAACCCACGGCTAAAGAATAGATTCGATCTATGTCAGAACATGCTGCACGTCATTGATACCGAACATCACAACAATCATGTGACCGGCATGTCTTCATTTCGACTCGACAATTTATCCACAAACTGGCCACACTGTGTTGCAATGTGGGGCGTTGTGGGATAGAATCCCAAACTCTAATGTGCTATTCAGGTGGAGTGCAAATGCATTGGTTTTTACCGGCACCTATGAGCACTCAATCGATGCCAAGAATCGTCTTGCCATCCCTTCTGAAGTCCGAGCTCTTCTTCAGAAAGATCAGGATGGTCCGGAATCGATTCATCTGTTTGTCACATTGGGCGAAGGACAAGCACTGTGCTTGTATACCGAAAAAGGGTTTGAACATCGTGCATCCGATTTGGATCATAGCGAACTGGAACCGGATCAGTTGCTGACGTACGAGCGGTTGATGTTCAGTCTAGCCAGACGTGTAGAAATTGATAAGCAAGGGCGGGTTCGTTTACCGGAAAACCTGTTGAAAATGGCCAGCCTAAATTTGGATGTCGTGTTAATTGGCGTCAAGGATCACCTGGAAGTCAGAGACCGCCAGGCATGGCAAACACATGTACAACAGATGCTCAAGCTTCAGCCACAGATCCTAATGAACCCTCGTCGCGCCATGGGGCGGGCGCAGGTGACCAGATCAAGTCGAGGTGATGACATATAGCGGAGGGTAGTGCCTGTGAGTAAACCACTTTTGTGCCACCGGGGGTAGTAGAACCCGGGCCGCATATCAGCGAAGGACGAAAGGAGTCGCTTGCCGTACAGCGAACGATCCAGGCCAGCCCCCGGCCAACTCACGGAAGAGTTGCCGAGGGCATGGCAGCCAGATCGCACCAGTGATCGGATGCTCGCACGGGCTCCGTTAGCAACTGGCCAAGGTCCAACGCGTGGACGGCACCTTCGCTGATTTTTATCATGGCTGTGTTTGTGCGAACATCGCTGTCGATGAGCCACAAACGGGCTGTCTGTGCCCCCCAGTTCGTCGTACCATCCTTCTCCTGAGCCATGCTCTCGGTTTCTGGCCGGAGTCACGGTCATGAACGTCATATACCATAGGGTCAGGCGGGCAGATAGTCCATACCCTATCCCATACCCTTAAAAGTCGGCTCAGCATCTCGCCACTGACGAGTCTTGGAGGACTGCGTGCCGCGCACCTTTGTCGCCGTCAAAGTCAATCCCACCGCTGAGTTGTTCTGTTTACTCGACGAGCTAGGGCGTCTTGGTCCAGCGATAAAACCCATCACGCCGCAAAATCTACATATCACACTGATGTTTCTCGGTCAGGTCGAAGACACGCTCCTGGAACCAGCCACTCGTGCGCTTCAGATTGCGGTCAAAGATGTCAGCGCGTTTGAGATGCCGCTGGTTGGCGTAGACGTCTACCCTCACCGCAAACGCCCGAGCGTGGTATGGGTCGGCGTCACAAATGCGTCTGATCTATCGAGAATCGTCGGCCGACTCACACGGGCGATGCCGGTCGCTGGCCTGACCTGCCCAAGCCGACCATGGTCGCCACACCTAACTGTCGCTCGCGTCAAGTCCAAACCACCAAAGGCGTTTGGCCGCCTACTGGATCACCACCGTCCAGACCTCTTTGGAACGACAAAAGTCCGGTCGGTTCAGTTAATGCTCAGCAGACTTGATCCGTCCGGGCCACACTACGCTGTGATGACATCGGCCCTCTTACAACCACCAGCGGCAGGACGAACATGACCGGCGGCCCGTCCAACATAGCGAGCACAGCTATACTGTTCACATGATCGCTCCACAACATAGTGCCGACGAAAAACCGCTATTGGAAGTCGATCGTCTGTCTACCCACTTCCCCATCAAGCGAGGTCTGCTACGGCACACCGTCGGTTATGTCCGGGCGGTCGAGGATGTCTCGTTTCGTGTAGGGGCCGGGCAAACGCTAGGGTTGGTTGGAGAGTCGGGCTGTGGCAAATCCACGGTTGCGCGCACGGTGCTGCGTCTGATCCCCGCCACATCGGGACGCGTGGTTTTTGACGGGCACGATATTTTTGCGCTTAACCGCGCTGAATTAAAACGAATACGCCGTCAGATGCAGATCGTCTTTCAGGACCCGGTGGGCTCCCTTAATCCTCGCATGACGGTCGGACGGATCATCGGCGAACCGATTCTCGTACACAGGTTGGCCAAAGGCAGCGAGCTACAAGACCGTGTCGCATCACTGCTTCGCCGGGTTGGTTTGACACCCGACTATGCCCACCGATACCCGCACGAGTTTTCTGGCGGTCAGCGCCAACGCATTGGAATCGCTCGCGCGCTGGCCTTGGAACCCCGTTTTATCGTTTGCGACGAGCCGGTCAGCGCCTTGGATGTATCGATTCAATCTCAGATCCTCAACCTCTTGTCCGACCTAAAAGAGGAGATGGGATTGTCGTACCTGTTTATCGCACATAACCTGGCGGTCGTCGAACACTTTTGTGATCGCGTGGCGGTGATGTACCTGGGACGAATTGTCGAGGTCGCCGATCGTCACGCCCTGTACGACTCGCCGCAACACCCTTACACCCAAGCGCTTCTCAGCGCTGCCCCGAAACCCCAGCCCAAACAAAATCGCCAACGCATCATACTTCCAGGCGAGGTGCCCTCACCGGCCAATCCGCCCGTGGGTTGTGCCTTTCATCCCCGCTGTCATCTGACCCGTCAACGGGCTGCAGAAATGGCTCTCGGCCCAACATCAGATCAACAAACCGTTAATGTCTCCGTTGCAGACGAAAGTGTCAGTGTGACAAAGCAGTGCGTTGACCAATCTCCTGATCTAGAGACCTGTCAAGGCGATCCGGACCACCGCGTCGCTTGCTGGCTTGAAGCGCCCCAGCCGCATCCAGTCCAACCGCATCACAACCCCGACACCGATTGACACACACAGTGTGTCGAAACCCGGTGTGATACCAACGTCAGTTCGTCCTGGCGCTCTCTGCGCACACGGGTAACAGACAATCAAGCCGTGATGATTGACCGAATCGAGGTCACCCAACGACTTTTTTGGACACGGCAGTGAATAAAATGTGGCCGGCCGACGATTGATATGACACTTTGGTCACGCAGGCAAAGGACACATTGCGGATCACGTCCTTTCCGGCGAGATTTCGCTAGGGTTTACTTTGAGAAACGACACGTTCGTAGCACATATGCACAGAAGTTTGCGGTGTTGGGGTCAGACTGGCTCGATCACACCCACCCGAATCTCCATCACTGCGACGTCAAGCAAAACGGGCGCACGCCCACAACGTAAAGCCGGCTCAACGCTTTCGCCACGATTGCCTTTCACCGCGAACCGCTTCGTGGACAATCCGCTGGCAAGGTCCCTGCTGGTTGGGCATGAACGCTTACCTTACTTTCCCCGATATTCCTGAGGGTACTTCCCAACTACAGATTCAATCTCACTACGCACACTCGCCCCGCGGTATTTTTTGACCACGACCGCGTCGTAAGGGTACGTTAACACTTGGGGTACAGCTTGGTCGTCAGCGGGACGATTGGCCAAGCCCTGTACGTACAACAGATCGCCTTCTTTCTGGACCCCAGTAATCCTGGCCCAATAGCCGCCGGTAGGCTTTTCACCTAACGCTAACAACAGCAGAGATTCACGTTCAAAGTCGAAGGTTTGAACCTTAAGGTCATAGCTGCCCAGAGACTTCAGCTCTTCCCCGGACTGAATCAGCATCAGAGCCGTATCTTTCAATCCCGGATCACTGCCGTTGTAACGGCGCAAGATCTCAACCGTCTGAGGCCGCTCGTCGGCGATCACAATCACGCCCCTGGGCTGACAACCCGCCAACGAAGCGCTAATACCTATAAACAATATAGTTATAACCGCAAGCTGTCTGGACATGGTTGAACTTTCCTTTTTTACGTTCTGCTGAGATACGTATAGACTTCCAACAACCTTAACTTAGAGCCGGCCTGACTTGACCAATATATACCAATTCATGGCTGGAATTGCGGGCCACCCCCTGACGGTGGCAGGAAAAGCTTCGAAGATGCCCCAGCGTCCGAACCGTTGCTCTTGCTCGTTGCCAGGTCCCCCGAAGCAGATTCCTGAGCCTGACGGTGGTTCCGCGGCCGCGGTGACGAGCGTTTGCTAAGCGTCATGCCGTGAAGAGGGCGACCTTCGCGGCGATATTTTCGTTCGAAGTTACTGCCCACCCACTCCTGATCACCGACCCCGGCGCCGGCGACAAATGCCAAGCGATCATAGAGATGTTCCACCTGCCCGACGTGGCGGCAGATCCATTGGAAGTACTCACTGTGATCGGTCACAATCCGCACTCGGCCCAAAGGTTTGAGTCTCTCGTGCATCATGGCCAAAAAGCACGCTCGGATCAATCTACGCTTGTGATGTCGTGTCTTGGGCCAGGGGTCAGGAAAGTAGATGTGCACCTGTGACAAACTCTCACAAGGGACGCAGTCACGCAGGAACGATTCCGCATCGGCGTGAACAATCCTGACATTGGTCAGTCCTTTCCGACGACACCGATCAGCCGCGTAGCGCCAGAACGATCTGGCGTACTCCACACCGATGTAATTCACGCTGCGGCCGAGCATCGCCTGCTGAACCAAGAACGTCCCTTTGCCTGTGCCGATCTCTAGCTCGATCGGAACACCAACACCGTCTGGTGCGAACCATTCGGCCAGATCGACGGGACCGGCCCCCGGCGGTGGAAGCTCATTTCGAGCCACCCCCTGCTGGCCCACCGCCAACCTTCGTCCGCGGGATATCGATAAGTTCATGATCGCATATACATCCGTTGCCCCGCCTTGGCTACTGTCGTCATCTACCACCTGGATCGCTCCACGATGTTCCAAGCACCTGCGAAAACCTGGCAATGGCCCCAGCGGGGTCGTCGGCACTGCAGACCGCACTGCTCACAGCCACGCCCACGACGCCGAGCTGGCAGAGGGTCGCGACGTTATCTGGGCATATCCCACCGATCGCCAAGTGTGGCAGTTTTCCCCAAGCCAGGTACCGTTTGAGGTAGGCCGGTCCCGGAATGGTCTGCTTGAACTTGGTTGTCGTCGGGAACATCGGACCAACGCCACAATAATCTGCACCGTCGTGCAAGGCCTGTTTGGCCTGAGCCAAATCCGACGTGCTGACACCGATGATCATCTTCGGTCCTATCATTTTTCGAACCGGCTTGCACGGCAAGTCGTCTTGCCCCAGGTGAACACCGTCTGCACCGGCCAACACGGCGATATCCGGACGATCGTTAATGATCACATGGACCCCTCTTGGCCGACACAGTGCTACCAGCTGCTGGGCACGGTTTAATAACTCACGATCGCTGATGGCTTTCTCGCGCAACTGAATACAATCCACCGTGGGACAATCGGTCGTTGGGTGGGCCATCACCGACTGCGCCACGCCCCACCAGTTGTCACTGCCACAGAGGTCCTGGCTGATCAACACACACAATCGCCACGGACAGGCCTGCAGAGCGATGAGCGGAGAACTGGAATCGAGCCGGTTCATCGAATGAAACAAACCACGGTTGAAAAGGTTACGTCGGCGACGGTTTACCGGTGCGATCGACGACCCGGAACCGCCACAAGTCCATACCCAGGTGGGACAGATGCGTCGCTGTTTCGAAGCCGGTGCCGACTGCCGGTGCTTGCCCGGCGGGTGTCAAAAGGAACATACGACCGTGCTGGCTGGCCAAACCGCTAATCTGGTCGGCGGTAACACACCGCACCGGCCGGTCAAAGTAGAGCAACAGGTCGGCAGACGGGTCACGGCCCGCCAGCCAATATACAGGATCGGCATCTGTCAGCTGGCGAAGCTGCTTGACATCATCTCGGATCGGATTCGCCGCCAATGGGCCACGCACCGCCGGAACCGCGACCATCCACACCAGCATCAATGCCCACCCCGCCCAGCTGACCAGAGCGCGATCCGGGTGTTGCTTCAACGCCCACCGAATACTCAGACCGATGGTCAACAACAGCACCACGCCCATCCCCGCCGCTATCGTCCAGCTCACGCTTGCGGTGATCTGCTGGCCAAGCGTCCCACGACGGACCAACGCCAATTGGGCATTGAGCAATGCGGGGATCACCACGGACGCGGCAAGCAGCAATGCCACGTGCGGCCAACGCAGCCACCTCCAGAAACGAGCAAATCGTCCCTGAGCCGCCAGGTCGGTGTACTGCTTGAACAATTGTCCTATCAGGACTGCAAACGGTGGCCCCATCATCAGCATGTCTTGGATCTGTTCTGCGTTAAACCAAAGCAAACACATAATGCATACGGAAACAAACCAAACCAAACCCAGCCATAGGCGACCACGCAAACCCTCTGACGACGCACTTAATGGCTGCACCACCGCGCCGATCAGCCATGGTGTCCAAGGCAACAACACCAGCATGGCCACACCCAGCTGCCTGCCGGTCTGCGAGCTGACGCCCATGCCATGCGATCCTTTCCAAGGCAATAGTTGGCCAAGCCAGGTGTTCCAAATCTCTGGCACCTGGCCTTGGACATGGCCCGCCCAAGGCAGGATCATCAGTAACCCTATCAACAACGCGGCCAAGAGCCCCATGACATGGTTGATACGGCTGGGGCACAGCACCAATACAAGTAGAACCGGCACGCACACCTCCGGCAGAGCTTTCGGGCCAACCGTTAGTGTCGCCACACCCAGAGCCAGACCACAGCAGCCCCAGCCGATCGCCTGGCGCACCACACCCGACGCGGGCTTCAGGGGCCGAATTGCCCATAAGGCCGACGCCACGCTTAACAACACCCAAGCTGCTTGATGAATTGAATCTGATCCCAACCTCGCGTAATAGACAAAAACCGGGTTCGCCGCGTAGACCAACGCGCCAAACAAGCCCGCGGCCATGCCTCCAACGGAGAGACCCGCCCAGTAAACCCCGGCGACAGACAGCAGCGCCACTGCCACAGAAACCAATCTGGCTCTGAGCACCAGCCCGTCGGTGGTCATCTCCGGACTCACAGGGATGGCGAAAGCCGTCCAGTGAAGCCAGGTCAGTCCCGGAGGCTGCTTGAGCCGCGGTTGGCCATTGAGGTAAGGGACGAAACGGTCCATGCCCGATCCCGGCACACCGGCCAATTGGGTGTAACGCCGCCACGATTGGATCGACGTTGCTACGTTCTGAGCTTCTGTCTGATTTGTCACATCCGGCTTGTGCAACTCGATCAACATCCCTGGGGCCGCCAGCACCATGCACAGTGCCAACAGCAGCCACACCCCCAAGCGATCGCGACGGCGGGGAGGCTCAGTGAAGGCCTGCGACGGAACGGCGCCCGGGCGTACCGGCGATGGATGCCCCCTGCCCGCAGACGAAGGGCCCGACTCATCAGCGGCCCCGTGAACATACGACGGGGGCTTGGGGTGTTTATCTTTCGGCACCACCGGTTCCTCCAAAGGCCGAAAATATAGTAGAAAGTGGTCCTGTCTAGCCGTGAGCCTTGTGCCATAGCTCTTCGACCTTTGGTAGATCTTTGAGACTTGCCAGCCCGAACACTTCTAGAAAGTACTGGGTCGTACCGTAGAGCATTGGCCTGCCCAGTTCCTCTGCCCGACCCACAATCTTCACCAGACGTCGGTCCATCAGGCCACGAATCACTTCACCGCTGGCAACCCCACGAATGGCCTCAATGTCTGCCCGCAAGATGGGTTGTTTGTAAGCGATAATCGCCACCGCCTCCAGTGCAGCGGGAGACAATCGTGTCGCTGTTTTGTTCTTCAACGCGGTGGCCAAGAGCTCAGAAAAATCGGGCAGCGTGAGGATCTGCCACCCCTTAGCGACCTGCTCGATGCGGAAACTTCGACCCGTATCCGCGTAAACTTGGTTGAGCCGACTGACCGCATCCTGAATCAGCTTGACACTGCTTTGGCCCAACAGCCCAGCCAATTTCGCCGCCGGATAAGGACGGTCGGCGCTCATCAGCAGTGCCTCTACACGCAGATCCAACCGAGTCGGTGTGCCGTCGGTGACTGCCTGAGAGGAAGACTTTGTCTGGCGAGAATCAACGGGTGCTCGGGACGTCGTCCGCTGACCGTCGTGAGCAGGTGTGGTGTCCACGGCTTGGATCGGCTTTTTCATCACACCCATTGTATGCGTTTCGGCCACGGACGCCCCGGGCAAAAAGGCTGACACCGACCTTGACGGATAGAGAGAAGAGATGAAACGGCCAACCTGTTGGCACAGGCGGTGGCGCCGCCTTGTCAGGTTAGGTGAGTAACCCGCCACGACGCAGCACGGTGACGTGCCTCTGCAAAACCTTGCCGGGACACGATGTCACGTTGAGCTCCTGGTGAGTAAACACCTGCCTGAGCGGGACACGGTACCGCCGCATGAACGTGCTGACCGTATGACGCAGAGCATCGTTTTGGGCTTGAGTTGGACGCTGAAGATCAAAGTTACCCAGGACCATGATCCCCAAGTTTTCGGTGTTGTGATCACGCACGTGTGCGCCCTGATACCGTAAATCTCGACCCTGCCAGACCCGACCGGCTCGATCGATGACCAAGTGATAACCAATGTCACCTGCGTGAAGACGCCGCAGGTGCGAAACACGAATCGATTCGATCCGCTGAGAGGTTGATCGGACATCGTCAAACCAAACCGGTGTCCATCCTTCATGATGGATGGTGATATGCTCGACCGCTCGCATGGGCTGTAGGCGATCGGGTATGGGTCCAGATTTCGCCCACCGATGACGCGGGATCGTTTGAATGGTCCGGGGCGTCGGCACCGCAGCGCTTGGAAGCGGAACCTGTCGCGATACCGCAATGGATTGGCCGTTGACGCGAGGCGGCGTCTTCGGCTGGGGCCACACCGGCCGGGGCCTGCCGCCCGTGGCCACCCGGCTGGCTCCCGAGCAACCCGCAACCACCATGCCGATGCCCGCGACAAGAAACTGCCGACGTGATACGCGCGTCATATAAATCTTCCCGGCACAGTCCAACATCGTGACACAGCGCTACGGGCAATACCAGAATAACCCGCCACTCCAATGGGAATCCTAGCGACAGTCGATCCCTGTCGCTAGATCGGCCACCGGCTTGTGGCCTGTACAATCTTTTGTCAGCCCAAACACCACCGGCGGCTTGGATCGCCGGGGCCAAACGAAAGATCCCGAAGAGGGTAACCGACGATTCCCGAGCGGGTTCGGCCATGGCGAATCGCGCCCACGAACGGCAAGGCTGCACACCCAGACCAGGTTGGCGATCCGCCCCCCGACGCCTGCGGACACAACAGCGGATACCAGATCCAGGTTTGGCTTTGATGAAAAAAAGCGACGGCCACCAGGCCGTCGCTTCCGCATCAGTGATCGGTTGTTCGTCTGAAAACGAACGCTCGTCGATTGGTCGCTTAGATCTATCCGCCCAGCAGAGACAACACACTCTGGGGGTTGGCATTGGCAATACCCAGCGATTGGGTCGCCGCGTTGACCAGAATCTGCGCGCGTGTGAGCTCCGCCGTCTCTGAGGCGAAATCGGTGTCTCGGATCACGCTCTCAGCCGCACTGGTATTCTCAAAGGCCACACCCAGCGCCCGGATCGTCGAACCGACGATGTTCTTCTGAAACGCCCCAAGACGACCCCGGAGACTGGCCACTT
The DNA here is from genome assembly GCA_965222495.1 of Phycisphaeraceae bacterium. Classification (GTDB taxonomy): domain Bacteria; phylum Planctomycetota; class Phycisphaerae; order Phycisphaerales; family Phycisphaeraceae; genus CBDCUA01. The sequence continues at coordinate 333,069 of CBDCUA010000007.1, read as the reverse complement.
GGTTGACTGATTTGTTGACAATCTCTTGTGCCCCCTCCAGGTCACCGTCAACAAGATTGTTGTTGTTGCCTGACGCCAAATCGTCTAGGAAGCCAAGATCCAGTGTGCCCAGATTTCTGGCCGCGACGTTCTCAATACCGACGCTCACCAGGTTAGACACATTCACGTCGGGCCCGAGCATGAACCTGGCACCGCCACCCTGGATGACGAAGGCGTCAAACGTGGCTGGTGTCTGAGCGCCGACGGTGCTCAGATCGAGGCTCAGGTCCAGGAAGTCCGTATTGATCCTGGCCGTCTTTCCATCTGCCGTCGCGGTGATCGCGTTAATGGTCGCAGCCACGTCCTGGCCGATATCTCGAATGGCATTGGTTGCGGCCACGAAGGAGGTCGCCCCCGTGGTGCTGGCTTGATTTTCGTTGACCGATGACAGGTTGTAGATCCCCGCGTTGGCTCCCCCACCACTGGCGTCGTTGATCCCACCGTCAGTGGCAACCTTGACGGAAATAAACTGCGCCGAACCCAGATCGGTGCTCTTGAGCACGATCCCCGTGCCGCTAGCGGTCGCTGATATGCCTGTCACCGACCTGAAGGTGTTGATCTGGCTCGCCGCGTCGGTCAACGTCGTTCCCGAGGCAAAAGTAAACTCGCGCGACCCGACGGCACCGGCCACATCCAGCACCAACCTGTTACCAGCAGCCGAGAGGTTGACCGCCGCGCCGCCGGCGGACAGAAACAGACCCGCGTGCTGTGCCGATCCCGTCACAGAGACCTGAACGGTACGGGTGTCACCAAATTCGATTTTGGCCGCGTTGATCGTAAACTCATCTACACTGGTATGCTGATTGGTCACGTTGAAATCAAACGTGCCGTTGAGCAGCTTGGTCCCCTGAAATTCTGTCGTGTTGGCGATTCGGTCGATGGTCTGGAGAATCGAGTCGACCTGAAGCTGATTGGCCTCTCGCTCGGCACGGCTCATGCCCGCATCGTTGGCGGTGGCGGTCACAAGATGCTGCACTTCCAACAGCATGGTGTTGACTTCTTGCAGGCCGCCCTCCGCAATATTGATCACCTGATCGGCTCGCTCGGCGTTGCCGATCGCCGCATCAATGGACGTGATTTCAGCCCGTAACGTTTCGCTGGCGATCAACCCCGCGGGGTTGTCTGCTCCACGGTTGATGGCCAAACCGGTGCTTAGTCGCTCAAGTGACTTGGTCAACGTCTGGTTGTTCTGTCCCAGAATCCGTTGTGCCAGCAGTGAAGATACGTTTGTGTTGATACGGCTCATGGTCGCACGTCCTCCGTGAACGCTTGTAAAGGATTCACCGTCCTCATGAATGAATTTGGGCTTCCTGCCTTGGACCGCTTTTCCAATCTCGATTGTGTAAAACCAGATTCGGTGCTTGAGCGTGTGATCAGCCAACTTTGTAAAAGGCACATCCTTATCGGACGACTCTCGTCGCACGGAAAGACCGATGGCGTCCAGACCTCTACCGACAGACCGGCGGCGACGGCTAACGGTTGTCAATACAGGCCTTATACGAGACACCAGACACTTCTGAACCACGGACAGGCGCCCGGGATACACCCGCGTCGACTGACGCACAGACGGTAGGACGACGGCCCTGACGGTGACCCGGGCCGGCTTAGAAAAATAGAAACGACGGCCGAATTGGCCGTCGCTTCTGTGTTGGTGTCAAGTGTCCGCGTGAACGCGAACGCTCTGTGGGTTGGCTTCTATGACTATCCAAGCAGTGACAACACACTCTGAGGATTGGCGTTGGCAATGCCCAAAGATTGGGTTGCCGCGTTCACCAAGATCTGAGCGCGTGTCAGCTCGGCGGTCTCCGATGCAAAGTCGGTGTCACGGATCACGCTCTCGGCGGCGCTGGTGTTCTCGAAGGATACGCCCAACGACCTAATCGTCGCCTGAACGATGTTCTTCTGGAACGCACCGATCCGACCCCGAAGACTGGACACCTGGTTAATCGATTTGTCCACGATCTTCTGGGCAGACTCAAGATTGCCGTTCACCAGGTTGTTTGTGTTTCCTGAAGCCAGATCGTCTAGGAAACCCAAGGTCAGTGAACCGAGGTTACGCGCCGCGACGTTCTCGACACCGATGCTCACCTGGTTAGAGATATTGACGTCTTGACCGAGCATGAATTTCGCGCCGCCACCTTCAATGACAAACGCGTCGAAGGTACTGAGTGTTTGAACACCGGAGGTGCTCAATTCGATGCTCAGATCCAAGAAGTCTGTATTGATTCTGGCCGTCTTGCCTGACGACGTCGCGTTGTTGGCGTTGATGGTCGCACTGACGTCCTGACCTGTGTCACGGATCGCGTTTGTCGCCGACACGAAGGCGGTGAGTGTTGCGCTGTCCACAGCGTTTTCGTTGAGGCTAGACAGAGCGTAGACTCCGGCCCCCGCACCGGCCGCACTGGCCACGTCGTTGATCCCACCGTCGTTGACAATCTTCACCGAAACGAACTGCTCGGAACCAAACTCTGTACTCTTAAGCACCACACCGTTACCGCTGGCCGTCGCCGAGACACCCGTCACCGACTTGAACGTGTTGATCTGTGTGGCCACATCGGTCAGGGCGGTACCCGACGCAAAGCTAAACTCACGCGAGCCATCGACCCCAGCCAGCTCAAACGTCAGCCGATTGGCCGCTGCGGAAAGATTAATGGAGGTGCCACCGGCAGACAGGAACAAACCCGCGTGCTGAGCCGATCCTGTCACCGACACCTGCACGGTCCGGGTGTCGCCAAACTCAAGCTTTGCGGCGTTAATCTCAAATTCGTCAACATTGGCGTGTTGGCTGTTGATGTTAAAGTCAAAGGTCCCATTCAGCAGCTTGGAGCCTTGGAAATTGGTGGTGTTGGCAATCCGATCAATGGTTTGCAGAATCGAATCCACCTGGAGCTGATTGGCTTCCCTCTCTTCACGGCTTAAGCCCGCGTCATTGGCCGTTGAGGTGACCAGCCCCTGGACCTCTAACAACAGTGTATTGATTTCCTGGAGACCACCCTCGGCGATGTTGGCCACCTGATCAGCACGTTCGGCGTTGCCGATCGCTGCGTCGATCGAAGCCAACTCAGACCGCAGATTCTCACTGGCGATCAGGCCCGCGGGATTGTCTGCTCCGCGGTTAATCGCTAGGCCTGTGCTTAACCGCTCAAGGGATTTGGTCAAACTCTGATTGTTCTGGCCGAGGATCCGCTGTGCCAGCAGCGAAGATACGTTGGTGTTGATACGACTCATGGTAATTGGTCCTCCCTGTACCCTTCTTGTTGAAGATTCACTTTCTTGTTAACGCGGTTGAGCATCCTGCTTCTGACTGCTTGTCCGATCCTCATGACAGCTTGCACTTGCCCACTTTCAGCCGGCGGTCGGCCTTGGGCGGTCTTGCCCGTGGCTGCTGCTGGCGGGTCCCGACCGGCCACGTCCATTTCTCCCTGTGGCTGCTGAACCGACAGACGTCCCGGCGGCGGTTCTAGCCAGGTCGTTAGACGACGGTTAGTCCGCCTGATCTGCCGCTCGAATTCGTTGGACGCCTGTGGCATCTATGCACTCCTGGGCGCGTTGCTTGCCCGTCTGACCGGTTGCATCGGCACAAACAATGCAGCCCTTAAGCGCGTCACAAACGTAATAGATAGAAAAAGCAAAACGACCATCTCAGCCGCTATGAGCGACACCATCGAAACGACGTCAAATATCTTTAAATAAACGCCTTACGACAAGACGAGAGAGGTGTGATCGCCGGCCTGGTTTTTGCGGGTTTCAGCGTGCAGGGGCTGATAAACGCAAAAAAAAAAATGGCGGCCATGATTGGCCGCCATTGAAAGGTTAGATCGCGATGGAATGTTTGAATTTGGCCCAGTGGGTCCGCACGTGACGCGGCACTGGTCTGCCGGCCGATCGTTAGCCAATCAGGCCCAGGACACTCTGCGAAGAAGCGTTGGCCAGTGCAAGCGCGTTACTGGACGCTGCAACAAGAATCTGTGATCGGGTTAACTCCGCTGTCTCTTTGGCAAAATCTGTATCCCGGATCAGGCTCTCTGCCGCCGTTGTGTTTTCCAGGGTGATACTAAGAGACCGAATCGTCGACTGCACGACATTCCCTTGGAACGCCCCCAGCCGACCTCTGAGCTTGGAAACTTGATCGATCGCCTTGCCGACGACCTGCTGAGCCGCATCCACCTTGGACGAGTCCACGATCGTCAACGATCCACCCGTCCCAATATCATTTAAGAAGCCCAGGGCGTTGCTTCCCAGGTTTCGGGCCGCCACGTTGGGAAGCCCCAATCGCACCTGGTTGGCCAACGTCACGTCCGTGCCGAGATTAAACTTGGCACCCCCGCCAGTAATCGTCATCGCGTTGAGGCTACCCGGTGTGGTCCCCGTGGTGCTATTGACGGTCACACTGATATCCAGGGCGTCCGTGGCGATACTCACCTCCAGGCCCTTGCCGCGGGCAGAAACACCGTTAAGGGCCGCACCAATGTCCTGACCCTCGTCGCGAACCGCGTTTGTCGCACTGACAAAATCTTGCACACTGGTGCTTACAGCCGCGTTCTCGTTGGGCGCTGACAGCGTGTAAATGCCCGCTCCGGCTCCGGCTCCGCTGGCCACGTCATTGATGCCGCCATCGGCAATGACATTGACTGACACAAACTGGTCTGAACCAAACTGGTCGCTTTTAAGGACAAGACCGGTACCGCTGACAGATGCCGATACGCCCGTGGCCGTCTTGAAGGCGTTGATCGAATCCCTCACTGAGGTCAATGTGGTCCCAGAACCGAACGTGAATTGTCGTGTCCCTTTGGCACCGGCCAACTCAAACGACAATGAGTTCCCGGGCGCTGATAGGTTCACATTGTTGGCCCCCGCCGACAGGAACAAGCCCGCGTGCTGTGCCGATTGAGTCACAATGATATTCACGTCCAGATTGGTGCCGTCAGCAATCTTGGCAGCGTTGATCTCAAAATCGGTCACGTTGGCGTGAACCGAAGTGGTATTGAAATCGAACCCTCCGTTGAGCAGTTTCAAACCGTTAAAGGTGGTCACCGACGCGATCCGATCGATCGTCGAAATGATCTGATCGATCTGCTGTTGGTTGGCCTCTTTCTCGTCGGCACTCAGTCCAGCGTCATTGCCGTTTTGACTGACCAGACTCTGTGCTTCCAAAAGAAGATTACTAATCTCTTGTAAACCGCCCTCAGCGATGTTCACCACTTGATCGGCGCGCTCTGAGTTACCAATCGCCGCAGAGAGTCTTGATTTTTCTGACCGCAACCGTTCGCTGAGAATCAAGCCGGCCGGATCATCTCCACCGCGGTTAATCCGTAGTCCGGTGCTAAGCCGTTCTAAAGATTTGTTGAGTGATTGGTTGTTTTGCGCTAAGACCCGTTGGGCAAGCTGTGAAATCGTGTTGGAGTTAATTCGACTCATCTGAGGTGTTCCTCCTGCTCCTGGCTGGCGGCTAGAATCTGAGTTTCAGAGTTAAAACCCTTCTAAAAAACCCTGTTTATTTGCTCCGCTTGATGGCGGGTTGTGTTGACTTTCTCCCTTGGGCGAACCACGCTTATTGACATGCTGCTGACCTGGACCACCGAACCTCATCACGGCACCATTCGATGCCGATTCTGGGCGGCCTGACTGTGATCGGGTGACCTATTTCGATAAATGACCGAACAGACGATTAATGACGTAAAGTCATTTATACTAGGCTATTACAATCGCCATAAGCCGTGCAATAGATCCACAACTTGCAGCCGATTTTGGTGACACCGTTCGGTGCACACGTGGCGATTGCGCCAGCAGCTATATCCGCTACTGACGATCTGAGCCGTTGCAGGTGTTACAGACCCATTTCGTCGAGAGCAGGTGGAGTGTCATGCCCCAACGACAAAACGGTCGGAGATAGGCGTTGCGTCTTTTCGATGCCCAGCCACAGCGATATCGATCTCCATTCGTCTTCGACCGGCGTTCGCAAATGGTGAGCGGAGATCCGCCCAGATGGACATGCGGCGCGTCACATCTTTCTTGTGCGCTACGGGGAAAGCGGGAGTACGTGCTGGACCATATCCATGTTCGCAAACGTCATACAAACATTGAACCAAATGGTGATGGCCATCACGCGCCGCCAAATGAACGCCATCCGGATCCGACGGAACCTCTTCGGCACATAGCGTCGACCCATGATCAGTGGTAACGACCCGAGCTAGGCCAACGGGCCTTCGCCGGGATCGCTTAATGCCGGACGCTCCGACGACGGTGACTCGCCTGACTGGGGACGAACTTCGATATCCTGGATGTACGCCATGGTCCGATCCAGTTCACGCTTCAAATGGCGGATCCGCAGCAGTGATTTGACACGCGTGACCAGTTCCAACTTGTTAACGGGCTTGGTTAAGAAGTCGTCAATCCCCGATTCGACACCCCGCTCGATATCCCCTAGCTCATTCAGCGCCGTGACCATCATGATCGGGATCGATCGGGTCGTGGGGTCTTCTTTGAGCTTACGGCACACCTCAAAACCACTCATTCTTGGCATCATGACGTCCAAGAGAATCAAATCAGGTGCGGGCCCGGAAGACAGCTCGATCAGCTTCATCGCCTCCATACCATCCGACGCGGTTATCGTCTTACACGGCAAGACCTCGAGGTAAGCTTGAAGCAACTCAACGTTCTGCGCATTGTCGTCAACAATCAGAATCGTGGATTGAGACAGATCGATGTCTTGATCGCCACCGGACGATTGGGCGGCGGGCCGATCAGTGGCGTGCTGATTCTGATCCGCTTGGCGGGTATCTTGACTGTTCATTTGCGGGTGTCCTGTCATATGCCGTGTCACTCTCCAACGCGCCGTGGGCTGGACCTGTCTTGAAGACGTTGCTCGAACGGTCAAGCTCTCAATCGTCCGCCGTCAAGACCCGATCCAACTTCAAACGCAGGCGAACCAGCGCAGGGTCTGGCGTACGGTCGATCCTCTGACGCAATGCCGTCAGATCCGCGGGCTGGTCTACGTCGTACCAGCGTGCCAGTCCCCCCATGCTAAGACCCGCCTCCCGCGCGGCGACCAAAGTTTGATGGTACACGCTGGGCGTACCCCAGTCGATGCCTGTCAGCAATCTTGGCTCAAATTCACGAGCGGCCAGTGTCCAATACCCCCCGTCATCGACGGGGCCTAAAGCCACGTCTGTTCTCTCTAGAGCTGGAAGAATCGAACCGAGCACCTCCGCGGGCACATCGGGGCTGTCGCCGCCGAAAAATACGACCGTATGACCGCCGACGGCCCGCCACACGTGTCGCAATCGCTGGCCCAGATCACCAGCGCCCTGATCGATCACCCGCCACCCCGTCGGTACGTGGATGCCCGTCCGCTGCTCGGCGGCCGCACCGCGAGACGGCAAAATCGAGTGGTCAAGCGCCAAGAAGTAATTCAGACGCCTGCCATTGGCAACATGTAGACCCGCCCGCTCCAACACACACTCGAGCATCGCCGCATGCACCCGCGCCGCGGCGTGGGGACGCAGCTTGCCGATCAAGCGGGTCTTGACCCGCCCGGCTACCACAGGCTTTGCCATCACCACCACATGGGCCGCGATGTCTGACACATCCATTTGCCAAGATTGCGTTTGGTTCAAATGCACGCTCCCAGCCCGCAGAAGGTTAGATCGCCATGGTGCGGTGCACGTCGAGTCTTATGGCACGACGCATGACATCTGTTTTTGCGCGACGGCGCCATCTCAAGACTTTGCTCGTCTCTTTCCCGTATTCGCACACATCACGCGAAGACGAAGCCCATCTGATCCCTTTTTCTACCCATGGCGAACGCGAAAGTCGGTTTGAACGACCATACCCCGACACGTGGGCGCTAGGTCACTTCGAGCATCTGCCGATAAATCTGGGTATAGGCCTGGTGCATTTGCTCTTGGGTAAAACGCCGATTGACACGATCACGACCGGCCTGTCCCATCTGACGGCGTAATGCCGCGTTTTTTAACAGCGTCACCAGGTGACGCGCCAAGGCCTGTTCGTCGCGCCTCGGTGACAAGAGGCCCGTCTCCTGGTGCACCACGATTTCGCTATTGCCGCCCACGTCGGTCGCCGCAATCGGCAAGCCAGCGGCCATCGCCTCTAGCAGGGTGACCGACACACCCTCGCTGAGGCTGCTAAGCACGAACATATCCGACGCGGCCATCAGGCGAGGGATGTCTTGGCGAACACCTAGCAAACGCAGGTGTTCGGCCACACCCAACTGACGACCCAGCGTCTGGATCGCCTCTCGCTGCTGACCGTCACCGACAAGCACCAACAGCGCATCGGGCACCTCTCGAACCGCCAGAGCCAGTGCCCGGACCGCTGTTGCGTGGTCTTTGATCGGGTGCAGACGGGCCACCTGAAGCACCACAAGCTGGTCGGACCGAACCGCCAACTCCTGGCGCACAGCGGTTCGTGTCTGATCTGTCACGGCGGTCTCAAATCGCCGCGCGTCGATACCGTTATACGCCACCTGGATACGGTCACCGGGCAGGCCTTCGTGATCGATCAGGACCTGCTTGACAAATTGACCCACCGACGTGACCCGATCGTCAGCCCGCAGAAGAAACTTATTGGCCATCACGCGCTTGATGCGACGGTAGTCGGGGTAGTGCCGCCCATGCTCGGTAAAGAGAATCCGCGGCCTTGTGCCCAAGCCCCGGGACAACGATGCATAAAAGAAAGGGGTGTATTGATGAGCGTGGATCAGATCGACGTGGTGGGTCCGGATGGCACGACGCAGCCGTTTTGCCAACGCCCAGTCGATGCCCGGCTTGCGGTCCAACCCCATCACCGCCAGTCCCTCACTGGCCAGCTGTTGTCCCAAGGGCCCGATTTCGTCTAGACACAAAAACACAAACCGAAACTGGCCCTTGAGTTTGCGCGCCAGGTCAGCGGCAAGCACCTCCGCCCCGGCAACGTACAGGCGATGCATCGCGTGGGCAATGACAGGCACATGGTTGGACATAGGCATGTGATACGCGTCGTGATCAGAACAGTGACACAAACGTGCCATTTAAGCCGCTACCGACCGATCCAGTGCCGGCCCTATCAGAGAACCCCACCGGGCGCTCGACCGGTACGGTCTGCCACCGATTGTAATACACCGCGGCGTCGGGGCAGGCGACCGGCACGACCCACCGCCGTGGAACGATCCCATCTGCCGCTCGGGCGAAAACACCGGGTCCCTCTGGGCACTTTGCGAGGCTTTTCATACAGTTGGTCTTGACCGGTGGCCAGTTGCATCTGCGTCAGACCGCCCCATCGGGTAAATTACGCTTGGCGCGGGGCGATGATTCGGTTTATAGACACCGGCGCTCGTGCAACACTGTGCGTTGGTCGGTGAAGCTGACCGGCACGTCGTGGCCACCAGGAGAATATCGTGTGACGGCCGTCGACAAAGACCAACCTACCACGCGGACACCGCAACAACTTCAAGAGCACTACGACATCGAAAAGGAGCTGGCCGACAGGCTCCGACACTCGACCAAAGAACAGCGGCGGACGCTTTACTCGAGTGTCTATGACGAAATCTTTCGCCGCGTGCCGCACCACCCTCAGCTGATCAGGAAACAAGACGCCCAACAACGCGCAGAACTGACCGACCACCAGCTGCGACTGTTACGCCGATTCCTCTCGCCGTCGACGGTGGTGCTGGAGGTCGGTGCGGGGGATTGCAGCTTGTCCATGCGTCTCGCCCAGATCGCCAAGCATGTCTATGCCGTAGACGTGTCGCATGAGATCACCAAAGACCAAACCATGCCACCCAACTGCCAGCTGATCCTCTCCGACGGCTCGAACATCCCGGTGCCCCCCGGTAGCGTCGACGTGGCGTTTAGCAACCAGTTGATGGAACACCTGCATCCAGACGACGCGCGGGACCAGTTGCGTGATATCTACAAGGCGCTGGCGCCGGGAGGGACATACGTCTGCATTACCCCCAACCGGCTATCCGGCCCGCACGATATTTCCAAGTTCTTCGATCCCGTCGCCACCGGTTTCCACCTCAAAGAATACACCACCCGCGAGTTGGCCCATCTGTTCCGCCAGATCGGGTTTTCGAAAATCTGGACCACACCGTGCATTCGAAGCCACCACGTTCCATGCCCCTATGCGCTGGCGATCGCGTTTGAAGGGCTCGTACGCCTGGTGCCATCACGGACGCGTCGAAGGATCACCGGCATCTCGCTGCTGGCGGGGATCCTTGGGATCACCCTGATCGCTCGCAAGCCACGTTAAACGGCGCTGAGCTGACCGACCTGTTCGGAAACGGCCGTCTGTTCTTGGTCTTGCGCCTGAGGCACTTGCACCGTCGGAGCGCGATGGACGTAAGCGACCGTGCACAATCCCAACAATGAAATGAGATAAGCGATCTCGACCGTTTCAACGCCGATGAACATGCTACAGATCAGAAACCCGCCGAGGGAAATGCAAACCATGTGTCCAATGTAACGTGGCCAGCTCAGTTCCTTTGCGGCCTTGGTGCGGGTCATGGTGAAGGTCCGCCACATGGTGCCGCCATAGAACATCGCCAAGCCAAACATGCCCAAAAATCCGTAATCGGCGCCGGTCTGCAGAAACAGATTGTGCACACTCTTGTTCGGAGGTAACCCATAACGGTCGCTGATCAAATTGAAGTTGCGTGGCCCCAGTCCCAACGGGTAATCCAACATACATCGCCACGCGGCACTCCAAGTTTGAAACCGGCTGGCCGCCGAACCGTCGCGTGTTGCAGCATCGGCAAAAATCGACCAGAACTCTTCTCGAACCTGCGGACCCGCCAGATGAATGGTCACGGCCAAAAAGGCGATGGCCAATCCAATGGTCAACGCCTTGTTGGGCAGTTGGGTCAGTGCCACCAAGAAAACCCCCAAGCCCACCATGCCCAGACCCAGCTGACCTCCTCGCGAAAAGCTCAGCAGCACCACATGGATCAACATCGCCGCGGCGAATAAACACAAGCCTTTGATCCACAACCGCTTGTTATGAATTCCCATAAAATAGGCGATCGGCACGCCGACCACCATCATCATGGCCACGCCGTTGTTGTCGATACCACCAAAACCGTTCCAGAAGACACGGTTCCACCCGTCAAAGACATACTGGCTGTTAAACACCCAGGCCAAGTAGGCCAACGACGCCAGGATGACCCAGGCGAAGATCCGAATCCACTTTTCATCGCGAACCAGCGAGATGGTAACCAACGCCATGACACCGATGGTCACCTGGGGGTAGAGAAACGTTCCGGCTCTAGCCGAGTTGATCCCGATCTGCCACGTCAGGACACCTGAAAACAGATAGAGCCCCAGACCGATCATGGGCATGCGCATGGTACGCAGCCCCGACCAATTGCCGAACCCCGTGGCCCCCCAACCGATCAGTGTGGCCGTGGCAATAAAGAAGGCATATCGCTCTGTCGGCCATTCCTCCCAAAACCACAGTGACATGGGCCGGAGGATCGAAAAACCGTAATACACCATCAGCCCAAAGGCGGGGTTGAGCCAGCCATAACACATCCCCACAAGGGCCAACACATTGGTGAAAAACCAACCGAAGCTCATAACACCGTGTCCTCTGTCAGTGTCGTCATGGACCGGCAGGACCGCCGGTCCGGCCCAGGACCAAACGAGTTATTCTAGGCGTTCGACCAGCCCGGTGATACGCCCGACCACATTGGCCCAATCGAACCCCTGGGCGTGTTCGCGGCCGGCTTGACCCAAGCGCTGACGGAGCGTTGTGTCCGAGATCAATCGCTCTAGCGCACGGGCCACCTGACGCGGATCGGCCCCGTCGACCACCAGTCCGGTTTGGCCATCGACAACCGCCTCGGACTGGCCCCCCTCCTTACCGGCCAGCGTCGGTTTACCGCAAGCGCTGGCTTCCAAAAACACCATGCCGAACCCCTCAACGTCTGATCGGTCGCGTACCGCCGGCATGGCAAACACATCACACCCACCATACATCGCGATCTTCGTTTCCGTGCTCACCGAGCCTGCAAAAACAACCCGATCCGCCACACCCAATCGCTTGGCCAGCTCCGGTAGCCGCCGCCACCGGCGACCCTCACCGCCGGCAATGACATAAACCAACTTTGGCCATGACGGTGCCAATTCCGCCACCGCCTGAATCACCGCCGCGTGGTTCTTGCGTGGGTCTAACCGACCAACCGTCAGCACGATTAGCTTATCGGCAAACCCCTGTTCAGCGCGCCAGCGGAGACCGGCCTCGTGAGCGTCCTGGTACTGAGCGATCTGAACACCCGGGTTCACCACGTGAACTTTCTTGGGATCAATATGGCCGGCCAAGGCACGGGCGGTGTACTTGCTATTGGCGATCATCAGGTCAACCGCAGCGTTGGCTCGGTGCATCAGGAACCGAAGTTGCCTGCTCGAACAACAGGCGGTGACTTCCTCACCGTGGGCGTAACAAACGATCTTGACCCGGTCGCCATAGAGCCAGCGCAAGGGCAGCAGACTCACCACCTCCGGCACCGCGTGCGTACAATGGATCCGCAACAAGCCGGCTCGACGCAATTTGCTGGCCATGACCCATGTCATCTTCGCGTACCGCAGAACACGGCGGGGATTTTCCAAGCCCCAATCATGAATGAAGATCTTGCGGCGATCCAGCTTCAAATTCGGATCGGTCACGTGATCACGCCCGTTGGGCGGCGGCGGCACACTGGGACACTCCGGTGTGTTGGGTGGATCGGCATAATAATCGTGTGTCACAACCTCCATCGGTCGCGACCACCGCCGGTAGACCTCGTACATCCACTGGATTGACCCTCCCGTTTCTGGCAGGAACTTCTGGCTAAGCAGAATATCGGTCCGCGTAGGGTGACCCTTGTGGGGTTGGTTACCTGTGCTTGACAACGGGTCTCTCCATCACACGCCGATAGATCTGTTCTAGCCGCTGCTGATACACCGCCGGTGCGTAGTGACGCCGGGTCCTGGCATAGGCCGCCCGGCCCAACTGCTCTAACCGTTTCGGGTCGTGGATCCGGCTCAAAGCCTCGGTCCAAGCTTCCACCGTCGGTTCGACCAAAAAACCCGTCACCCCGTCTTGGATCGTCTCTGTGAACCCACCGACCCGGTTGGCAAACGTCGGTACACCGAACCGCGCCGCTTCCAACGGGATCAAACCCAGCGGCTCGATCCGGGACGGACAGACCATTGCGCTGACTTGGCGGTAGAGATGTGACACATCTTCAAGAAACCCGAGCCAGGTGATCTGCTCAAACACACCGCACCGACGCGACAGGTCCACCAACTGCTTTTGGTACGCACCGCCGGTCTGGGTATCTTCGCCTGCGATCACAAGGCGTGGACGAGCTTTTTTAGGTATCCGTCCCATCGCCTGGATCACCAGCGCCAACCCTTTGCTTTCGATGATCTGACCGGCAAACCCCAGGGTCGGCCCGTTAGGGCTTGTAGATTCAATCCGATCGGCACCGCTATCCGAATCGATCGCCGGCCAATCGACCGCGTCGGGCACCGTCTGGATATCCGCCCCGCCCAGTGCCGAGCCCGTGGTATCGCCCAGCTGCTGGCGAATCCAGCGGCTGATACAGATCACACACTCCACGCCACACCGCGCCCACCACGCCGCGTCGGTCGCCGAGGTGGTCCATCGCACATGAAGCACGCGTCGAATCTGGGTTTTGTGGCCAATCACACTGGCGGCCTGACAACTGGGCACATCGTTGGCATGGATCAGATCGGGCTGAAACTGACGAACGACCCTGCCCAACGTGCCGACCGAGCGCCACCATGCCAGAGGCCGGTATCGACTGCGGCGAGGCAACGCCACCAGTGTCACGGGCAGGTCCAAACACTGGGCCTGTTCAACCAGTGACGTCTGGGTACCCAAGACCAACGCTGGGCAAATCACCGACCGATCCAAGTGCCGAAGCGTGGACATCAACGCACGTTCAGCGCCACTGACAAACGGCGCTCGTGCGACGTACAGGACACGCAACGGACCGGCGGGGCTAAGCGATCTTTCGGTCACGGCCAGCCCTTTAACCACGAACACCGGGCATCGATCGACGACCCTTCAACGCATGCCACAACTTGGACAGATTGAACAAGACCGTGAACTGGCCGGCAAACCGTTCGGCGACGTGAGGGCAAAGCCATCCACCGATCCACTTTCGGCAGCCGGTGAACACCTGCCCCACCGCGACACGATAAAACCAACGCGGTAACCGATCGGGCTGTCCGGCGTTTTGGCTGGACCGCCGGTGGGCAGCGACACTGATCCAGCCCTGGCGCCACGCAAACTGGCGGGCGTAGCGACGTGTGATTCGCTGCGGCGGCACCGGGTGGAACACCAATGCGTCAGCCACGTACCAACCCCGGCTACCGCTTCTGGTTAGCGTATCGATCATCAAGCTGTCATCGCCCCCGATCATCTGGGCACCGCGATGTCCCACCGATGTATCGAAATACCCCACACGCCGCACCGCTTCGACCCGCACCGCCAGATTCGCTCCGAAAAAAGGAGGGTCTGCATCAGGTTCCCACCGCCGACTGTGCGGACCTTGATCGTAATGCACCAGCACGTCGTCTAGCATCGGGCAGCGGGCGGGGTCGTACCACGTTGGTTTGGGCATACCCCACACCGCTTCAATGCGTCCGCCCCAAAAATCGCAGTCGTCATGCTGACCGATCGCCTGGACCATCCGGACCAGCCAGCGGCGATCGAAGGTCACGTCGTCGTCGGTAAAGAGGACGACCGGTGCACTGGCCGAATCGATCGCCCGGTTCCGTGCTCGGCTGTGGCCAAGCTCCGGTTCAGCCACATACACCGCCGGCAGCCGATGACACAAGGACTCGGTAAGCTGTTGGACCTTCGGATCGCCCCCGTTATCGACGACCAGCAGCTCCCACGGCTGCTGGATCGGTTCGCATGCGGCAAGCGATGCCAGCGCCTTACCCAGCAGATCACACCGCTGGTAGGTACAGATCGCGACAGTGACATGGCTCACGGTCAACTCCTGACCATCGACAGGCGGTCTTTGAGCCGGATCAGCCAATCGGGCACTCGCCCGCGGCGTCGCCATGCACGAATCGCCGGATCGCGCCCGTGCTGGTCAAGGCCATACCTTAACAGCTGGCGAAACTCTTTCAGGCGACGCTGCCAGTAAAAGCTCTCCAGCTTGAGATCGACCAGCGTCACCAGTCCCTTCTCAATGCGATCCGTGCCTATCTTGTCGGCAAGGTCTGGGTGTTGTTTAAAGAACCGCCTGACCACGTGGTGGATCGCGTGGACCTGCTGGACCGGATACTTCCAGCCGGTCTGTTCCTGGTGGATGCGATAGTGAAGCAAGTATTCTGGCACAAACGCAAACGTGCCCAACACGCTTAGTTTTAAATACACATCCAAATCAACGGCATGGATCAAACTCTCGTCATAGCCACCGATCTGGTTCAGTGCGTCGCGTCGGACCAAAACCGTGGGGTGCCCGATCTTGAACGGTTCGACGAGCAGCTCGGTACACCAGCCGGTACGCTGCGCTCCTTTGTTCAGGTCACTATCAACCGTGCTTCCGTCGGGCATGTGCACACGCTCGCCGGTGTGCACAAAGACGCACGCCGGGCCGGCGTGTTCAGCGGCGGCCAGCTGCTTCTGGAGTTTGGTCGGTTCCCACCGGTCGTCGGCGTCAAAGATGGCCACCCACGTCCCGGTGGCCGCACGCGTGCCGGTATTGCGCGCGGCCGATTCCCCGGCGTTGGTCTGCTGGACCAACTGGACACCGCGATCGGGAAAGCGTTGGGCATAATCCCGCACCACCTGAGCACTGTCGTCGGTCGACCCGTCGTCGACCACAATGATCTGGGTGGGCTGGTGAGTTTGCCCCAACGCGCTGTCCAGCGCCTCGGGCAGATAAGGCATACCGTTGTAACACGGGATCACAACACTGACGTGATGGTTTTCGCGATGTGTCATGGTGTTTACCGGCCAGACCACACACACGACCGACCGTAGCGAGATTCGTAACGGCCGTTTACGACGCGGTGTGCCTTACGGCGGTGCGAACGGGTTTGGGCCTGGCTGAAGGCGCGCAAAGATAACGCTGCCACGCCGCACGGAACCGGTGCTTGAACGGGATCTTCCTGCCGTACTGGTTCAACACCCCAAACCCCAGGTGCGCCCAGCCATAGTCCCCACGCCAATAGCGATCGTAGCTGGTCTGCTCTAGCCGTTCAAGCGCCAGGCCCCGGAGTTTTTCAGCGGTTTGGCGGTCGACCTGGAACCCGAGTTGGTCCAACACACGCAGCCGAGCAAGACCCTCGTAAATCGGCCACCGCTGTCGGTTGCCCGCCGTCACTTGTGTCGCACGCCGCCGGTAGCGGTAGTACACCTCCGGCAGAAACGCCGCCTCCGATCCATGCAGCACCGATAGCATAAAGGCGTAGTCTTCGGCCAGCGGCATGTCCTGGTAGAAGCCGTGTGGCGGGACGCATCGACGTCGGATCATCACCGTACCCCAGCAGATCTCGTGGCAGTCAAACAGCTGTTGGAAACAACGGCCCTGATAGCGCCGGGCCACCGAGCCGGCCTCTGGTGGCACCAGATCGTCACCCCCAAACGGCTGGTAGGCTGTGTGGCACAGCCCGACTTCGGACCGCTTGCTCATCGCCTGGACCTGCGCGGAGATCTTACCTGGACAGTACAGATCGTCGGCGTCGAGGATGGCAATGAACTGGCCCTGCGCTGCGGCCAACATCGCGTTGCGTGCGGCGCCCACACCACCGCGCGTCAGAGTCAGGATCTGCACCTGCCGCTGATATCGCTGTAACACCTGCTGGGTGTGATCGGTCGAACCGTCGTCGGCGACCAAGACCTCAATGGGCTGATAGTCCTGCGCCAACACCGAATCGATGGCTTGCCCGACGTAGTCAGCGCAGTTATAGGTCGGGATCAACACACTGACCAACGGCCGGTCGCAGCGGGTGATCGTGTTGGGACTGTCTGCGTTATTCATGGCGCACGGATGTAACCTAGGTATTGCGCTGTCTCGGACAGCGCTTGTAAGAATTGGGGCGTGTACCACGGTCTCCAAAGGCCACACATGCGTAGCGCGCGACGTGCCAACTCCTTCCACGCCCACCAGGGTACGCCGAACTTGCCAGGTGTGGGCCGGCCGCGTTGTACCGCCCACTCACCGCCCACAGCCTTCTGCCGTTGCCAAATCCACCGCAGCGTAAGACGGCTGGGGTAGACGTAGTGGCGAACCCGCGGGCCGGTGACAATCCAAGCCTGCTGACCCTGGTCAAGGATCCGCCGGATCAGATCCACTTCTTCGCCAGACACACGGCCCTTGCCACACGGCCCCATTCTCGTATCGAACCCCCCATCGGGCACCGCGTCGCGACGCACCGCCATGTTCGCGCCGTAGGCCGTCTGATCCGGCACCGCCATGGGCGTGTCGTGGTCGACTTCCAACAAGGCGAACATGACAGGGTACGACTTTAGCAAAAACGCCTTTCGCCCCCGAACCGGTTTTTCGATCCAAGGGTGCACCGGCCCGCCCAAGCACACCGCTTGCGGGTAGCGCTTGAATTCTGCCAGATAGGCCTCAAGCCAATCCGGCTCAACCAACACGTCGTCGTCGGTAAACAGCATCCACTGTCCGGTGGCTTGCTGGATCATCCGGTTCAGCGCGTAGCTCTTGCCTTGCCGGTCCTCAAACAGGTAACGGACCGGCAACCGATCGGTAAACGACTCAACCACTTTGCGGGTATGGTCCCGACTGTTGTTATCACAAACCAAAATCTCCCATCCGACACCGTCAGGCACACGCAGCCGCGTCAGGGACGCCAGCGTCTGCTCCAGGAGGCCGGCACGGTTCCAAGTGGCAATACAGACGGTCAATTGCATAGATGACTTTGTTCTCAACGATCATCTTAACGGCGCTGGCCACCTGTGTCTTACCGCCACGACCCGCCCGCCGGAATCGTCAGACGCTTGAACAATTCACCGTTCTTACCGATAACAGGGGGCCATGGCTGACGTCTCGGTGGTCATCCCGTCCCACAACGATCAGGCGTTCGTCGCCGAGGCGATCGAATCGCTGCTGACCCAGACCGACCCGCCACACCAGATTATCGTCGTGGACGACTCCGACGACGGCACCGCCGACGTGGTCGAACGGTACACCGGCACAGCCAACAGTCCCGTCACCCTGATCCGCCACCCCAAGTGCAACGTCTCCCAGGCACGCAACGCTGGGCTGAGCGTCGCGACCGGTCAGTACCTGGCGTTTGTCGACGGCGACGACGTCTGGCTCCCGACCAAGACGCAACGCCAATTGGAACTCCTGGAGCGTCACACCGACGTAGTGGGTGTCCACTGCCGTTTCTTTCAGTTCGAACACACGTTGGATGACATGGCTCGCACCGAGCCACTGCCCGTGGCGACGGACGACCCGGACATCGAAGATATTGTCTTGGGCCAAAACCTCCCGGCTTCAGCGGTGATGATCCGTCGTGACCGGTTCGCCCAGCTCCGGTTCGACGAACGTTCGGGTCACGGAGAAG
Organism: Phycisphaeraceae bacterium; assembly: GCA_965222495.1. Classification (GTDB taxonomy): domain Bacteria; phylum Planctomycetota; class Phycisphaerae; order Phycisphaerales; family Phycisphaeraceae; genus CBDCUA01. Next base: position 314,470 of record CBDCUA010000007.1, on the reverse strand, counting down.
ACACCATTTACGCTGCGGACATCCGACTGGCCGGTCACTGGCGTATGGTCGACGAACCGGTGGTGGGCAAGCGTGTCCACGGCGCTCAGGTCACCGGGTCGCCTTGGCATCAGGTTTGGAACGCTCAAACGCGCGTCCGCTGGTGTCGTGAGCGTGCCGAGCCATTGGGTCAAGATCGTGCCCGTGCGCTTGAACAAAAAATCTGGGACCAACTTATCTCTTACTTCGAAGACCGCTATTGGCGGCGAGAGTTAAACGATCTTGCGGCGATCTCGCGTCGGATTCGACAGATCTGCCCAGAACAGTGGTCCCAGAGCATTTTTGCCAGGAAGCGCGTCTACCCACGGTGGGTGTACCGCGTCCGCGACGCACTCAGCGGCAGCGCCTAGCCCGATGGGAGATTCGTTGTGCCTCACACCCACCGTGTGGATCAATCCCGTTCGAGTCGTTCGGCGATCTTCTTGACGTGGCGAACCAGCACCAAACCAGACCGCATACGACACGCTGGCTTGCCGATCTGGCATTGGACGCCGTCGGTCTGGTTCATGCTCTATTGCGTTTTGGTGTGGTCTGGCACGGCCGACGCCGGTCCATCAGAACCGTCTGCGAAACTGACTAGCGCCGACCACCTCCACGCGGTGTTAGAGGACAAGAACCCTCACTCACTGTGGCTGCTATTGGCCCGCGGGGCGATCGCCAAAGTGGGCGTTGGCACTGACCTGGTCGACGTGAACATTCGTTCGGCCCAACAGTTGATTGACCGTTGGGCGGCCACGGACGATTACCAATCCACCGCCCGTCGCCAGCTCCAATCGTTAAACATCCCCAGAGACTGGAACGCGGAAAACCTCAGGCGCGTGGCCGAGTTTAAACAGCAGTTCCCCAACGGTGTGGCCTTGGAGACAAAGTATTATCACGTCCTATCCACAGCGGATCCGGACACCACAAAAGAACTGGCGATACGAATGAATGCGGTATTTCGCCTGTATGATCGCTTGTTCGATTTCGACGAAAAGATCCCCTACAAGTGCATTATCAAGTTCTGGAAGGACCGTCACCAATACGCCGCCAACGGCGGGCTACCCGGCGCGGCGGCCCACTACTCACCGCGGACCAAGGAACTTGTGGGGTACAACACCAAAGCACTGGCCGACACCAAACACATGGACCCATACCAGATCATGTTCCACGAGGGATGGCATCAGTACTTCGACTTCTATATCCCCGGTGCACCGCGGTGGTTTGACGAAGGTTTCGCCGAGGTGTTCGCCCCCACCCAAATCCGCCGCGGCCGAGCACGGATGCGTCGCAACGAACACGGCGCCAAGCTCGCCAGTTGGTTACTCAAAGAGGGTCGACTCTTTCCCATCCGCCAGCTGATCCGCATGAGCCACACCCAGTTCATGGCCAGTTCGGATATCACTTACGCGCAGAGCTATTCCTTTATCACGTTCCTGATGAACTTCAAACACCCGGACCGCAAAACCCAAAAGGCGGTGCGTGGTTTCTACAAGGATTACTTCTGGGCGTTGCGTAAGGGCATGGACCCTGTCGACGCCGTGGATCACGTTTTTGGCAACGTGAGACTTGAAGTGCTCGAGGAGATGTGGAAAAAGAGCGTTAAACGCCAGCGTTGATCGCGATCGACAACGTGGCGTACCCTCGACGGACCTGGGCCTGCAACGGGGCATGACTTTGTGGCAAAAACTGGCATGGCTAGCGGCCGGCGGGTTGATCGGCACGCTAGCGAGATTCGGTCTGACGGGACTGGCCCAACGTTTTTTTGAACGCGCTTTTTCTGGCCTATCGCAAACCGGCCAGCCGGGCGGTTCTGGCGTGTTCCTGCCGTGGGGAACGCTCACGGTCAACGTGGTTGGCTGTTTCCTCTTTGGACTCGGTTCGTCGCTGGCACACCCAGGCTTTAAAGTCGACACCCCCATGCGCCTGGCCTTTTTCGTCGGGTTCTTGGGCGCGTTCACGACGTTTTCCACGTACGCTTTTGATACCGGGCAGATGTTGCGCCAGTCGCAGTGGGTAATGGCAGCGGTCCACATGTTGGCCCAAAACGGGTTGGGTGTTGCTGCGCTATTTTTAGGATTTTGGGTTGGAAAGGCTTTCTATTGAACTTCAGTCTGCAATCTTCCTGACACAGGTAACCCGGGCGGTCACATGTGCCGACCGGGCGAACCACGTGTCAAAATAGGTTGAGCATCTGCCATCTTGCCCGCCGTTATTTGCAAAGATCATACGAAAAACGTCGAATCGTTGGTGCAAATGATTGCCGTTAGATTGAGCAACGAATAGTATGATGAGCAGATTGTGTCGAACCTGTCGGGGCAGCTACTTGATCTATAGCTATGGGACGGGGGGAATAGATGTTTTTTCGAATTAAAGCCCAAATGGGCACGACTTTGCTGGCAGCCACTGGAAAGCGTGTTTTAAATCCAGTCGCCGCATTGCCATTATTGCTTTTACTGGTCACGGTTCCGGCTCAAGCGGTGACCAACTTTCAAGTGGACGTGCAAGCGACCTATACGGGATCAAATTCCCGTGTTCTTACGGTCATCCCTGCCGGGACATTGGTCACCGGATCTGTGCAAATCAACGTGACACCAGGGACACCCCTCGCCGCGTCTATTTCGGGCGCCTCAGGCACATTCAATTGGGACAATGGCGGACCACAGGTCTTTAACGTCTCCCGTGCGTCAGGTGCCGGGCTAGGCGCGGGTGGTTTTATGCCCATTAATTTTTTTGGCACCGGTCCGTCCATTGGTGGTTTTACGCCTACGCCGTTCGTCATACACTTCAATCTTCCAACAAACCCGTTTAGAACCGCTAGAGAGCTATCGGATTTAATGGCAGCAAGTTCGGTCATCGGTCTACGAGTGGGCGCGAAGAACGACCGGTCAGGTGTCATCATCTTCGACACCGTTGGTAGTGGTAACGATGTATCAGGATCCGTCTGGCTGATCCCCGAACCCCTCACCACCACACTAAGTCTGATGGGTTTAGGCATGCTGGCCATCACCACGCGTCGGCGGGTTCCGCCGTCCCAACGTCAACAACTCACCACACCCGGTTCAGTTTGACCGTCAACGTCGAGGCTCGGGGTACCAGTCAACCCCCCTGGCTGTTGTAGAAATGGGGTGGTCGCTACTTTCTCGAATCACCCATTCTGTATCGCTGCGGAACGGTCGGGCACAGTTTTTCTGTTAGGGAACCTGAACATTGCTCCAAGCGACGGGCAATTGATTTCGGCCTCGATAAAGTTCGCATGAGTTCTTGGGCATCATTTCACATCCGACCAGAGGCCCTCTGTCGCCGGCCTCTGGACTCCAGGCGACTTTCTCCCCTCCGTCACAACGCCATGCGCTCATAGTCTTTTGATTTTCGCTGTGCGGTCGCCTTTCGATCGGTAGCGGCCAACATAGAGTTGTGGTCGTGCTGATGTCAATAAAAAATTTTACGTCACGTGGTTCTACTGATGTCGTTTCAGTGTTATAATCGCTACCCAAATATAAGGTGGGGATCCGAAAGCACTCTCATCCCACGATTCGGAATCTCCCATATAGATCGTGCAACATCGTCACGCTGCGGGAAGGAAGCACTGACTTGGCCAAGTTGACGTCGATCGTTTGGTTACTGTTCGCATTTCTAACAACCCAACTCTGCACAGCGGCGGTGATCCGATACGACGTTGTGGATCTGCCCGATCCTGCGGTGGTACCCGGTGAAGATCATTGGCAATACCGTTACGTCGTCAGTGATTTTGTATTCGAGACCGATCAAGGCTTTAGCATTTTCTTTGACCCGGACCGATACGACGACTTGCAAGACCCACCGCCGGCGGTGGGTGGCGATTGGGACATCCAGGTCTTTCAACCCGACACAGGTATCCCCGACGACGGTTTTTACGATGGAGTGGCGCAGGTCGATTCACCGTCGTTAGCCACGACGTTTGTGGTCAATTTCGTATGGCAGGGTGCGGGTCTGCCCGGTTCGCAATCGTTTGAGATCTTTGACACAGACTTCAGCACACTGGAAACGGGTCAGACGGTACTGGTGCCCGAGCCGTCTGCTTGGGTGTTAGTAGTGGCCATGACAACAGTGTTGTTCTGTCGGCGAAAGATGGGCCTTCTTACTTCCATAACGTATCGTTAAATCGTTACTTGGCGCTGTTTATGACGGGCCAGCGATTAACAACTTCGGCGACGGGTTCTGGTTTCTGGCATCTGCTGGCCAAGCCACAGTCTGTTTTTGACCTAAACCACCTGGTCTTGCTGGCGGCACTGTTTCTCTTCGTGCCAAGTTTCGCCTGGGCCGACGACCTGACCGTCACCGGTCAGCAGCTGGTCAACCGGCGACGGGTCAGTCGTACCGACGTTGAGTTCACCTTCCAGGCACTGGTGACCAATACCGGTTCAACGTTGGCCACGAACGTGCACGCTACGCTCACAACCAGTTCGCCGGACACCTTGGTGATCGAAGGCGCTGTCAGTTTTGGCAACGTGCCGTCTGGCCAAACGGTGGCAAGCCAAGACACTTATACCATTCGTCAGAACCGACGCGTGCCATTTGACGCCAATGTATTGAACTGGGCCATCGCTACCGGTGCGCCGCAGCCGGTAACGATCGAAACATCGCCCGACGACGGTGAACCGGACGTGGCACTGACACGAGAGACGGTGATCCGGTTGTCGGCGCCACTGGCCGGCTCTCAGGTGATTGACGATTCGGCGCTGTTTGCAGTGTTCGGCGGACAGACATTGGCCGGTCGTATCCACCTGTCACCAGATCGCAAGACGATGACCCTGTTCTACAACGAGCCGCTGCCTGCATCGGCACGTGTGCGGGTGACGTTCAACGGCGATGCCGTCCTCGACGAAAACGGTACTGCCATTGACGCCAACGGCGACGGTCAGCCCGGTGGCACGGCAATCTTCGATTTCGACACGGTTGCGTTGGCGTCGGTACCCAACACCGTGGTCTGCGGCCGTGTCTTTGCTTCGCAGCTGGTCACTGGCGATCAGGGCATGTCTGTCAACGTACCCCTGGCCGGTGTCACAATCACGGTCGACGGTACCGACAAAACCGTGCAAGCCGTAACGGACACGTTCGGTAACTTCCGATTAGAGGGCGTGCCCGTTGGGCGTTTCTTTGTGCACATCGACGGCCGTACCGTGGTCGATCTCGACGCTGGCGTGCGTCACCCGGACTTGGCCTACTACCCGAACGTTGGGAAAAAATGGGAGTCGGTCGCGGGCAAGGAGATCAACGTCGGTCAGGTTTACCTGCCCCTGATCCCTGCTGACACATTGCAAGAGGCCAGTGACACCGAGGATATGGTGCTGACCTTCTCACAAACGTTTGTGGACCAGAACCCGCAGTTCGCTGAGTTTGCGATCACCATCCCCGCCGATTCACTGTTCAGTGACGACGGTACCCGCGGCGGTAAGATCGGCATTGCACCCGTACCGCCCGACCGGCTACCGGGCCCGCTACCAGACGGTCTTTCCATCCAAGACGTGGTCACCATCCAAACCGACGGTGCCACCAACTTCGATACACCAGCGCCAGTGACATTTCCGAACCTGCCCGATCCGGTCACTGGCCTGACACTTGTCGCGGGCCAGAAGAGCGCTTTGTGGAGCTTCAATCACGATACCGGCCGGTTTGAAATCATGGGTTCAATGACCGTCAGTGACGACGGTTTGCGCGTCGTTTCTGATCCCGGCGTGGGTATCTTGGCACCGGGCTGGCACGGCACCACTCCGGGCACCACCGGCGGCGGCGGTGAACCCGAGCCGGAACCCGACGACGAGCCGCCGCCGTGTGACGAAGGTTGCGACGGCAAGAACACCGGCGGTCCAAGCGGAGAAAGCTGCGGAGGCGACGGTGGCTCGGGAACGCCCAAGACCGACCCGGTCTATATGTTCTCAGGCGAGTTCTACCTCTACGAAGAGGACCTGCGCATTAAGGGCCGCGGCTTTGATTTTGTGTGGGGACGCACCTATCGCTCCAAAAACGGGCCCAACACCGCACAGGGCAATGGTTGGGACTACACGTACAACCTGTTCCTGGAGCAGTCGGGCAGAATGATCCGTGCCTGTGACGGTAACGGTCGTCGTGACCTGTACCGACCCCGTCCCGACGGCACACTCGGCCGCGCCGAATTCTTTCAGCACATTGCCGCCAATAACGACGGCTCCCACTCCATGGTCTATTACGATCAAGAGACTTGGGACTACCAGCCGTTCGACGACACGCCTGCCGCAGGGAAGATCCAACGGATCACCGATCGGAACAACAATACACTTACACTGACCTACGACGATCAGGGCCGGCTAACCAAAATCACCGATACGCTCGATCGTGATATCGCCATCGCCTACAACGGTGACGGCATGATCACCTCGGTGACCGACTTTTCCGGCCGCGTAGTCAGCTACACCTATTACGACGGCGTTGAACCCGGTGGCAGTAAAGGTGACCTGAAGTCCGTCACGTCACCTGCTGTAACCAATACGCCTAACGGCAACGATTTCCCCGACGGCAAGACACGTACCTACACCTACACCGCCGGCTTCGCCGACGACCGGCTCAACCACAACCTGCTCACCGTCACCGACGGCCGGCGAAATGACCCGAACGACCCCACGTTCGGTGACGGCCCGTACGTGGTGAACACCTACGCCGCTACGACCGATCCGGACAATCTTCTGTTCGATCGTGTGGTGCGTCAGGTCTGGGGCGGTGATGTGGTGGACCTGGCCTACGTCCGGCAAGAGCCCACGGCCACCAACGGGTTTGCCGCTATGAAGACAATCGTCAACGACCGTAACGGCAACGTGAACGAATACATCTACGACATCGGCAACCGTCCGATCAGCTCGCGAGTCTATACGGGCCGCGCCGATCCGGTTCAACCGACCACTGAAACCGCAAACCGGCCCGGCGATAAGCTCCGGCCAGACGACCCTGACTTCTTTGAGACCCGCACCGTCTGGAACCAGGACTCACTGCGTATGCGTGTGATCCATCCAAACGGGAACACCACCGAATACACCTACGAATCTGACCTTAACCCCAACGCGTCGCCTCGCGATCGTGGCAACCTGCGCATTATTAGCCGCACGCCAGGTTCACATACGCCCGCTGGCGATCAGGCGGTGATCGAAGAGTTCTTTGAATACGACACCACCTTCAGTTGCGGCAACTGCGGCTTTAACTACGTCACACTTCACATCGATGGTCGCGGCAAACAAACGATCAACCAATACGACGATCGCGGCAATAAGATCCAAATTCAACACCGAATCCCGTCGATTGTTGAGAACTTTGAGTACAACGAATTTGGCCAGTTAACTGCATATGTGCTGCCCGACAACGGCTCAGGCCACCGCCGCCGCGACGAGTTCACGTATTACGACAGCGGTCCTCAGCGTGGCTACCGTCACCAGGCGATTGTCGACGCCGGCGTCGACAATTTCAATCTCACCACGGCTTACGAATATGACCTGGTGGGCAATGTGGTCCGCACAGTCGATCCACGTGGCCATGACACGCTCTACGTGGTCAATCCGCTGGACCAGGTCGTACGAGAGATTTCACGCGAAGTGACTGAGGGCAGCAATGTTCGTTACGAGCGTGACGTCTTTTACGACGCCAATAACAACATCGCCCGGCGTGATATTCAGAACATTGACGAAACGGGCCAGCTTCAGACCAATACGCACTTCACCACCACCTATGAATACGAGATCTTGAACTATCTGGTACGTGAATCCCAGGAGGTGGACGCCGATCACTCGATTGTGACCGAGCACCGTTACGACAACAACCGTAACCGTGTCCTGACCCGATACGGGGAAGCGACCAACGGCAACCAAGCCAACAATACCATGGCCATGGCCTATGACGAGCGTGACCTGCCGTTCCGATCGACCCGTGCACCGGGCGATACGGGTCAATCCACAACCCAGCTCGATTACGACGCTAACAGGAACCTGGTCCGACGCACGGAGGGTCTTGAAGACACCCGTCCGCGTGTGCACCTGGCGGTCTACGACAGTTACAACCGTGAAGTTGCCATGACCGACCCCATGGGCAACACCACGGTGTATCACTACGACCCGAACCATAACCGGGTCAGTCGCCTTATAGAAGGTCAGCTCGTAGATATTGAGGGCAATGACGGCAATGTGCGCCTCTCTGAAGCGACGCTTGTCTACGACGATATCGATCGTCTCACACAGACACAGACTGCGTTCTTTGATACCAAAACACAGACGGCCTTAACGGACGGCTTGTCGGCCATAGTGACCAGTTACAGTGACAACTCACAGGTGCTCAGTGTCGTCAATGACAACGGCCATGAAACATTGATCGCTTACGACACCGCCAATCGTCGCAAGGTGGTCACCGACGCTAAGGGCAATACGGTCACCTACCAATACGATCGCAACTCAAACATGACCGGTCAGGTCGAAGTCGAAAAATCGGACTTGGGGAACGACGACGAGGTCTTTACGACCACATACGCTTACGACGGCCTGGACCGACAGACCCAAACAGTAGACAACGTGAACAATACCATGCGCCAATCGCACGATTCGCGTAATAACCGCACGCTGGCCATTGACGCTAAGCAGAACGTCACGCGGCACGTGTACGACGGTGTCAATCGCCTTGTCGAGACGATCCAGGAGCTGACCGATACCGGCGACGGATCCGGCACACTGGCGACCACCATCCGCACAAAACAGGCGTGGGACGATACGTCACGATTGGTCAGTCAGACCGACGACAACGACCATACCACGACGTACACGTTCGACGCACTAAACCGCCTCACGATCACACGGTACGCCGACGATACGGCCCACAGCTCACAATACGACGTGCACGACAACGCCGTTGGCATGATCGACGCCAACGGTTCAATGATGACGTGCCAATACGATCTCAACAACCGGCTGATAGACAAGGACATCGCCGTAGCCATTGGCGTTTCTGACGAAACCACGTTTGAGAGCTACGAATACGACGGTCTATCGCGTTTGGTCTTGGCCGAAGACGACGATTCACTGGTCACCCGCGATTACGATTCATTGTCCCGTATCACACGTGAGGTTTTGAACGGCCAAACCACACTCTGCGTGTACGACGGCGTGGGTAACCAGACACAGTGCACTTATCCCAGCGGACATGTGGTCACCTGTACCTTCGATGACCTGGAACGCAAAAAGACCGTCAGTGACCAGCAGGGCCTCATCGCATCTTACAACTACGTTGGCCCAAGCCGTGTCGAACGGCGTGACTACGGCAACGGTACGCGCTGTGATTACACGTACGACGGCGTCACCGGCGTTCCCAACCCGGCCAACGATTTTGGTGTGAAGCAGATGATCCGGTCCCGTCACGTCAGGGTTGGTGACGGCGTTGTCATTGACGATCGTACCTATACCTGGGACCGAATGTACAACAAAACGCAGCGCAAAGATGTGCGTACCGGCGGCCCGCAACACACGCATGACTACAGCTATGATTCGATCTACCGGTTACAACGCACCGTGGTGACCGACGCGGCGGGACTACCGCTGCGTGATACCGATTACGGTTTGGACGGTGTGGGGAACCGTATCACAGTGACGGGCAACGTGGACGGGGGCAACTACACGTTGGAAGACGCAGAGCCGCAGCCGGCTGATTTCCAAGTCAATCAGTACACGAATACCCCGTTCGACGCCCGTGAACATGACGAAAACGGCAACCTAACCGTTATGGATCGTGGCGGCACTGACCGGCGTGACTTGACCTACAACTACAGGAACATGATGGTCGAATTCGCCGACGGCTCCAACAGCCAGCGCCACGTCTATGCCTACGACGCGCTGGGGCGACGTATTAAAAAGGTTGTAGACGCAGACGGCGTCGCCGAAGAAACACGGTATTTCTACCACGCGTTCCAAGTTTGCGAAGAGCAAGACAACAACGGTGATGTGCAGGCGACATATGTCTACGGCCTCTACATCGACGAAGTGCTGACCATGGGTCGTGGCGGGGTGGATCACTATTACCACACCGACCAGCTCTATAGCGTGATGGCGGTGACGGATGGCAGTGGCGCTGTGTTGCAGCGGTATGAGTATCAGGACTATGGGGAGCCGATTGCGCTCACACCTAGCGGCATAGTTCAGACGTCGGCATCGATTGACAACCCATATCAATTCACAGGTCGCCGTTATGATCCTGAGACCGAATTTTTTTACTACCGCTCCCGCTACCTCCAAACACGTGTAGGCCGCTTCACAACACGAGATCCTTTGGGTTACGTGGATGGGATGGGGCTGTATGAATACACAACAAATTCTCCTGCATCATATTTAGATGCCTACGGTTCAAAATCATCCAAGAGCACCAAGCGGCTATACGTTTCAAGAAATGGCAAAAAAATATTTGGCGCAAGACTTCGACCATGCGCCACAAATTGTTTGGGTCATGCTACAGGTGAAGGAGGCATTGATTTTGCTAACGGATCACCCATGGAAATCATGAACGCTTTGGGATATCAATGTACCCGAGGAATATCGGCAAATGAATGTAAGAGTTTTTGTGAGTGTGATGATTATGTAATGGTATATATTAACTCTATCGATCCGGACATCGAGCGTGCTCAACGATTGAAGAATCGACTTAAAAAACACCGGCCAGAAGGCCTATTAAATACCCCCTATAACAAACATCCCGCAGGAGGCACAGATTTTCACGGCCTAAGAGGAAAAAGCGATGGCGCCGGATATACCTGGCAAGGGCAATCCTATGATGAAGGCGAAGATGTTCCTGATCCATTGCATTGGACGCCAACCGAAGATCATCCAGATTTTTTTGACGAACAACGTATTTTTGACAAGATGTGTTGTTGCAAGAAAGAGTAAGTCAAAAATTATGTTTGGGCGGAAAACGAACAGGAAAACGGGACAGGTAGAAACCGGGACAGGTCTGCTCTGTAGAAAACGTAGATACGGGCGTTCGAATGGTATCTCAGTTGCTACAGCAGGAGTATGAGCATAACCAGCAAGTCGCCACGGAAGGTGCTGCTGGTCGCGCACTACGTCGGATTAAGGACGTTGCGGGACTATACACACCGATTCAGCCCGAAGAAATTTACCCAGGCTCAGCTATTTGCGTGCCTGGTATTGAAGGAATTTCTCCGTTTGGATTATCGAAAGCTTGAAGCCTTGTTGAACGACACACCCAATCTTTGCTCGGCAATCGGCTTGCAAGTCGTGCCGCACTTTACGACGTTTCAAAAGGCGGCCAAAAGACTATTAGAGAACCGATTCGCCAAACGGTTGATGGCTGAAACGGTTTCCTTAGGTATCGCTGGGAAGCGAGATAAAACAAGTCCGCGAATACTTGCTGTCGACGGCACTGGGTTCGAGTCACGTCATGTCAGTAGCTACTTTATGAAACGCGTGCAAACCGCCAATAGCCCGGAATACACAGCACGAAAACGCTGTAGCGGTCATCCAAAGGCCGGTGTCTTATGCGATAGCTCTACCCACTTGATTCTTTCGGTCGTACCTGCACGCGGCCCGTCATCCGATATCAAATACCTTCGACGACTGTTGGTCAACATGCCAGAGTCGATCCGTATTGGCACGCTCTTGGCTGACGCTGGGTATGATGGCGAATGGGTGCATGAATTTGTGCGATCAGAATTAGGGGGTCGAACCATCATTCCGCCGAAGATCGGACGTCCAACGACCAAGCCGCCAAGTGGACACTGGCGGCGTGTGATGAAGCAACGATTTGGATTGATGAAGAAGAAGTATGGTAAACGTTGGCAAGTCGAAACCGTGAACAGCATGATTAAACGCTTATTAGGATCGGCCATGCGTGCCAGATACTACTGGTCACAATGTCGAGAAATTATCCTTCGTGCCATTACACTCAATGTGATGATTCTCAGACAGACTTAGATAGGTTTTCTACAGAGCAGGACAGGTCCAATAAACATTAGAAGCACAACGGCATGATTGATCACAAAGCAACAAAACACCCACACCCCCGATCGCTGATTTCCTTGGTGACCACGTGGCTCCCATGGTGTGTGATGTTCCTTGTGTTAACCCTTGCCACTTCCCTTCCGGCGCAGCCGAGCGCCGGCCCTCAGCCTCAGACCTTTTATTACGCAATCGAACTATTGGAAACCGGGCAGGTGATCCGACGCGGCAACACTGACGAGAAGGGCATCCCGACGGGCGATCTGGTCTTGGCTCCGCGGACCCAATACAGAGCGTGGATGGTACAGTTGGAAACCGGCTTGGTGGGCTTTGTCGAGTTCACGACACCGTTTGCCGGCCAAGTGTTTACCATTCCCGACGTTCCGTTAGGCCCACCGCGTACCGGTGACTTTGACAACGACCAATTGCACGACGACGCTGAATTTGTACTGGGCACCAAGCCCAACGACGCCGACTCCGACGGCGATGGCATCAAAGACGGCGCCGAAATCGCTCAGGGCCTAGACCCGATCGAAGACACACCTGCTCAGACAGGTGTTATCGCCACTGCCGACACGCCGGGCACTGCGGTGGACGTCTGTGCGATCAACGATGTGGTGGTCGTGGCCGACGGGAACGCAGGGATCTCTGTGTTCAATGTCTTTAACCGTATGAACCCAGTCATCATCGCCCAGGTCGACACACCGGGTGACGCCCTTGCGGTCGCCATGGCGGGTCGTTTCATTGCCGTGGCCGACGGCAGTAGCGGCTTGGCGGTGATCGATGTGACCGATCCACCTGCGGCGAGCATTGTCCACCAAGTCGCACTGGGTTCAATCGCCCGAGCGGTCGCGGTGGGCGTCGACCTTGCTTACGTCGGACTGGCCAGTGGCAATATCGCTGTGGTGGATCTAGCCAAAGGCGAGGTCCTGGAGAAACTGGCTGTACCGCAGGCGGTCGATGACCTGGTGCTGGCCGACGACCATCTTTACGTCTACGCCGGCAGCGAGGTCTTTGTGGTTTCGATCGCCGGCGATCAGCTGGAGGTCATTGGATCAGCGCCGGCTGTCGGTTTCGCTACTTTTGTGACAGGGCGTAAACGGCTGGCCGTTGGCGGCGGTATTGCTTACGCCACCTACAGGTCGGGGTACATCACCATTGACGTCAGTGACCCCACAGAACCGGCACTAATCTCACGGGGCCTAACGCTACAGGCCGGTTGGAAACATGTCGTGCCTAACGGCTCTGGCCTCGGCGTCGTTGCTGTGAGCCCGAACGTTGGCTCGGACGGTCCGAACAATGTTTCCATCTACGACGCTAGTAACCCAAATGTAACCGATGCTTTTATCACGGAGTTTCCCACACCCGGTCTGGCAAGGGCAGTGGCACTCTATAACGGATTGGCGTATGTCGCCGACAGTGATTCGGGCCTACAAGTGGTTAACTACCTGGCATCAGATATCCAAGGCCAGCCACCGACGATTAGCTTGTCCAGCAACTTCTCATTGCAACCACCGTCGGCTGAGGAGGGCAAGCTGATGCGCATCACGGCGAATGTCCAAGACGATGTCCAGGTACGCAACGTCGAGTTCTACATCGACGGTGTAAGGGTTACCACTGACGGTAACTTCCCGTTTGAGCACCGGTTCATCACACCGCTATTGGACCAGCTGTCGTCATTCACACTACGGGCACGGGCCAGTGACACCGGCGGCAACGCGACGTGGACCGACGAATTGGTCGTGCAAATCACACCGGACGCCACACCGCCACGAGTGGTACGGCATACACCGAGCGATAACGCGATCCTGGGTTCAGCGACAACGGTTTCTGCAGCGTTTAGCGAGCCGATTGAAGCAACGACACTGACCGAAGGTGGCTTTCAGATCTTCGGCGCCGGGCCCGACGGTGTGACCGGCAACGACGACGTACTGATCACTGGCGGTGACGTGACGTTTCGTCAAGACGTGAACACCGCCTTTGTCACGTTCAGTGCTGCGTTGGCCCCAGCGCGTTACAGAGCGGTGTTGACGGCCACCGTCGCTGACCTGGCCGGTAACGGGTTAGCGGAACCGGTGTCGTGGTCGTTCTTGGTCTTTAGCACAACCGATTCGGACAACGACGGTGTACCTGACGATATCGAGCCACTGCTCGGGTTAGACCCCAATAACCCCGACAGCGACGGCGACGGGATTCGCGACGGCGACGAGGACTTCGACGATGACGGGCTGTCCAACGCCGGTGAGGCCGTGCTGGGTAGCGACCCGACCAACGAAGACAGTGACGGCGATGGTATCAAAGACGGCGACGAAGACAGCGACGGCGACGGTCTGTCGGACGGCGACGAGATCCGAGTCGGTGCCAATCCGCTATCAGAAGACAGCGACGGCGACGGCTGGCCTGACGGTGTGGAGGTGGACGTTGATAGCGACCCAGGGGACGATCAATCGCAGCCGCATCTTATGGTTCATGCCAGCCCACCTGTCAACGCGTTGTTGCCCGGTGAGGGCCAAGCCGAAGGCCTTGTCCAGAACGTGACGGCTGCGCAACCACCGGTCAGCGCTTTGCTGCCGGCGATGGGTGGTTCTGGTGACTTGCAGCAAAACATCGTCGCAGCCAGCCCCCCTGTCGACGTATTGCTGCCAGGCACAGGCGATCCCGGCGATTTGGAGCAGAACGTCGTGGCGGCGACACCCTCTGTTAACGTGTTGTTGCCAGGTACGGGCAGTGAAGGGTTGCGACAGAACTTGGTCGTCGCCGCTCCGCCTGTTCATGTGCTGTTATCAAACCAAGGCGGGACTGACGGGTTGCAGCTGAACGTCACCGTCGCTCAGCCCCCGGTTTCGGTTCAGATTCAACAAAGTCAAACCAGTACCCCGCCGCTTGGCGCGGCAACGGAGAACAACGGTCGTCGGGCCAGCCGACGTGCCAGGCGATAAACACAGACACGTAAAGCACAAAGAACACGGACTTGTCCGTAGTAAAAGGAGAACGGGTCATGCAGCTGAAATTCGCCAAACCAACCGCCACGGTAACCATCGTGACCCTCTTGTTCACGTTGCAAGCCACCGCTCAGAGCTTCGACGCCGGTAGCGACGGAAGTTTCGGCGCGATTAATGTAACCGACGGTGTGGTGGCACTGGATGTGCCTGCTGACGGGATCTTCAACTGCACAACGATCAACGTCGCGCAAGGCGCCACGCTCACCTTCAACCGCAACGCAAACAACACATCCGTGCACCTGTTGGCCACCGGTAATATTGATATTGACGGTAACGTTGACGTGAGTGGCGGACAGGGCAATTCAACCAGCGGCGGTCGAGGAGGCCCTGGCGGTTTTGACGGCGGGGTGCCAGGATTTAATACGTTCGCTCCGGGCGCCGGCCACGGACCGGGCGCAGGATTGGGAGGAATTAACACCTCGGACGGCGTCGGCTCCGGATCGTACGGAAGCCGGACACAGTCCAACACCGACGACAACGACGGGCAGACCTACGGTAGCCCGTTGCTCATGCCATTGCTCGGCGGCTCCGGCGGTGGTGGCATTGAAGGCAGCCCCGGCGGTGGTGGCGGCGGTGGTGGCGGCGCGGTGCTCCTGGCGTCGAATATACAGGTTGAGATCAATGGCACGATTTCGGCAAGAGGCGGGCCCAATTTTACAAGTGGCTGGTGGTATAACGGCGGTAGTGGTGGCGCGGTGCGTATTGTTGCACCCATGGTCAAAGGCACAGGAGCGATAGATGTACGTGCATCTAACACCAGCGGAGGTACGAACCTGGCTGGTCACGGTCGCATCCGCATCGATACCATTGATAAGTCAGGATTGCCGACGCTGACCTTTGCTCCATTTCCACTGACGTCGATCGGCACCTTTATGCGAGTCTTCCCGCCCAACGACCCCAAGCTGGACATTCTCGAAGCCGCTGGCCAGAACATCCCCGAAGGTACAAACGGCGAAGTGTCGATCGAACTGCCCTTCAACGCCCCAACCAGTCAAACGGTGGTCGTACAGGCGACCGGTTTCGACGGCACGGTGCCGATCCGGGTTGTGCTCACGCCAGAGACCGGCGCACCGGCGGCCTACGACACGGACATCGCCGCACTAAACGGCAACCCCGCCCAGACGACCGTAAACGTCGAGATGCCCGTCAACACGCGCGTCCAGATCCACGCGTGGACAAGAGAGCCGTAGGATCTATCTAATGTGTCGCTTCGATCCGTAAACGAAACGTTGCCGTAACCATGGCGTTGAAATGCCGCAGGCTGGCTTTGACCTTCGAAGAGCTCGTCGATGCGATGACTTTCTAATCGCACCCGTACCGCCGCAGCTGAGGGGAGAAAGTCGCCGGGAGTCCAGAGGCCGGCGACAGAGGGCCTCTGGTCGACTGAGAAAGCGCGCTGAAATGAACTGAAGAAGAAGATCGAATCCGACACGCAAAAAGCAGCGACTTGGAAAAATGCTGCACCTTCAAGTTCAGCAGATCAGCGTCCCACCAACCGAGGGTTGCACAAACAAAGATTTGGAATGCTGCTATCGCGTACAAAAACAGGCAACCCATATCAATTCTGCGTTGGTTCTAGTTCCATTTCTTGCAAACGTTACGCAGCAACGGGTACGACTGGCTACAAAAAATCCTTGCAAATTGTTACGATTGCTATATACTATTGTCCGAAGATTGGAGACTAACGTAAAAAGCGAGCAATCAGGAGACGGAGAGAACACTCCTACCTTGGCCAGCTAGGCCGCAGTGTAAATCAGTTCGCTCGTTGGTCCAAAAGAAATGCGCTTTAGTGGCGTGGGTTGTATCCAGATCCGGCAGGATGTGGAAGCTGTGATGATCGGCATCTAGCTTCGACGGTCCGGTCGATCATTTGCCACTACACGCGCATAGCCATCCCGACAAACTGGGTAGAGGAAGTGTCGTTGTCTCGTCGGACCGCGTCGTGGGTGATGGTGCGCCAATAACAAGCTTCATGCCGTCCCACATAAATAGGAGTAGACGCCAAATGAAAGTTTACCGCCTGACACACCGCCATTGTTTGATCATCATTGGGTGGGGATGCGTCGCCCTGTTTGGGGGTGATCCCCCCACCGCTCACGCTCAACTCAACGACGTGACACAGACACCCAACACGGCCAACGAAGGCATCGCCAAATCCCTTGAAGAGCAGATCGGACCGGGTCGGGGTGACGTGAACACACCCGGGTCGTCGATCTACATTATCAAGCGTGACCCGTTGCGGTCGGTCCGTCGTGGTCGGCAGCTGTTTCAACGCAAATTTACCGTTGCGCAAGGCATGGGACCCCGAACCGGAGACGGTGTGGGCGATATCGAAAGTGACGGTTCGCTGGGCGCGGGCTTGGCCGACTCCTGCGCGGCGTGTCATGGCCGGCCCAAGGGTTCGGCCGGGTTCGGCGGTGATGTGTTTACTCGGCCCGATAGCCGCGATGCCCCCCACTTGTTTGGTTTGGGGCTACAGGAAATGCTGGCCGATGAAATGACCGCTGAACTTCGTGCCATCCGCGACCAAGCCGTGACCGACGCACAGAACGGCACCGGGACCAGTGAAGGTGCGGTCGTAATCGACGAGGATTTCCAAAGCGGGACCGGTGTCTTTGCGTTCGTCGACGATCCCTTCGGCACATCCAACCCGTTTGATAGCAGTGGCCAGTTGGCCCAATTGCCGGGCGAAACCGTTCGAGCGGTCACCATCCTCGGCGGGATTGATAACGTCAATGTCAATGGGCTGTCGGGCGGCTGGAGAACCACCTTTAACCTACCGTCAGCGGCGACCGTCAAGATCTCTTTTGACTTTAGGTTGATCCAGTCGCCTTACTATGACGGAGATGAGATCTCGCAGGCGCGCATCAGTGTCGATGGCCAGGAGACCGTTGTGGCCGAGTTTACCGGCGACGGCAACGGCGGACCGGAAAAGAATACCGGTATCCAGCCATTTAACCTTGAAATTCAGTTGAGCGCAGGAAACCACACGCTGGTCCTCGGGGCATTCAATAACAAGAAAACATCTTTTAACGAAGAGACGTTTGTGTCATACGACAACGTCAAGGTCGCGACACTGACGACCACGCCCGGACCCGTGACAAAACAACTGATCGCCAAGGGCGTCGATTTCGGCTCGATCACCGCCTTTCCCGACGGAACGGTGGACACGTCCGATGTGGAGGGCGTGAACCCGGACCTGCGTATACGACCGTTCTTCGCTGAAGGCGGGACCATCTCCATCCGCGAATTTGTGGTCGGTGCTCTGAACGCCGAAATGGGCTTGGAAGCGCCCGACCCGGATCTGGCCGCGGCGTCGGCCGGATCGGCCATCGTCACGCCATCGGGCATGACGCTTGACGGGGAGACCGACGCCATTGAAGCGCCGCCTGTGTCCACTGTGTTTGACGATAGCGACGGCGACGGTGTGACCAACGAAATTGATACCGCGGTGGTGGATCACCTTGAGTTTTACCTTCTGAACTATTTCAAACCGGGTATCTATGAACAGACCTCCAGAACCGAAGCGGGCCGACAGCACTTTGAATCGTTCGGTTGTGCGGTGTGCCACGTGCCCAGTTTGACCATTGATCATGACCGGCGGATCGCCGACGTGGAAACCAACTTTGATCGCGCCAAGGGGATTTTCAATCGAATGTTCGCCGTCGCCGAAGGCAAATTTGATCAGGTTGACGACGGGTCGGGCCTACCTCCGCTGAAGCTGCCCGCTGGCAACAGCTTCGTCGTGAATAACTTTTATGCCGACCTAAAACGGCACGACATTGGCCCTGCGTTCTGGGAACGCAATTTCGACGGAACCGTTACCAAAGCGTTTATGACCGAACCGCTTTGGGGCGTGGGCTCTACGGCGCCCTACGGTCATGACGGCCGTAGTATTAGTCTTGAAGAGGTCATCTTACGTCACGGAGGTGAAGCACAAGCTTCCAAAAACGCCTACGCCAACGCGTCGCGCCGACAGCGGCGAGAGGTCATTGATTTCCTAAGGGCGTTGGTGTTGTTCCCACCCGACGATACGGCCTCTAACTTGAATCCCGGAAACCCGGCGGCCGAAGACTTTCCTCAGAATGGACACGGGAGTATCCGGCTACCGGAACTATTTAACGATCCAAGCGATCCAGAATAAGGACCATCTGTAGAGACATCTGTGTCCGCGTACCCACAGGGGCCGTAGGTTATACCTACGGCCCCTTTCTTTTTGGTGCTTCCGTGCCAGTGATACGCATCGCGTATTTTCTTTGCGCATCGAGGATTGGCTAAGTCCTATCACCACAAGCCCACGCTCGAAGACATAGACGCAAAAACTTTTTGTGTGTTGGTACGACACCCATCGACATCCCTTCTTGCATCTCTCCTACGCATGTGGCTTTAGGACAGACAAAGATTTATGGCCACTTGGTCGTGCATGCGTCTAGGCCCGTGTCCACAGCGCGGGACCGTGGCGTGGGTCTGGTAAGAGACACTGCGATTCACCTGCGATCGCATAAAACACTCGCAAAGCATGGCTTGGCCGTTTGCTTGAATCGTAAGCGATGCATTGTTACGATTTTGTTTGGTTTGGCTATTTAGAGGGTTTAGATAGACTCGGAGGTTTGGAACCCCCGAACACTGGGTGTCTTTAGTAAGACGCATGGCGAGTGTGGAGTCGCCGCATGTGTTGCGTCCTTGCCGACCAACGTGTCAGAAAGGCCAAACAATGTCACTTCGGGCCTGTGTGGTTTGGCTAACGGCCATGACGGTGAGTCCTGTGGCAATCGCCCAGAACCACGCGGACGTTCCCGTCACGATCAAGGAACTGCAGGTTGACGATGCGCTGCGCCAATTCCAAAACTTTCAAGACCGATTGGGGCAGTACCAGCACCAAATCAGCCAAAGCCGAGCGGTCGCCCAAGACACCGGCGACATCCTAGAAGATCTCCGACGAACGGCCACACCCGAAAATGATTTTAATGAAGGGCCAATCCTCACCGCGGTGACCGGATACGTCGGTGATGTGCTGGCAAAACAAGTTGAACTGATCGACTTTCTCGAATCGCAGCGATACCGCATCACTTACTATGCCAGCAAGATGGCGTCTTCCGTGCAGCCTGAAGAACTGGCCCTTCTGTTTGGTACCGAAGAAACCAATCAAAACGCCATCACCGATCTGGCGGTCAAACGCGATCAGGCCCAGGAAGCCATCGCTGATTTCGTCGACGCGCTGCCAGAGGGCATGGTAGACCCGCAGACGTTTCGGGCGCGAACCGATATGCCGCGGCAGACCCAACAAAAGCTGATCCAACTGTTACAGAACTACCAGATCGCACGTAGCGGTTTGGAGCTGGCGAAGAACCGTCTCAAGCTGGTGCGCTCGGCCGATCGCAACAGTGTCCAGGCGGGCGAAGCGATTTCTCAAGTCAACGCCGATCTGGTCATCGGCCAGATGTTCGCGGCCCTCGACGGTGTTCGGCTCCAAATGAGTATCGACCTGATGTACCTCGAAAACCTGTTGGACCGCTACGCCCGCAGCGCACGGACCCAAGAGATCCTTGATGCTTTTCAACAGCTCGTCGAGATGCAAGGGAGCATTGAAGGCCCCAGCCCTGAGCTGTCGAGCGTTTTGGACTGGCTGCAAGACTCCAGTGCCCGTCGGGTTTCGCTGGGCGCCCAGGGATTGCGGCGTCCGGGCTTGGAGATCCCCAGCAGCACAGATCTTTTACGCGAGGCATACCTTGGTGCGCGAGGTCGCGCAAGACAATAGTGTAGACCACGATTAGTCCGGAGGAACGACCATGGCGGCGTTGGCATTGTCCTTTTGCTTGAGTTTGGGCCTGACACTGCAATCCTCCGAATCCTACGCCGGTGACGATCACACTCCGGATCCGGCCGACTCGTCTGCGGCGGTGACGGCTCAATCGCTGCGTCAACAGATCCGCGCCATGCGGCGCAGTGTGCTGCTGGGCGGCGACCAGGTCAGGCAAGCCGAACAGGAAGCGGTCCATTTCTATCAGAATAAGATTGACGCGGTCGATCAGCAGCTGGACACGCTCCAAGCCGAGCTCTCCGAACACCGCGCTTCTTACGATCTGGCGTTGAAACGGTCATTGGAACCCAATAGCACCCAAACGCGCCAACGGGCCATGCAAGACGCCGGTAGCCAACGTCAGGCCCTCACCCACATGGAACAGGAACAGAACAAACTCGAACACGCCAGGACCCACCTGGTCAAGTTGGTCAAGGCCGTCGATTCACGTCAGAGAGATCGACAAAAGGTGATCGCTCAGTTGGAAACCTCCCAAGCCATCGGGCCGGAATTGGGTGTCCCCATGGCGGGGATCGGCCTGGCACCGCAGGGTGATCATGGCAACAACCCGTCACCGTTCGACGACCCGGCGTTGATTGAAGATCTGCTACAGCGCGATCCGATCGGCGCTCGCAGGGCCCTGTTTGAGGCCGACCCACAGCGATATTTTCAGGCGTTTCCGCTCAGCCCGCCCACCGGCGCGCTGATCAAAGCGCTGCCGTTCCCGTTACCTGACTTACCCGGCCAACGATGAAAAGAAGCTGATGTTCCGACAGTACTTTGAAGCCGGTGGTCCGGTCATGTACGCGGTGTTTGCCACGTGGGTCGTTGTGCTGGCTGTCGTGGTTGATCGTCTGCTCTACCTGGCCGGCCACATGATCCGGCGGCCCCGACGTCGTATCCTCCAAGCGTGCTCGGTCGGGCAGTACGCAGCGGCCCGCGCTCGATTCAGTCAAGAGCAAACCCGTGCCGAACAAGGGCTGGGACGGATCGACGCGGTCAGTCAGCTGGCGACCAGCATTGGCCTGTTTGGTACGGTGTTGGGTATCGCCCGATCATTTCTGTCAGCCGGTAACACACAATTGGGCTTAGCGGCCCCTGAAGCCCTGGCCGCGGGTTTATCCACGGCGTTATTTACGACCATTGGCGGTTTGGCCGTGTTTCTGTTCGGACAGACTTTTCTAATCGTCTACGACGGTTGGCGAGCGTCTTGGCAGCGGGGAATCATTGAATCGCTGACAGAAGGCGCGCCCGGATGACACGCCGATTCCACAAGCGGGGAGCCATTGCCATCGGTGGCCTGACCCCACTGTTGGACACGTTGTTCCTGTTGCTGTTTTCCGTCCTGGCGCTGAGTGATGTACGCGATCCAGAAACGTCTGAGCAGGTGCGGATCGCGTTGCCGCGTGTGGCGCAGGGCCAGCGGGCTGGCCTGGAAGACCGCCAACGCGTGAACCTGGTTGTGGACGCCCAGGGCACCATCCGCCGTCATGGCGCGGCCGCGGTGATCCGATCAAGCCAGGAGCTAGACCACGAATTGGCCGCGGTGATGGGCCATTCAACACCCGAAGATGTCGTCGTCGAGATCCGCGGTGATCACGACGCGCCTCACGGTGTAACGGTTCAGCTTCTGCAGCACCTGCGTGCCGGCCGTTTCGCGGACGTCCAGCTGTTGGCAACCGGCGTTGATCCACCGCCTGGTTTGTTTGGGAAAGACCAGCCATGATCCAGTTGGCCCGACCAGGACTTCTGTTGGCTTTTTCTGCGATCGTGTCTTGGTGGCTGTTCCTACGAACCCCGCCGCTGACACCACCGGACACAGCCCCTGGGCGCCCCACCGCGTCGGTCACGGTGGTGCCAGAGGTCATCGCCATGGCGACACCACCACCGACCGAGTCGACCGACACCGCAAACCCAGCTGATCCCGACGAGCCTGACCTTAGCGCGTCGGGCCCGCCACCGGCAGAGTTGGGCCGCCCCGACGGGACCGGCAGTGCCACGGGATTAGAACCCACCAAACAGCAGGCTGCGCCGAAACCGTTAGAATCGGAAACCTCGTCGATCGACTCGCTGTTGACCGATCGCCGGCTTCGGGCCGAAGCAGAAGCCGAATTGGCCACCGCTTCTAAACCGGGGTTCGCCACGGTGCTGCTGGCTTCACCGGACAAACAGCTGGAAATCGCCCGCTTCTTCGGTGAAGAACTGGTGCTGGTCCCGCACACGGCGATCGACCCTCGGACCACAAAACCGTGCTACTATCGATTGAATATTGAAAACCAACCGTTTGTTGAAAAGATCACGGCTCGCCCGCCACTTGACGGCTACCGACAATACCGAGACCTCTTCGACTACCCATACGCCAAGCTTTCCAAGCCTATACGAGCACTGCGTCGGCGTGTACCGGCCCGCTCTCAAACGTATCTCTTCGCCGCCTTGATCCCCGTCGGCGAGTGGGCGGTGGTGATCGGTCGACGTCGTGACGCTTTGATCAAAAGTGGCCGTCCACTCGATGAAGTTCAAAGGTTCGTGATGCGCTATATTGCATTGGGCAGCGGCCGTTTCGACCTGCGGGTCGACCAGATCGTGTTCGCCGACGGCAGTCGTTTTGAGCCCACATTGACCAGATGAAAGGATACAAGGTCACCATGAGACACGTCCACAAAAGAGCAATCGTTTACGTGTTTGGGCTGTGCTGCGTCGCTTGCACACTTCTACCTCAACGACCGGCCAACGAAGTGGCGTTGGACGTCATCACGGCCATCGAAGCCCAGCGGACCCAGGAGGCGGCGAGCCTGTTCCGAACCGGAGCCACAAGCCGTGGCGATCGCGACAAGATGTACCCGATCTTGTTTGGCGCCGGCACCGATCGTTACCTCCAGGGCGACTTTGCCACCGCTTCGCGACTGCTACGCTTCACCGCCGCCCAATACCCTGACGCGGTCGCGGTGCGTGAGGCGCTGGTCTATAGCCTGTTCCTGGAACGTTCACAGCGCGATCAACCCGACGCGGCCATGATCCGCGAGATTGAACAGATCCTCCGGGATCGCCGCCGCGGGCAGACGCCACCGCCTTTGTGGTTTGATCTGGTCGAAGCACAGGTCTTGATCGATCAGCAGCGTGTCCCTGAAGCCCAACGGGTCTTTGACCGCTTTGCAGCTGGTTGGAACGGTCAGCCTACCGAGTTGGCGGCGTATGTGGAAGACTTGGGCCGCTATCTTCAGACGCACGAGTAAAGACCGTCTGAATTTTAGTTTCACGCACTGTCCGCAAACGTGGGCGAAGTAAAAACAGAGACTTATATCGCTCTGGCAGCGCATGAAATGACGCAATGCGTATGATAATCGGTGATATCGGCGTTGAATCGATCGGTCGCCGGTTTGTCGTCGTACGCATGGTGTCTTTTCTTTGCGCGTCGAGTCGGTGCTCATTGCCGTGATCAAAGGGCCGCGTTTGATAAAACCTACGCAAGAACTTTCTGTGTTTGTTCGTGGTCATGAGACCGGCGTGTTGGCGACAAAGCAGACGAGTGTGCGTCGGTGTCTGATGACACTTGTGTTCCTGGCCAGTGGATGGCTAAGCTACGGTTGTGTCGTAGTGCCATCGGCCAGGCACAGAGCAGACGAACCTGTTTCTGCCATTGCCGGACGCCTTGTCCACGCGTTGGAACTGCGTACAGATCTGCAATCGGTGCGACTGCGTCTACACGCGTTTCAGGAAACCCGTGCTCGCGACCGGCCTGTTCACGACAGGAACCGGCTACGCCGTGTGCACGCGATCGCGGAAGAACTTGAACTGGCGTTTCTGGTGGCGCTGAGTCAGCGGCTCCATGTGGTTGATCCTGAACTGGCTCGGGGCGAGACCTTTGGATTGCCGGACACCGACGCAGACTGGACCGCAATCCCTGTGAAGGCCACCCACTTCCTGATCGGTAGCTATATTCGGCGACCACACGATCGCCTGGTGGTCTCGGTGCGGATTGTTGAAGCCCACTCTTTGCTTGTGGTCGCCGCATCTCAGGGCGTCATTCATACGTCACCGGCACACCGCCGTTTGGACCGGCCATGATGAATCGCCCCTGGCTAACACACCTGGTCATCGTCACCGCCGTGTGGAGTACAGCTTGTACCGCTGGCACACGTGTGGCGGGTCAGGAAACGCTATCGGCATCGATGCGGGCGATGACCGACCAGCTGTTGGCCCAACTGGAAACCTATGGTGAGTTCTGGACCCTCGTGGTCACAGAGGTGACGCCGATCGATCCGGGCAACCGGGCCTATGAACAGTTGGCCGATCTGTTCGAATCGGCTTTGGCGTCGCAGCATGTGGTCACGGAGCCGTGGGGCGATGACCCGTTTTGGGCGGTCATGACGCGCCGCCACGTCAATGCGCTGCTGAGCAAACATCACCTCGAGATCACCGCGTTCACCAGCCCCAAGCAGCGCCTGCAGGCGTCCCAGATCACGGGGGCAAACGCGTGGATCACGCTTCAGCTGACGCGACTGCCGACTCGGTTTCAGCTCACCGCGCAGGTCACCGCCTGCGACAACGGCCAAATCCTTGCCACCGCCAGCGGTTCGTTTTCACACAGAAGCGAACTGGCGTACCTGATGTTGCACAGAATCGACCCTTAGGCCAGCTGGAGGGGTGTGATCCACATTACCGATCAGGGCCAGGTTCTTGTGTACCGATTATGACACATGACCCGGCCGTACCTGACGACCGGATCGTGACTATCCGACCGACCATCCGGCCGTATCCCGCTGATGATAGCTGTGCGATTTGTGACCAAGCGGTTGGATCGTGCGGGCCAGAATCGCAAGAAAAAGTGGCGATGAGCTTGACAACGTCATCGCGAACCAGCTGGCCGCCCGAACAAAGTAGGTAAGACGTCTCAACCACATATTAAAAGACCTGCGTTTGGTCTTTCCAGACGCCCTTTCTGAGCACCCCTGTGATACGATTCGCGTTGAACCTCACTGAGCTAGAGCAAACGCCCCTGCAACCGGGCCGGACGGGCACCGGTCACTGGGCGCGGTCGTCTGTGCTCTTGGGCATCGATCATTTCGGCCAGATCAACCGTACCTTGGGCCGGCGCCACGGCGATCAGGTCCTGAAAACCATCACACAGCGGATCGGGGCACTGGCCAACGCAACGACGCTGCGATGGCACGGCGACCAATGCTTGCTGATTCGATCCGAGACGAGGCTTGGCGATGCATGGGTTTGGGCCGAACGACTGCGGCGGGCCTTCGAACAGTCCGTGATCCACACGTCATACGGAGTGATCCCGTTCACCGTGAGCTTGGGTGTGACCCTGGTTCCGGAAGGTCCTCTAACTGAGTCGACCATCGCCGAGGCAGAACAGTCCTTACAACTGGCAAAGCATCATGGCCGTAACAGGGTCTGTACATGGCCGATGGTCCAGATCGATCGCATCCTAATGCGCACCGCAGCCGAGCCAGAGACCAGCCTCGAACAACGACGCCTGATATTCCTTCAACGCTGCCAAATGGTGCTTGGCCCGACACAACTTGAATACGTCACTAGCCACGCGGTTCAGGTCAGCCAAACCGCTGTTCGGCTGGCGATGCTATTACAGATGGACGAACTTCAGATCACGCGTGTCCAAGATGCCGCACTGCTGCACGATATCGGTAAATGTGTGATCCCTGAAGAGCTGCTAGCCAAACCAGGACCGTTATCCATTGAACAAGCGCAATTTATCGCCACCCACGCGTCGGTGGGTGCGTGGATCGCATCCCGTTTGGGCGCAGACGAGCAGGTGGTGGCCATGGTGCGTGATCACCACCGGCGCTACGACTGTGACTTGGATCACCCACACCCATCGCACAGCGTACCGCTGGGCGCAAGGGTCCTATGTGTCGCCGACGCGCTGATGGCCATGACCACAAACCGTCGCTATCAACCTGCTCGAACAGTCCATGAAGCAATGACCGAGTTGAGACGACAGCGGGGCGCCCAATTTGATCCCCGCGTCGTCGACGCCGCTGAGCAGCTGGATCTGTCACGTGTCAACCGGGCAGCATGAAAAAGTGCGGCTTCCTTGGGCCCATGACGGGTCCATAGACATCGCGATCCAACCCCCCTGACCGTCTGAAGAAGCGGACATCGGACAAGCAAAAACGCATGACGCTGCGATCGTCTGTGGCAAACACACCGCGGCCACGACGGATCTTCTGCCAAGTAAAAAAGGACTTGCGCGTGTCTTTCCATGCCAGCAGGTTGTTCTCGTAAAAGCCCAGCGGGCCTCTCATGCCCAAAGCCTACAACAGCGTACGAATCACACACGAATAAAAACATTTGTGTCTGATACTTACACATCCAGAGCCACGTGTAGGTGTTTGCCAACGCACGTTGGTGCCGACAAGTTGATGCACCTGTTCGATGCATCAAGGACATACACATCGCGATGGCCCACCTTTTTATCCGAATTGGGAACGTGCGCTGCATCGACCGTCGATCGGAATCACACCGAAGCAGGGTATTTATCAAGGGTAGTGTTGTTACGCGACATCTATGACGGGTGCCATGTGGTATGCTGATGTCCCGACGTGGCAGTTGGTCACGTTGCCTTGATGTTGAGAGGGTAGCAGGTTGGTCCATCGTCGCCGCGATGATCTGCTAGCCTCGCTACAGAGTTTGACTCACACAGCCAAAAGTTCAGCCAGCTTAACCGGCTAGCCCGGACGATTTAAGATAATTTTTCATTCACTGACATAACAGGAGGCACGTTGATGAAGAGGCAGAAGTTGATTTGGGGAGCGTCTGTCGTTGCGGCGGCTTTGGGGGTGTCGGTCGCAGCAGTGGATCAGAGCCACGCAGCGGTCATCACCGTTGCAAACCCTGGATTCGAAGACCCCGTTCTGGCAGACGGAGGCTTTGATGGCTCAGGTGTCCCGGATTGGACGACGTCTCCAAGTCCGGGCAGAGGAACTTTCAACCCGACGACAACCGCCTATCCCAGCGAGGCGCCCGAAGGTGATAACATCGCTTTTGTGGCGTCCGACAACGGTCAGATCTCACAGGCACTGACTGACACCGTCAGTGGAGACACCACTTACACCCTTGAGGTGGAAGTGGGCAATCGGGCTGACATCGACATGAGGGGATACCAGGTCCAACTGCTTGCCGGTGGCAACTTGCTGGCCCAGGACGACAACAGTTTGGCACCCGCTGCCGGTTCGTTTGCAACGGCGACAGTCAGTTATACATCGGCTCCTTCGGGCGACCCCAATCTGGGCCAGCCGCTGGAAGTTCGTCTGATCGGATTGGCCGGGTCGGGTCAGGTCAACTTTGACCATGTCAGGCTCTCAAGCGATCCCGTTCCTGAGCCAGGCAGTCTGTTGATTCTGACGGCCGGTAGCGGTCTTGTCCTGCTGGCAAGACGTCGGCGCCGGGTTTAATAGCGCGTAAATAGAAATACTGAAGGCGGATATACAACCAGCCCCCGGTCACCAGTGACTGGGGGCTGGTTTTGTGTCCGTACTTCAGCGCTGATCGCTGACGGATTTGACACGACTGGGCCAAACACCATTGCGACCTGTTGGGGCGAACCGAACGCCCCAACGCATCGGGCCACTTGATCGGCCCGGTGATGTTCTTTGGTTAGACCACCCTGTGCGTTGATAAGGCGGCGATCGACCCTCCCACCAGTGAACTTCAGGTGGTCGGTCTTGGGATTGTTGCTACCCTAATACCAAACACAGAAAGTTTTTACGCGTATCTGTTCCGATCGACCAGCCGGCGACCACCTGCCCCAGCGCATTGTCGACACATCAACGACACCCGGTATGCGCATAAAACAATTGACTGTCAGGAATAATCGTGCTATGAACCGTTGTTCATATGAATGGATCGTGCAGTGAGGTGTCGTCGCTAGAACGGATGTTATGGATCAGACGTTGTACGACAAAGTGTCATGTGCCGAGCTGCTCAGGGCGCTGGCCGATGAAACACGATTGGCGGTCGTCCGTCAGTTATTTCAAGGCGCAAAACACGTTCAGGAGATCAATGCCACACTCCAGGTCGAACAGACGCTACTGTCTCACCATTTAAAAGTGCTTCGAGAGATCGGCATTGTGGAGGCCCATCGAGACGGCCGCTGCGTGTTATACCGATTGTCTCCGCTGGTGGAAGCCAAGCGCCAGGGCCAAGCGATCGATCTGGGTTGTTGCCGGCTTGTGTTTGACTGAACCGACCGACAGAGGATCTTCGGTGTGAATAGACCGCTCTCGTGGCACCGCTGGGTAGCTCGCTTACTGGTCGGTACGGTGGTGGGCTTGACCGCCTGCTCGGAGCGAGGTCTACCGTCGGATTCATCCGGCGACAAGCCGCTTGAAGGCCGTTTGACCGTCACGGGTTCTAGCACCATTGCCCCGCTGGTCGCTGAAATCGCCAAACACTTTGAACGGCTGCACCCGGCGGTCCGGGTCGATGTTCAGACCGGCGGGTCATCGCGTGGGATCACAGACATCTTGCGCGGGACGGCCGACATCGGTATGGCTTCACGACCGCTATCTGACCGGGAACACGAACAACTGACGCCTCATGTGATCGCACGCGATGGGATATGTGTCATCGTTCATGCAGACAACACCGTCGGTCGCCTGACAGACCGGCAAATCAGGAACGTTTACACCGGCAAGATCAAAAATTGGCGCCAATTCGGTGGCCCCGACGCGCCGATCATCGTTGTTCAGAAGGCCGCGGGCCGAGCCACTCTGGACGTGTTCGAAAGCCACTTCAAAATCGATTCGAAATCGGTTCGAGCCAGTGTGATCATTGGCGACAACGAGCAAGCGATCAAGACCGTTGCGCAGAATCGGTACGCCATCGGCTATGTATCTGTTGGGACCGCTGAGTACAGCGCCAAACATGGCGTGACAATCAAGCCACTGCCCGCCGGCGACGTTGAAGCCACTTCAGAAAACGTCGCGACAGGCCGCTTCGAGATTGGTCGCCCGCTGAACCTCGTCACACGCGGGCCAGCGCAAGGACTGGCCAAGGTCTTTGTCAACTACTGCCAATCCCAGGCGGTGCATGACATCGTGCGCGATCTGCACTTTGTCCCGCCGGCACGGAAAGGATGACAATGATGTGGCCCCGCACGACCAAAGACGCGCTGACGGTATGGCTGTTGAGAGCGGCCGCCGGCTGCGCTGGTGGCATCATCTTGCTGATCCTGGGATTCTTGACCATCGAATCGATTCCCGGATTTCGCGCAATCGGCCTGACGCGATTCTTCACCGATCACGGCTGGTATCCCACCGCCCAGGCCGACCATGGGGCGTTTAACTTAGCGCCGATGATTGTGGTATCGCTGGTGACCACATTAGGAGCTGTTTTACTCGCGGGTCCCGTGGGCATTGGGTCAGCGGTGTTTTGCCGATTTTACGCACCGGGTGTCACCGGCGACCTATACCGCCGCGCCCTTGAGTTACTGGCGGGTATCCCTTCGGTGGTCTACGGACTCTGGGGCATCGTGACGCTTGCGCCGATCCTCCAGGAAATCCAACCGCCGGGGCAGTGCCTGCTTGCCGGTATCCTCATCTTGGCGATCATGATTCTGCCGACAATAGCGCTGCTTGCTGACGCTGCGATCGGACGTGTTCCGCCATCGTTTCTTTGCGCTTCGGCCGCCGTTGCTCTAACGCGATGGAGCATGATCCGACGCGTCGTGCTGCCCGCGGCCCGACCGGGCCTGGCCATCGCCTTGATCCTGGGTGTCGCCCGTGCGATCGGGGAGACCATGGCGGTGCTGATGGTCTGCGGAAACATCGTGCAGGTCCCCACGAGTCTGTTCGACCCTGTTCGTACGCTCACGGCGAACATCGCGCTGGAACTGGGCTACGCAATGGGCGATCAGAGGTCGGCGTTGTTTGTGAGCGGGCTGTTTCTTTTGATGATGGTCTTTGGCTTGGTATGGACTGCCGAATCGTTTAAAGAAAAAGCAAATCATGCCTGAGACGATGACCAGGATACCGGCCACGTTCGGGTACCCATCGTGCGATGGGAACCGCAGCCCTTTTCATGTGGGAGTCACAGTGGCGATCTGGTTGATGGCGGGGCTGGTCACATTGCTGTTCTTGTGGATCGTGGGAGATCTCATATACCAGGGCACGTCACGTCTTTCGTGGTCGTTTCTGGTCGATGCGCCGCAACGAGCGGGTCGGACCGGCGGCATCGGACCGATTTTGATCTCCACTGTTTTGGTCCTGGCTGTGTCCCTGGCCATCGCGGTGCCGCTGGGCACTGGTGCTGCGATTTGGTTGACCGAATTTTCGACGACACATCCTCGGTTTGAATGGATGATCCGCATCAGTCTAGACGCGCTTGCGGGCGTTCCCTCGATCGTCTTCGGAATCTTCGGAAACGCCATGTTCTGCGTCGTGCTTGGATTGGGATTTTCGATCCTCTCCGGGGGCTTCACGCTAGCGTGCATGATACTGCCGATATTGATCCGTTCGGTCGAACTGGGCTTACGCTCTGTACCGATCGACTACCGGCTGGCCGGTGCGGCACTGGCCGTATCGCGGACGGGATTAATTTTCCGCGTCCTGTTGCCGGCGGCCGCACCGGCCTTGGCCGCTGGACTCGTGCTCGGGATCGGGCGTGCATTGGCCGAAACCGCGGCCTTGATTTTTACCAGCGGCTATGTGGATCGGACCCCGACATCGCTGTTG
Source organism: Phycisphaeraceae bacterium (assembly GCA_965222495.1). Taxonomy (GTDB): domain Bacteria; phylum Planctomycetota; class Phycisphaerae; order Phycisphaerales; family Phycisphaeraceae; genus CBDCUA01. The sequence goes on along the minus strand of CBDCUA010000007.1, from coordinate 282,957 downwards.
GACTCAGGCCGGACACTTTCGGTTCATGTCTACGATCTGGCGATGAATGTCGCCGGCGGAGAACCCAGTGCCTACGCGTCGGCACTGGTCCTGGTCAGCCTGTTGCTGGGCATGAACTGGCTGGCGGGTTCGCTGACAGAGCGTCTGTTGCACCGAAGAGTCTCATCGCCGTCATGAAGAGCATCAACCAGCTATCTGTATTGACAGACCCGGTATCGGACCACCTTTCCGGCCATCGAACCGCCTGCCCGTCGCAGCGCCGTCAGACCACCAGTGGATCACCGTTGGTTCAGGTTCGAGCCCTTTCGGTGTCCTATCGGCACAAGCGCGCTCTTCAACGAGTCGATTTGGACATTCACGCGGGCCGTGTGATGGCATTGGTCGGGCCGTCCGGTTGTGGCAAGACCAGCTTCTTAAACTGTCTGAATCGTCTGACTGACATGACCGCGGGCTGCAGTGTCTCGGGACGCATCCTGATCGACGGCGCTGATATCACCGGACCCAACGTCAACGTGACAGCCGTTCGGCGATCGGTGGGGTTGATCTTCCAAAAACCCAACCCCTTTCCGTTGTCGGTACGCGAAAATATCTATTTGCCACTGCGAGACCACGGTTGCCGAGATCGCCAACGCCTCGGGCAAATCGCCGAAGAAGTCTTGCGAGAAACCGGACTGTGGGAAGAAGTGTGTGATCGTCTCGATCAGCCGGCATTCCAACTGTCCGGGGGGCAACAGCAACGCCTCTGTATCGCTCGCGCCCTGGCGCTGCGTCCTCGCATCCTTTTGATGGACGAACCGTGTGGCGCTTTGGACCCGTTATCCACAGATGTCATCGAACAACTGATTAAGAAGATGCGGGGGCGTTACACGGTTGTGATCGTCACGCACAACCTGGCACAGGCCAGACGATTGGCCGACGATCTTGTCGTTTTTTGGACGCGCGACGGTTGCGGGTGCCTGATTGAAGCGGGGCCGGCCAGACGGGTATTCGAAAACCCTCAAGACCCTAACACTGCCGCCTATCTTCACGGGCGTCGCGGCTGAGCAACGCCGCCGCTTAATTAAGTAGACGGCAGATCGCATTTGCTTGGGACTCGATAACCTGGTCCCATGGCTCCGCGTCCCATGTGATATCCATCTGCAGGGGTTCTCGTATCGCATTTGCAAACGCGGGTATAGGTTAAATAAAGACTTATGGCGCGACCGTCACCGATGAAACATACACCATGCCAATGGCCGGCCGGATATTCGGCCATCGATGACGTCAACGCCGGACGCAGGAGATTCCTTAAGCACAACGTCTTAGCGTGGGGGAAGGAACTCACCAAACTTACGGTGTTTCGGTCGTGGCACCGCGCGGTTCGTTGACATGTGCTTGGACAGCCGGTAGATATAGGGTACACGTCGAAATTGGCAGGGCTGGCCCAGCGCTTCTTGCCCGCGAAGCATCGGCGCCGTTGGATGACGAATCGGCTTGTTCTTACAGCGCCCCCTATGATTTATGAAGGACTGTGGCGATGAGGGATGCGGTGTACCAGTCACCGATGACACACGGACCAGGAACCGTGTCGACGACCGGTCGCAACCCGGTGGCTAATGTCCGGTGCTTGGAGTTTCGACATGGGTTGACCATTGGGGTTGACTCAGAACGTCGCACGGTATCGGTTTGATCAGATTGACCGTCCAACGGGTGCGACAGGAGCTCGTACACGACCACGTTCAGGAAGGGGTTTGCATAACCAACCGTACGGCCAGAGGGAGAAAAAAGACGATGGAAGGGGTCAGAGATATACCATTTTCGATACCGACAGCGATGGAAGCGAAACGCCATCGGATGGCATGTCATCTTTGGATAGGGAAATCTTAACGACCGACTCAGCGTCGGCAGGCCCGCTGGCGCGGTGTGCCAACACACCACGAACGGGTACGACCACTGCAAATCAAACGATCAAACACATGTCGCCATCGATACCAATTTGGGTCCATGGTCTGGCACCATCTGCCAGCGCGTACACGAGACCAACAAGGGTCTGCAGCGATGCGGTGGCGCATGAAAAAGTTGCCGTGCATAAGATAGTCCGTTTATGGGTCGGCCTAGAGATGACTGGCCAAACGCCGACTGGGGAAACCCCATCATGAACATGTTTTGCCAAAAAATGGTGAACATGATTGCACGCACCCCAGCGTTTAGACGCTTTGTGATCGACGCGTTTCACGTGCTTTGGTACCACGCCGATGACACGTGGAAGCGGAGCACCTTTTTAGGCTATCGCATCTCGCAATGTCCGCTTGACATGCAACTCTATCAAGAAGTGATCTACAAACTGCGTCCAACGTTTATCATCCAAACCGGCGTCGCTCAGGGTGGCTCGATTCTCTATTTTGCCACACTGCTTGACCTCATGGCAGCGCCCAAGAACACCCTTGTCGTGGGCATTGACATCAAACTCACAAAATCCGCCAAGTCGCTTGATCATCCAAGAATTCGTTTGTTTGAGGGTAGCTCGACCGATCCCGGCGTCGTTGAACGTGTGAAAGACGTGCTGCCAGCCCCGACCGGATTCGTGTCGCTGGACTCGGATCACTCCACCTCACATGTCCTGTCAGAGCTTCAGGTTTATCGCGATTTTGTGAGCGTTGGATCCTACCTGGTCGTTGAAGACACCAATGTCAACGGGAACCCCGTCTACCCGCATCACGGGCCCGGACCGATGGAGGCTGTCAAGCAATTTTTGAAAATCGATAGCTGCTTTTCTAGCGATGACAGCCTCTGGACAAAAAACTTGTTTTCGTTCCATCAGGGCGGCTGGCTGCGACGGATGAGTTCGCCCGCCGATGGTGACAACACCGTTCGCTCGACACCAGGCTAACCCATTGGCCGTAAGCGACGGTACCGGAGTTCAAACTGCTTTAGGTCACGAAGAAATACATCACGAGTGTGATCTCATGGATACGCACGGAAAAGCGGGAAAACCCCATTTGACGCCGCATGCGAGTGCTGAGAAACTGGAAAATGGTGTGCGGGCCGGTGTGGCGGAATTGGCAGACGCGACGGATTCAAAATCCGTTGGGGCTTACACCCCGTGAAGGTTCGACTCCTTTCACCGGCATTCGTCTGACCTGCTGTCCTGATACACAACTCGGACCGGGCAGCTTCAGCGAGCCGGTCAAACCAGCCGACAACACCAAAGGCCGATTCATTGACAACCGTTGACGGTACCAAGGTCCGGGTTCGTGCAAGAGACACTGTTACAGCCGATACGATAGAGCACAAGTCCGTCAAAAGGCTCTAAAGTAAGGAGGTGTGTCATTGCGTCGCAGTATTGAGGTAACCGCAAACCGTGAAAGATCAACGCCGCCACGCCCGAACGCCCTTTCATTCTGAGGTGAGAGTCACCCACCCTACCATGGGTAGCGTCGTGGTCATGATGCGAGATTTCTCCGACGGCGGTTTGTTCTTACTGACCAAGGATCTTCCTGTACCGCCGGTGGGTACCATTGTCGAAGTTCAAGCATTGTGTTTCGGTGACCAAGCGCCGGTTCTCAAAGCAAAAATTGTTCGCTCCAACGCCGACGGTATTGGGTTGATGTTCTGTGACGACGACGAGGGTCAGCCCGACCCATGACATCAGAACCCTGACCCTGCCTCAGTGATCGCTGCGAATCGATCACCGGCGATGGGCGCGTTAGCTGACATCGCCAGAAGTCGTGACGATTTCTGAGGCGGCCGAGGTACGGTGGGGATCGGAGTTTTCTTAGGCTTGGCGTCCCGTGGTTTGTTGAACGGCTTGACAAAAATGGCCTGCCGACGGGTCGATCGTTCGATACGCCGGTGACGCACCGGACGGCGATAATCTTCGCGTCTAATGATCCTGGCCGGCCGGGCGTTTAGACTTCGGTACAATCGCTGCGCGGTGGGGATGTAATGATTCGCGTCGATGCGATGTTCGCCCTGACGGATGTAATCAGCTTGAGGGTCAAGATAAATGGTGCTATTGACGACCCGAACCGCAATCGGTTCACGGTGGCTTGGTTGGATTTGCTTTAGGCGTGCGCTGGTCACCACCGACGTGCCTGAGTGCTGCCGACGAACGACCCACACCCTGCGTTTGACCGGCGTATAAAGACGGTGTTCGGCACCACCGGCAGCCACAGCCGGGTAGGGACACATACACCACAGCAATAGCAAACTTCCCAGCGTTATCCAGGACACTGATACGCGCGCGGTTTTATCCACTTGCGGCTCTCCAATCCCCCCTCGATCCAGTGTGGCTGTCTCGATTCGGGTCCAAGGCAGGTCAACCGGCCCTGGCCCAAACCTGACAGGTCTCTCCGTCAGCCCGTCGTCTCCAATTGCTCTTCTACCCATTCCTCCGGGCAACGCTCAGACTATATGCAACGAGGATGCCAATCGTTCGTAGGACCGGCCGCCCATTGGGGAATCTTATTTAAGTGATTTACTTACAATATTTTACATGCTACACGCCGGACCCCGGCCTCATCCGTGTAGTCATACCATCTGTTCATCCACAGCGACACCGGTCGTGGCTATGCGACGACGATTGGCCTGGCCGGCCGGGGCGTACAGGCCGTTTGTTGCGTGACAGGAGCGTTGGCATCTATGCTAAGCGTGTGACTTCATACGCATGGTGTACTTTCCTAGCGCGTCGGGGGCTTGCTCTTTGCCATGACGGAACGGCCGCGTTGGGAAACACATACGCAAGAACTGACTGTATTTGGTATGACAAGGAGAAGCCATGTACCGATTGACTTGGTTCACCCACATGACCGGTGTGTGCGTCCTTGTGGCGTGGACCGGATGTGATGCGTTTAATGGATCACAGACCAAGCTGCACGATCCCGACGCAGCGATCGCCTACCCTCAAATCACCATGTTCGAGGGACTTGAAGGACAGCTGCTATTCGGTCCACCGCAGATCAAACGAGGCACCTACCAACCGATTAGCGTTGCCATACCGGTTCGGACGGCCCGTGATCACCCCCAGCGCGTCCAGTACCGATTTGAGTACTTTGATGGCTCGGGCCGACCCCTCCGTCCAAGCATGGATTGGCGGTACATCCTGCTTCCGGTCGACGGTGAACGCACGATGGCGGGTTCTGCCCTTGATATCGCGGCGGTGGATTGGCGGCTGGAGGTTCGTCGAGCCAGATAGCCTGCGCTCCCGGTCTACCGAGAGGTTTTCAAAAGGCCGACGCCTTGGTACACTGATGGGTCGTTCGTTCTCCAGGCAACTAAGGGGCGAGTATGTACGCGGTGATAGAAGACAGTGGAACGCAAATCAAAGTCACTGAAGGTGATGTGATCAAGGTGGGCCTCCGCCAATTGCCCGACGATGCGGCGTCGATCACGTTCAACCGGGTGTTGATGGTGTCGGATGAGAAGACCGGCAGCCTCAAAATTGGACAACCGCTGGTCGACACGGCCGTGGTCACGGCCGATGTCTTGGCTCAGGAAAAGACGCCGCGGGTTGAGGTCGTTAAGTTCAGGCGGCGCAAAACCTATACTCGCCGCAAAGGCCACCGCCAAGATTACTTAAAAGTTAAGATCACCTCCATCAAGGCATAGCTGAAAGCAGTCAGCGCTCCCCCCCGGCATTGACCGCAATGCCTTGTCACCGATAGGACACACTTGGCGATTGGGCACAACTGTCAGGTGCAACGACAGGGGCCAAATCACCCTGACGAACTAGCCCAAGGCGTGCTTTCCCACACTTTGGCGGTAGTCATTTAGCCACATCAGCGCTCGCGGTTCGGCTCGCAAAAGCTTAATCAGCTGAGACGTCGAACAGCCCAACGAACCGGCCGCTTCTGCCACTTCCATGCCCCTTGCGGCAATCACATCCATGGCTTCGGCCAAGATCGCGGGAAAATCATGGTGATCCGGGTTGATTCGAATCCGCCCTGCGCTGCAACGTGACCGCCACCGTTCACTGGCCTGATAACGGCTGTCAACGGCGCATCGAACCTTCAAGGCAAGGTTCACCCGCAACCGAAACACGGCGACACGAAGATTCTGAGCTTGGCTACGCCGCTCTTGGCCAACCCCAACCAAACCGGTGGGACGGTGACAGACCCTGACCGCTGTCTGGACCTTGTTGCGGTGCTGACCACCAGGTCCGGAACCACGGCCGTGGCGGATCTGGCACTGGGCGATTAGCGCAGGGTGATCCAACGCCGCCGGGTGGCGGGACGGGCTGCTGTGAGTGTGCTGATCCACCGTCACTTCACGGTGTAATATACGCGTCATCGTGGCTTGTGCCCGTTACCTCTCCGGAACCTGTTCTGCTAAGGTAGTCGGCCGATCAGGTGAGATCCGGGGCATTGGCGATTTGAGGCGGGTTGGCCGACCGAATCTCTCCACCGGCTAGTGGTCGGCAGATAAGACGAGGCGTGAGGCCTGTGGCAAATCCCAATCGCTCTCCACAACCATCTGACCCAAACCTTTCTCTCGGTCATCCGACGCTGGTACGACTGGATCAGTGGATGGCCCAAAGCCCGTGGCATCCACGTTTCTTACCCTTTCTGGCCTACGTCGGATTGTTGCCTTTGACTTCGGCCACACTGGCATGGACGCCAGAGTTGTACAGCGTGGTCTATGTCGTCCAGTGCGCCTTACCGATCTGGCTTCTGTGGCGATACCGTCAGCTGTTACCCGACCTGACGCTGCACTTTCATTGGCTAGCGATACCAACCGGGATTTTTGTCGCCGTGGCTTGGATCTGGCTGGGCCATTGGATGGTTGATACGTTTCCAAGCCAATTTGCATCCCAAGAAACGACCAACTTCTTCACGGAGATGGGACCGGCCTTTGGTTGGTTGGCGTTTTCCCTGCGGCTGGTGGGAATGTCGGTTGTGGTACCGCTGTTTGAAGAGCTTTTCATACGGTCACTGCTAATCCGTAGTCTGCACCACTTCCGGACAACGGCAATCGGGCTGATTCAGATCGTTCAGGACCTGCCGATCCTCGGTGAGTGGTTGATGCACACCAGTTGGGGCACCCGCGCCGATTCATACCCGGCGGTGTTTGGGCCTCAATTCGATCGCACCCCGCTGGGACAACTAAGCGTGTTTGGCGTCACGGCATCGACCATCGTGTTTGCGGCCCATCACGCGGTGCGGGACTGGCCGGGGTGTGTGGTATGCGCGCTGGCCTACTGCCTGCTCTTGTCCGTCACACGCCAAAAGGGCCTCGGACCGGTCTGCTGGGCACACGGGATCACCAATGCGCTACTTTGGGCTTACACGCTACAGACAAATGACTGGCAATTTTTGTAGCCATCGCGGTCACACGCGTTGCTTTCACGTGTACCCGTACATCGGCGATCTGTATGCGCCCATGCGCTGCAACGCCGATCGATCAGCGATTCTAAGCGCAGCGCGTCTTTCAAGCCCCCAGGTGAACTGACCCACGCTTAGCTTGAGCGTTGGCCGATCCCCCAGAACTGTCAGATCGAATCGCTAACCGCCCATCTTCAACCGTGACATTGACGATCGACCCCGGTGCCACCTGACCAGACAGGATCGCTCGACCAATGCGGGTCTCCAGTTCGTGTTGGAGATAGCGTTTGAGCGGCCGGGCTCCGTAGACCGGGTCGTAGGCGGCCTCGGCGATAAAACCTTCTGCCTGTTCCGTGAGGTGCAGCGAAATGTCACGATCGGCCAGGCGCCGGTTAATGTCGCAGGTTTGAAGTTCCACAATTTGCTTGATTTCCTCAAACCGCAGCGGTTTGAACACAACCACATCGTCCACACGGTTGAGGAACTCTGGTCGGAAATGTTGCCGCAGTTCAGACATCACCGCGTTGTGCGCCTGTTCGGTGATCTGACCGTCGCCGGTGACCGCGTCGTCCAAAAGGTGCCCCGAACCAACGTTACTGGTCATAATAATGACCGTATTCTTGAAGTTCACGGTCCGTCCCTGCGCATCGGTAGCGCGGCCGTCGTCGAGGATCTGCAACAATACATTAAATACGTCGTGGTGTGCCTTTTCGATTTCATCGAACAAAATCACACAATACGGTTTGCGCCGGACTGCCTCCGTAAGCTGGCCGCCCTCTTCATACCCCACGTATCCCGGGGGCGCACCGATCAAGCGTGACACCGTGTGCTTCTCCATGTACTCACTCATGTCGATCCGGACCATATTGTCTTCGCTATCGAACAACGCCTCGGCCAACGCCCGAGCCAGTTCTGTTTTACCCACACCGGTGGGCCCTAAAAACAAGAACGACCCAATCGGGCGCTTCGGGTCTTTGATGCCCGCCCGGGCACGGATCACCGCATCGGCCACCAGCCCGACGGCCGCATCTTGGCCGATGACCCGCCGGTGTAACACTTGGTCAAGCTTGAGCAATTTCTGACGCTCACCCTCAACCAGTCGTGTGACGGGGATCCCGGTCCACCGTGACACAATCTGGGCGATCTGATCTTCGGTGACTTCCTGACGCAGCAGCCGTTGACCGTTGCCGGTCTCTTCTTGGTCACGGAGCTTTTTCTCTTGGGCTTCGAGCCGTCGCTGGACCTCGGGAAGGCGTCCGTGTTTGAGTTCTGCGGCCTTGTTGAGATCGTAGGCACGCTGGGCATGTTCGATCTCTTGCCTGATCTGTTCGATCTGCTGCCGCATGGACGCAACGTCGTGCAACGCTTCTTTCTCAGACTGCCACTGAGCGCGCATGGCATCGGCCTGAGCTTTTTGGTCGGCCAGTTCCTTGCGCAGCACCTCAAGACGCTGCCTGCTGGCATCGTCTTTTTCCTTCTGCAAGGCGGCTTCTTCGATCTCAAGCTGCATCACACGTCGCGTGACCTCGTCTAACTCCGCGGGCATCGAATCCATCTCTGTGCGGATCATGGCGCACGCTTCGTCGACCAGATCGATCGCCTTGTCCGGCAAAAACCGGTCGGAGATGTAACGGTTGCTCAACACGGCCGCGGTCACCAAGGAAGCGTCCTGAATCTTGACACCGTGATGAACCTCAAACCGCTCGCGCAGTCCGCGTAGGATCGATATCGTATCTTCGACAGTCGGTGGATCGACAAGCACAGGTTGAAACCGGCGCTCCAGTGCCGCGTCTTTCTCAACGTGCTTGCGATATTCGTCTAGGGTCGTTGCTCCAACACAGTGCAGCTCACCGCGGGCGAGCATGGGCTTTAGCATATTACCGGCGTCCATGGCGCCTTCGGCTTTGCCCGCTCCGACGATGGTGTGCAACTCATCAATGAACAGAAGGATCCGGCCCTGGCTCTGCTTGATCTCCTGGAGTACGGCCTTGAGACGCTCTTCAAACTCACCGCGATACTTGGCCCCAGCGACCAATGCTCCCATATCCAATGAAAAAATAGACTTGTTCTTAAGCCCTTCGGGTACGTCGCCACGCACGATCCGCTGGGCAAGCCCTTCAACAATCGCGGTCTTGCCCACGCCGGGTTCACCGATCAGCACCGGATTATTCTTTGTCTTTCGCGACAAGACGCGGATCACACGACGGATCTCTCCGTCACGACCGATCACCGGATCCATCTTGCCGCCGCGAGCCTCTTTGACCAAATCGCGTCCGTAACGATCCAGTGCCTCGTACGTGGCTTCGGGGTTGGCACTCTCAACGCGTTGGTGACCCCGAACCTGGGTCAGCGCTTGGAGGAAAGCGTCACGGGAGATCCCCAGTTCCTTGAGCGTCTTACCCGCCGGTGTCGTTTCACCTTCTTGGATCATCGCCAAGACGAGGTGCTCGACAGACACGTATTCGTCCTTAAGCCGTTTGGCCTGGTCTTGGGCATCAACCAGAAGTCGGTTCATACGGCTGGTGACATACACCTTATCAGGCGTCATTCCCGGTCCACTGACCGACGGGCGCTGGCTTAGGTGTCGTTCTAACTCCGCCAGAACCACGTCAGCGGGTCGGTTCATTTTTTGGAACAACCGACCGATCAACCCCCCCTCCTGCTTGCAAAGTGCCCATAATAAGTGTTCACCGTCGATCTCGGTGTGGCCCAACCGCACCGCCTGGGCCTGTGCGTCATGTAGCGCTTCTTGACACTTTTGTGTGAAACGGTTCATGTCCATTGTCATCACCCCTTTTGTTCACCTGACCGGGCGGCGGCGGCGTCACAGCCGGTCAGACGAAGATGGATCCTGCCTTGGGTTAAAACGTGACTCCTTGGCCAGCAATTCAAATAGCTCTCGCTCCCGGCTGTCCAAGCTTTTGGGAACAACCGTTTTAAGCTCGATGAGCATGTCACCGCGCCGTCCCGACCGACCACGCTGAGGTAACCCCTTCTCGCGTAGGCGCAACTTTTGACCGCTCTGGGCGCCGGCCGGCACGGTGAGTGTGATCTGTCCATCGAGCGTCTGAACCGGGACCTTCGCCCCTAGCGCTGCCTCCCAGGCGGCAATGGCAACGGTCGTGTGCAACTGATGCCCGTGTACCTTAAATCGTGGGTGGGGTTGCAGTTTGATGTGCAACAACACGTCACCAGATGGCCCCGAACCCTTTGTCCGATCTGCCTGACCTGCTAGGCGAATCTTTGTGCCATGGGTTGTCCCCGGCGGAATTTTGACATGTAACGTCTGAGATTCGCCGGTGGCACCGTCGCGTAACGTGATCTGTTTGGTCGAACCGTGATAAGCGTCTTCCAACGTCACGGTGATGTGCGCTTCGCTGGGCGCAGTGGGACGCGCCCCCGGCGCCCCGGCTGGACCGCCGCCGGCCTGTGCAGCGCGGAGCATCTCTTGCCAGCCGCCGTGGCCCGGACCCGATCCGCGACCATGAGCACGCCCGAAGATCATCTCGAAAAAGTCGCTGAACCCGTCGGGTCTGGCGTGAAACCCTTGACCACCGGCGCCCCCGCGGAATTCGAAACGGACATTTTCCCATCCTGACGGGGGCGTGAACTCTTGACCCGCTTTCCAGTTGGCACCCAGCGCGTCGTACTTCTTACGCGTTTCAGGGTCCTTCAAGACCTCATAAGCCTCTGTAATCTGCTTAAACTTCTCCTCGGCCTGCTTGTCTTTGTTGACGTCGGGATGGTATTGGCGAGCCAGCCTGCGATGCGCACGCTTGATTTGGTCTTGCGTCGCATCTCGCTTCACACCCAGCGTCTGATAGTAGTCTTGAAACGTTACCGCCATAGCATGATTCCAGCTGTCTATCTCACTCGAAAAACGTGGTGCAATCGGCGCGCCGTATGTTAATGAAAAAAAGAGGACTTAGATCACTTAGGCCTGACAAAATCCGCTCTGTCAGGCCGTCATAATGTCGCATTGGCAGCCCGCACGGAGCGTGAAGATCAACCGCCAACCCTCATTGACCTTCGTCTGGGGTCGGCGTGGCGTACCATTGGCGAATGTGGGAAGAAAAAAAATAAAGACTTATGGCACTTCAAAGAGGCGTGAGATGGGCACGGCTCCAACCGGCCATTAAGGAGGTTGATCCTAGTTCAGTTCAGTACAAATCCACTGGCGATCGTCACCGGTATCGAACCCCTGCAGAAGGTGGAATTTGACGGTCGTGCCCAGCCAGCTGACCCATGTGACCGCTGCTTTGGCTTGGTCGGTAAACAGGTGCAACACGGTGGGGGTACGGGTATCAACGCTCTGGTGAGACTGGCCCAGCTGCAATAACGTCGCATGCTCAACCGCCCAGTGACTCACGCCCATGAGATTCAGTAACGCCTGGGACAAACCTTCCTGATTCGACGACGTTGATGCGGCCTCTTGAATCGCCGTAGAACCGCCGCGCCAAACCATGACATGCAAACGCCCCTCGACGTCGAGGGCCAGCTGAACGTCTGGACAACGCGGACAACGCACCGGTAGTGTGGTTACGCCGGCGCAGGCCAAAAATGCACCCAGATCCGACGGCGTGCCGGATGAGCCATCAGATCCAGGCGCGTCTGATGACGATGAAAGCGTAGCCGTCACTGGCTGTTGATCAACCTCTTCAAAATGATCTTGTTGGCCACATACGCTCTGACCGCGGACTTCCGATGATTCAGATCTTCTCAAAGCCATCTTCTGCCCCACAAAATCTGACGTCGGCGGGTCTGATCCCTCGGGCTGCGATGCGTGTTGAAATTGGTGCAAAAACCTGTACAGAGTTGGCCAGAAATCCTTTCTATCGTCCGTTAACGCGCCGAGCGACCGTCGTTTGATCGGCTGCATCTGTTTCTGTGATCCGATCCACTGAACTGGGGTATGGAGAAACCTCTCGGCCGCCTGATGAAGTTTCGCAGCCGCCGTGTGGGCCTGGCCATCGTCGGCGCCCATCATCATCACACCAACGTGTCTGGGACTTCTTCGATCGTTGCGTCGGGAAGATGGAACCCGCAGTTGCTTGAGCAGCCGATACGCCCCCACAACCGCTGCCTCGTCGGCACCGCACAGTAACGTCCATCGGTCCACCACCGACGCCCACCGACGATGCTCAGGTGTCATTGGCGTGGGAAAGTGGACGAGCCAGGTTTTTACCGACACCGTCTCTGGGTCGGCCAATCGGTCCAGCACATCAACAAGACTCGCCTGTCCCGGCGCCAGACTCGTCACAGACGCGTTCAGATCGTCCAAGAGCTGCTGTTGACGTCCGACAAGTTCAATGTGCACAGCGTCGTCGTCCACACACAGGATCGCCACAGGACCTTGCCGGCCGGCCAAACGATAAGCGTATTGCGTAAGCCACGGTCCACTGACACCGGGCAGATTGCCCAAGAGCACCGCTTCAACACGGACGGCGTCCGTCTCTGGTTTGTGTCGGTCGATGTGATGACCCGGCCCCTTACGCTGTATGGGGTTGGGGTGCAACCGGCCCGGTGACGACTGCGACAAAGGTGTGTTAGCTTGTACGACCGGTGCGTTGCGATCGACCCGGCACCGACACGCGTTGGGTGTCATGGGCACCGGCTCAGGGGCCTCGAGCTGATCGCGCCGGGCCATGGTGGAACGGTTTTTCCGTCGGCGTGGTGAGACAAGATGAGATTGACTGTCGGCCGGCGGATCGCCCTTCACGGGGGTCGGCGAAGCGATCCCGCTCAGAAACAAACCGGCCAAGTCATCAAGTATTTTCCGCGTATGGGCAAGATCGTCCATGACCACCCCCGCGTATCCCGCCACGTGGATCACGGCCTACACAGGGCCGGTCACACCCTATCGCCTGGAGCCGCGCAATTTGACCTCACGACGTCCATACGACCTTCTGCCGGACAGGCGCCGCCATTAGATTCGCGATCGATGCCACCAGCTCTGTTCCATAAACAGGTTGCCAACCCATCGTCTTTTTCGATGATTCCCGTCGTCATGCGTTGCGATACCAACCAACTCAAGGTGACTCAACCGTCGGTGCCGATTTCAACCACGCTGTTTAACTCACCAACCGTGTTGGACTCTACCCAGCTATTATAAGGGTCCCTGACCCATAAACCGTCGATGACAAGCCGATATCGGTATCGGCCGGGCGGTACGGTCAAGCACACCTGCCATACGCCCAGATCTTCGTCGCGTTTCATCGGTGTGGCGGTGGGATCCCAATCATTAAAATCGCCGGCGATACTGACCTGCTTCGCGTGAGCAGCAGGCTGGACAAACAATACGCCCTGCGACGTCTGACGGACGCCGTAAACGCGCTTCAACTTGTGCTCGAGTTCTTTTGATCGATCGTCCTGTTCAGCCACAGCGGTCCCACTTGCGTGGTGCTCAGGCAAAAGGTCCGGATCACCAGCTACTTTTGCCGCCAACTGAGCGGTCCGTGCCGACAAAGCGCGAGCGCGTTCAACGAGCTCTGCGGCGCGATCCATCACTGGATTGGCCACCGCTGCGGCATCTGGTTGGGCTCGGTGGACGTTCGGCGGATTGGCAAGCAGCCATTCGGCAAGATCCTCGAAATCCTGCATACCGCGGCTGTTGGGGTCATATTCGTTGATCGGCTGACCAAAGCTGGCGGCCTCTTTAAGCTTGCTATTGTAATAGACCACCACAGGTAGCAACCTGTCACCGAACTGACGGCGCAGACCGGTCAAGATCTCTTTGGCCAGTCGCGTCCTGACGTCGTACATGGTCGCCAGAACCTTGAACCGCACACGATGGCCAACCCGCCGTGCAAGCATCTGAATCGTCGCCTCTTGTCGGACCGCACCCTGCATGGCAAAGTAGCCCGTCTCGACGGGGATGATGACTTCGTCAGCCGCACGCAGCGCGTTGAACGTTAACAGCCCGATGGATGGCGGACAATCGATCACGCACAGATCGTACTGATCGCTCACCGTGCTAAGGACCTGGACCATTCTCCGGTCCTTGTCAGGCGCACCGGACAGCTCTTGTTCCAAACCCGCCAGGGCCATGGTGCACGGCGCTAAATCGAGATTACGCGAAATCTGCCACACCAGATCCTGCAGAGCCAATGAGCCGTCGAGGCCCGCACGCAGCAAATCGCCGATCGATCTGGCCACCTGAGCCTCCGGCACAGCCAGTCCTAAGGAGCAATGTGACTGCGGGTCCATGTCGACAAGAAGCGTCCGCTGCCCCTTGGCAGCCAAAACGGCCGCAAGATTAATCGACGTGGTCGTCTTGCCACACCCCCCCTTCTGGTTCATGATCGCGATCGTGCGCAATGGCTTATCCTTTCGCCAAATATGGCGCCGAGCATCATTTGAAACTGTTATCGGGACTAGGCATTCAATCTCTTGAATATCAAGCCGATTCGTCGACTACAATGGACTGGTCTGTGAACGCTGTCTCGCTGATCCTGGCCAGCCGCTCCAACCGCCGAGCACAACTCCTACGGGAGGCTGGGTACCCTTTTGCTCAGGTATGGCCACCGTTTGACGACCCACCTCAACCCAACGCCCAGCTGGCTGCGACACCGGCAGCGTTAGCGATACGCCTTGCTGTGGCAAAAGCACATAGTGTCTTGAATGACAATGTGTTAAATACATCGACACCTGCCATGATCCTGGCGGCCGATACGCTGATGGTCGGTCCGAACGGGCGGCTGATCGGGCAACCGGCCGACCGCCATGACGCTCAGATGATCCTTCAAACATTGATCGATGCCACACATGATGTCTATACGGGTGTGGCGATATTCGACGACAAGACCAGGCGTGCGATCACCACGTTTGCCGATCATGCGCAGGTCCACCTGGACCCGGTGACACCGGAGCAACTGACCGCGTATGTGGATTCAGGCCAATGGCAAGGCAAAGCTGGCGGATACAATCTGTTTTCTCTAGGTCCCCACTGGACGTGGACCGTCAAGGGCGATCCTTCAACCGTGGTCGGGTTACCCTTGACAAAACTTAGCCCATGGTTGGCGCCGTGTTTGGCTCAAATCCACCACGCCGATCCAGCAGCAGACAGATCATGCCCACCGGACCAGCGCGGTCATGTGGATTGATCCTCAACCGCCCCAACGATTGAGCACCGGAACCGATTCATGAACCCATCGCTTCGCTGGCAATCGGTCATCAGCGGCGACGACCGTACGACGATCGGTCAACTGGCCAGGTGGGGATTGGGTTGGCTGGAGCGACCGTACCGTGCTCTGGTTGCTGTACGCAATTGGAGCTTTGACCAAAACGTTCGTACACCCCGTCGTTTAGGTCGGTCCACCATCAGCGTGGGAAACCTCACCACCGGTGGCACAGGTAAGACACCGTTTGTGATCGATCTGGCGAGACGCTTGGGCGCCGGTGGCCTTCGTCCGGCCGTGCTGTTGAGGGGATATAAAGCCGATGTGCTCGGCAGCGACGAAGCCCAGATGATCCGCCGTGAGCTGGGTCAGACCGCCACCGTTGCCACACACCGAAGCCGAAGACTCGCCGCCCGGCACACCCTTGATCAGAACCCTCAGGTCGACGTTTTCTTGCTAGACGATGGGTTTCAGCATCGACAGGTCTATCGCGATCTTGATATCGTGCTGGTGGATGCGACACAACCCTTCGGATTTGGTCATATCCTACCGCGTGGGACATTACGCGAGCCGGCTGAAAACCTGTGTCGGGCCGATGCGATCATCGTCACGCGCGGAGATCTGCTAACACAATCTGAGCTTGACGACCTGGATCGACGGATCGACCTTGTGGCCGGTCAGCGTCCCATCGCCCATACGGCCTACCAATGGACCCAGTACGCCGATCCCGAAGGCGACCATGAAAGCTTGGATCGTCTGCGTGGGGCTCGGGTGATGGGCGTGTGCGGTATCGGCAACCCCCGGGCGTTCGAGCGTTCGCTTCGAGCCCATGTCGGTGATGTGATCAGTGTCCACATCTTGCCTGATCATTATCGTTATGACAGTCACAGGCTCAACGCGTTGCTTAAAGATGCCCGCGTCTGTCATGCCGACGCCGTGGTCACAACTCACAAAGATATGGTCAAATGGAAACCGCTGCTAGGTGATCGTTCCGCGCCCATACCGGTTTACTACCCCGTCGTCTCGGTGACCTACCTTGACGGCGAACCCAACGTGGACACGATCCTGCAGAAAGTTGTTTCCAAATCAATTCGAAGGTGATGAACAATCGCCATAACCCAGCGATGCCCATCGGGGGCTACCGGTCAACACGCGACAAATGTCTCTAACAAGAAACGGCCCGTCAGGTGGCGCGACGGCGTAGCAGCCAAACAACACCAGGCAGCAGAAGCACCAACGCCGACGGCTCGGGCACAACGGTGATGTTCAGAACGGGAAAACTATTTGCAAAAAAGTCATTAAAGTCCAGGTCCGACACCGACACTTCCGCTGTCTGGATGGTGTAATCGCCATTGAGCGCATCCGGGTCAACCTGCATGAGCAGATCTACGATCTGATAAGAGCCAGATGATACGAGCCTACTGTCATTAAAATAGCCCAGGTCATGACCGTTGCGAGGCATTAGGGTTCCACTATCGATCACATCCGCGTCATTGGGCGTCGTGAGTTCATCGAAAGGGTTCACCACCGAACTCTGACGACCGACGATCGAAAACAGACCGTTGCCACCGTCGGCCACCTCTAAAACGAAACTGAGTCCCACAAAGTCGACGTCCGATTCAAGTGTGGCGGAAATCGTAAACTGCTGCCCAGGACTCGTATTCACAAACGTTTCCCCGGTCGCGGCGTTCGTTAATTGGATCACCGGCTCAGCCGTCGCGGTAGCCAACGGGAGAAGCGCGATAGCGCAAGCAACTCTGATCACCATAGACATCGACTGACCTCCTTTTCGTGGATGCTGTCCTTCAAAACAGATGCGGGTTACTCCCATGCACGTCATCTTGGGCTTGGTGGCGCCGTGTTATCGGTTTAACGATTGCGCCGACCGCAACCGGACCAGCCGCACATCGGCCGACGTGAGATGGTCGTTAGCGGTCACATCATTGCGAAAATTTTCATCGCCCACCGGTTGCGTGCTACGTAATCTCGTCTGCCGTACGTCTGCAGAAGTGACCGAACCGTTCCCTGTCGTGTCACCTTCCAAGGCACCCGCGTAAACGTTGCCCTCCAGAAACGCCCCAGACGCCAAAGCGCGCACAGCAAACTCAACGTCCACCACCTCACGGTTGACCACATCGCTTAAGCCGATCGTCAGTGTATTGGACATCACTTGAGGTGTACCGGCCAGATCGGCGTGGGTGGTCTGCACCGACACCTGATCAGGGTCGATCGCCTGGTTGAAGGTGAGCACCACCTGCGTGGGCCCAAAGCGTCGGCATTCGATCGCAATCGTGCCGCCTGAATGATTGATCGGATCGTAATCAACCGGCGTGCCGTTGGTGTCGGTCAAGAGGTCGATATCATAGTTCGTTGCATCGTGGGATTTTCGTGACACGGCCTCGACAAGGGCCAACGACGCTGGGCTTGCCGGGTTGCATCGATCTGTTCCCATGAGCATCTCCTGCACGTCGAGCAGTTCGTCGCCATCGTTATCGACGATCGTCACCGACGTGTTGCTGTGCTCGAGGTCAAGGCTGGCGAGGTTGGCCAACTCGCCCAGAACGATCCTCACTTCCAACGGGTTATTCGGGCTGTTGTCTGGAGGTGCAAGCCCGCACAACGGGACACTGGCAAACTCGAGGATGCCAGCACCCGTAGGACCGTTGTAGATCAAGACAAATCGGTAAAACTCATCTCTTTGAAGCACAATGTCCCGCTCAACACCCAGCTGGGGGTCCTGGGCCGTCGCCGGGTTGGGCCAGCAGACGCCTTCCGACACCAATTCGTTATCAGAGGTCTCAGTCGGATCGTTGACTACGCCCGGCCGCCACCACCGCATCAACGGTCGCTTAAAGTAAAACCAACCGACCGGCGCAGCACCGTCGTACCAGCGATTGGGATCGTTTGCAGGGTTGGCTTCTTGGTTAAGATTTTCCAAATCAGCTTCGCTGGCATAGCCGTAGCCGATCGGTACAAGTGACATCATGCTCCTGACACTAAAGCCCGACGTGTAGACATAACCGGGATCGGCCTGAAGCTTCAGCCGAACATAAACAGGGTCGGTAATATCCTGGCTGCCTAGCGGTCGCGTCGGCAGGGTTATGGCGGCATCGGAAGATTCAAAGTCTTCCAATCCCGCCGGCGGATAGGCCATCGGCGGGTTGTCGTTGACCCAAGTCTGATAATCGCCATTGTTGGCGTTGATGTTGTCGTAAGTGTGCATGGCCCAGCCTGCGTAATAGTCTCGGCCAATCATCAATGCGTCGGCGTTCTGACGGAGATTAATGTACGCAAGCCTGTCCTCGTTGCCCAAGCCGACCGATGCCAGGTTGTTGTTTCGGAACCGGTCTTGAAATTCGAACGAGAAACGAACCAGCGGCGGTATCGCCAACGCCGCCACGTAGGCCAACTCCCGCTTCATCTGCGCCGCGATCGGTCGGATCCGGTCGCTATAGGTTAGAAACGCGATCCGTTCCAAACGGTCGAAGATGTGCTGCCACGCGGGTTTGGTCACGTTGCCGCCGCCGTCTGCATCTGGATAATCGATGGAGAGCGATGCGTGACCCGGTGCGCTGGCGCTTGGCCCCAAATCGTAGTTCATGCTGATGTCCCAGTTGAACGGCAGGTTCAACGGGTCATAACCCGCCGCGGTTCGCGCCGCGACAACCTGGTCGATGAACTGGAGAAAAAAACCGATCCGCTTTAGTTCATCAATCTCCTCTTCAGCGTGACGCGGGTCGGGGTAGAGTTCGAAAGTGTCGTCCCCGGGATTGGGATCGTCTGGGACCAATGTCTGGATCTCGATATCGAGATGAACGCCGTCGAACTGCTGCTGCGGACTGCCTTGGTGATCGGACTGGTACTGGAGAATGTCATCCAGGACACCCAAGCCATAACCGCGATCTTCTTTAAGCGGAAAATTCAACGGCGGTGTGGTCCAAAGCCCCGTGGGCATCAGCCAGTCACCCTTACCGGACAGCGCCTCGACACGGATTCCTGCGTCGTGCAGCGCCGCGAGCACCTGCTCCCACCGTGCTTCGTTCGCAGGGATGAGCATCGAAGGCTGTTGGGCGTCAGGGTTGTTAGGGTTGACCTTTAAAACGGACATATAGATTTCATCGATGAAGTTTTCAGCGCAAAAGTCCAGTAGTTTTTGGAGCTCAGCATCCCGGTCCGGTCCCTCGATAATGCTTTCGGTAGCGCGCTCCCACACCCACATCGCATCCGCGGCCTGGACAGCGCGCGGCAACAGACCGGTTAGCAAACACACAACCAAAGCAAGTGGGTTCACGCGCATGGAGACTTCCTTTCACAGTTCGCTCAACGGCTCATCATCTGATCCGCGCAATGTGCGCCGCGGGATACCGCCATCCCACCCGTGTTCGTCAGGCGGAAACAAACCGCCCCAGCGACTCGATCGCAGACCAAACAACGACGCGAGCCACCCACCCTGCGTCACCGCAACTCATGACCGCTGAACACTTACCCCGTTTTCCCGTGAGATAAGACCAAGACCATTGTGGTGGCAGAGGTTGTCACACACCCTCACCCCATCCCTCCAAATCGATTCACGGGGATGAGACTTCTTGTTTCTCCTGTATCCTCATTTTGATTGCGTATGAATCATTTCCTTTCTCCAACACCGCCTTTCTCCACACTTTTCAATCTGTTTATCTTATCAAACCGGCCCTTTAAAAACAACCCCTTCTGACTAGGTTAACCTATGCCTTGCCATCATCTGTGCAACGGAAAATGCCGTTGATCATCACACGTGAGCGTGATCTTGCGGACCCGTTGGCATCACGACCATTGACGTGGGGGGCCACGACCGGCTCGAGCGACGGGGCCTGCCGACCGCCGAAATCAGCAACTTTCTTCTGGTTCAGTGCGATGCGGTGGTTGATGTCACGGCGCTGCCGTCACCCCGTGATCGTCGCTGGCCTGGCTGGGAGCGGTGGCTTGTAGCGTCAGCGCCCGGTATCGCCTCGACGTGGTTTGGTCATCACCGACCATTTTTAGTATCGGCGACACAGTCAAAAACCCCTCGGACCTGAAGTTAGAACGATCGTACTTGAAGGCAGACGCCCTTGACCCCATGCCCGACGACCGTGGTGGTCGGCACGCCACCAACGATCTTGCCATGGGCCATGAGCTACCGCAGCCAACCTTACCGATCCTTCGGGGCAGGATCACATGAGAAGCGCCGGCCGTTGGCCGAATAAGAATAACATGACCCATGCGTCTTCTTCTGGCAGCCCGGTACGTGCTCGCCCAGGGCTCTGGGCGGTGTCTATCCCTGATGCGCCCAGTGACCGGCATCTCTCCAAGGCAATCCCGACCGTATGGATGCGACGCGGGTATCCACTTTCTTTCGTGCCGGATCGCTTGCTTTTGACCGCACCCTATCGGACACCGGCGGATTGCCAAAGCCAACGGCAGAGGCACCATCTGGTTATTGGACCAGCCGGCGTGATGTGCTCGCGGCGTTCTTGGCCACGCCATAGGCCACACCATACTCCGACCCAACGGGCTGTTGCCATCGTTAAGTGTGCTCAAAGACCGTCAACCGGCGTCGCCATATGGGTGTCGTAAAGGGAAAGATCCAGATCGTGGGACCGAACAAACTGTTTTGGAAGCTTGTGGCTTGGTTCCTGTTGGTATCGTTGATACCCACGGGGACCATCACATTCATGACCTATCGCGCGATAGAGAACCGGGTTCGGGGTGAAATTATCAAGCAATTTGGGCTGCTTGCGACATCCCGGGCCACGAAGCTCAGTAACTACTTAAATACGCGAGTGGCCAACACTGCGCTTCTGGCAGCGCTACCTACCGTCAAGACCGCCATGGAAAACTTTACGGTGACCGACCCAAGCCACGATGCGCGCGACCGAGACGTCACCGCTGTTGACGCGCTTGACGCCGTCATGTCCAAATTTATCGAAACCAATGGGTTTGATGACGCCTATCTGATCTCCGCGGACCATGAGATTGTGTACTGCACGGAACAACCCGACCAGATCGGACAACACCTGGACAGTGACAGGTTGAAGGATACCGCCTTGGCAGAAGCTGTGAACAGCTGCGCCACGTCGCTAGAGCCGGCGATCTCAAGGTTCGAGATCTACCCGCTCACCGGCCAGCCACGGGCTTTTGTCGCCGCGCCGATCACCCAACAGGGCGTCGTGGTGGGCGTGCTGGCGGCAGGGCTAGACAAGGAGCGCGTCTATTCGCTTGCCAGAGATTATCGTGGGCTAGGCAAGACCGGCGAGATGGCCCTTGGCATGCGGTTCGGAAACGAAGCGGTCTTTGTTGTTCCACTTCGCTTTGATCCGGACGCCGCGTTTCAAAGAAGAGTCGTGCTGGGCACACCCGACACGGCTGTGCCGATGCAGCTGGCCGTACAAGACCGAAACGGACACGGCATCACGCGGGATTATCGCGGCAAGCGTATCTTAGGTGTGTGGCGGTATGTCCCTATCGGTGGATGGGGGATGGTGGTCAAGATCGACACCTATGAGGCTTTTGCGCCCATCGCGTCATTGCGCAAGCGATACCTGACACTGGCCGGCCTGATGGCGATCGGGGTCACTTTCCTTGCCGCGGTCGCCGCTCAAACGATCGCCAGCCCGGTCGAAAAGCGCATCTCCGGCTTGGGGCGTATCGTTCAAAAAGCACCCAACGAAGTGTACATCGTCGACGCGACATCGATGCGTTTTTTATGGGCCAACGCCGGTGCGTGTGCGAACACCGGATACCCCCTGGCACAGTTGCGCCGGATGACCCTAGAGGATCTGGACCCGCAACTCAATGATCAGATACACGCACGTCTACAAGACTCAACGGACAATAGAATTGATGAAAGAGCTTCTCTAGAAGGCACGCACCTGCGAAAGGATGGGACGTCCTACCCCGTCGAGTCACACGTTCATATGTCGTTCTATGACAGACAAGAAGTCATGGTGGTGAACGTGGTCGACATCACACTGCGAAAAAATGCCGAAACCGCGTTGCGGCGGTACTCCACCAAGCTCGAACGCTCCAACAAAGACCTTGAGGACTTCGCATACGTAGCCTCTCATGACCTCAAATCGCCACTTCGAGCGATCGACAACTTAGCACAATGGGTCGTAGAAGACACGCAAGATGTGCTGCCGGCGAAATCTCGCGAACATCTTGAGAAAATGCAACACCGGATCCGGCGTCTCGACGGACTTCTTGACGACCTGTTGAAGTATTCTCGAGCGGGACGCAAACACGGAGAAATGAAGACCGTGAACTGCCGCGAGTTGGTCGATAACGTCATCGACATTCTGTCCATTCCTGAAGACTTCTCGGTCACGGTCTCGGGACAGTTTCCCAGACTGACAACCCTGACAACACCTCTGGAAACGTGCATCCGCAATCTCATCGCCAATGCCATCAAGCACCACGACCGCGAGGCAGGGCACATCGACGTGCGTTGCCATGAAAACGACCGGCTGATCGAGTTTTCGATCAGTGACGATGGGCCTGGGATCCCCAAGGAATATCATCAGCGGATATTCGAAATGTTTCAGACGTTGGAGCGACGTGACGATGTCGAAGGCAGTGGTATGGGCTTAGCGATGGTGAAGAAACTGGTCGAAACTTACGGGGGGAGTATCGCAGTTGATTCCGCTGTGCATCGCGGCACCACGTTCCATCTACGCTGGCCCAAGTCGATTCGGACCGAAGGACTCAACGATGACAAAAAGTGATGTGAATATCCTCCTGGTGGACGACGACGATGTCGACGCCGAAGCGATTGAGCGCGCCTTTCGCAAACACAAAATCAACAATCCAATTACCGTGGCCCGGAATGGATTGGAGGCGTTGGACGTGCTACGAGGTACGGCGAGCATCAAACCCATTGACCGACCCTATCTGATCTTGCTGGACCTGAACATGCCCAGAATGACGGGGCTGGAATTCCTGCGTGAACTGCGGCGTGAAGCTGATCTTCGAGACAGCATTATTTTTGTCCTGACGACCTCCAACTCGGACCAGGATAAAATTGCCGCCTACGAACATCATGTCGCCGGCTACATGGTCAAACAACAAGCGGGAGAAGACTTTCAACGACTGATCGGCATGCTCGACCACTACTGGAAGGTCGTCGAGTTTCCGCCGGCCAGATAGCGGCCACCATCCATGACCTGGGACCCATCTAAACCATTACGGGTATTGTTGATTGACGACAACGAAGACGACGGGGAGTTGCTGCGGCGCTACTCGAAAAAGCTGTCTACGCTTATTGAGTTTCGTCAGTGCCCGTGCGAACACGAGTGTCTGCTGCTGATCGAAACCGAGCGTTATGACATCATCTTTCTTGACAATCGACTGCGTGTAAAATCAGGCCTTGACGTGCTGACAGATCTCCGAAACAGCGGATACAACGGCCCTGTGGTCCACTATACCACACTCCTGGACGAACGGATCATCGATGATCTAAAGCAACTGGGATGTTCTGTGGTCCTAGAAAAACATCTTGTCACCGTCGACTCGCTCAAGTCGGCGATCGAATCGGCTCTGGCGTGAACGCTGTCGAACAGCTAGAGCTTGGTTTCCTGGAATCATGCCGCCTGCCAGATCGGTAAACCCTCAGCACAGCGAATCGCCACACAGCCTGTTTATCATCGAACGCCCCGACTGGCCCAAAAGCTGAGAAGATAGCAAAACTTCAGCGATTGTATGGCCGCAAATAAGTGAGTCCCCCCACCCTTTCCCCGTATAACTGGCACGGTTAACGTCCTCAAGGTACCTGTAAGTAGTTTGGCACAGGATCAAGGCAGGGCCGCGTCCAGAATCATCTGTGGGCTCTAGCCGACTTGGTTTCTACACAGACCGTCAAGGAGAGGAGAAAGAGATGAAGTTCAAACGACTACGCAAGGCCGCTGGACTGATCGCAATCGGTTTAATGGGAATCGTCGTTCAAAACGGTAGCGCGGCGACCGTGGGGGATTTCGAGGTCGATTTTCTCGATGTCATGTACAACGTCGATGGGACTTCGACGTGGACATACAAGGTCTCAAGCGACAGCGACACCCGTACCAGTGCGTTGTCTCATTGGACACTGAAACTCTGTCCCGATGCACATGTGGTCAGCCCAACGGGCACGTATGAAACGATCACGCCGTTTGTCGACGGTGGCGGTCACATTTTCACCGGCCGCTCGGGCATCTTCTATACCGTGGTTTTGGGCAACGACGCGACAACCGGGATCAGTGGTATCAAATTTGAAGACGCGGTCGACGCTGCAGGTGATGAAGCCAACCTTGGCGAAGACGGTATCATGGAAATGGATATCTTCCAGTTCACACTTGACAAGCACTACGTGGTTGACGACACGGTGATGGTGGCCACCAAAGCCAGCGGTGAAATCGGCCAGAGCATCATTATGGGCCCGTCGCTTCAGTGCGAAACCCACACCGTACCGGTCCCTGCCGCGGCGTGGACGGGGCTGGCGGCACTGACGGGACTGCTGACAACCCGCAAAGCACGTCAGCATCACGCATAAAAAGCGACGAAACACGCACAGCCAACCTGTAAACAAAAACACGAATACCTTTCAGTCAGAAGGTGGGTCCACACCCACCTTTTTTATTTCATGCTTCGACCAACAATAGAGACGTGCCATTCGCCAGCGGGCCCTTTAAGGGCCGCGTTGGCAGACGGGCCACAAGCCTAAACTTGGCTTAAGTCGTGAATTATTCCTATGATAGACATAACAACACCGTGACAGCTCATCGTGTGATTAAAGGTCAACAAGCCGTGAAGCGACCGGACGCTGGCTTTAGATGGGGCGTCAGAAAGTTCCGGTCACCCGTGGTGTAGAGCATAGGCCATGCGTTGCCCCTACTGTAGTGAAAACCGAGACAAGGTCATCGACTCCCGTGGTGCCGATGAAGGGCGAATGATCCGTCGCCGCCGGGAATGCCTGGCATGCGGCAAGCGATTCACGACCTACGAACACATCGAAGCCAACCACCGGCTCTGGGTGATCAAAAAGGATGGCGCCCGTGTCCCCTATGACCGGCAGAAAGTGCTCGACGGGGTACAAAAAGCGTGCTACAAGCGACAAGTAAGTGCTGAAGCGATCCTTCAGCTGGTCGACGAGGTTGAAGAGGACCTGTTCCGACGGTACGAACGTGAAGTCGACGCGGTGGAGATTGGCCGAACGGTCTCCGAACGACTCAAACGCCTTGATCAAGTGGCTTACGTACGATTTGCCAGCGTGTACAAGCAGTTCCGAGACCTGGATGATCTGCTAGACGAGGTCCGTGACGTACTGGACACAGATCACCCCGACGCCCCGAATCAGGGCCGCCTGTTCTAGGCTGTTCAACGCCGACATCGCCCGGCCACCGGCGGTGTCTCAATCCGCCGGAACACCTGAACGACAACACGGTTGCAACGAAGCAAGTGGAACGGATAAACACACGACCGGGGTACCCTTGTATCGACTTGGAGGGCCCGACGGAGATAGGCCTTGGCGCGATAGAGGCGGCTTTTGACCACGTCTTGACTGACCTGCAGGCCCCTGGCGGTGTCTTCTGTACTGACACCCTCAACTTCACGCATGACAAAAACCACACGGTACGCTGCGGGTAACGCATCGATCGCCAAATGAATTCGCTTGACCGTCTCCTGTTTGGTCGTTTGCTCAAGTGGACCGGGCTGCTTGCTGGCAAGGGCGTCCAGTCGCCACCCATCTGCGACCGCCCCGGCCATTTTCCGTTTGCGACGGGCCAACGCCTCGTGGATGGCAATCCTTATCAGCCACGTCGATAAGCTGGCACGGCCGGCAAACTGTTCCAGATGGGTATAGGCCTTCATATAGGCGGTCTGCATCACGTCTTCAATGTCCTCGTCGGTGCCAAGAACACTGCGGACCACACGATACAATCGCCGATTGTACCGGCGCATAATGATTTCAAAGAGATTCAGCTGGCCCTTAAGAACCCTTTCAATGACTTCTGAATCGGAAACGATCGATGTGTGAGCTTCGGACGTCAGGTTGTTGTCTGAGTTCATCGGAGCTTCCCCTCCGTTGGGCTCGGGGACCATTCGTCATGCTGTCGTACCACTGGGTCGATGCGCAACGATATCCCGCGCCCTTAAAAATCCCATCGATGTAAACTCACGAACCGCCAAAAATATTCTGTCACTTTTTTCCAGTTGGACACTCTATAGGTACAGGACCGAGCGTCAACACGATGTTGAGCGGGCGATGGCATTTTTCATCCTTGGCAGGAGTGGTTTCATGATGCACAACACCAATGCTGGGACCGGTCTGAGGCGGAGCTTTCTGACTGTGGTTTTTGCGGTTATCGCCGGCAGCCTCCTCTGGGGTCCGACACCGCCGAGCACCGCTGACGATATACCCGCTGGATCACACCGATTGCGTCGCGAGACGCGACGGTCGCTGGCGCCTGTTTTGGCTGACGCACAGAGGCTTGTGGAACAAGGCAGGAGAATTTTTCGGCACGACACGTTTGGAAACGAACGCTTCTGGGGCGATACCCTGAAATTGCACGAAGCGATCGCCGGTCAGGACCATGGAGGGGTCGGTCCTGGGGTCAGTCCAAGCACAGCGCTAGCTGTGGGCCTCAAGGTCGACGTCGACGCGTTGCCACCCGCACTGCAACGGCAGATCATTAACGGAAACGTTGATCTTGACGACCCCGCGGTGACGTTGGCTCTGTTAAAACTAAACGCGGTCGTCGGGGTCACCGGCCGGTTTGACTCGTCGGGACAGCTGGCATCTATGGGCATTCAGTGCGCACTGTGCCACTCGGTCGTTGACGACTCTTTTGCCCCGGGGATCGGATCCCGACTAGACGGATGGGCCAACCGTGATCTTGACGTCGGATTGATCATCTCTCTTGCGCCCAACCTTCAGCCCTTCGTTGACCTGTTGGGCGTCGACGAGGCGACGGTCCGGTCGGTGCTCACCAGCTGGGGTCCGGGCAAGTTTGATGCAAGCCTCACACTCGATGGCAAAGCCGTTGGTCCGGACGGGCGACCGGGCGCGACACTGATCCCACCGGCGTTTGGCCTGGCGGGAGTGAACCTTCACACATGGACGGGATGGGGTGGTGTCGCGCATTGGAACGCGTTGGTCGCGGTTTTAGAAATGGGTGGCCGAGGCACGTTTTACGACCCCCGTCTAAACGACGCCGAGCAGTTCCCCATCGCCGCTGCCGCCGGGTTCGGTGATGTGCGGGCCGAGCCGGGCGAAGACCAAGTCACGTCTAAGCTCCCGGCACTGCACCTCTATCAACTGGCACTGGAGGCACCCCAGCCACCACCGGATAGCTTTGCAAGTGAAGCAGCTGCGCGGGGTCGAGTTCTTTTTGGCGGAAAAGCCAACTGTGCATCGTGTCACGTTCCCCCGCTGTTCACCGAGCCGGGCTGGAACCTGCATTCACCTGATGAGATAGGCATCGATGACTTTCAAGCCAACCGGTCACCGGCCAAGGGCTATCGTACGGCACCTTTAAAGGGTCTGTGGACGCATACCAAAGGCGGGTTTTACCACGACGGCCGATTCTTGACCCTGTTGGATGTGATCGATCACTACGATCTTGTCTTCGAATTGGGCTTGACAGAATCCGAAAAAGCTGATCTGGTCGAGTACCTTAAGTCGCTATAAACCCACGAATGCCCACCGGCACGTTCTATCTCTTCTGGTGTATAACGGTGATCGGCGATGGTTTTGATATCTAGTCCCTGAACGTGTGTTCGCTAGCAACAGGAGAAGTCGCTTCGTCCAACACGAAGCGATCGCGACACGTGATAAGCCAACCTCTGGTATCGCGTGCGTGGGTTATTTAGGGATCAAACCAAAAAGATCGAATCTTTATTTGGTGCTGCATCTCTTAAATATACCTTACCTTGTCGCAGATTTTCATTGACTGTGGACACCCATTGGCTTAGGCTTACTTACAAGAGTAGATGGGGTGGCCCCACACATCGCCAAGCTTCGGAGCGTCTTGAACTGCAAAAGGAGAAGCATGATGAACAGGTTATTTGGCAAACAGATCTCGGCGATAGCCGCGGCGTTATTCTTTGCCGTTGGACCAGCCAACGCAACGGAAGATTACCTCCAACGCGCCGAACAATCGGCGGTAACAGAAGCCGACAGCCAACGCGACGCCGCGATCGCTACGGTCCATGCCGACCGGCAAGGGACCATTGACAATATCGTTAGCCGACTGGCACCCGGCGACGACACCGGACAGTTTGAAGCCAATCTGAATCTGGCAAATTCCGAACTGCTCTACGACATCTCAAACGCCACCACTTTTGAACAGGCCAGCAATCTCTTGCTGTTCGGGTCTGCAGAAGGAACAGACCCTGTCGGGCTAATTGCACCCGAGCAGTTGGCCATCGGACAGACCTCTCGAGACTTTGTCTATACACCCGTAGCCCCGTGTCGTGTGGTAGACACACGATTCGGTGGCGGTGGTGTGCTCCTAGGCGGAACGAACCGCGCGTTCTTTGTGTATGGCAACGGTGCGACCATCGGTGGTCAGGGCGGTAACCCCGCAGGCTGTGCCTCACCCAGAGGTGAACCTCGGGCCGTGCACATTAATGTCACCATCGTCCCTGGCGCTGCGGGCGGCTTTGTCAAAGTGTACCCAGCCAACCTACCGGCCCCCAACGCCAGCTTGGTCAACTACACCGCCGGTGTGAACATCGCCAACGCCGCGACCGTGCAAACGTTTTTTAACCTCGCCGCTCAAGAGATCAGGGTCTTTTCCAGTGCCAATGTCGATGTGATTATCGACGTCTTGGGCTTCTACCACGAAGTGGATAAGATCACCACCGGACTGATCGAAAACAAACAAGGCGGTTATGACATCGACCAGTCGATCTCACCTTCGTCGCTGATCAACTCGACAAGCTACACCAACCACTTCCAGAGACCGCAGAATGGCAACACCACACTCACCCTCAATGGCGGCGAAGATGTGTTGGTGATGTGCAGCATGCAGGTCTACAAAGAAGATACTGTCGCCTCGACCAATATTGAAGGCGAGGTCAGGGCCTGTTACCGAAACACATCGCCCCCAAATACCATTACGCAGGCCACACTGTTCCAGGGAGAAACGGACTTCTGCTTTACCTCCATTGGAGAGGACGATCAGCGGTCGGTCCAGGTCAGTGCCCTGTTCACCAATATCCCAGCCGGCACTTATGAATTTGGCTTTTGCGCCAAGAAGGGCAGCTCGTATTCATGCTTTACCAACGAAGCCAACTACCGCGTGGCGGGGCCGAAAATCAATGTGATCAAACTCACCAATTAACCGACCAGAAACGTCTATAACACAGATTCCACAAAGGGCGGTGACCTTGGGTCACCGCCCTTTTGCTTTTTCCATCAGACCCCTCATATCTGCCTCAGAACATATAAATAGCGCAAGCAATGACTTATATGCTTCGCCAATGCGCCCTCATGACGGGGCGCTATAAGATATATATTTGTCTTATCTTCGCGTTCGCAGATAGCGCGCCAGAACCCAGACAGAACTGTATAATCACGCCTCCGATACACGCAAGGTGTGTCGATCCTCATTAGAAATTCTGTACCCCAACAGAAATTCTGTACCCAGACTTTAGATGTAGATGTATGAGACTGTCTCACACATCGCCAAGGATCGGAGTGCTTTGTCAATACTGTAGAAGGAGAAAAACGATGAACAGACTATTTGGCCAACAGATCTCAGCGGTAGCCGCGGCGTTGTTCTTAGCCGTTGGACCAGCCAACGCAACGGAAGAATACCTTCAACGCGCTGAACAATCAGTGGCAACAGAAGCCGCCAGCCAACGCGACACCGCGGTGGCTGCGATTCATGCCGACCGACAAGAAACCATTGACGATATCGTTAGCCGACTGGCGCCCGGCGACGACACCGGACAATTCGAAGCCAATCTGAATCTGGCGACTTCCGAACTGCTCTACGACATCTCAAACGTCACCACTTTTGAACAGGCCAGCAATCTCTTGCTGTTCGGATCTGCAGAAGGAACAGACCCTGTCGGGCTGATTGCACCCGAGCAGTTGGCCATTGGGCAAACCAATCGAGACTTTGTGTATACACCCGTAGCCCCGTGTCGTGTGGTGGATACACGATTCGGTGGCGGTGGCGTGCTCCTAGGCGGAAAGAACCGCGCGTTCTTTGTGTATGGCAACGGTGCGACCATCGGTGGCCAGGGCGGTAACCCCGCAGGATGCACCTCGCCCAAAGGTGAACCCCGTGCTGTGCACCTGAATGTCACCATCGTCCCGCAAGCTGGAAAAGGATTCGCCAAAGTGTATCCGGCCAACCTGCCGGCCCCCAACGCCAGCTTGGTCAACTACACCGCCGGTGTAAACATCGCCAACGCCGCGACCGTGCAAACGTTCTTTAGTCTTGCCGCTCGGGAAATCCGAGTCTTTTCTAGCCAGAATATCCATGTGGTGATCGATATCTTGGGCTTTTACCATGAAGTGAACAAGATCACCACCGGGCTGATCCAGCACAAGCAAGGTGGTTATGACATCGACCAGACGACCACACCTTCGTCGCTCATTAATTCGGCAACTTACACAAACCACTTTCAACGACCGCAGAACGGCAACACCACCCTCACCCTCAATGGCGGTGAAGATGTGCTGGTGATGTGCAGCATGCAGGTCTACAAAGAGGACCCCGCCACCTCAAACAACATTGAAGGCGAGGTCCGGGCTTGTTACCGAAACACGTCAACCCTTGCCATTACGCAGGCCACAGTGTTCCAAGGAGAAACAGATTTCTGCTTTTTCTCCTCCGGAGAAAAAAGCCAGCGGTCGGTCCAGGTCAGTGCCCTGTTTACCAATATCCCAGCGGGCACCTATGAATTTGGCTTTTGCGCCAAGAAGGGCAACTCTTATTCGTGCTTTACCAATGAAGTCAACTACCGCGTGGCGGGGCCGAAGATCAATGTGATCAAACTCACCAATTAACCGACCAGAAACGTCTATGACACAGATTCCACAAAGGGCGGTGCCCCAAGGTCACCGCCCTTTGCTTTTGTCACGCTCAAATATATGTGTGGCGCATGACAACATATCTATCGCACTCAAATCATGTGCCATGCATATGACCGCAAAGTTGTGACCACGCGTCTAACATGTCATACTGGCTCAACAATCTGCCATCGTCATAGCAGTCACTGCAACTGCAGGAGAATCAAAGGGTGCGGCGGTGCAACGAACTACGGCGTCTTGTCTGGGGATGGACGTTGCTCGTCCAGGCCGGCTTGACCTCATCGCTCTGTGGCCAGATCGTCCGAGATGGAACACTCGGCTCACTGAAGGACACGACACTGGCCGGACCGCATCATACGATTCCGGCTAATCTTGGGCGTACTGTATGCAAATCAGACAACACCGCTTGCAACCTCTTTCATAGCTTCGACCAATTCAACCTTCACACCAACGAGTCGGCGACATTCACTGGCCCGGCGAACGTCGCCAATGTGCTGGCCCGAGTGACCGGCGGATTGGTATCCCAGATCAATGGTCTGCTCGCCACATCAGGCATGCCTGGGGCCAATTTTTTTCTACTCAATCCAAGCGGCGTGGTGTTTGGCCCCGGAGCTCAGCTAGACGTTAATGGATCGTTCACGGTGACCACGGCCAACGAACTACAGCTGGCCGACGGTGGCCGATTCACCGCGACAACCCATACCACCGACAGTGTGCTGACCACCGCGTCACCAACAGCTTTTGGGTTCCTGACAGATCACCCCGCAGAAGTTGTTTTAGACCATGGCGTCCTGAAAGTCCATGAACAGGCGACCCTATCCGTCGTCGGTGGTGACCTTCAGGTGACCGGCGCCCAGCTGACAGCCCAACAAGGCGGTGTTGTCCTTGCTAGCGTGGGCTCATCAGGAAACGCTCATATCGGAGCCGACGCCCCACGGGCGATCGATATGAGCGAATTTGTCCAGTTGGGCCAGGTCACCATCGAAGACCAAGCGACGGTGTCCACGGAGCAGACCGGTCATGGCGTGACGGTCCAGGCGGCCAGCCTCGTGATGCAGAACAGGGGAGAGATCCGCACATTCGCCCCAGATGCCGAAACCGCCAGCAACATCAACGTGACAGTTCAAGATCTACAAATCGTCGCTGGGGCGTTGATGTCTGCATCGACTCCTGATTCTGGACAGAGCGGCTCCGTGGCCATCAACGCCGGCCAGATCTTGATCGACGGACAAGACGCCGAAACATTCACAGGGATCTCGGTGGCCACGGAAGCCGACGTTGACGGCGGACCCGGTGGCCATATTCAAATCACGGCGAAAGATCTACACCTTGTCAACAGCGCCAGGGTTTCAGCCGATACGTTCGGTTCCGGCCCCGCTGGCACCATTGAAGTAACGGCAGAATCACTAGAAATCGTCAACAGTGGTCTGGTCTCCGCTGACACGTTTGCTTCCGGCAATGGCGGCCAGGTACAAGTCGCCGCGGAACAGATCATCATTGACGGACAGAACTCGAGTTTCACGGGGATCTCGACCGACACGATCGCCGACCTCGACGCCGGCCCGGGAGGCCAAATCACGATCATCGCTAATCAGCTACAGCTTGTTGACGGCGGCCTGGTCTCGGCCGGGGCATTCGGCTCCGGCAGCGGCGGTGAAATCGACTTCACTTCCGATCAGATCACCATGGACGGACAGGCGGCTGCCGTCTTCACCGGGATCTTCGTGGCAACCGTTGCTGAACTCGACGGCGGGCCAGGTGGCCAGATTCATATCGCTACGACAGATCTACGTGTCTTGAACGAGGCGACGATCTCTGCAGGCACCAGTGGTTCTGGATCCGGAGGAGCCATCGATGTCACGGCCCAGACGGTTGTGATCGACGGACAAGGCTCTGATCTGTTTACCGGTATCGGTGCCAATAGCACACTCGATGCCATCGACGGTCACGGCGGCGATAGCGGTAATATTCAGATCACCACCAACCTGCTTCATGTGATGCACGGAGGTGTGGTAACCACCGACACATTTGCCACCGGTCGCGGTGGTCGGATAGATATCACTGCGGACGAAGAGGTCTTGATCGACGGACAGGGCGCCGGTTTCACCGGCATCACGGCCCAAACCCTGGCCCCGCTCGATGGCGGGCCGGGAGGCCAGATTCATGTCACAACAACAGATGTACATCTTTTTAACGACGCGAGAGTCTCTGCAGGCACCTCCGGTTCCGCGGCCGCCGGCGCCATTGTTGTGACGGCCGACTCGCTTCACGCGACCAGCGGTGCACTGCTTACCGCGGCCACGTTCGGTTCCGGCAGCGGCGGTGCGATTGATATCACCGCGGATCAGATCACGATTGACGGACAAGGCTTGACGGCGTTCACCGGGATTTCGGTATCGACGGCCGCAGAACTCGACGGCGGGCCGGGCGGTCATGTGGATATCACGACAACGAGCCTACATCTCATCAACGAAGCAACCATCTCCGCTGGTACACGCGGCTCAGGATCTGGGGGCGTTGCCAGGATCGCGGCCCAACAGATCGTGATCGACGGGCAAGGCTCTGAAGCGTTTACCGGTATAGGAACCACGACCACACTCGACGTCACCGACGGATCCGGTGGTGACAGTGGTGATATCCTGATCACGACCGGTGTGCTTCAGGTGATCGACGGAGGCGTGATTGCGACCGGCACTTTCGGCTCGGGCCGCGGCGGCCAGATCGATATCACTGCAGACCAGATGGTCATTGATGGGAAGGGCACGGACGCCTTTACGGGGATCTCTGTAGAGACCCAATCGGGACTTGGCGGCGGACAAGGCGGCAATATTCAAATCAAGGCCGACCGTTTACGGATTGTACACGGAGGACTAATTGCCACCGACACTTTTGGTTCTGGTCGCGGGGGTGACATTAATATCCTGGCAGACGAGATCCTCATCGACGGCAAAGGTATTCAGGCATTCACAGGGATTTCGGTCGATTCGTTGACCAACCTTGGCGGCGACAGCGGTGACATTCGTTTGACCGCCGGTAGCCTTACACTGGTCAACGGCGGCGATATTTCTGCCGTTCATCGCGGTTCCGGTACCGCGGGGAATATCACCGTGACCACCGCCACAGCGATCGATCTGTTCGATAGTACCATCAGCGCCGAGTCGGTCGGTGACGGCGGAAACATCCTCTTAAATACTGTTGAAAGGGTTCAACTGGTCAACAGCAATGTCACCACCGACGCCGGACAGACCGGTGGCAACATCACCATTGATCCTGTCCTTGTTGACCTTCAACAAGGCAGCAAGATCACCGCTGACGCCATCGAAGAAGCAGGCGGCAACATCACCATTATCGCGAACATCCTTCGCCAATGCCCCGACTGCCAGATCACCGCTTCATCGGAAAAGGGCGTCTCAGGCACGATTAATATCAGCTCTAGTCTAGACATCTCCGGCAGCTTGGTGACGCTACCGGCCATGTTGCTAGATACCCAAGCTCAGCTCCAGCCCCACTGCGCGGTTCAGTTCGGTAGCAACGCCAGCTCTTTTACGGTGTCGGACCATCGCGTCGACGAACCGCTAACACCGGGCCGATGGTTGCCGAGCGTCCATCTCGGCGACGCGGCCGCCAGGAGACCTGCGGGCAGTGAGCCTGAACTGTGATCGATAGCCACGCGGCCAGTCGGTGACAACGGGAAGGTTGTGTTGTGAGATCCGCTCTGACACAAAAAGCTCTTGGAGTAGGTATTTTGCAAGAACGGTTCTTGTCGACGCAACTTGTCAAGTTCCCGATGCGTAAAGAAAATACGCTGGGTGTATCACATGTGCGTTGACCGGCCCTCAAGCCAAACGGCCGGTGCGGTTAACATCAAACGGCTCGACGACCAACCGCAAGAGCGGGAGAAAATCACCGTTCTTCCGCCGTTCACGGCAGCTCTGTCACGCCCATCAGGTAACGATCGCACTCCCGTGCCGCACCGCGACCTTCGTTGATCGCCCACACGATCAGTGACTGGCCACGGCGACAGTCACCCGCGGCAAAGACGCTATCGATCGACGTCGCATACTTGCCGTACTCGGCCTTAAAGTTTGATCGTGGATCGGTCTCCAAGCCCAAGCTCTTGACCAACGTCTCTTCCGGACCCAAAAACCCCATTGCCAGGAGCACCAGCTGCGCCGGGTAAACCTTCTCCGTACCGGGCAGCTCCTTGGGTGCGAACCGACCCTGATCGTCTTTGACCCATTCAATAAGCACCGTGTGTAACGCGTTGACACGACCGTGATCGTCACCGTGAAACTTCTTGGTCATGATGCAGTACTTGCGGGGGTCATTTCCGAACACTGCCTTGGCCTCGGCCTGACCGTAATCCAACAGGTATGTCTTGGGCCACTGTGGCCAGGGGTTGTCCGCTGCACGTTCGCCAGGTGGCTGGGGCATGATCTCAAATTGGACCAGGCTCCGGCAACCGTGTCGCATGGATGTGCCCACGCAGTCGGTGCCGGTATCGCCGCCGCCGATCACAATCACGTCTTTGTCTTTGGCGTTGATAAAATGGCCGTTGGCGTGTTGTGAATCCAGAAGGCTCTTGGTGTTGGCGTGCAGGAATTCCATCGCGAAATGGACGCCTTGTAAATCCCGACCCGGAACAGGCAAATCGCGAGGCTTGGTCGCGCCACAGCAGAGCACCACCGCGTCGTGTTCTTTGATCAGTTTTCCAGGCGCATAATCCTTGCCCACCTCGGTCCCGGTGACAAAACCGACCCCTTCGGCGGCCAGCAGGTCCACACGTCGCTGCACAACCGCCTTGTCCAGTTTCATGTTGGGAATGCCGTACATCAACAGGCCACCGATCCGATCCGATCGCTCGAACACCGTCACCTGGTGACCGGCCTTGTTCAGCTGAGCGGCGCAAGCCAGCCCAGCGGGCCCAGAGCCCACGACCGCCACCTTCTTTCCGGTACGCCGCTGAGGCGGGTTCGGGACCACCCAACCCTCGGCAAAGCCTCGGTCAATAATCGTGCACTCGATATTCTTGATGGTGACCGGTGGTTCGTTGATCCCCAACACGCACGAACCTTCACACGGCGCAGGGCAAACCCGACCGGTAAACTCGGGAAAATTGTTGGTGGTGTGCAGCCGGTCCAAAGCCTCACGCCAGTGGCCGTGATAAACCAGGTCGTTCCACTCAGGAATAAGATTGTTCACCGGACAACCCGCGGCCATTCCCGCGATCAGCTCACCGGTGTGACAAAATGGCACACCACAATCCATGCAGCGTGCGCCCTGCGTGCGGATTTCCTTGTCGGCTAGCTCCTGACGGAACTCTCCCCAATCGCCTACCCGCTCCAGCGCCGGACGATAGGACGGCGCCTGCCGTGTGTACTCCATGAAGCCAGTTGGCTTACCCATCTTTGAACTCCATCTTATTTTTCTTAAGAGACAGATCGCGATCGTTGGGTGAACTCAAACACGCGACAGCGGCTCCTCCGGCACCACCACGCCGCCGGGCAGGTCCACCGCCTGGCCGTCGGTCGACGCAGACGCCATATGCTTTTCTTCTTCGAGCTCTGCCAACACGCGCTTGTACTCACTGGGGATCACACGACAGAACTTTGTCACTGACTCTTGCCAATCCGAGAGCACCGCTTGAGCAACACCGGAATCGGTGTATTGGTGATGTAACTCAATAAGCCGGCGTAGCTGTTCAATTTCGTTCGGGTCAGAAAGCTTCTCCAGCTGAACCATCCCCTGGTTACACATGGGCTCGAACAGACCCGCCGGATCGTAGACGTACGCGATCCCCCCAGACATCCCCGCGGCAAAGTTCCTGCCGGTGGGACCTAGGATCACCACCCTGCCGTTGGTCATGTACTCACAGCCGTGGTCGCCAACGCCCTCAACCACCGCGGTGGCACCCGAATTGCGAACACAAAATCGCTCGCCGGCCAAGCCACGGAAAAATGCCTGACCTCCCGTCGCACCGTAGAGCGCCACGTTCCCAATAATGATGTTCTGCTCCGGTACAAACCCCGCCTTGACCGCCTCCTTGGGGGGATAAACGACCAGCCGGCCCCCACTGAGACCCTTGCCCGAATAGTCGTTGGCGTCCCCTTCCAATTCGAACGTCACCCCTTTGGCCAACCAAGCAGCAAAACTCTGCCCAGCCGAACCGGTAAGCTTGACGTGAACCGCACCCTCTGGCAACCCTGCCTCACCGTACCGCTTGGAGACTTCATAGCTGAGCGTCGTCCCAACGGTGCGGTGGATGTTCTGGATCGGTGTTTCAATCCGCACAGGGCCGCCCCCGTCCAGGGCAGACGCGGCACGGCGGATCAAGTCATTATCCAGCGCCTTTTTTAAGCCATGATCTTGCTTGATCGTACAGGTTACCTCGACATCAGTACGCGGCTTTTTGGCCGGTGTGAGGATCGGGGTCAGATCCAGACCCTGCGCTTTCCAATGATTAATCGCGTTGCCCACCTCAAGCATGTCCGAGCGACCAACCATTTCGTTAAATGTCCGGAAGCCCATTTGAGCCATATGGTGGCGTACCTGTTCGGCAAGCAAAAAGAAAAAGTTGATCACCGACTCGGGCTTGCCGGCGAATTTCTTTCGCAGGCTCGGATCTTGGGTGGCGATTCCCACGGGACAGGTGTTCAGGTGACAAGCCCGCATCATGATGCAACCGATGGTGATCAGCGGCGCGGTGGAAAAACCAAACTCTTCGGCACCCAGCAACGCACCGATCGTCACATCACGTCCCGTCTTAAGCTGACCGTCCACCTGGACCACGACGCGCGAACGCAAGTCGTTGAGCACCAGTGTCTGGTGTGTCTCTGCCAGGCCCAGCTCCCACGGTGCTCCGGCGTGCTTGATACTGGTCAACGGCGAAGCACCGGTGCCACCGTCGTGCCCGGCGATCAGAATATGATCTGCGTGCGCTTTGGAGACACCCGCTGCGACGGTCCCGACGCCCATCTCTGCACCGAGTTTCACGCTTACCCTTGCGGCCGGGTTAGCGTTCTTCAGGTCATGAATCAGCTGTGCCAGATCCTCGATCGAATAGATGTCGTGGTGCGGTGGCGGGCTGATCAGCGTCACACCGGGTGTCGAGTTACGTAGCCTTGCGATGTACTTATCGACCTTGTGACCCGGCAGCTGTCCGCCCTCGCCTGGCTTGGCACCCTGCACCATCTTGATCTGCAATTCGTCGGCATTGGCCAGATAGTTGCTGGTCACACCAAACCGGGCCGACGCGACCTGCTTAATCGCCGAACGACGCAGCGTGCCGTCGGAATCGGGCTTAAACCGGCGCGGGTCCTCACCGCCTTCCCCGGTGTTGCTCTTACCCCCGAGCTTGTTCATTGCGATCGCCAGCGTCTCGTGGGCTTCGGTGGAGATTGAACCGAGACTCATCGCCCCGGTGCAGAAGCGCTTGACGATCTCTTTGGCCGGCTCGACCTCTTCAATCGGCACCGACCGGGCAGCGGCCTTGATCCGGAACAATCCCCGTAGCGTGCACCGCTGCTGGGCGTGGTCGTCGATCATTTCCGTAAAACGCCTAAACGCTGCCGGACTGTTGATCCGCGCCGCCTCCTGAAGGAAGGCGATCGACTGCGGGTTGTACATGTGCCGTTCGCCGCCTTTTCGCCATTGGTACTGACCCCCACTTGGCAACACGGGCAACCGTGTCGACTCCTTGCGGATCGGAAAGCCAATCTCGTGTCGCCGCACCGCCTCGCTGGCCAGCGCGTCGAAACCAACCCCTTCAATCCGAGACGGCGTGGAAGAAAAGCAGTAGTCGATCACTTCACAATTCAGACCAACGGCCTCAAAGATCTGAGCACCTTTGTAACTCTGAAGTGTCGAGATGCCCATCTTGCTCATTACCTTAAGAATGCCCTTGCCCACCGCCTTGATGTAATTCTTCACCAACAACGGGTCACTAAATTTATCGCTACGGAGCGTGCCGTTTCGGGTTAGGCTCCACAAGGCCTCAAACGTGAGATAGGGGTTAATCGCATCGGCCCCGTACCCGATCAGCAGGCAGTGATGGTGTATTTCTCTGGCCTCACCTGATTCGAGCACAATACCAATCCGAGTGCGGGTGCCCTCGCGGACCAGGTGGTGGTGCACCGCTCCGCAGGCCAACAAGGACGGAATGGCCACGCGGTTGGGACCCACAGCACGGTCGGACAGAATGACGATACTGGTCCCGTCTTGGATCGCCTGCGATGCCTCGCGGCAAATCCTTTCCAACGCGTTGAACAACGCCGCTGTGGGACCACCTTGAGCATGTCGTTGGAAGGTGATGTCGATCGTCTTGCTTTTCCAACCACGGTGGTCCATCTGCTTGAGCTGAACCAGCTGCTCGTTGGTGAGCACAGGTTGGGCCAAACGCAATCTGTGGGCGTGTTCGGGCGTGGCTTCGAGCAGGTTCCGCTCCGGCCCGATCGCACACTCCAGTGTCATGACCAGTTCTTCGCGGATCGGGTCAATCGGCGGGTTGGTCACCTGGGCAAACATCTGTTTGAAGTAGTCATAAAGCATGCGAGGCTGGTCGCTCAGACAAGCCAATGCCGCATCGTTGCCCATCGATCCGGTCGCTTCATAACCGTCGGTGCCCATGGGGATCAGCAGCTTATGAATCTCTTCGTGGGTATAACCCAGACATTGCATCCGAACCAGCAATGTATCCTCGTCCAGGCCAGAAACATCTGATGCCGCAGGTTTGGGCAGATCCTCGAGCTGGATCACCTGCTGGCTTAGCCATTGACCGTAAGGGTGCTCTTTGGCCAACTCGGTCTTAAGCTCGTTGTCATCGATGATCCTGCCCTGCTCGAAGTCGACCAAGAACATCCGACCCGGCTGCAGTCTCCCTTTGATCGCCACGTTAACCGGCTCGATCGGTAGCACACCCACCTCACTGGCCATCACCACCAAATCATCCTTGGTCACGTAGTACCGGCTTGGACGCAAGCCATTTCGATCCAACACCGCGCCGATGTAGTGTCCGTCCGTAAACGCCACCGATGCCGGACCGTCCCACGGTTCCATCATGCACGCGTGATACTGATAAAACGCGCGACGTCGCGGGTCCATGAGGTCGTGGCTCTGCCACGCCTCAGGGATCATCATCATGACCGCATGCGGCAGACGACGACCGGTGTGTAAAAGCATTTCCAGGCAGTTGTCGAACGTGCCGGAATCGGATGTATCCGGTTCACAAACAGGAAAGATCTTGTGAATCTCATCGCCGAAAAGCTTGCTTTCGAACATTGACTCACGAGCGTGCATCCAATTGATGTTGCCCCGCAACGTATTGATCTCGCCGTTGTGGCTCATGAACCGCATGGGTTGAGCTCGATCCCACGAGGGAAACGTGTTCGTGCTAAAACGTGAGTGGACCATCGCCAAGTGACTGGCGTACTCGGCCCGGCGGAGATCGGGGAAGTACGCGTCCAGCTGTCCGGGCGTCAGCTGCCCTTTATAAATCAACACCTTGGTCGACAAGCTCGGGAAATAGAAGTAGCTCGCTTGATCCAACGCGCTGTTACGTAGCTCAAAGCTCGCCAGTTTGCGGATAATGTATAGCTGCCGTTCAAGCGCCTCGGCGTCCTGGTTCGGCCCGGCGGCAATGAACAGCATGCGCATCTTGGGCTCGGTGGCACGGGCCGTGTCGCCGATCATGGAATGGTCCTGTGGCACATCGCGCCAACCCAGGCAAACTTGGCCCTGCTTCTTGATAATCCGCTCGACCGACTTCTCGCAGTAATCGCGTTGATGACGGTCTTGAGGCAAAAACACGATCCCCGCGCCGTAACACCCTGGCTTGGGTAGGTCGATCCCCGCGTCCTCCTTGGCCACCTTGACCAACAGATCATGCGGCAACGACGTTAGGATCCCGGCGCCGTCGCCGCTATTGGCCTCACACCCACACGCTCCACGATGGTCCATGTTCCGAAGAACGGTCAGGGCATTCTGAACAATCTGATGACTGGGTTGGCCCTTAATGTGCGCTACAAATCCGACGCCACAGGCATCTTTCTCATTGACCGGATCGTACAATCCCTGACGACCGGGTCGCCCGTTGTGAAATTCTGCAAGTTCGCTTGGCCGTTGATTTACTTGTTTTGTCGTCATATTTCGTCTCAATGACATGTCGATCCTAATTCTCACGTCAGTGCCCGTGACCAGCGGTCCCTGCGGTGGCACAGACCCGCCCACGTCAATGACACCCGCTATGTGTTAGGTACCCACCAGCTGATCGAGCGTCGGGTCGGGATTCTCGATCAAGTCGCCGTCAGGTCCAGCGTGCTGAAGGAGAAAGTCAATAAACGCCTGGACCGCCGGTCGAAAATCCTGACCACCAACACACCGGCGATAAATCACACCCATGGGACGGACCAGCCGTGGCTCAAGCTCCATCACGGCCAGCGTACCGGCGGCAACCTCCCGGCGCACCGTCCGTTTAGGCAAAACCGCAATCTGACCTGTGACAGCCACCGCACTTTTGATGGTGTCAAAATTGTCAAACTCGCTGGTCACATTGGGCGCCACACCATTCTCGCGGAGGTAACGCCGAATCCGCCGGCCGACCGGTAGGCGCTGATCCACCGTGACCATCGACCACTCCCGAAGCTGGGACGCATGAATACGCCTCGACTCGGCCAGGGCGTGCGACGGCGAACAGACCACGCCCATGGGCTCGTCCCGCAGCGGAATGATCTGCACCTGGTGCCACCGCTGCGGGTAGGAAAGGATACCCAGGTCACAATGTCGGTCGCGCACCGCCTGGTACACGCCATCGGGATGCTTGTACTCCAACATCACCTTCACTGCCGGGTGCAACGCTTCAAAGGATTCTTTCACCTGGTTAAGCAGATCGATCCCCGCGGAGTAGATCGCATCGACACAAACAGTGCCTTCGGCCAACGGCTTGAATCGCGATACCCTTTGTTCCAACAGGTCGTAGCGTTCCAAAAGCTCCTGGCAACCCCGCAAAAATTCTTCGCCTGCCGCGGTCATCGCCAGCGGCCGCACGGACCGGTCAATCAGCTTGACCCCCAACCGCTTCTCCAGCTGACCCACCCGCTGGCTGACCGCCGATTGGGTAATGCCATGATCAGCCGCCGCGTGGCTAAAACTGCGGTGCTTTGCCACATCACAAATCAATCGCAAACTCTGCATCATCGGACCATCATAGCATTAATTTGATTTATGTCAACCACGTTAACTATTAGTATAAATTATGCTTATCGTTTATTTCAACTCAATGTTGCGTTTTTATCTCAGTATACAGCCCTCGCACCTTTTATTCGGATCTTGAGGCCCTGTCTTGTTTTGGCGTGAATCGGGCCATAACCGTATCACGTGGATGACGTGCTTCTCATACTCGAGTGAATCGCCACAAGTCTTTGTTTTTTCTCTATCCGCGTTTACTGATGGCGCAGGGTCGATCCAGATGATTCGGTATCGCGCCCTACGAACACCGACACAAACCCGAGGCACGCGCCAAGCGAGGCCCAACCGCCGCCGACGTGCCCTGTCAATCGATGAAATACTCTTGCAGGGTCTGCACCCCCCAGCGTCCCGAGCGCAGTGCGGAGATGGCCTTGACCGCGGCAACCGCGCCGGTAATCGTGGTGATCATGGGCACGTTAAATCGGACGGCCATGGCCCGTAGCACGCCCTCATCGGAGGTGATGCCCTTGCGAACCGGCGTGTTGATGATCAAAGCGAGCTCTTGATTTTTGATCAAGTCCACCGCGTTGGGCCGACCTTCACTGATCCTTTTCACCCGCCGGGTGAGAATGCCGTGCTGGTCTAGGTATTGGTGGGTATCACCGCTCGTCACCACGGTAAAACCGAGTTCGGCCAGCTGACGCGCCAATTCAACAGCATGATGGGTGTCACTATCTTTGACCGACAAGAGAACTTGTCCTTCGGTCGGCAACGGCGATGATGCGGCCATCTGAGATTTGGCAAATGCCACGGCGAACCCAGGGTCGATGCCCATCACTTCACCTGTGGATCGCATCTCTGGCCCCAGGATCACGTCCGTACCCGGAAACTTGCTGAACGGGAAGACCGATTCTTTCACCGATGTGTGCTTCGGGCGGGGCTCGCGGGTCACCCCCAGGTCAGCCAGCTGCTGACCGGCCATCACTTTGGCGGCGATCCGTGCCCAGGGCACGCCCGTTGCTTTGCTAACAAACGGCACGGTCCGCGACGCTCGTGGGTTGACTTCCAGCACGTACACTTCATGGCCACTGCCCGCGGAGGGATCGGTTCGTTTGATCGCGTACTGCACATTCATCAACCCACGCACGCCCAGGGCTTGGGCCATTTGTCTGGATTGCGTCATGAGACGTTCGATCACTTGTTCAGGCAACGAATACGGGGGGATCGCGCAGGCGCTGTCCCCAGAGTGGATCCCTGCCTCCTCAATGTGTTCCATCACGCCGCAGATCAACGCCCGACTCGATGCCTCGGGTGCACCGCCGAAATCCGCGACCACATCAACGTCACACTCAATCGCTTCAGACAGGAATTGATCGATCAGGATCGGCTGGTCTGGAACATCACTTGCGCGCATGGCAATGGCCATATAGTGTCGCAATTGTGTATCGTCGAAGACCGTTTCCATGGCTCGGCCACCTAGCACGAAGCTGGGACGAACCAGAACTGGGTATCCAATCTCGTTGGCGACCTTGATCGCATCG
The DNA here is from genome assembly GCA_965222495.1 of Phycisphaeraceae bacterium. Classification (GTDB taxonomy): domain Bacteria; phylum Planctomycetota; class Phycisphaerae; order Phycisphaerales; family Phycisphaeraceae; genus CBDCUA01. The sequence goes on along the minus strand of CBDCUA010000007.1, from coordinate 238,784 downwards.
TCCGTGCTATAGGCGATCCCGTTACCGGGCTGCTTGATACCCAGCTTGGCGATCAGGTCTGCGAACCGCTGGCGGTCTTCAGCCAGGTCGATCGAATCGACACCCGTGCCAATGATCGGTGCGCCAGCCTTTTCTAAGCCATGGGCCAAATTCAGCGGCGTCTGGCCCCCAAACTGAACGATCACCCCGTGCAGCCTGCCCGGTTGAGACAGCGGTGCGCCGTTCAGTTTTTCGCATACATTGAGCACGTCTTCGAGTGTCAACGGTTCGAAGAACAACAAGTCACTTGTGTCGTAGTCGGTCGACACGGTCTCTGGGTTTGAGTTGATCATCACCGACTCATACCCCAGTTCGTTGGCCGCAAACGCGGCCTGGACACAGCAGTAATCAAACTCGATGCCCTGCCCGATGCGGTTGGGCCCGCCGCCTAAAATGACGATCTTCTTCTTCTGGCTGACGCGGATTTCGTCGTCGAAAGTCTCCCCGTCTTGGGTGGTCGCCACCGGCAACTCGTAGGTCGAATAGTAATACGGTGTGGCCGCTTCGAACTCGGCGGCACAGGTATCAACCAATTTGAACACGGTGGCGATCCCCAGCCGCTGGCGATGGCGACGCGCTTGCTGGATCGTGTCCGGATTGATCTGTCCCAAATAGAGGTTGGCCAACTGGGCATCAGAATAACCCAGCTGTTTCGCTTCGAACAATACATGAAGCGGGACTTCTTCTAGCGTCGGGTAACCGATCAGGATCCGCTCAAAGTCGACCAGCTGCTTGATCTGATCGAGAAACCACTTGTCGATCATCGTCGCCTGATAAACTTGGTCAATGCTCCACCCCATCTTGAACGCATATCGGATAAAGTGAATCCGACCCTGCGAGGGGACATTGAGTTTGATTTTGAGTTTGTCTTGGGCAATCGGCCACGCCGACAGGCTCGCCGAAGCGCTACGGCCCGATTGCGGCTTGGCCTGGCCAAGGTGGTCCTGTCCCAGACCCAACCCCTGCACAAGCCCGTCAAGTTGAGACCGCATGGATGGGTCAAGAGCCGCTGTCAGCGCTGGATCTTGGCACAATAACGCCGCCGCCTCCAATCGGGTGTGTCCCGACGCCATATGACAGACCTCCGTCAGCGCATCAGGATGGTGCTGTTCGAGCCAGCGGAGCATGCCGCGAACACCCTCGAGCCACAGGTCTTGGCTGTCCAGGCCCAGACCAAACCGCTTGATCTCCATCGAGCGGATCCCCTTCTGCAGACTCTCCTTGAATGTGCGACCAATGCTCATGGCTTCGCCGACACTCTTCATCTGAGTGGTCAGCGTCTGGTCGGCTTCAGGGAACTTTTCAAAAGTCCATCGGGGGATTTTGGTGACCACATAATCGATCGTGGGTTCAAAGCAGGCGACTGTCTTGCCGGTCACGTCGTTGGATAGTTCCCACAGGGCGTAACCCACAGCGAGTTTGGCCGCGAGCTTGGCGATCGGGAAACCGGTTGCCTTGGACGCCAACGCCGAACTACGACTGACACGCGGGTTCATCTCGATCACGTACATGTCACCGTCTTCGGGGTTAATCGCAAACTGGATATTTGACCCACCGGTGTCAACGCCCACGGCTCGGATAATCGCGATCGCCGCGTCGCGCATCCGCTGATACTCTTTGTCCGTAAGGGTCTGAGCCGGGGCAACGGTGATCGAGTCGCCTGTGTGAACACCCATTGGGTCGATGTTCTCAATTGAACAGATGATCACGACGTTGTCGGCCCGGTCGCGCATGACCTCCAATTCGTATTCTTTCCAGCCGATTAACGACTGATCAATCAGCACTTGGTTGTTCATGGACGCGTCTAGACCACGCCGAACAATGTCCTCAAACTCCTCACGGTTGTACGCGATCCCACCGCCGGTTCCACCGAGCGTAAAAGCGGGACGGATGATGGCCGGAAGCCCAACGGTTTCTAGCGCCTTCCATCCCTGGTCCATCGTGCAGGCGATGGCACACCGGGGGACCTTCAAGCCGATGCCCTCCACGATCGTATTGAATTGCTGACGGTCCTCGGCTCGGTAGATCACCTGACGCGTCGCCCCGATCATCTCGACGTGATAACGGTCCAGGACCCCGTCATCGAATAACCGACATGCACAGTTCAGAGCCGTTTGGCCGCCGAGGGTCGGCAAAAGTGCGTCAATGTGGTACGGACCGCTCTGCTCGGTGTCGATGATCTTGGTGATCGCTTCAGGCGTAATGGGCTCGATGTAGGTACGGTCGGCGAACTGGGGATCGGTCATAATGGTCGCTGGGTTGGAGTTGACCAGCACCACTTGATAGCCCTCTTCTCGCAAGGCTTTACAGGCTTGAGTGCCCGAGTAGTCAAACTCACAGCCCTGGCCAATGACAATCGGGCCTGAACCGATAATGAGAATCGTCTTGATGTCGGTACGTTTGGGCATGGTGATCTGTCGAGCCTACGTGGAAACAGCTACGGGTGCACCTCAATGATCTCTGCTTGGAGCGTCGTCAGATCAAGCAGTGCGACCGTCGCCCTGTCGTTGACCCACCCACAACACTCACCGGGGTTTAGGAATAGTTTCCCATTCTTAACATCGTTAACCACGGTGTGGGTGTGCCCGGTAATCACCACGTCGGCGTCGACGATCTGGTCAGGCTTAAGCCAGTCAACAAAGTGGTGCAACACAAGGGTACGTTCCCCGAGCGTGGCCTTTAGGGGGCCGTCAACAATGCCGGGCAAAAGGTTCTTTAAGCCCGGCCGCTCGCCGTCGTTATTGCCGTATACACAGTATAGTGGGATCGGCAAGACCTCAGGGGCAAGCAGCTGTGCAGCAAACGGAGCCACATAGTCACCGGCATGGAAGATAGCGCTGACTTGTAGACGCCGCATCAGCGCAACGGCACGTCGAAACGTCGGGAGCCGGTCGTGCGTGTCGCTGATCACACCGATTTTCATGTTAAGTCGCCCCAATCACAGAACCTGGCCAAGCGGCCACCTGACCGATCTCTCAGGAAAATTCGCCGCCGTGGCGTAAATGTCTCATACTACAGATTATGGTGCCCGTTGTCCCCCCAGATCCCTCAGGAACACCTCCCGAGATCGCTTTAGACCTGCATGATGCCCAGGTCGTTGCTGACCTGCTGAACCGAGCAGCGGCGGTGTTATTGGGCTGCCGACAAAGGCGGGGGGGCTTGGTTTGTCTACCCCACCAGGGGGTGGTCGTCATGACGGGTGATTTGCATGACCATCACCTGAATCTCCATCGGATCGTTAAACTTGCCGCCCTGCATGAGAGTGATCAGCACCACCTGATCCTGCACGAAATCATCCACGGGCCCTACCGGGTCAACGGCCGTGACACGTCGATACGCACACTGGCTCGGGTCGCGTCGCTGGTGCTGCAGTATCCCAGCCAGGTGCACTTGATGCTGGCGAATCACGAACTGGCTCAGTTCAACGGCGAAGGCATTATTAAACACGGCGCCAATGTGGTCGAGGCGTTCGATATGGGAACCGAATACGTCTACGGCGATCTTGCGCCAATGATTCACCAAGCCGTACACCGATTCGTAAGCAGTCTGCCGCTGGCGGTGCTCTGTCCAAATGGCATCTTCTGTAGCCACAGCCTCCCTTCACCGCTTCACCTGGACACGTTCGATACATCGGTGATCCAACGCGTGCCAACCCCCGCGGACCTGACCTCGGGGGGACACGCCTACCGCATGGTGTGGGGTCGACGGCATACCGACAGGGTCGCCCAGGTTCTGGGCCAAGCATGGCACGTCAACCTGTTTGTGATGGGTCATCAACCCGCGTCGATGGGCTATGACACGCAAGGACAATCGATGTTGATCCTGGCCAGCGATCACGAGCACGGCGTGGTGCTACCGATCAATCTTAGCGAAACGTACGATCGGGCCAAGCTGATCGATCGACTGGTTCCCTTGGCGTCCGTCGGATTGTGATCCCTGCCACTGACAGCCCAGCGGCAAGACAGATCGCCCGGCGCGATAGACGGCACACTCGCACACACTGAACATTCAACAGCACACACCAGTGCCCACCGCGAGCACCAAACGGCCCAGAAGCTACCGCGACACCCCAGCTAAGACCGGTAGACGGATGGTTTCCGCAGATGGACCGTGGTGAGCCAGAACGACACCTTCCGGTTCAAACAGCTGCGAGTCCGTGGCCAACAGCTGCTCGGCTCGCTGCCGTGCTGCTTCCATTTTCGGATAACGCACCGAACGATACCCCGTGACGGACTGAGGCACGCTCAGCACCGCCAGCCATCGCTGATAGTCACGCTGTCCCTTAGATGGTTCCCAATCGAAACGGTCCAGTAGATGTTCATACCAATCCCGGAACGCTCGTTCGCGGTGATGCCAACCGGGCAATAAATCTCGCAAAAATCGCATCCGGCTCATAAGACGCAACTGCCATCGACGGCTGCTCCATTCGAAACCAATGTGTCGCCCCAGAATCTTGAATTCTGGCCGGTGAAAATAGCGATAGATGATCCGGTCACCATCTTTTGGATTGACGTTGAAACGCCTGCGATCAGACTTGGCTTTTTCGGGGCTGGTCAGTAATGCCGCGACGTACAATTCGTCTTTGATCAGCATGACTTTGGCCAGGTTCCAGACCACGGCGCTGGTCATCGCATAGCCGGCGGTCGAATCGTCCTTGCTTAGGATCCGGGTTAGCCGGTGACAATATCGTTTGGCATAACCGATCCCCCCCCAAATAAAGCAGTCGTAGGTTCGGACCACCACATCCCGCATGAGTTGTTCGTCCAGATGGTAACCCCGGGTGGCACGGAATGTCTGCTTGAGCAACAACCGGAATTGCCTGACCCGTCGCCGACCCCGCCTACCGGTTCCGTACCGGCAGCGCAGCGCGTTGCTCTTGCGACGAATGGCCTTAAGGGCCGTCTCGCGCGGGGGTGAACCTTCGACGTCAAACTGTGCCGGCTCGGCCACGATCTTCCGGCCCATGGCGAACGCCTGCAGATTGCGATGCGTGTCGTGACCCACCACACGCCCGATGGCCCACTGGATCGCCTCCAATGTCACGGGCAAATAACCCAACTGGTAGGCGATCCCCAGCGTCATCGTATTGATATAGCGGGTTGAACCCAACAGACGCTCACTGACCTGGCTCACGTCGTAACCAAAGAAACATTTAGGGCGTGTATACTTTCGAAGGATCGCCTCGACGCTTCGCCCTGAAATATGGTCTAGCCCCATGAGGGTTCGCATGGTCCGAGGCTGGGCCGTGTTGATGACCGCTGCGGTGTGATCGGGCGTGGCGACACGATCGGTATGCTTGGGATCTAGGCCACGCGCCGCTTCTAACATTTCAATGCCCAGAATCAAATCGGCTTTACCGTACGGAATGGCGGCGGTTGTCGTATCGCCGGCTCTGGCAACTTGCACGGTTTGGGTTGGTGCCGCTTGGACCACCTCAGAACGGGTGTAGGCCAGCTGACAAGACACGCCTCCCGTACGCACCGCCACGCCCCTTTGCTGCATAAACTGGACGTGATAACCCATTTTGTGGCCGGCCTCGGCCAGGATCCTTAGACAAACGCCCACACCCATACCACCGATCCCCGCCAGGTAACACCGCCAGGTTTTCTGATCAGCGTGAATGGGACGAGGTGCATCGGGAAGACCGGCGATGCTGACCTGCGGTTCGCCTTGACGTGAGGGTTGCTTGCGAATCACCGTCACCTGCTCAAACGACGGGCATGCGTCAACTCTCTGACAAGCCCCGTCATTGACGCACGAGGAGAGGTCAGTCTGTACCTTGGGGCCATAAGCGGTATCCACAGTGGTCAACGAAGGACATCCGGTCTTTGTCGTACACTCCAAACAGTAATCACACACCTCTGACGCCACGTTCATGAAAGTTTTTCTGGGAAGAAAGCCTTGCCCCTGAACAACGCGGTCTTCCTGAGCACTGACCCTCCGCTGACGGGTGACGCCACACTCCTTGTCAGCGATAACGACTTTAAGGCCGTTGGACAAGATCGTTTGCTCGAGAAGCCTGCGATAGCGCTGATGATCGGCGGGATTGATACGAATCATGCTGACGGTCTGAGCCCGCTCTTTAGGTACCATCGCCCTGACGATCCGCTCGATGTCCTGGGCGGCCGTCACTTGGCCGGTCAGATCGTACCCCACACCCGGATTGGGTAACTGACCTGCCATCGCGGTGGTTTGGTTGTCTAAAACAATATAGGTCACGTCCTGTTGCACCTGGATCGCATGGCTAATCGCTGTCTGCCCGCCTTGAAAAAACGCCCCGTCACCGAGCAAGATGACTTGTTTGTGCTCAACGAATGGATCAACCCCACTGGCGGCCACGCCACCGAGCCCCGGTCCGGCGTGAATACCCATTAATGGCTTGTCTGGATCTGAATCCAGCAGCGTCAGGCAACCCGAATCGCCATAGACCATCAGGTCCACGGGCTTGCGCTTATGGTGTTCAAGCATATACTGAGGATCACGCAAGTCCCGACGAAGGTCCCGCAAAACCCCGGACGAATCACGGTGCGGACAGCCAGGACAAAACGTCGGTGGACGATCTGCGATATCTACCTCGAACGCTGACGTTCGCTGGATACGCTCCAACTCAACGGCCATCTGGTCGTGTGTCAGCTTGTCTGGAATTGCTAACAACCCTTTGACCAGCGGCACAAACCGTTCAATGAGGATCGACGGGTTCACCCCGCCGACCGTTGGGATCCCAGAAGCATCACCGGGGAACCGTTTACCGTACACCTGCACGTCCAACGCGCCGCGCTGACTGATCGACGACAGGATCTGCACCAACTGATTTTCTACGAATCCCGCACCCTCTTCGATCACAACGATGGTGGCACACTGGCGGGCAAACTCGGTCACCAGGTTTTCATCGAGCGGATAGCTCAGCCCTAGCTTAAGCACAGGTAACCGCCCGGCCAGCCCCAACTCCACGAGTGCATGGTTCAAATGAGCATACGCCGCGCCCGACGCCACCACCCCCATCGCGACGACCTCGCCTTTCTGGGGCTGATGCAAAACAGTGTTGATCCCCAGTCGCCGCGCTTCAGCTTTAACCGCTTCAAACCTCTGGTCATGATCCAGATCACCGCGACCATGCGACGCCCCGGAGCGATCCAAAACCATTTGACTGTCACGCTTGGTGGGGCTGAGTATTTCTCTTTGGTGTTCACTGGTTGCGGGGAACCGATTGGGACGACACTCGACAGAACCCCCACCATGAACCAAGTCACAGGTGACCCTGTACCCAATCAATGTCTGGGCACAGAGACTGATCTTAAACGCCAGGTTGACCCAGTCCTTGACCTCTTGAGCGTTAGACGGCTCCATGATCGGCATACCCACGGACTGGGCCAATAACCTTGAATCGGCAGGTGCTTGGGTCACACGACCCCACGGGTCGTCGCCACATACAACGACGCCGCCAGCCCCAGGCCCCGCTCCGCGCCAAACACCCAGCGCCAAGCTATCGCCCGCCGCCCGTAATCCGCGAGCACTGACCGCCGCCATGGCCCGGCAACGCGCGATCTGGGCGCCATTGACCATGGCCACAGAAACCGCTTCGTTGTGAGCCAACCTGGCCACAACGCCGTGCCGAACCAACAGCGGCCCAAGCCGCCGCAGGACATCAAACAGATCTGAGATTGGAGGTCCGGGGTAACCCGTCAGGAGGTGAACGCCCCCTTCGGTTTCAAAGGCCCCCTTCACCAGCAGCTCGCTGCCGGTGAAAACCTCCCGCCCTGCTTCCTGGGCGAAACGTGAATCCGTATTCATTGCGCAGACAAGGCCGTTGAGTGCGTACGTGTGACGGTCTCGGTTAGAAGATCTGGAGAGATCTGACAAAGTGATATTATAAAAGGGTGATCTAGGCCCCAGCAACTGTGGCGAGAAAGTGGTTGATGTCCGCGGGTGTTGTGCTTGCCGACAACGCGGACACGACGACGCAGCCCGGACAAAGCCCGTCGCCCGCCACACGACAAAGTCTTGTTTTACAAATACTTATATCCGAATTCTAGACATGTGACTCAAACGCACCGATGTGGTGGCGGATGACCGGTCCAGCGTCCCGCGAAAGCTCTACGCCCACCACATCGAAGCGGATCGGACGTTGAGTCAGACCATATCTTCTGGCCACCTGACCCGCCAGTGCCACAAGCCGCCTCTGCTTGCGATGGCCAACACGTTGTTCGGGACGCACTGACAGCCGGTGGTCAGCGGCTATGACGCTGCCTTTGACTTCGACCACAATGATCGTCCTCCGATCAGGCGCTTCGGCGAGGATATCCACTTCGCCAAAACGATTGCTCAAGTTGCACCCAATCACACGGTAACCCGCACGCTTGAGGTAGCCGGCTGCCAATCTTTCACACACAACACCCGGCGCGGTGACGCTAGACTTCTTAAACACATGCGTCCACGCCGCCAAAATGCGATGGCAGAAGGCCATAGACACTACCGGACCACGGCAAACCGGCTGACAGCGATTTGCAACAATACCTCACTCATCAACTCAATCGGATGAAAGCTGCCCGTGGCAAAAAGCTCTTGACGGTAACGCTGAGTCAGCGATTGGAATCGCTGGCGGCGCAGCCGCTGCTCGATCTCCAGTTGAACCTGGCTCAACGACCGGCTCTGGCCTTGATCGATCGAGTCGGCATAGATCCACCAGTATTTACCGTCCGACTCGATCCGCGGCGAGTGGTCACCGGCGTTCAGTAGCAGCATGGCCTCGTTGAGCTGCCGCTGATCGAAAACCTGATCCCCCACCGCCTTCTGCGACATCAAACCACTGCGGTGAGGTCGGTACTGATTCACCGATAAGGCGGCGACCTGCTCAAACGGTTCGCCTCGCTCTAGCCGTTGGGCAACCCGGCTGGCGGCGGGTTCATCTTGCACATAGATCAGCCGAAGTGTTCGAGTAACCGGTGGTCGGTATTCGTCGATGTGATCGACGTAATAACGCTCAATATCCTTTCGCGTGACATTGATCTTGGGCCACAGCTCTTGACGCAGATAGCGCTGTACCAGCAACCGCTGTCGTGTTTCGGTGAGGGTTTGATCTAGGCTTCTACTGGTCTGACGGATCAGGGTCTCGTCGGCCAGCGCGACCGAACCCTTGCCCCAAAACCGGATTAATTCTTCTCGCTGCTGCTTGAGAATGTTCTGTAGGCCAAACTGTTCCTGATCGGATAGGTCACCTTCGGCCTTTCCTAAGATCAGCAAATCGGCCACCATCTGGCCAAGACGACTTTCGATCAGTTGACGGGCTTGCGATCGAAACTCGCCGCCGGGCAACCGCCGGCCCAAAACAGCCAGCTGTTCGATAATGGGCTCGAAGACCGTTTCGGCATAGATAGGCCGTCCGTTGACCTGCCCGACCATGGCGTCGACCGTATAAGTGCGACGCTCGGGCTCCTGTTTTTGCACCAGGCGGTGATCGCGACTCGTTGGGACCGCGGCCCGGTCCGGTGGTAGCGGCGCATCGGGTGTCAATGCCGCGGCGGCATGGGCTGATCCGGCGTGCTGCTGGTCTTGCGGGTCGGACGACGGCATGACGGCAAAATCAGCTGGCTCAAGCGGGCCACGGATATCGGCGGATTCTGGGTCCGTCAAACACGACCAGCCCGACAAGACGGTCAGGATCGCCCCACAGACACGCGTCGATCGTCGGTAATCCATGCCCGCCTAGTCTAGCCCGCTGGGGGCATCTGACAATGCGCTGATCCCCCCGCCGATCAGAATCAACGGTGGCCCGTTGCGGTGGAGGTGATGCCAGCGATAATAGCGGTGCACGGCAGCCGCCTATTTCAGTCTGTCGTGCCAGCAATTGAATCCACAATCATTGGACCCTTTTCATGTCGCTGACCAAGTCTGGCCGGCGTGCCCATGCGGGCAACAGGCAAGTCTCGGTGGAGCGGGTTAAGCCCACACCATTTAAAGGAGAGTCGATTGAAATCACAAGAATTACGCAACGGCATGGCCATCCAGATCGACGGACAGCCTTGGCTGGTGGTCAGCTATGAGCACGTTAAGCCCGGCAAAGGCCCAGCCTATGCACAGGTCAAGCTCAAGAACGTCCAGACCGGTGCCCACACAGAAAAACGACTACGCAGTGGTGAAGACGTGGAACAGGTCAATATCGATCGCCGCAACCTTGAGTATCTATATTCTGATCAGACAGGTGCGGTTTTCATGGACAGTGAAACCTACGATCAAATCACCATCAGCCCAGACGTGCTTGGCGATGCGCTTCTGTACCTTAAACCAAACACCACCACCACCGGCCTGGTATACAACGCCAACGTGATTAGTATCGAACTTCCACCCGCGGTAGAGCTGGAGATCACCGATACCCCCCCGGGGATTAAAGGTGCCACGGCGACGAATCAGCTTAAAGAAGCAACCTGCGAAACCGGCCTGAAGACGCGCGTTCCCCCGTTCATTACCGCCGGCGAGGTGGTCAGGATCGCCACAGAATCCGGTGAATATCTCGGACGCGCCACAGGCCAGTCAAACGCTTGAATCTCATCTGGCTTCATCTTCGTGTGCCATCTGTAAAGGCCGGCCGACGACATACAAAGACCAATCACTCCGATCATCTGGGTTGACCCGCCCCCACGGTTCATACCATGTCTATGTTAGTTTAACGGTGGCTCCTTGGGGTTGTTGAGCCGGACGAAGTGTAGCGAAGTCCGGCTCAACAGCGAACCATGCTTCGGGTGCCGGCGGCCGATAGCCTAACGATGAATGTGGCCGCACTGTGTTGTACTGCACCCTCCATCGTTCAATGAGCACTTTTGCTTCATGCAGCGTGTCGAACACTTCGCGTTCCAACAGCTCATCTGCGAGCTTACCATTGAATGATTCTACGTATCCGTTTTCCCACGGGCTGCCCGGTTCGATATACAGCGTCTTCACGCCAACCCGTTTGAACCAGCTCCTCACCGCCTTGGCCGTAAACTCGCTACCGTTATCTGAACGGATGTGAGCCGGTACGCCACGAGTAGCCATCAGCCAGGCCAGACGTTCGAGCACATCCTCATGATTGAGCTTCCTCGATACATCGATCGCCAAGCATTCTCGAGTAAATTCATCGATGACCGCCAGCATCCGGAAGCTGCGACCGTCTCGTGTTCGTCCATGCACGAAGGCATAGGCCCAGACATGGTCTTTGTGAGTTGGACGAAGCCGGATGCACGATCCATCGTTGAACCACAGACGCCCACGTTTGGGCTGTTTGTTAGGTACTTTTAAACCTTCCCGACGCCAGATCCGTTCCACTCGCTTGTGGTTCAACCACCAACCATCCAAACGCAGCAACGCATGGATCCGGCGATACCCGTACCGGCCGAACATCGACGCCAGTTCGATGATACGACGGGTCAATGACGCCTCATCTTCCCGCTCAATCGGCAGATATCGCTGAGTCGCGCGAGGTTGCTTGAGCAAACTGCACGCCCGCCTCTGGGAAACCGCAAAACGATCCGTCAGCATGTTGACCGCTTCACGTTTCCTCCACGGGCTCAGAACTTTCCCTGGGCCACCTCCGCCAGCATCTGCTTGTCCAGACTCAGGTCGGCCACCAGTTTCTTAAGCCGAGCATTCTCCTTCTCTAGATCCTTCAGGCGTTTGGCTTGATCAAGCTTCATCCCGCCGTATTCTTTCCGCCAACGATAATACGTCTGCTCTGCAATCCCTTCTTGACGGGCGGCCTGTTCAGCCGTCATTCCCGAGTTCAAATGCACTTCGATTGCACGAAGCTTGTGGATAATCTGTTCCGATGTGTGCCGTATCCTGGCCATACTTTGCCCTTTCCTGAATGCGTCCATGACTGGGATATTCTCGCATAGTCATGGACTGGATTTCAGGGGGCAGGTCAATCGTAAAGCTCAGGGATGGCAAACGCAGCGTCGCCCCGGAAGTATTTCTTCACCGAGTGGTTTCGGAAACGGGTGGTAACACGTCCAGCCAAAGTAGCCGTTGAATGTTGATCCTTCCTACTGGCCGTAGATCTCGCTCACAGAGCTATCCATGTCGAGGATCAGCTTCTTGGCGGACTTGATCGACCCATTGGCCCGGCATGGACATCAATGCTTGACGGTTGCCTGGATGGGTCAGCACCTCGGTCTCGAACCGGCTCATCTGGCTAGCTGGGGCCGCCGTCGCATCTTTGGCTCTTCCTCCCACGACATGACGCATCGCTGAGTCAACGCACAATCGTTTGGCATCATTCGTGTCCTCGCATCCAGCCAACCGGCTGAAGACTGACTGACGAAGAAGAGCTATCAGGCGATGGTGGATATTCCTGCCGGTCCGTACATCGGTTAGTTGGTCCCCAACGCCTGGTCCAGTTCCCGATAGGCCAGCAACTCAGCATCGCTGGTGACCGTTGCCCCATAGAATTCGAGCTTCAATTGGCTGTCGAAATCGACTCGTAACACGCCCTTGCGAGCTTCACCCATGGGGTTCTCCAAATCAAGACCGGCTAGACAAGCGAAAACCCCATGAATTACAGGGTCAAACGGACGTGGAGTGTATCATCTGGCAGGTTCCATCTGGAAAATGCGGGATCACACTTCAATCGCGCCTGAAATACAAGCCATGCGGACGACGACGCACCCTTGGCCGATCGAAAATCGGTGCGTAAGCCCACGGTCACCCAGCCGCATTGTGGTGTTTCTGATCAAGGATCAGCGCAATCAAGATAGCTCGCAAAAGGCTAGCCTGGATCACGGTGCCGGCGAGAAATCCTATCCCTTCACCGCTCGCTTTCGACGCGCAGACCAACAGGGGTCACAACGCCGCGTCGTCGACTTCACCGGTACGGATCCGAACGACCTTGGTCAAAGGATAGACAAAGATCTTTCCGTCACCAATCGTTCCGGTCTGGGCCGCGGTCACGATAGTTTGGATGGCTCGATCTAAATCGTCGTCGCGTACGGCAACCTTAAGAAAAACTTTGGGAACAAACCCCACATCCATGCGGGTCCCCCGGTACCGTTCGGTGTGGCCTTTCTGCTTGCCAAATCCTTTGCATTCCAGCGCGGTGACCCCAAGGATCCCGATCTGTGCAAGTTGAGACTTCACTTGATCCAAAGCAGGCGGCTTAATGACGCATTCGATCATGTGCATGTGACAGATTCCGCGGGCATACGCCCCAGACATTTGCAGCGGGTTCTATATTTCTCGGACATGGTAGCTCTTAATGTACGTATGCTGGAAGTCGGGATAGGCGGCCATCTCATGTTCACCTAGATCCAATCCTTCAATTTCTTCCGCAGCGCTGACGCGTAGCCCCATCGTTTTCTTCAGGATCAACAACAGCGCGCCCGCAAACAGCACTGTGAACATGCCCACGGATAGGATGCCCACCACCTGTGCCACCAGCTGCTGCCACCCGGCCTTTGCGCCAAACAGACCCACGGCCAAGGTGCCCCAGATCCCGCAAACCAAGTGCACCGATATCGCGCCCACCGGATCGTCAACCCTGACCCTCTCAAACCCAATCACCGAACAGACGACCACCACGCCCGAAACCATGCCCACAATTGTTGCGCTGCCCGCGTTCATGACGTCGGCCCCCGCGGTGATACCGACCAACCCAGCCAGAATGCCGTTTAACGCCATGCTCAAGTCAGGCTTACCACCGATGATCGCCGAGGCCACCGCCGCACCGACGGCTCCGGCTGCGCCGGCAAGGCACGTCGTGACCAGCACCAGAGATATTCCACCGGGATCGGCACTGAGCACCGAACCGCCGTTAAACCCAAACCAACCCAGCCACAGCAAAAATACGCCTATGGTCGCCAAAGGCATATTATGGCCGGGGATGGCGTTCGCCGCGCCGTCCGCACCATACTTGCCCAACCGCGGGCCCAACACAATCGCTCCCATCAGCGCTCCCCATCCGCCCACCGAATGCACCAGTGTAGAACCAGCGAAGTCATAAAAAGGGACATCCAACCCGTCCAACCATCCGCCACCCCACTTCCAGTAGCCGGTCACGGGGTAAGAAAAGCCAACGAAGAAAGTCGAGAAGATCAAAAAAGGTAACAGTCTAACGCGCTCGGCCACCGCGCCGGAGACAATCGTGGCCGCCGTGGCAGCAAACATCCCCTGGAATAAAAAATCGGTCCAGTAGGTGTATCCAGCGTTGTATGCAGGTGTCATGCCGTCCGGTCCGCTGGCGATGCCCACGCCAGCGGTTCCGATTAGGCCGTAGAGGGCACTGTCTCCAGGGTACATGAGATTAAAGCCCACCGCCGCGTAAGTGAGAAGCCCGATCGCGGGGATCAGCGTGTTCTTAAACAAGATATTGCATGTGTTCTTAGCACGGGTCAGCCCCGACTCGACCGTGGCGAAACCCAGATGCATGATGAATACCAATGCCGTCGACAGCAGCATCCATACGTTGTGGATGACGAACGCCAGGTCATCGACGGTCGGCTGTGCACCCCCCGGTGCGGATACCGCCGCGAGATCTTCCTGCGCAGCCAACGCAGTCGCCCCCGGCGCGATGCATAGGAACGTTGCGGTCACCAAGCCAGTGATCGAAAGCCGTGTTGACAAAACAAGCTCCTGATCATGATGTTGCGGCACGATCCTATCGGGACTCCCAGACGGCCAGGGGGGTCACTGATCTGGACTGGCGTCCCAGATCGCGCTAGGTCGCAGGTCACGTGCCGACTGATCCGTAAAAACCGCATTCGACATTCAAACTATTTTTTTCTCAAACACTTACCGGATCTAACCCGCCCTGGAATCGTCAGGCCCACGTTAGAATCAGGCACGTTAAATGCCCAAGTGTGGCCATACTCGGCCATACAGGTCCCATCAAAATAACAGAATTGGGCACGTCCTCAAGCGCACGGGGTAAATCGGATCACAACGGCACCACTGAACCATTGCTTGGCGGCGACTTCAGATCTTCGTTAGGCTAGCCGGCCTTTGGTACCCACAGCGGCGCCAAAGAATAGGAGTCACGACCATGCTCAGAATTGCGGTGATCGGCGGAGACGGCATTGGGCCAGAGGTGTGTCAACAGGGCTTACGATGCTTAGAGGTGTTGTCCAAGCGGATGGGATTTGCGTACGTCGCCACCGAGCTGCCGTACGGCGGTCATCGGTATCGACGCGACGGTATCGTGATCAGCGACGACGAGGTCGCAAAGCTCAAATCAGACTACGACGTAATTTACCTGGGCGCGGTCGGTCAACCTGAGGTTCCCCCAGGCGTGCTGGAGCAGGGGTTGCTGCTCCGCTTACGCTTTGAACTGGACCAGTACATTAACCTGCGACCGGTCAAGCTCCTGAACGGGATCCGCACTCCCTTGGCCAACAAGGGACCGGCGGACATCGACTTTATCGTCGTGCGCGAGAATACCGAAGACCTTTACTGCGGTGTCGGCGGCTTCCTCCGTAAACACACCGCTCATGAAGTGGCGACGCAAGAAATGATCGCTACACGCATGGGCGTAGAGCGATGCCTCCGTTACGCGTTCGATTTGTGCCGAAGGCGATCGGTACAAAACAAGGTCACACTGGTGGGGAAAACCAATGTGTTGACCTACGCACACGACCTGTGGTTGCGCGTCTTCGAGGATATGGCCCAAGCGTACCCGGACATCCAGCGTGAATACCATCACGTTGATGCATGCTGCATGTACATGGTCACCAAGCCAGAGATCTATGACGTAATCGTCACGTCGAATATGTTCGGTGACATTATCACCGACCTGGGCGCAGCAATCGCCGGCGGGATGGGCGTCGCTGCCTCAGGGAATCTGAATCCCGACGGCCAAGCCCCCAGCATGTTCGAGCCGGTCCACGGCTCGGCACCCGACCTCGCTGGGCAGCATAAGGCCAACCCCATCGCGGCAATCTTGTCCATGGCGATGCTGTTGGAACAGACTGGATTGATCAAGAACGACCAAAGGCTCACCGAAGCAGGCAAGGCGCTTGAGGCGGCTGTTGTTCAAACATGTCCGAAATTTGCTGGCTATCCCGTTGACCAGCTGCCGATGACGACGACTCAAGCGGGCGACCTGGTCTTGGCGGCGATATGATCTGTCGCGCTGGAAACCGACCTGACAACCGGAGCGACACCGTTGCGAACATTGCTTACTGGAGACGGCTCCGGAGAACCCCGGTCGCGGTCCCAGACCATGGGATCCTTGTATAAGTGATACTGGAGCCAGCCTAAAAACCGGGCTACACAAAAACTCATCAAGTAGATCACCAAGCTTGGCCACAACTTTGGTGTCTTCAAAATTTGGCGAATATATCCCACATAGTGACGTTGTTCGTTAGCCCACAACCCAGGGAAACGCCGCATGAGCTGAATCCGTCCCCTTTGTTGACGAGAACGGACCTTGATCAGCACATCCAACGTGCGTGGCGGCTTAATTTTAAACCACGCATCTTTGACGACACACCGATGCTCCGGTTGAAAATTCAGCCTGATGTAATCGTCTTCGGCCAACAGGTTGGGGAACTGGCCGAACCACTTTCGTCCCGATTCCGACAGCACGTACACACCTGCTCCGATCGGTCCGGCTTGATAGTACGGCAATCGGCGCCAGATCTGATAGTAGGCCCGAACGGGCCAGGAACATCCACTGACATCGATCTCCAGCCTTGGCGCGGCGGCCAAGATCCGATCATTACCCATCGCTTGGGCAACCCGTCGAATCGATTCGATCGACAGCAGCACGTCGGCATCAACGTAAAATCGAGGAAAGGAACGCGCCTCCGCGTCACCCTGGTTCAACGCGTGGCTCTTATTGGCGATGTCGGTCTCGACCACTTTGACCGACGGGCCAAAAGATCTGGCAACCTGTGTCGTTCGATCCGTGCAGCCATTGCACACGACGACAATCTCAACCTCACCCGGTTTTGCGTTAGCCGTGATGGACCTCAAGCACTGCGACAGGACCGGCGCTTCATTTCGTGCCGGGATCACAATTGACGCGATGGTGCGTTGACGGCTCATGCGGTCTGACGCGTGGCCATCGGGCCCCTTGCTGAGGGTCTTCACGGAATCAGCGCACTGGGGACCGGGTACCATGACTACACCACTTTCTGCCTTCCACCGCAGGAACCTGACAAACGGATCTGGCAATCTGTGTCCGACCTAAACGTCGCGGGCCGGGCTGAACGACACCGATCATGTAGATCCGCGACTAACGCGGAGGCCACGTCTGTGTCGAATCGTGTCATGATCGGCCCGGGACACTGCGCAAAAGCTTTCCGCGCCTGAACCGGCCGGCCGTCGTCCCATCGGAAACTGCGCCGCGTGTGTCTCATGTGTTCTGCCTGGTATGGGAACAGGCGGGTTGATCGCTTCAATCATATCGGGATAGGGCCGGTTTGGCACTTGATTCGATGCGTTTGCTTCGTTCACGTGTTGACCGCCATCGCCGCCACCAAACATCCATACGGCCAAACGGATCGTCTCTGATTGCAGATAATATTTTCGCGCCAATGGGGTTCCATTTGGGACATCTCCCCTTTTGGCTTTTAAGAAGATCAGCAAGGCAAATCAAAAATGCCCACCCTCTTCCTTCTGCGCCGATCAAATATTCTACCTAAATCGCTAAGAAATGACAAAACAAAATTCGACGGTCCACACAAGCCTAAAAGGCCCGCTATCGCCTCCGCCACGCAAGAGCCGGGGCCTCCAAGTCGCGTCAGGTGGTAGGACAAGTGTTTTGGGCAATCACGAAGCCAGCATCGCGTTTGAGCGGACGCCGGTAATAGAACCCATGGACACCAACACACGCCCGGAGGGCCGTGGGCTAACCGACGCCCGGCGGGGCCAGATCCAGCGCATGTTGCTCATGGTAATAGTCGCAGTCAAGCCGCGTGGTCGGCGAATCGGCGAAAATCGTTGACCGGTTCAGCCCCCATTTCCAAAATCGGAACCGCAAGCTGGTCAACAGCACACCCATGCCGTATACGCATGATCGACGAAAGTTGATAGAGCTGGCCTCCGCGAAATAGCGGGTCGGGCAGGACAACTCGCCCACGCTAAATCCGAACGCCACCGCTTGAGCAAGCATTTGATTGTCAAAAATAAAATCATCAGAATTGGCTCTCAGCGGCAGCTGCTCGAGCACTTTACGCGAAAAGGCGCGGTATCCGGTGTGAAACTCAGACAGCTTTGTACCCATCAACAGATTCTGAAACGCGGTCAAGAATCGGTTCGACAAATACTTGTACAGCGGCATGCCCCCGCTGCGTGTCGTGCTGCCTAAAATCCTTGAACCCAACACCACGTCGTAAATACCCGACGCCACCATCGCTGCCATGGCGGTAATCAATCGCGGGTCGTATTGATAGTCCGGGTGGACCATCACGACAATGTCCGCTCCTGTTCTCAGCGCTTCGGCGTAGCAGGTTTTCTGATTGGCGCCATAACCCAAATTTTGATCATGGACGTAGGTCTTCAACCCCAGGCGACGGGCGACTTCGGCGGTCTGGTCTTCACTGGCGTCGTCGACCAGCAACACGTGATCAACCACGTCATGGGGAATGTCGGCGCACGTTCGTTCAAGTGTCTTCTCGGCATAGTAAGCCGGCATGACAACACAGATCCGTTTGCCTTCGAGCATACCATCGCCCCTTCAATCTGTTTGACCTACCCCCATCAAGGTACTTACGTCATTATAGCATGGCCGCCTATGTTCACCCTACGGACGCTGTCGCACCCGAACACCCGTCGCTGACGCCGGCCGTCCTGCCAACCTGACAAGGCGACAATCTGTCCCAAAACCTTAGGCAACGCCTATGGTAGGATCCAATCATTCATGGGCTTGGCCAGGAGACGTGCCAATGAATCGGCGGCACAACGTCCAGCACTTGGACAACGGCGACGGCACGGGATCCAGCCCCAACATTTATCCTAACCTAATCCTATTCATTGTTTTAGGACTCGTATCCGTTTGGCACATCGACCGGTCCTACTGGTCAGACGAAGCCTGGGTGGTGGATTTTGCCCGTCAGCCTGGTGTGACTGACGGTTGGGCACAATCGATCGCCCACGGCCTACCAGGGGCGCCGGGGTACCTGGCGGTCCTTCATTTCTTGTCACCCGTCGCCAAACTTTGGCAGGACGTATACCGCGTTCCTTCTGCGGTCGCGGGAGGCGTTTTGTTGTGGACGGTGGCGCGGATACTTGGCAACCAGGTGCGGTCCCGAGCCATCGGGGCGGCAGGGGCTATTGCGATTCTGGCATGCCCGTTTGTGCAGCGTTACCTGACAGAGACCAAGTCCTACATGTTGGCCGCCATGTTTACTGTCGGCCTTATTTCTGCGGCTGATTGGTGGACCAAAACACGTCAGTGGCCAGCGGCACTGACGTGGCTGGGACTGGCCCTGGGATCATTGACGTTGACGTTCGGTGGCTGGTTCGCGATCGCGGGAACAGGTGTGGTCTTGTTCGTGCAGTATCTGATTCGGTCTGACCGCACACAGGTGGTCCGCGTGGCGGTATTGGGTGCCATTGTCACAACGATGGCCGCCGTGATCTATCTAAGCTACATCCGAGCGATCGCCTCAAGCCAGATGAACCAAGATTTCTGGGGCAGTTACTACCTACCCACGGACTGGACGCTACCGGTTGCGCTGTGGCGCGAATTGGACCGGCTGCTACGCGAGGCGTGGTGGCTTTATGCCGTGCCGGCTCGTGTCATGCTCATGATCTGGGCGGTCGGGATGGTGGCATGGTGCTGGCGCCAACCCACTGCCGGGTTCGCCGCGGTGGTGGTGATGGGGCTAATTCTGGCAGCAAATTTGGCAGGCCGGTGGCCGTTGGCATTAAGGATCAACCTGCCGCTGGTCGTGTTGTTGCACCTGGGGATGTGCCAAGCGCTGCTTGCACCGGCGGCGTGGTTGCTAAAACGGACAACTTCGGCAACGGCCCAAAAAACCGCAGCGGCACCGCCTCGCTTGGCAAACGTCCCCGTGGGGCTGCCAAGCGCGGTGGGATGGACAACGCTGTGTCTGGCATCGGCCTTAGCCCTTTTGGTGTCTTGGTCGGCCGACTACGAAGTGGCGTCCATTGACCGGTTGCTTGATCAAACCAACAGAGCCAGTTCGGCCGACGACTTGGTCGTGTTTGATTGGGCCGCGGGGGTCAACCACCAGCTCTCTTCAGCACCCATTTCCGCCAGCGTGCGCCGTGTCACCTGGCCGATGCCCGATACCGTGGTCGACGACTTCCGTCCGTTCGTTCGGGATCTGGGACCACGGCGACTGTTGTTCATCGCCGCCGGCCACCACAACCATGAACGAGAGACAGTCTGGGCACTGTTGGGAAAAGCCTTGTCGGCCAACGGGCATTTTGAGCAGATCTGGACCGACCGCTTGGTCGCCCTCTACCGCTATCGGCCCCATTGGCCACAGTCGGGCGACGACGGTTAATACACCCCTGTGTGTGTTTGGACGCGTCAAGATCATCTGATGACATGGAAGACAAGAGCGCATACAAACGACCAGCGGTATTGACTGAGGGACCATGGGTATCGCTTGGTGTCCGCCGTGCACGTCGAGGATCGGCCACACCCTGCCGTGGCAAGTTGCCCGGAGAAAAGCGCTGACCTGACAAGGTCCCGATTCAGGCACATTTGATTGGCTTCTTGGCTTCTGCGCTCACGACTTGGCCATCTTTCTTAACACCGTATGGAGAATACCGCCATGACGGTAGTAATCGACCTCGACGGGTGTGTCGATCCGGCAGGTCGTGACAAACGCTATTGTCGAACCGTCCGTGCGCGTCGCAGTAACGGTGATATCCTGCCGCGGCTGAACACGGTCATCAACGGCAATTTCGAACGCCTCCTGACCCGATAGACCAAGTGCCTGCGCGTTCTGTCCCTCTTTAAAACACAACGGCAACACGCCCATCCCCACAAGGTTGCTGCGATGGATGCGCTCGAAGCTTTCGGCAATCACCGCCTTGACGCCCAATAGGAAAGTTCCCTTCGCCGCCCAATCACGGCTCGAACCCATACCGTAGTCCTTGCCCGCTATCACCACCAGCGGGACACCGGCCTGCTTGTAGTGCATGGCTGCGTCGTAAATGGTTTTCACTTGACCGTCGAGGAAATCAGTGGTCAATCCCCCTTCCGTGCCCGGCGCCAGCTGGTTGCGCACACGGATGTTCGCAAGCGTCCCTCGTGTCATGACACGATCGTTACCACGACGAGAGCCGTAGCTGTTGAACTGGCTTTCGTCCACGCCCTGTCCAAGCAGGTAGGCACCGGCAGGGCTATCTGACTTGATCGCGCCGGCAGGACTGATGTGATCGGTGGTCACTGAGTCACCCAGTTTCGCCAGGCAACGAGCGCCCGTGATCACGGCGATCGGTTGCGGATCGGGACTCAGGTCGACGAAAAATGGGGGTTCTTGGATATACGTACTGTCGGCGTCCCAGGCATAAAGCGGTCCAGTGCCGCTGGTGACCGCTTGCCAGGCATTGGAACCGTCAAACACGTGAGCATATTGCCCCTTAAATTGATCCCGCTGGACACAACGGGCGACCGTGTCCTGAATCTCCGCCTGGGTGGGCCAAAGATCCTTGAGATACACTGCCTGCCCCTGACGGTCCACGCCAATCGGTTCAGTGGTCAGGTCAACGTCCACGCTACCAGCGATCGCGTAAGCCACGACCAGCGGCGGCGAAGCCAGGTAATTGGCACGGACGTCCGGACTGATCCGGCCTTCAAAATTGCGGTTACCTGACAACACCGCAGCGGCGACCAGGTCGTGCGCCTGAATGGCCTGACTAATCGCCTCCGGTAGCGGGCCTGAGTTGCCAATACATGTCGTGCAACCGTAACCCACCAGATAGAAACCCATCGCTTCTAGAGGGGCCATGAGATCCGCTTGGACCAAGTAATCGGTCACCACTTTGGAACCGGGTGCCAGCGATGATTTGACCCAGGGCTTGCGGGCCAATCCTTTGGCCACCGCCTTCTTGGCCAGCAATCCCGCCGCCACCATCACCTCCGGGTTAGACGTATTGGTACAACTGGTAATTGCCGCGATCACGACCGCGCCATCACGGAGCGTGAAGCGGTGACCGTCATACTGGATCTCAACGCCATCGCCATCAGAGTCTGCCGTCGCCACCGCCGCTTGATGCGACGGTGGGTCAGCAGCTTGGCCAACGGCGCGCGCTCGGCCGGGTCGACCAAACGTGTGGACCAGGTCCTGCCGCCATTGGCCTTGCATGGCCCCCAGCGCCACGCGATCCTGAGGCCGTTTGGGGCCTGCTAGCGAGGGCTCTACTCGAGACAGATCCAGCTCGAGTTGAGCCGCGTAGCGAATCTGCCTGGCGTCATCACGCCACAATCCCTGCAGTTTGCAATATTCTTCGACCGCATCGACCTGGGCATTATCACGCCCGGTCAACCGCAGATACTTCACGGTCTGTTCGTCGACGGGGAAAAAACCCACCGTCGCACCGTATTCCGGAGCCATATTGGCAATCGTCGCACGATTGGCCAGTGGCATCTGGTCGAGACCCGGCCCAAAAAATTCGACGAATTTTCCGACCACGCCGTGGGCACGGAGCATTTGGGTGACCACGAGCACGAGATCCGTTGCGGTGCAACCCTCAGATAACGTGCCGGTGAGTTTGAACCCCACCACCTCTGGGATGAGCATGTAGATCGGTTGACCGAGCATGACAGCCTCGGCCTCAATCCCACCGACACCCCAACCCAGTACACCTAGACCGTTGATCATGGTGGTGTGTGAATCCGTACCCACGAGGCTATCGGGGTACAACACACCGTTGGCGTCCCAGACGACTTTGGCCAGGTACTCCAGGTTCACCTGGTGGACAATCCCTGTCGCCGGCGGTACGACCCGGAAATTGTCAAATGCCTGCTGGCCCCATTTGAGGAATTGATAACGCTCTGTATTACGCTCGAACTCTTTTTGGCTGTTGATCTCCAGTGCCATCCCCGAGGCAAACGCGTCGACCTGTACGGAGTGATCGATGACCAAGTCGCACGGTACCAGTGGGTTGACTTTCTGGGCCTTGGCGGGGTCCGAAGTCATTCGAACCATTGCCGCCCGCATGGCCGCCAGATCCACGATCGCTGGCACACCGGTAAAGTCTTGGAGCACCACGCGCCCAGGCATAAACGGAATCTCTCGCCGGCCTATGTCCGTCGATTGGTACTCGGCCAGCGCCTTGACGTCATCCTCGGTCACCACGCGACCATCCACATTGCGCAAACAAGCCTCCAACAATGATTTAATGCAGTACGGCAGACTGTCGATTCCGCTGGGACCACCCAGTTTCGCTTTGGTCAATGCATCGAGACGATAAACGGTGCGGGCCCCCAATGGACTGTCAAGGGTTTCCCGAACGCCAAACGGATCAAGACGACTCATCAGCAATCATCCCTTAAGAAGTATGGCCATGTTGTGTATGGATTTAACGCAGCGAGTCATGGTAGCGCCATTCATGTTGGTTCGCGGCCAGCGGCGGGTTTTTCGACAACACCAAGGATTGAGCCCCAAATCCTAGCATGGAACCGGAGCGATTTCGATACAGTTGGACCACCGGACGCAACCAAACCCGCCTGGATGCCAACGGCCATGCGCGCCGAACCCGCTTATGATCGTTGTGTGAAACAGATTCCACGACCGATTGTGATCCTGGGCCCCACGGCAGGGGGCAAAAGCAGCGTTGCCGCCGCGCTGGCTCAGATACTCAAAGGACAAGTCATCGGCGCCGACTCGATGCAGGTCTATCGCCAGATGGACGCGGGCACCGCCAAACCTACACCATTGCTTCGCCGACAAGTTAAGCACCATATGATAGATATCGTCGACCCCACCGACCGGTTCACGGTCGCTGATTGGCTTGGGTTGGCCGACGCCGCGGTGCTCGAAACGCAGGCTGTGGGCGACCGTCCCGTCGTCGTCGGAGGAACCAACCTGTATATCAAGGCACTGTTAGAAGGATTGTTCAACGGGCCGCCCCGCGACGAGGCATTCCGCCGAAAGCTCACTGGCGTGGACGGTGCAGAACTGCATCGTCGCCTAGACGCCGTGGACCCCGAAGCGGCACTCCGCATCCACGCCAACGACCATAAAAAACTGGTGCGGGCACTTGAGGTCTACCACACCACAGGTCAACCGATTAGCCGCTGGCAGTGTCAGTGGAGGCATGACCTGGCCGATCCGGGATTGTGCTATCGACACCACCCGATCCTTGTGGGCCTGGAGTGGCCAACCGAAGCAATCAATCGCCGGATCAACCTTCGCGTGAAGGCGATGTTTTACCCTCACCGACAGACAACGGACAGTGCCAACCCGATGCCCGCCACGGGCCACGAGAGCCTGCCGCAAGAGGTGGCGCGCCTTGCGAACCAAAACCTTCTCGGACCCCAGGCTAGCCAAGCGTTGGGTTATAAACAGGTGCTCGAACACCTCACCGGCCATGTCTCCTTGGAAGAGGCGTTCGAAAAAACAAAGGTCCTGACCCGTCGGTTTGCCAAGGGCCAGCGGTCGTGGCTAAGACGATTTAGACACGTCAAGTGGATTCCCGCGGCCGACCGAGCGGCCAACACGGTGGCCGAAGAAATCGCCAGTCACGTAACAAGCCAAGAATAATGCCTTTACAACTCTAATTTGACAATCGTGCTAAAGGTTGCTCAAGTGATCGACCGATCTTGCCGCGGTAGGGAACAGCTGGCAGACGATTGCCGGCGTACTTTGTGCGTACCCTATTGGACGTGTCCGGCAAGGGGAGCAATCGAAGGTAGGCGATGGGTAAATCCAAAGGGAAAAAGCGAGTACCGGCCAAAACGGCCGAAACCACCCCGTCCACGAAACGTCGGACGAGCACGCGCGCACAGCGAGCGGATGGTCAACACCTGGTCATCGTCGAAAGCCCCACCAAGGCCAAGACCATCAACAAATACCTGGGGAAAGGGTACGTGGTCATGGCCAGCGTTGGCCACGTGCGTGATCTACCGAGCCGGGCACCCAAAGGGGTTAAGCAAGAAGTGCCTGGAGTCGACCTAGAGCATGATTTCAAACCGACTTATGAAGTTCTACCGAGGAAAAAGAAAACCGTACTTGAGCTGAAAAAGGCCGCTAAGCAAGCCGCGGACGTCTGGTTTGCGACGGACCTTGACCGCGAAGGCGAAGCCATCGCCTGGCACTTGGCCCAAGCGCTGGGCGTCCCGAGCGACGCGGCAAAACGCGTTGTCTTCAATGCGATCACAAAAACGGAAATCGAACACGCATTCGCCAACCCGCGTTCGATCGATGACAACAGGGTCAACGCTCAGCAAGCCCGACGGATCCTGGATCGGATTGTCGGCTACCAAGTATCCCCCCTTTTATGGAAGAAGGTTGCCGGAGGCCTGAGTGCCGGGCGGGTGCAGTCGGTGGCGGTTCGGCTGGTGGTCGAGCGTGAACGCCAGATTGAAGCGTTTGTTCCCGATGAGCTCTGGAAGGTCACCGGCTACTTCGCCACCGACCTGGCTTCCACCGATTCACTTTCTAGCCAATGGCGCCAATGGCTGGCCGACGCACCGGAAGACAAAGAGCGGACCAACAAAGAAAAGTTGTCATGGTTAAGCAAACAAAAGTGTCTTCGCGGCGAACTGATGGAGATCGGCGGCAAGCCTTTCAAAGTCGATGATCGCGACCGCGCCCTGAAAGTCGCTCAAGACCTTGGGTTTCTGCTGGAGCACACCAAACAATGGGACGACCCCAAGGCCAAGGGCCCGGCTCGGTCTCACGTAAAATATACCGGAGGATTGAAACCGAACGCTGCGGATTTTTCCATCCGCTCAATTCAGACCAAACGAACCCAGAGCCGACCGCCGGCTCCCTTTATCACCAGTTCCATGCAGCAGGCGGCCGCCAACCGGTTGGGGTTTGCCCTACAGCACACCATGCGGATCGCCCAACAGCTTTATGAAGGGGTGGAGATCTCGGGTATGGGTGCGGTGGGTCTGATCACTTACATGCGAACCGACTCGACGCACCTTTCGGGTGAAGCGATCGATATGGGGCGTTCGTACATCGGCCAGCAGTGGGGCAGCGACTACCTCCCCACCAAGCCCAACGTCTATGCGTCTAGCAATAAATCCGCTCAAGAAGCCCACGAAGCGATCCGGCCCACCGACGCCAACCTGACACCTCAGCAGCTACGCTCGTCACTGAACAATGACCAATTTAGGCTCTATCGCTTAATCTGGGAGCGTTTCCTGGCTTGCCAAATGACGCCCGCCCAGTGGGACTCGACCAGTGTGCTGATTGAGAGTCGTCCCCACGATGCCGTCTTCAAATCGACCGGTCGAACACTGGTCTTCGACGGATTCTACAAAGCCACTGGGGTTCCCGACTCTGGAGACACCGCCATGCTGCCGACGTTGGCCCAGGAACAAGCTCTGGGCCTGATGCAGTTGGACCCCACGCAGCACTTTACCAGCCCTCCACCACGCTATTCCGAAGCATCCCTGCAGAAGAAACTTGAAGAAGAAGGCATTGGGCGCCCGAGCACCTATGCCCCGATCATTCAGACCATCCAAGACCGCAAGTACGTGCAACAGGTGGCCCCGCGCGACCGGCGTCTATACGCCACGGATCTGGGCAAGGTCGTCACAGACAAGCTCATTGAGGGCTTTCCTACGATCATGGACGTGGCCTATACACGCCAAATGGAAGCCGAGCTGGATAAGATCGAAGCCGAGCACGACGACTGGATCTCCATGCTGCGGAAATTCTACGGGCCGTTCAAGAAGAACCTTGAAACCGCCCACGAATCGATGATCCACGCCAAGGCCGAAACCGAACCGGCCCCTTACGAATGCGGGAAGTGTAGCGCATCGACGGTATACCGTTTCGGACGCAACGGTCGATTCCTGTCGTGCAGCCGGTATCCCGACTGCGACTACGCCGCACCGGTTGATCGTGAAGGCGTTCCAATGACGCCGCAGCTGTCGGATATCGTTTGCCCGATGTGTGGCTCTGGCATGACCAGGCGGGTCGGGCGATTCGGTCCCTTTTTGGGATGTGTGGACTACCCCCAATGCAAAGGCATCGTCAACCTTGACCCCAAAAAGGGCACCATCAAGCCACCCAAGATCCCGCCACTGTTGACGGATCTGCCGTGCCCCAAATGCGACAGCCCGCTGAACCTGCGACGGTCCAAACGCGGGCCGTGGCTGTCCTGTTCAAAGTTCCCCAAATGCCGGGGAAGATCGGCTTGGTCGGCCCTCGAACCCGACGCGCAGACCAAATTTGAAGACGCGTTGACACAACACGAAGCCCAACACCCTCAGCCAGAGATCCGCACCACCGACGGCCGTGTCGTTGGCGACGACTATATCCCTCAGATCTCCGACGAGGACGCCGACGAATCTCCAAATGCCGACGTACTCGGCGCCGCGTGATGCGCTAACGGTTCAAATATCAAAGTACATACAGAATTCAAACGGGTGGGGGCGCGTCCGTAAGGCGGCCACTTCGTTTTCTCGTTTGTACTTGATCCAATAATGGATCACGTCTTCGGTGAAGACACCGCCCTCGAGCAGGTATGAATGATCTTTCTCTAGGGCGTCCAAGGCGGTGGCCAGGTCGACCGGCGCCGAATCGATCGACTCGTACTCTTCCGGTTCCAAATCATACAAGTCTTTGTCCAGTGGCTTGCCCGGATCGATCTTGTTCTTAATGCCATCGATGGCCGCCATAAGCATCGCCGCAAAAGCCAGGTACGGGTTGCAAGAAGAGTCTGGGCATCGGAACTCAATCCGCTTGGTCTTGGGGTTGTCTTGGTACATCGGGATGCGAATCGCTGCCGAACGGTTTCGCGAAGAGTAAACCAAGTTGACCGGCGCTTCAAAACCGGGCACCAACCGTTTAAAACTGTTGGTGGTGGGGTTGGTAAACGCGATCAGCGACGGTGCGTGCTTGAGAATCCCGCCAATCACATACAGCCCCAACTCACTGAGGCCGGCGTATTTCTTACCGGCCATCAACGGCTTGCCAGATTTCCACAGGGACAAGTGTGTGTGCATGCCCGACCCGTTATCTTGGAAAAGTGGCTTGGGCATAAATGTGACGACTTTACCGTGTCGCGCCGCGACGTTCTTCACAATGTACTTGTAATACATGCAGGTATCGGCCATGTGCACCAGTTCTTGGAACCTCAGGTCGATCTCGGCCTGACCCCCGGTGGCCACCTCGTGATGGTGACACTCCACGGGGATGCCCAGCTGTAACATGACATCCACCATTTCGGAACGAATGTTCACGCCGGTATCCATCGGCGCGCAGGGGAAGTACCCCTCTTTTAAACGAATCTGATAGCCGAGATTGGTCGGGTCCTGATTACCACGGTTCCAGATGCCTTCCTGCGAATCCACGAAGTAGCCACCCTTGTTGACCGACTGGTCGTACCAGACGTTGTCAAAGATGAAGAATTCCATCTCCGGACCCAAGTACGCGGTATCGGCAATCTTGGTCTTGCGTAAGTACTCCACCGATTTCCGGGCCACCGAACGTGGATCGCGTGAATACTCCTTCTTGGTAATCGGGTCTTTGATGTCACAAATCAGTGACAGAGTGGGGTGCTGGAGAAACGGATCGATCTTGGCGGTCTCAGCGACAGGGTGAAGCAACATGTCAGACTCATTGATCGCTTGCCAACCGCGGATCGACGAGCCGTCAAAACCGAAGCCGTCGACAAAACTTTGCTCAGTCAACTCGCTAGCGGGATAGGTCGTGTGCTGCCATAGCCCAGGAAAATCCATGAACCGACAATCAATGAATTCAATCTGTTTGGCTTTGACCAGCTGCAGAACTTGTTTGGGTGTCATGAGTCAAATCCCTTGTGGTGGATCTAATAGAACTTTCGGGCCAGAGACCGTCCCCAGCGATGCGGACGTTAAAAGGAAAAATTTTAAGGATAAATGCGACCACGACCAGGGGCCATTAAAATGGCCCGACAGCAATATGGATAAACGGCTGACAATGGGGGGAGATTGTGGATAACCCACCCTCATCGCCCATCAATTAGGCGGATGATGGTACCCACAAGCCCTCCAGGCTCCCACATGCGAACCCGTCACTCGTATCCGTGCCGGTGGCCCTGTCCGCCTACCACCGAGCTAAAGTTTATCGGAAATGGACAGACCACGCCAACGCCCAACAGAGGCCGCGGCAAAGAGCGTGGAGGATCTCTGGGACCTGGCCGATGAACCGCTCTTCGTCGCCGTCGCCAACGGTAACGTGTCACACCGACTGGCCCGCTTTTTTACATTAGAAATAGAATCAATAAGATGATCAGATCAATCCGTGGCAAATCCAATCGTGACGGGTGCCGGGCGTCACCCCGAGATGGCATACAAGCGGTTGCTGAATTGGACACCACCGCGTCACGATCCAACACTTATACTGAAAGCAGGGTTTTCTTTACGCCCAACGTGCCGATAGCACGCGACCGGTTTCGGTCGGCTGACGACCCGACACAATCTGTCAGGGGAACCAGTGCTTGAGTAACGCCACCAGCGGCAATCTTCACCGTCAACAGCGTCGCGGCTGGTGGCTTCGGGCGGCACTGCTGGCCGCATCGGCGACCGCAAGCCTCGGTTTGGCAGAGCTGGTGGTCAGATGGCGGATTCCTCAGCTGCCCTGTTCACCGGCGTCTGAAACCGCGATCGTGCTGTATTACGACCAACCCAACGACCAGATGCGCCTGACGCCTAACTGGCAGGGCTATTTGGGAGGGGTCTGGGCACAAGTCAACCGGAACGGCTACCGCGACAGGCTCTACGCCCCCTACGCCCCTCTCGGGACGATCCGTGTAGCGGTGATTGGCGATAGCTACACCATGGGTGACGGCGTGGCGCTGGAAAAAGCCTACCCGAAACAGCTTGAGGCCATGCTCTCTAGCGACTTTGAAATTGAAGTCTTGAACTGCGGGATCAGCGCAACCAACTCAATCCAGCAGCTGGCCACACTGGGCGACGTGTTGGAGACCTACCACCCCCACCTGGTGGTCCTTGGTTACAACGTCAACGACTTTTCATATTACACACAAACGCGATTCGAGCGATCTGCCGAAGCCGGATGGATCCACAACGTCCAACCGGACGGGAGGGTCACGATCCGAAAACCTCCTTTGACACCGTTTCAAAAGGTCAAGATGGCCATCCGTTGCAAATCAGACCTTTACCGATTGCTTGTCTCCGTGAGAGACTGGCTGGTCAGCGATCGTACGGACAGCCTCTCAGCATTGCGATCGATCATTGACGCCGGCGAGCATCTGCGTTCATTCGAAGCGGTTGAAAAGATGAAGCGACTGTGTGACACCCAGGACGTCACTTTTAGGGTCGTCGTTCTACCGGGACTGATCAACATCCCACCTTGGGTCAACGACATGGCGGATTACCCGCTGACGGCCGAGCACAAGATGATCTGCGATCAACTGGCCGTCAGAGACGTCACGTGCACGGATATCAGCGATGTGTTTGCGGGCCACCGACTGATCGACCTGGTCGTCCACCGACTCAACAGACACTACAACGATCAAGGCAACGCCTTGATCGCCGCTGGGTTGCGCCAGCTGTTAGCATCAGACCTCGTTCAAATTCAAGCACGTTTGCCCAAACGGGCATCGGGTATCGATCCCCATTTAGCACCCGCCACAGAATAATTTCTGCTTTCGACCGGTCCCAGCGATGTGGCCAAGTCGGGTTGCATTGACGGTGGTGATACCCTCGACAATCGCTTGCCTCGGCCTCCAAGTGACGAATCGGTTTTGGACGTTTCTAAGCAACGACTCCATAGGGTTATTCGTATTCGTTTGGCGGGGTCCTCCCACCCCATCTGCGAACGTCGGTCACGGAAGGACAAAGCTTGATCACGTTTTCATCGCGTGTGCATAACACACCGTCACGATCCATCCCGATCACCAAACATCGCCATCCGGAGAACCGCCCGATCGCTACACTTGCGTACTGGACGAGTCGTCAAACATCAGGGCAAGACCGTCGGTGACGGTGCTCGCGTGCCATAAGCACACGGACAGTTCCTGGCGGTCCCCACGTTACACATGATGTATTCTTCGACACGACGACAACGCCCGACGTCTTTTGGCGGATCCTTTGTCCGTTGTCGTAGATACCACGCCACAACGGCTCCGAATCGGTCTTAGTGCCCGACCGCCGGCTGACCCAAAAGCGGTTGGAGCGTGGCCAACAAACCATCAAGCGTGGCTTGATCTTTCGCCTCGGCGTTCAGGCGTAGCAGTGGCTCCGTATTGCTGGGGCGGACATTGAACCACCACCCACCCTGACCTGATATGTCCCAAGCATCGATCGTGATGCCATCGAGCTCATCTTGCTGGGTCTGACCAGCGTATTTCTGTTTCAAGCCGTCGATCACCGCCTGCTTGGCCGCGTCAGGATCTTTGCCATCGTGGTTCGCGACGCGGAAGTTGATCTCGCCGCTCTGCGGGTAACGGTTGTACGGAGCGATCAACTGACTGATCGGTTGGTCGCAGTGACTCAGTACAGAGAGGACCGCCGCAAATGCGATCGCTCCGGAATCGGCGAAAAAATTGTCTCGAAAGTAGAAATGACCCGACAATTCACCGCCGAAAACGCCGTCTGTTTCGCGCAACAGCGCCTTCATAAAGACGTGACCCACCCTGCTGCGTCGCGGTACACCCCCGTGCTGCCGGATCGCCTCCTGAACCGTTTTGCTGGAACGCAGATCATATAAAATGGTCGACCCAGGCGACTGATTGAGAAAATGCTCGGCCAACAGCGCCGTGAGGTGATCACAGCCAATAATGGCCCCTTTTTCGTCGGTCAACATACACCGATCGGCGTCTCCGTCGAAACAGGCGCCCAGATCGGCGCCGTGGGCAACGACGCCATCCTGAGTCGGTCTCATGTTTTCAGCCACCAGCGGGTTGGGGTCGTGAGCAAACGAACCGGTGATTTCAAAGTTCAGCGGGATGATCTGTAATCCCTGCAAGCCGCTGAATACCGCCGGCACCATTTTCCCCGCCATACCATTTGACGCGTCGATGAAGACTTTGAGCTTTCTCTTACCGGGACGGTAATACCTAAGGATATGCTCTTGATACTCACGCCAGAGGTCGCGACGTTCGAGGCTTCCCGTGGGGGCCACGGACCCGGGCTCGCCCAGTGATTGGGCGATCTCTTGAATCTCTTTAAGTCCCGTGGCCGCACCAATCGGTTTGGCCTGTTGACCTGAGATCTTAAAGCCGTTGTATTCAACGGGATTGTGGCTAGCGGTCGTCTGAATGCCGCCGGCACACTGCAAGTGGTTAATCGCAAAATAGATGAAAGACGTATCGCACATCCCCAGATCGATCACGTCCATTCCCGCAGCGCGCACGCCCTCAATCAGCGATTCGGCCAGCGACGGCGAATGCGGTCGCATGTCCCGACTGACCAGCACTGTCGAACGGACGTCCGCTTGGCTGGCTTGTTGCTTCATAAACCGTCCGGCGGCGCAACCGACTTTCCACGCCGCCGCTTCGTTGATCTTGTCGGGATAGATCGCGCGGATGTCGTAGGCCTTAAAAATTTCGCTGAGCATGCTTCTTTCCTGTATTTTTGTTCCTCCGCTTGCCTCTCGGAGGTGAGAAGCAGCGGCAGATGATAACCGTTGGACACAGCACTGGCGAGTCTGGCGGGTCTGCGTGCCTCGACGACAGGTCATGCGGTCGCCGTGAAACAGGCGCTGTGCGTATAATTGCGGATATGCTAGAGCGCTACATCGTCATCGGTGCGGCGACCGCGCTGGCCGCAGTCGTTCTTCTGCTGACGTTGTGGTCGGATCCCTCCTCGGCGCCACCAACGGCCCGCCGGACCATCGACGATCCCATTGACCTCAGTGGCGTGCCGGGGTTTGATCCGAGCCATGCCCCAAGTCAAGTCGACCCTCGAGGCCAGGTCACAAAGTACCGACTCAACAGTATCAATAGCAGGGGACAGCTGATTGAACTGTTCGGTCACACCTTGACGCCCCTACCCGATGGCGTGACCCGCGTGACGGAACCCGCGGCGAGGATCCACCTGGCACCGACGCGTGTGTTGGGTATTCGTGCCGAACGAGGCACCGTGCTAGCTCCGGACAACCAGATCCGCAGCGGCGATTTTGTCGGCAGTGTGGTCTTGACCCTCTTTGAAGGCCCAACCGGTCAAGTGGTTAACCTCGCCAACGACTCTCCGGACGCGAGGCTGCATGTCTTTTTACAGGGCGCCCGGTTCGACCTGGAACTGGGCCGCATCGAAAGCGATCACGAAGTGCACATGACCGGGCCACGGATCGATTTTCAGGGCGTCGGTCTGGATCTTAGTTACAACCAACGGCGTCACCGGATCGATCGTCTGGAAGTGGTCCATGGCAGGTCGCTTCGCGTCAAAACCGTCGACCCAGGCGCCCAAGACGAACCGGCCGACCGCACCGTCTCATCGGATTTGCCCACCTCCGATTCCCAACCAACCACTTCGGCCAGCCCACAATCGCCCCGCCCCGGCCGCCACCTCAATACCGACGTGCAGCGCGTATCAGAATCCAAGGATAGGCCGATTCAATATTACCGAGCGCGGTTTGAGGATCGGGTAGAAGTCCGCAGCCAAGGCGCCACATTTCAAGCGGACCGGCTTGAAATCGTATTCACATTACAACAGACAACCGGACAAGAGCCGACGATCAGCAAGTTGGATACGGGTCGCAACGCCTGGACTTGGCCCACTCAGGCCGGCGGTGGTGGCGAGGGCCAACACCTCAGATTTTCTGCCGTGCCCGGACAAGGTTACCGTCCGACACCCCAGGGCGTGCTGACACAATTGGCCGCGCTCTTGATCGCCCAGACCACCACACGCCCATCAACGACGAACTCTTCGAGCAAAGAACTCCCACTGACCGGTGACGTATCGGTGACCTGGGACGGCCGCCTGCTGATCGAGCCGGAAGACTCTCCACCGCTAGATATGACAGGGCCAGACGATGTGCTGGTCCAGATGGTCGGACGTCCGGTACGCATCACCACCCAGCAAGGAGAACACATTTCCGCTGCAAGTGTGGATTACCTGTCCCATAGCGGGCGGGTCCGTATCATCGGGTCGGATGGGCATCCGCTGAAATTCACATCAGTGGCGATGGGTGTCCTGCACGGTCAGCGCCTGGTCGTGCATCCAAACCTAGGCACGGGTCAACTGATAGGTCCAGGCAGCCTCCGGGCCCATGACACCGCCGACACGCTCAAGACAAGCGGGATCCGCAACGAGTCGGACCCATCTGACGACACCGCGAGAGGTCTGGTGATCACCTGGAACGATCGAGCAGATCTGTCATTTTATCGTCGTGACGATCCGGATACGCTCTTGTCAGGCCAGCGTGACATTGACGCCTTACAAGAAGCGGTGTTTCGAGGTGAAGTTCAAGTCCGCCATCAGCAGTTTGATCTCGACTGTGACCAGTTGACCGTCAACCTCACAGCGCCGCAAGATGGAAAACAGGCCCTTAACACGGTCCTGGCCCAGGGGAACGTTCAGACCCACGTATCAGGCTCCGTTGAACTGGAAGCAATGACGATTGGCGCCGACGCGCTAACGGTGGATCTCAACGAGGACGAGCACGGTCATGTCGGGCCATCCGATTTGGTGGCAACGGGGAACGTGAGCGTCCATCAGCCCGGGCGAACCATGCAATCGGGCCGGTTGAAAGTCATCTTCACCCCTCCCACGATACCGACGCTCAAGACAATGACCCAACCAGAGACTGCCGCGGTACCTCTGGTGTATCGACCGGCCGATCCTCCGATCCAACGCTGGCTCGTTGGCCCCGTGGCAAGCGGCCCTGCACCACCCATGGCTGACGCGCGACCGCATGCCCCGATGTTTTTCTTGGCCCGCCGTGGGGACACGGAAAATCACACCGATCGCCCGATGGTCGACCGACCCCAAGCCCCGACCGGCCACGCCACCGATCGAGCGTTAACGTCACAACCCTATCAGGTCCAAACAATCACCGCCGAACAGCACGTGCAGATCCACCTTGACCGGCCAGCGCTACGGGTATCGGCAGACCGGATGGTCGCTGACCCGACGGGCGATCAGGTCGAGTTCTTCGGGACCCCTGACCAAGCCGCTCGCATTGAACGCGCCGACGGCGTGCTGAGCGGAGACCACATTGTCGCCAATCCATCGGGTCAAACTGTTCATGTCTCTGGACCGGGTGTCGTCAGCTTCTATAGCGCACCGCCCAAACCCCACGAACACCCGGTCCCGCGCCAGAGTGCTCGCGTGACCACCACGTGGACACAGGCGATGCATTTCGACCACCGCTTTGGCCTGGCTCAATTTGTGGGCGACGTGGTCAGTGAAGCATGGAACGGCCAAGAAATGTCACGGCTGTCCGCCGACGATCTACGCCTGGAGTTTACCGAGCTGGCCGATGACCGACTGGCTAATGCGCCGACCGCTGATCCGTCCAGCACCACGTTTGATCTGACCGCTGGTCGCACCCGAACTGTCCGTACGGTCATCGCCAGACAGAACGTGGTGTTCCTGTCCACTCAGTGGAAACCGGAACCAGACGGGAGTCTGGCCACGCGTTTGCGTGTGACCGGACCGCTGGTGAGTTTTGACAACGTGGCCGAACAGATCCAGGTCATTGGCCCGGGTCGGATGCTCTTAGAAGACTACCGCGTCAGGGCTGACGAACCGGATCAGAACCCCAGCACGGCCGCCCTGTTCGGCGTCGACCGGCGTGGGCAAGTCAGGTTTACCGGCCGAGGGGCGACATTGATGAAGTGGTCCGGCCAGATGTTATTAGACGCCTTTCATAATGACATGCGCGTCGACACCACGGTTCAAATGATCCATCAGTCGATGGACTCGCAGATGGTCGTCCAGCTGGACTGCCAACGGCTCCTGGCTGATCTAGAAGCCACCGGAGGGCTGGGTGTCTGGTTTGCCGACGCACCACCGCAGCCCAATATCAAAGCGGTTTACGCCGACGACGTGGTCCGTGTTCGGTCCGACCGGCGCACCATTCGCACCGACCACCTTGAGTACACCGGCTTCGATCAATCGATCATCTTACGTGCCGACCCTGGGCACCTGACCGAAATTCAAGAGGAGGGCAGACCCACAGCGCTGACGGCTGAACGATTTCGATGGGACCTGCCATCGAATCGTCTAGAGGTCCTACGACCCGGTCCGGCACGGGTGCCGATTCAGTGACACGCGTGACTTGCTACTGAACCAAACCAAAATGGTATTCGTCTTGGGTCGTCCACTATCGGCATTCGAAGATGGTGCGTGAGAATAAACTGTCCGTTGGACCGAAGCGACCCCCGATGCGTAAAGGACACCGACAAACACTTGACAATTGGCTTCCCGTTCAGCGCCAGCAGCCATGATCACAACGGGCTATTTCTCGATCACATGCCGTGGAAACAAGGGTTCGCCGGCCGATACAGGTGCGCCCGGTTGGAGATGACCCCAATGGCACCAACGATCTAGTTGTCCCCGACCGCGGCCTGCAAGTGCCTGCGTGTAGTGATCGCAGCCGATCCGACGCCACAGCTGTTGAACCTTTAAAGGCATGATCGGCCAAAGCAGGACCGATGCGATCCGCATCGCCTCGGCACAACTGTACAGAATAGTGCCCACCTCCGGAAGTTTGGCGGGGTCTTTGGCGCGTTTAAACGGCCCGGTCTGATCGATATACGTGTCGATCACCCGTACCAAGTCCAACGCCGCCTGAGCCGCGTGGTCAAGGCGAAAGCGATCGAACGCCTGTACGAATTTCTCTTGACTGACACCAGCGGCTTCTTGACAACTCACGTCGGCATGAACACTGGGCCCCGGTGCCGGCAGCCGTCCGTCAAAATAGCGGCCGGTCATATTCGCCACACGGTTGAAGCAGTTGCCCAGGGTGTTGGCCAGGTCACTGTTATACACATCGATAAACTTTGACTCGGCGAAGTCGCTGTCGGTGGTCCCCAGTGGCCCTGCGGTAGCCAAAAAATATCGCAGCGCGTCAAGACCAAACACATGAACGTAATGATCGATCTTTTCTAGATCGATAAAATTCCCCAGCGTCTTGCTCATCTTTTGTCCTTCGCTGATCCAGAAGCTATGAGCGTAGACCTGTTCTGGACACTTCAGTCCCAGCGCCATCAGCACCGCCGGCCAAATCACCGCGTGAAACCACAAGATATCTTTTGCAATCAGATGGATCTGAGCAGGCCAATACCGCTGCCGTTGGGGGGTGTCGACCGCTGTCCGGTAGTTAAACAGTGCGTCAATCCACACGTACACCGTCTGATCTGGCTGGCCCGGTACCGCGATACCCCAACCCCGCGCCCCTGTCCGGGAGATGGGCACGTCGTGCAGCCCCTCGTTGATTCTGGCCAACACCTCGTTGCGACGAGCTTCGGGTCGGACAAACTGACCTGTCGACAACAGGTCGTACAGCCGGTCCTGATACCGGCTCAAACGAAAAAAATAATTCTTTTCGGCTTTTCGCACCAGCGACAGACCGTTGACGGGTGATTTGTACTGGTACTCCTTGGCCTTGTTCTCGGGCACGTACTCCTCTTGCCCGGCGTCGTACCACCCCTCGTACTGTCCCAGATAGACGTCGCCTGAATCGAGCAACCGCCGAATATACTGGTCAACTTTCGTCTTGTGACGGTCTTGACTTGTGCGGATAAAGTCGTCGTGGGTCAATCCCATACGGGCAAACGTGTCTGCAAAAGCCGTGGCGTTTTGGTCGGCCCACTGCTGAGGCGTCAACCCCCGCTGGGCCGCGGCGTCGACCACTTTGGCCGCGTGCTCATCGGTCCCGGTGAGGAAAAACACGTCGTCACCGATCAGGCGATGGTAGCGTGCCACAATGTCGGCCATGGTCGTCGTGTAAAGGTGACCGAGGTGCGGCCGATCGTTGACATAATAGATCGGTGTCGTGATATAAAAAGTCGACGCGTTGGACACGCCCAGGATTATACGCCCACCTGTCGGCAACGGGGCCACACGCTCTCCCGATCCGCGACCACCGGTCTACAATAAACGCCATGACCATGGTGCGTGATGTGGTGTACGCGGCAGCGGCGGCCCTAACCTGGCCGATCTGGGGATATCGCCTGCTGCGGACCGGAAGATGGCGCCGTCCGTGGGCAGATCGGTGCGGTCAGTGCCAATCCATCCCAAACGATGGCCGCAAGACCCTTCTGATCCACGCGGTCAGCGTCGGTGAGATCAACGCCATCCGAAAGCTCGTCTCCATGATGGGCGCCG
Source organism: Phycisphaeraceae bacterium (assembly GCA_965222495.1). GTDB lineage: Bacteria > Planctomycetota > Phycisphaerae > Phycisphaerales > Phycisphaeraceae > CBDCUA01. Next base: position 200,398 of record CBDCUA010000007.1, on the reverse strand, counting down.
GGTGCCAACAAAAGGCGCTTCGGATTGTCGTCAGTGCCACCACCGATACAGGCTTCTCAAGAGCCCGGCAACTGTTTGAACCGCCACACCGTGTGGTTCGCTACCCCTTTGACCTGGGCAGATGTGTCAAGCGATTCCTGGATGCGATCCGACCTGACGCGGTGGCGCTGACAGAACTGGAGGTGTGGCCCACCTTCGTCGACGAATGTAACCGGCGAGGTGTTCCGGTGTGTGTGATCAACGGCCGGCTTAGCGCCCGCAGCTACCGATGGTACCGACCGATCCGAGCCCTGATTCGGCCCACGTTCGGCAAGCTGGCCGCCGTCGCGGCTCAATCACAGCAATATGCCAGCCGTTTCGTCGCGCTGGGTGTCCCGGCCGACCGGGTGCAGGTCATCGATTCAATGAAGTGGGACACCGACGAGGGCATGGCCCGGTCTTCCGGTCAGACCGGCATGCATGCACACAACGACCGTGCCGGGGTCGCGGGAACCGCCGACTTGGCACAGGCCATGGGTATCGATCGGTCCCGACCGGTCATTGTCGCGGGCTCCACTGGGCCCGGTGAAGAGGCCATGCTATTGGATCACTGCCCACCAGACGTTCAACTGGTCATCGCACCGCGTAAGCCCGAACGGTTCGATGAAGTGGCCGAACAAGCTTCTGGCATTGTTCGCCGCAGCGAGCACCCCGACGGGAGACCGGCTTCCCCAAGGGGTCAGACGCGTTTCCTGTTGGATACCATCGGTGAGCTTCGCAAGGCGTACGCGCTGGCCGACGTTGCTATCGTCGGTCGCAGTTTCCTGGGCACGCAGCACGGTTCGAACCCGCTAGAGCCAGTGGCACTAGGCATCCCAACCATCATCGGGCCTCATCACGACGATTTCGCCCAACTCGTTGACACACTGAAGGCCGGCGGTGGCATCTTGGTCAGCAACCACCCCGGCCAGGCCGCGGCACAGCTTCTGACCGACACCAAACAGGCCCACCAGCTGGCCCAGTGCGGAATCGATGTTATTCTTTCACGACGCGGCACCACCGAGAAACATGTGGAGCTGCTGTGGCGTATCGTAAACTCGCGCACCCGTCCCTAAAGATCGCGTGGCGGCCCGGTCATCCTCGCAACGGCTCTTCGGGGCTTGAGACCTTGCCGAAGGCGTCGAACCATGCCGTCGACCAACATCCGACAAACCGTGTTGGCCACCGCCCGGCGTGTGGTGGTCAAACTGGGCACACAGGTCCTAACCGGTGGCAAGCCAAACCGGGCGGGGTTGGATCTGCGGTACATCAGGAACATCGCCGGACAGGTCGCGACCCTCCACGATCGTGGATTTGAAGTCACCCTGGTATCCAGCGGCGCGATCGGAGCGGGCTGTGCAGAACTTCAGCTGGCCGCTCGTCCCCGCTTTGTGGCCGATCTGCAAGCCGTCGCCGCGGTCGGGCAGCGTCTGTTGATGACCCATATGCACGATGCGTTTGCCGTCCATGGCCTTCCGGTCGCCCAAGTGCTGTTGACCCGCGACGACTTTGATGACCGGGTGCGATTCCTAAACATTCGAAACTGCATTACGCGGCTGCACAAACTAGGATGCGTACCGATCCTCAACGAAAACGACACCGTTGCCATCGACGAACTGCGGTTCGGAGACAACGACCTGTTAGCGGCATTGGTGTGTAACGCGTTACGCGCCGATGCGCTGGTATTACTGACCGTCGTCGACGGCCTGTTGGACGCCGAAGGTCAGAAAATCGATCTGGTGCAACGGGCCCAAGCGGTCAAGGCATTGGCCGGGGATCATACCAGCACCCACGGTACCGGGGGCATGGTCACCAAACTGGAGGCGGCCGGTCTGGCCACCGACGCCGGTGAGATCGCGGTTATCGCCAACGGGTGCGATCCAGATGTCCTGATCCGTTTGTTCGATGCACAGCCGCTCGGAACCGTGTTCGCCCCAGCGGACCGGAAGCTGAGCGGCCGGCATCGTTGGATTGGGCTGACCAAACGTCCGGCCGGCAGCGTCACGGTCGACCAAGGCGCATCGCGGGCGATCAGCAAGCATGGCAAAAGCCTACTGGCCAGCGGCATCACAGACGTGAGCGGCCGATTCGAACGGGGACAGGTCGTTACCGTCCGTGACGGAGCTGGTCGCGATATCGCTCGCGGCTTGACCAATTACCCGGCAACCGACGTTCGCAAGATCATGGGCAAGCGTTCCAACCAATTCGAAAAACTGTTGGGCAGACCCGGCTTCGCCGCGGTGATTCATCGAGACAACCTGGTGCTCACAGACACCTAGCTCGCGTTTGGCAGAAATCGATGGCCTGTGGCACGATCGACGTCGGGTCTGCCCCGATACGTGACGCGTGGTGCGTATGATCGGCCTGAATGGTATCCTATTTCGACCTATGCGTTGGGCATCCGCGAGCGCCGCTTCGTGTCTAGTCTAACCTTATGCCTAACACCACAGACGATCTGATCCGATTCGTGGACCGCTGGAAACAGCGAAAAATTGTCGTTGTGGGTGATTTCATGCTCGACCGTTACGTCTATGGTTACGCCCAACGGCTAAGCCCCGACGCACCTGTACCGGTGTTGGCCGCCCAACGCAGTCAACACAGCGCCGGTGGCGCGGCCAATGTGTGCCTGGACCTCAGCGCGTTGCGTTGCCGGGTCGCGTGCCTGGGTGTGGTGGGAAAAGACCAGACCGCCAACCGCCTCAAAGAATCACTGTCTCAAGCGGGCTGCGATACCAGCGGTCTGATCGCCTCAGGCGATCGCCCCACTACCGTGAAACACAACTTTGTGGGGCTGGCACAGCATCGCCATCCCCAAAAAATGTTCCGCGTCGATGAAGAAAGCAGGGACCCGCTACCCGCCCAGGTCATCGATCGGCTGCTGACCAGAGCACGTGTTCTGCTCCGGGGCGCTTCGGTCTTGTGTATCGAAGATTACCAAAAGGGTGTGGTCACCGAGTCGTTGTGCCAGGGCCTGATCCGTCTTGCCAAGGCACGGGGTATCCCCGTACTGGTCGATCCCGCGGCAATCGACGACTACGCCAAGTATCGCGGCGCAACCTGTATCACCCCCAACCGTACGGAAGCTTCGCTGGTGACCGGGATGGACACCAATGGAGAACACGCAGACCAGCGGGAACAGAAGATACGCAAGATGGCTCGGTGGCTGTTGCGCAAACTCCGACTGTCGGTGGTCGTGTTGACACTGGACAAACAAGGCGCCCTGCTACTGGAGAAGGGCAAACCGCCAAGACGTGTGCCGACACTGGCGCGGAGCGTGTACGACGTGTCCGGCGCTGGCGACATGGTGCTGGCCATGCTCGCCGCTTCGATTGCCAACGGCGCCGACTGGCCCGCAGCGGTGGAGCTGGCCAACATCGCCGCGGGGCTGGAGGTCGAAAAGTTCGGGACGGTCCCGATCGAACTGGACCAGATCTTGCTGAGTCTGTTACGCCGGCAACATCAGGACTTGGGCAAGGTGCGCATGCTTGACCAGCTGCTGCCTGAACTGGCGGCCTACCGGAGTCAGGGGAAAAATATCGCGTTCACCAATGGTTGTTTCGATATTCTTCACGCCGGACACATCAGCTACCTCCGCGCCGCTCGCAGCGCTGGCGATCTGCTGGTGGTCGGACTCAACAGCGATCGCTCGATCCGTCGCATCAAGGGCCAAGGCCGACCAGTGAACAAAGAGACCGACCGCTTAATGGTGCTTAGCGAGCTAGAGAGTGTGGACTACGTCGTGTTGTTTGATCAGGAAACGCCCATCACACTGATCCAAACCATTCGGCCCGATGTCTTGGTCAAAGGGGCCGATTATCGCCGGGACCAGGTCGTCGGCGGTGATCTGGTCGAATCATACGGTGGACAGGTGAAACTGGTAAAACTGGTCCGGGGCCGCAGCACCACGAATATCATTCGCAAGCTTCAGACCTGACTGAGCGCCAACGTGGCGTCACGAGCGTTACATCGGAGAGCCTTGCGGTTCATTCCGGCACCGCAAGCTCAGCCTGAGCTTCCAGCTGGCTGATCATCGCCGCGCGTGGGTTAAGGCGACGCAGCAAAGCCAAGTGGCGCAGCGCCGCGGAACGGTCACCGGCTTTGATCCGCCACCGCGCCGCACCGGCCAACAGCGTCCACCGCGTGGGATCGGCCGCCGCGGCATCTTCGAATACGGCCGCCGCATCGTTGGGCTTGCCTAAAAGAAACCAACATGTCGCCATCTCTTCGAGCACACCCGGGTCGGTTTTTTCTGCTCCTTGCAAGCCCTGAAGTGTCAGTAGCGCCTCTTGGGGTCGGTTGTCTCGCCGAAGCAAATGTGCCTTTCGTCGGATATAAAACACCTGCTTGGCGCGCTGGGAGACCGGCGTCTGGTCGATCGCCTTCTGGATCTGAGGCAACGCCAGGGTCAACCGGTTCTGCTGAGCGTAGAGATCCGCCAATGCCGCGTACGCCTCGTGGAGAGAGGAGTCGATCTGCAATGTTTCAAGTAGCAATGCCCGTGCCTGATCACTCTTGTGCTGCCGCAGATAGGCCTGAGCCAAGTGTAACCGGTACCGAGCGTTTGCCGGCTCCATCCCTACCGCCATCGAATAATGACCCGTCGCCTGATCGATCCGCCCGAGCTTGTAGGCAATCGTCCCAGACAACAGGTGAACCTCCGGCTGCTGGCCGTCTAAGTCGAGGCTCAATTTGAACTGTCCATATGCCTGATCCAGCTGGCCCATGTAGAGCCAGATCTGCCCCAACAGCGTGCGCCCGGGCGCGTACCGGGGATACCGCTCAACCATCCGCTGAACTGCTTTGATCAACCCGTCGGCGTTCTGACCGTCAACGGTGACCTGTTCAAAACCCTGCTTCAGTGGCCCCAGTTGCGCGTCGGCTTGGCGCGGGTCCCACGGCGCGGCGCCGGCGTCCTGGCCGGTGGCGCTACCAGGAGGTGTCCCTCGCGCGTTCCAAAAGACCGTGGCGATCCCCGCCGCTGCCAGCCCCAACCCCACCAGCGCCACCACGACCCATCTGCCTCTGGGTGAAGGCGTCTGCGCCACCTTGTGACCAGACGGACTATCCGACGACGACGGTGCCATGCCCACAAGCGTACCGCATTGTCCGCCGCCCGCAATGCACAGCTTGCTGCCTATAATGGGCCCGTAGACCCTCGCTTATGATCGAGCTAAGCCGTACTGTTCGCTTCTGCCTCAACGATCCCCCCGCTAAACCGTCGGGGCAGTCCGTCTCAAAGCGCACCTGGCAATGGCACGCACCGGTACGACACAACGCGTTTTCGTCATGGCCACCGATGCGTGGCTTGGGCCGGCACTACCAGATCCGCGTACACTGCACCGGCCAAGCCGATCCTGTCACGGGGTACTTTGTCAGTATCAGGCATATTGACCGTGCGGTGGCCGGCACCGTGCTGCCTCACCTCCAGCGGCTGGTCCACACGACCGCCTCCACCGCGTCGGTACCGCTGGGCCGACTCATGCGGTCACTGATCGACCAGCTCCAGGAACCCTTGGACGGTACCGTGACGGCACTACGCTTTGATCTGACGCCCTATTATTGCCTGATCATCCGGAACCACGACATGAATAGCGTCATCATCCGTCAGCAATATGAGTTCGCCGCGGCGCACCGCCTGCACACGCCGCACCTGAGCGATGAGGAAAATCGCCAATACTTTGGCAAGTGCAATCGTCCTTCTGGCCACGGTCACAATTACCGATTGGAGGTCGCTGTCGTCGCTGCGATCGATCCCGAGGGCCACGTGACCCCACTGGAGGACCTGGATGCCTTGATTGATACCGCGGTGATACAGAAGCTCGACCACCAACATCTGAACATCGACGTACCGCAGTTTGCGAACTTGAACCCTTCGGTTGAGAACATCACCATGGTGATCTATGCCATGATCGACCAGGAGATCGGCCGGCTTGGTCTGACGCTCCAAGAGGTCAGTGTGTCAGAAACCGATAAAACGGTATGCACCTACCGCGGACCATCACCGCCGCTAACCAAGGAGCGTGGGGGCGTGATTCATAGCCAGCCGTAACGAAGTCGTAGATGATCGACGAACCGGTCTTGCCAACCCGGAACACCGAGCGTCATCAATCGGTCCCCGATTCGAAAACACCAATGGACACCACCCCACCTATGCCTTGTGCACTGTCTGGTCGGGTCGCGTTGGTCACCGGTGGCGCTAAACGCGTGGGCCGGGCCATTGCCCTGTGCCTGGCCAAGGAGGGGATGGACATCGCCTTTACGTTCAACACCAGCGTCGCCGACGCCAAGTCCACATGCCAACAGATCCAACACCTGGGCCGACGAGCCCACGCGATTCAGGTCGATCTGTCGAGCCCCAACGCCGCCGATCTGGTTCATGACGCATTCACACGCCACTTTGATCGGTTAGACGCCCTGGTCAACAACGCCAGCAGCTTCGCACCCAGTCCACTGGGACAGATTGCGCCCGACGACTTCTGTCATCACATGGCGGTCAACGCACTGGCCCCCTTATTGCTTATCCAACGATTCATGTCCATGCTCTCGACTCGCCGGAACAACACCCGTGCCCGCTGGCCAATCTCTGGCCGCGTGGTGAACCTCTTAGACGGACATGTGAACGGTCAGCCGCTGGTCAATCACATTGCCTATAACGCGTCCAAAGCAGCGCTCTGGCAAATCACCAAGACGTGTGCGATTGAGTTGGCCCCTGACGTGACCGTGAACGCGGTCGCTCCGGGTGTGGTTGCCTGGCCCGAATCCGCATCAGCCCAAACCCGCCAGGGGTACACTGCCCGTGTGCCATTGGCCCGTGAGGGCAACCCCCAAGACGCAGCCACCACGGTCCTGTTTCTCGTGCGCGACGCCAACTATTGCACGGGGCAGGTCATCACCGTCGACGGCGGCCGGGGCCTGACATAAGCCAGGCAGATCCATGGGTTCACCTCAAACGGATCGCAACAAATCTGCAATCGTGCCAACCGTCGGTCGCCAAAACCAACGCTTTTCTGAACGGAAGCAAGGGCCATGGCATCACGAGTGACGTGAAAGCTTTCGATCCAAATCGTAGGCGGCGCTGATCAGTCCCAGATGGGTGAACGCCTGCGGGAAATTGCCCAGGTGCTCCCCGCTGGGCCCCAGCTCTTCGGCATACAAACCCACGTGGTTTGCGTACCCGAGCATTTTCTCAAAGAAAAATCGAGCCTTGTGCAAGTCGCCGGCTCGGGCCAGACACTCCACGTACCAAAAAGAGCACATATTGAACGTCCCCTCTTCGCCGGCCAGACCGTCTGGCGCGGCGTGGCCGATCCTGTAACGGTACACCAGTGAATCATCGACAAGCTCGTGATCGATCGCACGTAGGGTTGATAGCCATCGCTCATCTTTGGGACCGATGAACTTCACCAAAGGTAACAGGAGGCTGGACGCATCGAGCGTCTCGGCGTCTTTGTGCTGAATAAACGCCTGTCGTTTGGTGTTCCAAAAGTGCTGATGGATATCTCTGTAGATTTGGTCCCGCACTTTGCGCCAACGGTCATAGGGAGCAGGCAATGACCGGTTCCGAGCCAAGCGCATCCCACGGTCGACCGCCACCCAGCACATCAGGCGTGAATACAAAAACTCTTGCCGACCGCCGCGGACTTCCCAGATCCCCTCGTCGGGTAGGTGCCAGTGATCACAGACCCAGTTGATCAGACGCACCAGGTTGATCCAGAGCTCATAAGAAATCGGATCGCCGTATTTGTCATACAGGTAAACCGAATCCATCAGCTCACCGTAAATATCCAGCTGCAGCTGCTTGTAAGCGCCGTTGCCAATTCGCACAGGCGATGACCCACGGTAACCACAGAAGTGATCCAAAACCTGTTCGGATAGATCGTGGCGGCCATCGAGTCCGTACATAATCTGTAGCGAGCCGTCTGGGTCTAACTCCCCACAGCGTGCTTCGATCCAACGCATGAACGAAGCAGCCTCTTCGGTGTACCCCAGACGGATCAACCCGTAGATGGTAAATGAAGCATCGCGAATCCACGTGTACCGGTAATCCCAGTTCCGTTCGCCACCGAGCTCTTCAGGCAATCCAAACGTGGGAGCCGCCACAATCGATCCGTGCGTCTGCGAGGTCAGGAGTTTGAGTGTCAGCGCCGATCGGTTAACGGTTTCTCGCCATCGTCCGCGATAAGTGCACCGCCCGATCCACTGGTGCCAAAAATTCATCGTTTCCTTGAAGGACTGGGCCACGTAATTGGGCAGGTTCGACGGTGAGGACTCGCCCCCCGTCACGCTTTCCAAGACAAACGCCGCCGTCTCCTTCTCACGAAGTGTAAATTCGGCAACGGCAGCCCCTTGGTGAATCTTCACCGGCACCGGGGTCCGCAACCGCAAAACCGTACCGTCGGCCCCTTTTGACCGAAACAGCACCTGCCCGTCCTCCTGCTGAACCGTGTGCTGAGCACGCGCGTAATCGAATCGGGGCTGGCAAACCATAGAGAATCGGACTTGACCGCGTACGGTCTTGGCGCGACGGACCAACGTGTGTGCCTGTCGCTGATCCTGGATCGGCATGAAATCAGAGATCTCCGCCACGCCATCGCTGGAAAGAAAACGGGTCAACAGAATATTGGAATCGGGCAGATAAAGTTGTTTGTGGTGGACCTTCTCAAACACCGGTGCGATACGGAACCTCCCACCTTTCTCGTGATCCAGCAGTGCCGCGAAGATGGTCGGTGAGTCGAAATGTGGGAACGACATGAAGTCGATCGAGCCGTCCATCCCGACCAGCGCGACGGTGTGCAGGTCGCCGATAATCCCGTGGTTTTCGATCGGTTGGTACGTCATCAAGTTTCCTTGGTTGGTGAAACGATCGTTCCGGTACAACCCCAGCGACGACGAGTCGCTTGATGATGATACCGGTCTTGGAACCATACTGCCTGACAGTCTAGATAAAGCGCAGCCCAGCACCCACTGTGAGCTTCTTAATGGCGGTTCCCATGGAAGGACGGCGAGGAAAACCGAAAACGGCGAGAGTCATTCTGGCGAGAGTCTAGCCTCCGGGCCTCAATCGCATCATTCACGCCGTGTCATGTCCCTTGCATTCAACCCATCTAAGGGCGATGCAGGCCACGACATCGACGCAAGTGCACCTAAGAAAGAAGCGTCCGCCGCAATGAACTATTATTCAGGCAGCGACAGTCTTAGCCACAAGGGCATATGATCACTTACCTTGTGCTCGAATCGCGGATAGAAGCCTGCCAACTCGTTATTAGGAACCCCCAATGCGTCCTGAAAAAGCTTGACGAAATTAAACACCCCGTAGTCAGGCCCCGTGCGATTGGCGCCCATGATCTTGTTATCAAGATGTGTTGGGAAACCTTGTTCGCGAAAAAACAAGCCGACTTGGTCAAACGTTTGATTGAGCCTGGCGTTGGTTCTGAAGGGCGCTGTCTTTCCTGGATAAGGATCGAGAAACGGAAAATTGACACTGACCTCCTCACCGGCGTCATTGTTAAACGTCTTTAAATGCTTCTCGATTCGACTGCGGTCAGTCCGGGGATTGTCAAAGTCAAGATTGAGATCGCCCAGCAAAATGAAGTTGGGATAGTAGGCCTTGTCGTTCTGTTTGACCCGTTCGATGATCCAGGTCATCAGGGCATCAAATTCTTTCCTGCGGTCCTGCATCCGGCCGAACATGAGGTGGGCGTTGACGGCCATGAATCGATATGGCTTGGTTCCCGGGAACCCGACAATTTTAAAACTCACACAAAAGGGTTGCCGGATAAAGGACAGAAAAACCGGCATTTTGGGGCCCTTGGGCTTGCTGCGCCGACCCTGGTGAAAATCGACCAGCGCCTTGGAGTAGGGCTGCATCACCTCATTGATACTGTCGATATTCTCGGCAAGGATTTGCAGCACCTTGCTTCGATCATAAGTGATGTCAGATACAACCTCACCTCGATGAACCACTGTCCAACGAAAGATAAAGGCCAATCTCTCGGCCAAACCAGGCCCCCCTGGAAACGCACCGGTGCGATCGGAGACGATCAAGCCGAACTCCGGGCCCAGCTTTTCCATGATCCTTTTCAGCCCGGTTAGATCGTCCATGACCTCCTGCACGGCAAGCAAGTCGTACTGTTGGCAAATATGGGCCAGAAAGTCCCACGTCTGTGCGTTGCGGCCCCGAGTGTGACCGAGTTTTCTGATATTGAATGATCCGATCACCGCCGAGCCGTAGATGCGTTCTGGCAAACCGTATTTCTGAGGGTTTTTGGCTAACGTCGCTTTGATCTTGGTCCATTCTGCGGTTGTAAAATGCTTGGTGGCCATTGGGCGATCCACTTGGATGGACTATTGATGGAACGAAACTGATTTTCTCAATGCCACACAAACACAAAATTTACGTCGTCATACGGAATTCTTGGACACAATCCTCGCATGAGAGCGCACCTGAATTTGCGCTCTTGGCCCGACACGTCACCTCTGACAGAATCGCACTTTCACTGACGCTCTTGCCGCAGCATGAACGCGATCATTCCCGGCTCTCGCCCCATGCGCGGCATGAAACACCTTTTCTATGAGGATTATCCAATCTTTCGGCCAGGTGTCCACAAATCGTTGGGGAATACAGGAGGTTATTTGTCGATCAACAGTGCTCGAAAAAAAAGAAACCATTGGATATGAACCGTTTTTTCCCTCTTTGGGGGGGGGGGGGTAACCCGACGTCATACCCACGATAAGATTCGCCCTTGTGCGACGTCTGCGAAAGCCGGTAGGAGATAAATCCCGTCACGATGAAAACGCACGCGTCGCGCCAGCGCACGGCTCCAACGGTAACGTTCGCCCATGTGACCTACGATTATGCAAAAAACAATGCGGTGCGTATCGGGCCACTTCGACGACGTGCCGAGCCAAACGATATTCCCATACCACATGACGATGCGGATCACGACGAATCCGACCGGCCAGGCCTACCGATCTCCGCTTCAACGGCCGGTCACACCGGTATCGTCGTCCCGGACAAGACTGACGATGGTATCACCAGGAGCCGGCTGTGCCGGTTGATCGGCTGTGACCACAGCAAGTTTGCCGTTCGGATCAACGACGAACAGCGGGATCTGCGATCCACCGTATCGGTGGCGAAACGCGCTGTAGTCAAACGTGTCGGTTAACGCAGTAACCTTGACGACATCCCCAGCCGCCACACGTTCACCCAGCGTAGAGAGGCTAATCTTCGGTCCAAACAAGAGTCGGCCGTGCGCGTGCACGTCCTGAGGCGTTCGATAAGCCGGCCCGCCGTCCGGCGGTGGTAGCCGATACACAGCCGAAGCACCGAACACTTTCGAAAAGCGCTCAGTGGCCAGCATGTTCACCCCGTCGTTGGGTGTCGTCGCTAGCAACCGACCCAGACCGCCAAAGTCAACGTCATCGAAAAAGCGATCTGCCAAGACATTGCCGTGGTAGGCCTCCAAACCCGCCATGCGTGCGCCGGTGACGTTCTGCCAGTTGGTATCGGCCAGCAATACACGGTAACCCAAGCTATTTAACGCGACTGCCATCACCCGAGACCAGCCGCCGGCACCGACGATCAGTAGCCCCTGAGGGTCCGGGTCGGCCACCTGCAGTTTCTTAGCCAGTACCGGCGCCGTCAGACCGTATACCGCAACGGTGCCCACAACCACGGCGTAGGTCGCCGGCACCAGCTCACTTGCCCTTTCGTAACCCAGTTCTTCTAGCCGCAGCGCCAGCACGGATGAAACAGCCGCGGCGACAATCCCGCGCGGTGCCATCCAACCGAGAAAAACACGTTCACGCCATGTCAGGCCAGAACCCAGTGTCGAGGCCCAAACACTCAAAGGACGCACCACGACGATCAATACGATCACAAATACAATCGCCGCTGGCCCTAGCCGTGTGACGTCTTCTAACTTCAGACGCGCCGCCAGCAGAATGAACAGGATACCTATCAACAAGACGCGCAAGTCTTCCTTAAACTCGACGATGTGTGTGATCGCGACCCGCTTCTGATTGGCCAACACCACGCCCATGACCGTGGTGGCAAGCAGTCCTGACTCTTGCTGGAAATGATTTGACGCGGCGAACGCCGCGACCGCCATCATCAGCGAAACCGCGTTCTGAAGATGGTCGGGCACCCAGTAACGGGTCAAGAGCAATGTAAGCAATCCGGCCGCCAGGAAGCCCAACCCGCCGCCGGCAACGATCGTCTTGAGTACGGCCACGCTGCTATAGAGCCATGGGTTGCCCCCCTCGGTGGCGGACACCACATCAAACACCAGCACGGCGGCTAGGGCACCCAGTGGATCAATGGCGATCCCCTCCCACTTTAGAATCGGCCCCACCGCTCCGGCGGGGCGAATCTGACGCAGAAGCGGCCCAATGACCGTTGGCCCCGTCACGATCAATATCGCCCCTAGTAAAACGGCCAACGGCACATTGAAGCCGAGGATCACATAAGCAGCCAATGTTGCGACGAACCAGCCCACCAGAGCCCCGACGGAAAGCAAGTTTCGTACCACGGCCCCGACCTTGTACAACTCGGTGACCCGCAGGCTCAAACCGCCTTCGTACAAGATCAATGCAACAGAAAGCGAAATAATCGGCAGCAGAGAGTCACCCAATACGAGGTCGGGGTCCAGCAAGCCTGTAAGCGGACCGGCGACCATACCGGTGATCAGCAGCAGCAGAATTGACGGTAACCGAATCCGCCACGCCAGCCACTGGGCACCCACTCCCAACACGATCACGCTGGCCAATGCCAGCAAAGTATGCTCGGACACAGAAGCGCTCCTGGTTGGTGGTGATCTAACCCGATCAACGAGTCGTGATCAGCATCACACACCCGTCTGTGGTACCGCTGGTGTGTGACAAACGTGATACTGATGTGCCAGTTTAGCGTCATGGTTCGGGAAGACCATCAATCGGTTTCACACGCCCGCCCGGTGTCTGTCAACGACCCACCACATGGTCATCGCCGCCTACAGGCCCCAGACACACAAGATCACATCCAGCATCGCCACAAGTTGTCCGACGGAAGAGATGACGTTTTTTAGATGATCGTACTATCGGGGTGAAGCAACGAGTTACCCCTTGACAAAATGAGGGTATTGGTCCAAAATAGAAATTGGCAAACAGATTGGGAAAGCAAATTTCCTGGTGTAGCTATCAGAAGCTGCTTTGCCAGCCGGAGAAATCCGGTTCCGAAAAATCAATAGCAAGGGGGGGCAAGTAAACCTGCCTTGAGGCCACCGTGTTAAGAATACGGCTGAGCCTCTAAAACCGATTTTTAATTTCGTATGACGCTTTTGCCGGGGACCTTGGTTCATCTGCCACTTGCTGGGGCTTTAGAACCGGTAGATGGATCCAGCAATTGGACCGCCAAAGCGAAGGCTATTTTGGGGGGACACCCTATGGCCGGGATGCGATTGTAGGGGGAGGAACGTAGACAGTTCGGCACGCGGTGTTGTTCTGCGCGCCGTGCCTGTCTAAATCACAACCGCTGGTGCAGAGGAGAACAGAACCATGAAAAAGCAGCTCAATCAACGGTGGTATCAACGCGTATTGAAAAATCAGAACCGCAGAAAACGAAAACAACTGTCCCAACGGGCAAACCAACCCACAACAATGCAGAACACATCATGCTGGTCGGGTCTCGAGACGCTCGAACCACGCCTGTTGCTGTCGGGCGAACCGGGCCTGCTCGATGACCCAACCACTACAGGGCACGAGCCCGCTGTTGAGGTTCAGGTGGTCACAAGCCAAGCCGACCAAACAACGTCACCAACCGCCGTCGGTGAAAGCGGAACAGTGACGGTTAACCAGAAAAACGCCCGTCAATGGCACAACGTGGTGCTAAAGCGGAAGTATGTGGATCCCGTTGTTGTCATGGGTCCATTGTCCGTCAACGGTGGACAGCCCTCTACCGTGCGAGTGAGAAACGTCACACAATCAGGTTTTCAATGGCAAATCGACGAATGGGATTATCTGGATGGTCGCCATGTCACCGAAACGGTCGGGTACCTGGTTGTTGAGTCAGGCACGCATACGCTCGAAGACGGCACAAAGGTTGTGGCGGGCAAGACGTCGACCGATCACACGTTTCAGTCTGTCGATTTACCTTCCTTTAGCTCTGCACCGATTGTGTTGGCACAGGTTTCGACTGTCGAGGGCGGCTCAGCGGTCGTGACACGGCTGAAGAATGTCCAGAGTGACGGCTTTGAGGTGCGTGTTCAAGAGGAAGAGGGCAATGACGGTCGTCATCGCAAAGAGACCGTCGGTTACGTCGCCATTGATTCTGGAATCGGTGCTACCGGCGATGGCGTAACATTTGAGGCGGCCAGGACGCGTGACGCCGTGACCCACCGCTCGCACTCAATATCGTTCACCGAAGATTTCACCGATACACCCGTGTTCCTGGCAGCAACGCAGACCGCTGACGGTAACGATCCGGCAGGACTGCGTTACGAAAACTTGGATAGCGACAGCGTCAGTTTCTTTATTGAAGAAGAACAATCGGCCAACGACGAAATATTGCATACGACCGAGGTGGTCGGTTACCTGGCAATCGATTCAGGATTGATCAACGCTCACACCGATGCAAACGATCCGCAAAACGACGGTGTGGTGTTACGGGCCGGTGGTGACCTGGTGTTTGGCGGCGAGAACGACGACTACATGCAGATCGATCACAAGCCCGCGTTGGAGCTGGCACAAGGCACCGTCTCCTTCTCCTTTGTCGCTGACGATGTCGACGGTTCTCACGCGGTGTTCTCCAAAGACGCTTCCGGCCAGATCGACGCCGGGCACCTGACCACATGGGTGCGCAACGGGCGTTTGAAAGTTCGGCTCCAGAGCAACGATGCCCAGGTGATCCTGGATACCGCCTCAGATTCGATCGTCGCAGGAAAACGCTACCACGCAGCAATCACCTTTGGCAACGATGGGTTCTGGCTATACCTCGACGGACAGATGAAAGATTGGGACCTGGAATTCAAGCAGAACCTCGTCACCAACAAACGGGAGCTGGCCATTGGCGCCAGTCTCGCAGAACGCACTGACGAACACCCCAATCACGCCAAGTACGAGTTCGACGGTGTCATCAGTGACTTCACCATCTACAACACACAGTTCAACCAGCAACAGGTCGCTCAACTCGCCGGACACGAGATCGACCCGCCGCTGCAAAACCCCACCGTGATCAACGGTGTGCTGCACGGAACTTTGGGTAACGACAACCCGTTGGACGCCGCCGCACACAACGTGCACGCGGTATTCGGCAACTACGGCGACGACCTGATCATCGCCAACCCAAACAAGGGTACGGTACCGGGGCACTCCCCTTCCGAGTCCTTGACACTCAAGGACTATGCCAATGCCCTGAACGGCGGACATGGCCGCGACACGCTACAAGGCGGTGACCAAAACGATCTGCTGATCAGCCGGGCCGACGGTCGCGAACCGAAGATCGCACAAACCTGGAACGCCGAAGACGATCCCTACGGTGAAATCAACAAACAGAGTAATACCCACTACGTCGATCAGCCCATCGAAGCAGACGACACACTCACCGGTGGAAAGGGCGCTGATACCTTCTACTTCCAGACACTGATCAACGCCAAGCGCCACATCATCCTCAAGCATGTTCGGGACGACGGTACCATCAACTGGGGAACGAACGGCGTCGCAGGTGAAAACGACAATGTCCACGACCACTGGGTTGAGCGCTTGGGCGACGAGTTGATCACAGACTTTGATCGCCAAGAAGGCGATCACATCCTCATTGAGGGACACACCACAGAAGTCTACAACGTCGAATATATCGACAGTGACGGCGACAACAATCTCGACTCAACCGTACTGCACGTGTGGTCCAACCAGGCCAACGGTGGCGCTCACGATGAAGATTCACTGGGCACGATCACCGTGGCCGGGGCGTTGTTGAATGCCAGCGACTACACCGTAAACAAAGTCGACTACGGCATCGTACCGACCGTGGCGCAGCTGGACGAAGCGCTGGCACCTTACACCAGTATCCCCGACGACGAGATGGGACCGGTGATCCCGGCGGTCGACGACGGATCGAAGATCGACGGTGTGGTGTTACGGGCCGGTGGCGACCTGGTATTTAGCGGTGAGAACGACGACTACATGCAGATCGATCACAAGCCCGCGTTGGAGCTGGCACAAGGCACCGTCTCCTTCTCCTTTGTCGCTGACGATGTCGACGGTTCTCACGCGGTGTTCTCCAAAGACGCTTCCGGCCAGATCGACGCCGGGCACCTGACCACATGGGTGCGCAACGGGCGTTTGAAAGTTCGGCTCCAGAGCAACGATGCCCAGGTGATCCTGGATACCGCCTCAGATTCGATCGTCGCAGGAAAACGCTACCACGCAGCAATCACCTTTGGCAACGATGGGTTCTGGCTATACCTCGACGGACAGATGAAAGATTGGGACCTGGAATTCAAGCAGAACCTCGTCACCAACAAACGGGAGCTGGCCATTGGCGCCAGTCTCGCAGAACGCACTGACGAACACCCCAATCACGCCAAGTACGAGTTCGACGGTGTCATCAGTGACTTCACCATCTACAACACACAGTTCAACCAGCAACAGGTCGCTCAACTCGCCGGACACGAGATCGACCCGCCGCTGCAAAACCCCACCGTGATCAACGGTGTGCTGCACGGAACTTTGGGTAACGACAACCCGTTGGACGCCGCCGCACACAACGTGCACGCGGTATTCGGCAACTACGGCGACGACCTGATCATCGCCAACCCAAACAAGGGTACGGTACCGGGGCACTCCCCTTCCGAGTCCTTGACACTCAAGGACTATGCCAATGCCCTGAACGGCGGACATGGCCGCGACACGCTACAAGGCGGTGACCAAAACGATCTGCTGATCAGCCGGGCCGACGGTCGCGAACCGAAGATCGCACAAACCTGGAACGCCGAAGACGATCCCTACGGTGAAATCAACAAACAGAGTAATACCCACTACGTCGATCAGCCCATCGAAGCAGACGACACACTCACCGGTGGAAAGGGCGCTGATACCTTCTACTTCCAGACACTGATCAACGCCAAGCGCCACATCATCCTCAAGCATGTTCGGGACGACGGTACCATCAACTGGGGAACGAACGGCGTCGCAGGTGAAAACGACAATGTCCACGACCACTGGGTTGAGCGCTTGGGCGACGAGTTGATCACAGACTTTGATCGCCAAGAAGGCGATCACATCCTCATTGAGGGACACACCACAGAAGTCTACAACGTCGAATATATCGACAGTGACGGCGACAACAATCTCGACTCAACCGTACTGCACGTGTGGTCCAACCAGGCCAACGGTGGCGCTCACGATGAAGATTCACTGGGCACGATCACCGTGGCCGGGGCGTTGTTGAATGCCAGCGACTACACCGTAAACAAAGTCGACTACGGCATCGTACCGACCGTGGCGCAGCTGGACGAAGCGCTGGCACCTTACACCAGTATCCCCGACGACGAGATGGGACCGGTGATCCCGGCGGTCGACGACGGATCGAAGATCGACGGTGTGGTGTTACGGGCCGGTGGCGACCTGGTATTTAGCGGTGAGAACGACGACTACATGCAGATCGATCACAAGCCCGCGTTGGAGCTGGCACAAGGCACCGTCTCCTTCTCCTTTGTCGCTGACGATGTCGACGGTTCTCACGCGGTGTTCTCCAAAGACGCTTCCGGCCAGATCGACGCCGGGCACCTGACCACATGGGTGCGCAACGGGCGTTTGAAAGTTCGGCTCCAGAGCAACGATGCCCAGGTGATCCTGGATACCGCCTCAGATTCGATCGTCGCAGGAAAACGCTACCACGCAGCAATCACCTTTGGCAACGACGGGTTCTGGCTATACCTCGACGGACAGATGAAAGATTGGGACCTGGAATTCAAGCAGAACCTCGTCACCAACAAACGGGAGCTGGCCATTGGCGCCAGTCTCGCAGAACGCACTGACGAACACCCCAATCACGCCAAGTACGAGTTCGACGGTGTCATCAGTGACTTCACCATCTACAACACACAGTTCAACCAGCAACAGGTCGCTCAACTCGCCGGACACGAGATCGATCCGCCGCTGCAAAACCCCACCGTGATCAACGGTGTGCTGCACGGAACTTTGGGTAACGACAACCCGTTGGACGCCGCCGCACACAACGTGCACGCGGTATTCGGCAACTACGGCGACGACCTGATCATCGCCAACCCAAACAAGGGTACAGTACCGGGGCACTCCCCTTCCGAGTCCTTGACACTCAAGGACTATGCCAATGCCCTGAACGGCGGACATGGCCGCGACACGCTACAAGGCGGTGACCAAAACGATCTGCTGATCAGCCGGGCCGACGGTCGCGAACCGAAGATCGCACAAACCTGGAACGCCGAAGACGATCCCTACGGTGAAATCAACAAACAGAGTAATACCCACTACGTCGATCAGCCCATCGAAGCAGACGACACACTCACCGGTGGAAAGGGCGCTGATACCTTCTACTTCCAGACACTGATCAACGCCAAGCGCCACATCATCCTCAAGCATGTTCGGGACGACGGTACCATCAACTGGGGAACGAACGGCGTCGCAGGTGAAAACGACAATGTCCACGACCACTGGGTTGAGCGCTTGGGCGACGAGTTGATCACAGACTTTGATCGTCAAGAAGGCGATCACATCCTCATTGAGGGACACACCACAGAAATCTACAACGTCGAATATATCGACAGTGACGGCGACAACAATCTCGACTCAACCGTACTGCACGTGTGGTCCAACCAGGCCAACGGTGGCGCTCACGATGAAGATTCACTGGGCACGATCACCGTGGCCGGGGCGTTGTTGAATGCCAGCGACTACACCGTAAACAAAGTCGACTACGGCATCGTGCCCACCGTGGCGCAGCTGGACGAAGCGCTGGCACCTTACACCAGTATCCCCGACGACGAGATGGGACCGGTGATCCCGGCGGTCGACGACGGATCGAAGATCGACGGTGTGGTGTTACGGGCCGGTGGTGACCTGGTGTTTAGCGGTGAGAACGACGACTACATGCAGATCGATCACAAGCCCGCGTTGGAGCTGACACAAGGCACCGTCTCCTTCTCCTTTGTCGCTGACGATGTCGACGGTTCTCACGCGGTGTTCTCCAAAGACGCTTCCGGCCAGATCGACGCCGGGCACCTGACCACATGGGTGCGCAACGGGCGTTTGAAAGTTCGGCTCCAGAGCAACGATGCCCAGGTGATCCTGGATACCGCCTCAGATTCGATCGTCGCAGGAAAACGCTACCACGCAGCAATCACCTTTGGCAACGACGGGTTCTGGCTATACCTCGACGGACAGATGAAAGATTGGGACCTGGAGTTCAAGCAGAACCTCGTCACCAACAAACGAGAGCTGGCCATTGGCGCCAGTCTCGCAGAACGCACTGACGAACACCCCAATCACGCCAAGTACGAATTCGACGGTGTCATCAGTGACTTCACCATCTACAACACACAGTTCAGCCAACAGCAGGTCGCTCAACTCGCCGGACACGAGATCGACCCGGCATCCAACATGCTTTGAATCACTCGAACATCGTGCCCGCAATATCCGTCGGTTCCTAACCGGTTCGGTATTGTTGGACCGATAAAAGTAAACTTTGTTTCAAAGAACATGATCGACGGTAGATAACGTGCGTCTATAAATCACGCCATTGAAAATCGGCGCTGCCCGTCGTGTTGATCGACGTGCCACACCTCTTACGAGAGGTGCGATCCCCACGCATGCGGACGGTACGCAAGGATGAATCCTGAAGGGGATATCGGCCCTGCCTCTATCCTCGTCCAAACCTCTGCAGCGGGATATGATCGTCGATTAACTTGACGACAGCGTCCATCGCAATCGCCGCGGCGTTGTCCCGGCCATGTACCTGGCGCAAAATCAACGCTCCTTCCATTAACATGGTGTAGTGGTTTGCAAACGCTTCAGGGTCCTTCGCACCAGCTTCGGCGGCCAAATCGCGGTAGGCATCTCGGCCTTTACGTTTGTGGTCAGCAGCCACCTGATGGACAGGGTCATGCGGATTCGGGAATTCCGACGCGACGTTGATGAACATACACCCGCCAAAATCGGGCGCCGTAAACCACTGATCCAACACTTGGAAATAGCCCCGCAGTTGCTCTCGTGGATCGTCGCCGACAAGGTCTCGCACAGCCCGATCCCACGCCTGCAACTCCCATTCATCGCGTGTACGCACCGCCGCTACCATAAGATCGTCTTTGCTTTCAAAATGTTTGTAAAAGGTGGTCTTACTCAAACCCGCCTTGGCAAGAACCTGATCGATCCCCACACAGTTAAACCCGTGGCGGTAAAACAGATCGATCGCCGTGCTAACGAGCTGGTCTCGCGAATTGGCTGGCGGCTTGGGCACTCCGAATAACTCAGACACCGATTTTTGTCTGGAGTCATCTGGCACCACCACATTATGGCAGATCAAAGGGTGTACTCCAAGTACACCCCAGGTGTACCTCAAGTACATAGGCGCAGCCATGATGTGAACGATATGGTGGTGTATCGCTGGCCAGCGAAATGTGCCTGAATTAGACCGAAACACTCAACCTGAAAGGGTCACACCATGACAACCGCAGCAACCACCGTTCACAGCCAGAAAACCGATAACACCCTTAACGGAATCGATACACGTGCGGTCCGCGATTGTATCGCCCAGATCACCGCCGACCCAAGCAAGGGCATGACGACGTGGGAAATCGTCAGTCAATGGCAGGGAGGCACACGCTCGGACCACGCCGTCAGTGCATGTGTGATCGGCGGCCAACGGATCGACAGAAAGTTCAATATCCAGATCGATGAACCGCATGAGCTGGCGGGAACCAATCAGTTTGCCAACCCGCAGGAATATCTCATGTCCGCACTCAATGCGTGCATGATGGTCGGGTACGTGACGACCGCGGCGTTACTGGGGATCCGTCTCACGAAGCTTGAGGTACGTACCGGCGGCGACATTGACCTGCGTGGTCTGTTTGAAATCGACCCGTCGGTCAAGAACGGGTACGATTCCATCCAGCAAACCGTCCACATCGCCGGCGACGCTACACCGGAACAGTTCGCCGAATTACATGAAACGGTGTTACGCACAAGTGTCAATTATTTCAATCTAACCCGCGCCATTCCGGTCGATAGCAAGATGGTCGTTGAATAAAATCAGGCCGATCACCTAATTGTGAACCCGATCCTTAAGCGCCCCATAGCCTATCCGCGGTGGGGTGTCTTTAGTTCGTAATTTTGCGAATCCACGCTGCGCAATATTCATCGCCTTGCGGTGTATCTCATATTGACGGGTGAAAAATTGATCGAAATTTGATCAGATTTCGGGCTAGGCGTCACGCCAGCAATCTGACTTCAAGCTTATCGCCCGCCGCCATCAGACCGGCGTTTAACGGGATTGTCATGACAGACCCTAAGGCCTTTGGAGGTAATATCATGTTAATCAAATCACAACGATTGAATCTGGCAGACAAGGCGACACTCTGGCTCGTTGGTGTACTGGCGATGGCCATGAGCGGTTGTGAGACACTAAGCACGGTGCTTTCTGACCCCGCCATCTGGGCGACGGTTGTCATATCCGATGGCGATGACGACCAAGACTATGACCATGACTACAGTTATGACGATGACTGTGACGAAGGCTATGGCTATGGCGACGGCTATGGCGAACAAGATTACGAATATCTTGACGAAACAATGGTAGACGTCAGTCCCATGCCGGCGGCCGTCTATGGTGACAACACCGATGACTACGATCTTCATCAAGGGCATGCAGGCCCCATAATCAACGACGACCCCAATCAGTGGCGGACCAAAAGCGGTACGGCGCACGGCACCTGGGGACCGACACTTAAGACCAGTGTCATTGCCGTCGACGGCAAGGTCCTCTACATACCATAGTGGATCATGTCGGTGGGTCGATGGGTACCACCGCTGGCAAAACAGATGATTGAACTGGCGAAGTGTCACGGCCGCTATGGAGACCGAGGTTCAACACATTGTTACGATCGAGCCACGCCTTCAATGCGAATAGTCGATTACGTTGCCAGTTTTCTCACATATTCTGCAATAGGGTGCACCGCCCTGACCGCCGGCTCAAAGAACTCTGCCTTTACTCTGAGGTAGCGGTCGTCGGTAAAGAAATTGTCTTTGGACTGTATGTCTGGAAAGGCAAGGACGAACAACCTATTTATCGGCTTGACCGACTCGCTCTTAAGAACAGTACCGATCGTAAAATCATAGCGGAATGAGCCTCCGTACCCCTCCAGAATCGGGGCCACTCGCTCTCGGTAACGGCTATATTTCTCGTTGTCGGTAACGTAAAGGCCAACGAGCATTTCGTATTTCTCTTGATTGGCACCTATGAATGTATCCTCCGTTGGATATCGGTCTGATTTGATCCGCCGTCGAAATCTGCAAATGTGGCGAGCAGAAAAGCCATGATCATAAGTCATCTTCAACTTTGTCAACGGGGATTGCGCTGAACGGTTGAACTCAACCCATTCGAACGGCCAGTCGCCTTGGATCCAGATGGCACGTTACCGAATACGCTACCGTAATCGTCTTGGTTCGCCGTCGCATGCCCTGCTAACCCGGCGAGCGAACCTCGAGCAAACCGCTTGATGGGCAAGATACGTGAAGCAGTGATCGTCTCGACTTATTGGCGCACTGTAGGCGAGATTGACCGCGATCCAAAGATCAGGCCGTTGTCCTGTTGAAGTACACGCCCTCGACAGCGCACCCCGCCCCCAAATCAAGGACTTAAAATATGGCCAGCGATCTGCCTACCAGAAGCATGTAAAATGTGCTATCCATGCGCCTAACCAACATCCTGGCCTACTCTCGGTATCGCATCATGACGTTTCTCCCTTCCCCGGCCACTTTTCAGATGCCTTCAAGCGTGCGCCATAAGATGGCCTTGCCCGGATTTGTTCTGTGCCGACAATATAGAATACCCCATCGACGATCAGCGATGACACAACGGATGAAAGCATGTCACGTCACGATGTGTTCATAAGTTATTCGAATCACGACAAGCAGATCGCTAACGCGATCTGCGGGATTTTGGAGACAAAGAAGATCCGGTGCTGGATCGCACCGCGTGATGTGCTGCCCGGGACGCCATACGGCGAGGCATTGATCGATGCGATCGGTTCCAGCCGTGTGATGGTCCTGGTGTTTTCATCTCATGCGAACGTCTCGCCACAAGTTCTTCGAGAAGTGGAACGGGCCGTCAGCAAGGGCGTCTCAGTGATCCCTTTTAGGATCGAAGATATACAGCTATCAAAGGCGATGGAGTACTTCATTAGCACCCAACATTGGCTTGATGCGCTAATCCCACCCATAGAACAGCATATCCATCGGCTGGCCGAAACGGTGGCAACTCTCTTGAGTCATCGCTCAGATGACGAGAGTGCACACCAAGAGCAAGTGATCCACGAAGCCTCAGATCGTTCGCAAAACGATGAAACACGCTCCGAAAATGTCCTTGCAACTCCGACCCCTCCAGACGGAGCGACCCAGATCAAGCGCACAGCAGATGGTGAACATCAACTGGCTTTGCTCAAAGACGAACAGAGCATTTGCGAACAATACAACAACCACGAAGGTCTATTGGAAAATCTAAAAAAACAGGCCGATGTGCTTGCCAAACAGGGCGACACCGACGGCGCGCTTCAATTGCATCGGCGTCGGCTTGAGATGTGTGACGAAACAGGCGACGAAAACAACCGTATGCATGTTCTTTTGGACCAAGCGCAACTACTAACGGCAAGAGGAGAGACGCAGCAGGCACGAGAACTTTACGAATTGTCCGAAAGCCTCTGCCGCCTGCCGGGCAACGATCTTTCTCTATTAACCTGCCTTTATAATCTAAGTGGTATTCTTGTCGGCCAACAGCACTATGAAGAGGCCTCAGCACGTCTCGTTGAGGCTGAAAGGATCTGTAAACAACTCAACAGACCAGAATTTCTACCCGGCATTCTTGCCTCCAAAGCCAACATTGCCGTGATGCAACAGAATAGCGCCTTGGCACTTGACTTATACCAAGAATCGGCGCGCATCGCTCGTTCTTTAGGGGACGATAACACCCTAGCTGAGGTCCTTCGGGTGCAAGGAGAGCTGTTGTGTCAAGACAACAAATTTGACGCATCCCATAAAGTGCTGAAAGAAGCTGCTGTCAATTACAGAAAGCTCGGCAACCAAGAAATGCTGCGCAAGTGTCTATCGACCCTAATCGTTTGCATGAGCAATTTGTCTGCAAGCGCTTATCGAACAAACCACTACAAAGATGCGCTGGCATGGAACAGAAAGGAAGAAGAGGCGTGCAGGGAGATCGGCGATCAAGAAGGAATTAGACGTTGCTTGGGCAACCACAGTGATATGTTGATTGCCGTCTTCGTGCCGCTTATAGAACAAGCAAAATACGAAGAAGCGTTGCCTTATCAAGAAGAGCAAGAAGGGGTCTTGCAGGAACTGGGTGATGCGGAGAGACTGGCCAAAGCCAGAGCGGATCGGATATCCAGTATGGTGGGCATTGCCGACAACCTATCTAAACAGGAACAATGGAAAGAGGCCTTCGAATACTACCAAGAGGCGACTCGTCTGTGTCGTGCCAACGAAGATAGCGACAGATTGACCTTATGCCTCTCTAATCAATCTGTGTGCCTAAATAATCAATTTGTGCCGCTATTTAACAGCAAGAACTGGCGGGAGGCATTGCAAATTCTAGAGCATCAGGAAAAGGTTCTGCTTGAGCGCAAGGCAGACAATGATCTCTTCAAAAACAGAGAATGCCAAAGCAACTGCCTCTCTGGCATTGGCGTAGAGATGGCAAACGACAAAAACTACGCCGGCGCGTTGGCGTATTTCCGGCGAGAAGAAGCCATTCTTCGTGAACTGAAAATGGCAGACAATCTCAGGAACGCACTGCGAAATATTGCACTTTGCTTGAGCAATGAAGCGGTGAAGTTAGGCAACGACCGCCAGGCGGTAGCGATGTACAAGGACGAAGAGCAAATTCGGCGGGAGTTGCAGGACCAAGACGGCCTTCAGATGTGCCTGGGGAATCAAGCCACTGTGTTGAGGAATCTTGGAGGTGGCGAAGCCGCAATGACCCTTTATAAAGAAAAGGAACGGATTTGCCGTGCAACAGAAAACAAGAATGGTCTACAACAAAGCTTAGAAGGCCAAGCCACCATCTATTTTGATAAGAGCAATTGGCCAGATGCGCTCCGTCTGTACCGGGCACAGGAACAAATCCTTCGTGAGCTTGAGGCAACTGAAGTGCTCTCCATCAACTTGTTGAATCAAGCAAAGGCGGTCTACATGACGAATCGTCAGGCGGCAGATGTCATCAGATTAG
Source organism: Phycisphaeraceae bacterium (assembly GCA_965222495.1). GTDB lineage: Bacteria > Planctomycetota > Phycisphaerae > Phycisphaerales > Phycisphaeraceae > CBDCUA01. Next base: position 174,912 of record CBDCUA010000007.1, on the reverse strand, counting down.
CAGAAGAGGCCCACGAACTAGCGACACGCCATGGACAGGTTGATCAACTGGAAAACCATATCAAACCGTTTCTCCTAACAGCACGTCAAGACAGTCCGTCATAATACATTCTGGGCAACCCGTTGCAGCCATCGGCTGCGAGCATCATGACTCATCTGCGCGACAAACCGACCGCTCAACAATCTGAGGGATCGATGACGGGCTAGGGTGTTCAAATCCTCTTCTGGATATAAAATCGTTTCAATCCGCTCAGCAAACAACGGGCCGGACGGGCTGTAAAGATGCAGTCGTCACCGCTGAACAGACCGGCAAGCCATAGATCTGAATGGACATATGCCTGCGCTGGCATGATAGGTTTGCTTGGTAGGCCTTTGCCTGAAATAGAATCGAATATTCATCGAAACAGTCCTTCCATCGATCTGCTTTGTACCAGCATGATGAACCGTACCAGTTGTAAACGGTTTCTTCGGCGCGCATACGGGCGATCAATGCATCGGCTCGGCCGAGGTCACGGAGCCGGTTGCTCATCGGTGACACCGGCCCTATCAACAGCCTTGTATTTCGCCACCTCAAGGATCGCGGGAATGGCGAGGATACTCTTTCGGTCCTTGTCTTTGTCCTCATCGCGAAGGTCGTTCCAATCCACCAGAGAGGGGTGTTGTTTCAAGTGATTGTTGCGCTCTTCGGCGTAGGTCCAACCATTGGCTCGGCGCTCAGCGCACCAACCCAAGTGTTCGGCCTGGGCCAGGCGGTCCAGGTGTTTCTCGAGGGCATTTTTGAGCGGTGTGAGCCATGAATCGTCGTCGCCGCGGGCCTGCGGGACGACCGCGAAATCGATCAGCGCAAGGTGGTCGGGAATACGCCGGGCCGCGGCACGATTTGAGGACTTGGCGTCGGCGTCCAAGTCCCCATATGCCTTTAAGATGGCCGGATCGACGGTCCAAACTTTATCGGTGTTGTTTTCTTTCTGCGATTCATCGCCTGCGTCGAGATAGCTGTGGTGGATCGCTGCAGCGATGCGCTCGATATCGGGATGCGACTTGAACATGTTTCGCTGGTCCATGAGTTGGTGGAACTTCTTGGCGTCGGTCTCCCGGTTCAGCAGCAGCTCAGGGGGAAGTGCCGAGCGATGTAGCCGGCCGTCCTGGCGATCCTGATTCAGGGTGAGCAGGATCTTTTCCAGCGAACGCGAGCCGTGACGGTACCGGTCGACGCTCAGCATGGCAAAGAGCAGGCCGAGATCGATATCGAGCGTCTCTGAGTCACCCAACCGAAGCACCCCACGTATCATCAGCGCTCGGCGGATGGGCCAGGTCATATCAGGACACTGGTCGTCAGCCGCCATACGCGGGTTGGGCCCGAGCACATTGAGATGGCCGTGTAAACGGGACACAAAATCCGGACGCTTCAGAAGCTTGCTTTCTTCGTAACGGACACACAGTTTCTCATACTCGCGTTCTTTCTTGATCTTCTCATCCTTGCTGAGCTTTTTGAGATCATCGTCGGTCAGAGGTACAGGCTCCTTAACGTCGAAATCCTCAAGTGAGGAACATGTCCCGCCAGCGAAGATGAAAATGCACTTGCCGATCGGATGAGTCATCTGACCTTCCTGAAATGCGCCGTCCTGCATCGGCGCAAGCAGGTATTGCAGCCACTTGTACTTCTGGGAGTCGAATTCGTCCCAGAACGCGACCGGGGTGACGCCCTTGAGCACTTCGTCCCGAACGCGGTGGAAGGCACCGATCAGCTCATCGGGGCTCTTGAACTGAGATAGGTTAAACTCAAGAACGTTGTCTTTGCCAAAGACCGCCTTGGCAATGGTCTTGACAGCAAAAGACTTGCCCGCACCGGGCGGTCCGAAGACGCCGATGGATAGCGGCTTCTTCTGGATCTTCTTTGCTTCATAGGTACGAATGAGTCGTTCTAGGGTGCGATAGCTCTCGATCTCCGTACGATCGACGGAGAATAGATTGCCGAATTTGAGGCACGGCATCGTCGAAAGCGCGCCACGACCATAGCGGGCCGTCAGCTGGGCCAGACCGATGAGAGGCCGGGCCTGATTGGCGTCACGTATCGTGTTCTGAGATTCTGCCAAGATCGTCCACTGATACGGTGCGGCGCGCCCCACTTGGTCGGGCACCGATTGCGATGCATACCCACCCGACGTGGCAGAGATGGCCAAGCCAAGTTGCTCAAACGGAAAACCGGCCCTACTTCCTACCTCCACCGGACCGTGCCCGAGTTTAAGCAGCTCACGCCGCGCGGTCAGGCCCGCGACAATCCCCGCTTCCAAGTTCTCCTGATCTGTATCGACGGCTAGGTGATGGGCGATACCGGCGGCTACGCAGGTCTGAAAGCCGTACACCGATCCGTCGAATGACTGCTTGAAATCGCCTTCCAGGCGAAGTGGGTCGTAGATCAACTTGGCAGTGTGTGGTGATTGGTCGCGACGCCGTAGCCACAGCGCTCCAGCTGACCGAAAATTGACGACAACATGTTTGGCAAGCAGCAAGTCTTTGAGTGTCGGGTGCTCACGCAGCGCACGCAGTGTGTCAGACGTATACTGCTCCCACGACAGCCACCGGCGGATCTGAGCGCCTTGGCGCCGCAGGTCATCGGCCGAAACAAGCACGACCAGTCGGTTGGCGACTCCTGCCTCGATCAAGGCAGGCCAAAGGTCTCCGCAACAAAGCGGCGAACTCATTTTCAGGAGGTATATCGGTCCCTCCGAACCATTGGCTGAGAACTGAGGCCACACATCCTTCGCCACTTGATACCGAAAATGGATCGCCCCGTCGTCGAGCAACACCACTGTCGGACCGGCAGGTAGGTTTGTCGCTCTGGCAAAAATGGAATCTGAGCCCGACTTCGTGTTGCCATAGCCGAAGTGCTGTCGCACCCGCCAAACACGATCGTTGGATTTGTTCACCTTCGAATGCGGTGTCCATACACCAAACGAATGGAGATTTTCCGGTAGTGATGTCAGTAGATTGGCGTTGTCAATACCCAGATCCACGCCATAAAGCGGAGTCGGACAAGGCGTAAGACCTTTATTGGATGTTTCTTTTTTTTTCGCCTTGTTCTCCTGCTCCCGCTTTCCTTTCACCTTATCCCAAATCATCCGCTCGGCGTCCGCAGCGGCTTTGAGAATCTCAACGCTCAGACAAGCGCCGCCAAGCTGACGGGTCGGCAGCGTACCCGGCTCGTCAAGAGAGGTGGCAGCGGTCTTGATCCCGCCGTAAAGGTGGTGATCGACAACAATGTCGCCGACGACCAGGACACGCCGATTCGTGGCCGCGACGAGATTGGGTTTGTCCGGTTTTGTCGTCATCGCTAAGCGTTCAGAAGCTTCGAAGACAGCACGATCAGCACATCGTACCGCAAGTTGGTCGTCAGCTCACTTGACGGGACCTATCGCCGCTGCAGGATGAACCGCCGCACACCGAGAACGCGAAGGTGATCACACAACGGCGTGGCGGCCACATGACAATGAAAACCGAGCTGACCGTAGCTCGGGGAATCTGGCCCTGGCGGTATTCGCCTCAGGGCTGCGTAGGAGTAACATAGGTGTATGACGGCCTGGATCAAGCCAGGCGTTACGACGATGAGACCCGATCACCTTTTTTAGGTAACGATGACTTTCACCGCCAAGACACGCACATGAGCCGCACTCACCTCAGTCTACCTTATGAACTTCGTTTGGGTGTCACCGGACACCGCGCACTTGCAGATCCACCGGCGGTGACCGCGGCGGTCGACCAGTTGATCGATCAGATCAGTCAGCTGTTCGATCAGCAAAGCCATACGCCGGTGGAATGGGTCGTTGTTTCACCGCTTGCCAAAGGCGCTGACCGGATCGTGGCCCGTTCGGTGCTCAAGCGGCCCGGGTCGCGTCTTGAGGTGGTCACGCCTTTCTCTGTAGACGAGTACCAAAGGGACTTCACGGAACCGGACGATCTGGCTGAGTTTAAGGAACTGAAGTCCCGTGCGGTCTCCGTCGTTGAATTGAACAAAGATCGACCTATTCCCAAACGCAGTAAAGGCTACCGCCATGTCGGTAAAGCTATGGCCGATTCGTGTGAGATCGTGATTGCGGTCTGGGACGGCAAGCCGGCCGGCGGACACGGCGGGACAGGTGATATTGTTCAATACCTCTTAGATCACAAACGCACCGTCCTCTGGATCAACGCACAGCAGCCATCGCTGCCACCTTTTTTATTGGTCCCGGGTAACAGTCACGACACGGCCGCAGCAAAGCCAGAAAACACCACCTTTGCGACCAAGCCGATGCCGAGAAAAGCAAAGGATCTTTCGATTGGCTATCACCAGTCGGCAGCGTTTGCTCGTGACAACGCCCTTGACCAGACAACGTTCAAACACGCTTTTGTATCCGAAACGGCCAAGCTGGCTCAGACGGCGCGGGATGCGAAGATTAACGAATCGAAGCTTGAACCGATCAAAACACACCTTTTACCTTACTACGTGCGTGCCAATGAATTGGCCATCCATTACCAACGACGGCACGTACAGGCCAGCAAAGCGGTCTTCTTCTTATCAGCAGGAGCGGTCTCAGTCGCTGTGTTCCAAGTGCTGTTCTTTCCTCACCAATTGTGGCTAATCCTCTTTGAAGTGCTGGCCATGATCGGCGCAGTCGTGTCCGTAGCCGTCAGCCGTCGCCAGGCATGGCACGAGAAGTGGCTCCACGACCGGTTCCTGGCCGAAGAGCTGCGCACCTCCATATTCACTCTCATGATGGGCGAGGACCCCTGTGTTCGATTCGACCACGCAACGAAGGCACTACCGTTCTATGCGGGCCCTAAGAACTGGCTGCTCGCCACCGTTCGGAGAATCGCGTACGCAACGAAAGAAGATCTTGCCAAACCGGACGATTTTGAACAGATCAAGCGGTTTGTGATCGACGGTTGGCTAGAGGACCAGCAGGGCTGGCACAAAGGCAACGCAAAAAAGAAGGAACAGCTTGCACACAGATCGCGCCAAATGGTGTTTAGACTCTTCTGCGTCACACTCGCCGTCGCGTCGCTACATTTAATGGGCGTTGGTCACGGCCACCATGGCCCGCTGGTCCTATCTGCTGGACAGTGGATCACCTTTTTTGCGATCGCCCTACCGGGCTGGGGCGCTGCTGTACACGGGATTAGCAAGCAGATGGAATACGAACGGATTGCGGCTCGTTCGGAACAGATGGCCCAGGTCCTGGCAAAATTTGTGGATCGGGCCCAAGAGACATCCAACTTAGAAGAACTCACTGCGGTTGTTCAAACGGCCACGCATGTGATTGCCCTTGAAAACTACGAGTGGTGGGTCCTGTTGAGCTTTGCGCCCCCAGAGCTGGCGGCATGACGTGGCTCGCGGTCGCGATACAGCGTGAATGTGCATATCTTTGGCTTTTTGGTGGCCTGTGTGACTTCTGGCTTTCGCCCGTTCAGCGAAAGGACAGGCCGCTGCATGATGGCATTTAGTGGAGCTCTCACGTCCACCCATCGGCTGCAACCTCTATTTGAGGCCCACAAGCCATTCGTTTTCAGATCATATGGCCCGTCCGGGCACCAAACCTGCGTCTTTTTTCAGGCTCCTGCGTCTCTATAGGTGAAGAAATGACTGTAGAACTTTCTCATTCGAAGGAGCCGGGCTATGAATAAACAATCCGCCGCAAGTTTTCCAGGCCACAGCCGAATCCACATCGCATTGGCGGTGAAGGATTTACAGAAGTCTCAAACATTCTACGAAACGCTATTGGGCCAGCCCCCCACAAAAGAACGGCCCGGTTATGTCAAATTTGAGCCGCAAGAGCCTTCAATCAACTTGGCGTTGAATGAAATACGTGGAACCACACATATTGACAGACCGGCAACACACTATGGCATCCAGGTCAAATCAACCCAAGCCGTCCGAGATGCAATGGCAAGGCTCTCCGCGGCCGGTCTTGAGACCTCCGTTGAGGAAAACACGTTGTGCTGTTATGCGGTACAAGACAAGGTGTGGGTTGCAGACCCAGAAGGAAACCGATGGGAGGTATTCGTCGTGCTAGATGCGGACACCAATCAAAAGAACAATGACGAGCCAAATTGCTGTGCAACGGAATCAACGCAATCGTCAACCAACCCCTGCTGCTAGACCGTCGGCAATAAAGGTTCCGAATGAACAGCCCATCAATGTCCATCGAACGGATTTGGGAGCTTCTCAGTGCAAAGCTCAGAAGCTTCTTTCGTCAACGGGTATCTGACGAACAAGTTGCTGAAGACCTGCTACAGGAAACGTTTTTACGTATTCACAAAAACATCGATCGTGTCGACGACAGGCAGCGTATCACCGCCTGGGTATTTCAAGTTGCCCGTCATTTGGTTGTTGATCACTACCGCTCCAAGGCCAATACCGACGTCGCCATGGTAGACGACTTGGAAACCCACACAGACGAAGACAAAAATCTGAATGACCTGGTCATGGGCTGGTTACCGGCGATGGTGGCTCAGCTTCCAGACGCGTATCGCAGGGCCGTTGAACTGTATGAGCTGGAGGGGATGCCACAGCAGCAGATCGCAGACGAGCTTGGCATTTCGCTGTCCGGCGCCAAATCGCGGGTACAACGGGGCCGTGAAAAACTGAAGTCTATTTTATTCGATTGCTGTTCCTTTGAACGGGACCGTCGTGGCAACGTGATCGGCTATGCCCCAAACAAACCTGGGGACTGCGATAAATGCGACGACGAGTGCAACTCATAACGCGGATCCTGGGGTCAGCTCTGGATAACAAATAGGACCGGCGATGGAATATTGTATCCTCATCGGCATGGATTCGGTGCAACACACAGAACTGTTACTGATTGCCCCTCGTGTCTGTGCCAGCCCTGTATTGATCCCGACGACCAACCCGAAGCCGACAGTGATTTGGCAGTACCCAACCATCACGTCATGAACTGTAACATATCCGTTTCACACCCAGCAGCACACGACAACAAGATTCCTCGGACATCTTTTTACGCCGCTCAAATGGCCGTCTCTTGACTTTGCGATTTGGCAAAAAGCTTCTGACACATCACCATCAACTGTGTAAAACGGGTTTCCTGGTCTGTGAATTCTGCCAGCGCTCGCCACTGAGCAAAGGGGACATCTAGAAATCGCTCAACAAGTTCAGGATCGAATTGCTTACCGGCCTCACCAGCAATGACCCCGACGGCCTCTTCATGGAGCATGGCCTTCTTATAAGGCCGTTCGCTGGACAACGCATCGTACACATCTACGATCGCGAACAACCTAGCCGCTAACGGGATCGCATCGCCTGCCAATCCGCGCGGGTATCCAGTCCCGTCGTATCTCTCATGGTGGCACCGCGGTATATCGGTCGCCGTCGCCAGGTACGCCACTTTCTCCAAAATAGCCACGCCGTTATCCACGTGCTCCTCCATCGTGCGCCTCTCTTGGCGTGTTAGCAATCCGGGCTTAAGGAGGATCGCGTCGGGTACACCGATCTTGCCAATGTCGTGGAGCAGCGCCCCCCGGTAGATGTCCTCCCACTGCTCAGGGTCCGTGTTTGTCAGGATTGCCAGGTATAAGCAGTAGACCGCCACACGACGCGAGTGACCCGCTGTAGGTCTCTCCCGAGAATCCAACGCTAACACCAACGCATCGAGGGTCTGGGCGTGTGCCGCGTAAAGCGCAGCGGACCGTTGCAAAATCTCTTGCTCAAGTTTCCGATTCCATTGCTCCAGTTCCTGCCTCTGCTGTAGGGCCAAATCGCTTAACCGTCGATTCTCAAACTCGATTTCATACTGGCGCACAGCGTCAGCGACGACCGCCCGAAGGTGGCGATCCTCCCAAGGTTTGAGCAAAAACCGGCTGATCCTGCCCTCGTTGACCGATACCTGAGCGGATAACAGGTCGGTATACCCTGTGAGTGTAATGCGGATGGCGTTGGGCTGAATCTTCATTGATTCCACCAAAAACTCAGACCCTTTCATACCCGGCATGCGTTGATCACTCACAATCACCGCCACTTCATGACGCCGTAGCAGCGACAACGCCTTGTGCCCCCCTTCCGCGGTCAGGATTTCATAATCCCGCCCACGCAAGCTGCGGCGCAATGCGTTTAGTGTCTGTACGTCATCGTCGACCAGTAATATACTTGTCGCCATTATGCGGCCTCCTCGTTTTCGACTCGAGGTCGTGTATCAATCGCCATATGAACGGCCTCGAGAAGTTGATGAGCTTCCCATGGCTTGGTCAACACAGCCCGAACGTTCGTAGTCCTTGACAATTCGGCTCGCTGTTTCTTTGTTGCGTTACCTGTAAGTACGATACAAGACGTCTGCGGTGCGACACGCTGAAGATGTTCGATTAATGTCTCACCGTTCATCTTTGGCATTGCCAGGTCCGTAATAACCAGATCGATCTGTTCCGAACCGGCAAGTCCTACCGCGATACGACCGTCATCGGTCGACTGCGTTTCAAAATCTTCACGACCAAGAACCCGGGCGATCGAATGACACACCAGCTGCACGTCGTCAACGATCAGTAGCTTCTTCTTCGCAGGCAATCGGTCGCACGGGGGCGCCTCCACTTCGGCCTTGGCTTCAACGGCCGAACTCTCCGTCACGACCTGGTTATCGACCGCCTTATCTTTAATGGTCTCACCTTCTGAAGGATGGCTTACGCACTTGACGTAGATGGTGCTAAGCAGAAGATCTCCGTTGCATAGTGTGTTGATACGTTCGATCAGACTGGGCGTTAACTCCGTACCGGCCTTCAGAAGCAGCACATTCTCAACGGTCTCGAGGTCACGGGATACCACCATTCCCGCCTTTAGTTGACGGGGCGAAAGACCCACTTCTGCATCATCCAGGACCTTGCCATCTTCTGCCTCTAGTTGATCCATTACTAACTCGACCAGTTTGGGGTCGTACACCCTACCCTTACCGGCCAGCAATACGGCACGACCTTTTCTCCGGTCTGGCTGTGTCGGATTGACCGACGAGAAGACGGCCGTGTCATATCCGTTGGCCAACGCGATGATCCGCGAGGCCAAAGGGATCTGTTCTCCATTCATGGCATCGCCTGAACCGCCGCTATCGAACGGGACAGCCTGGTACCGTACACCCTCGGCGATATTTTCAAAACCTGCCACGTCAGCCAGGATGGTATACCCAGCTTCCGGGTACGCCAGCACTCCACGTCGCGATGCGCCATCCTTTTGATTTTTGGCGGCCAGTGTTGCGATCTTACCGACGTCGTGCAGATACGCTGCGATCTCGATGACCCACAGCGACTCCTGATCAACTTCTAACCATACGCCAATCCGCCGCGCCAATGCCGCTACACGCTTGGAGTGAATACCCAGTGCCGGGCTGAACATCTCCAGCATTCCAGCCAATACTCCCACTGTGTCGCGCAGCGAATCCTCCATCCTCTTCTGCAAGCCCACCAGCTTCTTGTTCTGGAACACGAGCATCTTGGTACGCAACTGCACCTGCTCTTCGAGCTTTTTGTTCCAATCTTGCAGTTGTGCGTTCTGTTGGCGCGTGAGCCGTTCCAAGCGGCGGTTTTCCCTGACAAGCTGATGGGCGCTAACGCCCTGCGCCACCAACTGCCGTAGATGGCCGTCTTGCCAAGGTTTGGTGACAAACTGGTCAATATGCCCGTCGTTGATCGACCGCTGTGCTGCCTCTAAGTCCGTGTAACCCGTCAGAGTGATACGATAAGCATCGGGACGAATCTTGTACGCTTCTGCCAGCACCTCCGACCCCGACATGGCCGGCATGCGCTGATCGCATATGATCAGCGCAACGTCAAGTTCTGATAGCACGGCCAAGGCTTCCCGGCCACCATTGGCTAGCACGACATGATAGGGATCGCGGTGCAACAGACGCTTGATCGCCTTGAGGATGTGATGCTCATCGTCGACAACGAGAACGACGGGTTTCATGACGAATTCTCCCCTTTTCTTCGGAGCCACTGGGTGTTACGCAACTGATTGATGGTTTTCGGAAGCGTGATCCTGATTGCCATCAGGCGGCCCCGCTACAGGCAGCTCGACTCTAAATGTGGTGCCCTGACCTACCGTGCTGCAAGCGGTGATCTGCCCGTCATGGTCCTGCACAATGTTGTACGCCAGGTTCAAACCCAGCCCCGTGCCTTTACCGACTTCCTTGGTGGTGAAGAACGGCTCAAATATTCGATTTAGGTTTTCCTGAGGAATCCCACATCCGGTGTCCTCGATCTCGACATAAACCCGATCGTCCTCGAGACCAGAACGAACGATAATAGTACCTCGCTGCTCGATGGCCTGTGCTGCATTGACCAACAGATTTAGAAACACCTGCCCCAGCTTCCCGCCGTAACACAAAACGTCGGGGATCTGGCCGTATTCACGCTTGATGTCAGCTTTATACTTCAGCTCGTTCGACGCCACACTGATTGTCTTGTCCAGCAGTGTGTTAATGTTCTCGATCGTCGCATCGTCGCTGTCTACGTGCGAAAAGTCACGCAGGTCCGCCACAATCTTCCGTACACGCTGAGCACCCTCGATCGATTCCTTCACCAGGTCACTCAGGTCTGACAAGACGTATTCGATATCAACCTCTTCCCTGATCTTACGGACACTGCCCGCCTGTGCCGACAATGACGATTGAGCCTGCCCGATCGCGTCAAGAAGAGGCTCGTAAGCGCCCATCACGCGTTTGATGTCGGTCAGGTACTCACCCAGCGAATTGAGATTACTTGAGATAAACCCGATTGGGTTGTTAATCTCGTGCGCCACACCCGCCGCCAACTGACCGATCGACGCCAGCTTGTCCGACTGTAGCAACTGTGCCTGTGTGCACTGCAACTCTTTTAGGGTCGATTCGAGTTCCCGCTTCTGGCATATAAGATCAGCCGTACGCTCCTTAACCGCCTCTTCCAATCCACCCATTTTCTCCCGTGACGCCTGCATCAGATTCCACTTTTCCGTCAACGCGCACGCCATCTGATGGACTTCAATGTTGTCAAACGGCTTCTTGAGAATCAGCAGTTGATCGCTCTGTCCCAGCTTGGCCGTCACTTTATCCCACGCATAGTCGGAATACGCACTACAAATCACCACCTGTAAGTCGGGGTCGCATTCCCATATCCGGGAGATTGTCTCAAGCCCATCCCAACCGGGTGGCATACGCATGTCTACAAACGCCATCGCGTACGGACGCCCTTCCTCGCGAGCCTTTCTTACCAACTCCAGCCCTTCTTCACCCTGGTAGGCTGAATCGGTCTCGAACTGGACATCACGATCGTGAGCAGATTCCTCGCCAAACATTGTCGCTTCTAAGTCATCCAGATCGTGATCCTCCGGCTGAGAGACGGCCAGCACTTTTTGATAAGCCTTGTGCAGTACCTGCTCGTCATCGATCAACAACACCCGCCGGTTCATCGATTTCGCATGCATACTCATGACGAACTCTCCTGTGGTTTAAGAGGAAGCGATAGACAAAACGTGGCACCCAAGCCCTGACCGGCGCTGTCGACGTCTAACCGCCCGCCGATCTCCCTGGCCGTGTTGGCGCTACTGTGCAGTCCAAACCCATGCCCGTCCTTTTTCGTTGTGAATCCGTGTTGAAAGACACGAGTCATGTTCTCTTGCGATATGCCGATGCCTGTGTCGGTTACCAAGATTTGGGCGGTGTTGTCTTGTGACTTCCTAATCGCCAACGAAAGATGGCGTGGCGTACCGTTGTTGTCTGCCATCGCGTCACCGGCATTTCGAATCAAGTTAACTAAGATCTGCAACACCTTGTGCTTGTCAAGCGCTACCGCCGGAACGTCACCATAATCACGAGTGGCATTAACCCCATACTTGCTTAACCGATCTGCATTCATGCTCATTGCGTCTTCGACCACATCTTCCAAACGAACCGTCTGAACTGCGCTTGACCCTCGCGCATACGCCTGCTGAAGACTGACGATTTCTTTGACGTGTTCCACATGTTTAAGCAACGCCTCAAGATCATCCGTAAGATCGGACTGGTCCTGCTCCAGTTTGGCCGACAACTTGGTGAGGTAGGCTGGTAGCTGTTGTCCTCTGGTATCGTCAGTAAAGAACCCCCCCAGGTCGTCTGCGTGCTGCTTGATCAATGCCATTGATTTGCCAAGCCCGGCAGCTCTACCACCACGCACCTTGTTTAGCGCTTCCGTCGCCGACACATTTACGATCGTCAACACGTTTCCGATGTTGTGCAACACGCCGCTAGCAATCTCGGCCATGCCCGCGTGACGGCTGGTCGCGACAAGCTGCTCGTTGAGCTTTTGGACCTTCGCCTCGGCTTCCTTCCGCCGTGTGATGTCACGAGCAATCGCCGTAAAGGTACGATTATCGTTGCGTTCCAACACACTGACCGACAGCTCAACGGCAACATTCATGCCGTTATGGCGCTTGCCCATCACTTCTCTGCCACTGCCTGTTACTTGGTGTGGATCTAAGGGGGGACACGCATTGATGTTTTGCCGGTCACAATCCCCAAAATAGCCCGGTACCAGCAGCGACACGTGCCGCCCCACAATGTGGTGAATCTCATACTTGAAGATGTCCTGAGCCGCTCGATTGAAAGACAGAACCTTGCCTCGTTCATCAATCGTAAATATCCCGTCGGCTGCCGTCGCGGTGATTGCGTTTGCACGATCGGCCAACTCACGACTCTTGCGAACAGCGTCTTCCGATAGCCATTTTGATGCTTGCAGGCTAGCGACCAGAGTGCGGATGTCATTGGCCAATTGCTTAATCTCAAGCGGTCCAACATCGTCGATTTGGAATGAATCGGCGGTATCGTCTGCCTCCTTCGCTGCGGCCGTGAGTCTGACCAAAGGGCGGACCATGTTCACCGACGCCCAATGCCAAATCGATGCAATTGCCACCACATACATCGCTCCCACTGCCGCCACGACCGCGATAAACCGACGGCGGCCGATCGCCACAGCCTCGCCAGCTTGCTCGGACTGATCTTCAATCACGTGGAACAATCCTTCGACGAACACAGATAACCACTCCGATACATCACCTACTTCGGTCGAGATCGCTGTCAGATGGATCGCACGCTGATGGCCCTCGAGTTCCACCAATTCCTCCACCGACTGATCAATTTGATCGATCTGATCAATGGCCTCTTGCAATGACCCAAATGCGTCGCCGACACCTTCCAGCAACGATGACCCTTCGATATCTCGCAAGATATGCTTCACATGTTCGGCTTGCGATCTCACACTGTCCGTCGCCACCGCATGTTCACCGGCAAGCACCAAACCAACAGTTTCCAACCACCGATCTACCGAAGCTTCCAGGTAAGACACCTGGTGTAGGGTTGCCACATTGAGGCTGTGCTGGCGTGATAGCAGCTCCCGTCGCCGTAGCTCGGCACCAACCAACGTCGCTAGTAAAAGGCCGCTTAAAGAGCATGCAATCATCACAATCGCTGTTTGCTGGCTGATCCTCACGGCCTGATTCTCCTTCTCCTTGATGTGAGCGGTTGACGTTGGTTACGGCCGGCTTTCTTGGCCGCAGTGCACCTTGTGTATGTTCTAGTCCTTAAATCCGTATTCGCGATAACACCGATTCGATCGATAGCCAATGCGCTACGTACTGGTCGGTATCAACGCTCATGGACAACATTGCCTGGAAGGGGCCACACTGCCCTCGATAACGACCCAGATGCGCCCGTGATCGGTGTCGCGTCTGAATATTGCACGGCTCGAAGATGTTATCCACCCCATTCGCATTCAACACAACGACACGCTTGTACGGCTGAGTGATTCTGAACAGTGACAGTGCAGACGCCAAAGGAAAACTCAGCGACCTGTCATGCGCCTGGCGACGCGACTTCGTCGTGGCAACATTGCGACCTAAGCGCTGTAAAAACCGCTTGGGAGACCAGTGATGTCTTGAATCATTGCCAGTAGCTGATCGATAAAACGCTTCCATTGCTTTTACCCCACGCACAGACCCGCTTGTCGACAGACGCTGGTCAACCGACCAGATCGCGAATCTTGGCGATGAGCATCTCCTTCTTGAATGGCTTCGTGAGCACACTGTCGGCCCCCGCGTGCAGAGCTCTGTTGAGCTTCTCCTGCGGCATTCCCGAAACGACAAGAATCTGAATATGAACGTGATGCCTGCTACCGCGAACAAACTTGATCACGTCCAGCCCGCCCAACCCGGGCATCTCAAGATCAAGCGTGACAAGCTGGGGCTCAAACGTTCCGAGCAGGGCACCGGCCTCAAATCCATTCGACGCCGTGGCGGTTTCAAATCCTTGAGCACGCAAGATCTGTTGCATCAGCCTCACAACGCTCGGGTCATCGTCAACGATGAGCACCCGCTTGGCTCTGTGTGCGAACTCCTCCGGAACGGGGAGCTTGTGGCTTTTTAGAAAATCGAGGAAATCCTCGACCTCGACCCGGTGGTCTCCCCTGCCTGGCAATTGGTGAGCCTTCATCCGTCCCCGCTTGATCCACCGGATCACGGTCTGATAGTTCACCCTGCAATGCTTTGCGATTTGGCCGGTTGTGAGCGTTTGCCTCTTCATTCTATAGCACCATTTATCCTTCTGTTACTACTAATATATTATATATATCTAACATATCTAAATGGTTTTTTATTATATCTTCACATTTGCATGTAAACATAGGTTTTAAAGTATTTTACATTTATAGCCTGCTCATCGCATCCATTAACAAACAACCCTCATCGCGATCAAATGGGTCTATTGACCTTGTGACACTTGCCCCAACCGGCAGGCTAATCCGGGGTGACGATTGTTGAGGTCAAAGATCCACTAGGGTCTTTGCGAGTGACCGGTCTTATAGGACCAATACGATCTGGTCGAGGAATATCCGGACCCCATGGAAACGTTCATCAAGATTGGGGACCGGCACCACAGAGTTCATCCACAGACACGTGGCTCCACCGATACAGATCCATCTAGCCTCTTGGGCAATGTCTTCGAATGCGGCGACTCGGATCCACAAAGACTTCCGATGGTTCCGCCGCGTACGAGTGATACGCCACGCTTATGACTTGGAGTGTGTGCTCGAATTCCGTTCTTGGGTGGGATTGCGTGCCAGTCGGCACGGAGGGCGGAGCAGCGCACCCACGTGACCCCGCTGCGCGGTGTTGTGTGTTCGATTCCCACCCCGAACGTATTAGGTCGTTAGCTTCGCGGACTTAAGAAAGCGGTGGGGGTGGGATTGCGTGCCAGTCGGCACGGAGGGCGGAGCAGCGCACCCACGTGACCCCGCTGCGCGGTGTTGTGTGTTCGATTCCCACCCCGAACGTATTAGGTCGTTAGCTTCGCGGACTTAAGAAAGCGGTGGGGGTGGGATTGCGTGCCAGTCGGCACGGAGGACGGAGCAGCGCACCCACGTGACCCCGCTGCGCGGTGTTGTGTGTTCGATTCCCACCCCGAACGTATTAGGTCGTCAGCTTCGCGGACTTAAGAAAGCGGTGGGGGTGGGATTGCGTGCCAGTCGGCACGGAGGACGGAGCAGCGCACCCACGTGACCCCGCTGCGCGGTGTTGTGTGTTCGATTCCCACCCCGAACGTATTAGGTCGTCAGCTTCGCGGACTTAAGAAAGCGGTGGGGGTGGGATTCGAACCCACGGTGACCCGGAGGCCACGCCGGTTTTCAAGACCGGTCCATTCAACCGCTCTGGCACCCCACCGGGATGTGCGTTTCACGCTACGTTTATCGGGAAAATCCTTGTTCTTTCTAGATTTAAGAGGCCGTGACAGACTGGCCTTTTTGGCGCTCTTCAGTATACCAGAGTCTCCCTCAGACTCACGAAAGCCACGCTTTTGCGCCAAGTAGAGCGCCAAACCTTTGGCGTTCGGCTTGGCGTCTCCGGTACCCGTAGCTTGGACCTCTTTATGAGCGGCAGGCGACAGATCGGGCAGGACGTCAAGAGCCGCCGACTGTTCGCCGTGGTAGCTGTGGGTGTAGCGGTCCATGGTTAGAGTGATCGTGGAGTGGCGGGCCAGTGACTGGGCTATGGTCTTCACCCCATCTTGAGTCCAAGTGGGCTGCAAGTTTAACGCATCTATGTTACCCCGGTGTAGGCCGCAGGCGAAGGCGCAGCCGTAGCCGAAGGCCTACACCGAATAGCAAATTCGTTGGGGGTTAAATTCCCCAAGCTGCTGTGTGGTCTGGTTCGGTTGTAATCTTGACGCCATCCTTCGATCTTTTCCTGGGCATCATCCAAACTCAAAAACCAATGCTCGTTCAAACACTCCAATCGGAACCGAGCATTAAATGACTCAATAAAAGCGTTATCCGTTGGTTTGCCAGGACGACTGAAATCCAACTTGACTTTGTTCCAATAGGCCCACAGATCTAGATCCTTGGAAATAAATTCTGGACCGTTATCGACTCGTATGGTTTGAGGCAGACCATGTTTGTCCGCGACACGTTCCAGCACCTGCACGACATCCCGTCCACGGACACGTGAGGCGATGTGCAGAGCCAGGCTCTCCCTGGTGTGATTGTCGACTAACGTCAATACACGAATACGCTGCCCATCGAACAGCTGATCCGACACAAAATCCATGCTCCAGCATTCGTTCTTCTTCGAGGCTACGGGCCTAATCTCCCTTTTTAAGCACGCCACACGACGACGCGGTGGTTTCTTACGCATGATCAAGCCCTCTTCCCGATAGATCCGAAGCACACGTTTATGATTCACCTGCCAACCTTCACGCTGTAGCAAAATGTGCAGCCGACGATAACCGTAACCCACCCGAGATGTTGCTAGTTCACATAATCGTAACCGCAATGCGATTTGCGGATCCGCAATGCTCTGGTATCGAATCGTCGCTCGTGAAAACCTAAACACCGAACACGCCCGCCGCTGCGAAACCTGGTAGCTTTCCTGCATCTGAACCACCAGCGTTCGCCTGGCGGCAGGCCTTAAGGTTTTTTTGACAACGCATCCTGGAGCATCTGGCGGTCTAACGTCAAATCCGCCACCAAACGTCTCAGACGGCTGTTCTCTTCCTCGACCTGCTTGAGCCGACGCATCTCCGGCACGCCCAGTCCGGCATACTTCTGCTTCCAACGGTAAAACGTCGCTTCGCAGATCTGCATCTTCCGAAGAATCTGAGCCACCGGTGTGCCCGACTCGGCCTGACGAAGGGCAAACGCGATCTGAGCCTCTGTAAATCGTTTCCTTTTCATGATCAACTCCTTGATCTGGATGCAAAAAATATAATCCAAAAACTTGCATCCCATTTGGAGCAAGATCAAGGGGGCAGATCACCATCATTCTTCTCTTCAGTCTTTTTCCTCGTCGTATCGTAATTGAGCTGTTGTCACACGCCCCATATGAGTCTGCCGCCACCGTTCGATCGCTTTGAATACAGGCTTGAGTGATTCGCCTAGTTTCGTGAGAGAATATTCCACATGCGGAGGGACTTCTGGGAATTGCTCCCGGTGTACCAAACCGTTTCGCTCAAGTTCACGTAGCTGAAGGGTAAGCATCCGCGGGCTGATTTCTGGGATGATTCGTCGCAGGTCGCTAAAACGCATGGGTCCATTGTTCTCTAGATAGTAGAGGATGGCAGGTTTCCACTTGCCTCCGAATACGGTGATGGCTGCTTCAACGGGACAGGGACTCTTATGGGGTGTTCGTTTTGCCATATCTGTACGGTTCTCTATGAGAACTTAGTTATATTTATGTAACTATATGCATTTGTGTAGTAATATGCAATTGGTATACTATGTATCGAACAAACGTAGTCAGTGCAGGCTGCGACCCACATTGCTTTATGAGAAATAATGATGAACGAAACAGTTAAGTTCTCTTTGCCCGTGCGAGAAGGCGAACGACCCAAGACCGGAGACACGACTCCCCATCTCCAATTTTCTCAAACCAGTCCACCGGAATTGGTCAAGAAACTTATCGCCTGGGGCGTCGCCACACTACCCGATGTACGCGAGGAGGATACCCGCATCTCGGTTTCGGACACACGGGCGTTTTGGTTGGATGAACAGATTGCTGCGGCACATGACAATTCGTTTATGCCACCCGAAGGTGGCCGCGAGTTCGCCCACGTGCACGCTGATGGGAGCATGCATCTGTGTGTCTCCGACAAGGTTGCTCAAGAGCTTTACGACAAGTCTTGGGGCGAACCTCATCCAATGAAAGATCAGGGGGTTAACGAAGTGTTGTGTTATGCACCCCGGAACGAAAATGAATTGGAGCTGGTCAAGTTGGTATTGATTGAAGCGTATCGGTATGCCACTGGCAGGTCCATCTCCCTCGATGCCAACTAAACAACAGGCTTTTTGCCGCACACCACAACATATAAAGGCCATATGATGACCATCAAGAAATTCCAGCTTGCCGTGCCGTTTGCCGTTCTGCTTGCTGCCTTTGCAGGATGCTCAAGCATCGGCGGTGATTCCAATCTCAAATCGCAACTTTCGATCCTCCAGACAGAGAACGTTCGACTTCAACAGAAGTTAGCCGACGTTGAAGCCGAGAGGGCCAACACAGCGAAGAACCTGGCCCGCTTTGATGAACTTGACCTAGTCGCGTTTAACAATCGCGATATGGAACTGATTAAACAGATTCATGCTGACGATGTAAAAGTCTACAATCCCGATGGGACAATTACCGAACCAATGGAGCCTCATGCTGAGGAATTACAGTTTCTATTCGACACCTTCGATTTTAGGGTCACTGACCATATCGTTGGTTTCGGATATGGTGATTGGACGGCTGGCATTAGCATCTCTGAAGGCAAGTGGGTCAAGCCCCTGACTATGCCAAACGGCACGGTGCTTCAACCCACAGGGAAGAAAGTCAAGATAAAAATCGCAACGATAGCCCGTTGGGAAAACGGACGAATCGCTGAGGAGTATCTGTTTTGGGACAACCTTGATTGGTTCAGGCAGATAGGAGCTATGAAGTAACTCGGCCATCTAGAATAAGTATTACTTAACAGACAATGTCAACTGTCGGCATCAACGCATGGCCACAGCCCGTCTTGAAGCATTTAGCGATGGTGTATTAGCAATCATCATCACCATCATGGTCTTGGAAATGAAAGTTCCGCATGGGGTGGATTGGGAGGCACTACATCCTACTATTTCCGGTCTTTTTGACATACATGATGAGCTTTATCCACTTGGGCATCTTCTGGAACAATCATCATCACATGCTGCTCGCTACTGACCGAATCAACGGATTCGTTCTCTGGGCAAACCTCCATTTTCTGTTTTGGTTGTCGCTGATACCGTTCGTCACTGGTTGGATGGGTGAAAATCGTTTTGCTCCGCTGCCTATGGCGTTGTGTTACTCCTCGCTGGCACTGCCTACATGATTCTGCAAACCACGATTGTTTCACAACAAGACAAGAACGCGAAGTTGCGAGAAGCAATTGGCAAGGATGTCAAAGGGCGACTGTCAATTGTGTTGTATACCCTTGCAATCGCACTGGCCTTTTGGAGTCAGTGGGTGGCGATAGGACTCTACATCATGGTGGCGTTTGTCTGGTTCGTTCCTGATCGACGTATCGAGCGGTCATTATTCCAGTAGGCCCGTTTGGAGCGGTACTCCGTCCGAAGGATCAGCAAAAAGAAACGGCAGGGTATTGAGTAACGGGAAGGGTATGCAAGTCAAAATTGCATCACTGCGGAGATCATATATGGGTCCCCTTTGCCCTTTTGTGATTCCGGAGGGTACCACGCCGGGGGTCGCGGCTATGGGGCAGGTTTGTTTTTATGAATCGCCCCTATTCGGTCTCTCGGATCATGGCCAGAATCCCAACCCGGACAGCCTTTGGCAGAGTCGGCCAAGCTTCGATCAAGCGGACTAATTCAGGGTGCTTTTTGATCCTAAGTGACAAGCTAGGTGACACAACATCAACCTTGCCGTCCCTAACTTCAGCATCTGTCTTATTTACGTTTTCAGCAGAACGGTTTTCAAGACCGGTCCATTCAACCGCTCTGGCACCCCACCGGGATGTTATTTCGTCTCGACCATCGGGCTTTATTTCCTTGCGGCCACAATATCTATGCCAGCCTGACCGGACGACTTTCTTCGGCGCGTTGAGTATACCAGAGTCTGTCCCGCTATCAGGCTGGGATCGTTCCTTTTTAGGCAAGCACGGCGTCAACGCACCGGGGTCGAGATTGTTACCGTCGGACACGCCGTTGATTCCAATATCAGGCGTTGATACATAATCTCGGGCAATCTCTTGGTCATTCTGAATGGCGTACTCATTCCATTGAACCAGTGTCCACCGATCTGTTGGGAAGACCAACCTAACCCCAAACGGGTTCAGAGTCCGTATTGCAAGGTTCAAGGCCTAGTTATTTGAAGTGCTGGAGCCGGACGATGCGGGATTGGGATATTCTCTTTCTTTAGGGCAAGGTGATGTGAGATTGTGCGTGCTGGTTCGGTCGGGCAGCCAAATGCCCCGCGGGATGCCGCTCACCCTGGATGACTTCGTTGAAGTCCAAGGGCTGATTGGGAAAACTCCAGACTTTCACGTTGTCCACGCCGCCTTCGACTTCTTGCAGTTAAACCGCAGCGGAAGGTGAATCGCGCTACTCCGTTTGGCAACGACCGCAGTGGCCCCGAATAATGATCTGCGTGATTGTGCCCAATCTGTCGCGCCTGGGGCCTCGTGATGGGCTGATCTGCACCAAGAAGTCCGTCATACATGACAGTTCGCCGCAATCTTCACACATGAAGTGCGGATGCGTGAACTCAGACTTGCCATCCAGCTCGCGCAGCTCAAAACGTCTTATCTGATCTCCCAAGTCAAGACGCGTAACGAGGCCAGCCTTGGCCATTTCGTTCAGGCACCGAAACAGCGTCGATTGATCGAATCCGAATTCAGCAAGCGAATCGACAACTTCGGCGTGGCTCATTGGCGTCCCCTCGGCGGCCAGGAGCCTCAGCACAGCCACCCTCGCCGCAGTAGCGCGCAACGCCACCTTTCGAAGTGTTTGCTTCGCGTTTACCGCATCTATGTCGGGAGAGGCCATACTGCCGCTGTTCCATCTACAACAAATGATCGCAATTCTGTGACCAGCCTACTGAGATTCGGCATCAGTTGCAAATGCATTGCATGTGCTACTGCGCCCATTGACGATGAACACCATGGCCCATTTTTGCATATAGAATACACTTGCAATTGATTTGCATCTATGCTATTGTGCAACTCAATTGCAGGTACTTTTATTGTGCGTCTGTATTTAAAAACGGTTGTGGTTCTATTTCAACATCTGGTTCCTGGAGGCAATCTCATGAGACGAAGCTTCAATAAATCAACTCCTCGAGGCGTGACTTCCACCATTGTGGCCATTGGTATAGCGGTCGCAGTCAGTCCGACGCATCGCGCCTAGGTCGATTGAGCGGGCATGATGGATTCGAGAGGTTTGACCAGGGGATCGTTATGCAACTCTCACAAGGCAATCTAAGTCAACACTCGCTCGCCGATTCGGCGGGACTGTTTGTCTCAGTTGCCTGCGCGATCCACTGCGCCGCGATGCCCCTGGCCGTTGGTTACTTGCCACTGTTGGGGCTGACATGGCTCGCTGACGAGGCATTTCATCGGTTCATTGTTCTTATTTGCCTCGGGCTGGCGGCCTGGGCATTTGCGTTGGGTTGGAAGAAACACCACAGCCTGGTACCAGCGACGTTTGGGTTAGCGGGCATCACTTTGCTATCGGTCGCCGCATTCTGTCTCGAAGGCGAATGCTGCCCGAGCAGCACGTCAAGTGCCCAAGCACTGCACGCGAATGTCACTTGCAGCGACGATGCGGGCGTCTCCTGCGGTGCGGAAAGAGTCATGGCAGAAACCCCAGTCAGCGGCGCGACACATTTAGGCTCGCCAACCCCTTCTCTGTTGACGCTGCTGGGAGGTCTATTGCTCGGGCTTGGTCATGTCATCAACCGCGGGAAGTCCTGCAAATGCACCGGTGAACGATGTTGTCTTCTGCCTCAGGAGAAGAAAGAAAAAGCGATAGGACAAGTTAGATTTCGCCATTGATCACGGGACGGTTGTGAACACACAAAGGAGGTGGTGCCGATGCGCTGAGTTCGGTGGAAAGGTGAGAGGATGTGATAGAAACAGGAGAGCACGCTCATCCACGGCGTATGTACGGGGTGGACGGGAGTCGTGTCGGATCGGCGACCACCAATGGCCGTGAGTCGCCGGCCGGACCATTGTTGCCTGACGGCCTGATTTACACTTATGCCTCCTCCGGTGAGGCAGGGAGTTATGTGATGTCATTAGATTTCAAGACGGTTTGCATCGTTGCTGCTGCGTCGGTTGGTGCCCTCGTGGACGCGGTGGAGGTTTATGGTGTCAACTATCATGTGGGGATCGACAAGCGAGAGGTCTTGACATTCGGAACCTACGCGGGATTGGCTAACCCCAATAAGGATCGGTTGACCTTTCTGCGATACAACGACCTGGAGGTTTCCGACCCCGTCAACACTCATTATCACTCGATCGGCAGCTACTCGTACACCGGGCCGATCGATACGGCGGCGGTGGTCGACACCAACACGAACAACCAGATCCCGGAGACCTTTACCGGCTACGCTCCGCTGAACCTACACCCCGGCTCCGGCCCATTCGTCGGTAAGCTGGTCAGCGGGATCGCCGATGCGAGCCCGCAGTCCGAGCACCACTACGACCGACTCGAAATGCGATCCGTTCAAGAGTTCGCCAGCGCGACGGAGCCCAGTGCAGAGTTCTATCTTTACAACAGTTCGTCTGAGGGATGGAACACCCCGCTTGGACCTAACACACGCGTCGCTCTGCAGCTGCTCAGCCACAGTCCCGAGCTGGCGGTCGCGGGGCTAGACGGTGCGACCTTGCTGGAAGACGACGGGGACATCTACGAGATCGGTATGGGCGATGAATGGTCCCTCACCCCAGTCTTCTGGGTCGACGACGACGCGGCCCTGGGCACCTACTCGGCCAGCTTCAAGCTGACGGACCTTAGCGGAAGTCTCTCAGAATCGGGCGTCTTCACACTCAACTTCGCCGTCGTGCCGGAGCCGACAACGCTGGGCGCACTGCTAGGATTGGGGATGTTGTTGTGCGGACGACGTCGGATCTTGCTCTAGGTTCTCCCACCTAACCCTGGTTCGCGGGGTTTTTCCTTGGCCTCTTTTCGGAGCATAGGCAAACGCCTTTGCTCCGATCTTTTTCCATCTTTGATCGTGGGTAGTTCAGCAAAGGTCCGTTGTATCGTAAGTGGCAGGCGATGAACGCAAGGCTCGGGTTCATCGCTTGATTCCTAGCAGGTTCGCCAACACTGCCAACACGGTACCCACTGGACGCGTTCGGCGATTCGGAGCACTGGGAGTGTTCCGGCGCAGCGGAATAGTAACCGGTAATCACTCTTACAGCACCGAGCTGTAGCCGCATGCCTAGTGGATGTTGTCATCAACGACCAGCTTAGGCCTCACTCTTAATCGACCCCAGATCGCGGAGTATCACTTGAACCACTTCACGCTTGATTGAATTGCATAGTTTGGCCACGCTGCGACGACTCCAGCCAGCGCTGGGGCAAGGTGTACACCTACGGCAAGCGCGGCGTCAAGACGCTCTCTGTTATTCTCGCAATTATTTTGCCTATCAGCTGCTACAGACGACCTGCCGAGAGGGCCGCGTTTAAACGCACCATGGGTCGTCATGGCTATTGCGACCTATTGTCCGCCAGCCATGAGATCACGGCGCGTTCATGCTCTGGCAGACACTCACCGCTTCGTCTGGTTTTCATACCACCATGCCACGCCCAGTTTTCTTGCTGAGTACGAGCTTGCGAAGCGTTAAATAGAACACCGGTGTTAAGAATAGCCCGACGATCGTTACGCCGACCATTCCGCTAAAAACGACAGTGCCCAAGACCTGGCGCATTTCAGCACCGGCCCCGGTCGCGAAAACGAGCGGCAAAACGCCAAAGATGAAGGACAGCGCCGTCATTAGAATCGGTCGCAGACGGAGGCGGCAGGCTTCTAACGCCGCCTCGAACGGCGTCAAACCTTCGTCCTCTTTGGCTTTCGCATATTCAACGATCAGGATCGCGTTCTTGCAAGCAAGTCCAACGAGAAGCACGAACCCGATCTGGACGAGAACGTTGTTGTCCATCCCTCGCAGTGCGATGCCCGTCAGACCAAAGAGAAGACATAGCGGCACGATGAGGACAATCGCCAGTGGCAGTATCCAACTCTCGTATTGCGCTGTCAGTGTCAGGAAGGCGAGCAGCACGCAAAGGACAAAGATGTAGATCGCCGTGTTTCCCTGGGCTCGCTCCTGGAACGCTAGATCCGTCCATTCATAGGACATCGACGGTGGCAGATATTTATTCGCCAACCGCTCCATTGCATCGAGCGACTGACCGGTCGAAATTCGAGGCAGCTTGTCTCCGATGACGTCGGCGGCTGGATAGAGGTTGTAGCGTACAACCTGCGAAGGCGAGGTCCGTCGCTCAAGTGTTAACAGCGAACCCAACGGAACGATCTCACCGTTGGTACTCCTGGTCTGAAGGTGAAGAATGTCCCGCTCCTCATCCCTGAACTGGGCGTCAGCCTGAAGGATCACGCGGTTTGCCCGTCCCATGAAATTGAACTCGTTAACGAACACCGATCCAAGATAGGCTTGGAGGGTCTCATTGATGCTATCCACGGTCACGTCAAGCATGCGTGCCCGCGTGATGTCGATATCCGCGTAAATTTGTGGCGTCTTGGTGCTGAAGTTCGAAAAGACACCCACAAGACCCGGTTCCTGGTTGGCCGCCATCGCAATGCCCCACGCCGCGTCATTGAGCGCTTGATAACCTGCGCCGGCACGATCTTGCACCTGCATCTTGAATCCGCCGCCGGTCCCGACGCCCGGGACCGGGGGTGGCGGAATGACGAAGACCATGGCTTCGTCGATCGACGCGATACGCCTTCGAAGATCTGCCGCAATCACGTCAGCCGAAAGACCCCGCTCGGCGCGGTCTGAGGCGTCCATCAGTGGCGTAAAGATCGCTGCAGCGTTGGAGCTGTTGGAAAAGGTCGCCCCTGAAAAGCCCGAAAACACCACGACGTGTTTGATGCCCGGGGTGTCAAGGGCAATATCGGCGACCCGAGACGCGACGACATCGGAACGTGACAACGACGCTCCGTCAGGCAACTGAATGGCGACGATCAGGTACCCTTGATCCTGTGGTGGAATGAATCCCCCCGGCACCATCTGAAAGGCGACATAGGTCGCAACGAGCAGTCCCACGAAAAAGAGCAGAATCCAAACCGCACCACGCAGTGCTCGGTCCACCATGCGCGTGTAGATCTCGGTCGTACGGGCAATCATCCAGTTGAACGGCATGAAAAATCGCTCAACGACACGTGCCATGCCTCGCGCGCCCTGCTCGGCCTTGGGCTTCAAGAGCACGCTCGCCATCGCGGGACTGAGTGTGAGCGACACCACTGTCGAGAGTGTTGTCGACGCGGCGATCGTTAGCGCGAACTGACGGTAAAACTGCCCCGTGATACCACTGATGAACGCCGTGGGAACGAACACCGAGATAAGAACGAGCGTCGTGGCCACCAGAGCGGAACTGACCTCGTCCATCGCTCGACGCGCCGCCTCCTTGGGTTTCAGCCCGGCGGCCATAAGACGGTCGACGTTCTCGACCACCACGATCGCGTCGTCGACAACGATTCCGATCGCGAGCACCAGACCGAACAAGGACAGGTTGTTTAAACTCAGTCCGAGGGCCTGCATGACGGCAAACGTTCCAATCAGCGAAATCGGAATCGCTATCACAGGGATCGCGGTTGCCCGCCATCCCTGTAGAAACACGAAGACGGTCAGCGCGACGATGATGGCCGTGACAAACAGCGTGCGGACGACCTCGTCGATCGACTCCTGTACAAAGTCGGTCGGGTTGTAAACCACGCGGTATTCGACGCCTGAAGGGAAACGCTCGGCGAGTAAGTCCAGCGCGTCCAGCACGCGTCCGGCCGTTGCGACGGCGTTGGCACCGGCGCGCTGCGATACCAAAACACCAACCGCGTTGGTCGCATCCAGGCGGCTTCGATTGACATACTCCTGTGCACCGAGATCGATCCTGGCCACATCGCGAAGTCGCACCAATGCGCCGCTGGGATCAGACTTTACGATGATGTCCCTGAACTGGTTCGCCTCACGAAGCCTACCGCGGCTTGAAACGAGGATTTCGAACGCACCGGGAGCATCCACCGGGTCTTTGCCAAGCGCACCGGCCGCCACTTGGACGTTCTGTTCCCGCAGCGCCGTCATGACATCACCTGGCGTCAGATCGAGCGATGCGAGACGGTCGACGTCCAACCACACACGCATACTGTATTTGCTGCCGCCGAAGACCTGGACGTTGCCGACCCCGTCAATGCGCAGAAGCACATCACGAATTTGTGTGTGCACGTAGTTGCCGAGGTAAAGGTTGTCCCTGCTGCCATCGGGAGAGAGCACGTGAGCGACCATCAGGATACCCGGCATGCTCTTCCTCGTCGTGACCCCGACCTGGCGAACCTCGGCGGGCAGTCTCGGCTCGGCGATCGCAACGCGATTTTGGACTTGAACCTGTGCTTGATCGATGTCGGTGCCGAGCTCAAACGTCACCGTGAGCGTCATCTGACCGTCGTCCGATGATCGGGACTCGAGATACAGCATGCCCTCCACACCGTTGACTTCCTGCTCAATTGGCGTCGCCACGGTGTCGGCAATGGTCTGGGGATCGGCGCCCGGGTAGCTGGCGTTAACCACGATGGTTGGTGGAGCCACCTCTGGATACTGCGAGACCGGAAGCCGATCGTACGAGAGGGCACCCACGAGTATCATCAAGATCGATATCACAACCGCGAAGCGGGGACGATCGATAAAGAACTGAGGTAACTTCATTCGTGGTGCCCTGGCCGTTGTGTTGGCAGCGGGTCCTTCGGGAGTGTGATCCATTGCTCCCGGGGGATAAGAGTGCACGTGTCGGGAAGCCCGTCGTCAACCATGGTTGACTCGAATTCCCCTTCCACCGGTTGGACAGGTATACCGGGCATGACACGCTGCAGCCCGCTGATAACGATTCGCTCTGTTCCATCCAGGCCCGATCGAACAACGCGTAGCCCGTCGATCAGTGGACCGATGGCGATCGGTCTCGGCTGAACGACGTTGTCCTGATCGACCACCAACACGATGCGCTGGGACTGGTCAGCACCGATGGCCTCATCCGGAATGAGAATCGCTTCGACATCAGGAGCCATGGTCGCTGGGATCTGAACGGTGGCGAACATCCCCGGTATCAGCGTCAGATCCTCGTTGCGGAGGATGCCGCGGAGACGAAGGGTACCGGTGTTTTGATTGACGCTGTTCTCCGCGAAATCGATCTGTCCGGCGTGCGGGTACTTCACATCGTCCAGAAGTGCAAGATACAGAGGGTGCCTAAGGTCGTGGGACAGCCGCTCCTCGAGTGTGGTTTGGCGCAGGTATCGGAGAAGATCCTGTTCGCTGGCTTCGATGAATACGTAAATCGGATCGATCGACACAATCGTGGTCAACAGCGTGGCGTTGGCGCCGCCACCTTGAATCAAATTGCCTTTGGTGACAAGCAGGCGACTGATTCGGCCGTCGATCGGAGCGTGTATCTTGGTGTACTCCAGATCCAGTCGAGCATTATCGAGCGCTGCCTGTGCAGCTAGGATCGCCGCATTCGAAGTGGCGATCTCTGCTTCAGCGGAACTGACCGCTGCGACGGCAGACGCTGTACGAGCCTGTGCCTGTGCGTGCTCGCTTTGACGCACATCGACTTGTTCACGCGCAATCGAGTTGGTCGAGGCGGCATGCTGAGCGTTCTCTAAACGAATCTTAGACAATCGTTCGGCGGCAACAGCTTCATTGCGCTGCGCTTTGGCCTGAAGAAGAAGCGCTTCAGATCGTCGTAAGTTTGCCTTGGCCTCCTCGAGCGATGCTTCTGTACTGGCCACAGCAACTTCAAATGGCCTCGGGTCAATCGTGACCAGAAGATTGCCTTTCTGAATGATCTCGCCTTCTTCAAAATGGGCGGACTGAAGGTGCCCCGAGACCCGGGCCTGGACATTCACTGTTTCGACCGGTTGGAGTCTACCGGTGTAGCGCTCCCATTCAACCACCTGGCGGACCAAAGGACGGGCGACCGTGACCTGAGGGCGATGAGGTGAACGAGCTTCCGGCGATTCTTCCGAACATCCGAAATGGAGCAGTATCACAGCTGAGACGAGAAGAAGGCAGCGGTTGATCATGGCGCATCACTTTCTGTATCAACTTCTTTCATCACCATATCTCGAGACCCCCACCCACCTCCCAGAGCCTTGTAGAGTGCAATGAGATCAGTGGTGATATTGGCGTGGGTGATGGAAAGCGTGTCTTCCAGTTGGAAGAGCCGTGATTGCGTGTCGATGACACTCTGGAAACTCGTGATTCCCTGACGGTATTGATCGCGGGAGAGCTCGACGGCGGTTCGGGCGTTGTCAACGGCGAGTTGCAGCTCGTCACGGCTCATCTGATTGCGTACGAAACGGGTCATCGCGTTTTCCACTTCCTCTAGTGCCCGAAGGATGGCCCGTTCATAACGAACCAGAGCCTGCTCGGTACGCGCATCCTCGGCTCGGATAGCATTACGGATGCGGCTTCGGTCAAACAGGTTCCAGGAAAAAGAGGGGCCAAAACGGAATGCCGTCGCACCACCTGAAAAGAGATCATCCGCGTGTTCTGCCTCATACCCGATGGATCCGGCCAAGGTTAGTCGCGGGTACAGATCTGCGGTGGCCACACCGATTCGTGCGGTCTGCGCCGCCAATTGCCGCTCTGTGCGGCGGACGTCAGGCCGTTGGCGCACAACGTTTGCTGGAATACCAACGGCAATCTCGGCCGGTGGGACGGGAATCGGGGCTTGGACCAGCAATTCTTGCTCCAGTTCGCCGGGGAAAAGCCCCAGCAAAATCGCCAGCCGGTTCCTTGCGGCGCGCGCACCGGCTTCAAGCGGAGGAACGGCTGACCGTGTGCTGGCCAAATTGGATTTTGCTTGGGCGACATCCAGCTGGCTGACCAGATTGGCGTCGAATTGATTCTGGGTCAGCTCGAGTGTTTTCTCCTGTAGTTTCACGTTTCCCCGAGCGATACGGAGGCGCTCCTGGGCACTGCGCAGATCGACGTAGTTCGAGGCGATTTCGGCAAGCACCGTCACGAGGACGTCACGAGTGTCCTCGACGCTAGCATCGAGATCCGCCTGTGCCGCCTCGACCCGCCGCTGATTACGTCCCCAAAGGTCGATCTCCCAACTGGTGTCCAGTGCAACCGAGTGCAGATTGCTGACCCGCGACGAAATCGGGCCAGCGGCCGTCTCTTCGCTTGATTCGATTCGGCTAAATGATCCGGTGGCGTCGAGGGTTGGCAGGAGATCCGTTCGTGCAATGCCGCGTAACGCTCGTGCTTCTTGCACACGATGCAATGATTCCTTGATATCCAAGTTGTTTTCCAAGCCTCGCAGAATCAGCGAGTCGAGCACGGGATCGCCGAACATTTTCCACCACTCTCGGAAGTCTGCGGGACCCGCATTCAATCCGCGCTCAAACTCGGCGGTGAAACCGTCAGGCGCTGACGCCGTTGGCTGAACGTAGTCAGGCCCGACCTTACAGGACGCGAGGCAGGCGGCGCCCAGCCCCAGTAGTGTGATGGCAATTTGTCTCACGATGTATTCCTGTTGCGAACCCCGACCGGCTGGGATCCACGGTTGGCCCATCCCCACGTGTGACACCATCATCCCTTCCTTGGTTGCAGATCGTGCCTTCGCCGAGCATTTTGTACAAACCCGCGGCCGGTTCCGTTTTCCAGCGCGCCGACATTCGGCCGAACAGTCGCATGCACCTTCACCGCAAAAACATCGGCTTTAAAGCCGACCGTCCGGACGGTATAATACATAGGCTGTGACATCAAAGCAAACAAATCGAATCCTGGATGCGGCGGCAGCGGTGGTCAAGAAGCAGGGCATTGCCAATCTCACCATCGACGGTGTGGCGGCG
Organism: Phycisphaeraceae bacterium; assembly: GCA_965222495.1. GTDB lineage: Bacteria > Planctomycetota > Phycisphaerae > Phycisphaerales > Phycisphaeraceae > CBDCUA01. The sequence continues at coordinate 144,843 of CBDCUA010000007.1, read as the reverse complement.
AAAACATGCATGAGCAAGGGGGGAGTCCTCCATCACTTCCGAACCAAGGACAAACTTATTCAAGCCATGGTCCAACGGACGGCCGACCAGTGGAGAGATGGTTTCAACGACGCTTATGAAAAGACACCGGAAGGTCCCGGGCGAATGGCGCGAGGGCTGTTGGCGTACTGCCTCTCAGATGCCAAGATGTGTACGGAAGGACTATGTGACAGTTCGTCGACCATATTTGCCGCTTTGGCCTACGACCCCAAGCTCATTGCTCCGATGCGCAAGGTGTATCGGGAGCTACACCAACGGCTGGCAGAAGATCAATTGCCTCCCGGCGTTGCAGAAACGGTCCTCGCTGCGATCGACGGGACGTGGCTTTGGTGGGTACTGGGCCTTAGAAAACTCGACCAGCATTTGATCGACGGCGTGAGACAGGCCCTCAATATGTTGATCGACCACTCGCAGTCGAGGTAGTCAGTATCCCAGAGCCTATCTCGTGATCAGGCAACCTTTCCTTTTTTGGCAACCGCGGCGCCAAAGAACTTTGTCATTTCCCCCTACATTATGACCATTGGAATGTGGAGTTTTCCGTTTAGAATATTTTTCAAGGAGAACTCAATAAAAAAGTCGCGATTTAGCGAGTCACAGATCATTTCGATCCCGAAGGAAACCGAATCTGGCGTGAAGGTGGCGGATATCTGCCGTCAAGCCCAGTTAGAACTACGCGCCTCATGCGCCGTTTCGGTATGATTCGTCTAAAATTTTCCACAACGATTACATTCAGACGACGAATTTACTACATAGTTCTTCTACTCATTAATCCGATGCCAGTTCAAACAGTTGAGGAACATGAGCACCTCCGGCCGCCCAGAGGTTTCTATGCGGATGCTGTCGCAATTCCGACCATGCGCCTGGCATTCGAGCCAGCACCCTATGTCGATTAGCATCATACACTCGCACCTCCCCGTCCTGCACAAATGCCAAAGATTTTCGATCCACAAGTGCTGCCGCTAATGCTCTAACATCTCCTCTACCAATGATCTCTTCCACGCAGGTGTTGGTGGCCAAATTCCACACCCGCAATCGAAACGGAAGCACCTCTCTGGACACGATATTTTTCCCATCCGGAGAAAACGCGACATCGACAATACTACCCTTCCCGATATATCGACCACGCTCCTCACGCGAGGATACGTCCAAAATGCGGACCACGCCCTCCTGGTCACCCAGCGCGAGCAAACGTCCGTCCGGCGACACTGCTATAGAACAACCGTGAGCTTCGAATCGGCAGATCTCGCAACCGGAGGAACTTTCGATGATCGACGGCACGAATTGGTTGCTACCAAGTTCCCGAATTGAGGACTTCGATATTGTCAGCAGCGCCATCTTGCTGCCGTCAGAAAAGTATGTTGCTTGAACTGGCATCAATTCCGTCGAAACCGGAACGATTGTCTGCTCCTTGCGTCCCTCGAGATCGTAGGTCACAAGCCCCTTCCTGGAATCACAATAGGCCAATTTTGCGGACACTGGATGAAACTCGGGGCTCGTTGCTAAAATCTTGGTCGCAATATTGCGTATACACCTGCCCGTAGCACTGCTCCAAATACACACATATTGTTCTCTTAAACTTCCTGTAGTTGCAAATAATTCTCCGTCAGAGGAAAATGCTATGCTGCTTATACCTCTTACGAGGTGACCACCTCGTCGTTCTAAAGCCCCATCAGGCTGACCGCAATCCCAGAGCCGGACTGTCGCATCCAGCCCGCTAGACGCGCACCAATCGCCATTCGGTGCAATTGCTACGCTTGAGACCTTGCCCTCGTGGCCGTAGAACGTCCGCAACGGAGTTAGTTTTGGTTGGCCGATTATGAGAGATCCATCCCATATTTCAGTGGGAGAGGCTGGGGCTTCCCAAAGCCGAGCAGTCCCATCATTAGAACCCGATACAATCCTGCTTCCATGATTGGAATAGGCAACCGACTCTAGATCGTCCCTGTGACCCTGAAGTGGAAAGATCATACGGGGTTCGGTATTGAACACCTGAAGACTAAAGGGTGGAATATCGGGATCAGGGACACTATTACCCACAACGGCGAACTGCCTTCCCGTGGGCGACACCGCCATATCGGCGGCGTGGTCGATAGCCGTTTTTACAAGTGTCTTTTTCTCTCCGGTGGTGTAATTGCAACGATAGACAAGACCTCTGACATCAGCATAGACGACTTCACCTTCGGAACGAAGAAATCCAGCACCCCGGAAGTACAAATCGGAGTACTCGTCCTCGTGTTCGGTCCATTGAGCGATCTCGCCTCGTTTTTGCATATCCCACACGCGTAACGTCCCATCCGCGGAGCACGAAACCATTCGTTTTCCGTCACCAGAATACGCCAAATGCCTAATATGCTTTTCATGTCCACGAAGTCGATACTTCTCTGTACGTGTTGCGACGTCCCATATCGCGATATCTCCCGAGTTCAGACCAACTGCAAGACGATTCTCGGCAGGTGAAAACGCGACTTCCCACACCTCAAGATCGGTGTACAGCTGGGCGAGCCGGATACCGGTCGTTGGGTTCCATAGCCACACGCCCTTCCCGGCAGAAGCAACAATCTGTCCGTCTCGAGAGATCGCGATCGCGTGGACGTATTGCTGACCCCGTAGGACCCGAAATTGCGATCCTCCCAACCTGACAACGGGCGGAACCACGTATCTCAACCATGGCCTTCTCGTTTTGAGTTGCATCTGAGCTTTCCAGCTAGTCATGAGCTGAGCTAGCTGGCCGCTGAAAGCATCGTCAGAGGACTGATCACCGAAAGTGTCCTTATAGTGTACTGTGGCTTCCGGTGCATCGTACCACCAGCACGAGTTCCAGAGACATTGAAATAACGTCGCCGGGTGTCGCACAATAAAATTGACGTCCCTGCGTAGCGCTTCTGCGATCAATTTCAGGTTCAGTTGTTGCATGTGCTCCGAAGGAAACGCTGTAAGCGTCATCTCAAAGTCACGACTTAGATCGAAAACAAGTCCGGCAGCCGCTTTGGCATCAAGGAACCATAGATCCGTAAGCAGGCATCCCAATTCGTCCCATTGCTCGCTATGAAGACGCTGCCATGGCAATTCTTCCACCTTTCGGATGTTGACTTGGTGGTCCCTGGGTGACACAAGGTGTGTACGTGACCGTTGCTCTTCCGCCGATTTCAGATAGTTGTCTTGTTCGTCGAAGTACCCCGCAATGTCCCCATGCACTTCAGTTAGCGGAAGGTGATTACTGTATTGCTCGAACACGGCTTGACGAAGCTGGTCATGGGAAAAATCGAGCTGCGATCCGCGGCGTTGCAGGTAACGACGCAGCCCGCGCTCGATACGCAGGGCCATACGAGCAGCGTCACGACCGAGCTTGCGGGCGAGGAGGTCCGCCAGTTCGTGGCTGGCCATACCCGCACGACCATGGGCCAGATAAAGACACCAACACCGCACCGTATCCGGGCCGAATACTTCCAGCCGTTGCAACGCCCACCGGAACAAGCTCACAGCATCTGGATGATCTTGGGACATCGATGCGATACGCGCTGGCACAATACGATTGAGATCGTTTCCGCCAAGTGTGCGCAGCTCATTTAGCATCACCAGTAGATAGAGCGGATTACGCGTTTGCGCGATCGCGCACAGCGTGTCCAGATTTTCGCGTTCCAGTTCGTGGCAATATTCCTTGAGATACGCGACGACAATCCTACGTACGTCGGTTTTCGTCAGGTCCCGAAGTGACACAAACAGCACGGAGGGGCGACGTGATTCCAGTGCGCTCAGGACGCGTTCTGCGAAAGTGGAATCCTCGTCCGGCCTATCAGCCGCCTTCTTTCGTCCGATGAAGGAAGGTTTAGGGATGACAGCAACATCCACACAACTTACAATCACGCGCACGCTCGGGCCGAGCAAATCGGGTAGCCATACCAGATCATGTCCGTCAGAAAGCTGATTGAGTCCGTCTATCAGAATGACGATTCGGCGCTCGCCCGAGTAGTCGCCAAGTCGCTGAGCAAGTCGAATGCGCATGCTGTTGAAGTCCCGTTCGGGTACCGGTCCCTCCCTCTTCTCACCTGCTGGCCACTTGATACCGCTTCGGTCGAGTTCGTCCAGCAATCGTTCAACCATTGCGTAGGCACTACCTGATCGGTCGGTGGCGCCAACGAAGTGGGTAATGAGAAAGGTTGAAGGTATGGAGGACAAGATTTCACCACACCCCACCCCCATTTGTGATTCCGGGCTTCGCGCAGCTCGCCCCTCCGAGGAATCCAACTTGTGCCACAATTTCGCCAACAACGCGGATTTCCCTTGACCGGGCGCGGCAACGACGGCGGCAAGTCGTGGTGACCTATCGTCTGACGAGTTGATGAAGTTGGTAAGTTGCTTCAACTCCTTCGTTCGGCCTCGAAACCATGACAGCCGCTTCTGACCAAAGGCTTCCATCTGTTGTTTTTCAGCATCGAGCGGAGATGGCGGCACAGGCTTAGCCAACATGACGAGTTCTTCGGCAAGGTCAGGCGGGACTGGTTTGGATTCATCCGTATAAAGCGTGTCGAAATCAGGATCTGCATCAAGCACTTGACGCCAAGCCTCTTTGCTCACGTAGCGTTCATCGCGCAGCAAACCAGACCAGAGATCGTCCAATACATGGCGACCAAATTCCTCCATGCCCGCAAACCCGTCGCCCGTCCAGTCGCACATGTACTCCCGCACTGGCCGACCACAGGTGCGAACGTGATGCTTCAATTGTTCCAGTTTTTCCAGCAGCGGTGACGGATCGACATATTCGCTAGCGATACTAGGCGCTTCGTCCGCGCGTAGATAGAAGTAGCTGCGGCGCTTGAGGTTGCTGTTGAGTACCGCATGGCGTACTTCCATATCGGTAATCGAAAGATTTTCATTCTGCTGTCGCTGCCTATCCCGCTTGGACTTCAAAAGACTCGGTTCGGGAACCCAACCATAGCGCTGGCCGAGGATACAGACAAAGAATGGCTCCACACGGTTGATCCATTGCCGACAGTACTCCCAGGAGTTGGCGGTTGGGATATGGTCGAAAGTTGTGGATGAAAGACTAAATGAAGAAGGCGGCGTACCTTGGTGATTGCTGAAGATCACTCAAGGAGACGCCACCCATGCAAGACCGTACCACCAAGCCGTTGAGTTTTCCAGTCGATTCTTCGAGGGATGTATTGACGGAAGTCCTTCGCGATGGAGCCCGCAAGATGCTGGTCCAAGCCATTGAAGCAGAGGTTGCAGATTGGATTGAAGACCGTACCCATCTGGTCGATTCGGATGGGCGTCGCCAAGTCGTCCGCAACGGGCATCTTCCTGAAAGGCAAATTTTGACAGGGCTTGGAGCCATTGGAGTTCGCCAGCCACGTATCCATGACAGGAGGCCCGAAGGATCGAGGGAGCGTTTTAGCTCGAAGATCTTGCCACCGTATCTTCGTAAAACCAAGACGATCGAAGAATTGATCCCGTGGCTGTATCTCAAAGGCATCAGTACAGGTGACATGGCCGAGGCCTTGGAAACACTGGTCGGTCCCGATGCCAAAGGGCTCAGTGCCAAATCAATCGAACGTCTTAAACAAGTATGGGAGGATGAATACAAAGAATTCTCTCACAGGAGCCTGGAAGACAAACACTTTGTTTATGTCTGGGCCGATGGGGTGTACTTTAATGTCCGTCTGGAAGACTCGGCCAACAAACGACAATGCATCTTGGTTTTGATGGGCGCCACGAACGATGGCAAGAAGGAACTGTTGGCCATTACCGACGGCTACCGCGAATCAAAGCAGTCTTGGCTTGAGCTTCTGCTTGACTGCCAGCACCGTGGCCTGAAGACGGCTGCAAGCCTAGCCGTCGGCGATGGCGCATTGGGTTTCTGGGCGGCGATTGAGGAGTTTTGGCCGACGACACGACATCAGAGGTGCTGGTGCCACAAGACCATGAATGTACTCAATTACATGCCTAAAAGCTTACACGGCAAAGCCAAGTCGATGCTCCACGAGATTTGGATGGCCAAGACACGCAAGGATGCGGAAGCAGCATTTGATCACTTCTTGGCTACGTTTGAGGCCAAGTATCCCAAAGCCACCGCGTGCCTGGACAAGGATCGCACGAAGTTGCTGGCATTCTATGACTACCCGGCCGAACACTGGGCACACGTGCGGACGACGAATCCAATTGAATCTGTATTCGCCACTGTTATTGCGTCCCCCCTTTGGTTTGGACAGGTGATAAGGTACACCTGTCTGATCCCGCAGGCCGCAGCGTAGCGGAGGGATGCGGGATCAGATGCCAATCTGAAGGAGTATGTAATGAGCGAACCAGGCTCTGTTCCTGAGGCTGTAACGGATTCTGACCCGATCAAGCGTTGGACAGCCAAGCGTAAGGCCGCAGTCGTTCTTGATCTGATCAAAGGGAAGGTCACTGCAGCCGACGTAGCTCGGAAGTTCGATCTGACCGTGGCTGAGGTCCAGCAGTGGCAGGAGGATTTCTTGGCAGCTGGCCAGGAGCGGATGAGATGTAACCCTCGAGACACAGAACAACAATTCGATGCTGAGCGGAGTCAGTTGCACGCCAAGATCGGCGAGCTGACGCTGGAGATCGATGCGGCAAAAAAGCAATTACACGCGCAGCTCAAGGAGCAGCTGGGCGTGAACTCGTGATCGTCGTGCGAAACGACATGTTATCTGAAGGCAAAGACTTAAGCATGGTCAAACTGTGTCGACTATTGGAGGTGCCCCGATCGACTGTGTACTACGAAACACGACATCGACAAGCGCCGAAGGCGAATGGCGCACTGGCCAACTTGATCTACGAGATCATTCAGGCCTTTCCGACCTTTGGGATACGACGTGTCTGGGCCTATCTGAAGTACCGACTGGATTGGACAGCGAACAAGAAGAAGGTAGCCCGTCTTATGCGTTTGAATGATTGGACGATGAACAAGCGACCCAAGGGAAAACGGCCAAGGGTGAAAGTCAAGAAATCCGCTGCTCAGCGGCCTAACCAACGATGGGCCACGGATCTGGCATTGGTCTACTGTGGGCCCGATGACGGTTGGTGTAGCTTGGTGCCGGTGGTTGACTGTTGCACACGACAGTGCCTGGGTTGGGAATTGGATCGTACCGGCCGATCAAAAACGGCCCAACGAGCGTTGGAGTCGGCTTTGATCAATCGCTTTGGATGGACCCATGGTGCTCCGCAAGGACTTACCCTTCGCCACGACAACGGTTTGATCTTCGGATCACGCCGTTACCGAGCCACGGTACTGGATTACGGTCTAACGCAGGAATTCATTACGCCGTACACACCAGAAGACAACGGCCTCTGTGAACGATTCATCCGTTCATTTAAGGAAGAATGTGCTTGGCAGCATCAATTCCAGGACATCTATCATGCCAGAAAAATAATTGCCAAGTGGATCAACTGGTACAACGCCGAGCGGCCACATCAGGCCCTGAACTATCGGTGTCCGGACCAGATGTATCAGCCCTTTACTGTAAAGGCTGCTTGAACTATGAAAATCACTTGTCTAAGAACCAGGGGAACATTACACTGTTCGGTTACGAACCGATAAAACCAAAGGTTGTGGCAGTCGAATCGCCTGTCTAACCCTGGTGTTCAAATTAGTTCAATCAGCTTCAAAGAAATGGCGAGCACTGAACGGTTCAGCCTTACTGCCTGAGATCATTCGCGGTGTTAAATTCGTTGATGGAGAAGCCAAGGTTGCCGCCTGATCATGTCTTCATCCACAAAATTTGACGATACCCCTTGGCGGTTTCTCCGTTGGCATCTCTAGCGGGCACACCCCACCGCAAGTCAACGTCGAAGAACTCCAGTCCCAATCGCTCAACACGCTCACGCAGCTCAGGGAAGACGACGGTGACGAGATGGTCCCGCTCCGCATGCATATCGCGAAAAGTCGAAGAGACAAAGACGCGGACGGTTTTCAAACTGCTCGCCATCCTTTCTTTATTTTTCATCCGTCTTTGCCTGAATAAAGAAATGGAAAAGGAGGCTGTAATCGTCCCAAAAAGTTGAAGCACTGCAAATTTTAATGATGATTACAATGCCGCGGAGGTAGGTTAATTTGCAGTGCCTTGTTTAGAAAATAGGCGCTGCCCCAGTTGCCGAGCTTACGCCTCCGTCAATCGCATGGATGGTAGAATTTACGGCGGTATTGAGGCCTTTTGAGACAGCCTGCTTGAGTGACTCTTGCGCAAATTGTTTTCCTGCGGAATCTAGCAAATTTCTATTAAGACCCGGGAAAACCCCTTCTACGAGCTTTCTATCTTTCAAAAAAGTGTCGAGAGCCAAGTCACCGAAGCTAAAGCAATCCAAACCACCATTCTGATAGATTTGTTTAAGTGCACTGATCGCCAAGTTAGCTAACAGACCACCTGAAAACCCCCCTACGACTCCCCCTGCCACCCCTCCAACGACATCCGAAAATGACCCGCCATTCAGCGCCGCGCTAACACCACCAATAATACCGCCTACAACTGCACTTGCCAGATTAAACGCAAGCTTTCCATTCTGATCGATAAAGTTAACTGGGTCATTAATCGAATAGCCGTAGAGATTTGTATCACCTCCCGCAAAAAGAATTGGGTCTTTACTTGTCCACCGCCCCGCGTACGGATCATAATCTCTTGCTCCGTATCTTACGAGCTTCGTGTCAATATCGTAAAGGCCACCGGCAAAGCCAAAGGGCTGAAAACCAGGATTGGTATCATTCGTGACGTTGCCCCAAACGTCATAGTCCATACGTTGTTGGACTGTCCCATCAGCGACGTTCACCACCAAGCGAGGTGACCCCAGATGATCGCTGATAATTCTGTATGTATTACTGCCTTTAATCATATACGCCGGGACGTTGGCTTTGTCGGCATATACAAATCGGGCTATGACATTGCCTGCGCCATCTAATTCAGCAACTGGATTCAGTTGGTCTTTGTATAGAAAGCCTTGTCGCAGAACATTGTTGACTTTTTTTCCGACACGTCGGTTCCGGCCATCGATGATGTAGTCAATCTTTGTGGCATCAGGAAGGGTGACGTGTATCAAGTTACCGAACACATCGTAGTTATATTGTATGGCTTGATTGATGCTGGTGTCGGTCTTTGACGACAGCTCGCCGTTGTCGGTGTAGGTATAGGTCATCGCCTCATATTGGGCGAGGCGGTCTTGGTTATCATAGGTGCCGACCAAGGTACTATTGACATGGGTGCGGTTGCTGTTGGCGTCGTATTGATAACTGGCGGTAACGACGCCATTGGTTTTGACTTCATCCAAGCGGCCGGCCAGATCGTAGTGGTAGTCATAGGTGGTGGCGACGCCTTGTATGGTTTCTTGTAGCTGTACGATGCGTCCGATTTTGTCGCGGGTGTAGGTCACATCGTACACATCCGTAGCGTCGTAATCGGCGCTGTAGCTTGTCATTTCTGCAAAACTGTTATAGCCCCGGCTGGTGGTGACACTGCTCAATGTGCTACCGGTGATAAGACCGTTTTGCGTATCGCGGTCTAATGTAAGATCGCCGGCTGAGATGATTAACAGGTCATTGTCATAGCCGAAATCAATACAATGCGCGGCATTGACGCAGCGTTGGGTGACGAGAAAATCATTGTTATAGCTTTGACTGACATTGCCGGCGATAGCGCCTGTCCAGGTGACGGTGGTCGGCAGACTGCCGTCATAGCCAAAGCCGAGTGTGACATTCGGAGCAACGATCTGATCGAGTTGGCCACTTGTGGTGCTGTATTGATAGGTATACGTGCCGCGTGGGATGACGACGTCAGTGAGCCTGCCACTGGTTGGGTGATAATTCAAGTCAATGGTTTTTCCATCGGGACGGGTGACCAATTCCAATTGGCTATCCAAGTTGTAGCTATATTGGGTCGAAGGTTGCGTGACACCGGAGACGTCAGGCGGCGTGTAGTTGGCTTGGTCGTCGACGTCGGTATAAGTGAAGCTGTGTGCCGGACGCCCGGGCGGTGTTAGGCTGGTGAGGTTACCGTTGGCATCGTAGCTAAAACCGATGGCACGGCCATCGGGTAGGGTCTGTTGAGTTACGCGTCCAGCAAGGTCGTACTCGAATTGCACTTGGCGGCTTTCTGCATCGGTGAGGATTTCAAGATAACCGTCACTGCCATAGGTAAAGACGACGTTGCGTTGCGCAGCGCCGCTGCCAGTACTGACCGTGTCGAGGCGACCCCGGTTATCGTAATCAAAATCGACAACATCTACGCCGGGAACGATTTGCTGTGTCATGCGACCTTTTGCATCAATCGTCTGTGCACGCGTACGGCCTTCCGGACTGGTGTCGGTATAGGTCATCGTCGCGGTATCGAAGACTTGGCTGTAGGCACGGCCGTTGATCGTCACAGTTTCGGTTAAGCTTGTGTGACTTAAGAGGTCAGCTTCATCGGCCAATGAAGCTGCGCGGGTGGTGGTACGTGCATTGATCAATCCGCCTGGTGTTGTAATACGGACTTCTTCTGGCACAGGAGAGAGCATGCGAAAGCGTGGATCGGGACCTTCTTGCAAAAAGATTTCCACGCCTTCCGCTGTGGTGATGGTTTCAGTGCCGTCTGTGCCGTGAACGGTTACTGTGCTGGTGCCGTCCGGTGCGGTGTTGACTTGGCGACGGTCACCGGTGGGTAACGGTTCGACTTGGAAGCTGGAGACACGGCCTTCGCCACTGGTCATTGTAACCGTATGGCCCGAGTCGTTGTCGGTACGGTCCAGTGTCCAACCGCCACCCAGGGGATCGGAATCCGATTTCAATCGGCCTGCCGCATCGTATTGCAATTCATTGGTCTGACCGCGTGGATTGGTGTACTTGGTCATGAGACCGTCGTCGGTATACACCATGTCGTGGGTATCTCCAGCGGGATTGCTAATGCTATTCAGATAGCCGTTGGCATCTAGGGTTAAGTCAGTGCGCTGGCCATCGGGGCCAATGATGGCGGCAGGAGTGCCGTCGAGTAAACGCTCGATGGTGGTGACGTCGTTGTCGACGTCGGTGACGGTGCTAAGGAGACCATCTGTCGTGTACTCGAAACTGAATAACGTCGTACCGGTTATCGCATCGAGTGTGCGCAGGTGACGACCTTGCGAATCGAAAACATGGAGCTGGCTGCCATCGTGGCTAGGAATGAGAATCTCGCCTAGGGAGATTTTTGGAAAAGCAGTGGAAACTCGTCCGATCAACTTGTTATGGGTAGCAATGTAAAGGTTGCGGTCCGGTCCAATCGCCACTCCAGTAGCCTGCTGCCAATTGACCGCAGTAGCAGTATGCCCATCACTCTTAAATATAGATACATTACCCCCGCCTACGATAGTGTTTATTATGTTATTCAGACCAACCCGACGAATACGCTTAGAGCTGTCTGAAATATATAGGCGACCATTTAAATCTACTGTAATGTTCCTAGAAAAATCTAATCTTGCATCCGTTGCTAAAATTCCGTCCCCGACGGAATCCAAGCCGCCTCCTGCTACAGTTGTAATGATCCCATCAGGACCTACACGACGAACTCGTCTACTCACCTCAAAAAAATAAAGGCTGCCATCTGGACCAAACGCTACACTAGTAGGATATGGAAAACTTGCATTAATTGCTGGGCCTCCGTCTCCACCAAATACGTTTTGTCCATCACCTGCTACAGTAGTAATGATTTCATCAGGACCTACACAACGAATACGGTTATTAGCAGCGTCTGCAATATAAATACTTCCATCAGGCGCTACGGCCACGCCTTCAGGCGAAGCTATGCCAGCGTCTATGGCTAATCCCCCATCTCCACTGAAACCACTAAAACCATTTCCTGCTACTGTGGTGATAATGCCATCTGGTTTTATCCGACGGATGCGGTGATTGCTATGGTCAGCAATGTAAATGCTCCCATCCGGACCCAATGCAACGTCTCTTGGAAAATTAAGTAAAGCCGTTGTAGCCGGTATGTTATCCCCATTATATCCTGATGAACCGATACCATGAACAAATGTACCAACAACTGTTGTGATACTGCCATCTGAGTTTAATCTACGAATATGGCTATTGAAATTATCGTGTTGAGTGAAATAAACATTTCCACTAGCATCAACATCTATCCCGCCAATATTAGCTTCAGTGATAGCAATGATGTCCACAATATCGTTGATGCTTTGGGCGCTACGTTTACCACCATCACCACTATAAAATATATTGGTTACGGGATCATATGAGTGGAGTATACTCAAACTCCAACCACCTAAACTATTGATCATTGGAGTATGGACATCTAACGCCGTCCGCCAGGTTTGTTCAACGGCCACCTCTTGGCTAAAACGGGAACCTATCACCGATAGATTCCCACTGCTAGTATTACTGCTTGAGGCGCCAAATTGCGCAAAACTCGCTTCGAAGTCACTGCTAGCGGCATAATAAACCAAGTCATACACATAACCTAACGTAACGGTGGCGGTAGCGTTTAATAGCTCTCTCCCATAAGCATCCAAACCATCCCATACAAAAACATACGATTGGTTAGGTGTGAAATTATCGAAAGAAAATTGATGAATTTGCCCGGCCACCTCGATTTTAAGGTCGATGCGTTTTAAATCTGCCGGAATCGTCTCTTGCGTTAACACGATATCCAGCGTTCTATTGGCTTTGTAACCTGCCGTCCTGTTACTGCGGTAATGTAAGCTGAAAGGAGTTCCGACAATAGGAATATCTTCGCCCAACGTTTGAGTTTGAGGTTCAATAATACTGCCGGGACATTCACTGTTATCTTCGGGATCGGTATTGGCATTATCCTTACTACTGGGCGGTGCCTCAGCCCCTTCCGGCGGACCGTAAGGCCAATTACAATCCCACGGTGTAAAATGCTCGATTTGTACTCGCCAGAGGGTTTTACCTGCTGTGTAAGTACTGGCCATATGTTCGCGTTCGGCATCTGTGATACCTAGTCCACTGAGCATCGTCGCATCAGCAACCGATCCGCTGCCGTCAATGTCCAGCTGGGCCAACCCTTCTTCAATACCCAACACTTCAATAATGCGGCCATTTTTGGAGGGCATCCAAGCCGCTTTGTTTCGGTCATACCAGCCCACAGGCACAACTTCGCCCGTAGGAAAGTTGAGGAAATTGTCTACATAAAAAGGGATCGGCTGACTGAAATTCACACGCGTTGCACCTACAGCAATGGCTTCATCTACGCTGAGTTCCACGGCATAGGTGTAACCAGAGGTAGGAGGCAATTCTCCAGGCATCGCCTCAGGACCGTTTGCACCCACCGTGTATTCAGTAGCGCGGACGTTTAAGGTCGTTAATGGCTGGGTGCTACCATCAGGCAGTGTCACGGTGGCACTGGTACCTTGGGGAAATATCACCGTCGCTTGACGGGCGCCGTCTTCATCGGTTTGGACACTGCCTTGCGCCACTTGCAAGACCGCATTGCTGGTTAAGTCAATCGCCGTGACCTGCGAATCCACCGGGATCATCACCACATCCTCGCCAATCACATAATCTTGCCAGGGGGCATTGATCTGGCGTTGTACGGGTAAATAGCCGGCTTTGTCGTAATTGAGGAAGAGCACGCCACCGCCGTTGACGGCCATGTCGAACATACCGTCTGCGCGGCTTAAGGTTTGGCCAAATTTCGGATGGTTCTTGATGGTGATTGTCACACCTGAAAGCGGTTGGTTGTTTCTGTTTAATACCTTACCGCGGATCACAGCCGCTCTTTCAGAGACAATGATGCCTGATTCGACGCCAGTTTGAATGGGGTTATCGCCTGTATACAGAAAGGATGTGGCGTCAGCTATTCTGGTCACCTCAGTCGTGTTTAGAGGTGGCGCTACGGTAGCAGGGTCAGGTGGGATTGCGTCCAGTGGCGGGTCGAATGTGACAGACCATTGCATTAAGGCCGGATCAAACGGGAAGCGCCGGTTCTGGTGTATGACAAACGTGTCCTGACTGGTCACGGTTGCGCCCGGCGCCACGTCGCCAAATGTAAGGTTACCGTCCACTACGGTGGTGTTGGGTGAGTCAATGGTCAGTGTGGCTTTCACGTTCGTCGCAGTGCCCGGTCCGGCGTTGGTCACCTGGGCACTCAAGGTGAACTGGACGTCCGTGCGGCTGACACGCTGCCGATCGACGATTTGGTGGTTACCGACGGTGAAATCTGCCGCACGAGCGGTGACTGAGATGAGCAGATGACATAGCAGCACAAACGCGATGCACCACTTTGAATGACACCGTCGCTTCGTTTTGGTTTGACTGGCCGCATCGGTCCAGCGTGTGCCCTCTGCTAGTCGAAAGGGGACAGGCACCTTTTTCTGGCCAAGGCACCATAAAAAGGAGTCAGTCCCCGAGGAATCCGTTGTCGGTGTAATCGATCGAATATGGATCATGATTCTGTTTTCCTAAACGATGGCCGAACCACGTTGTATGCACTACTTCCGCCTAGCCGCGATGACCAAACCAGCGAACATCACAATCCACGTCGCCGGTTCCGGCACCGGTACGGTTTGGCCCGACTCGAGTGCGCTGAAGTTGGTGTCGAAGATCTCAAAGCGCTGTGGACCGGGCGTACCCGTCCCCGTCCAGACGAATGTCACGATAAAAATGTCACTGAGCGACGGAACATCGGTCTGAGCCACAGCGTCGTAAAAACCGTCGTCGGGCAGCGCTAGATCGGGCTGGAACGCCTGCACGTCCCAGTCTGTGTTCACCGCCGGCGGTGGGTCTTCAAGATCTTCATAGAGTCCCACGTCGAAGAACACATCAAAGCCTTGGCCGATCTGAAAGGAAAACTCGCTGACGTGGTAGCGATACTGCCAGTGATCTTGGCCAGGAACAACGGCGGGATCGGGTAGATCCACGACCTCGTATTGGATCATCGCTGCGTCGCTGTGCTGACCCGCCAGGAGCGTAGCGGTTAGGACGAAAACCAGGTATCGGGCGATGTGGAAATGTCTTGCCAACTTCCTACGCATGGCACTGTCTCCCTGCTATGGATTTCGTTTCTTGCTGCTGTGCTTAGAAGGTGATGACCGTCCTCTCATGGCGCAAGCGCGGCACAATGGCGCCCGCCCTTGGTGTCAATAACGATTAGTTGGTTCGGATCCCGGAAAGCTTCGACGGTAAAGCGCGAAGAACCGTGGAGGGTCGATGCGGTGATTGTTCTTAGGTCCGGAAGGACATCTAACGTCGATCGCAGCATACGATCATCTCTTCCTCATCCCTCGCCCGCGGCATAGACTTGGCCGACATTTCACCCAACCGTCTGCGCCAACATTGACAAGGTTTAATGGGCTGTCATGTTACTGTCGACCCAGCGCAGCGTCCATCTCGGCTTCATTGCTCTATTATTAATCTGTCTCAACACCGCGGCCAGTGACCGAAGCTTGTCAGCTCCTGGCAGTACCAACCTGACGAGCTCCCTACGGTTGATACCGCATTGCCGTTAGTCGAACCATGGCCTGCTTGTGTCGCTGAGTCGGAAGAAGGGCCGAGCTTGATTAGCAGGTTAACCTCTTGCACAAGCGTGACGTCCCCAAGAACCTTAGACATCAATAACGCACGGCATCACGCCCACAAGCATTGACCTTGACACAAGTCGAACAACTATTGTGTCTTTTTCCCTTTCAACAAAGGGAACTTTCCTAAGTCCGGATTGAGGTTGACGACAAGGTTCTTCATCTCTGTATAATGAATGTCACGCGGCCATGATTTGCCGTTTTTCATCGGTATATTAATGGCTTTATGGTTGGGCAGCGCCTTATCCAATGAATGCGCATAGGCTGTGGTCTTCGCAAAATGCTTTTCATTGGCTGTTCTTACGATGTCTTCGACATATGCAACGCCTTCTTTATTGTCCAATACGATCCTATCGTATTGCATCTTTTGTGATGCGTCGTTATAACCCGTTTTCACCTCCTGCATTTTTCCATTCTTCAATACCTCGACCTCTTTGGGCGGCTTAACATAACTGCCGTCAGTGTTTTTGATATATCCCTTATTTTTGATCTCATACCTAAGGCGAGGTTTCTTTGTGATCCGGCCACCGGCCTTCACGTCGATCATTTCGATAGGATGCACTTTGGGGCCGAACATATAATGACCCTTCCCCAAATCATACATTTGTGCATAAAAGGCGCTGTTTTGTTTTCCAAGTGCTTTTAAATCGAACACCCGTGCAAGTTTCTTGTGAATAAGACCCTCCACGTAAGTTCCTTCTAGCGCCTTATAGTTTCTAGGCAAATCGATATGTCGACCGCTATACATGCGTTGGTTTCGTAATTGTCTTACGTTGTTGAGATTATTTCTGTGGTGGCGCAATTGGTCTTCACTTAGCTGCTTTAGACGATCCCTTTCTTTTCTAAGTTCGGCCCGGGCTGCCTTATTTTCCGGGCCCTTAAGTTTTCTGATTTCTCTTTTGGCTACCTTGAGTTTTTCTGCATTGACCTTGGACCACTTCAATTGATTCTCGGCCAGTGTTTCTAAACGGTGTATCTGAGCAAAAAATTCAGCGTCTTGAGCAGCTATTTTCTTAATCCCCTTCTTCGTCTGTAACGCTTTAACCGAATCAAAATTGAGCTTTCTACTAAGGTGCCTTGCCTTGCGTAACTGCCTCAACATTTTTAGATCGGCAATGGAGAACATTGCGTCAAGCCCCAAATAACCCAACGCATTGGTGTAATGGATCCCGGCCTTGTCCGCCTCCAATACGCTGCCAAAACCAACGTCTGCAGCCGCATCAGCGCTCGACGAATCTTGATAGGCAAGTATCGCATCGGTCCCGGAGTGCCCTACCTCAACTGCTGCCGCCGCGTATGCAAAGGGTGGCACAAAAATGCCGACACCGTAACCCACCCAAACACCAAGATCTGTCAGTGCGCCATATACCGCGCGTTCACCCTTGACGGATTCGTACTGTGCCTTGGCCAGGTCAACCAGATCTTTTGCCACTGGGGCGTTAAGCGCTGACGCTTTAGCATGCAGATTGCTATAACGCGGACTGGCAAGTTCAATCAAATCATCGACGTCACGCATTTCGATAAGATTTCCAAGCATCAATCGCAACTGTTCTTCTGCGACACCGACAGCTTGCAAAACGTATCGATGCTCCTGATCTTTTGTAGTAGCACCTAAGATTGCCTGCCACAATGGCGCCTCATCACCTTCCTTGTCTTCAATTATGACCGAAAGAATTTGGTAACGGCCGAGCAGCTCTTTATAGCCAGATTCCGACCGTAGATATTGTTTGGCATGTTTCGCACGCGACGACGACCAGTCAAAAACGATGTCGAATTGCGCCTCAGCCTCCCTAAACCGCTCCCGACTTTTGTTCATGGCATCCCAGATCAGGGCCAACTTGTGTCCCTTGGCTTTCGCATGATGCGCAATCTGATCGAAGCGCTGGCCGACAATCTCCGCTGACTTGGCAATGCCATTGGTTTTGCTAAATTCCTCGGCGTCACTGCGGTCATCCATCTTGCCAAGTTTGGCAATGGCCTCCGCTGGCGTATGGGTCAGATAGGTTCCGGATTCTATCACGCCACTTCCTATCTTCCATTGATTTAAGTCGCTCAGTCGATGGAGGATATCTGCGATTGCAACGCGTTTGATCAGGGCCAGCGCTTTTTTGACAACGGGGGCATCAAGGTGATCATGATCCCACCACCCATCGTCAATCATGTCGTTCACAGTGATCGCAAGCTGGTGATCAAGTTGTACATTGAGCGCCATGTCAGACAGCCCCAATAATTGCAATGCATACAACTCGACAATTTCCGGATTGGCAGAGGACTGGGCAACCGCGATTAAGGAGGACGCCGCGTATTCAAACAACTCGGCCGCATCCAAAGTAACCAAAAAGGCCGTTAATCGCTCCAACTCGCGAATGCTATCAACAAGATTAATTGATGCCTGCACTTTACTCGAATGCGAATCAATTAT
Source organism: Phycisphaeraceae bacterium (assembly GCA_965222495.1). GTDB lineage: Bacteria > Planctomycetota > Phycisphaerae > Phycisphaerales > Phycisphaeraceae > CBDCUA01. Next base: position 126,869 of record CBDCUA010000007.1, on the reverse strand, counting down.
TTCGATCGCGGTTAGCTGTGTCAATCCCGAAATATTGGCTATCACTTCTTCGCCTGCCACTTCGACCTTTAGGCCTTTACTCGGAGGATTATCCTGGTCAAAGCCAAGCTGAATAGGCGCTGATTGATAATAATGCGGGCCCGCCAGGTCCGTTGGTGACGCTAGCGTTTTTTGACCCGTTAGTTCATCTATATAATGAACGGGCACCTTAATTTGGTAGCCACCCATTGTTAAATCAATATCAAACTGACGGCCGACGAAGGAACCCGTTACGACCACGTCTACAGTAAATTGCTCGCCGATGGCGAGTGTTGTGACGCCGTCGATTAAAGCGCCCGGACCACTGATCGATAGGTGGTAGTCAGTCTTCTTATCAGTATGATTCTCAATGTATGCCGACGATAAGTTCCATGAAAGAATTTTGTGATCACCAGCCCCTGCGCCGGTGCCTGATGTAAAACCAAAATACACCGGCCGGCCTTCGAAAATCGCTGCCAAATCGATGGTATTGCTGAGCACGGCGACTTCAGGGCGGGATCCTGTACTGGCGATGCGGACATCCAATGTTTGTGTTTTTCCGTTGTAGTCCACCCATACCGTCCAGGGCGTACCGCTATCGATTCTATTGGCGTAACGAACGTTGGAAATGGATCGGGTGCTGCCGTTGAGATTAATCCCAATGTGGTTGTCATTAACTTCGCCGTTGTTGTAGGTATCAAACTCAATGGCCATACTCGGCCGTAAACCCTCATAACCCAAACCACCCCCCAATCCGCCGGCAGAATTGGACGCGGTTTGCAATACGAAACAAAGGCCGTCGGCGCCGCCGCCGGCACCGCGAGGATTGTCAATACGAAAAGAAAACTCCGCACTGAATGACGCAAGAGCAGACAAGGCAATGGGATTCGTTAGAAACGCGGAGCCAGTTTGCCAATAATCGTTGGTCAAACTGAGCACACCGCCGGAAACAGAAGCGGAGCCATTGAGGGTCATGTCGTCGACAACACTGAAGTCTTTCTTTGTAACAACTTCGTCGTCACAAGATGACAGCAACAAAAGATTCAGTAATGCGAGTATTGCAATCGCCCATTTAGATCCGTAACACATGACATTCTCCAATCAAAGGATCGAGGCAGCTGACCTCTAGACGGGATGTAGGCGAAGGGTATGACATGAGTAAACGATCGAGCCTTGTTTTTCAATATCGAAAGGCATTAGATGGTTCGGCTGCTCCCAGTCTGGTGACTTGGGGTTGCCAATTTTGACGACCCAGAAAATGAAGTTGTCATACGACCGGCTCCATCTCTTCTGAAGGCGTGAATGTCATGTGTTCGAATGTAATCGGTAGCGATTGCATGAGCCTGTACGTTGATTGTGTCCATGCCGGGAAAGGTCGGGTTCGGCCACAAGCAGGTGCATACGACGCCACTGGACCAGAAAACACGAGGGCCAAATGCCCAAGCCACTGTGTGGTCTGGGTTGGTTGTAGCCTTGATACGAGGCTTCGATATTTTCCTGAGTATCATCCAGAGATAACAGTCCACTGTCGCTAAGATCCAAACCGCGGAGATGACAACACAATCACTGTGTTTTAATACAGCGATTGAGGTCAAATCTTGCGCCAGAAGACCTCCCGTATTAGGAAAAGTGGGATCTATTTTGACATTTCGTTGTTGACTTTAAATCGTCAACATGCACTTGGCGCCAAATCTATCTCTGTTGCCCGGATCGGGATGTGGATCTACGCAAAGGGCCTAACCACAAAGCACCGTGGCCAAGACCGGTAGGTACCAACAATTTCGACATATCGACTTTGCGATAGGTAAGAGATCCCTCCATTGTTCCGTCAGACCATTGTGGGCGCAAAAGTAAAACTCGCCCCGGTCGAAAGATCAGTGGACCAGAATCATAAGGAGTCGAGCGGTGCCAACTCATGTGCAAGCCAACCACCAGATGGCCTCCTCAGGCCACGGCCATCGGATTGAATTGACAAATCTTGAAGCATCCGCGGTCAAAATTGAAGCAATCGGTCGTCTGACCGTTCGTTACAGTCTTGTGGGGGTATTGGTCGCTATTGGGGCGATGAAGTTCACCGCCTATGAGGCAGAGGCCATTAGCGGATTGGTGACCCACAGCCCTTTCCTGTCATGGTCGTATGAACTGCTAAGTGTTCGTGGGCTGGCAGCGGTTGTTGGCGTCATTGAGTTGGCGATCGCGGCCATGATCGCTAGCCGGCCATGGTCGGCCAAGTTGTCGGCGATCGGTAGTTTTCTGGCGATCGGAATGTTTATGACCACGCTCACCTTCCTGTTCTCTACACCTGGTGTTGTGGAGCCATCACTCGGATTCCCCGCTCTGACGGTGTTGCCAGGGCAGTTTCTTGCGAAAGATGCTGTGCTCTTGGGTGCGGCGATTTGGGCGTTTGGAGATTCGCTCAAGGCTCTGAACGTTCGAAAGTGATCCTGGCCAACCGACGAGGTAACACGCTTGGTCTACACATCGCCCTCGGACCGCTAGACGAACCATGAGACTTGTAAGGCAGTTTCTCAGATGAAAGTGGACGGATGCGCTGAAACAGATGAGGGAATACCGAATGGAATCAGCCGAAAAACGAGATGATTGGGTGGCCCGCCTTACCCGTGACGAAACGGAACGCAATCAGACGATCAAAGAACTTCGCGATCTGCTTGTTCGCGGATTGACCAAGTCACTTTCAGCTCGTCTTGGACTCGGCCTGCAGGTAGAAGATGTCGTTCAAGATGCCCTGGTCAAGATACTTGCGTCTTTAGACAAATTTGAAGGTCGCAGTCGATTTACGACATGGGCCATGACAATAGCAACACGTGTCGGTATCAGCGAGCTGCGGCGCAGACATTATCGTGAAGTTTCACTGAACACATTGAACCGTGGGGGACATCTGAGATTCGAGATAACCGTAGGCGACGATATCCCCATAGGGGACAAACTTGACCGCCTCAAGCTGCTGGAAATGTTAAGACAACTGATCGATAGCGAGCTGACTGAAAAACAACGCCTCTCGATACAGGCATTGCTCACCGGAATGCCGGTTGAAGAGATTGCCCGTCGTACACGCAGTCATCGCAATGCGGTCTACAAACTGATCCACGACGCCCGTGTACGAATTCGTAACGGCTTCGGGCAGGCCGATCTCAAGGCTGACGATATCAATGTCGTATTCGCCTGAGGAGATATGTCGATGGCACTTTCTACCGATCAAGTTTCGTCTTTATTGGCCATGATTGCGTCGAGCGTTTCTGATAGCCTCGATTGTGACGATTGCTTTGAACGTATCGCTGAGTTTGCCGAAGCGCAACTAGCCAATCGAGAAATCCCCGACGCTCTGAAAGTCGTTGAGATTCATCTCCAACAATGCCCCTGCTGCAAAGATGAATATCAGGCGCTGCTAGAGGGCCTGCGCGAATTGGAGAACTGACGATGCATCCGACACTCCGTGGTTGGCTCGCGGTTCCGCATAGGACAGATTCCAGATCCAATATCAGTGCTTCATCCGATCCCTGGCGAGATGGGGATCGCCCGTTCGGGCAGGAACTCAGCCCTGACGGTGACGAGTTACGTCATATGGTTGCCACTTGGCGTGTGAATAGCGTTCATCCCAGTCCATCATGCGATTAAGCGGCGACGAAAACTTCATCGCTCATCTTCCTATCAAGCCGCTTGCTGTCCCGAAGCTCGCTCGGCGGATCTGTATCGCCTCTTCATGACAGATTTTTGCCGATCCACAGCCGACCCAATTCACTCACAAAAACAGGGCAATATTTCAAGAGAAGGTCAATCGGCGCTGCAACGACTCGTTGTGTCAGATGGTCTTACGACCTTACCTTCACAGCGCATCAAAGGTTCCTTGGAACATCAGCCCAATTTTGATGTCCGTTTTGCCACGGTTCGTCCGGGATGGCAGGTCCACGGCCACCCACGGCGCCAACGTTGCCTGAAAGATCGGGCGCTGATCCTTGTCTCGGTAGCCGACGGACGCCACGGCCCACGGCGCCTTGTCAGGGATCAGATCCACTGTCAGGTGACGCAGCAGTCCGTTGAGATTCCAGTGGACACGTCCGTCAGCACGACGCACAACAAAACCATTGCGATCCACATGCACATCGCAGGCTGTCCGGTTATAGGCGACATGGAGACTATTGCCTAGCCCTTCCTGTCGGAAACTGGTTCCGAGGCCGTTGAGCGCCGCTAGCCGGCGCCACGCCCAGTTGGCGTCTTTCCGTTTTGGATTATCTGGAATTAAAGGCGATTTGGCCTTTTCTTTCTTGCGCATAACCAGGCTCACCTTCTTGGAGATCGATTCTGGATCAACCAGCCTGACAAACTCGTCACGCTTGCCCCGCGCGAACTCGAAATGGAGTCCGACCGATCGCGGCGGTCCGAAAACTTCCTTGATCTTTCCGACAAAGGGCCACAGTGACGTACGTAAAAGGGCCTGAAACAACCGTGCTGCATCCTTCGCGGGCGGCAGGTTCCGAAGTTTCTCTTGACTGAGATCCTTAGATGTGTAGAGACCGCCACCAATATTGGCATGCCAACCCATATCCACCTCACCTAAAGCGTGCGATTGATCTCCCTTTACGCCAACCGATTAAGAAAGACGTATTGATCTGTTATAAAGGCCACGGACCGTCGACCTACCAAACCTCGCATGACATTTACGGACAAAACGACAGTTGGACCATGCACAAGGTGGCACACCCCCCTCGATCGTCAAGACGCCAGATTCAACGAAATATCTTGCACGTCAGACCACGAGAAAAACAAAGAACAGAAAGAGAGTTTACCGACCGTTGACGCTGACCACGGGGTCGTTTCTTTCGCAACCGTATTGCTCTACAACGCATGCGCGACGACAGCGAGTGGCGTAAATCGCTCACCAGACAACATCTACCACTTGGGTGGCCGCATGGCGCCGAACCCTATCACCCGATTATCGTAAATTCGTTCGAAAAGTTGCCTCCTGCGAGGCACTAGACACCAGACGAACACCTCGAGTGCTGTAGGTTCATCGGACCATACGACTGCTTGGGATTTAGATCTTTTATTCATTGTCGTCAAGCCGGACCCGTTTAATTCGACCCGGCGCGCAGAATGACCTGTCCAAATGTGTATTAGTCAATAGAGCTGTTTGCATGATCACGTTTCGGGCTGCCCACACTGTTGGTTGAAAAGAAAAGGCAAATCGACTCTTCGTTTGTTTGATCGTATGGGTACGGATTCGGCGATTTGCGCGAAATGTTCAGGTTATGCACGTACAGACATATTTGCGATTGAACGGTGCCCCATTCACCGGTGGTCACCCGAGCTCGCGGCCATCACCAGGTGACTCGCAGGGAAACGAACTGTCATGACTCCATCGATCAGGATGTCAGAACAGTCGATGACGGGCTGTTATCCGGAGCTTAATCATGGGCATTCCGAAAGTACGACCAAACATCTCTGCTGAACAAGCCCAATCGCCCTTCAATCGATACGACTCGTCGCTCGAGTTTCCCAAGCGCACGTCCATGCTCTACAAACAGCAAAACGCATGGCTGACCTTAAAAATGAGGATTCGTTTGAATTTTATAGATCCAGGCGATCAAAGTGGCGATCTGACTCATCACGTAAACGGCAAATGGTACGCAAAAGACGCCGATGACGAATTACTCCCGATCAGACCTTGGACAGCACAACACCGTGAAAAGTTTAGAAAGTCGTTCAAGAAAGAGGCGGAGGAAACATGGAACTACCAATTTGTCCTGCAGACACCGATAAACTATGCGGGGTTGGACCACACCGTCTCGACGTGGAACGAACCGGTGGCACACTGGCGCGTCAGACCGAATGTCATCTGCTTGTACCGGTTAGACCTGGTGAATAAGAATCAACACTACACGATCGACGTTGTGGATCTGAACTTCATGAAACCCAGAGAGGTCTACGAATACAACAAGAAGCACGGCACGAACATTCGCATTACGTGGGGCGACGGCGGTTTCAGGTCAGATATGAGAACGCTCACCTTCCAAGACTCGGCACGCACCATTGGCCATGAAATCGGTCACGGTCTTGGTCAGGCTCATATTATGCCGCTCCTAGGCAAAAAATGCAGCAGCTCAGGCCCCGAAGGATTCAACGCTCGTGACTGTTACGGCAAATCAAAAATGGAACGCGACAATATCATGGGCAGGCGTGATCGTATCTATTTGGTCAACGCCATTTCGTGGCAGAAGCGAATGGCCATACACTGCCCGGGGCCCTATCCAAGCTCTTGGCGACCCACGGGGATACGCAATACACCGCCACGAAAGACGTCCGAAAAGGCGTTTAGTCGGTTGAAGCTGCTGTGACGCCGGGACATTTTAGGCCAGAACGACCATCGGCAGAGACAGGCTGCGATATCGCCGGGGGATGTAGCGGTGTCGTAGAGGCGATAGGGTACTTGGTCTATTGAAGGTCAGTGAGTTGATCAGATCGGTTGGCTAAGGGCAGTTACCAGCCCAAGACATACCGGCGTAAGGGCCGCAGCGCGAATGAAATGAGCAGGACCAGCGAAATGGTCGCCAACCCTACGGGGATCACCTCTCGACTCTGCGAAACCTGGGCGGAGATGTCGATACCGACCCCGGCAACCAATAGATCTGTAAGCAGGCCGAAGGCAATGGCCGAAACGCAGATCGTCGATAGGTAAACCACCAGGACCGAACCACCAAGCTCCCGAAGAAGCAGACCCAGCGTTGCCATGTTCGTGGCAGGTCCGGCCAGTAGGAACACCAACACCGTCCCGGGCGAAATTCCAGCTTGAAGCATGGCGGCGGCCAGTGGCGTCGAAGCGGTGGCACATATATAGATAGGGATACCCACGGCGAGCATAGCAAGCATGGCCGCCAAACCACTTCCCCAAGTCGTCATGCTATCTGGCGTGACAAATGTTGAAACCGCGCCGGCCAAGAGCAGGCCGATGGCAAGCCATGCCGATAGGTCATCGAGCAGCTCACTCATGGCATAACGCCACGCAAAGCTTAAGCGACTCCACATGGTCGCGTGAGATGGCATCGACGATCTTGTTTTACACCCGTCCTTATCGCCTAGGCATGGCGACCCATTCACGTGCTTGCGGGTGTTAACGTTGTTGTATTGAAGACCCTGGGGTAACGCGTTGCTAAGAAGGCCAGCGGCGATGGCACTGAAGACAGCGGCAACAGGTCGCACAACGGCCATGAACGGCCCGAGCAATGCATAGGAAACCGCGATTGAATCAACGCCCGTTTCAGGGGTAGCCACAAGAAATGACACCGTGGCCCCCTTCGATGCACCTTGCCGATGCAGACCGAAGGCTGCGGGTAAAACGCCACAGGAACACAACGGAAGCGGTGCACCGATCAACGCAGCCCGTACCACAGAACCGCTGCCTCGGCCGCCCAGCCATCTTCCCAGCACGTGTTCAGGAACGTACGCTTTAATAAGTCCGGCAGCGAGTAGACCCAGAAGTAGCCATGGCGCAGCATCGATGGCGACGCACCAAATGTTTTTTAGAAACTCTTGTAGCATGAATGTCCGCAATCATCGTACACCATTCGTAAAACGCCTGACAGATAGAAATGTCCTGACGGTGAGGTTGTATCTGACAAGAACATACCTACGGAACTGATACGCATGGCGTATTTTTCATACGTGATCGAAGCAACCTAATCCTTTTGGATATTTTGTCCACGTTAGTAGGTATCCCACAAGGAATAACATTAGATCGACATGACAACCGACCAAAGATCTTCCGCTGTCCGCTGGTGAATCAATCACCCGTCAGGGTGGTTGATTGGGGTTCATTAATCGATTGCCGGACCGCACACGGTTAAACTGCGTTTTCAGGGAAAGATCCACACCAATGTAGCAGACAAAGTGTAGGCATCCACTAGTATTCAAAGGTCAGCTGAAGCTCTACCTTCCAATCCGAGCTGACTTTCGTTAACCCGATCGGGACCTCCACAGCCAGCTCGACATCCTCTGCGATCGGAAACCCTACACCTGGGACCAATGCAACATCTTTCTCGTCACCGTCAAGACTGCCTTCAACACCAACCGAAGAGACCACTTCACCAATCGCGTAGGCCAAAGTGAACTCGAAGACAAACACCGGTGGCTGATGGCCAAACTCACCTCCAATATCGGCGATCAGCTCCATATCGCCAAGCGATACGTCCATGACGAGCGAGGGTTCCCAAAGCACCGTGCCTTCACCCAGATCGTTACTGCTCTTCCGGTCTGCTGTATCCAGACTCACACCCAGTGAGCTGGATATGAGAAACGGATGTTCCGACAGCAGAGAAACAGAGACCGACAGTGTCACGTCACCAAGACCGTCAACATCTGGCTCACCAGAGGCCTCGGGCATGAGCCGCAGGTAAGGCACGGACATACCAATCTCCAAACCGTCGGTGACGCCATATTCGATCTCAACGAATAGCTCAATGGCTTCCTGATCGCCATCGTCTTCAACGGATACACCCAAGGTGATCTCCAGGTCACCTTTTTCCAGTAAGACTGCCGTGTCTCCGACAATCGCTTGATCCATCTCACGCTGGCGGTCACCGCCTTCTTCGTACAGGCCACCGGCTGTGACAATCGGCACGATCCAAAGCATCCACAAGAAGGACATGAGTGTGCGTCTAACGATCATGATCCACCATGCCAGACCGACACTTGATCCCAATCGACGCCACAAGCAGCGTGGCATACGCTTGACCGCCCTGCACCATCTTGGGTTGGTTTGGATACACGTCTGATGATAACCAGGCCATCCGCTTGGTCAACGCACGATTTGCTGGCCGACGTCGAGGCGGGGTTTGCTGCCCGTGTCGCTGGATGACCCGAACTTGGCTTTAGATTGCCAATGCCAAATAGGAGCAGGCACCGAACTTCGATGGTGTACGCTAAGACCACCGCGGGCCTATTGTCGCTTACAACGGAGGAACCAGGTCACGCGGAACATCTCGTTGCGCTGCGTCGTGATGGACAACGTACCCCCTAAATACTCCACTGCCCGTTTTGCCAGGGCCAAGCCCAGACCAAAGTGCGATCCACTGCCCGATCGGGATGCGCTGCCGCGCCAGAAGCGCTGGCATACCTTGTTGGCATCGTCTGAGTCAACTTGGCTTCCGCTGTTGGCGATGACCATCGTCACACCATCGGTGGTTACTCGTGACTCAATTTCAATGACACCGTGCTCGTCGACGTAGTCGATCGCATTACTCAACAGGTTGCCCAAGACGATCTCTAGCACGACGCGGTCGGTCCAAACACGCACCTCTTCGGCCAATCGCCAATGACACCGGTAATTTTTCTGACCGGACGGTTTCTGGGTCAGGTCATCCCAGATTCTCCGTATTTCGGCGTTGAGATCGAGCCACTCGGGCGGTGATATCGTCTGTCCGGTTTCGAGCTTTGCGATCTGCAAAAGGTAGTCAACGAGGTTTTGGGTCTGTATCACCACTTGTCGACACCGATCGATTGCCTCGATGTACTCGGCAGAGTCGCGCGGGCGACCTTGTGTGACTTCAAGGATGGTCCGCAGGCCAGCCAGGGGCGTTCGCAACTCGTGAGCGACATCTGCGCAAAAGCCCCTCTCTCGTTCGAATGCCGATCGCAAACGGATCAAAAGACTATTGAACTGGCTGACAATTGGCTCAAGTTCCTGCGGTAGAGCTGCTACGTGGACACTGGCATGCAAATCGGCCGCCTCGATTTTCTGAATCTGCCGAGCAAGTGTGTCAACGGGTCGCAGACTATCTCTGACCACACGTGTCAAGATCAAAGCCATCAGCAGTATCTCCGTTACCGTGACCACGGTCAGTCCGATCGCCAAGTACCGGAGCGTCGCCAAGACGTCAGACGCGTCGCGGGCAACAAAAACAGTGACCGACAGATGCGATTCGTTTATGCCGCCGCGCTGATCCAGGTCGCTTAAGTGCCCGGTGTCCGACGCGGCCATATTACGATCCAAATGAGCAGACCACATCAATCCTCGCGCCGGGGGTAAACCAGGAAGAGCGATCCACCTGACGGTTTTCACGGTATCCGAAGGCCGATCTAGTTCCCGGTCTTCGAGAGAGGGCGAGTGATACACACGCTCACTGTCGACCCAAACCGCTAGGTACCAACGAGAATCTGTGGCCTGAAAGTCCTTTAGGTCAAGCTCCTCAAACTCCAACTCGATCGAATCGCCCTCAAACTCCATCAGTGAAGCCACAAGCCTTGCTTTCTCCTGGATACGATGATCCAGCTGATTGACGTGGTACGACCGTGCCAATACAAACAGCAACACCGCCGCCGCGACGGTGACTCCGGCCGCCGAACCACAGACCCAAAGCAACAGTCTTGTCTTAAGCGATCTCAACTACTTTTCCACGGCCAACTGATAGCCCATCCCCCGCCGCGTGTGGATCAAGTTGGCACCACCCCGGTCATCGAGCTTTCGGCGAAGCTGTGCGATATGGACGTCGATGGCGTTGCTGTTGGGCTCGGCGTCAAATCCATACAGATGGTCTGAAATTTCCGAGCGGCTGACCACATGCCCCACACGAAGGGCCAACACCTCAAGAATGCCGTACTCCAATTGCGTCAGCTGAAGATCTTGATCGTCGTAAGCCACGATTCGGGCCGTCAGGTCCACGATCAGCAAACCCACCTGCACCACAGACGACTTGACCTCGTACTTTCGTCGAACCAGGGCCTTGACCCGGGCCAACAATTCATCAAACGCGAACGGTTTGACAAGATAATCGTCAGCGCCTTCGTTCAGACCCAACACACGATCTGGAACCGCATCTTTGGCTGTCAGAATAATGACAGGGCTGCGCTTGCCTTCACTACGGATTCGACGCAACAGTGATAGGCCGTCTAAGGCGGGCAGCATGAGATCAAGCACAATCGTGTCGTAGACCGTGTCACGAGCGTACCAGAGCCCTTCGCGACCATCGCCTGTCGCATCGACGGCAAATCCATGCTCTGTAAATCCCTGAACCAATGCCGATCGAAGCGGCTCGTAATCTTCGATAACAAGGAGTCTCATCACGGCCACCCAAACGAAGCGAACGGTATTCGACTGCGACTATGCTTAAGTGTATGTCAAACCACAGTCGCAATCTGTTGTCAATCTTCGTCAGTAAACTTCACTTTCCGGGGGGTCGAGATGGCCACGCCATCTCCCGAGACAACGGCTTTACATTCTCGACCCCCCTCCCGAAATTCGGCTTCGTATACGATTCGAGGGCTCGCCAGCGGTGCGACAAGCAGCTCGCCGAAGATCTTGACTTTCTCGGCCTCTTCGATCTTTGCCTCGCCAACGATCTCTTGCAGTGCACCACGTGCGGCCTGCGGTAGATCGTCGGGGTCAATCTCATGCGTGATCGACAGTATCGTGCCGTCTTCGCTAATCGCCAGATCACACTCTTGACCGTCTTCGATCAACGTGACTTCGATCAATCGCACCACTCTCCGCTCATACTCGATCGAGCCGATCTGGGCATTCGGAAAGGTTTTGCGGATTGTTTGCTCGACCGACACGGGCAAGGGTGTCGCGTTGGCGGACCACGCACCTCGCGACCCGACGGCCAAAAGCCCTGCCACGACCAACAGCCCCGCCATGACCGAGACGGGTGCCTGCAGTGTGAACCGTTTCATGTCTCTTTCCTTTCTGGACAATTAATGCTCGTTCGGCAAACCGTTCCGTAGCGCGCCAGAGATATTCTACGTGCCGTCGATGCACGGGCCGGTGATTAGTCACCGGACATCCGTCTGATGAAGGCCCCGGCTCGCCGCTGTATGAATTGGCAGGTTCACCTTCACCGACGTGATAGGAAGGGAATCGTCTCGGGGCTCGACGAAAGTGTCCGTCCGGACCTGCACCACATGCCATTGAGCTTAGTGGTTCGACCGTGAAATTTTGATGAAGGCGATTATGAACGCTCTAAGGCATGATAACTCTGATTCTCAGTTAGATTTAGATCCAGACCGGTTCGTCCGGTAGCCAGGCAGGAACAGCCCTCTCAAAGGAGAGGTTCTTTACCGGCTAGACGGCTGTGTCTTTATGACCAAAACCTGTCTACGTCATGAACACCAGCGGCGACGCATTGGCCCTTCACCTTATTGGGGCGGGTATCAGCGACAGGCCGTGTGGCTACCGCAGACATAGCGGTCAATCTCGCTGATTCGCCAAGCAGGAACAAGTAGGTCGATGATCCCTTAGCCAGAAACCAATCGCTGGAACCGATTGTGCTCGCCGACTTTGATTTGGTTCCCGTCGCCGCCACAGATTGTTCAGCACCATGACGTGGCTGGCGGCGGTGGCTTGAAAACAGAACAGCCGACTGATGGAAGTGACAACCGTTACCATGGCGGCGTCATGTTCAGAGGTCGAAATGCAGATCAACCCAACAACAAGCGGCCAAATTTTTTCACAGGAACGTGAATCATCCCTTGACAATCCACGGCAGCAGGCACAATATGAATAAGAAGGGCAAGATGGGAAATGAGATTTCCTATCCATTCATTGAGCCGTACCACTGACTCGTCGGACGATGAACTGAGTCGGTCTGCTGACGGCATTGGGAAAACGTCGACCCACCGCCACGTTTTCGAGGAAAATCAAGTTTCTCATGCGTCGCCAAGCGGACACCGCTGGCAACGATCTGCCCGATGGGGATCGCAGGTGTTGCATTGCTTGGCGCTGCGTTCGTCGTTGGTTGCGTCGCGGTGATGGTGAGGCGACGTTCTGAACGGGGTGGACAATTCATTTCGTCCGGGAGCCTCTCATGGCGTATCGGCGTACTTACAATCGGAATTTCGGCGAACTTGGGACCCACATCGCTTCGAAATGGCCCGAAGCAACGGTCATCAAAAAGAAGGGTAAGCAGGTCGATACTCTCGGGCTGGCGTTGTCGGGAGGCGGATACCGGTCGGCAATCTACAACTATGGCATCTTGCGGGGACTTTTTGAAATCGGCGTCGTGCAAGAGTTTGATTACCTGTCGGTGGTGTCGGGGGGTTCCTGGATCGGCACGGCCTTTACGATCTCCGAGAGTCTAAAGTGGTTCTTTGATCACATTGAGGACCACCCGAATCTGATCGAAGAGGGTTTCGAGTCGCTGCTGATCAATCCCCTACGCGTGAGCCAGGAACTGGCCCTGGCCAGGAAGAACAGCAACTACGTCAGCAATACGTACGGCCGCCTGCTGGCGCGCACCTTTCTTCGTGAGCATGGCCAGGCGGCGCGGTACAAACAACTGTGTGACAAGACCATGGTCAGAGACCACGACCGGCCTTTCCTGATCATCAACGGAACGGTCAACTACCGGACGCCCGACAGCTTTTCGATCTTCCAGGAATGCTTCGAGATGACCAGGATGTACTGTGGTAGCCGGTCGCTAGGTTACATCCATACCAAAGACGTGATGGCACGGGAAAAACCCCTCCGGGTCCGTGACGCCATTGCCATCTCCGGCGCTGCGGTGGCCGTTCACGTGCCCTCGCTCGGGTCGGAGGTGGCGGGACTGGGCCTGAGCCGAGAGGTCCTCAACTATACAAAAACCCAAAGTGCAACGGTGGCGAGGATCACCGGTTCCGATGATCTGTACGTCGCCGACGGCGGGCACTACAACAACTTGGGCGTCGAATCGCTGATCAACCGTGGGTGCGGCTACATCGTTGTCGTCGACGCCGAACACGACCCCGAGTCCAAAAGCGGATCTCGTTCGGGCCAGAAGTATGGTGGCCTACGAACGCTACTGCGTCGGCACCACATTCGCACGCCCTTCGGAAACGATGTCGATTCGGTCATACAAACGCTCGACCAGATCAATCGTCCGGTGCACCTGTTCGAAGGAGACGACAAGATCCCCGACATTCTCTACATCAAGCTAAAGTCATGGGATAAATTTGACCAAGTGGCGGCACAGAAGCCGTACAACCAACCTAGTTTTCTCGGACGTCTTTTCGGCGGTGATCAATTCTCGTTCGACCCACAATTTAGCACCGCGAAGCTGGACTACGACTTTAGCGAACACCGAAACCTGTCAGAGCTCGGTACGTTTGTGGTCACAGAACACGAGGACTTGATCAAGACATTTGTGTCCAGATCCACATGAGTTGGTCTTGAAATGATCGTTTTCTGGTGATCCGCCTGACGGCGACGACTGCTGTCACAAGCCGATTTGGAGTCACAAAATGCAATTGCGGACACAAACAACGGCGCGTCAGAAGAAACGGTAGACGGGGTAGCGGGTTCTGTGAGCGGCGTTTTGGTCGGGATTTGGTCCTGCGCGGTGTTCGGCAAGCTGTTCGATGGCCGAAAGGCACACGTTGACCTTGTCGTCACGGCCAGTTCGGTTTCGTTACGGCCCATTACCCAGAACACCAACAACCGCGAACGGCGATGGAGTCACTTTGATGAACGACCCTTCTTCCTTCAAACGGACTTTTCTGCTGGCCATGGCCGTGTCAGTTGCCGCCCTTCTGACTGAAGGTTGCGGCGAACACGAAGATCCCATGGACGAGGCCATGTGGATCCATACCAACTTGGGCCCGGACAAGGTGCCGCAGGATGAGAACGGCGTCTTTTACTGGACACATCCCGGCGACGCCTTCAAGGGCATGGACAGCCATGTCAAGGACGTCTACGGCCACGAGTTCAGCCCAGATGAAATCAAGGGACGCAACACCTGGGTGATGTGGACCGGCGGCAACCAAGAATTCTGGGACTATCTGGCGCAAAACAGCGACGGCATTGTCGATTTTCTGAAACTGCTCGACAGCCGTTTCGTCCGACGAAAAGATCGGTTTCCCATCATGGGAGTCATTCCCAGCCCCGGCATGCAAGAACGCGAACCCGATCGGAACCGGGAACCACCCAAAGAACAATGGACGCAGTTTCCGTATTACGGTTTGAGCCTTGACGCGGGTATCGAAAGTCCCGACGCCTTCGCTGAGGGCGGCGGGATCGTACCCGACCGTGAGGTTTACGGTTATCCATCGGGGATCGTAGGTCTATGGCTATTTCCGCGCCAGTTCGACCCGGACCCCCGAATCCGGGAACAGTGGGAAAAGAACAAGCACAAGTGGGATCCGGTGAAATAC
This sequence comes from Phycisphaeraceae bacterium, assembly GCA_965222495.1. Classification (GTDB taxonomy): domain Bacteria; phylum Planctomycetota; class Phycisphaerae; order Phycisphaerales; family Phycisphaeraceae; genus CBDCUA01. The sequence continues at coordinate 111,719 of CBDCUA010000007.1, read as the reverse complement.
CTCGAAGACGAACAGTACTACAAAGATCCGGATCTGGTCCGACCCTACCGCATCGGGATGTCCTGTGGCTTCTGCCACATCAGCGCCAACCCGATGAACCCACCGGCACACATCGCCAACGCCCAGTGGTCGAATCTATCGTCAAATATCGGTAGCCAATATTTCTGGTTCGGCCGTGTCTTCGGTCAGGATTTTAAAAGGGACAACCTCCTGTGGTATCTGACCAACTACGCCGAACCGGGGTCACTGGACACTTCGCTGGTGGCTACCGACGGTGTCAACAACCCGAACACGATGAATTCGGTGTTCCAGGTGCTACCCCGTCTGGTTGTTTCACTTCTGTCGCCCTCCGAAAAGCAGAGCCAAGACACGCTCAGGTACATGCCGCGGCTTGATCAGGGTTTCGATGTGGCCACGGGCCAGGTGGTCGATCACGCGCCGGCAGGACCGAACGACACGATCCCACTGTCGTTCACGAAACCGGAGCTCGACTTTCTCAGGTACCTGGGCCTTCCCCAGACCGGGCTGCCGAGGTTCGGCGACGGCAACCGGCGCACCACACCCAAAATCCTTGCCGGCGGCGCCGATTCGATCGGTGCCCGCGGCGCGTTGTGTCGTGTGTACCTGAACATCGGCCAATACAGCAGCCGGTGGGTCCAACTTCACAATGCCATGGTCGGTATTCGCAAACAGCAGCCCTTCCAAATCAAGCAATGCTTTGAGCGATCCCTCAATTGGCAGGTCACCATGCGTCGATCGACCAATGTTGCAAAGTACTTCCTTGCCGGTACCGTTCCGATGCGACTCGAAAACGCACCGGGCCTCCCGGCGGGATACGTCAAACCCAACAACGATCCCAAGGTCATCCGCGGGGCGGAGATCTTTGCACGCGACTGCTTCGTCTGTCATTCCAGTCTGAATCAGCCCGAACGGTTCTGGGAAAACCCGTCGGACTGGAAAACATGGGTACAACAACCGGGCTACGTCCAGCAGCGGGCGACGTGGCTGGTCGATCTGCTAAATCGTCCGGTCAAACCCGGCCATCCCAGCGGTGACCCGTTTTTTGAGCAGTTTGTAAAAGAAAACTATCTGTCCACCGATGCCCGCTACCACGTAACCGAAATCGGAACCAACTCGGCTCGCGCTCTGGCGGACAACGCGGGTAGCGATGTGCGGATGTGGAAGGATTACTCTTCACACGAGTTTAAAAACCAAGAACGAAAAACCGCCACGATCAAAATCTCCCATCCATATCGAGACGAAGAAATCGAATGGAACCTGAACACCGAAGCCGGTCCGGGAAACTATCGGCCTCACTCACTGTCTTCGATCTGGGCGCATGGACCTTATCTTCATAACAACGCTGTCGGTTACTACCCCTACGAATGGGGCAAAGACCCACGGTATGGGCTGTCAGACCAGACACTGAGTTGGTTCGTCGACGGCGTTTACAAAACACCGGTCCGTCTTCAGGTTTTCCAAGACGGCATGCGCCGGCTCTTGGGGTTGAAGTCTGATCCGGACAAACTTTACCGCTTCGGCAATGGCCATGACAGTGCATGGCGGCAATGGTATGACCGTGACGCAAAGCAGTACCGCGGTTTCTCGAACAAACCGCGACGCGGTTTTGATTCGATCGTCCGCATCCAAGAGAACGCCGCGATTGTCCTGCCCAGAGCAGTGATCGGGGACCTGATTTACATGCAGACCCTGTCGTTATTCGGGATCGGGATTCCGCAGTGGGTGCCGACACTGGTCCTTATCGGAATTGTCGTGCTGGGGCTCTATCTGTTCGCCAAAGGACGCCGCCGGCTCGCGGCCGGGAGCAGCTCAGTGTTGCGCAATGTCGCTGTCATCGTGATTGGTCTGGCACTGATCGGGCAAGCGTTTCTGCTCTTTAGCAAGCCGTATTTTCGGCTCGGATACATCCCACAAGGCACTCCGGTCAACTTGGTCGCCAATATCAACGGCCCCGACTGGATCGCCAGCAGTCCCCAACGCAAGAAACTGATCAAGCAAGCGTTGACGGGCTTGATTATCGCCAAGAAGAAACAGGTCGACAGTCTGGAGGAGATTGACGTCGGCGGCCGAAATCTGGTGGATATCCTGATCGATCTTAGCAAATGCCCCGATCTGGACATCGACCGTGGCCACAAATTTGGTTGGTACAACACTGTCGATCTCGCCGGCCTGGAGGAAGGACAAGACGAATCCGGGTTGACCCCAGTACCGGTCACCGACCGTGAAGCGCTGATCGAATTTCTCAAGAAGCTGTAAATGCACTGGCCCGGAACGAACGATGAACCAGGACATAGTATATGACTTCATCGTCGTGGGCTCCGGCGCCGGTGGCGGTCCGCTGGCCGGGAATCTGGCCAAGGCGGGCTACCGTGTCTGCGTGCTAGAAGCGGGCAAACCGCCCGTCAATTCTTGTGACTACAAGGTCCCCGTCTTCCACACCAAGGCGTCGGAAGACCCCGAAATCCGCTGGGACTTTTTCGTCCGACACTACGATGACCTGGCCACCCAGAAGCGGGACAGCAAATTCACCCATGACAAAGACGGCGTGCTTTATCCGCGTTGCAGCACCGTCGGCGGCTGCACGGCTCACAACGCCATGATCACGGTTTACCCGCACAACAGTGACTGGGACGACCTGGCGGCACTCACCGGCGACGACTCGTGGTGTGCAGACCGCATGCAAAAATATTTTCACCGTCTAGAAGATTGCCGCTACCGTCCCATTCAGAAGTTCTTTCAGAAGATTTTCGGCGGCAACCCGAGCCGGCACGGGTTCGGCGGGTGGCTGACCACGGAAGCGGCGAACCCCAAACTGGTTTTGGGTGACGGCGAACTGCTTACGCTGCTGATCAAGTCGAGCAAGGAAGCTTTCTTGGAAATCGCCAATCCGTTCATGCGCCTGGTCCGCACCGCGATCCGTTTCTTCAAAAGCGGTTTCGATTTGCGAGCGGCCCTGGACCCGAACGATTGGGAGCATGTCAGACAAAGTGCCGTCGGTCTGCGCTTTGCTCCTTTGGCGACGAAAAACGGTATCCGTCAGAGCACACGCGAGTACCTTTTAAGTGTGCAGCGCGCCTTGCCCGACTACCTGACGATCCAAACAGGTGCTCTGGCGACCCGCGTGCTGTTCGACGATACCGACAAGACCCGCGCTGTGGGGGTCGAGTATTACAAGAGCGACCACAAGCTCTACCGGGCTGACCGTGATCCCGTCCCGGACGCGCCGTATGAAATCCGCAGTGTCTACGCCAAACACGAAGTCATTCTGGCCGGGGGTGCTTACAATTCGCCCCAGCTGTTGATGCTCTCTGGGATCGGTGACCGGGAGTACCTACAAGACCCCGAAAAAGGGTTTACCATTGATTGTCGCATCGATTTGCCCGGCGTTGGGAGGAACCTGCAAGACCGTTATGAAGTCGGTGTTGTCAGTGAAATGAACGACGACTTTGTCCTTCTCAAAGGTGCAAAGTTCGACGGTGTTGATGACGATCCACTCTATAAGGCGTGGGAGCAGCACAAAGGACCGTATACCACCAACGGCGCCGTCATCGCTCTGATCAAGAGATCGAAACCCGAACGGCCTGAACCGGACCTGTTTGTCTTCGGTCTGGTCGGTTATTTCAAGGGCTACTACCCGGGCTATTCGAAAGACGCACTCAATCCCGAAAAATTGAACCGGTTCACCTGGGCCGTTTTAAAAGCGCATACCCAGAACACCGCTGGCTACGTCAAGCTTAGATCCAAAGATCCCCGCGACACACCTTATATTAGCTTTCGCTACTTCGACGAAGGAAACGATCCGAGTCGAGAAGATCTCGAATCGGTCCTAGAAGGTGTAAAACTAGCACGCCAGATGATGGCAAGGTCCCGACACCTGATCAAACGGGAGCTTGTGCCTGGTCCTGAAGTAGAAACGGACGATCAGTTGCGGCAGTTCATCAAAGACAACGCCTGGGGACACCACGCGTCCTGCTCGAACAAGATGGGCGCCACCGGCGACGTCGACGCGGTGGTTGATGGCAACTTTTGTGTTCACGGGGCAAAGAACCTCCGCGTGGTCGACGCGTCGGTCTTCCCAAAAATCCCCGGCTTCTTTATCGTGTCGTCGGTTTACATGATCAGTGAAAAGGCATCCGACGTCATTATCACAGACGCCAAAAGAAAGGACAGGGAACAGCAATCATGAATATCGCCAAACGAATTTCCCGACCGATCGTCGTCTGTTTCGTGACGCTTGGCTTCCTTTCCGCACCGGCCCATGCCCCTGCGGCCGACCACAACGATCCGAACCCCATCAACTCTATCTTTTCGGATGTCCCGATCAACGGAGCCGATCTTTACGATTTTTTCGGTTTCCCCAGCGATGACAAAACTGACGGTGAAAAGGTGGTCGTCGCATTGACCTTTGCCCCGATCCCTGAAACGGGCCAGTTTGATCCTGACCTGCTTTACCGTCTGCGATTTGACCCAGATCCCCGTATCGAGCGCCCGTCTAGTGAAGACCACAGCCTGGACACGATCCTCAACTACGCCGAAGCCGTCGAAGAAAAGTTCCTTGACCTGGCGGCTTCAGAAGTTCGCGTGACCGTCGATCAGGACCAAGCCACGCTCACGTTTCGCCATTTCCCGTGTGGCAACTTCGTCAAGGTCGTGCAAACCAACCGTGTGCAAACCGTGCAGTCACCCGACGGGCATACGATCAAAGTTTACGTTGGCGGTCGAGACGACGCCTTTTTCAACGATCTGCCAGGCTTCTTCCGGTCTATTAATTACGGCCCACAGTTCTATCACATCCCGTTCACGGCCGATCACGACAAACGCGAGTTTGCGATCCCGAAAACGCTGCTCGAGCTGGATGGCAACGAGCTGTTCAACTTTAATCCTGACTTTCCCACCCACGGGCAGCCAGACAAAATCGATCTGCCCGCCGATGCGTCACTGTCGTTCACACCCACCGCTTACAAAAAGGACAAAAACGGGAACTTTCGCTTCGTCTACAGCGGCCGAGACGCCCAGGCCGGTATCAACGTTAACGCGATTGTCTTAGAACTACCGCTGGCCTTTCTAACCATATCGCCACAGACCGATCGAATCGTCAATGCCTGGGGTGAGAGTTGGGTGCTCAAGGCGGCTAGCAAGATTGATACCATCCCCGACCATCCGTCACGATCGCTGCGTTCATGGCTGATTCCGACCATTCTGATCGCCCTGGGGATCCTCTATTTCATCGGTGGAAAGAGACGAAAATTCGGCTTCGTTCTGATTATCTTTGGTATCGGATCGGCTCTTCTGACGCGGTTCTTCTTCGCCGGTCCGGAAGCCGGCCTCGACGCAGAATTGCAAAAATACAAAATCGTGGACACCGACGGCGTCCCCTTTGAGGACGCCGCGTTGAGTGAACGGACCCACGCCCGCCAGCTGGGCGCCAATAACCTCAAACTGGCACGCCATTTCGTTAAGCGGACCGCTCATCTCGGCTGGGGGTTCGGACCTTCGATTGGCGCATTGGGCTTGAAGAGTTCCTTTGATTACGGCGACGCTGCGCTACCGGTCCACAAAGAATACAAGCTGGCCACCGCGGCTTTTCCTAGAGTGAAAAGAGTCCTCTTCCAAGAGCTGAACATGCCAGACGACAGTTGGAACCCAAAGGGCATGGACATCCCACTGAAACGTGGCTACGAGATTTTTGTTCCAAACGTCTGCGCTATTGACATGGACACCACCGGTACCTGGCCCTTCGGGCGCCGGCTGGAAGATCAAGTTGCCACGAGGTTCCTTTCCATTTTCCTGGACATGGAACAGATGATCGGCGGCAAGAAGTGCCACGTCGATACGCTCGGCGACCAGTCGCTTTGGGACGCCGCGCCGATCGAACCCAAAACGCCGCCCAACCCGTTGACAAACGACAAGCCGTTTCTCGACCAGTTCCCATATCTGGCAGAACCGTGGTAGATGCCACATTGATCACCGCGACGGTATCGCTGAGCCCTGGCAACGATGGTATGTGATCGCGTCGGGCGTCAGCAGCCCCGCTTTGTAAGTGCGCGGCCGGAGATCGATCGTGATATCTTCAACGCTTTAAGCGGGACCGACGCCGAGGACACCGCAGCAATCAGAAACACCTAGACCAGCCATGACTTGTCCGCCCGTGCCAGACCGCGCCTTGCAGCTAATCCGCGCCCGGCGTTTTGAGCAGGCGGCGGGTATCCTCGCCGCTGTGGCCGCCGAAGATACCACCGGAGAATCGGATGCCTTGTTAGGACTGACCTGCTTTCAGCGCGGGCAATACCGCGAAGCACAAACCCACTACGAAACGGCCCTGGCAAAGAAGCCCAGAGAACCCAATTGGCTTGAGATGCGCAACCGAGCCGAAGGCAACGCCGTTTCGCAGATCGACCAGTGGGTGCCAGGGTTCTACCTGTTCCAGCGACAGCGGCTACTGGCGGCGCCTGAAGCGCCGCCGGGCGATGCGGCGACGGCCCCTTTGAAACGACCCGCTCACTGGTGGCTGGGTCGTCTTTCCGTCATGACCGGAAACGCGTTGGGTGTCGCTTTCACCGCGGCCGCCCAAATCGTTACCGAACTGTGGGGTCGGATCGCCGGGTACCACTCCAGCGGTGTGTGGACCAACTGGTACCGGCGCCGTTTGACGTTGGCCATTCTTACGTTATCGCATATGCGTAATCAATTGAACCGTCGAAATCTCAAGAACACCTATCCAACCGGATCGCTTACCGGTTTTTTTGATCCCAACGGGACCGTCACGCCACCGGCAGACGCCGCCCACTTCCGCACCGCCGACGGGAGCTGGAACAATTTCGCAGACCCCAAAGAAGGCGCCGCCGGAACCCGTTTTGGCCGTAACGTTGAACGCTCGGCCATCCGACCCGAGCAAGGCGATGACCTGCTGACGCCCAACCCCCGCCAGATCAGCAGAATACTGCTAACCCGCAAAGGTGGCCAGATGAAGGAAGTGCCCTTCCTCAATCTTCTGGCCGCGGCGTGGATTCAGTTCCAGAATCATGATTGGGTCAATCATGGCGAGCTGCTACCGGACGACCCGATCCAAATCCCACTGCCCAAAGACGACCCAGCGCGGCATGCTTATCAACAGGACCATATGTTCGTCGGGCGCACCCAGCCCGATCCGACGCGCATGGCCGACATCGAGCAAACACCGGTTACATTCATCAACGAGGTGACCCACTGGTGGGACGGGTCACAGATCTACGGCAGCGACTGGAAGACGGTGACCCGGCTACGCAGTGGCCGAGATGGAAAACTCCGCATCGGTCCCGACGGTCGGTTGCCGTTGGACCGGACGGGTATCGAGGAAACCGGATTCACACGCAACTGGTGGGTCGGGCTGGCCATGCTCCACACACTGTTTGTGCGCGAGCATAACGCCATCTGCGATCACCTCAAACTTTACCACCCACAATGGAACGACCACCGATTATTCAATGTCACAAGGCTGATCAACGCTGCGGTCATGGCAAAAATTCATACCGTGGAATGGACCCCTGCCATCTTGCCCAACCCCGCGTTGGACATGGCGCTGAACGCCAACTGGTTCGGCATTCTGACCAACCTGTTTCGGACCGGAAAACACCGCCGGACCGTCGCTAAGATCAATATCCGCAACCCCGAACTCGGCGGCGTGGTGGGCAACCCGATCGACAAACACGGTCAACCCTTCGCGTTGACCGAAGAGTTCGTCGAAGTTTATCGTCTCCATCCACTGCTACCGGAGGAACTGCATCTCCGGACCATGGGCGACGATAACACAGACGGGTACGAACCCATACCCCTGAGCCATACCCGCCAGGCGGGTTCGGCGAAGTTGACTGACCGCGTTCCGCTGGCCCGGCTGTTCTATTGCTTCGGCAACCAGCACCCCGGCCAACTGGTCTTAAACAACTATCCGAAGTTTATGCAAGAACTGAGTATCCCCGGGAACCCGATGTTCGACCTAGGCGCGGTGGACATTCTTCGTGCTCGCGAACGCGGTGTCCCCCGCTACAACGAGTTCCGCCGGCAGCTTGGACTGAAGCCGATCCGGTCGTTTGATGATCTGACCAACGACCCGGCGCAGGTTCGTCAGATCCGTGAAGTCTATGGCAACGACGTTGAGAAACTGGACCTCTTGATCGGAACCCTTGCCGAGGGCCAAGAAAACCGGCCCACCGGTTTCGGGTTCGGTGAAACTCTGTTCCAGATCTTTATTCTCAACGCCACACGCCGATTACAGGCCGACCGTTTCTATACCGACAACTACAACGAACAGACCTACACACGCGAGGGTCTGCAATGGATCGACGATACCGATTTCAAGACCGTCCTGTTGCGCCACTACCCCGAACTGGGCGCAACGGGGTTATCGAATGTCAAAAACGCGTTCGAACCGTGGGACACCGACCAAAAACTCGACCCTCAACGGCATCCGCTACGGGCCTACGACAAGGAGCTGGCCGGTGACCCCTGGCTCGGCAACGCGTGGCGATAGGCACGGGTTTATTCAAAACCCAATTCGCGTCTTCGGTTAAGCCACTGCGACAGTCGCCACAGACCGATCGCCGCCATCACGTGTAATAGAAGCAGCACCGGAACTTGAAAGCGGCCGCTGCGTGTTGTGTAGGTCACCATAATGGCCAGCGAATTGCAGGCCACCAGTGCCCAAGGGATCACCGCGGCGGGCCGCCGACACGTCCAGCGTAGGCCCAGGCAACCCAAACCAAGCAACAGTGGGAAATAGATCTTGGGCCGGTGGGTCCAGAGTGTCACCAGTTTGGACATCGCTAGCCCTACAAGCAGATGCGGGTTCCGATCTATCCAAACCAGTACCGCACGCGTGCCAAACCGCGCTTGGGCACGTTCCAACTCGATCGCAGACAACCGCCGTCCGCGCATCTGGTCGTATAACGGGTCGAAGCAGCCCCAGGTATGGGGATCGATCCAAATCCCGTCAGCCCTCACCGCGGTGTCGCTATAGCCACCGGGCAATCCCATCCCGCCTTGTGTGCCCAACGGCATCACCGCATCAAGCACCACACAGTTGCGAACCCACCAGGGCAGTGGTAGCAGCAATGCGACGGCCATGAACACACCTACCGCCGCACCGGTTGTCGCTCGTTTGGGTTGGCAACTGGGCACAAGACGTGTCCAACACCAGACCACCAAAACCAGCACCGAGGGATACCACAAGACAAAAATCGACCGTAATAACAACAGGGCCGCCAGTGTCACACCGCACAGGGCCACATAGATCATCTTCTTACGTTCTAAGAGAAGCACCAGGGACCACGCCAAAAGGATCACACCCAAACACGCCGGTCCGTCCGTGAGGAAGTAACCGGCATTCCTTTTTAGCAGCGGATCGCACACCCCGACGACACCGACAGCCATTGCGGGGAACGCAGCAGCGACCCGCCACGCAAACGCAGCCGCCAACGCCACGGCCACCGCAATAATCGCGCAGTTCAGTAACCGCCAGATCAGAAAATCTCGGCCAAACACGCGGTAAATCACGGCCAATGCAAACGGAAACGCCGGTGGACGTCGGGCGGTAAGGCCATATGAACGGCTCCTACCGGTCCGGTCGGCGTCGGGCAGCCGGTGCCGATCAGAGTCGCTGTCCTGGAAATAGGGTTCGCGGTACTCAGGGTCGTCTAAAAAGTACCCGAAGCCACGGCCCCGGACCAGGTTCAGTGCAATATTGTCGTATTCCAATCCGTCACCCTTTCGCGGCGGCTGGTCCCAAGCCCCGAAGAGGGCCAGGCTGATCACATTGCTCACCAATGCCGTTAGGAAAATCCCAAGGATTGTCCAACCTTTCGAGCAGCGCAGGCGTGGCCCGTCTTGTTTCCGTGACAACTTCATCTGGCCGTTCAGAATGCCAGACGAACATGAAGAGAAGATGAGCCCCAATACACCGTCGATGTGTATGGAGTGCGCGTTCAGATAGGCAGGACGGCCTAAAGCAAGGTCACAGACTTGTTATCGTAAAACCAATGTGGGCATGACATGCATGACGTATTTGCATTGCGCATCGAGGATCTGCTCAGCCCTGTCCCGTCATCTCACGCTTGAAAACATATGCGCAAGAATGTTTGGTGTTTGGCATAACGTGCCAGCACCACCACGACACGTCACGCCGGACGGACGGCGAGATACGACACACCTATCTGGCTGCGACAAGCGCAGCGATCTCAGCGCCCAGTGTCATGTCATCTTCTCGTCCGAAACTGTCTTTACGGACGATCCCCTCTCGATCGATCAGCACCAGACTGGGCGTACCGCGCAATTCATAGAGTGCCATGGTATAGGGCGTCCCAGGCGGATCCTGCGGTTGATCGACGCCAATGGGAAATGTCAATCGATATTCGTGAATAAAGGCTTTCAGTGCCGTCGGTGTCATCGCCTCGTGGTGCTCGAACACTGTGTGCAGCCCGATCACCGCCACGTCATTGGGATCGAACAGGTCATGAATCTTCTGCGCTTGGGGAATCCCGTACAACACGCACCCGGGGCAGAGCATTTGGAACGTGTGCAATACCACCACCCTGCCTCGCAGGTCGGCCAGTTCGATAGGCTTATCGGTATTGAACCAAGATTGGACTTTCCACGGCGCAGCAGGCCGTCCGATCTGAATCATGGGTCGAATCCTTAGCTAGAACCAGGTGCAGTATATACCGACCGAGCACAGAAGGACCTGGCAATCGCGCCCGATTGATCGCCAGTCCAACCCCCTACCCGACAGACGGTCGCACACGCCGATGGAGACTACCGTACCATGTCACCGCACAGCCATGCTCAAGCGACTCTTGTTCGTGACGTTTATTGAGAGCCTGGCCACCATATTGGTGGAGCGCGGTGTCTATTTCTACACCTACGAACACATGGCGTTTTCCGATTCACTTAACCTGTCGGTCGCGTTATCGCTGGGCCTGGCGTACGTCGCCGGCGCGTTGGCCAGCGGCCCGATCAGCGCACGGGTCGGTGAGAAGCGGCTATTGCTACTCACCGTGGCGGGTCAGTTTCTCTGTCACGCGGCGCCGGTCATCGTGCCATCAACAGAAATCATTTTTGCGTTGGCGGTGGGGATCGGCTTGTTCAACGGTCTGAAATGGCCGGTGATTGAAAGTTACATTGGCGCCGGCCGCGCAAAGAGCGCCTCGGCCCAGGCGATCGGTATGTTCAACATTGCCTGGTCCACCAGTGTCCCACTGGCTCTTTGGGTCACCGGGCCGCTGGTGACACTACGGCCACTGGGTGACCGATTAGACGCAGGTGTCATGCTCTTTGTCGTCGCCGGTGCCATCAATTTGGTCAGCTTCGCACTACTGACCAAGCTGGATGACCGACCGGTGCACATCCCGCACGAGCACCCGGACCGACCACCACCCCAACACCTGGCACATCTCGACACACTACTGATGTCCAGCCGCTGGTCGATGCTGGCCTGCTTCTGCCTGCTCTTTGTCGTTGCGCCGCTCATGCCGACCATCTTGACCCAGCGCCTGGGCATGTCAGTAACGTGGGCGGCTCCGTTTTCAGGTGTCATCGATGTCGTCCGCGTCATGACATTTGTGTGGCTGTGGCGGACCGTTGCGTGGCACAATCGTTCGTCCTGGCTCATTCTCGCCTCTTGCGTGACACCGATCGGTTTTTTCATGATGATCGCCGGCGGTCATGTCGTGTGGGTACTCCTGGGCCAGGTCATGTTCGGGATGGCCATGGGCTTGGCGTACTACTCAGCGCTTTATTACGCGATGGAGGTCAAGAACGCGTCGGTGGATGCCGGTGGCGTCCACGAAGGCGTGATCGGATTGGGTTTCTTTTTAGGTCCGCTGGTGGGACTGATCGGCTCCCGGCTGGCCGATCCGTTCGGTGGGCTTGGTATGGGCATGCTCGTAGGTGTCGGGCCGCTGATCGCTGTGTGCCTGGTCGGCGCACTTTGGCCGTTGCGGCGATTGGCTCGCATGTGATGCAACCGGGCGGGGCGGGGGCGGACTTGCTAGGCCTTTGGCCGGCGCAAATATATTGCCGCCGTTACTCCGAACGTCTCTAATCTTTCAAAGCGCGACTAACTTCCGTGACACCCAGGTGTTCGTCCCATGACCCTGAATAAAGCCACCGACTGTCCGGAGAGAACAGCAGCGTCGAAACCGGCATGGTGTGTGCTTCGATGTCAGCCAGTTCCTTTCCGTCCGTCACACGCCAGAGCTTGACGTTGGAATCGTAGTACTGCAGACCACCGCCCGACGCCAACATACGACCGTTGGACGAAAAAGCCAAAGCACTCACCCGCCCGTAATGGCCATGCAGCGTACGGATCTCCTTGCCAGATGGGATCTGCGACAGCTTGATCGCCACGTGGGTGCCGGTCGCAAGCAATTTGCCGTCAGGCGATACCGCCATCGCTGTCACAGCGATATCCGCTGCGACTTCAAATTCGTTGAACTCTTTCCAGCCCTCGATCGCGAAGACGATCACGCTGCGCCCCACACACGCTAGCAAGAATCGACGATCCGCCGTAAAAGCCACAAAAGAGGGCAGGCCTTGGGACGAATCGGGTTCGTGTGTGAATACTGTCTCGGCGTCTGATATCGCTGTGACGGTGATCGTTCCGTCTTTGGACGCCGCTGCCAAGTATTGACCGTCGTGCGAAAAGGCGATGGACACCACCTCGTCGGTGTGTGGCTGGAAGTTGTTGACCAGGCGATAGGACTCCGTTTCATAGACCTCAATCCCGCCCCGAATATTTGATATCGCAATCGTTTTTCCGTCGGAAGCAAAAACAACGTCTAACAGGCCGTCAGAATCGCTGTGGATGCTGTGGTGTTCCTTCAGGGAGCCCGTCTGAAAGATCTTTAAATGCGAATCGCTTGCCACGGAGGCGAGGTATTGGCCATCGGGAGAAACGGCGATGCCGTTGATGTAGTTTTGGTGGACGTGGGTGAGGGACAGATTGCTATTATCGCTAAATTCCTTTGGTTGGCAGCCTACGGCAATAGAAATGATCAAAAGGAAAGATATAGATTTGAATGTCATGGCTGAGCCACAATCATCTGCTATCGGCGGATTTCAACCGGGGCTTGGCCATGGAATCTTTACCGTGACTTGGCTGTTATTTGTTTTTGGCCTTTGGCGAACTTATATGATTTCTCAAGATATCCGAGTTGGGGATATACATAGCCACGCCGTCCGCGTATCTACGGCTCCACACGTACATTGTTAATTATTCAGCCACATCTTCATATTCTTCACAACCATCAAACACATCTAATTCCCAGTACCGATCAAATGATGTGAAAGAAAACTTTTCGACCTGAACAGGTATTTTTATCCCTCGTTCCCCACACTCTACCTCAATACGATGATGGAATTGTGCGAGATACATGGACTTCATTTTATACACATCATCTTTCAAATCATTCGGAATGCGATCATAGCATTTCTTTGACCACAATTCCGATTCAGCCACCTCATTAGGCAAACCCATATCAGACAAACTTCGCAAAAGTATGGCCTTAGGCTTGAAAGCAAAATATCGCCTACTAATCATCAGTACCGAATCCCTCGGTATCTTGGTTTATACCTTAGAAACTTGTCAATGTTTCGCGTATAGGATTGATAACCCTGTAACCTGTTTGAATGCCATTTCAAATATTCGAGGACCGGCTTCTTCCCAATACGTTGCCACAATCTTTGCTCATACCGATACGCGCCAATTTCGGCAAGTGGATTTAATTTGGTCTTGTAGGATAACCCGCGCGTCTGAAATTGACGTAACTGACGATAATGTCTCCATTCATGTGCCAAGTCTAGCCTTGTCATTGTATTTGGATTAAATGTAAATGTCTTCTTGATCACATCAAACTCGCCGCGAGCTGCAAGATTCGTATCTTCAATGACCTCGTACCCAAGCCGACGGATAGCATTCATTTTCTGAGAGAAACTACCCGAACTAATGGCCGGAGCATCTAATGAAGATATTCCTGTCTTTGGGATTCCGTCGCTGAATTTGCTAAGTACCCCTCGATGTAAAGAACCTTTGGACAACAAACTGGACGACTTGAGCGCCATACCCAATCCAGCTGTCCCACCTATACTAATACTTGCGTCGATAATTTCAGCGGCAGTTTCACTCAAACCTGCGGCCTGCAAACCCTGACTTGTGAACGATCGGTGATATTCACCCGTGAACAGCGTTCGGAAACCCGCAATCGCTTGATCGACACCGTGAACCGCAACGGTACCCCCAGCGACAGCGCCAAACCCCGTCCAACTCGTCGCTACCCCAAACGTCACTCCCAACGTGGCCTCGCCGATCCCTCCGATGGCTTGGAGGGCTCCACCGACGCGCGTCAGTAGACCACTTCCCGTCACACGATCCCAAACCCTCGACCAGAAACCCTTTTTCTCTAGCCCAAACGGATCAAGCCAGTTCAGCGGGTTGTTGCCCACATAGGTGTACAGCCCCATCCCGTCGATGTACCCCTTGGGATCACGCTGCAGGAACCGGCCGCGAGCCGGATCGTAACTGCGGGCGCGGTAGTGGTAGTTCCCGGTCTCGTGATCAAAACGGCGACCTGTAAAGCGGTAAGGGTTACCTATCTGGCTATGCGCAAGGGCCACCGTACGGTCAGGATTGAAAACCGTGGTCTTGCCATATTCATCGTACCGATAGCGTTCGACGACGCCGCCAGTTTCGTCGGTCAATGCGACGATCGAGCCGAGCCAGTTGTCGTGGTAGAAGTAAGAGTGCCCGTCGGTCCGTAACTCAAGGACCTCGTCGATACCGCTCCCGAACACATATTGGCAGAGAAGATCGCCTTGCCGATCGCGCTCTTCGATGGCTCGAACACCGTCGTAGAGATAATGAACTGTTCTTTGTGACGTGGTCTTTATGACCCGCCTGCCCAGGGCATCGTAGGCATAGCAGGCGATGTCTTGCCCTTCATTGTCCGTGACCCGCACCAGGCGATTGGCAAAATCGTAGATATACCGTCGCGGTCCGTCGCGGGTGAGATTACCGTTGGCGTCGTGCTCCTGAGCGACCCGACCCACCGACCTGTAGGCGTTCATTGGCGTGGGCGTAAAGGTGGTATCCAGACCGTCCTGGGTCCGGCGTAGCCAGTTTCCCACGCCGTCGAACTGGTAGGTGGTCTGCGATAGGCCGTTGATCGCTTCGATCTTGGCCTTGGTCGCCGTATTGTTCTTGATCCCCTTGACCGCATTAATCGGGACCTGACGAGTGACCCGAGTCAGGCGATATGCTGAGTCGTACTCAAAGACGTCGGTGATACTGGCGAACTGATCGACTTCGTAGCGGCGGTTGTTTTCCTGATCGAACGCGTGGCCGAATCCTGCAACGAGCGTGCCGTCTTTTGTGGTGTGACGGTGGCGGACTCGCCGCTGTAAGTTGTCGTAACCGGTGTTCTTCCCGGCACCGTTGTGATACGCCAGTCGTGTCCCGTTACCGTAACGGCGCTCCAAGACCCGGCCCGGACCGAGATAGTCGTACTGGGCGACCACCCGCTTGCGGTCATGGATACCGTCGATCCGATCCAGGCCGTCATAGGTCATCCTCATCACACGACCGTTGGGATAGGTTAACGTCTGGCGATTTCTCACACCGTCGTACGTGGACCTGACCTGCCTGCCGTTTTGCGTTTCGACCAAGAGGCGAGAAAGTGAGTCGTACTGGAATGTGACGTCGTGGTCGTCACTGTCATCTAACGGGTCGTTGTTGTCCGTGGCATGCGTGAGTCGTGACAAACCGTCGTACTCGAACTGCCAGCGGGTCGAGCCCTCTATCCCCGATGCACGGTCAACCGATTTTTGGATCAGCCGGTTAAGACCGTCAAAGTCATGGCGGTGCACCGATCCGTTCTGATCGGTGAACTTCACCACATTATCGTCACCGTCATAGACATATTGGTTCGTCGTTTTGTCGGCGAAGATTTCAGCCACACGCCGGTTCAGTGCGTCGTAGGCGTATCTTGTGGTGTTACCGTTGTCGTCGGTGACGGCGGTTAGGCGGGAGTTTCTATCCCACACGTATGAAGTGACAATCTGGCCGTCGGTGTTCGCCGGGTTGCTGGTGTCGATCGCACCGCTGCCCAATCCTCCTCGCCGCAGGTCAACTTTTTCTGCCAAAAGACGATCGATGCGATCGTAGATGTAACGGGTGGTGTTACCCAGCCGATCCACTTTCTTGATCACGTTGTTGCGACTATCGTAGGTGTAAGAGATCTGGTTGCCGAGGCTGTCGATGACAGCGGTGACCCGGTTCAGTTCATCGTATTGCCTTTTGGTCGTGAAGTGCTCCTCTGGCACCGTCTTCTGCGGGCTGCGATCGATCTGGGTCGTTTCGATGAGATTGTGATTGTCGTCGTACCCATAGCGGACTTCATTACGAAGTTCATCGATTTCCCTGACGATCCGATCGACCTCATCGTATTCAAACCGACGCTGATGACCGTTGTCGTCGATCACACGGACTAAACGGCTGTTCCGGTCGTATTCGAATTGCGTCGTGACCCTTGTATCACTAGCGGCTGCCGACGTTTTCTTTCCTGCGGGAACCACTCCGGAAAAAAGGAGATCTTGCCGTTTGAACTCTCGGTTAAGTTCATCGAACAGACGGTAGCGCTCGGCCAATCTCACCCGGTCATCGCCAACAACACCGGACGGTTCTTGTCGTCTCTGAACAGGTTCAAACCTCCGCTCTCTGACTCTGTTACCTGCCGGATCGTAATTCGCTACGCTCTGGTTCCCCACCGCGTCGACGATGCGCACGGGCCGATCGAAGCCGTCGTAGAACAATCGTGTCTGTTCGTTTGCACCGTCGGCGGTATTGTCAGCAGCGTCGACGATCTGGACAAGATTGCCGTTACGATCGTAGGTTAAGGTATGGACCGCCGGGACCTGGGTGCCAGCACCTCGGATGATCTGGGATACAAAGCCGCGTTCATTGTAAACACGTTCGACGCTATTGCCTTCAGGCTGCGTGATCTTAATCAGGTTTTCACTGTTGTCGTAGTCGTACCGCGTGACAAGTGTCTGTTCTTCAGAAACCTTTTCTTTCCTGGCAATGAGGTTATCCAGGACATCGTATTCGTAAGTGGTCCTGGCACGTTCGGTCGGATCACGGTGACCGGCTTCAGCACTGCGAATCTCCTCACGAACGACGTTGTTGTTCTCATCGTAATAGAATCGGTGACGATCATTGAAAGGAGGCGGCGCTACGATGCGCACCACCTGGTTGAGCGCGTTGCGTTCGTAGACCGTTGGATGGCCCCTTCCGTCGACGAACTGGACTACATTCCCAACCGCGTCGTAGAGCCAGCTGTTTCGGATCGTCACCGCCGGTGAGCTCGGACCGCTTCTGTACGCCACCGCCCGGCGATACCCGCCAGTCACGGCACTCAGCAACCGTGGGGTGACGGTCGTGACCCCGTCGCCGTCTGGATCGTTTTCCGGGTGGTAAAAATATGTTTCGATATGACCTTCTGGGTCCGTCTCAGACGTTAATTGTCCGAAACGGTTGTAGGTATAGGCTGACACAACCTGTTGCTTGGCGGGTTTGTCGAGGTCGGCTTGTGACGAACCTTCTGGCAAGTCAACGGCCGGAGCGATGCGGCGGATAATGTTGCCACCGACCTGGTCGGCATGACCGTCCTGGTTGAGGTCACCCAAGCCCATCTCGATCCCAGCCTTGTCCAGCAGCGTCGTGACTTGGTCCGGGTGACGGTTCATCGCTTTCGCCAGAGCGATGATTTGATCGCCTTCCTGATAGTCAAATTGAAAGGTCGTCGTATACCGGCGAGCACTTGCTGCGCCGCTGTTCTGTGGGCGATAGTGTGGATCCAATCCGCGAGGGTCAGTGACGGACCGTATCTGATTGAAGATCGGTTCATACTCGTAGGTGACACGAATCTGCTTTTGATCGCCACGTCGGCGCCCCGGCAGATGCATCACGGCGATGAGGTTCCCTTGCTGAAGGCGATCGGGGTTGCTGTCGTCGAAGGTGTATTCGATACGGTTGCCTTCAGGAAACGTACTGCTGGTGCGCTCACCGTGGCGGTTGTAGGTATGTGTGGTTTCAATGGGATCGCTCGGGTCACTGTCCTGCTCACAAGCACCGCCAACGCGTTCCACGAGCACATTGCCCATTTGATTATGAATAAACGTTGCACTGTGCCCGTTTCGGTCGACCACAACGGTCTCGTTGCGTTGAAGATCGGGTGTGATCGGTTGTTCACCGGCGTTCAGCTGGCGGTAACAGAGTTTGTAGAGCTGATCGGGACCGCCGACATACTGTTTAATCACACGATCAAACGCATACGAGTTGGGATCCGTTCCATATTCGTTGACGAGATAGCGTTGGCCTTTGGGGTCAATGACGGTGATGAGGTTATGGTCGAGGTGAGATTGGCCAGATCCTGACGTGTACTGGTATCGTATGATCTTTCCCGACGGGAAATCGTTGCGGATAGACGTCGCCACCACGATGGGCGAACGGACCGCCACCAGATCACCGAATTGATCGTAGGCGTATCGGACCCGGCGCCCGAAGAAATCAGTTACGGCGATGATCCGACCCCGCTGGCTATATGAAAATCTGATCTGCCGACCGAGCGTGTCGGTCACGGTGGTCATGCATCCCCGCGAATCGTAAGCAAAGTTCATGACGTTGCCGTTGCGGTCTGCCATGCCGGTCAAGTGGCCACGGGCATCGAAATGGGTTTTAAAACCATAACGGTCGCGGATGGTAAAGGTCCCGTCTTCATTCTTGTGCAACTGGTCGTAGAACCCCGCCGGCGAAGTGAATGACCCGTCATCGTTTCTAACGTACGCGTCAATGCGACCGAAACCCTTGCGGCGCACCACACGCAGATCGTCGTTAGCCGAGCCAGGTAGAATCAATCGCTGGTTGTAATTGAAGTCCCAATTCTGACCCATCGGGCCGTTTAGACGGTATTGGCTGCGATACGTTCGCTGCATCACAAAATCAAACCCGCGGCCAGGGATGCGCAGGTCTGTTTCGGTCAACACAAACTCGCCGGTTCTTAAGATGACCGGATCGGCGCCCTTCTGCACCTTCTGCCTGGCCGACGACCGGTCGTCGTAA
Source organism: Phycisphaeraceae bacterium (assembly GCA_965222495.1). Lineage (GTDB taxonomy): Bacteria > Planctomycetota > Phycisphaerae > Phycisphaerales > Phycisphaeraceae > CBDCUA01. The sequence continues at coordinate 92,557 of CBDCUA010000007.1, read as the reverse complement.
CCGTCAACGGTAAAGGCAAGACCAATATTGGCTGTCGGCCACTTATCGTCGACGTCAGGACCCTTGTCACTGTCACTGGCATCGTCGATGTCACCGCCGGCGAACGGGTCGCGACGGTCCGGCGGCGGGGGCCCACCACCACCATTCGGTGGTGGTGGTGGTGGCTCGTCGTCACCACCGTCACGTCGTGGCCTATCTGCTTGATCCCGTAGCACCAGCAGATCACCGATAGAAGCACTGATCAACCGTCCGCCTTGGACACGAACACTGAAATACTTACCGCCAAGTAATCCTGGGAACCACTTAAAATATTGACCGCTGGATGTTTCAGGATCCTCATTGGCCCGCACGGGGATCGGTTCAGGGACAACAGCACCGTAGCGGTCGATCGTGTAGAACGTAGGGTCAGGGCGATCGGACAATCCAGCGACACTGGAGAACACGATTCGGTTCTGTTTGTCTGGAACGGTGACCACATGGTCAGGGCCACTTAACGTATCGCGAATGTTCCCTTCATACAGGCGAATCGTGGGGTTCTTTAATACGATCTGATCCCACACCTCCTGGGCCAGGTCCACTTCATGCCCGGCTCTTGTCGTGTATCGTCGGGGTCCGGGTCCGTCAGCGAGCCCATTCAAAGCGTCGTGAATGACCTTGCCTGCAAACGCCTTCAATGTCGCGTAGTTGACCTCCTGTGAAATCTTAGCGAGGTCCCACAGAATGCCGCGGTAGTGCCTTTTCCACAACGAATAGAACTTCTGTCTTTCGACCGGCTCACTGAACGCTTTCTCGGCGATCCGCTTTGAGTGGCGCTTGAAATCGTCCACCGCCGACGAAATGAATGTGCGGTGATCCTTGGCCCTACTCGACCGAACCGCTGATATGAGCTCCGACTCGATCTGGTTAAGCGATGAGGTCGTCAGATAGGGAAATGTTCTGGCCAGCTCCAGTTTTAAGTCGGTCCTTAACACAATCAGATGGATCACCGCCTGTTTGAAATAGACAGGGAGAGAAATGTCCTTTGACTTTTTTTCGAATTGGTCGGTCTCCACCAGAAAGGCGGTGATCCGCTCTTGTGTCACTACAGGGATCGAAGAAACACCTGTGCTAGGCGTCAGCTTCCCCACACCAGGCCCGGGCGCTGGGATACCCTTGTTGATACAAAAGCCACCAATGCTGCCCGAACGAATGGCATTTGGCGGGACGGTGATGGCCTTCGATTCACCGGTGACCATATCCTGATAGCCACCTGAATTCTTAAAAAATCCTGTACCGGACTCCAACTTGACCGTCACGGGGCTATCTGAATTGTTGCTGATCTTGAAGTCAATGGACGTGTCGCCGTGGTTGCCCTGAAATGTGGCTTCCACAGATTCGGGAAGGTTGTGAAGGCCAAAGACCTGATCGGCAAACGCGGCACGACCACGCAGAGTCAAGCACAGTAAGATCAGTCCGTAGAGAAGCCGTTTGATGGCTTGCTTATCGTCGTGCATATCGAAGGATCAGTCAGAGACTAAAGTGGTGTCAAATATAGCCCCAAGCTTCAGGTACTTCCTCGCTTGACGAGCCATGCCTTTCCTTTTTAACGTTATTCCCATGTAGTAATTTGCGCTAGGGTAATAAGGGTTTAACGCCAAGACTTTATCGAAGTGTACCCTGGCCTGATCCAGAGAGCCTCGCAGCATTGCGTTCAGACCGCGCTGAAAATAGCCCTGTAGGTTCTTGGGCGAAATCTGAATAGCCTTTTGATAGTGAGCGTCCGCCAACGCATATGCCTCGTAGTGCCGGTAGACATTCCCCAGCCCTACGACGGCACCGCTATCGAGATGGTCCGCCAGCAAGGCGTTTCTAAAGGCGTCTTCAGCCCGCGACATGCTCTTGGCTTTATAGTAGGTTTCGCCCAATCGAGCGGACACGGACTTCCTGGCGTTTCGGAGCTCCGGCTCTAGAAACAAAAAGGCTGTGCGCAAAAGCGCCGAGGCGACTTGCTGATCAATGCGATGGTCTCGAAAAATTTCGAGATAATCGGAAAAGCGTGGATTGTCTGGGTCCAGAAGCTCAAAAGTCACATGCGGTCGTACGCCAAGCTTATCGATACTTTTTCTGGCGGGGGTTAACCAAGCGTGGGTTGTGATCGTGACCCCCGCCGACCGGTCTGGCTTCCAGAAATGTCGCCAGATCGTGCCCTTGCCGAAAGTCTGGGTCCCGATGAGCACCGCTCTTCGATAGTGCTTTAAGGCGCCGGCGACAACTTCACTGGCACTTGCCGACTTTGCATTGAGCAGAATAACCAGGGGGAGTTCCACCGTTTTGCCATGCTGGCGATACACTTTTTTAGGGGGATGCGTTTTACTGAAATGCTCATATATCGTCTTGTCGGCGCTCAAAAAATTACTGACGACCTCTTTACATATGTGTAACCACCCACCCGGGTTGTTCCGCAAGTCCAAAATCAGTGCAATTGGTTTGTGTATCTGAAAGTAGGCCAGAGCGTTGCTTATCACGTCCGGATCCGCGCCCGGGTCCAGGTCAAGCTCGTTTGTGGCCGGGGGGTCAAACGCTCCGATTCGGATGTATCCAATCTTGTTGTCCAGGAGATGGAATCGGGTCGTCGCATCTGAGCGGTGATAATCGTAGACCAACTCACTGGGGAGGATGAAGTCATACGTTGTCGGTCCGAGTGACGCCGATCTTTCGACCGTCACCAGATTGGCCTTTCCTTCTAGCAGCGTGGCGACTTTCGCCATGGACATGCCGTGTACAGCGTTTTTGTTAATCGCCTGGAGACGGTCGCCCGGCTTTATGCCGGCCTCGTGCGCGGTAAACCCGTGCCTCAACCTGACGACTAAGATGTGACCGTCTTTGCGGCCTAGGGTCATGCCCAACTTCGCCACCAACAGGTGACCTGTCTTTGCATGGATCGCTTTATCAACTTCCGGAAATGACGGGTGGCTGCCTGTGTACGGATTTCCAACCATTTCGTACATGGCATAGATGCCCGACTGCACAAGCTGTCTCACATCGAGGTTGGGGTTTTGAAGTCTAAGCTTCTGGAGGGTGTCAACAAAGTTGGCCAGAATTTCGATGTCATTGTTGACTGAATCACTTCGGCTCCAGTCAAGGGCGTACCGTTCATGACCGATTCGGATTCCGTCCTCCGTAAGAACGAACGTTTGATTCGATCTTGCACTGGCGTACGCCACCGCACCCAACAGCGCGTTTTGAACGAGCTCGGTCAGGTCCACTGGCCCAATGAACTTCCCGTTCAGATCGACCACGGCTTGCACGAAGTACTTGATTTCTGGGTATTCGTAGCTTTGAAATGATCCCCGGAATCGGCGATCAAATGCTTCGTGGAGAGCTCTTAGACGTAACCTAACGGCGTTCGCGTCGTCGACGCGGTAGTCCCGTTTTAATAACCCGTCCTGCTTCGGAAAACATGAGCGAATAAGTGGTGTCGTGGCATCGTGTTCATGACCTCCCGTGACCGCGCACGAGATGTGCGATCCGACCACGAGCACCGAAAAGATCACAAAAACCAAACACCGGTATAGGCTGCCACGGGCTATCATCTAACCGAGGACTTCTGATAGAAGCCGATTGCCGTCCGATCGATACAGGGCGATAACCCACGTCGGCAAGGATCCCGGTGACCTCCGCAAACCGCATCGCCCGCCGGCAAACGCCAGTCGCCCGCAAGGACAAAGGCGGCCGGCCATCATCGCCAATCAACAGCCAACGATCCCACTGGGCTCAATAGAGCGCAATTTCTTTTTGCGCCCAACTGAACCCCGAACGGAGTGCCATGATCACGTTGCGTTAAACAATCGCGAACATGACACTTCGTCAGTTCATTTTGATCCGATCAAGCTTCAATCGATTGACGGTCTCGACCGTCTGAGTCACTTTTTCTTCTTCGATCTTCTTTGTGGTGCCGTCTGGGTTGGTTTCGACCGTCACGTGTTTGTAAAGGTGGGTCACAGAACAACCCATGCAAACCGCAAAAAGACCGGCCAGCCCCAGACAACTCACTGTTCTACAAATGTTTCTCATCGATACAATCCTTTTTTACATGCCAATAACGACCTGTCATCATCACCGCACAAAACCAAAGATACTTCAACGTGACGGGGCACACCCGCCATCACGTGGTTCATTCGTTTAATAGGCTCACTGCCTTCACAAACGGGGTCGGGAACGTTGTGACCCTATGGGATCTGATCGGAATACTCTCGTCAATCACAACGTACTCGTTGTAATACTCTTTCTGCACCGAACCGTCTGGAAGACGGGTTGTAATGTGGTACCTAAAGTCAATCTGTTCAGCCTGAAACAAACGTGACGCCACGTTGAATTCAGCTTCACTAAAGTCCCGCAGCTCTGCAAGCAACTCTTTTAACTGATCGCTCATACGACCGTCGGTCATCTCCCCGGCGGTGAAGTCCTGCTCCGAATAGCGCTTGAACACATCAAAGATCTCTAGCCGATGGTGATGTAGAAATTTTGATAAGAACAACGGCAGCCCCGACCAGCCAAAATCAAGGTTGAGCCATCCCTGCCTCTCTTCAACCTCGCGCAGGGAGCCGTCCGGCTCAAATCTCGTTTCACTCGACTTAAACGCGATTTGATAGGTTTTGAACCAGGGTGTCATAGAAGCCCGTTTGGACATGCTCGCAAACGGATAAAGCACCGGCGCGTACGGCAAGACACCGGTCTTGGTCTGCGTGATTGACTCGACTTCACTAAGAGACGCCAGGATTTCGACCCCGTCCTTGACATCCATATGCGAACGAACAGACTTCTGTAAATCTGTCGTCATGCAAGCGGTTTGAGTGGCGGCCCACACAACAAGGACCAGCACCGCGTGGCGTCTATGAGTCGATGCCTTGCTCCAACCCAATAGGGATCCTTGCACTGGCTGTATTTGCTTCATAACGTCCCCGTGACACAAGAGCCATTGACGTCAAGACACTCGTTCTTGATTTGGCAACGCCTTGAAAAGAGTGAGTATAGTCTTTTGGTTCCCTCGGGTAAACCTGGCCGATCGAACGGCAACGCATTCTGCCAAGCACGCCCGTGCCGTCCAAACGGCCAGGCCGCTGACCGCCACAAAACAGAGAACGATGCCCTCCTGGTTCACACCGCTTCCGATCGCATCTCAGACAAAACATCCCGATCGTCACGCCCAGACCGCCTAGACAATCACCGGCGGACAGCCCGGCGACCCGCACTATCCTGACCGTTGTGCTGAAAATAAGTCCGGCTCTGCGGATACGTGCTGATTAGGCGGACCGTTCTGGCCTTGACTCGCCAGCCAGTACCCAATCACCGCGACCACGCGTTCGATTTGGGCGTCGGTCAGCGGTCGATATCGCGGGATCTTGTGCCATCGCCACAAACATGATCGGCAGCAGGTGGCCGTGGCGTGCTGGGCAACAAAAACGGGGTGGCCACGCATCGGCGTCTGCTTGCCGTCGTGTATCGGATGGGCCGGTTGCAAACGCTCTTCCACAAATCGACGCGCGTGTGCCAGCACCAGGTCCATCCCATGTCTGTCCATATACGTCCGTTCGCGCCGCTTCAACGTGAACCGACGGCGAAAAGATGACTTACGCAGAGCGCTGAACAGCTGTTCGTGGTCCTGACACATGACGCGGTGTCTCCATTGGATACCCCTGGCACAACATGGCGATCGGCCCGGCTCGGGTCTGCTATACGTTTTGCATCTCGTTTATGCACACCCGAAGCGCGATACACCATTGCCAATCCTGTATCGGTGATCTTGTACATCTCGCACGACGCGTCATCCTGATTGGTATGATATGTCACTCGCAGAGAACCACACAGGACTTCGTGACACACCCCGTGTCCGATCGGGATCGTTCCGATGGCATCGTCACCGTTTTCAGCCAAACTCCGCGACGAAATGCAACAGATGCAAGTAAGACGTCATGCATTCGTGATGCGGAAGTTATCATTCTGCATCAGCCTGTTGGGGATCAGCGCAATTGCCCCGTCCGTCGACGCGCACATGGTCGACACCGCCACGCTGCTCTACCTGGTGCCTGTTGTGGCGATCGCGTTCGATCTGTACATCGTCAGCGAGGATCACGGCGTAAAATGTGCCGCGGCATTTCTACGGCTGCCTTTGTCTGGCGCTTCTGAACAGGAGACACAGTGGGAGCACTTTGTACAACAACACCGGCGCAAGTTCTCCCCGTTCTCCAACTTTGTGGTCTCCTTGATCATGCTATTGGGCTCAACGCTTCTCTTGATGCAGAGAGGACACTACAACGGCATCGCGTTGACGATATGGGCAACCACCGTACTTGCGATGCAGGTCGGGATTTTGGCGACCAACCTAAGGTTCCGCGGCTCATTTAAATAGTAGGAAGTGGGCTATTGGGTCCGGTCGTAAACGCTCTATAGAAACCCAATGCGCCCGGGAGGATTCGAACCTCCGACCTACGGTTTAGGAAACCGTTGCTCTATCCTGCTGAGCTACGAGCGCTGATGACGACTGTATTGTACTGACCAAATAAACCTTGTTTCGGCTTAGGGGACACGTAGCCGCCGTTAAGCAGACCAAGTGCAACCGTTGCTCGACTATTTAGGGACCAATTTGTAGACCTGACCGTCGAGCGATGTGATGTAAAGCTCGCCGTCGCGGTCTTCACCGAAACTGCTGATGGCAGGCACGCGTGCAAGGTAGTGGTGTTCGGTCACCCGCTGGCCGTTGTACCGGAGACACCAGATCAACCCCGTTACAAAATCGCCGTAGACATACGCGCCACGAAGAGCCGGAAGCCGTCGACCGCGATAGACGTAACCGCCGGTGATGGAACGCGCTTCGCCGCGGGGGTGTTCAACGATCGGCGCTTCAAAAGGCCCGGCCGCCCCGTGGCGCCCAAACGCGTGTTGACCCTCGCGCACGGACCAGCCATAGTTGCCGCCTCTGGTGATCAGGTCGATCTCTTCCCAACGGTCTTGCCCCACATCACCGGCCCAAAGCTCACCTGTCGCTCGATCGAAAGAGAACCGCCACACGTTTCGCAAGCCGTAAGCCCATATTTCACCTCGCGCTTCAGACTGACCGGTAAACGGATTGTCTGACGGTACCGCATAAGCAAGCGGCGGGTCCTGGTGATCGACGTCAAGCCTAAGAATCGCACCGAGCAGTGTGGTTTTGTTTTGACCGTGTCCCATGGGGTCACCCCCCGCGCCACCGTCGCCCAGTGCCACGTACAGGTAACCATCGTGGCCAAACGCAATCATCCCACCGTTGTGGTTAGACCAGGGCTGATCGACCTCTAGGATGACCCGTTCGGATGTGGGGTCAATGGTGTGCCCCGCGGCGTCGGCGACAAAGCGTGATAGCACGTTTCTCCTTCCCCCGTTGGCGGCGGTGTAGTGCAGGAACACCGCCCGACTGGTCTTGAACCTGGGGTGAAACGCCAATCCCAGCAGACCTTCTTCTTCGCCTTGGCGTCGTACCTTGGACCTGATATCCGCCATCACATCCGCTTGGCGCACGTCTGGGTCGTTCTCGAAACCCAACACCCGACCCGACTGCTCGACGACAAACAGACGGTTGGACCCGTCTGGCGCGTGGGTGATCAGGACAGGGCGGATAAATCGTAAGTGAGGAAATGCCACCACCGCGTCCATGGCCGGGCCGGCGCCATACGCAGTAGACGTGGCCAACAGCCATACAACAAACGTTGCTCGGATCAATGGCACGGCCATACCCCACGGCGATGGATCGGTTTCATTCACGGCCAGGTTCATCAAACGATGATTTATGTTAGCTGTGACATGTGCCTAAAGAAACCGACCGGCCCCATTGATGGGCCGGTCGGTTTGAAGTCTGTGATGAAGATCGGCGATCGCGTACGGGTCAATCAGAACAGCAGCTGGAACTGAGCCCGCAGCGCAACTTGATCGGCCTCGCCGGTGTTGTCGGCCAGCAATCCCAGGCCGCTGCTGTTGAGGTTGTCTAGCGAATTCAGCGCCCAAACCAGGTCCGCGGTGAACTTCGCGTCGTGCCCGGTCAGGTAGTAGTTGGCGCCAAACGTCAAGACGTTCACGTCATGACTGGTATCGGCTTCGATCCACTCCCAACGTGCAAACGGCTCGAGCCGGTTGGGAATCACAAATACACCGGCTTGTACCATCAGGCCGTACGCATCAATATCGTTGGCGCCGTTCACCGCATTGATATGCAACCCGGTCACGGCTGCAAAAATGCCTAGGCCGTTCGATTCGATCGAACCGTCGATCGTCCAGGCCAGGAAATCGTCGTAGCCAACCGCTGGGCCGAACGGGTTCAGCGGGTGGGGGGTCGAGGGTGCGGGCAGGGTACCAGGCAAAGACGCAGACGTCTGGCCGTCGCCGGTTTCCCCAATTTCATAGTGGACCGCCGCACCCACAAACACCGCCTGCTGTTCACCCGACCAGGCAGAAAAGTCTTTCATCTGAGCCCACTCGCCGGCAAGTCGCAGGTCTACACGGGCGGTGAACGCATAATCTGCGGCATCGTTGTGGAAATCCTTGGTCCCGCCAGCTTCGCCGGAGTTGGCGCCGTCGGTGAACGCCACCGTCAATCGGGTGTGGTCGTCGGTGTCCACCACCGCCCATATGCCCTGAATACGGCCTGCTGTAAAGACTTCGTTCATGAGTGATCGCTCGACAGCCAGCTGCCGGCTACTGCTGGTGGTCTCTTCACGTAGGAAGGGAGCCTTGCTTTCACCGGCGTAGACCGTCACGTTGTCGGCCACTCTGTAACCGATAAACCCGTGATCAAGTTGAACGGTTTCGGTGTCCCGATCGGTTTGCAAACCGACCGCGTAGGTGATGCGTGGAGAACCGATATGACCACTGAACAACAGTTTCACGCGGCGCAACTGGAAACCAAATTCCTCTTCGTCGAACCCGGCCATCGGTGTGGCGCTGGTCTCACGACTGTTGTACATGTACCTCACTTGAAATTGTCCGCCGAACCTAAGCAAGAAGCTACCGTCGGGAGCGGACAGGAAAAAACCTTTTCCGTCGTGGCCCGCCATGGCGCCATCGGACAGCAAGCTGGCGCGACTATCGGCGTCGGCGAGCACCTCGTGAATCAGGGCCTTCACCTCTTCAGATCGTCGCGTGTTGAGCCAGGATTGGTTCTGCCTGGCTTCCAGCTCGGCGAGTCTGGCCTTGAGTGTCGCCACTTCTTCCTGCAGATCGGGACGATCACCGTCGGCGTACACCCAACCCCCAACGCTCATCAGCAGGGCTCCGGCGATCGCCACGATACGCTTGTAATGGTTCATCAACGGTCTCTCCTTAACGCAATAGTGCAGTGTGTCTAAATTCGATTCTCAGTGTGGACTGTCAGATGACCACTCCAACCATGTCCGCAACACGCCAGCGGGTCACGGCGTTCAGATCATCTGTAGACAATCCGCGCCCCATCGTCTGACTTCACTGATCCGATCAGTGACCATGGGCCAGCGGCGAGTATTGTGTCACGACAACCCTGCTGTCGTCAAGGGCACGCCAAAAACCTGCCGGCCATGGCGTGTCGATTGGCCGGCACCGGAGCAGCGCGATATAATTTGAATATCGCGATACGGGTAAACGCTGGACAATCGCATATTGCTTTCTGTCTGCGGGGTTCGAGATTGATGTCGAGTTTGCTCGAACCTTTATGAACCCCAAGGGGCCGAGTTGGGCGCGAAGGTCATGCCTCTTTACCAAGTGGACGACCGGGACGACCCGGCAACGCACCCACCTGTATTTGGGGTTCGAGCAAAACCATCATACGGCCCAGGCGGATGGGAAGTAATTTGTAAAAAGACGAGCCCGACACGGCATCGTTCCTGTCACCGTGACTTGTTACGCCGTCGCATGATGTGTGAAGCCGGTCACGGTATACGGCCCGGACCGGCGTTTTTGGTGGGCATTGACTGACGGCGACTGACGGCTGCTGTTTATACCCTGGGTATGCTCGCCTACGATATCTGATGGACCTGATACCCACGAAACCTGAGTTGATGAACGAACTGGTGAACCGGGTCGTCGAAAGCTACCATGCCAATCCCAGTATGGGGCACCTGGACGCGGTGTTCCTTCCCAACCGGGCCAAGGCCATCAAGATTGTCGAACTTCTACGCCGGCTGGTTTTTCCCGGATTCTTTGACGAGCAAAGACTGAGCTCTCAGACGATTCACTTCCACGTCGGCGAGCTGTTGACTCAGGTCCACGAACAGCTCTATGAGCAGGTCCGTCAAGCGCTTCGTTACCGTGCGCCCCAAGGTGACGGCGACGCCGCGTGTGATCCCCAAGCCCACCAGATCACCATCGACTTTCTATCGCGTATCCCCGAACTGCGACGGCGACTGAGCTTGGACGTTCATGCGGCGTTTGAAGGCGACCCGGCCGCGGTGAACAACGACGAAACCATCTTTTGTTATCCCGGGGTCGATGCCATCTTCACGCACCGTGTCGCCCACGAGCTGTGGGCGCTTAAGATCCCGCTCTTGCCGCGTATCTTAAGCGAATATACGCACAACCAGACCGGCATCGATATCCACCCCGGTGCGACCATTGGCGACTCATTCTTCATCGACCACGGTACCGGTGTGGTGATCGGTGAGACGACCGTGATTGGCCACCGCGTTAAGATCTATCAGGGTGTCACGCTCGGGGCGTTATCGACCAAAGGTGGCCAGGCCTGGCGCGGCTGCAAGCGTCACCCCACCATTGAGGACGATGTCACCATCTACGGTGGCGCGATTATCCTCGGCGGCGATACCGTGATCGGTCGAGGCTCGACCATTGGCGGCTCGGTCTTCCTGACCCAATCGGTGCCACCGTATCATACGGTCTCCATGAAGCTATCGGAATTGAAAATCACCGCTCAGCGACGGCGTTCGGCAAAAACGAAGTCTGACGAACAGTCTGCCCAGACGTCAGAGGGCGATTTGTAACTGCTGGCTTGGCGGTCTTGCTCCACACACCACCGGTGGCGCCTATCATTATTTTATGACTGAAAAACTCACCATCGATTTTTCGAAGGCAATGCCTCTGTTTCCGCTGCCCGCGTGTGTGCTATTGCCACACGCCACGGTGCCGCTGCATATCTTCGAGACCCGATACCGCCAGCTGATTCATGACGTGTTAGACTCCCATGGCCTGGTGGCCGCAGCGTTGTTCGATGGTGAAGATTGGAAACACCGCCACCATAAGTGTCCCGCACTGCGCACACATGTCTGCGTGGGATACATCGTACGGCATGAATGGCTTGCCGACGGCCGGTACAACTTGCTGCTACAAGGTATCTGCCGAGCCCGCATCAAAAAAGAGATCCAGCAGGAACCTTACCGGGTCGCGATGCTCGAACCGACCGAGCCCCGCATGCCGTTGGAGATTGATATGGAAGAGCATCGTCGGCGTATTGAAGCGCTGCTCGATGACGCGCTGTTGAAAGAGCTGGCTTCGGTCAGCGCGATCCACAATTGGCTCAGCGCCGAGATCCCCACGGCGGCGCTGATCGACCTGGCGATCATGACGGTCTGCGGCAATATGGAGCAGCGGTACGCCATGCTGGCCGAGCCCAATGCGTTTGCACGCGTGGCCTGGCTAGAACGACTGCTTCGGGACACCCGTTCTACACTCAGCACGGCCGAGCGTTTCCGCCGCGGCGCGTTGATCGACGGGACTTATATCAACTAGCCATGTCATCGCAACATCGATCGTCGGTCATTGTGCTAAACTTGGCAAGATGACCAACCGTTCAACAGACACCGCGACAGACGCCCTTTTAGACGATCTGACCCCGCCCCAGTCCCAAGCGGTCACGCACGTTCACGGTCCGCTGCTGGTACTGGCCGGTGCCGGATCAGGTAAAACGCGGGTGATCACCCGACGTATCGCCCATCTTGTGCAACGGGTGGGGGTACCGCCGTGGAACGTGTTAGCGATTACCTTTACCAACAAAGCAGCCGGAGAGATGCAAGCTCGCGTCGGTGAGCTAGTGTCCCAGCGCCAGGCTCAGGCCGTCACCGTTTGCACTTTTCACAGTTTCTGCGCCAGGACCATCCGCCGGTTTGCAGACCGCTTGGGACTGGGACGGGTGTACTCGATCTACGATACGGCCGACCAGATCCGAGCGATGAAACAGGCACTGGAATCCTTGCAGATCAGCACAAGCAACTTCCCACCCGGCAGGGTGCTAGGAACGATCAGCAATGCGAAAAACCAGCTATTGGATCCCAACGCCTACGCCGCGGGTGCAACTGACTTTTATAGCCGAACCGTCGGCGAGATCTTTAAGAAATACCAGGCGATCTTGGCCAAGAACCAAGCGTTGGACTTCGATGATCTGTTGCTGTCCACGGTCACGTTGTTGAGGGATCACAGCGACGTGTTGGCCCAGCTGCGTGACCGCTACCGGTACTTGTTGATCGACGAATACCAAGACACGAATCACGCCCAATTCACCCTGGCCCATGCGCTGTCAGCCGAACATGGCCACATCTGTGTCACGGGTGATCCCGATCAGTCGATCTACGGGTGGCGCGGGGCCAATATCCAAAACATCCTCGAGTTTGAGCGTCACTACCCGGGTGTGACAACGATCCGCTTGGAACAGAACTACCGATCGACCAAGGCCATTCTGGCTGTGGCCGATGGTTTAATCCGGCACAACACCCAGCGCAAACACAAATCGTTGTGGACCGAGAATCAGGAAGGTGACCCCATCCACGTGATCACCTGTCGCGACGAGCGGCATGAGGCGCAATGGGTCAAGGATTGGTTCGTCCAACTGCACGATCAGGCACAGATCCCCTGGGGTTCGATGGCCGTATTCTATCGGATCAACAGTCTTAGCAGGGTGATCGAAGACGCCCTACGCACGGCAGATATCCCCTACCAGATTGCACGGGGCACGTCGTTTTACGAACGCAAAGAGATCAAGGACGCGATCGCTTATCTGCGGGTGATCGCCAACCCCGAAGACGAAGTCAATATGGTGCGGGTCATCAACTACCCCAGCCGAGGGATAAGCCAGAACACGGTCCGTGCCATGCAAACCCACGCGGTGGCGCACGGCGTGACACTGGCCCGTGCGCTGAGCGAACCGAACCAAATATCATCGATCGGCACCAGGGCGTGCACCGCGGTCGAACGGTTTGCCAAGATGCTTTATCAGTGGCGGGTCGACGCAGGCCTGGAGAGCCGGCAATCGTCGCCTGGTGACACGTCGACAACGGCCACCGACCAATCGCTGCGCGGCTTTGTCGAACGGGTGCTCAGAGAGTCAGGCCTCGAAGCTCACTATCGAAACGATCGGTCTGACCCAGACCACGAGCGCCTGATGAACCTCGGTGAGCTGGTTAGCGCAGCGCAACAATTTGAACAGGAATTTGAGCTGGCAGACGATCCCGACCGGCCACCGGGTCTGCTGGGCAAACTCGAAGCGTATCTTGAGAAAGTTAGCCTCGTGAGCGATGTCGATGCCGTAGATGCCCAGCACGGCGCCGTGACACTGATGACACTGCATGCGGCCAAGGGGCTAGAGTTCCCGGCGGTGGCGATGATCGGTTTAGAAGATGGACTCCTGCCGCACAGCCGTGCCGAACACAACGCCCAGGAACTGGAAGAAGAACGTCGGCTGTGCTTCGTGGGGATCACCCGAGCACAACACCACCTGGCAGCCACGCACGCGTGCTTTCGGACCGTATTCGGTCAGATGCAACCGACCATTCCCAGCCGGTTCTTAGAGGAACTGCCCGACAAGCATGTCCAAGCGCACGACGCTAACGGCGAACGGCACGAAGCAACCGGTGCTCGACACGCCGATGACCCAGACGCGTTTGCGCCACCGGACGATCTAGACGGATTTGAGTTTCCACCCGGATCGGTGGTCCGCCACCCACAGTTTGGCCTGGGACACGTGATCGAGGTCCGCGATGGCGGGGCCGGGGCACGGCTGCGTGTCCGATTTAATACGGCCGGTCTCAAGACGTTGGTTTTGCAGTATGCCCGGTTGGAAAAGGTCTAGCCGTCAGCCCGCCACGTGCGATGTCGGCGTACGTTCTTTCGTGACTACAATGCTTGCGATGCCACAGCGTACTCGGATCAAGATTTGTGGCGTGCGCGACGTCGAGACGGCGCGGTCCGCCGTTGAGTTCGGAGCCGATGCGATCGGCCTGGTCTTTGCCCCGGATTCACCCAGAACCGTTTCTGTCCAACAAGCCGAAAAGATCGTCGGCGCGCTGCCCGCATTCGTTGAACCGATCGGTCTGTTTGTCGATGCTTCGACCCTATTGATCCGCCAACGGGCAAGCGATCTAGGGCTGCGAACCGTACAGCTGCACGGCAGCGAGCAACCCAATCAAGTTGTTGAACTGGCACCACTATGCGTCATCAAAGCGATCGCGTTCGATACGAATGACACGATCGCCCGTTTGGCGCCGTGGAAAGAGGTTTATCATCGACTCGCTGGCTTGCTGCTGGACGCGCCGGCCACCCAGGCCCCCAGCTCGCCGCCAGGCGGCGGTCGTGGCCGGACGTTCCAGTGGGACGCGTTGGCTGAACTCCAACGGTCGCATGATCGGGCCGATCTTCCGCCCGTGATCCTTGCCGGGGGGCTGACCCCACAAAACGTGGCCCGGGCGATCGAGCTGACACGACCTTTCGCGGTGGATGTCTCCAGCGGAGTCGAATCCAGCCGGGGGGTAAAAGACACCGAGCTGATCAGCTCGTTTTGCCGCGCAGTGCGTCAGGCCGACGCCCAGATCACTGATCGTTTGGCCGATCGCGATTGATCATCGCCGCAGAGCGTTCACTGGATGCGATTCGGGCACACCGGCCTGCCGATCGAGCAACGATCGTGTCTTGAAAGCACAAAACCCGCCCGCCACGGACGTGATCTGTAGACCGATAGACGCGTAGCGTACGTTTCATGCACGACGTGAACGATATCATGCCAAACAGAAAGTAGGTCTTGCGCTTCGGCTTCCGATCACAGCCTTTCCTTCACAGGCACAAGCAAATCTTCGACGCGCAAAGAAGTCACGCCAAGTGAACAAACCTCTGTTTGTTCGATACCACGTTGGCGGATGGTGCGCGAGAACAAATCCAGATTGGCATCAGAACGTGGCAGCCGGCGATAAACCACCGCCCGGAGGTTCAATCGTAAAAAACGGCGCGGCACAGTGTATGCCGATCGGGCTGGATCGACGGGATGTCTAAGCTCGCCTTGTCCACTCCTGCTCCAACGGTGCCAGTTCTTGGACCAAGACCGATCGGTCGTGTTGAAGCCGCTTAACCCGTGCCCCGTCGCGATAGGCGTCGGGGTTGGCCAGCTGACCGTCGATTTCCGACAGCCGCGATTCAATGTTGACGATGCGGCTTTCTAACTCGGTCTGACTAAGCCTAGATAGCCGTGATGGCCGCCTGGCCTTGTTGGCCTGAGGATTTTTTTCCTGACGCGCTGGTGACTTGGTGCATGGGTTGGTCTTTGGCGGTGATGGGGGCGGCGGCTGTGTCTGTAGGGTCGCGTAGTACTGACTGTAAGTGCCGAGCATATGCCGTACGTGACCGTGACCGTCGAGGATGATCAGCTGGTCGACCACGTCTTCTAGCAGCATCCTGTCGTGGGTCACCAAGATGAGTGTCCCACCCCCAGAGGCGCGTTGGCCAAAGCCTTTGGGGTCGGCGGCAAATTGTTTCAGCGCCGCTTCAAGCCGCTCGCAGCTGGGGATGTCCAGGTGGTTGGTGGGCTCATCCAAGACCAACACGTTGTGCCCTCCGGCGATCAGGCCCGCCAACACCACCCTGCTACGCTCACCACCGCTCAGCACGCTCAATGGCTTGTCCTGGTCGGCTCCGGAGAAAAGAAATGCGCCGGCCAAGTCTCGTGCCGACTGCGGCGCTCCCGACGGCACAAACCGCTTCAGGTATTCCACCACCGTTAGGCTCAGGTCCACATGTTCGTGCGTCTGACGATAGTGACCCACGCGCACGGAATCCCCCACACGGACGTGTCCGGTATCGGGCGTCTGTTCTCCCAACAGCGTGCGGACAAGCGTGCTCTTGCCGGCGCCGTTGGGGCCAATGATGCCAATCCGGTCGCCGCGTTTGATCGCTAGGCTTAAGTCGCCGAACAGCACTTTCTGGCCATAACTTTTTCCCACGGCGTCGGCCGTCACCACCAGGTCCCCACATCGTGTGGTGGGTTGGATCTGAAACTGGATCTCTTCGAGTTCTACGGGACGATCGACCAGCTGGTCGCGTTTGAAGCGTTCGAGTCGCTTGGCGCGGCCTTTGGCTTGAGCCGCCCGCTGCCCGGCTCGGTAACGGTCGATAAACTGCTGTTCCTGGCGGATTTTGTCTTGTTGTTTTTCGTACACACGCTGCTGAGCCAACTGGTGTAAGGCGCGCTGTTGACGGAACGCCTGGTAGCTACCGGGGTATTCAACCAGCTGCTCACCGTCCAGCTCGTAGATCTTGTCGGCGACCCGATCCAACAACCACCGATCGTGGCTGACCAAGATCACGGCCCCGGTGTACGCCAAGAGATATTGCTCAAGCCACTGACGCCCGGCGATATCAAGATGATTGGTCGGCTCGTCCAGCAGCAAGATATCCGGCCGACAAAGAAGCAGCTTTGCCAGCGCCAGCCGCCCCTTCTGACCGCCTGACAGGTCCGCAACCGTCACGTCAAAATCGACCTGCGTCAATCCCAGACCTTCAAGCGTGGCGTCGATCTGATGGTCGATCGTATACCCGCCAGCGGCCTGGATCTGATTTTCGACTTGTTCATATTTCTTGAGCAATTTGTCTAATCGCGGGCCCTGGGCGGCGGCCATTTCGTGCGATAGGCTGTCGATCTGCTGATGCAGCTTGTACAAATGGGTAAACGCGGTCGATGCCTCTTGACGCAGGGTGCGTTGGGGATCAAGGTCCGGATCCTGTGTCAGGTACCCCACTGACGCACCCCGGGCCAGTTGGACATGGCCCTGCTCGGGCCTGAGGCTGCTTCGACCGGCGATGAGCTTTAAAAGCGTGGATTTCCCACAACCGTTCGGCCCGACAAGCCCCAGGTGCTGGCCGTCATCGACGGTGAGGTTCACACCATCAAAAAGGCGGCGATCTCCGATCGACACGACAAGATGAGCTACACTGATCAACGCCATGGTCAAAGAAGTGTCTTGTGTCGGTGGTGAGTTTTCAACCCGGTCCCGGGCTGGCTGCCTGTAAGACGAGCGCTTGGGGCGGTTATAATTGTGGGTCGTGACTCGTTCTACACGTTAGCGGATTGAATGCCAGCCTGTAACTTTCCTGGCAGGTCCAGCACCGAAATTGGAGGTGCCGTGATGATCAGATTCCGTTGTTTGAGATGTAGCCACAAAATCCGTACGTCTGATCAACATGCCGGCAAGGTCGTGCGGTGTCCTTCGTGCAAAGAGCTCACCTTTGTCCCGTCAACCGTCGACGAGATCGAGGCGGCCCTTGCCGCGGTGCACGGGGAGACCGCCGAGAGCCCAATCAACCAGGAAATCTCGCAGGCGGTGGCGACACAGCCGCCGGCATCTTCCCTGGATATCCCCGCGGGCGATTCGGGTCGGGTCTTGAAGCCGCACGAATACAAGTGGCTTAAATTCATGGCCAGCACGTATATCGCGTTTGGCGCCGTGGCTCTCTTGTTCTGTGTGATCTGGATGATGATGCAGCTCAGCGCGTCGATGTCTGCCCGGCCCGACGTATCGGCCAACAGCGGTAGTGATATATTCTTGGGCTGTGTTGTGATGTTGAGCGGGCTGATCGCCACTGCCACGCTGTTTGCGATCGGTCAGGTCATCTTCGCATTTCGTGACATGGTCCAAAATTCTTGGATCACCCGCGAACTGGCGGCGTTGCAGCGGTCGTCGGCCCGGTGAACACGCGGCGTGACAGAGGGTGCAGATCTATGAAAATGCAGCGGGGCATCAGCCCCATGGAATTTCTGATGCAGGTGGTCCTACCTGCACTTTTCGACCGATTGGATGAGGCCTTCCCCGAGTTTGGCTGGGAACGCACCGGTCGCGGTTGGACCGCCACGGACGTCAACTACGCCAAAGAGAAATTTGGGACCAAGCCCCGTCAAGTGGAGGCCAATTTTCCGATCGGGTTTATGATCGACGGCAAGCGATTCATGTCCTGGCCGGCCTATCTCAACGACGGAGCAGCACCCAGCGGCCGTCAGTTCGTGCAGATCGTACATCGCCTGGCCGCGGTGTCAGGTATCGACGATTCTCTGATCGACGACCAACCCACGGCCGAAGAAGAGCAGGAACGACGCCGCGTGAACCTTTTAGAAACGTTTATGGCACAGTCGCAATCCGCGATGTGGTCGGGTCGCGGCAAAACAGCAAAGACTTACCTCATCGAGCAACGGGGTTTCTACAAAATAGAACTGAAAGATCCCTTTTTTGGTTTCTACACAACCACCGACACGGTCAAGAAGGGGCTCATGGCAGCGGGGTTTACCTCTGAAGAAATCGTTGGGTCCGGCCTCTTGGCCGACCAACGATGGGAAAACCGCTTGGTGTTTCCGTGGCGTGATCGTTGGGGCCGGATCCAGACCATCGCCGCCCGTGATGTGACGCGGTCGGCCGAGGAAGGCACAGAATTTTTATACCTGTCCGGAGGTGACAAACCGCCGGCCTTTGGCTTGCACAGAGCGTTGCGTAGCGGGGAGGGGCAATGGGATCTGGTGTTGGTTCAAGGGCTGATCGATGTGGTCTATTTCCACTGTCGTGGTTTTCCAAACGTGGCCGCTATCGGTGGCCACGGCCAGTTGTTGACCGCACAGCGCTGGGAGGCGTTCAACGATTACGGCGTGCGTTGCGTCACGCTGGCTCTGGACAGTGATCAAACGGGTCGCCAAGGGATCATATCGGCGTTGGATCACCTTCGGGAGGTAGAAAAACCACCGATCGTTTTTGTATTGAGCCCGGACGATCTGGGGTCGAACCACGACCCGGGCCAGCTGGTTCGCCAACACGGAACCATGGACGAGTTTCGTCGGATTCTTGACCGACGAAAGTCCGCAGCGGTCTATCGAGGCCTGGCGTGCTTAAAGGACATCACTCCCGCAAGCGCCGATCACCAGCGGCGGATGGCGATCGAAAGGCTCCTGGATTACCTGGTCCCGTTGAACGGCCCAACAGCGGAACTGGATCGAGAAGATCTGGTCGATCTGGCCGCACAACACACTGGCTACAGCCGGTACGCTCTGCGTCACATGCTTCGAGAACGCGGTTTGGGATAAGTCAAACCCGCTGTTTCACGCGCCGGGCCGACGATTGTGCCCATACCAATGCCGACACCTCACCGCCGACCTTGTGTGATACACATGGCGCATTTTCCACGCGCCGCAGAAGCGCCACACGTCCCTGTTGACCCCGTACACCGGTTCGTCGATGTCGCGCAGACATTTCTCCCGGTATCACCCCCACATACACAACTCGGATCACCGAGGAAGCGATACGCTTCAACCCTACTAGGAAAGAACGCCGTCGGCGATCATCCACCGCAGTCACCTGCGGGCCAGATCAGACAGTCGACATTTTCAGCTTTTCATGTTGACGTACTGCAGCGGCACGTCCAAATCGGCGTTCTTAAGCATGACAATCACGGACTGCAGATCGTCGATCTTCTTGCCACTGACCCGAACCTCCTGGCCCTGGATGGACGCCTGCACTTTTAGCTTGGTGGCCTTGATCATCTTGACGATCTTTTTCGCGGTGTCTTGATCGATCCCCTCGCGGATTCGGACGTCTCGTTTTAGGGCCGCGTCAGAAGTGGGGGTAGGGTCTTCGAAGTGAAGGCTCTTGATATCGACCTTCCGCTTGACCGCGTTGTGAATCAAGACCTCCCGCACGGCCTCCATTTTCATCTTATCTGCGGCCACCACGTGAATCGACATCGCTTTTTTGTCAAACGTGATCTGAGGTTTGGCATGGCGAAAGTCATACCGCGTCGTGATCGCCTTGACGCTGTTATTGATCGCGTTACTGATCTCCTGCAGGTCGACTTTACTGACGATATCAAACGACGCCACGAAATTGACTCCGGCTTGAGTTGATAGAACGTCGCCATCGACGGCCCGGTGGGGTTAGTCTAATCTATATGGACCCATCGTTCTCAACCAGGACCGGCGCCGTGCAACCTGAGCCGGGTACGGCAGATGGTCGCCCAGCACCGAGGTTAACGTGGTGTCATCAAACGATCGATTTTTGATCCCGGCCCAAGATCACAGGGTACCCACCATCCCCCCACAGGGGCACCAAAGTCGGGTAAATCATTAACCGATATAACCCTAGCTTTCTATTGAATGTTGGCCCGGACAGATGACCAGACGGCTGGGTGTACTGATTTGTTGCCACATCACAGCGGGGCTCGGGATGAAAGCGGGCGTGTGAACGCAAACGAATTTCACACGAGCCGGTGAGGATTGAACGCCAATGGTGCTAGAACGGATCCGGTCGTTTGGTGTCAAGCTCATGCTGGTAACCACCATCACCAGTGGTGTGGCTGTGGTGCTGGCATGTGGCGCGCTGGTCAGCCGCGAGTTGGTCACCATGCAACGGCTCACCGTCGAAAAGCTCTCGGCACAAGCCAAGGCCATCAGCACACTCGCCACGCCTGCACTTCTGGCAGCCGACGATCAAGCCGCTTCGGTCGCGTTGTCGAGGTTCGGCACGGACCCGGGCGTCATCGCCGCATACCTGGTCGCTCGAGACGGTCGTCTTTTCGCCGAATATCAAGCCGATCCAGATCAGGCTCAACCCAGACCGGTGGTGATGTCGGGGCACCGTTTTGAAAACGGGCAGTTGATCCTGTGCCGACGTGTGGTCCGCCAGGGCAAAGCGTTGGGCACACTCACGATGACCTATGACATGCGGGGTGTTTACGCCCATCTTAGGCAAGACATCCGCCTTGCGGTGATCGTGGGCTTGCTGGCGGTGCTCATATCCTTTGTGCTGGCGGTCTGGCTCAAAGGAGTCTTGGCAAAACCGATCGCTGAGCTGAGCCGTACAGCGTTAGAAGTCTCGCGGTCCAGTGACTACACGATCCGCGCGACACAATACAGCAACGATGAGCTGGGCCGGCTTACAGAAGCGTTCAATCACATGCTGGGCCAGGTGGCCGGAAGAGATCAAGAGCTGGCTGAAGCCCGCAACCATTTGGAACAGAGAGTCCTGACACGAACACAAGAGCTCAATGAGGCGCTTCACGAAGCCGAAGCCGCCAACCGTGCCAAGAGTGAATTCTTGGCGACCATGAGTCACGAGATCCGTACACCGATGAACGGCGTGATCGGGATGATCGATCTTCTGGCTGGAACCAAACTCGATCCAAAGCAACAGCGCTACGTGCATATCGCCAATTCTTCGGCCGATTCGCTCCTGACATTGATCAACAATATTCTCGACTTTTCCAAGATCGAGGCGGGCAAAGTTGAGCTGGAGAACACCGGCTTTAATCTGTATGCCAGTGTCGAGGATTGGGTGCTGACATTCTCTCAGAAAGCGGCCCAAAAAAATCTGGAGTTACTCTGCCATGTTCATCCCGATGTACCCGAGGTGATGCGCGGCGACCCGGGCCGGCTCAGGCAGATCATAACCAATATTGTCAACAACGCGATCAAATTCACCGAACGGGGAGAAGTGGTCGTTAGGGTCACGCTTGAAAACGAATCTGACCATGACGCGCTTGTGCATTTCGCGATCAGCGATACCGGCATTGGCGTTCCGCAGGAACGAATGGATCGACTGTTCAAATCGTTTTCTCAGGTCGATGCCTCGACGACCCGTAAGTACGGCGGCACCGGCTTGGGACTGGTGATCTCCAAACGGCTCGCCGAGCGGATGGGCGGCGGTATCGGTGTCCAAAGCCAGCCGGGCAAGGGCACCACGTTCTGGTTCACAGCCCGTCTGGAGAAGGGAGACGCTTCTGAGGCGCCTGTTCAGGCGGATATCACCGTAGGGAACATGCGCGGCCTGCGTGTCCTGGTGGTGGACGACAATCCCACCAATCGTGAGATCTTGGATGAGCAACTGCGTCGTTGGCGACTGGACGTTCAAACGGTCGCCGACGGAAAATCAGGGCTCGAGGAATTGCGTACCGCGGCGGCCAAGGGTGTCCCGTATACGCTGGCCATTCTGGACATGCAGATGCCAGAGATGGACGGTGTCCAACTGGCCTCGACAATCAAGGGCACGCCTGACATTCAAAAGACGGTCATGATTCTGCTCAGTTCGATCAACGATCAGTTGGATCAAACCAAAATGTCTAGTATCGGTTTGGCGGCCCAGTTAACCAAGCCGGTGCGCCAATACGATCTTCTGGAGGTGATCGGCAGGGTCATGAGCCGTGACACCGACACGGCGCCCTGCGCGCCACAAACAGACACCGCGACCGCGCGGGGTTCGATGCCTGAAGGTGGCATCGATGTTGAGGGGAAGCTGATCCTGCTAGCGGAGGACAACGAGATCAATCAGATGGTCGCCACCGAAATCCTAACCCAAGCGGGATATCGCTGCCAAATCGCTCAAGATGGCAAAGAAGCGGTCGAAGCTGTGGCCAAGCACAGGTATGACTTGGTCCTGATGGATTGTCAGATGCCAGAAATGGATGGGTTCGATGCCACACGAGCCATCCGAAAGGCTGAACAAGAGAACCCGTCTGATCGTGCCGGCGCCAGGCTGCCGATCATCGCGCTGACCGCCAATGCCTTAAAGGGGGATCGCGAACGGTGCATGGAAGCGGGCATGGATGACTATCTGAGCAAACCGATCGACCCAGGCCGGTTGATCCTCACTATTCAGACCCACCTGGCCCGACCCGGTGAACCGGCCAGCAACGAGGGCGAGACCCACAACAATCCGACGGTGGCGGATACACCGGTGTCAGTCAATGTGGCTGGGGCACCTTTTGACGTCGACGACGTGCTCAAGCGTTGTATGGGCAACGTGCAGTTTCTCAAGCGGATGCTTGATAAGTTTAGCGTACGCGCGATTCAAGACCTCGAGCAGCTGGTGGCGGTGGTGACAGCGGGCGACGCGGCCAAGACGGCTTCTGCCGCCCACACGTTCAAGGGTGTGGCGGCCAATCTTTCGGCCAGGTCACTGCAGGATCTGGCCGCCCGGCTTGAGACCATGGCACGAGACGGAGATCTGGGTCAGGCCACTGAGTGTATCGATCAGCTGCGGGCCGAATTGGATCGATGCCTCACCGCGATTCCGTCGGTATGGGAGGCGTTGCCAGACAAACCAGAAGACCATCCGGCATGAAGTAGGAGATCAGCACCATGAACATCCTGGTGGTCGACGATGACGAAATGATGCGTGAAATGCTCTGCAACGCGCTGGCACAGGGTGACGATGTGGTCCAAACGGCCTGCAACGGTCGGGAAGCTCTGGAGATCATTCGCAAGGAACAGTGCCAGCTTGTCATCTCCGACTGGGAGATGCCTGAAATGACCGGGCCTGACCTGTGCCGAGCCATTCGAACGGGCGACTGGTCCAGGTATATCTACGTGATCTTGCTTACAGGACGCAATTCAACCAATGATACGGTCGAGGGAATGTCTGCCGGGGCAGACGACTTCATCGGCAAGCCGTTCGATCCCAACGAACTGATGGTCCGTTTGCGTGCCGGCCAGCGGGTGCTATCGCTGGAGACCCGAGACCTCACCATATTCGCAATGGCCAAACTTGCCGAGTCACGGGATCCTGAGACCGGCACGCACCTCGAGCGGGTCAGAAATTACTCGAGAATCCTCGCCGAGCAATTGGAAGTGGACCATCGATCCGGCCAGGTGCTTGACCATCAGTACTGTCGGCGAATCTATCTGACCAGTCCGTTGCATGATATTGGCAAGGTGGCCCTGCCTGATTCGGTCTTACTCAAACCGGGACGGCTCAGCGACCGGGAATTTGAGATCATGAAAACGCACACGATCACTGGCGCCGCAACGCTTGACGCCGCGTTGCATCAGCACCCTGGCGCGCAATTCTTGCGGATGGCCAGGGACATCGCCGCGTACCATCATGAGCGGTTCGATGGCACAGGCTACCCAGAAGGCCTGGCTGGAGAAGACATCCCGCTGCCGGCTCGTTTGGTGGCGTTGGCCGACGTGTACGACGCGTTGACCTCAAAACGTGTCTACAAAGAAGCTTTTGCTCACGATGTGGCCCGCAGCATCCTTTTGGAGGAGTCGGGAAGCCATTTTGATCCACGTATCGTGGATGCGTTTACCAAAGGCGAGGATCAGTTTAAGGCGGTGCGCGACCGATACGCCGAAACCAAGGCAGCGGCTTAATCGCAGTGACGCGCGTGCTCTAACGATCGCTGTTT
Source organism: Phycisphaeraceae bacterium (assembly GCA_965222495.1). Classification (GTDB taxonomy): domain Bacteria; phylum Planctomycetota; class Phycisphaerae; order Phycisphaerales; family Phycisphaeraceae; genus CBDCUA01. The sequence goes on along the minus strand of CBDCUA010000007.1, from coordinate 68,158 downwards.
GTTGTGCTGCCCGCCGGATGTTTCGCTCCGGCACCTGTCTCCACAGTTCGACCGTTGTCGTATCGCCGTGTTCGTCCGGTGGGCCGGCCGTCATGGTCATAGTGAAAAATGTCTCGGAACGGCTTCGACCGCGCCAGGCGGTGGTCGACAAAGTTCGTGGTTTCGTTGACCGCCAGAAACTCAGGATACAACCATTCGGCCAGTACGAGTCCGTGAAATCGCGTGATCTGGTATCGCTCGTATTCGGTGAATCGTGGTTTAACACTGCCAGATTCCGTTGCGGGTTTGCGGCGCAACGCGAAGCGCCCATGATCCTGTTTCTCGAAGATCTTCAGCTCAATGAGTTTTTCTCGAGCGGTGTAGCAGGGCGACGTCTTCGGATCGCTTGACCGCCGCGGTAACAACACAGCGTGGTTCACGTAAAAGTCAGTATCGCGTCTGATCGCGTTTAATGCCCGGTATATCTGCTGCTGCAAGGACCGGCCGCCAAACTCGGCCCGCTTTGTGGTCACCGCCTCTTCAACGGATCGCAGCGCCGATTGAATCGTCCGCCCGGTCCGCTTGACGGCTTTTCGGGCATTGGCCTCTTGCTCGATCGCCGTATCCAGCTCTGCCTTGGCACGTGACCACACGGCGTTAGCATGCCCCTCGGAGTTTTGCCGGCGAACCGCCCGGGCCTGTTCCAGTTCCCGTTGGCGAGTTTTCAGTGAAGTCTTGGCGTTGGCGTGCCTGGCCCTTGCCTTGATCTGGGAAGACTTGGCACGATCCAGCTTGGTCAATACAGGTTTCAGCGTTACCGACCATTTGGCAATGGCCGCCAGTTGTTTCGGCCCCAATGCCTCCTGGAAAAGTCGAACCGGAAGCCGCTTGGGATCACCGGTGACGACCTCTAGCAGCGCCTGCCAGTCCACAATTTTGAGGTGTTGGTCACGTGCCTGATAGTGGACCTCGACAATACGACGGTGGCGATCATATGTACGCAGCTGGTTATCTAATCCGTAAAACGTAATGAAACCTGGGGCCGAATAGACGCCGTCGGCTTCTACGAACACGCCAATGTCGACCCGATTTGATGACATCGGCGCGTTCCTAGCGATCGGTCGTCGGGGGTGATACGCCACGAGCACCTCGGCAACCGCACCGCCTTGACGCGGCTGTATTTTGATTCGTGAGCGATCGCCTCGGAGCACGACCCAGTGATAGTTCAACGGCCGTCGATGCAGGTCCCGACTATCGCCGGCGGTGACGACCATTCTTTGCCAATAGGCCGCGCCGTGGAAAACTCTGGCGATGACCGCAGGCGTGTCTGCGAGCCTCTCAGAACCCTGAGTGTGGAAATAGGGATTGGAGTCACTTGCCGACCCCTCTTCTAGAACCTTCAGTCCCACGATTGGCGGGATCGTTTCCACACGCATCGCGTGTGCGGCCCGCACCATCTTGATTGCATCAACGTGTTTGGGATCAAACACGGTCGGGTGTGCCCGTCCTGTGAGGTAGCCATGCCTCCCGGTAACACGTTTGTAGCTGCTTCGGAAGATCATCTGGAGCGTCGGCATCAACAAGCCCGTGGCGATTAATCTCTTTTTCACGTTGGGCCGAAACGCAGCCAGGGTGCGCACAAACGCCCTGACGAAGGGCATGTCCGATGCCGACGAGCCTTGAGAGATCATGACATAGGGAGAATTGGTCGGGAACAGATCTCCGTAGCCGCCCTGGCCGTTGTGTCCCGGGTCGTGGTCCCGGTGTTCAGGATAGACGTACAGATTGTTTGATCGGTATTGCGTGTAGAGGAATTGCATGCCGTCGGCGCTGAGATAGTACATCGCACGAACGTTGCTACCGCCTCGCCGGACATCGGACGACGTTGAAGAGTTGCCGATGACCACATGATCCAGAATGGCTGTTTGCCCTCCCCAGTCCAGTTGCTCTTTCTTCTGCCCAGCGGTGTATTGAACCGCACGCAGCCCAGGGAAATCGCTGGTACGCAATAGGGAGTGGCCCCGATCGCGGTTGTCGTAGTAGTCGCCGCGATTGCCAGCGGCGGTACCCCGACTGACCCATCGGGCAACCAACGAGCCGGCCGTGCCCCCCCGACGCGGCGATCGACGATCAGACGCTGCCCAAGCAGCTGAACCGCCCATACCCACAGCGCAAATCAACCATAGCAGACCAAGCAAACCCAACACCCCTTTAAAGAGGTCTTGACGATGGCCCGTCGCCGCGTGACCAGCACGTTGTGGATACGGATCTGGACACACGTGCGGCGCATCAGCCGGCGTGCGGTCACCGCACCAACGGACCATCACGGCGAGCCACCGCGAGCCCTTTCCGCTACGGGGACCTCGCATTCATCGCTCCTTCTTAGGCCAAGACAGACAATCTTCTGACCATGTGCCGCCACGCTGGCCACGATTAAACCAATCGTTAGACACACCCGTCCAGCCGACACCGGTGAAGTTATAGAGACGTCTGCGTGCAAGCACATGGCGAAAGCGGGGGTTTGATCACAACGTGCATTATAGGCGACAGACCAACACCGGACGAAAGAACGACCGGCGGTGGTTCGGGCCGCCGTCCCGAGATGAAAATCGGACGTCGCTGGCCGGTGAGGTCGCGCCGGTGTCTAAAGTTGTCCGGCGAAGCTACCGACCAATAGGCAAGAGACACGAGAGCTCTCAAGCAACGCTCAAAAGGGGTGTCAGAAACGAGAACGCCACAGGGGACCAAGAAGACCGGAGGCGGCGACCGAGATAGGGCGTAGCTGTTTGTATTCCTAGCCGGTCACGGATAGCGGTGACGTGTCGATCCTCCCAAGTGCGGACATCGCACACACCGGTCAACGTTGGTTTGAAAGGCGGGGAGACGGGTGAAACTAAGCAAGACCTCTGCACAAGCGGCTTTGGCGATGGCGTACCTCGCTTCATCGACGGGTCGAAACATGGTGCGGGCGCGTCAGGTTGCCCAACACCTGCACATCCCCACCGACAGCGCACTAAAGATCCTTCAAACACTCACGCAACACGGCCTGATTGAGAGCCGACTAGGTCGATCCGGTGGTTATCGCTTCAACGGATCGCCCGGTAACGTTAATCTCTTGCAGATCGTCGAGGCGATCGATGGTCCGGTCAGTGCTGAGGTTCCCAGTATCAATGCCGCCGACGAGCTGGCTGACCGCCTCGGCGTGCTCCGAGCGGTTTGTGAGCAAGCGGTCCAACAGACACGGGCCCAACTAGAGCAGACCACGGTGGCCGGCCTGGTGCAATGCGGACACGGCGAGTTTTTAGAACGTTGCCGTTAAAGCCACTTCACCGCAATTCCGATCCAACCAAGTAGACACAGACAGCGCCGGGCGCCATTGTGATCGCAGTACGTCCGTGAGCGTAGATCGGTTCGAGGGCAGATGGGTCCACACGCTGAACGCATGTCTTGCGATCGAAACGTCCGTTGCCCGGGGGGCTCGGCATTGTGACGCTGACAGCGGGCCACGCGAGCCGTGATGGGGCAGGTCCCACGAGGCCAACGCGTCACCCGGAACGGAAGGAGCATCGACATGACGATCGACACAGCGCGGGATCCACAAACGGTACCCGCAGACGCCGAAGATCAGGTTCAAGCCAACCGTCAACCCGACGGGGAACTGTTGCAGTTGGTTACGTTCATGGTCGGCGCTGAGGAATTTGCGATCTCCATTCTCAGTGTTCAAGAGATTAACCGGATGATGCAGATCACGAGGGTGCCTCAGAGCCCGTCGTTTATTGAAGGGGTCATCAATCTCCGCGGCAAGATCATTCCGGTCATGGATCTGCGTAAGCGGTTTAATGTGGAGACGCCCAGTGATTCTTCGGACTCTCGGATTGTGGTGGTCGAGGTCGCCACACGCGTGATTGGGTTTACTGTTGACCGTGTCAACGAGGTGCTCCGGATCGATTCGGGCATCGTCGAGCCACCGCCATCGATGATTTCGGGGGTTGACAGTGAATACATTCAAGGCGTGGGGAAACTAGAAGATCGACTGTTGATTCTTCTAAATCTCGAGCGTTTATTCAGTGACGAAGACCTCCAGCGGGTCGATCGAGCCACCAGTACGGCGTCCGCATAGGCATTGTCAACAACGACGGCTCCAATGTGGGGGGAGAGAGGGTAGCATCCAATGCCGGCCACTAGCATCGCCATGAACGCCGAGCAGTTCAACACGCTCAAGAAGATCGTGTATGACCGCAGCGGGATACACTTTCAAGAGTCAAAAAAATATGTTCTGGAAACCCGACTGTCGCGTCGTCTTGAAGAGTTAAATTTTGACAATTTCGACCAATACCTGATGTTCCTGACCGCTGGGCCATATCAGATGGACGAGTTTCAGGAGATGTTCAATCGCATCACCATTAACGAAACAAGTTTCTTCCGTAATGAACCTCAGCTGGAGGTTTTTGAGAAACAGGTGTTGCCGGATCTGATTGCGGCTCGCAGAACCTCCAAGACACTTCGGGTTTGGTCCAGTGCGTGTTCTACCGGTGAAGAACCGTACACGCTGGCCATTCAGCTTCATCGCAGCTTGGGTGTCAGGTTGGCTGATTGGCACATCGAAATTCTCGGCACCGACATCAGCGAAAAAGCCCTGGGTGTTGCACAGCACGGCCGGTATCCTTCTTACAGTGTCCGTACGCTGAATCCCCTGATTCTTCAGCGCTACTTTGAAAAGACCGACGGATCCTTCCAGCTCGATCCGACCATCATGAGCATGGTTAGGTTTGAACTGCTGAATCTAAAGGAAGCAGCGGCGGCCAGACGGTTTGGAAAATGGGACGTGATCTTCTGCCGCAATGTCATGATCTACTTTGACGACGCAATGAAGACCCACTGTGTTCAGCTGTTCTATGACCAACTGGCCGATGACGGGACGTTGTTTATTGGGCACAGTGAATCGCTGCGGAAAATCCCTGTACCGTTCGAGCCCACACCGATCCCTAAGGCCTTTTCGTATACGAAGGCTAGCAAAGCCTCGGGAGGATCCAATGGGAACTGAAGGAATGGACCCGGGTCTGCTGCAGGATTTCTTGACCGAATCCAATGAACTGATCGAGAAGCTCGACGCAGACTTGGTGACCCTGGAGGGTGTCGGCCAGGGGGCCGAACAAAAAGAACTGCTCGACGGCATATTCCGGGCCCTGCATACGATTAAGGGTGCGGCCAGCTTCCTTGGCTTAACGACGCTAACGACCTTCGCTCATGCGGCCGAAGACGCCCTCAACCGCCTGCGCAAGGGCGAAATGCAAGTCACAACGGAAGTCATGGACGCGATGCTGCGCAGCGTCGACGTGCTACGCGGCATGCTCCAAGAGGTCGGCGATGGACAGGTGATCACCGCTGCGCCGGACGATCTATTCAAAAAGCTGCACACCATCGCCGGCAGTGAAACGGACGGCTCGGACAAGCCAGACGACAAGGACACCCAGGCGGTCAAAGAGGTCACCGCCGCAGCTGAAACGTATGACGGGACACCACTGTCGCTGCCACCAGAGAAAGCCGATCTGCTGGAGTTTATGGTCGTCGACCTCAACGAAGCGATTGAGAACATCGACCGGTGTGTGGACCAAGCGCAGAACCCCGCGACATGTGCCGATGCCGCCGCCCATCTCAATGAGGTCGCCCAGGACATCTTCAAGACCGGCCAGTTCTTTGGGCTAGATTGTCTTGTGACCTTGGCAAGAACGCTCGAAACAGTAGCAACCGCCCTTCCGGGGCTGTCCGAGACAGCGCTGGGGGAAACTCTCGTCCGGGCCCGCGGCATGAAGTTGCTTATCCAACAGCAGTCCGAAGCGTTGAGTCGCGGTGTGGCGCTGAGCTGGCCTCTGGAGACGCTCCGACAGCGAATCGATGTCTTGACGGGCGGTCAGCCCCTAGACGCGGATCTGCTGGGCAAACATGAAAACGACCCGTCGGCGGTGCTGGTGTTGGACAACGTGACTGGGCCGCCAAGTACACCGCATGAACCCAATGCCGGATCAACAGACCCGGCTCAGGCCCCAACGCCACCGGCAGAAACAGCCTCCACCGCCAAAAAGGCCGAAACGACAGCCTCAAGGGGGGCGGTCGCTGAGCAGACCATCCGCGTAGAAGTCAGCCGGCTCGAGTCATTGCTGAACCTTGTGGGCAGGCTGGTTTTGAATAAGAACCGGGTCTTGTCTCTAACCCGAAAGGTCCGGGAACACCAACTGCCCCACGAGGTGGAAGAGCACTTCGCCGCCGCGGCCAGCGATCTTGACCAGCTGACCAGTGAATTGCAAGTGGGTGTGATGCGTACGCGGATGCAACCGCTGGCAAAGCTGTTCGACCGATACCCCCGTGTCATCCGAGACATGGCACGCATGACCAACAAAAAAATCCATCTCGAAATCGGTGGCAAAGAAACAGAAGTCGACAAATCGGTGTTAGAGGTGCTGGCCGATCCACTCGTTCACATTTTGCGTAACAGCGCTGATCACGGTGTCGAACCGCCGGAGACACGGCTTGCCTGCGGTAAACCCGAGTCCGGCACCATTCGGCTCAGCGCCGAGCATCAGGGCAGCCATGTTCGTGTAGAGATTCGTGACGACGGTAAGGGGTTGGACCGCGAGGTGATCGGCAACAAAGCGATCGAACGCGGCTTGGCCAGCCAAGATCAGGTTGCGGCCTTGAGTGACGAAGAGGTGTTTCGTTTCATTTTCGCCGCCGGCTTCTCCACCGCCGAGAAAGTGACCGACCTCTCCGGTCGCGGCGTGGGCATGGATGTTGTTCGGACCAACATCGCCAAGATCAACGGCACGATCAATGTCTCTGCGACCAAGGGACAGGGAACCACAATCGAAATCTTGATCCCACTGACCGTGGCGATCATGCCTGCGATGATGGTCGGCGTGGGCAAACATTTTTACGCGGTGCCGTTGACCAGCATCATCGAGATCGTTCGGCCGGATGATTCGATGGTGCACTCGGTCGGTGGCCAACCGGTCATGCGGTTAAGAGATTCAGTGCTTCCGCTTCTGGACCTACGGGAGAAGCTGCAGGAAACCGGTTCGGAACGGACAAGCAGGTTTGCGGTCGTGATCGGCGTGGGTCAGCAGCGAGCGGGCCTGGTTGTGGATCGGCTGATCGGGCAGCAGGAGATTGTGATCAAACCTCTCGATGACCGCTACACCAGCGGAGGACCGTTTAGCGGTGCGACGATACGTGAGGACGGCGACGTAAGCTTAATCCTCGATGTCATTCAACTGATCCGACAAGCGCAGATGCCCGAGCGTGTCGCCGCTTAAGCGCAGAACACTTTAGGAGATCAACCGTGGACAGTACCTACATCATGCCGTTTGTGACCTCGATCCAAAACGTGTTTGAAACCATGCTTCAGCTGCCGGTCACCGTGGGTGATCCGCAGCTCAAACGCACCAGCGACCCCAGCTACGACGTGTCTGGAATTATCGGGATGTCGGGGGACGTGGAGGGCAACGTCGTGCTCAGCTTCCCCACCGCTACAGCGCAGAGAGTGGTCAGCCTTTTTACCGGTGAAGACATGGCCGCGACCCATGAGGACTTCCCAGATGCCGTTGGAGAGCTGGTCAATATGGTCTCCGGCGGAGCCAAAGCGCAATTCACCGGTAAGGAGGTCAGCATCAGCTGCCCGTCTGTGGTCATTGGATCCGACCACGTGGTGTTCGGGCGCAAAGATGTCGTGTGCGTCCAGATTCTGTGTGATTCGGACTGTGGCAATTTTGCGCTTGAAGTATCGTTCCGGAAAGGCGTCGAAGCACCGACAGCCGATCAAGGCACAACAGCTTCGGGCTTGTCGTCTTAATGTGTCTGGGCAAGGAGTTATTAGGATGAAAATTCTTCTAGTAGACGATTCGAAAACGATGCGGAATATCGAGAAGGGCATCTTGTCTCAGCTGGGATACACGGAAGTTCAGGAAGCCTGTGACGGGCTTGATGCTCTAAGCAAGGTCGGTGCGTTTGAGCCCGACCTGCTGCTGGTCGATTGGAACATGCCCAACATGGACGGGTTGACGTTTGTCAAGCAGTTCCGCGCCAAGGGTTCCAAAGCGCCGATCATTATGGTCACCACCGAAGCCGAAAAATCTCGCGTGGTCGAGGCGATTAAGGCAGGGGTCAACAATTACGTGGTCAAGCCGTTTACCCCAGACAGTCTCAGCGCGCGGATCAAGGAAACGATCGAGCGGACCGCGGCGTGAGCTTGGCTTGTGAGCTTGTCGAGGAATCACCGGGTGTCACGATGACCACGGCAGTGGGAGAGGAAGAGGTCCGTGTCATCATCTCCAAAGGTCATATGACCGCGGAGATGATGGTCCCCGCAGGATTCGCTCGTGACGCGCTCTCTGAGCAGATGTGCATGAGTCTGCTCCAGCAATCGGGTGTGGAGATCAGCGACGCTGTCGTCCAAGCGGTCCAAGAAATGGTCGCCGCCCCGCCACCGTCCGGTGAGGATCAGCGTGTCGTGTTGGCCCGGGCGACCGATGCCCAACGCGGCGATGACGGCCACGTCCAGTGGTTCGTCTCCGAGCCCAATCAGTCACCGGCGGATCAACCCAGCGAACAAGACGGCGACGAAGAAGGAGACGAAGTTTCTCACTACGACCGTAGCGCTTATCTCGTGGTCAAAGCAGGTGACGTCGTCGGTCGTGTGGTCGAGCCCACCGACGGGGTCGACGGCCGAGACGTGCTGGGTCAAACCATCGCCGCAAAACCCGGGAAACCGGTGATTCTCAAGAACGATGAGTCGGTGATGCGCGACGGCGCAGGTCAGTTGATCGTCCAGATCGACGGTGTGCTTCAGCGGGAAAATGACAGTGTCTGCGTCAAACAACTGATCGAAGTCCCGGAATACGTCGATTTTTCCACCGGCAATATCGACTTCGTCGGTGACGTGATCGTCAGACAAGGTGTACGCGATTGTTTTGTGGTCAAGGCCACGGGCAACGTCGAAGTCCGCGGTCTGATCGAAGCGGCAACGATTGACTGTGGCGGTAGCCTGGTGGCCAACGGTGGGATGGCAGGACGTGAGCGTGGGTACGTCCAGATTGGCGGCGATCTACGCGGCAAATATCTAGATAACATCCAGGGCCAAATCGGCGGTGCGCTAGAGATCCATCGCGAGGTCATCAACTGTGAGCTGACGATCCACGGAGCAATCCGATCACCACGCGGCACCCTGATCGGCGGAAAAATGGTGGTGGTCGGCGCCGCCGAGTGGATGGCGCTGGGCAGCGGCGCGGGCGTCGCGACGGAACTGGTTTTGGGATCGGTACCAAAACTTGAACCGATCGCGGTGGAGCTGGAACAGCTCATCGAGGCGTTGACAGCCAAACGCGACGAAATCGAAGCCCAGCAGAAGCTTATGAAAAAGAACACCCGAATGATGACCCCCGCCGACAAGGAACGCCAAACAGAGATTATGTTCGAACACCAGATCGTCACCGCCAAAATCGCCGAAGGCTTGGCGGCACAAGAGGCCTTGACATCGAAAATCCGTCAGCTGAGAACCGTGGACCTAACGATCCACAAGAAACTTTTTCACGGCACCGTGCTGACGATACGTAACCAGGCCTTTACGATCCGCGAAGACACGCGTGGACCGCTGAGCGTGTACGTCAATTCCAGTGGCGAGGCGGTTTACCGAACGAGCGACACGAACGGGGCACCGCTGACCAAGATCGCCGAGCTGAAGGCGGCGGCTGTGTAGGGCACGGCGGGTCGTCGCCGCACAATACAGGGGGACCTGAAACATGGCAGTTAGGGTGCTTGTTGTTGATGACTCGGCCTTCATGCGAAGAGCCGTCAGTCAGATGTTGGACAGCGATCCACAGATTCAGGTGGTTGGCACAGCCAGGGACGGCAAAGAAGGATTGGATATGGCCGGACAGCTTCGGCCCGACGTGATGACCCTTGACATCGAGATGCCCGAGATGGACGGTCTGACGGCGTTGCGACGGATCATGAAAGAATGTCCTACACAGGTGCTGATGCTCAGTTCGTCGACCACTGAGGGTTCACACACGGCGCTGCAAGCGATGAAATTGGGAGCGGCGGATGTGCTGGCCAAAGACACATCACAGGTATCCTTGTCGATTACCAACATCCAGCAAGATCTGGTCACAAGAGTCCGGGCACTGGGCCACGCCGGCCAACGCCGCCTGGCCAAACCGGCCGAACAAACCCGTTTACCCAATCATCCCATGGCGTTCCGGCCAGGGCAGTTTGACGTGGTCTGCATCGGATCCAGTACCGGCGGTCCACCCGTGTTGGAACGAATCCTGACGATGGTGCCGGCGTCCTTCAAGACGCCGATCGTCGTTGCCCAACACATGCCCGTCGTATTCACCAAATCGATGAGTGAAAGACTCGATGACCAATGCCACATCAAAGTCGTGCACGCGCACGATCACATGCCGCTGGAGTCAAGCACGATCTATATCGCACCGGGCGGCCAGCACATCCATCTCAACAAGCTCGGCCTGGCCCGGTGGGAACTTTTGGTCAACAGTCACCCCACTGAAGCGCTGTACAAACCCAGTGTTGACGCGTTGTTTCATTCAGCGGCAACCCATACCGGTTCGCGTACACTTGCCGTCGTCCTCACTGGCATCGGTTGCGACGGTTTGGAAGGCGGCAGAGCGTTACACCAACGGGGCGGTGTCATCCTGGCCCAGGATGAGGAAAGTTGTGTGGTCTATGGCATGCCCAAGGCCGTGACGGACGACGCGCTGATTGCCGCCAGCCTTAACCCAGACCAAATCGCCCAGTCGATTCTGACCCTATCGCCACCGACATCGTCATGCACAGCGCAGGCCGGCTGAACGGTGACCGGGCGTATCACCGACCGTGTCGGCCAGGGTGGCTCGCCCGGGATTGAAGCGGTTTTGCCTGGTGCGGCTTTGGTTGTCCACGCACCGTAGGCACATCCCAACACACCCACGAACCGATCTTGACCCCTGGGGTCGTACTAACATACGTTTGAGCCGTTCGGATCGGATCGCGTCAGGCGTGCCACTGGCATACCATCGACAACGAAGGGTGGTTCATGTGGACCAGACACACGCTGGACAGTGGATGCGACGGGCTTTGAGTCTGGCACGACGCGGGCTTGGCTGGGTGGAACCGAATCCCATGGTCGGTGCCGTGCTGGCGCGTGACGGCCGGGTGATCGCTGAGGGCTACCACCGGCGATTTGGAACACCGCATGCCGAGATCGACGCATTGCAGCAATGCCGAAAGCTCGGCGGTGGTGTACCGGGTGGCTGTCAGTTATTCGTCACACTTGAACCGTGCAGCCATCACGGCAAGACGCCGCCTTGCGCCGACGCCCTGATCGCCGCGCGGATCCAGCGCGTGGTTGTCGCCATGCCGGATCCCAACCCGCTTGTGTCCGGACGGGGGATCGACACGTTGCGGCGTTCGGGCGTGTGCGTTGACCTGGGGTTGTGTGAGCAGGACGCTCGGCGACTGAATGAACCTTATGTCAAGCGGATGACCACGGGTTATCCATGGATCATCGCCAAGTGGGCCCAAACCGTCGATGGTCGGGTCGCCACACGTTCTGGTGATAGCAAATGGATCAGCGGTCGGTGTAGCCGGCGATGGGTACATCACCTGCGAGCACGTGTGGATGCGGTGGTGGTGGGCATTGGTACCGTCTTGGCTGACGATCCCCGCCTAACCGCGCGTGGTGTGGCAACGCGGCGTATCGCCCGTCGTGTGGTGATCGACCCTCGCTTGCGACTGCCCCCTGACGCGCGGCTGTTGGGCGATCGCGACCAAGACCAAGCCCGCGGTGTGACCATCGCGGTCCATCGGAAGCTGTACGAAGCGCGGCCGCCTCGCATGGCCATGCTCGAATCGTTGGGTGTTGAGTTTCTAGGCCTGCCTACCGATGGTCGTGACCGGATGACACTGGCGCCGCTGTTTCAACATCTGGCGCAAGCACACGCCGCGACAAACATTGTCGTTGAAGGCGGTCCGAAACTCCTTAGCGCCTTGTGGCAGGAAAAAATGATTGATCAGCTATTGGTCTTCGTCGCCCCCAAGCTAATGAGCGACGCACAGGCGCTCGGGGCCGTAGGTGGATTTCAGCAGCCCAGCGACACCATAGATGACGTTTCCCGCTTGTCACTACGCGGGGTGAAACGGATCGCCGAGGATGTGTTGTTGGACTACCGCAGGGCGTAACCGTCGGGACGACTAGGTCTCTTCCGGTTCAACAATAATACGGTTACCGTGAACCTCTACGACCCGGATCCGACGTGTGGGCTCAACCCATTCGCCTCGGCTAATCACATCGACCACCTGACCGTCAAACTCGGCCCGACCGCTGGGGCGTAGCTGAGTCAGCACGCGCCCCGTAGCCCCAGGGGTCATCTGGATCACGTCGATACCCGGCTGGTCATCGTGGCGGATCGGGCCATCGCAGGACAACGCAGGTCCCGGCGAGCCCGGCAGAGGATTCCTAAGAATCAGACGGTTCAACCAAGGTATCCCGCCAGCGTGTTTGGTCAGGTAATAGAACGCCACACCGCTGCCAATGACACCCACAAGGGCAAAAAGCACCGAATCCGTTAGCCGCTGGGCCATCTCCGGCGCGGGCATCGGGACCGGGCCGCCGCCAGAGGTCGGAACGACCATGAGCACCAGTCCGATGAACATACACGTGATGCCACTGATCCCCGCCACGCCAAAGCCGGGGAGGATCGTCACCTCCGCTAGCAACAATGCCAACCCAATTAAAAATAGGATCACATGCCACACGTGCGCCAGGCCGACAAGAAAAGGCGCAACCAGCAGTAGCAGCAACGCCGCGATCGCGATCGTTCCCCCGGCACCAAATCCCGGCGTCTGAAGCTCGATGTAAAACCCGACAAACAAAGCGAACATGAGCAGCGCCCGGATCCACGGCAGGGTAAGCCAGTACGCGATCATGGCCACCCGGCTGGGAGGGATGGGCGTGACCGTAGCGGCGCCGAGATGTTGCTTGAGCTGGACCGGATCACGCACGATCGCCTGAGCCAAGCCAAGATCGATCGCCCGTTGCTGACTGAGTGTCAACAGCGAGGTCCCGTCATGGATTCTTTCTACCAAACGCCACCGACCGCGATCCTGACGCGTCCCGACAGCGACCGGGACTTCACCCGGCGGCGTGACCGAGTCTGCCACATCGCCGGAGCCCGCCACGGTGTCTCCTGCCGCCGCCGTGGGCAGATCCGGCAACGCACCTTCGACCATCACACGGTAGTCAGATTGGCCGACAAGCCGGCGCTGTCCGGTATCGGGGTTCTCGATACGGTAGACCTTGAACCCCAACACGCACATCGCATGAAACAACACGTAGTCGTAGCGGTGGATACGGGCCGAATCACGAAACTCTTCTAATATCGGTGACAGGGCCTTGGCACGTTCGGTGGGCGCCAGGTTCTTCAACGGCGAAATCGGTGCACAGTCACCCGTGGCCGATGCCGGTGCCATCACGATCTGATTGCATGCCGCAGCGATGATGATGCCCGCGGAATAGGCTTCGGGATTGATCCATGCCACAAAAGGAACATTGGTATTCTTGATGAATCGGCTGATCTTCAAAGCGCTATCCACCAGCCCACCCTTGGTATCCAATTCAACAACGATCAATGACGATCCCATGCGCACCGCCTGCTCGACGCGTTGTTCAAGGCTCTTGACGGTGTAGCCGTAGATCGGACCTCTGATCTTCAGGATCGCCACGTGAGCCCCGGTCGGGAGAACAGGTGCCGGACCACCGTTGTGTGCGCCGGCGGCGGGTTTAGCAGGCTCGATGGGTGTTGCCACTGTCAAATGAGCCCCAAACAGCAGCAGGACGATCCATATGGCGTAGAAAGTGGCCTTCATGGGGACTGTGCACCGCATCATGACATCGCTGTTGGCATTATAGGTTCCCCTTGCTGGGCTGAGCACGGGTGTATCGGAGTCAATATAGGCAGTTTGTCTGTTTCTGGTGTGTCCCGGCCGTCGCCCACGGCATATAAAAAGGAACAAACGTATTGCCAACGATGCCACAACGTGGTATCGATAAATGTGGAGAAACGCCCTAGTGCCCATCGCTGCCGGCGTGGGCTTGACCGTATTGCATCGTCGATCCGCTACCGGCGGTGTCGGAGGGGACAAGAGAGGGGGGACGTCATGCTGAACCTTATTGTCACCAGTGGTCAGGATCGCGGTCGCGTGTACCGGCTTCACGACAAGAAACCGCATCGGATCGGGAGGCTTAACGGCGCGTTTTCGATCTGCCTGTCCGACTCGTCCGTCTCGCGTGTGCACGCTGAAGTGATGTCTTGTGACAGCCAATGGGCGATCAAAGACACCCACTCCACCAACGGTACGTTCGTCAACGACAGACGCGTTATGGGCCAATCACCATTGAACAACGGTGACCATCTGCGTATCGGTCGGACCACTTTTGTGGTGGATGTGCCGACGGCCAGAGCCAACAACGAAACCGGCCACATTTGGGCGACTGTCGGCAAGGGTACCATCAACAACGATCGACCCATCAAAGCATCCACGCTGACAGGCGGCTGGCGACGATCACCTTCCAAAGCTGCGGCGTTACCCGATCCCGCCTCATACCCAGGCACACAGCCCGACGCTGAACTCACAAGCGTGGCATCCGGTTTGATCGGACCCGTGGGATGGACTTTGATGGTGCTGACACTGCTGGCGATGCTGGTTCTGTTGGTCGATGTGTACCGGCATCCTTACTAGCATGTGGGTCGATACTTTACCGCCGTAACCCTATCGGCCCCCCAGGATCACAAAACTCCTTGCGGCTGGTTTTACGAACGCGTCGCATCGCGTGCGATGCGGGTCACCGTGGTGGCCGTGCTTGAAAATCACACATGCGTTTTCCTCACGGCAAAAATGGCTGATCCATTCACAGCGGCAACAATTTTTCGTATTCCGTCACACCGCCGTTGTCCAGCGTGCACTGGATAATCTGCCGACCCAACGCCGACAGGTCGTTTTCCAAATACTGCGTAAGGTTCTCACAGAAAAAATCTTGAAGGATCTGAGCGCCACGGTCATAGCCCTCTTGGCCGACCTCGGGCTGACTTTCGACTTCGAGGAACCACTTGGCGATACGGACACCTTCGATCCGCATGGAACGCATCGCGTATCCCAATAAGGCGCACCTGGCGGGGTTGATCTGACCGGCATGGAATCGGGCGTTGCCCCGTCTGGCCAGATAATCCCGAGCAAGCCACTGCGGCATGAATCCCACTTCCCAGACGCCAATGTGCTGATTGGGGATCAAGATATACCGCGTCCGCTGCGTCTCTTGGATCTGCTTGAGCAGAAGATTGGCTTGGTCAACCCTGCGGCCTGTGGCAAATGGCCAGTAACTTCCTACACCTTCGCTGCTCATCTTGTGGCTGCCAACAATACTGGGGTTGGCGTATCCCCGCGGTGCGACCAGCCGCCAGATCCAGGCCAACGCGGGCGGAAGAAGGTGAAAGATGCCCATAATGCCATAGTTTGGCGCTTCGCGTGTACAAGGGGGCGTGCGGATCCCGATGCTGCGGATATCGACACATGCCGGTTCGTTCACAATACCGGGAATGATCGATCGCGGAATCACCACACGCGGGTTCGGACACGGGGTCCCGGGCGCATCTTCGATGTGCTCCCAGATCAGAGCCCGACCGTCCGGTACCGCGTCGATATTCAAGAACAAAAGGAGCTTGCCTGGCTGCGCGGTGAGTCGCTCCAAGTCGAGGTCGGTCCCATACCCTGTGATATGGTTGACCCGGACGAACCATGCATCTTCGGCATCGACAAGCCACAGCTTGCCATCGTCGTGTTGGAGATCGGGATGACACAGTGCCATGTCGTCACACACGGGGCGAAGATCGCATGTTCGGGGAATCTCGACATATTGTTTCTCTGCCGACACCAGGCTCCGACCCAAGAGCAACCTACCGTCGGGCAGACGGTGGGGCTGCTCAAGCATCTCGCTCTTGCCCCCACCACTAGCGCCCTCGTGCATCATCGTGACAACGTTATCGTACGGCGTGACCACCTGAACAGCCGAACAATGGGCTGTCACCCAACCCTCATCGGTGCCCTGCCGGATCAGCGAACCGTATACGCCTTTCTTGGCACTGGGCCCCGGATAGAGGTTGTATGAATAGATCTCATGAAGGTCCTTGATTCTGTTGTGAACCACGACCTGTTTGCCGTCAAAGTGCGTGTGTCGAAATGGTGGCGCGACGTAAATCACTGTCTGAGGTGAAAATCGTTCCGGGAGGCTATCAGGCGCGATGATCCCCTGCAGCAGCGCAAGTCCTAACGCAAAAAAACCCGCGTTGATTGGCGCCACCGCCAAAGCGTCGGTACCCATCCCCGGCTGACCGGCACGAA
This sequence comes from Phycisphaeraceae bacterium, assembly GCA_965222495.1. GTDB lineage: Bacteria > Planctomycetota > Phycisphaerae > Phycisphaerales > Phycisphaeraceae > CBDCUA01. Next base: position 51,733 of record CBDCUA010000007.1, on the reverse strand, counting down.
ACGCGAACACGGCCAGCGATTGGCCAGCCAGCCATTGGAAGGTGGCTTCTCTTAATCCTTCAAATTCCTGACCGAATCGATCGCGAAATCTCGCTTTGTCGGTGGGCTGATCGTCGGCGATCACCATGCACTCTGGGTCGCGCCGTCGCATGTAGGGCTCCGGGTAGTTGGCCACAATCCCATTGCGCACCCGCACGACGGTGGCCTCGGTGACCCGTCGGCCATCGGGAAGCTCGTAATCGACCGTCATTGAAGTCACACTTGGGCCACCGCATGACATTTCAAGCAGTTCGTCGACGGAACCCACCACTTGGACGCGACGACAGCATGCCAACGCCTCGCGCAGCTCGGGAGGCGGATTCAATGCTGTCCAATGTGCCGGTCTCACGCGCTGATCGTCCTCTTGCTGGTTCTGGGCTTGTACCTGCGGCATTGCATTCCAATCCCCTGTAAACGCATGATTAATGGATGAGTTAAAACTCACCGTCCAATGCTATCGTACCAGATTATGCCTGTTTAGACGGAAACTGGGCGCCGGGAATGGCCCTGACCGACACGGCCGCGGTGTCTAAACAATTCAAGAATCGTTTCTGACGACTCGGAATCGCCGGTCACGCGACCCGAAATATTATCCGTGAAGGTCTGTTCTTCTCGTACCAGAACCATCACCGAGCAGAGGATAAGCCTGACGTGCCATCGTTCTGACCCAGCAGCGTTAGGGCGTGGCCGACGGACGCGTCAATGTGCGTAAACGGCGTCTGAGCCGTATCGCCAAACGTGCCCCGACCTGTTGCTCCTCATCAATGACTTCATCAGCGCCACCGGCAACCAGTTCTTCCAGATGATGGTGATACCTGCCGCGGGCAATCAGGTACACCTCCGGATCGATTGATCTGACCCCCTCGACCACCGTGCGAGCCGTCGTGGGATCTGGGATCGTCACCACCGCGGCAGCGGCCGACAAAATCCCGGCGTGTTCGAGCACCGCCGCGTGCGTGGCGTCGCCGATGTGACCATCAAAGCCATATTGGTGTGCGATATCGATCAGGCGAGGATTCAAATCAACAACACTGACCCTGATCTGACGCTCACCGAGCATTTGGCCCACCGCCTGACCTGCCGGTCCGAATCCGATGATGACCACCCGGTTGGGCACCGGAGACGGGTCCGGGGGAGGTGTCAACGAATCGACGGTCATCCACCCCAACCGGACCAAGTGATTAACCACCGCCGCCGAAACCTGTGGCGCGATGGCCACCAGATAGGGCGTGAGAAACAACGTCGCAATGGTCGCGGAGATCACCAGTTTGAACACCGGTTCGCTGATGACACTGCCGCGGCCCACCTCCGCCAGGACAAACGAAAACTCACCGACCTGGCCAAGGCAAAGGCCCGCCGCCAGAGCGCTGGTGTGGGTCAGACGAAACAGCCGCAGGACCATCCAAATGATCAGGGCCTTGCCTACAACAATCGCCACCACCAAAGCGCCCACCCAATGCAGATGCCCAACGAACCAAACCGGGTCACCCAGCATCCCGATAGAGCTGAAAAAGAGTGTCACAAGGAGGGTGCGTACCGAACCGATGTCCGAGCGAATCTGGGTCGCAAAGGGCGATTCGGCCAAGAGGACACCGGCCACAAACGCGCCCAGCGCCGGTGACATGCCCAGTTTGTGTGATCCCCACGCCGACCCCAACCCCGTCACAATCGCCAGAAGAATCGGCAGTTCTCGGTTACGGTAGAGCGATTCCAGACGCAGCACACGCGGGGCCACCACGGTAAACAACAAATAAAACAACCCAACGAGCACCCCCGCCCACACAAACGTCTTGAATATCTCGGTGCCGATCTGAAACCACGAACCCTGACCTGCAAGAACGGCCACGAGCAGCACCAAAGGCACCACCGCAACGTCTTGCATTAATAGGATCCCCAGAGCATGGCGTCCGTGCACGCTGTCGACCTGGGCGCGTGACACGAGCATCCGTAGGACCGTCGCGGTGCTACTTGGCGCCATCACTGCGCCCATCGCCAACGCGCCGCGGAACGGAATGCCCAATAGCGCGGTCACCGCCGCACCCAGCACCGTGGTGGCCAGCACCTGAACCGTACCGCCGCCCAGGGCCGCGCCACCCAATCGTCGCAGCCGTTGCCAGGAAAACTCCAGCCCGATCGTGAACAGCAGCAGCGCAACTCCAAGCTCTGCCAATGCCTGAACTTGATACTGGTTTGAAATCAGTCCAAGCGCGTTGGGCCCCAGGAGGGTCCCGGCGGAAAGGTAACCCAAAAGTGGGCTCTGACGCAGTCGTTCACAGGCAATGCCCAACACCAGCGCTGCCAGCAACAGCATCAGGATGTCGAAAAGAGTATGCCACAGCACCACGTGCGTCATGCTCGCAGGTCATCCAAAACGGACCAAGACCGTTTGGCGCGGTGTTTGCAACCGGAACTACTGTTCGGCATACCGACCCACGCTCCGCAATCGGTCGAATCGTTTTTGAATGAGATTATCGATCTTAAAGCGCTTTAGGTCCCGAAGGTTTTGAGAGATCCACTTCTCGAGCCTGTCCATCGACGAAGCCGGATCGCGGTGCGCACCACCCAACGGCTCGGCGATCACGTCATCGACCGTGCCGAGCTTGAGGTGATCCGACGCAGTGAGTTTGAGCGATTCAGCGGCCTTTTCAGCAGCCTCGCCGCTCTTCCATAGGATCGCCGCGCAACCCTCCGGGCTGATCACGCTGTACCACGCATACTGCATCATGGCCACGCGATCGGCCACGGCAATCCCCAGCGCACCGCCGGAACCACCCTCCCCGATAATCACCGACACAATGGGCACGCGAAGTTGGCTCATCGCTCGCAGGTTGGTCGCAATCGCGTACGCTTGTCCCCGCTCCTCTGCCCCCACCCCCGGATACGCGCCCGGCGTATCGACCAAAGTCACGACCGGAAGGTCAAACTTCTCGGCAAGCTTCATCTTATGCAGAGCCTTACGGTAACCTTCCGGATGGGCGCACCCAAAATGACAAGCGATCCGTTCACGCGTATCCTTGCCCTTGTGATGGGCCACCAGCAGACACTTGTGCGGTCCAATCCGCCCAAAGCCCGTCACAATCGCCGGATCGTCACCAAAAGCACGATCACCGTGAAGCTGATAAAAATCTTTGACCATCCCCCGGATATAATCGACAGACTGGGGTCGGCCCGGATGCCGGGCGACCTTGACAATGTGCCACGCCCCTAGCTTGGCATAGATCTTCTTCAGCAAGGCCGTGTGGTTTTGCCGAAGCTTGCGGACTTCGTTGGCGATGTCGATGCCGGTGTTGTCGCTATGGGCCTCAAGCTCAGCGATCTGGCGCTCCAGTTGGAGCAATGGGCGTTCAAATTCCAACTCATAGGTACCGGTGTATGCGTTCGCGGTGGTCATTCTTGCAGTTCCCAAGACAAGGCTACTTGTACCGTGGGTCAATCCACCTACCATTCTAACTTATCGTCAATCGTGTTAGACACATCCATGGACCGGATTGGGCAAATCACCATTGTGGGCACCGGCCTTTTAGGCACCAGCTGCGGCCTGGGCCTGCGTGCCGGCGGCTATCGCGGTAGGATCGCCGGTGTCAGCCGCCGCATCGAAACCGCCCAACGCGCCAAGGCACTGGGCGGTGTGGATACCGCCAGCACCGACCTGGGACCACCGTTACGGGAAAGCCAACTTGTCGTCATTGCGGTCCCTCTTGGCAGTTATGAACATGTCTTGGGTCATCTGGCGCAGTACGACCATGCAGATTTGGTGGTCACCGATGTGGGCTCAACCAAGCAGCAAGTCTGTGCCGACGCCCGTCGATTGCTGCCCGATCCAACCCGATTCGTCGGATCACACCCCATGGCCGGTAGCGAACGGCACGGCCCAGACGCCGCCCGACCCGACTTGTTTGAGGGTAAGCCCTGTGTGATTACACCAGAACCTGACACCGACCCTCACGCCCAAAGCGTGGTCGAGACATTGTGGACTCGACTGAAAATGAAGCTGGTTTACCTACCGGCGGTCGAACATGACCGGCGTGTGGCACACATTAGCCATTTGCCACACGCGTTAGCCGTGCTGTTGCTGCAACTGGCCAGGCGGGAAGGCGGATTGGATCTGGCGTCGACCGGGTTTAGGGACACCACGCGCGTGGCCAGTGGTGACCCGCAAATCTGGTCGGACATTTTCGCCACCAATCGGCAAGCGATCGCCAAAGCCATTGAGGTGTTCGGCGACGAATTGGCCGAATTTCGCCAGATGTTACTCGACAAAAAAGACGAAACGCTTCTAGAGACTTTGTGTCAAAACAAAGCGATTCGGGACCGTTGGATCAACGAAATGTGAACGCCGCCCCTGACGACGGCAGAAAGATCAAACGGTGAGACTGATGCGATACGAACTGGCATTTCTTGGTGCCGGGCACATGGCCGAAGCCATTGCTAAAGCGGCGATCCAGCAACGCGTGCTTCAAGCCCCACAGCTGATCGCGTCGGACCCGAACCCGCAACGGCGCGCGGTATTCACTGGCCTCGGGATCGCCACCGCCAGCGACAACGCACAGGTCATCGGCCAAACCAAGCAGGTTCTGGTCGCGGTCAAGCCTCAGGTAATGGCCCAAGCCGCTGCCGATCTGGGACGATTCGGATCGTCAGACCAGGTGATCCTGTCGATCATGGCGGGGATCTCCATTGAAAAACTCAGCCAAGCGGTCGTCGCCTCGCAGAGGATCGATCGACCCAGGGTCATCCGTATCATGCCCAACACACCGCTACAGGTCGGGTTCGGGATGACCGCGATCGCTCCGGGACCACACACCCAACCCGGTGATACAGAGCTGGCCACATGTCTTTTCGCAGCCGCCGGACGGGTGATTCAGGTCGACGAGTCGAAGCTCGACGCGGTCACCGCGGTATCGGGTTCGGGTCCGGCGTATGTTTTCTACCTGGCCGAAGCGATGCAGCGTGTCGCAGACGAACTTGGCTTGGGCGAACACGGCGATCTGTTGGTCGGTCAAACCGTCTTGGGAGCAGCTCACCTCATGATGGCCACATCCGGCCAAGGAGGCCCCGCTGCTTTACGCCGCAAGGTAACCAGTCCGGGCGGGACCACAGAAGCGGCGATCCAATCCCTAGAAGACCAACACGCCGCAGACATCATTGCCGCGGCGGTCCGCGCCGCCGCCGAGCGGTCCGCGGCGTTGGGCCATACAACATGACAGATCGTTTTGACTGAACCTTCACCAGGAGCCACCCATGCCCCACCGACATTCTTTCGGACTGTGGACCGACGCTGCCCTCTTGATGAATCGACTATCCCTGGGTCTGATGTTCCTGTTGGCAGGGGTCAGGAAACTGATCCCGACCGATGAAGGCCAGACGGTGATGCAGAAGCTATCCGGCTTTGCCGGTTTCGTCGCCTCACAAGCGCCACTGCCGGAGATGCTGGGGCGGGGTTACGGCTATGCGCTGCCCTTCGTCGAGGTGATCGCGGGAGGAATGCTCGTCATCGGGATCGCAGGACGTGTAGCCGCCGGGCTGGTCACGCTTATGCTGCTGAGCTTCATGATGGCCATGGGCCTGAGCCTCTGGCCGGCGGAAGGACCACCGTTTGGTAAGGAATTGATCCTGTTCACGTTGGCCGTCCTGTTGACGGTCACTGGCCCGGGCCGGATGAGCCTCGATGCTGTCGTCGGGTGATCGACCACAGATCGGCGTTATCGTGGCGCGCCACCCCGACAGACCGATGGCGTCGGAAGGACCTGCTGCTCAATCGCTGGACGGGTGTGGTGCTCCGGACCGACGGCCATGAGCTTGCAGATTGGCCCTGCGGCGCTTAGGTTTCACTGTGGATGTACCCTACGCTGCGCGATTATGTCGATGCGCTTGAGCGGGCCGGTGAACTGCACCGTGTGAAGGTGCCGGTTTCACCGCTGCTAGAAGTCACCCAAATCACCGATCGCGTCAGCAAGAGCACCGCACCCCACACCAGCGCTCACGCGACCGCTTTCGACCCAAGATTTGCCCATTTGGGGGGTCAAGCGCTACTGTTCGAGAATGTTCAGGGCACCTCATTCCCCTTGCTGATCAATGCGTTCGGTAGCTACCGCCGCATGGAGATGGCCTTGGGCTGTACCGAAGGCGGATTTGAACACCTGGCACAGAAGGTATCGCGCCTGGTCAAGCCCGAAACGCCTGTGGGGGTCATCGAAAAGATCAAAAAGATCCCTGAGCTGGCACGAATCGCCAGTTGGCCACCCAAAATCGTTCGCACGGCCCTCTGCCAGCAGATCGTCAAGACCGGCGACCAGATCGACCTGCTCCAGCTCCCGGCCATCCAGTGCTGGCCCGACGACGGCAACCCCCGCAAGTGCGGTTACCCGGTGGACATGCCACGTCCCGGCAACGGTCGCTACATCACCTTTGCTGGCGTGCACACGGTGCATCCCGAAACCGGCGACCGAAATGTCGGCATGTACCGACTACAACTGCTCGACCCTCACCACACAGCGATGCACTGGCACGTGCACCATGACGGTGCGCGGCACTGGCGTGCCTGGAAAAAACAAGGCAAGCCGATGCCCGCGGCGGTTGTGTTGGGCGGTGAGTCGGTCCTGCCTTACGCGGCCACCGCACCGCTTCCGCCCGGTGTGTCAGAACTGCTGTTTGCTGGGTTCTTAAACGGCGGTGGCATTGAACTGGTTCAGTGCAAGACCGTTGATCTTCAGGTGCCGGCCCACGCCGAGTTTGTGATCGAAGGGCATGTGTCGATCGAATGCGGCCCCATCGGCTACGACCCTCGCACAACGGGCCCTGATGGCCACCCCCCACCGATCGGCCCGGGCGCTGTGTTTGAAGGCCCGTTCGGCGATCACACCGGGTTTTACTCGTTACCAGACCGTTACCCGATCTTCACCGTCACCGCGATCACCCACCGGGCTGATCCGATCTACCCCACCACAATCGTGGGTGCTCCACCCCAAGAAGACTACTACATGGGCAAGGCCACCGAACGGATCTTTCTGCCACTGCTCAAGACGCTGGTGCCGGACATCATCGACTATCACCTGCCCATGTTCGGCTGTTTTCACAACTGTGTGTTCGTCAAGATCCACAAAGAATATCCCCTACAAGCCAGGCGCGTCATGCATGCGATCTGGGGCGCAGGACAAATGGCGTGGACCAAGCTCATCGTCGTGGTCGATGAACACGTAAACGTCCACGATCAGGACGAGGTCCTTTTCTACTTGTGCGCCAATTGCGACCCGGGCCGAGACGTGGAGATTGTCAACGGTCCGTTGGACATCCTTGATCATGCCGCGCCGCGATTGGGTGCCGGGCACAAAATCGGATTTGACGCCACCGGCAAGGTTCCCGGCGAACAGGTCGGGGGCCACCCGGTGCGTTCATGGCCGAGCCCTTTGCAGATGGATCAGGTGACCCAGCAGCTGGTTCAGCGGCGATGGCACGAATACGGTTTTAAATAAGATGGGTTTATATCGCGGCGGCTTTGCCGTGGGCTTTTCCAGGCCCGGTCGCCGGCTCGAGCTCTTGTAAAATGAACCCGATGGTCGCCGGCACCAACACAAGCAGCGGCAGGATCATCGCGTGAGCGGAGATGCTGTCGAAAATGGTCTGCTTGAACATATCCACCTGAAGCAACAGTGCCACCGCGCCTAGCACCGCGATCGTCGAGCCACTGACCGATGTAAACATGACCACTGTGATTTTGAAAAGGATAAAAGCCAACATCCCGCAAACCAGCAGACCCACCAGTGCCCCGACCCAATAGTGCTGCGCCACAGAGTTATCGCCGCCACTACCGGCCAAACGCCCCAGCGCCGACCATGAGTTAGCGCCCATAAACGCTCCAGCGAGACCTCCCAATAAGGACACGGCATATTTCATCAAGGGGAAACAACTGACCGCCATCAACACCGCCAGGCAACCGGCCACCACATACTCTGCATTGATCTTTTTGCCCAGGTAGTACCCGGCAAACGCGCCGATCGCCAGTGCCAGGATCACCGTCACGGTCCGGTAAATCTTGTAACCCTGAAACAGACAGATCAACCCCGCTGCCAGGAAAATGACCGCCCAGATGCCGGACATCGATTGCAAGGTCTCTAACAAGGTTTCCGGGTGAGCCAAGGTGTCGAGCCGTGAAAAGATCTCGATCACGCTGTCGAAGACAGTCGGATCGGCCTGAGCGATGGTGGTCAGCATGGACAGCTCCCTATACGCGCGGCGTATGGTTCTCAATTCGGACGCGATCTTGACGTTCGTTGTTGTCGCTGCGCCTGCGCCCGAGATTTGTCGTGACGCCTGAGGCTTCAGTCACGACCGGCCGATTGATCAGGCCGGCCACGAACACCATCACCTATCGGTTTTCGGCTTGAAGATCGTCCACTGCACCAGACAACCCAAGAGGGTTATCAGACCCAGCAGCACGAGCATGACTCTGAAGCGGTCAGACGGCCAATGATGTGCACCCGGCACGTAGGCGAAAGCCAGTTGGTAGACCCCACATAACACCAGGGTCGAACCGATCCACTCCGATTCGAATATGGCCATCTTACGCGGGTACACCAAGCCCGCCACCAACCCGATCACACCCCCGGCACAAGCCGCCAGCGCCAGTGTGCGGCGTGTGGGACTGGTCAGATCTGACCACCAGGCCTGAACGGATGTCTGCTGCTCTTGGTAAGCGTGTCCGACCCGTTGGCGCCAATCCCTCGGGTTTTGTTGCACCCCCGCGACCACCGCATGAATGAACGGCGAACCGGCAAGCGGTGGCAGCGCGGTCCTCGTCCAAATCAGGCTCACCACCGGCACCGATACAGCCAACACCAAAGCGCAGCTGACCGCCACCCACACGCGGATCATGGCAATCGCCAACAGAAACCCGCCAACCGAACCGACGGTCACCCATAACAGCAACGCACCGTGGCCACCGAGCGGACCGTACGCCGCACCGGCCCCGATACCGCCGGCGACCAGCCCCAACGCTCCAAAGCCTGGTCGGGCCACCCGCGGTCCGAGAAACCACAACGCCATCCCGACGCCGATACCGGTCAGCATGGCCACCGGCCAGAGTGCAGGCGGTTGGTTCGGTTCGGCCGCTAAGCACAAGATCGCCAGCAACGGTTCTCCTAGCCAAGGTTTGCCGCCACCCACGTGGCCAACCCATCTCTCTGACACCGCTATCATCATAGCCTCCAAACCAGGGGGCCTGGCCCGCCCAAATCCCAACGGCGATAGAATGCCCCATCATGAGAAAGCAAGAGGACCCTGCCGCGTTGGACGGACTGCGTCAGCGAATTGATCAATTGGACCAAGAGCTCGTGGCGCTCTTAAACGAACGCGCCAAGGTGGTCGTGGAGATCGGAAACGTCAAACGTCAGTGCGACAGTTCGATCTACGCCCCCGCGCGCGAGCAGCAGGTGCTCAACCAGGTTCGCCGGTACAACCAAGGACCCCTGAGTCATCAATGTTTAGAAGCGATCTGGCGTGAGCTGATGAGTGGCAGTTTTGCGTTAGAGCGGTCGCTGAAAATCGGCTACCTGGGGCCGCCCGGATCGTTCAGTCACCTGGCAGCGAGGCTGAAGTTTGGTGTGAGCGTAGAATACCATGACTTGGAGGACATCAAGTCGGTATTCGACCAGACCGCCCGTGGACACATCGATCTGGGATTGGTACCCATTGAAAACTCGGCCATGGGCGGCATCGGCGACACACTTGACTCTTTTCTTGATTCGCCAGTTCAGGTCTACGCCGAGGTGCTGATCAGTGTGCATCACAACCTCTTGGCCAACTGTCCTCTAGATCAGATCCAGCGGCTCTATTCCCGCCCGGAGATTTTTACGCAGTGCCGCAGGTGGATCAGCCAGCATCTTCCCCACGCCCAACGCGTGTCGGTCGCATCCAGCTCGAGGGCTTCGGAAATCGCAAGCGGCCAAGCCAACGCCGCGGCGGTCGGATCGGCGCTTTCCGGAGAGATTTACAAACTAAAAAGCCGAGCAACGAATATCGAAGACAACCCCAACAATGTCACCCGTTTTTTTGTGGTGGCCACTCAGAAGGCACAGCCATCCAACGACGACAAAACGGCTTTGATGTTCACCACGGTGCACGAGCCGGGCGCCCTGGCGTCGGTGTTAGACGTGTTCCGCGACCACGGTTTGAACCTTACTCACATCGACAAACGCCCCAGCCAACGGGTCAACTGGGAGTACTACTTTTTTGTAGATTTTCTAGGCCATGAGATGGAGCCACGGGTCAAAACGGCGATCGAAGCGGCCCGCGCACACTGTCTTCAAATGACCGTACTCGGCTCGTTTCCACGTGCCAGTGAAGTGTTGTCGTAACTACCGGACCAACCGAAGGGGGGCGTATTCGTTTAGCAGGTGAAAGTTTGTCACCGACAGCTGTGGTCTCATGGTTCGTTCGGGCCCGCGCGCCGTGCGATACCGCGAATAGTTGTACCTGGTCACGAGGATGCGCCACGCCGAACCCGGGCCAAATGTTTCACCGCGAGCGGTCAGATCGCGAATGGGCATGGCCATCTCAGCCGTCCACAGCTGATCCTTGTCTCGCCAGTTGTTGATCGAACCCTCAGTCTTCGCGGCGACCCTCAGCCCGCAACTGTACTGAATATTGCTCGGCAGACCCGATCGGCCACGCCCGGGAAACCAGAAGCTGCTCATTCGGCTATGCGGCGTCACGTGCAGCTGCCAATACCAGGTCTCATCTTCCGGTTTGAGAAACACCTCGCATAGATCGCCGAGCTGGTCATGCTGCAGCTGATCGCTCTGGCCTTCAGCGACAATGTCCGAATCTTCAAACTCAACGGCCACGTAAAGGTACTGGTCATCCCATGCCAATCGCACCGAGCCGGACTCCTCGACCGCCTGGTTCGGCCTGCTCACGTCACGCCCTAGCGCCAACGAGTACACCTTAGCGCTTTTCCAAATCGATTCGTCCAGCCAGCCATCGACAATAATGCGGGTACTGGCATAGATCGCGTCCATCCCCGACCCCACGTCGCCAGCGCCGCGACGGGCGCCTGTGCCGGCACAACCGCTCGACAACGAGAAGCTCAGCAGGAACAAGAGCACTGTCAATAACGATGAGGAGGTCCGCGGCATATTCGTCATGGTGATACCCCTTACCTGTCCGTGAATTTGTCCCGACCCAAAAGCGGGTGTTCGTTAAACCGGTCGCCAGCCCCCGAGCAGCGGGTTCGATGTTATGCATATCAAAGGGGTTTGCAAAGCCACCGGTGACGGACGACCGGTCGATCCACCGCCTCCGGAGCCGTCCTGGCGACTCGACAGGCAGGCCCAGCACCGACGATTTGCATAACTGTAGACCAACTCGATGGTTCGACTGGAGAAAGTGGCAAAGAAATAGGACACCCGATATAGTGGCCACGTTGCTTCTGCTGCGACCTTTTCCGCCAAGGACCTACACGTTGACACAAACGCTTAAACCGCTCGCAGGATGGGATTGGATCGTTATTTTTGCATTTTTTGCAAGCACACTGGCCATTGGCGTCTATTTCTCGAAACGAGCGGTCACCAGCCTGTCTGACTATTTTGTCGCCGGCCGGAAGATGACCTGGTGGGTGGCGGGCACCTCCATTGTGGCCACCTCGTTCGCTGCCGACACGCCCCTGGTGATTTCAGGGTGGATGCGTACGATCGGTCTAGAACGAAATTGGTTCTGGTGGGGCGGCATCATGGGCATGATGCTGTGCACTTTCTTCTACGCAAGGCTCTGGCGACGAGCCAAGATCCTAACCGACGTGGAACTTAACGAGCTGCGTTATACCGGACCACCGGCTGCCGGGCTACGGATCTTCCACGCCACGTTTCGGTCATTGATCCAAAACACCATTGTCATGGGGTGGGTGACACTGGCGATGACCAAGATTCTTGACGTGACGATGGACATACCCACCGTCGTGTTCGTCAAGGGTCAATGGCTACCGGAATTGGTGGCCAAGGGCATCGACGTGGCGTCTCAGTTCGATACGTCGCAATTGTTGCACCTTCCCATGATCGGCGAAGCGGTGATCCCCGCCAAAGCGACCGCCATCATCCTCTGTTTTGTGATCGCCGCAGCATACACGACGATTTCTGGGCTCTGGGGAGTGATGGCCACTGATTTTTTTCAGTTCACTTTCGCCATGACCGGGACTGTCATCCTCATGGCGGTGGTGATGGCCGTCTCCGGTGGTCCCAAACACATGGTCCAGAAAGCCGCACAAGCGGTCGACGCAGGGCGCGTTCAGAACAAGGCCGCTGCCGACCGTGAGAAACTGGACCGATCCAAACTTCAAAGCGCACTGAGTCAGGCGACAGCCCCAAAAGACCTGTCCCATGCCGGTGCCACCGACGATTGGATCAACCAATTGGTCGACCGCGGCCTGCTACGCCGTGACCGCGACGACGTTCACCAGCTACGCTGGTCGGCAGAACGGCTGACAGAGTCACAGGTTCGCAACACCGTCATGACCATCGGGGGGATCCGCCCGGACAACGTTGAGCCGGTTGTGGACCTGTGGAAACACGCCTATACCGTCAGTGCCGCGGCGTTCACCGATTCCAATACGGTCGGTGTCATGCTCGATCAAGGGATTTTGCTTGACGATCAGCTGGACTACTACCGGTTCCCCGACCTTTCGATTGGTCAGGAGCGTCTATTGGCCCAACTTGATGCCGCCGGGGTCAAAGACAAAAGTGAGATCATGGCGGCGTGGCGCTACGACCGCGTGATCGCCACACCCAAAATCACCAGTTTCTTACCCCCGTTTGATCTCAAAGGCGGCGGTTTTCTTGCCGTCTGGGCGCTGGTGGTGTTTCTGGGTTTGCAGTGGTGGGCAGGGGGTGAAGGCGGCGGTTTCCTATCCCAACGGCTGTTCTCGTGCAAGGATGAAAAGCACTCGGTGCTGGCCATGCTCTGGTACAACCTGGCCAACTTCGTGCTGCGACCCTGGCCGTGGATCGTGGTGGGTGTGGCGTCACTGTTCCTGATCCCAGACGTCACCGCCTACGGCGCGCACTATGACGCTGAACACGCCTATGTGATCATGCTCATGAAGTACCTGCCCGTGGGCTTGAAAGGCATGATGGTCGCTGCGCTGATGGCCGCCTACATGTCCACGATCTCCACACACGTGAACTTCGGCGCGTCGTATGTGGTTAACGATCTCTACAAGCGATTTATCCACCCACAAGGCAGCGAACGCGCCAATGTCATTGTGTCGCAGGTCGTGTCGGTGCTGCTTGCGATCCTGGCGGGGGTATACGCCTTCTTTTCCGATTCCATTGCGACCGGGTGGTTGGTGTTCTTTGAAATGATGTCTGGCGCCGGGTTTGCGCTGCTTCTGCGGTGGTACTGGTGGCGGATCAATGCGTGGTCGGAGATATCGGCGATGACCTCGTCGCTGGTGATGTTCCTTCTGCTGAACAAAACGTCTGTGTTCCACAGTCTGTTTGCGCAGTTGGGGATCCCGGAATATTTCCTTAACGGCGATCAGGGCTACCCGATGCGCTTCACACTTAACTTGGTGTGTTCGACAGTCGTGTGGGTGTTTGTCACGTTTATGACACCACCGGTAGACGAAGCGAATCTCATCCGCTTTTACAAGCGCGTACGCCCGGCCGGCCTGTGGTCCCATATCGCTGTCAAGGCCGGTCATCCCAAACACCTAACGGTTGGATGGATCGAATGGGCCAGCTGGGCATTGGGCGTGTCAGGTCTGTTTGCGATGATCTTCTGCCTGGGCAAGGCCTGTTTTGGACTCTATCTACAAAGTATGCTGTACGCGGCCTACGCCGTGATGGCCACCGTGTTGCTGTTTATCTTGATCGGGCGAATGGACTGGTCGAGCATCACCGAAGACGAAACATCGCCATAAACGATCGGTGTTGTGATCGTCGTTCACGGTCTGGCCGCCACGCCGGACTGTTCAAGGGAATCGATCATGCGACCAACTACCGATGGGATCCTTGTGTGACACCCGCGAACACGAAGATGGGTTAAGCACGTATTGATGGCACGTTGGCCGCGCAGAAAATGACACATGGCGTATGACACCGGCGCCCCGGTGCGTGACCCGACCGAACCGGCAATGTCCGTAACCTCTCCCTACACCCAGCAACTGGCGTGGATCGACACCCAGTACGACCGCATGTGCGACCTGGTACAGCGGTGGGCGTCGATCAACTCCGGCACCGATCACCTGGCGGGGCTAGAGCGCCTCACCACACAATTGACCGACGCGTGGGCCGGATTGGATGGGACGATAGAGTTGGTCGATCTGGCACCATATTCTTACATCGACCCGGCCGGACACCACTGCCAAAGGCCCCTGGCCAAGGCGATTCAAATCACCAAACGAAAGACCGTTCCACGCCGTGTCTTCTTGGGTATTCACATGGATACGGTCTACGGCCGCGACCACCCCTTCCAGCAAGTACGGTTGAAAGACAGCCAAACGATGGTCGGACCGGGTGTGGCTGACGCCAAAGGCGGGCTGGCGGTGATGCTGGTGGCCCTGGAAGCACTCGAACGAAGCGGTCTGGCCGAACAGCTGGGCTGGGAGGTGCTGATCAACAGCGACGAGGAGATCGGTTCGCCGGGTTCGACATCGGTGTTAACCCAGTGCGCTCAGCGAAACGACCTGGGTCTCGTCTTTGAGCCGGCCCTGGCCGACGGATCACTGGCCGCCGCCCGGGGCGGGTCGGGCAACTTTACGGCCGTGATCCGGGGTCAGGCGGCACACGCGGGCCGCCAATTTCATCTGGGCCGCAACGCCATCGACGCGATGGCCCGGCTGATCACAGGCTTAAGTCAACTGAACGGTCGCGTTCCCGGCGCGGTGGTGAACGTGGGTCAGGTCGAAGGCGGCGGCCCTGTCAACATTGTGCCTGATCTGGCGATCTGCCGATTCAATATCCGCGTCAACGACGCCGAAGCGCAGAGCCGTATCGACCCTCACGTTGACCAAGTCATCGCCGACATCCGGCGACAAGAGGGGATCACCGTCCAACGATATGGCCGATGGACGTCACCGCCCAAATCGATCGATCCGGCCACGCAAACGTTGATCCATCACGTGACGGCTTGCGGCCAGGATTTGGGGCTATCGATCAATTGGCAATCGACGGGGGGGGTGTGCGACGGCAACAAACTGGCCGCCGCGGGCCTGCCGACGGTGGACACGCTCGGACCAAGAGGTGGCGACATTCACAGCAGTGACGAGTACCTTTTGCTGGACAGTCTCACCGAACGCGCTAAGCTCAGTGCATTGTTGTTAATGAAACTGGCGGCCGGCGAGTTGGCTTGGCCGGGCCGTGAGGCTTAATAGAGGAAGGTAGTTTATGGGCAAGCTGATCGCAGACGCGCTGGCCGGCGACCCGAGAGTTTCTCAGGGCAAGAAATTGATTCTTGACGCGTTGTCCGACCACCAGCGTCAGCTGGACGCCATCCAACCGGCTGATCCGACGCTCAAAACGTCCTACGAGCAGACCGTTACCCAGTTCGGCCAGATGCGGGGCGGGGCGCTGATCTACCCCTACCTGGCAAGCGGATTCGGCCGCGGAGCGCTGGTCGAGTTGGCTGACGGCAGTGTGAAGTATGACTTTATCACGGGGATCGGTGTGCACGCCTGGGGCCACTGCCATCGGTTGATGGTCGAAGCGGCGCTGGACGCAGCGCTAAGCGATACGATTATGCAAGGCAACCTGCAGCAGGACCGTTCGTCGGTAACACTGGTCCAGACACTGCTTGACGCCGCCCAGGCCGGAGGCGCGAAATTGGCGCACTGCCTTCTGACCACCAGCGGCGCGATGGCCAATGAAAACGCATTGAAAATCATGCTCCAAAAACGCAGCCCAGCCGATCGGATCCTGGCGCTGGAGGGCTGTTTCATGGGTCGGACGCTAGCGCTGGCTCAAATCACCGACAAGCCCGCCTACCGTCAGGGACTTCCCACCACGATCGCCGTGGATTATGTGCCCTTTTTTGACCCGCAGCGACCCGATGAAAGCACACACGAAGCGGTGGCGGTGCTACGCCACCACCTGGGACGGTATCCCGGTCAACACGCGGCGATGTGCTTTGAGTTGGTTCAAGGTGAAGGCGGCTACAACGTTGGACACCGTGAATATTTCATCGCTTTGATGGACCAGCTCAAGGCCCACAGCGTGCCGATCATGATCGACGAAGTGCAGACCTTCGGTCGCACCCACCGATTATTCGCCTTTGAGCATTTTGGTCTTGACGCTTATGTCGACGTGGTGACCATCGGCAAGCTTAGCCAGGTCTGCGCCACACTGTTCACCGACGACATCAAACCCAAGCCCGGCCTGGTCAGCCAGACGTTTACGGGTAGCACCGCGGCGATCGCCGCTTCACAGCGGATCGTCAATCACCTGATCCACGACGGGTACTTTGGCACCGACGGCAAGATCGCGGACCTGCACAACCATTTTGTCAGTCATCTCCGGGCGATCGCCAAACGCCAACCCGGTGCCATCGGCGGCCCGTTTGGCCTGGGTGCCATGATCGCATTCACACCGTTGGACGGTACCGCCGAGAAGGCCCGCAGGCTGGCCATAGCGCTTTATGACGCCGGGGTCATTGCGTTTGTCGCCGGATCGCAGCCGACCCGGTTGCGGTTCCTCATGCCGATCGGTGCCGTTACCCACGACGATATTGATGTCGTGTGTGGTGTGATCGAAAAGATTCTCGCCGAAGTGTCCGATACCTAAGCGGGATTCTTTTGCGCTATGGTGGTGATTCGCCCTGTTACCGAAGACGACCTGGACCGGCTCGAGTACCTGGCCACGCTCGCCGGGTTCGGGTTGACGACATTGCCCAAAGACCGGCGGCTGTTAGAGAAGCGTATCTTGCATTCACAGGAGAGCTTCAGGAAGACGTCCGGCCCGCCCGCCGGCGAAGCTTACATGTTTGTGATCGAAGACGTCACGGTCGGTCAGGTCATTGGCACCAGCGGGATCGTGTCCAAGGTCGGTGGGTTTGAGCCCTTCTACGCTTACAAAATAGAGACCTCCGTTCACGAATCGAAAACGCTGGCCGTTCACAAGGAGATTCAGGCCCTTCACTTGGTCCGAGAGCACAGTGGCCCGTGTGAGATCGGCAGCCTGTTCCTGGCCCCGGAATACCGCACCGGTGGCAACGGCCGACTGCTGTCGCTGTCACGGTTTCTGTTCATCGCCCAGCACAACGACTATTTCGAATCCCAAGTCATCGCCGAAATGCGGGGCGTGGTCGATGAACACGGGCGGTCACCGTTCTGGGATGCGTTGGGCAGACATTTCTTTGAAATCGAATACCCCACGGCCGACTACATGAGCATGGTCAACAAGAAGTTCATCGCCGACCTCATGCCGACGCACCCGATTTACATCCCATTGCTGCCCAAAGCCGCTCAGGCGGTCATTGGACAGGTCCACAAGAACACGCAACCCGCCTTGCACATGCTTGAGTCTGAAGGATTCTCGTTCAATGGCATGGTGGACATCTTTGAAGCCGGACCCGTGCTCGCCTGCCCGCGAGAGCAAGTCCGAACGGTCAGGGACAGCCGCTGTGCAACCGTCGGACGGATCATCGACGGTCCGATCGACTCCCCGGTCTACATCATCGGAACGACAGACATGAACTTCCGCGCCTGCTGCGGACAGCTGACCGTCCACGACGACACAACGGTGGCAATGGACAAGCTCACCGCCATGGCCCTGGGTGTCAAGATCGGCCAACCGATACGGTACGCCGTGATGCGGCCCGGTCGGTCGAAAGGGAAAACCGCACCATGACGACCGGGGACCACTACATCGCCAACCGATGGGTTTCCGGCCAGGGCCCCGCGTTTCAGTCCAACGATCCCGGATCCGGGCAGGTCATTTGGGACGGTCACGCCGCCTCTGACGCCCAGGTCTGTGAGGCAGTCAACGCCGCTGGCCAGGCATGGCCGGCTTGGGCCGACACGCCGTTGCCACAACGTGTGGCGTTGCTGCAATCGTTTGGGGAACAGCTCACCGAACACCAAAACGCACTGGCCATCACCATCAGCAAGGACACTGGAAAGCCGTTATGGGAATCGCGCACGGAAGTCGGCGCCATGATCGGGAAGATCAAATTGTCGCTTCAGGCCTATGAACAACGATGCCACTGTGTCAGTCACGACCTTAACGGTGCCAAGGCGGTCACACGATTCAAGCCACACGGGGTATGCGCCGTCTTGGGCCCGTACAACCTGCCCGGGCATCTGCCCAACGGTCACATTGTCCCCGCATTGCTGGCGGGCAATACGGTGGTGTTCAAGCCCAGCGAACTGTCCGCGGCCGTTGGACAACACATGCTTGAACTCTGGCACGCCAGCGGGCTACCCACCGGTGTGATGAACATGGTCCAGGGCGGCCGTCAGACGGCCGTGTCCCTATCGACCCACCCCCAACTCGACGGCCTGTTTTTTACCGGCAGCTACGCGGTCGGTTGCCAGTTATCTCAGGCCCTGGCCGCCCAGCCACAAAAGATCCTGGCACTGGAGATGGGTGGTAACAATCCGTTGGTGGTATGGGATGCAAGCGATCATGAAACCGCGGCGTACATGACCGTTCAATCAGCCTTCGTCACCGCCGGCCAACGATGCACATGTGCACGGCGTCTGATTGTACCGGCCAACGGCCAAGGCCAAGCGTTTGTTGACTGCCTGGTCCGCCTGATCGCCGACGTGAGGACCGGTCTATATCACGAACGGCCCGAACCGTTTATGGGACCCGTGATCAGCCGCCAGGCGGCCGACCGACTGCTTGAGGCCCAGCGGCAACTGATCGACGACCGTGGCGGTGTCTCGATTGTTCCCATGAAAGCCTCACCCCAATGCCCCGCATTGCTGACCCCGGGACTGGTGGACGTTACCGCGGTGAACCAACGTACCGACGAAGAGTTGTTTGGCCCACTGTTACAGGTCATCAGAGTCGAAAACTTTGACGACGCCGTCCGCGAAGCCAACCACACCATGTACGGACTATCGGCCGGTCTATTTAGCGATCGCCGTCCACTTTATGAACAGTTCTACCGGTCAATCCGAGCGGGTGTGGTGAACTGGAACCGCCAGACAACCGGTGCCAGCGGCTTGTTACCTTTTGGCGGCGTGGGTGCTAGTGGCAACCACCGACCCGCCGGCTACTGGTCGGCGGACTACTGCTCCTTCCCTGTTGCGTCGATCGAACACGACCAGCTGACCATGCCCACCACACCCACACCCGGGGTCGGCTCATGACCGTTCGGGCGTACGAGGTGAACTTCGACGGGTTGGTGGGTCCGACCCACAACTACGCGGGCCTGTCGCGGGGCAACACCGCATCACAGGAGCACGCCGGTGACATCTCCAACCCGAAAGCCGCTGCCCTGGAGGGGCTGGCAAAGATGAAATTGATGGCCGATTTGGGTCTCCAACAGGCGGTGCTGCCCCCGCAAGAGCGTCCGGAGCTGCACACGCTACGCCGGCTGGGATTCGAAGGCGACAATCAGACCCTCCTGGCGCACGTACGCGACCGATCGCCTGCCCTGCTGGCCGTCGTGTGCAGCGCATCGGGCATGTGGACCGCGAACGCCGCAACGGTATCGCCCAGTGCTGACACGCACGACGGGCGTGTCCACTTCACCGTCGCCAACCTGACCAGTCAGCCTCACCGTTGGATTGAGCCGCCAACCACCGCGATGGTGTTACGAACCATTTTTAATGACAACAACGTCTTTGCTCACCACGATCCGCTCCCGTCGGCGCCTTGGCTTGCCGACGAAGGCGCCGCCAACCATATGCGCCTGGGGCCAAACGACGGCACCCCGGGGATCGAAGTGTTCGTCTACGGCCAGATCGCCCTGGACCGATCGGCACCGGCCCCACGGATCTTCCCGGCGCGGCAAACGCTCGAGGCGTCCGCCGCTGTGGCTCGGCTACACGGTTTGAACGACGATCGCGTGGTCTGGGCTGGACAGAACCCGGCGGCGGTGGACGCGGGCGTTTTCCACAACGACGTGATCGCCGTCAGCAACGGCCATGTGCTGCTCTACCACAGTGACGCCTGGATCAACACACCCCAGGTGATCGGCGAAGTAAAACAAAAGTACGCGCGGGCCTGTGGCGCCGACCTGATCTGTATCGAAGTCACTGGCCGTCAACTGTCTGTGGCCGACGCGGTGCAGACCTATCTTTTTAATAGTCAGCTGGTCAACCTGCCCGACGGTGATATGTGTCTGGTCTGTCCCAGCCAGTGCCAACATCACCAACCCGTCCAACAGGTGATCCAACAAATCCTTCAGGCGGACAATCCCGTGGCGTCGGTGCGGTATGTCGCGGTGCGCCAGAGCATGAAAAACGGCGGTGGTCCGGCGTGTCTGCGGTTGCGTGTGACCTTGACCCAAGAGCAAATGGACCGGTCACATGAAGGTGTTGTTCTCACACCGCGGCTCTACGATCAGCTGACCGCTTGGGTCAATCGTCACTACCGTGACCGGCTGGCACCGGCGGACCTGGCCGATCCTCAGTTGGTTCACGAAACGCGCGCGGCGTTGGATGCGTTAACCCAGATTCTGGCGTTGGGTTCGATCTATCCGTTTCAGCAAGCCGACCCTTGAAGGCACATCCGCAAGAACTTTTGGTGTTTGGTATTAGGCCATCTCGGCGTAGCCCAACATCAACATAAACGCGTATCCGCCCGCGTACAGCAAACGCACCGGCGCCCATCGTGTCTTGACAGCGCGACGGCAGACGAGTTAGCCTTTGTGCGGTCAACCCACCGCTAGGAGATAGGTCACACCAACTTTGACACCCGGTATGTTTGTAGCTCCGTTGGGGTCGGCGGCGGTGGCATCGTTAACGATCGGCGACGGATACCCAACCCAAAAGTTTTTGCGCCGATATTTCCCAACGTGCAGCTTGCGACGGTAGGACTTAGCAAATCCCCGATGCGCAGAAAAACAGGGCGTTGTGGGTCAGACAATCTGCAAAACACTGCGGAGGAGATGAATGATAGCTGACCATCGTTCCAGATTTTGGTCACAGCGGTCCCTCCAACCCAAACGCGGATTGGCCGCGACCGGCGTTCTCGTGGCCATGCTCGCCGGTTGCCAGACGGACAAGATCCACATCCACAACGCCACGCTTCCCAATCCGTGGGGTGTGCTCGTTGACGGCACACGATCCACGGGCGTCGTCAATGATCAACGGTACCGGTCATCAACCACCACTGCCAAGATCGGGCATATCGCTGCGGGCATGACCTCCAACGAACAGGTCGTCGCGTTTACCCGTCACCGACCGGTGGTGATCACCCCCGCGCCGTGGACCGAGTCGTCAACCGATGTCGCCCACGTCGCCTTTCCCAACAAGATCTTGATCCCCGTGACGGTTTGGATCGTGAAGGGCCCTTTCGCCGTTCAGCGGGCCTTGGCGCTTGACCACTGCGTGACAACCGTCGCCATCTGGAACGCCGAGCGGATGGGCGTGAGCTTTTCCACGTTCCAGATCATTGACGCCACCGGAGACCCCGACGCGCCCAACTACCATGCGTTCACCTGCCAGAAGCGCGTCGGGATCCAGAACGACATCGGATTCAAGCCCGACAGGATCAACGTCTATTGGGTTGATACGGTCGACGGAGCAACCGGTCGAGGCCACGCCTGTGCGTTCGGCAGCAATTTTATCGCCATGGGACGACACGCCAATGACGAACTGTTGGTCCACGAATTTGCCCACAACTTCGACCTTCGCCACACAAATGATCAGTCGACTTTCGACACGACCAACATCATGCACAGCGCCAGTTCGATCCGACAGTTCATTACCGAAGGACAGCTGTTTCGAATGCACCTCAGCGGCAACTCGGCGTTGAATACGACCTACGCGGCTCGGCCCGGCCAACCCGTGATCAACTGTACTCACGACGCCAGCGACCACCATTGTCCGGCGCTGGAGACCCGGATCTGGGCCGACGGCGCCTGGCCGGCCAACTAACATTCATCGCGATGAATACGCGTATGTGACTCTGGAACGTGGCAACAGCGGTGACGACGACGCGCGTCGCCTTGGGCGAGCATGACAAGAGCGTCTGGCGTAAACGCGTGACATTTGAGCTGCCAGCCCACGTTCGACGAAAGGCGGTGACCATTGACGATCCAGACCCCTGTCGGCCAAATCACGCTGTTGACCGTCACACTTGTCCTTGCCGCCTGCACCACACCCGGCAGCACGCCGCTATCGACCGCGCAGGATCTTCACCGCTCTGCGCCACGCCAAGACTGGACCTTGCCTCGCCTCGCGGCGGCGTGGCTGTTAGACAATTGCGGTACCACAGAGACGAACCGCCTCGACGACAAGGTCCGTCGCCACGGCCGGGCGTTGGAGCCGTTCTTTGCGCTAGCCGCCAGACGCGGTCCGGCACCAGCGTTGCGGCGTGACAACCAAGCCGCCGCTGCCGCTCGATTCGAAGCGGCCCAACTGGCATTGGCGTCGGCAGAGACATTCGGTCTCGACCAGCAAACGCTCGCAGAGCTTCGATCGCAAAACCGTCAACAGTATCTGGCGCGCGTCGCACGGAACTTCGACCTGGCGTACCGCAGCCAGGCCATTAAGGGCTTGGGGCTGGTCGGCACCACAACGGCCCAAGACCTGCTTCAAAAAATCGCATCTAATCCAGACTCACCGTTGCAAGGCACCGCTCGGGACGCGTTGGCGGGCAACTAGAGTCTCCGCCAACGATGTGGGATGATCGTCTCACGGACCCGGGTCGCTTTGAACGACGTGGACCCGATGAAGGGAAGGATAACGCGCACGGACTTGTGACGTGCATCGCCGCGTACGTGAAAACCGCATGATTTAGGCAAACGGCGACGAATGCCAAGCCACAGTTCGCCGATACCATGAACGAAACGTCCGCTGACGATGCCGACCAGCCCGATTGTGCCGGCCGGCCGAGCCTTGCCCATGGAGAATCGATTCATGACAGACGACTACCTTGAAACCTGCAAACAGGCCGCTCGTGCCGGCGGCGCTGTGCTGCGTGAGTATTACGGTCAGTGCCAGGTGCGAGAAAAATCGCCGGCCAACCTTGTCACCGAAGCAGACCTGGCATCCCAAGCGACCATTCGCCAGATCCTGCTCACGGCGTATCCGTCTCATGACTTCGTCGGCGAAGAAGACGACGGGCAGACGGTCCATGGCCACCGTTACCGTTGGGTGGTCGACCCCTTAGACGGGACCACCAACTTCGCCCACGGCATGCCGAAGTACGCGGTTTCGATCGCCTTACTGGACGGCGATCAGCCTCTGGTCGGTGTGGTCTTTGACCCGGTGATGGACCACTGTTTCTGGGCCTCCGCCGGTGGCGGTGCGTTTCTCAACGATCAGCGCATGCGGGTTAGCGGTGTCGAACACCTTTCAGCAGCGCTGTTGGCGGCGAGCTTCCCGCCGAAAGTGTCGGCCACTTCACCGGCCGCAACGGATTACCTTCGTGTATCAGCTTGCTGCCAGGCGACGCGGCGGATGGGCTCGGCGGCGCTGAACCTGTGCTACCTGGCCCGGGGTTGGTTTGACGGTTGCTGGGGGATCGGCACCCAGCTTTGGGACGTCGCCGCCGGCATGCTCTTGGTTCAAGAAGCCGGCGGTCTGATCACCGGATGGCAAGGCCAGGCGCTTGACCCGCTAAACCCTACGTTTATCGCGTGCGCAACACCGGTGTTGCACCGTGAACTGTGTGAACATCTAAGCCCGTCACCGGCGATCGTGTAAATCCGCAACGGCGGGGCGAACGGCCTCAAACCGCCGGTGGAAGACAGCTACTTCATCTGTCCCGTCGGTGTCGTCCAGTAGGCGCCACGAAGGGTTTTCATCGCCTGTTCTTCAGATTCCATGTACGGCCGAACGCCCCCCAGGGGTTGTACCCTGGTCCGTACAAAACGGCGCTGGCCGGCGGCGAGCGTGAACTGGACGGCCTCGTCGGCGTCGCTGGAAGTCACGACCTCATAGTTGCCAGCGGGCTTGTCCACAAAGTAGAAGCTGCCGTGGGCAGAATGCCCTACAACCTCTCCGTTTAACTTGATTTTTGACATAACGGCCACACCGAACGGGGCGTGATCTCTAAAGAAGAAGATACGGCCATGGTTCTCGGCGATCGGGGGCAGGGTGTGTGACACGTCTGCATATTTCTTGCCACAACCTGACAATCCGACCACGCAGATCACCAAGGTGGCCATCAACCCTTTTGATTTCATGAAAAAGCTCCGGTACGTCGGTTCATCTCTCATTATTGTTGACGGACCATGGCTCCGTCCACCACGCACAAGCGTATACCACGCACCCAAAATTATCATATCCATCTAGATCGATCTTTGTACGACATCGCCGACCGCGGGCACGGGCCCAACACCGAGTGTCTTTTCTCTTGGCGTGTCGAGAACGGACGGCGTCGCGCTGTGGCGGGCGCCCCATGGGCCAACGCCTTGCACAAGGATCTACCGAATCTGACATAATAAAGGCTTATGGCGATGGCCCCATGTACAAAAGGGCACGCTGCCGGCGTCGGTAAAGCCATGAAGCTCAGCGACGACCATATCATCACGCACCGCCTGCCCTTGTTCCTACCAGTCACAGTGGCGACGGTCGCCATGGCCGTGGCCGGATGCGTCCAATTTCCAGCTCCCCACAAAGCCATCGTCGACCAAGATCTACACGCGTTGGAGATGTCCCTTCACGACCAATCCATAAACCAGCCATGGGAGAATTGGCTTTTCAAACACGGTGTCACACCCTTGCACTTTGCGATCAGCCACGGCTATTTGGCGGGTGTCAAGTGCGTGGTACGCAACGGCGCTGACCTGAGTCTGCCGATTGTGCAAGCTGGTTTACCCTATACGCCACTGCAGTTTGCCATCAAACGAGGCAAGTTCTGGGTCGCCGAATACCTTGTTCATGAGGTTCACGTGGACCCGCACGAAACACATTCGGCGCAAGTCAACACGATCATGCTTGCACGTCAGGCAGGTTTCGGGTTCCAAGAACTGGCAGACCATATCGCTTCAGTTCCTCATGCTCCCTGATGGCCCTCTTCGGCCGAACCCTGACCCCTATTTGGATTTTGTGCCTACCTGATATTGGTGACCGCGGAAAGCGGACAATCAAAGGCCATTGATATCTGGTTAGCGTTTGAAAAAGAGGCCCTGCGCGTGACTCATGGCCGCATCTGTCTGTCAACAACGACCTTTCTAAATCGATGATTTGGTCCAATCACCTGACAACCGGGACCCGATATCGGATGAAAATAGAAGGTAGGAATGCTGTCAGCGGCAGTCTTGCCCGCCGGAGGAGCTGAAACATGAAATCAATCGTGACATCCCGCCCGACCAAGCCCTGCGTGGCCATCGCAAACGCGGCTCAAAAACGAACAGACATCGAAGGCCTATTGGCTACGCTTAGAAAATACACCACGGGTCGTCACACCGTCCTGGCCATTGTGTTACTGGTCATCACGGCCTGGCGGGTGTCACCGGCCATCGCCCAACCGTTTTTGTGGGACCTGCAGGGTTTACCGATCTCCGATGAATTCAACAGCATATCTTTTGCGATCTCCGCCGACGGTTCGACGATTGTGGGACGCGGCACCGCGGCCCAAAGGGCTTGGCGACTGCGTCTGAACGGCCTGACGACAACGTTTTTAGGTGACCTGCCCGGCGGCACGGGCGGCAACGGTGCGTTTGGTGTGTCTGCCGACGGCTCTGTGGTGGTCGGACAGAGCAACTCTTCAAACGGTCTTGAAGCGTTCCGGTGGACCCAAAACACGGCGGTGATGACCGGATTGGGCGATCTGGCCGGCGGGCAATTTGAAAGCGGTGCCACCGACGTGTCGGACGACGGCACTGTGGTCGTGGGATACGGCACTTCCCCTGGCGGCACACTCACCGGCAGCGAAGCGTTTCGTTGGACGGTGACTGACCCGGTCTCCGGTTCGGGCACCATGGCAGGCTTAGGTGATTTGCCGGGCGGCGACCAAGCCAGCGCCGCGACCGGTGTATCGGCCAACGGCGATGTGGTGGTCGGCTTTAGTTCGTCGGCGATGTCAGGGCTCGCAGCCGCAGAGGCGTTTCGTTGGCAGGGCGGGGTGATGACCGCGTTGGGCGATCTGACCGGCGGCACCTTTAACAGTACCGCCAGCGCCGTTTCAGCCGACGGTTCGGTCGTTGTCGGTCAGAGTGAATCTGGCAATGGCAGTGAAGCGTTCCGATGGGAAAACGGTGTGATGACAGGGCTGGGCGACCTACCGGGCGGCAACTTTGTCAGTGTGGCCACCGCCGTGTCGGCCGACGGCTCTGTGGTCGTCGGGAGCAGTGCCGTGGCCATCGGCGACGGCGGGCTAGACGTTGTTCGGCCGTTTATCTGGGACGCGACCAATGGGATGCGCGACTTGGTCGACGTGTTCGCCCAAATGGGGTTAACGTTACCGAACTTGCAACTGACGTCGGTCACCGACATTTCCGACGACGGGACGACGTTCACCGGTATCGGTACCAGTGTGTTCCGTACACCGGCGGGCGATCTGCGGACAGAAGCTTGGGTTGGCGCGTTTCCTGAACCCTCGACGGTGAGTCTGATCTTCGGCGCCGGTGTTCTCATGGCCGCCGGTCGTCGCTCATCGGGCCAGGTCTGATCTATCCGATGAATCGCCCGGCACGAGGTGGGCCAATGTCGAGGTGACTGTGAAACGATGGCGTAGGCAACATCGCCACTAGAAAAAACATCACGCAGGCGATCGATCGCGTCGCGACAAACATGTTTGGGCAAACACCTACAGCGACAATGGACGATCCTCCGAGCAGGCGTGCGTTGGATGGGATTTCGTTTTAACCCTGGGTGCGGTGTCATGGTTCGCGGTTTTGTGAACCGCACCAAGTTCCGGGCGCACCAAGCGGTGAGGTCTGATAGGGAGACAAAACCATGTTCATCACAAAAAACAGGGCCGACGCAAGCGGCCATCTCGCCACTTACGTTGTCGACAGTAACATCGACGTAGCCCGCCTCCGTGTGACGAAAAAAGGCCAAAAAGCATGGGCGGCCTGGTCGAAAAACCTGCCGCAGAAGATGCAAGTGCTGGCAAGCCCTGCCGGCTCTTGGGCGCGATGGTCGGGTCCGGACGGCAAGGAGCAATGGCGCCTGGTGTGCGGCGCGGGGCAGGACGCGTACCTGATTGACGCGGTTGGCGGCACCCGACGGTCGCTGGGCAAACGACCCACAATGAACTTTGGTCGTCGGGTTGAAATCGACTGGCAAGACGGACGACACGCAAAACTGGGTCCGGTGCGTCGGGCGGTTTGTCGCTTAGCGCTGATCGACGGCCGGTCCGCCCACCTCAGTGTCGAGGCGCTGGCACGTGACACCGGCGGTTTACCGTCCATGCCATATCTCTGGCTTGCGTTAGCGCCATGGCTGGGGGACGACATCGAAACACTCGGCCTGCCGGTGGAAATGCGCCTCGATTTCGCGGGCGAAGAGGGCGGTAGCGCCACAATGCGGTTGGATGCGCTGGAACCGATAGACGTGCGCAAAGACGCCTTTGATCTCCCAGCAGGATTAAAAGAAATTACACCTCATCAGCACCGACAACGGCGCACGGGTAAGCAACCCGACGATGTGTCGACAACCACAAACATTGAATCGCGCACCTCAGGCGTCGGTATGGGCCCAGCGTTGTTTACCGGCACGGGCCCGGAGACCGTGAAGGTCGTATTCAACCAAACCTTGCTCGACACGGTCTTCGCCGACATACGAACGGCGAGTTCCTATATCGCAGGCTTTCGCGGTCAGCGCTTTACGATCCCGACTTCGGACTGGTTTAGTCAGGTGGTTCAGGCCGCGCCTGTACCCGCAGACGGACAGACCCCCAGCGTTATTCCCGCACTGCTGGTACGCGCTTTCCTGATCCAGATCTGTCCCATGTTACGCAGTATTGGATTATCAGAAACCAACCGGGACGTTGCGGCCGCCGTTGAGACCTTGCAGAACCCGGATAACAAGCGGCGACTGGAGACATTTCTATCCGCGCTATCACGTGCCAGGCTGCAGCCTGCGTTCGAGCAATTGCTCGAACGCGTGATCCCTGGCTGGGGACCAAGCTCGCCGGCGGCCGACGACAACAACGACGTCGTTTGCCTAGCACTATTGCTTGAAGATTTAGGACCACCGTTCGCCTCTCACCCATTCGTCCGGCTGGCGGGGGCCTGGTACGGGACGCTGCTGCCGATGCTCAACGTGCGGCCCAGGTATCGGACGCGTCAGGAAATCGAAGACGCGGTGGCCGTCTTTCATGCCAACGGCCAGGTGACCATCGATGGGCTGGCCGAACTGATCGACATCAACCTAGACAATTTCGAACACGCGATTACGTTCGGCAACGTTCCGCTATTCACACCTCCGGTTTACGTGGATGCGGCTGATCTGCGGACAATCGGCCAGCTCCACCCTTGGTTCAAACAACTCAAAGACATCCGGTTCGGCTTCACCACCCAGTTCACGCTGACCGGTGCGGCGGTGTCGTGTGACATTGACATCACACCAACCGTCAGTGCCGCGGCGGCAGCGCTGGGCTTCTTCTGCCCGTCATGCCTGCTATCACTTTTCATGACCGGTTCGGCCGCCGCCTCTGTTCAGGACGCGCGATTCCCGGCATTCATCTATGTGGAACAGGACCCGCTGCGGCTAAATGAACCGCGATGGCGAGTCATCTTCGCCGAACCCCAATTCGGCGACGTGGACGCCAGTGTCGCTCTGATCGGCTTTAACCAGTTCCTCACGCTGGTGCTCAGTGTCGTCGGGAGCACGGTTGGTGACTTTGTTTTGGAGGAGATCCTCAAATCGTTCGGTTCAGAACTGTCAGACGCAGCCGACGGTTTCCTACAGCACATCCCGCTGTTAGACGCGGATACCATCGCGCGCTTAGGCCGCCAGCCGGAACTGGCTTTTCCGCCCTCGGAGCAGTCACGGGTCGCGTACGACGCCCCGCCGCGCGTTGCGGGCGGGTACCAATTGGAAACGTTTCGGCAAGCGACCCGTGGCATGGGTCGTGTGTTGGAGTTTCCCGCCGCCGGAGGGACACTGGATTCGGACCTGGCGCTGGTCCTGGGATCCAACCGGGCCTACAAGCTAAGAAACGACGTGGTTTGGCCGGGCTACCGGGGCATCTTCGAAACACGTAAACCCGACGGCAGCGTATCACAAATCGATTGGTGGACCGAAGCGCGAACGGTCATGCCACAGCGTCCTCCGCAGGCTCAGTTCGCGCCGCCGTCCGGGGTATTGCTGATTCCACAGAACGTCGGCCAGAAATGGTGGACTTTCGGAACCGTCTTGCACGTGGGCATCGGCTTCCTTGGGTGGCGTGATCTGGCCGACTCGCCGGCAAACCAACCAGTGGCGGATGTGATGGTACACGCATGGTGCCGTGGCGAAGCGATAGAGACCGAGATCGTCATGTATGAGCAATGCGAAGATGTGACGCACCTGGCGGCGGGACTGCTGGGACAAGCGCGAATTCCGGGCAGTCGCCCACCGGTGCCGGGCGATCCGGCCGGTCCTCTTGTTGCCAACGGGGGTCGCGGCACGGTACGACGGGTTTACGGCGGTCCTTCGGGCGTGACACTCTCCGGCCGTTACCTGCGACGCGGCGAGGGCGCATTGGGTCCCGACGGCGGACAAGCCGGTCCGGGCTGGGCCGACGACTCCACCGTAGGCTATTGGTTTGAACCGGACGGTCGAACACCGCTTCCCGACGACCCGGGCCCAGAGCCCGTGCCGGGGACAATGCTCTGTGAATATGTCGTGACAACAACCGCCCGGCAGCGCCAGACGTGGATGGAAGCCAGTGTGGAGTTCCCGCTACCGGTCCACGTGGGGCTAACCGAAACGGTGAGCTTCCAGAGTCTAGCTGATTTTCAGTTCCTTCCGGCAATCCGTTCGGCCCTAAGCGAGAACTTCCCGTCGCCTCGGAACGTCAATCTGAACCTCTTCGCCACCGGACCTCTCGAGACCCTGAACCGTTCAGCGAACAGAGAATGGATTCAGGAGCTGCTTGTTTCCAGAGCGATAGAAACCGCGACGCGGACCGGGCAGTCCAGCGTGGGGCCATTCCATTACGACTACGGTATCAACTTCGTGCCTCAACTGGTTCCCGAACGTCTTCAGCCACCGTTGCTGTTGCTCCGCTTGGAATCGGTAACCACATGGCCACACGGCGCCAGCTCCAAAAACCTCGCTTTCAAGTGGCGGCTTGAGCAGCCTCTTCTTGGACGGGCCTAGAGACGTCGGGTTTCGGAAGATCCGACCGTCTCCAAGGTTAAGGTCAGGTGGTAAGACACGTTGCGTCCGTTTCGCCATCAGAACCCGGACAAGACACAAACCGCCGCATCGTCCACCGGTCCAGGCCAAGACACAAAATCATAGAACCATGAACGGCGGTCGATCCTCAACAACAAATAAATCATGTCAATTGCGTTACGCGCATCGTCACAAAACCACTGCCCCAATCGACCCTATCACTTGACATATTCCCATGTTCCGGACCTTGAGCGGCAGACCCAAAAGAGACGCGGCAAGCGGTTTTAGACCTCGCTGGCCGACGACTTGATGGCCAATATCACTCGTTGCCTTCGCAATCCGCACAGCATACGCACCAACCAGGATCTGATCTGCGCATGTTGGCGCGCACACGTTTTTGGCCCGATTCAAACAATCACGCATCGGCGTTGGACGCAACCGTTGCGTGGCCCGATTCCACTGACACAGCCCGCAGGGTGTCCTGCTTCGACCGCTTCGGCGTTGATCCGCCTATTGAGCGGTGAACCCACCGTCGACAAGCAAATGCTGGCCGGTGACAAACGACGCGTCCGACGACGACAAAAACATAATGGCCTTGGCCACTTCGTCAGATTTTCCCCATCGATTCATCGGGTGCATGGCAGCCAGCTGATTCTTAACGTCTTCTTGACCACCTGTAAAACGTTCGGCCATATCTGTTTCAACGCCACCCGGCGAAACGGCATTGATTCTGATGTTCTCCTGAGCCATTTCTAAAGCGGCGCTTTTGGTCATCCCCAGCACCGCATGTTTGGACCCACTGTATACCGACATCCCCGGCATGGAAATCACCCCGGCGATCGACGACACGTTGACAATGGCTCCGCCGCCCGTCTGCTTCATCGCAGGAATTTCGTGTTTCATGCTCAGCAAGACACCCAACACATTCACGTCATATGTGTGACGGTAGTTGTCTATCGTCTGCTCAACCACCGGGACCATTGTGCCTTCGGTGCCCGCATTGTTCACCGCGATATCCAGCCGTCCATAGACCGAAACCGTTTTATCAACCAAGGCTTTCACCTGCTCTTCATCAGCAACGTCGGTCTTTACAAAAAGGGCCTGTCCGTCGAGCTGCTTGATCTGGTCGACCACCTGCTGTCCCTCTTCGTTTCGCCTGCCAGCCACCGATAGCTTGGCGCCTTCTTTTGCAAAAGCCAGAGCCGTCGCCTTTCCAATCCCCGACGTCGCCCCTGTCACGAGTACAACTTGGCTGTCAAAACGTTTCATCGATCATACCTCCCGGTTTAAGGTGAGTGCTTGTCATGCCCCAAGCGGCCGTCACAGCGGTCTTTGCCGGTTGAACGGTTCGCGTCACACAAGCAGAAGTCCATCTTTACTTAGAGTAGAACGAAGCCCCTTTTCGTAGGACCGTGCCTTGATCAGAAACAATGACGACCCGAACGTGATAGTTTTCATGGCTCGGGCCGGGCTGACTGTAGATCCACTGAGCATACGCCACCACCGGAGACGAATGCGCAGGCTGCGATCCGGCCGTACGAACGTCACCTTCAATCCAGTACCGACCAGCGGTCGCTCGACTTGAAAACTTAGAAATCTTCAGCGGCGGTCCAATCAATTGTGTGACCCGGTCCGTGGTCATGCCCACGGTGATCTTTTCAAAGCCTGTTTCTGAGAATCGTGGTCCATAAACCGTATCGTCCGGGAAGACGATCGGCCAGAGAAGCGATCCATGCCCACCGCCAAAGAACCACCCGATACCCACAACGACGAGGAAGGCCAACGTCAAGGCATAGCCTTTTCGTCTCATTGACGTCCATCCTTATTCCTTGGCCACGCCTCAGGGAACCCGGTATCGTAAATGAGCAAAGTTCCAACGTACGGGGTCGCAAAGCCACGGCCTGGGCCTTTCAAGTCGTCGCCAGGCCATGGCATCACGTTTCAGAGACCCGTCATCCCATCAAGCTCTATGCTCAGCGTACCGCCTGGCGTAGCCACGAATGACCGCCTAGCTACCCCAGCAGGGAACAGGATACCAAAGGGTCAGCGGTACCCAACACAAAAGGCTCTTGCGTATATGTCTTCGAGCGTAGCCTTGCGGTGACATGGCTTAGCAAACACGCGATGCGTATGACAGTCGTGTTGCACGTCCCCACAATCGTCTCTGACCGACGTATCGAGCGGTCAAGAACCCAGCGGCCCTGTGGGTGTGTCACCTGCCACAGAACCCGCTGGATATGACGATCACACCAATTCTTCCAGACCGTCTAATCATGGCAGACGGCATTGGACCTCGCAGACGATGCTACGACCGGATCACTTCGTAGAGTCCTGGGAAATGAGGAAACGTTTCCATACTGCCGGCGGTCGCTGTCTTAAACGCCTCACTTTCGATAGCGGCTTTAAAGTGTTCTGGGGATTCCCATTGGGCCATGTTGATCAGATAAAAGCGAGCGTCAGGTGAGATGGCACGGTGTAACCGAGTTGAAATGAAGCCAGGCGATTGACGCATCACGTCGGCGGCTCGTTCCCACAACACGAGTGCTTCTTCTTCCTTGCCTTGCGGGACTTCAAATGGGTTGATGAGTATGACGCTCATGGCTCTCCTTTGCCGGTTTGTATGGAGTACGGTAACGACGCACCGGAAAGGTGAGCCATTTTATGGTACTGGACAATTTCATATTCACGTTGACATAGCCACCTCTGCCAAAGAGGACATCGCGACCACCAACTGGTCGTCGTCGTTTCGTTCCGCTAAACGCGTGTTTGCGCTGGGCAAGCCCACCCCATGGGGGCGATGAGTCCAGCAACAACACCGTGGCGATGATCGCCACGCAAACCACCGTTTATCTTCAATCACCGCTGCGGGCACGACCCACATTTTATCGTCAGACCAAGCCGCAGGCGCCGCTAAGGACAAGCCATGATGTCACTGACCAAAAGCTGACCTCAATACGCCTCTACGGTTTAGGTCTTCACCCGGGTACGGCACCTGATCGATTCATCACGACCACGCGGCGCACACGGCGGCGCATCAAGGCCATACCCAACACGCCCAAAACCGCCAGGCTGGTGGGTTCAGGGGTGTTAAAAGTTCCACGCACCGTGCCCCAAGCGTCATTGGCACCGATCCCGGTAAAGTTCAACACAAAATCTCTACCGTCTTCGCTGAGCCACTTGTTTGAGAAGTTCCAGAAGAACGTCGTGCCCAATCCCGCCAGGTTGTTGCTGTACTCGACAGTCGTCCACGGCCCCCACGGCTCAGGTGCGTCGAAAACGCCCATGTCACCGGAAAAGCTTTGGTTGTGCTCCGTGATCAAAAAGTACCGGTCCAAACCGGCGTTGTAACTGACACTGACGGTCCAACCCACGCCGTTGGCATCTTCAAAGACCGGCTGACGATCCGGGAGATCTGGCGACCACTTGGGACGGCCGTTCGCTTCAGTCCCGGCGTAAAATTCGTACCGATCACGATCGGTAATCGCGTATTTAGGCACGCGGATCAGGTCGATCTCGCCCGGTTTCTGCACCGCCAGCTGGGAATCGTTTTTTAACCGTGCGGCATAGATATAAACATATTCATCTCGCGCTCCGTCGTAGTCACGACCGAATTGAGCAAACGTTGGCTTAATCACTTTATCGGCTTTCACAAATGCGGGTTCTGGCTGGCGGTCCCACGTCGCGGCATGGTCGCTAGAGGTATAAAGGCGTGCCTCTTCGAAACCGTGGTGGCCAGATCCGGGCGTGACCCACATGTAGAGCACGCCATCTACAGACAAGATGCCAGTGCTCTTGCCATTGACGTTCGCTGGGTTGGCGGTGTTGTGTCCTCCCCAGACATTAAAGCCCCTGTGGCGGTCGGCCGATCCTTCGATGCGCGCCACACCGAGACTGACCCGACCCAGGTTATTGGTGCCGCCAAACCCACCGCCGTCTCCCCAGGAGGTGTACTGATGGTTATCGTCCGCCCAGGTCACCGGCCAATTGTCACTGCCCGGCGCTAGCTGCTCGACAGAAGACAGGTCGAAGATCATTCCGTGGACGCGCTCGCTGGGCGGGTAGGGTGCGGCCGCGGACGCGACGCCGGTGACAAAACATAGTACTGCGATGACAAATCCAAAGTGAATGTACATCGTCCAAGTTCTCCTTGCTAGAAGGTTACAGGTGTTTACAGTGTCAACTCTTAAGGCAGGGTCGTAGGCGGAAAGCGGGGAGGGTCAGTCAATGCTTGACTTTTGACATTTTTGATCGAAGAACCGAGAGGTTTCGGCCCATTGGCTGACCCAACACCCGCCCGGTCTGGCGTTGCAAACGTTCAGAAACACGGTATGGACCGCTGCTGAAGCCAGCGGTTTCGACCAGCTGCCGAGGGGGTCGGTCGTTGGCCGATCAGGGACTCGTCGCGTGGACCGCCAGCACCATGCTCTGGCAAATCACTTCTGTTCTCTGTGAGGTCGCCCAAAAAAAGGGCGGTACCGGCGTAGCGGAGTCCGATACAGTAACTAATCATTACCTAGTTACGCAAGTCACTGATGAATCGTGCGCGCAAATTGAAACTTTTTTTCACTTTCGCTGCTTGATCGACGTGAAATCAGAACCCAGCAAAAACTGTCAGACACCAAATCATCGGACAACCGTGTACGGTGAGATCCTCCAATGAGGACGGTGACAGGGCTTAGCGAACATTTGACGCACACCCTGTCTTTGCACGTTTGGAACGCCAGACCGAACGGTCCGAATTTAGCGGATATTCAATCACAGGATGACAACAAGAGTTCGTCCTGACGCCCTCGCCATTCGTTCATGTTCCTTCGAACCTTTGATCTCACAAATGCAACTTCCTTCATCGGATTAAAAGCGGTTTTAACGCCGTTGAGATCACGATACAACTCTCCTTGTTCGGATTTCAAATCATGCAGCAGTGCCACATAATCATCGACCCACGTGACGGCATCGATAGAACCGAATGTGATGGGTTGGTACTGTGTACGCAATGGCAATCCCGCAACGGACCGGTACATGTTCTCCACCAGATAGGCATAGAACTCTTCTCTGTTCTTCCAATGGGGTACACGCGTGAAGCAGCCCAGGCCCTTGACGAAGCGGATGCCATGCAGCAATTCGTGCACCATCACGGTTTCTTTTGTCACCGTTGAAGGCAGACTGAAATCAGGATCGAATTGAATTGTCGTTGGATTGCCGGCGACCTGTGTTTCGTTACATGTGTTGCGGGGCCGGTGCAGCGATCGATGACCAACCCGTCGCGGCATATGGTCCCACGCGTTGACGACGGCCGCATCCTGAGTTGTCTTGCGCCGGGGGATCAGGACCATGTTCTGCCCTGTGCGCGTCTTTACCCACACTGTTTCGCCTGACGGCCTCCAAAACAGCACTTACGCGACTGGTGAAACGGCGTACGTTGGCAGCGGCAAAGCTGGGATTGGCGTAGTCCCACAACAGTGTCCCGTCAATGAAAAGGCCGTCCGACCATTTTTCCATGTACACACGCTGTTCGATTTGCTTCCATAGTGTGGATTGTGCTTGAGCCGTTGGCCTTTGCCTCCTGACGATAAAAGGGCTGCGCGCTGATCTTTGAACAACGTCGATATTGTCGACGTCGCAAAAAAAAATTTGCTCAACGGATGTGGGTATTTCGTGAGGGGGCGATGGAGGGCCGTTGCGATACGCAATAGGCGAGCGTTATCAACATTCCAATGCTTAGCTATTCGCTAATCAAGATCTGGACCCAATATCCCCTCCAATTTTTCCACAGCGAAAATGGGACGGCCCCCTTCGAATCACCCACATTCGTTTGTCTACAGATGATACCGAATCGTAGACATATCGAAAAAAATTTGACATCACGGCGCAAAAAACGGTGTCTCATACGTATCCACTTTTAGGAAGGATCGCCGATAAGAACAAGTACTTCACAGGTTGATTGAGATTAAAGGACGCTGGGCCGTGAAGACATTTAGGAACCGTTGGTTTGATGGACTGAATACCGGAGTTATCGCTAAGCCAGACAGACGCCGTGTTCCAGTCCCAAGTAACTGCCACGAAAACTATGGACAACGACCACGACGTGACCAATCCAAACGCTCAGAGCGTATTCGCCAGTGTCATGCTGGCGAAGGATTCTACAGCCACGCTAAACTTGATCCGCGTGAGTACATAGCGTGTTCTTGACTGCTCAGGAGCCAGCCTTGGATAACGGATATGGGATCGAGGCTGGCGTCTTTTTTGGTACCGCGGCCGTGGTCACTGGCGATTTGTTTTGCGGGTGATGCGCATTTTGCTGGATCATTTTAACGAGACGACGACGCAGGAGGTAGAATGCAGTCACTCCAGAAAACGACGAATGGTCCTGAGCCTCCAGGCTGGGGATGCTTTTCAACTTCAGAACGACGGTAGAGAAACCCTGTGCGTTGCCCACCTCGTTAGAGGAGAATAAAAATGAGTAGTGCGTGGGTGAAAGCGAATACGAGTCTCGTCCACTTGCAGGTTTTATTGATCCTGGTCGTACTTGTGCCCGGCCTGGCATGGGGTTCGGGTCGTCAGCACTCCGAAGACCAACACGCGGAGATCGAACGATTAAGTCAGCAGGTTGTTCACCTGTACAAACAAGGCAAGTATACCGAGGCAGTTGATGTTGCAAAACGACTTGTGGATCTACTAGAACAGTCCCTCGGCCCCGAGCATCCCGACGTCGCTACGAGCTTGAACAATCTCGCCGAACTGCACAGAACCCAAGGCCAGTACGAACAGGCACGACCACTGCATGAACAGGCACTGGGGATCTTGGAGAAAGCCTTCGGTCCCGAGCATCCCGACGTCGCTAAGAGCTTGAACAATCTCGCACGCCTAGACCAAACCCAAGGCCAGTACGAACAGGCACGACCACGGTACGAACGGGCACTGAAGATCTACGAGAAAGCCTTCGGCCCCGAGCATCCCCACGTCGCTACGAGCTTGAACAATCTCGCACGCCTAGACCAAACCCAAGGCCAGTACGAACAGGCACGACCACTGCATGAACGGGCACTGAAGATCTACGAGAAAGCCTTCGGCCCCGAACATCCCGACGTCGCTAATAGCCTGAACAATCTCGCCGTACTGCACAGAACCCAAGGTCAGTATGAACAGGCACGACCACTGTATGAACGGGCACTGAGGATCTTGGAGAAGGCCTTCGGCCCCGAACATCCCGACGTCGCTAAGAGCTTGAACAGTCTCGCCGAACTGCACAGAACCCAAGGCCGGCACGAGCAGGCACGATAGCAAACCACGAGCGCAGGTAATGGGTAATGGGGCCCGGAAGGTGTGGGAGGGTGGGGTCACGTCTTGATTAGGGGGGACATGGGGGGGACATGGGGGACATGGGGTCAGATCTTGATTAGCGAATAACCGTATTCGACGCGCGCCGCCTCATCTTCTCTCTCCCAACCAGTGTTCAACCTCGCGGGCGAGTCGGGATGCCGCGTGGAGAAGTCGTGTCTTCGCCTCCACGCGCACTAGCGATCGCGTCACGCTGCCTCCATCACGGTAACCCAACGACTGGGCGACTTGCCGACCCGGGTAACCGTAGCGACGACGGCACACGTACGCCGCCAATGCACGGTCGGCAGAGTCGCTGCGACGACCAGGCCACCACGTGGAGCGATCTACCCCCAGAACCGCCGCACACGCTGCCACCACGTCATCCAAGTCGGCCCTGGCCACGAACTTCGACGAGCACGGCACGTTTCGGATTTCCTCCTGGAAAGACGACCTCACACGAACTTGATCGAAAAAATCCTGCGACCCGACCACTACTCCACCGATCGCTTTCTCCCAAGGACGCTTCAGACGTTCGTCTATACCTCGACGCACGAACGCCGCATAACGACGGCGACACAGCGCCACGGCGCCGGGGCCGAAGTCGGCCAGATCCGTTTGGTAGCTAACCCACCCTAACTTCCGCGACGCGCGACAATAACCAGGAAAGCTGCTCCACCAGTACGCCGCCGGGTCTTCGACCATCCCCGCGCGGACCGGGTTCAGATGGATGTATCGGCTCAGCTCAGCGTAATGCCCTTCAGCTTCCACCAAATGGGCCTTGTAACGACCCTGAAACAAGTGACCGCTGGTCCGATGTCGGATGTTGAAATAGCGAGTGTAAGCCCCATTGAGCAATTTCATGCCCATCGATAGATTCGGCGAAGGGGTCTACACGAAAAGATGTTCGTGGTTGGTCATCAACACGAATGCGTGCAACCGCGAGCCATACTGCGCCACGGTGCGCGACAGCCATTCTAAACGGCGATGGCGGCCGTCGTCGTCCTTCACAATCGCTCCACGCCAATTGCCTCGACTGATCACACCTATTCGCTAATCAAGATCTGACCCCAAATGGTCCTGCGTACCTAGGAGGCAATGGCAGGTAATGGGGCAGTGATGTCAGGTTGGACTTCCCAA
Source organism: Phycisphaeraceae bacterium (assembly GCA_965222495.1). Lineage (GTDB taxonomy): Bacteria > Planctomycetota > Phycisphaerae > Phycisphaerales > Phycisphaeraceae > CBDCUA01. The sequence goes on along the minus strand of CBDCUA010000007.1, from coordinate 12,858 downwards.
GGTTTCCCTTTTTATGCGTCGGCCCTGTCCCGCCGGTTTTCTCTAGGATCAATTAAGGGCTGTAGCGATTAACTCCTTGAGCATACTTATGTTCTCAACACCCAAGTCTTTCTGTACGTATGTTCGATCAAGGTATCTAATCAGCATACTCGCTAGAGCTCGTCCGACTTTTTCATTGCGTTCATTGACAGTACGAACCAACCTGTAAAGCAAATTTGCATCGACGTCAAGGAAGTTTCTCACAAATGCCGGCAAATATCCTTCGAGATCTTCGCCATGCCCCAAGGCTAACTCGTTTAGGATCGTCGTCGACGCAATGGCCATGCATTGATCTGCACTGACTCGCGACAATGCGGCAACTAGCGGGAGCGCGGTGTTATCTCCCGACGAAAGTCTTTGAGAAATATGCGCCACGCTTCTTTTCTCTATCGAACCGTGTTCTAGACGTAGCAACGCTAATAGCACATCGCCTTCCCATTCCAATTCTAAATGACACCGGTCAAGGATTCTCGCTAACTGTTCCGCTACTTTATTTCCCCACTCTTGCACAAGTGACTCCAGTGCAACACCAAAAAATGTCTTATCTTGGTCTTCAACCAATTGCAGTAACACATCCTGCATAATTTCGTCTTCTTCACCCGAAAGTTGGCTACGATACTTTCGCATGTCCTTTAGCAACAAGTATCCGCCATCACCATCATCTCTATGTTCCAGGTCCAGCTTACGAATTTGTCTGATAATATCGTCTCTACTCATCGTACCCGCCTTACGTTCTTAAGCGGTATTGGACCATCAAACAAAATCTCCGTGCCTCCACCGGGTCGATTTAACACATTGCCGGTCGTTCGGCGCCGAAGTATGATCTTCGATGTATCCAAACCTTTCGTTGTAACTTCAAAAAGAGCTGTTACGGTATTCTTTTGCGGCAACGCCAATTCAATCTGAGCTTGAAGCGGTGACAGATGCCCATTGGGCGTCAGAAATATCGTCCGGCCACGCAATCCCAGTTGTGACTTTTCGATTAGCTCAGCTGTCGCGTCATCTGTGAAATGAAACATTTTTTTAGGGACAGCTACATGCCCTGGGCCAACTGAATTCCTCGAGACCCTCCTCACCTGACACGGCCCACGAACGACCCGAACCCCACGACCAAAGATCGTCGACCCCTTGCTTGCAACAAATGGCGATAACGTTAACACACCTTCAGCGATCGCTCGACTAGAGCGATCACTATCCCGTGTGACAAGCCCCGCCACAAATGCAAAGGCGATCCGCTGGCCCAGCGATTCGGGATTGGCGTGACGGGCAACGTCAAGACCTAGACCCGCAGCAATGCGAACATCGCCTTGACCCTGAACTGACCGGGCGGCAACGGCTTGGGCAAGACCCGATTCCGCTAGAAGGTCCGTTTCGTCAACAAGACCTAAATGGAAGCCCACTGGAAGTGCAACCTCTTTGGCTGTGTCGGAAATCACATCCTTGGCAGCGCCAGGCGCCTTCACAACGGCGTTGAGGATAAAACCTCCAAACGGTTCGCCTTGGAGACCTAGCGGATCGACGAACCCTAGTGGACTACTTCTTACATATTCATACAGATTAAACCCATCCACATACCCCAACGGATCCCTCTGCATGAACCTCCCCAGCCTCGGATGTAGCATCCTCGCCCGGTTGTAGACAAGCCCGGTCTCCTCGTCGTGCAACAAACCCTGATGACCAAACTCATTCAAACCGTACGGCTGCGTCACCCAGCCATACGTTTCCACACGCCGGGACAGCTGCGTGGGAGCATGCGCCTCCGGGTCGTTCACACCAGGACTCAAATACACCTGACGCTCGCCGTACGGTCGGTACTCGTAACGCTCTACCAGATCGCCCTGGTCGTCGACCAGACCCAGTACGTTGAAGTTCGCATCGTGTAGCGGGGAGTAACCGCGAAAGTCATGGCCCGGATCGTTCGGGTCGGCGATGTGTATGACCGCCAAGGCAGGTGACGTCAACACTGCCAAGTTTAAGGGCATGCATTATCAACAGTGCAACGAAGAATGCATATCTATTCGCTAATCAAGATCTGACCCCAGATGGTTCTGAGTTCATGTGCACGTCGATCACGCGCGGCTTGTGGATGATCTGTTCAGATGTGTGCCTTACCCTGGCCACACTTTGCCCTTTCCTGAATACGTCCATGATCATGAGATCTTCCCATAAATCGTGGACTGGGTTTCAGGGGGCGGGTCAGCTTCGTATAATTAACCAGAAAGAGGTTGGCGTATCCGTTCGTTTGGCTCTTTTGGAAGGACCGACGTGGCTATCTGGATAATAGGAATTATCGTAGTACTAGCAATCGTAGCTATGGTCGCAAATGGTTGCGGAGGTGGCGTTTGTTCTAGCTCAAGTTATTCCTCGGGTTCTTCTAGAGCGCCCTCAGACTCTGACGAAGAGACGGAATCCTCAGGGGAGGTCTACCAGTGTTATGGCTGTGCACACGGTGACGCCTGTTGCGACTCTGAATGTGGCACCTATAGATAGCTATATTAATACTTCAACACATAGGCCAGCTCATTCATTCCTTCGTGATCCTAACCTGCCCGGCCAATACACTTATGAGATGGATACATAATGGCGGCGTCCGCAAGCACAGGATGCCGGTGATTGTGCCGCTTTCCGCCTGGGACCAGTGGCTTGATCCGCAGGCCAAGCATGATGATCTATCCCGTTTGCTTAGGCCCCGGCCGGATGATGACAGCCTCTCAGCCTTCCCGGTCACATCTTTTTTGTGAGTAGGCGTAGAGCTAAAGGGCCGCAGTGCCTTGAAGCTGTCGGCGATCTTATTACCCGTCCACATGAGCTGCCCTTTGATCAATCCATGTTCTTTTAATTTGAACCTTTTGACCTGTGGCTGATTGTCAAGATCCGTGGTGATCTGCCATGTCTGAATGTAGGTCCGATTGGGCCTTGTTTTCGTGGTCAGTAGAAGCAGGGCCGTTCTCCTTATGTATGTGTTGGTTGTCCTTCGATGCTCACGCTAGCACGGCCGGGGACTCGTCAATAAAAATGACGGCTTTCACCTTGCGGTGAACCTTCCGCAATTTTCCTTGCCTCATCTTCCCTGTGATCCCGTGCTTTTCGCTGTGGCATCGGTCAACTAACACAAAGGAGAAGCGACCATGACCACTCAAAACCAAAAACCCATCGACACAATCCGTGACGGCAAGATCAAAGCCACGATCTGGAAAAACACCGGTGAAAAAGGCAGCTTTTACAGCGTGGATATCAGCCGGACCTACAAGCAGGGCGATGACTTCAAAGACTCGCACAGCTACTCAGGCACAGACCTTCTTCAGGTTTCCCGCCTGGCTCAAAAAGCCTGCGACCGTATCGCTGACCTGCGTCAGCAAGACACCCAGGATGCGGCAGACAACGGGGCTCATCATGAGCCCCCTTATCTTCCAGCAGAAGCCAGAGCGGGAGCCGGAGTTCGAGCGTTACCGCGACCGATGGGAGAATGCCTTGTTGGCCAAACTGCTCTCCGAACAGAGCAGCCTTGAGCCGGATGAGCGGCGTGATCTGTTCAAGAACTGGTTCCAGGGCATCTTCAATGCCGTGGCCGCTCATGCTCTGGACCCGGAGGCCTCCGGCGTCGGTGAAATCGAATGGAAACACGCAGGCCCGACGCAATTTGATTGCGTTTATACCTCACCTTACGGCCTGAAATGCGTCCTCTCCCGTGTCTATGAGCAGCCTGATGGCAGCTGGGGGGCCTTGGTCATTGCCGGTGTCACGGATGATCAATGGTCCGCTGTCGCTTCGGCCGAATGGGCCATCTCGCGGCTCTGTGCGTAAGCCGGCAGCATCAGGGCGGCTCATCCGGGCCGCCTTGCACCTCACACGATAGCTGGTTTTTTGGTGGCATCTGGGGCGGGCCGTGGTGAAAAGAGTACGCACCTTATTTGTGTTGTGTCCCTCAGCCGTGGGTGAAGGGAACACAAAAAAACAAGGAGCTTGAACTCATGAAATCCACGGCCACCACAACAAAGCCTCAAGGTGAAACCAGCAAGCCCTCATGTAAGGTGCAATGCGTTAGGTGCGGCTCACCGATGCATCCACAAGCCGGTCAATGCCCACGGTGCCACGCTCCGCGATGCGTTGGGTGCGGTGAATAATCACCGTTCCGGTCGCCAACTCTTTTCCCACTGTCCCGGCTAAAAATATTCATTTGCCGCCTGACCTGCCCTTCATACAGATTAAACCCATCCACATACCCCAACGGATCACGCTGCATGAACCTCCCGAGTCGCGGATGCAACATCCGCGCCCGGTTGTAGACAAGCCCGGTCTCCTCGTCGTGCAACAAACCCTGATGACCAAACTCATTCAAACCATACGACTGTGTCACCCAGCCGTACGTTTCCACACGCCGGGACAGCTGCGTAGGAGCTAATACGTCAGGGTCATTCACACCAGGACTCAAATACACCTGACGCTCGCCGTACGGTCGGTACTCGTAACGCTCTACCAGATCGCCCTGGTCGTCGACCAGACCCAGTACGTTGAAGTTCGCATCGTGTAGCGGGGAGTAACCGCGAAAGTCATGGCCCGGATCGTTCGGGGCGAACTGCGGGTCGGCGAGATGGATGACCGCCAATGAGGGCGATGTGAACAGTAACAGCGTAGCGATCGTCGCCAAGGACAGCGATTTCCCTGTCGTAGCCGCTGTTGGCATGACCCACATTCTATCGGTGAATCATGCGACCGCTAAGCTGAAGCACGTCACGACCCATTCGAATGGATCGACGTGTACTACAACCGCCGCCGGATTCATTCCACCTTGGGCTATGTCAGCCCTTCGGACTATGAAAATGCTGCTTGAGTACTTAACATTCGTGTCCGCGCTTTATTGGGAAGTCCAATCTGACCCCACCAAGTTCTCCTGATTCTATTCAAAGGTGAGGCCCGTTCCACTGTATCCGATGAGATAATCCAGATACCTATCCCAAGCCTCATTTTCACTCGATACTACAACCTGTTCGGCTCTAACTTGTCGCTCTTGAATGTATGTCAAGTACCCATTGCCTTGAGGTACTACATAAAAACCGTCCTCCTCACCAGGTACGTTCTTGGCAACTTCTTCGAGGTTATGGTTCTTCCGAATGTATTCTAAGATTTCCCTACGGCTCACAGTAAATACTTCAGCGTAAGAGTTACTGCACAGGCGGTCTGGTGCGACACAACGCTCGACAAGTTCACACGCAGTTCCGTTAAGTAACGACTCAATCTGTTCGATCTTGCTTGGTGTCATGACCACCTCAATCTAAGGTACGTGTACTTCCAGGCACTCGTCGCAGCGCGCCGCTCATTATGTCAGCGGGATCTACAACATACTGAATCGATCGCTTACCACCTCCCTCAATCAGGCCAACTTTGACACGCGTGGGCCTCGTAAACTCGAGCGCAGTGACACGATTCGGACGTACATCTGAGGTGCCTCTGAGTCCCAGTTCGTCAATTGCGGTTTGAGTCGATGTTAGTCGGTTAGCAGTTGCACCACGAGTTGCGAATGAACCAACTGGTCGGTTTACACCCTGCTCAAACGCCCGATCAAGCCGGGTTCCTGATTGAACTGTAATCTCGCGAAATCGGAGATTTCGAAATGTACTCGCAACATCAAAAGACTGTGGCATTCCTCTTGTGACTACCGAACCCCTTGCAACCCTCCCCACCTGACACGGCCCACGAACGACCTTAACCCCACGACCAAAGATCGTCGACCCCTTGCTTGCAACAAATGGCGATAACGTTAACACACCTTCAGCGATCGCTCGACTAGAGCGATCACTATCCCGTGTGACAAGCCCCGCCACAAATTCAAAGGCGATCCGCTGGCCCAGCGATTCGGGATTGGCGTGACGGGCAACGTCAAGACCTAGACCCGCAGCAATGCGAACATCGCCTTGACCCTGAACTGACCGGGCGGCAACGGCTTGGGCAAGACCCGATTCCGCTAGAAGGTCCGCTTCGTCAACAAGACCTAAATGGAAGCCCACTGGAAGTGCAACCTCTTTGGCTGTGTCGGAAATCACATCCTTGGCAGCGCCAGGCGCCTTCACAACGGCGTTGAGGATAAAACCTCCAAACGGTTCGCCTTGGAGACCTAGCGGATCGACGAACCCTAGTGGACTACTTCTTACATATTCATACAGATTAAACCCATCCACATACCCCAACGGATCACGCTGCATGAACCTCCCGAGTCGCGGATGCAACATCCGCGCCCGGTTGTAGACAAGCCCGGTCTCCTCGTCGTGCAACAAACCCTGATGACACACACTTGACGCAACGTCGTAGCTCGCAACCCCGCAACCCTGATGCGATGCCAGGCTTACATCCTCGATCATCTGACGCAAAGTACGATCTAGAACTTTTTTCTCTAGACGCGGTTTTGCGATGTGCACAACGGCCAGAGAAGGTGATACACAGACCAACAGCGAGGCGATGATGACCAAGCCAAGCCCAATTATTTTCTTAGCCGCTGTTGGCATGCCCCACATTTTATCGGCAATCCAGGCGGCGGCTAAGCAAAAGCAGCTAAATTAAAAGGGTGCGCTTTGCGCTAACCGGTGTGCGCCAGCACACCGGCCCTCCGGGTTGATCGTTCAATCACCAATAGGCCAAGTGTTCGTTCGGGGGGTGTTTTTTGTCGGCGTTCGGATGGCAAGGACGCCATCCGTCGAGCGTGGCATGGATGCCTTTACAGCGCCCGACAAAAAAATGCCCCCTGAACCGGACACCGAACTCGCTTTGGATGCTCCCGTACCAACGGGCGGGCATGGACGCCCGCCACAGCGACGACCACCAATCGGGCAGGAGGCCCAGCGCTTCGAAGGCGAGCAGATCTACGTAACGGGAACAGACGTTCGGTTGCCCGTGGCAGGCCTCAATGGCCTGTCACGGGTAGAGGGGGGCGGAGTGTGGTGAGCCGCGGGCTTCTTAGCCCGTGGTTCGCCGCACGCAGCGGGTGGTCGGGGAGAGGCCATGGACGGCCTCGGCGGAGCCAGTGGGCCGTCTTCGGCACACCTAAGACAAGAGGGTGTTGTGCCGCTCCTTGGCACGGACGCCGAGGTGGTGGCTCAACACCCGGGCGCAGGCATGGACGCCGGAGCACAACTTTATGTTAAACGTCCCCCGTGACAGACCTACTTACGATCTCGCCAACAGGTTCATGAAGTGGATTGCTGGTCATTAGATGACACGTGACCTTTCAATGGCAGTGGACGGCCGCGAATGCTGCTGTCTTTTACTGTCAACACAACCCCGGATCGTAAGGCTTGCTCAGTCAATTCAATGATCTCTTCAAGAAGATCCGCTAACTCTGGCCCCTTCAATTTGTCGATCCTGACACGAATCACTGATGGCTTGCACGCACCCGTCAGTGCCAACAACTTGTGGAAGTCAGAGTCATAGCAAGCCACCACAGCACCACGGCGCAAAGCTTCTTCAAGAATGGATTCGTCAGGCTGGCTCATCATGTCCAGGTCAAAGATATGCCAAGCCTCAATGCCACGGTCACGCAACAAGACTGCTGCATACGCGGGCATCCCTTCGTCAAGAATTAAGCGAATCGGTTCAGATGGTACGTCGGGATGTTCACGCGTCACGAAGCATCTCTTAATGCCAGCAAACGTTCGTCATCCAGGTGCTCCGCGGCATAACGTAATGCTTGGCGAATGTCTTCATCCTCAAGGCCAGGGTAGTCACGACGGATCTCTTCACGATCGTCATAGGTAGCCAGAATGCTCAGGACACGACGTACCGTAATCCGGTGTCCCTTGATACACGGTTGGCCATCTAGGATATTGGGATCGCTGACAATCCGGTCGAGTTGGGGGTGTTCAAGTGTCATACACATCATTTTAGCTGGCTTCCTGCTTTTCTCCACCAAAGGAGCGATTTGGTTTTACCCGAGCCGGATGTGTCGCCTCATGCACTTCTTGAAGCTTGCGAATGCTCACCTGGGTGTAGATCTGGGTCGTGCTTAAATCTTCATGGCCCAGCATCGCTTGGACATAACGAACATCCGCACCACCCTCCAGCATCAACGTCGCCATGGTGTGGCGGAACAGGTGGCATGAACCGGTCTTTCCGCTTGGGAGTTTGGCCTTGGTGATGTACTTGTTCACCAGGTTGCCGATACCGTTCAAGGAGTAACCACAACCGAACCGGTTCAGGAACAACGCACCGCCACGTGTGGCATCACTGTCCATCGCCGGAACCGCCAACTGTGGCCTGGCATCGTGGAGGTATTTGAACAACCAACCACACGCACGATGACCCACTGGGATCAACCGGTCTTTAAGACCCTTGCCCTCTCGGATCACCGCCACACGACGCGATAGGTCCAGGTCCGCCACACACAGGTTCGCCAACTCCATGCGACGCATACCCGTCGAGTACAGTGTCTCCAGGATCGCTCGGTCACGGACCCCAGCCGCATCCCTCACGTCAGGCACATTGATGATCTGCTCGACTTCCTCCTGGCTCAGGATTGCTTTGGGTAATGGGCGACCACGCTTAGGCAATTCAATCTCCGATGCAGGGTTGGCCGTGATATAACCCTGACGTGTCAGCCATTTGAACCACACCTTGATCGATGTCAGATGACTGCTCTGGCTACGCCAACTCAACGGTTGTCCATTGGCCTTGCGGTAACGCCACAAGTGTCGCTGGTAACGTTCAAGAATCGGTCGTGTCACCTGGGTGACTGCTGTGACGCCACGGTCCTCACTCCACACGATGAATGGTTCGATCCCCTTGCGGCGAATCGTCACGGTACGCGGCGAATAATGCTTGACCTGGGTCCACTCCAAGAACGACACAAGCTCACGCCGCATCGGAAGCACCCCTGGAAGTACGGTACGACGTGTTCGAATCATTGTCACCGGTACCATGCCCCCCGACATCCCGACCAGCGACGTCAGAATCGTTGTTGACCAATGTGGTCACTGAGTTTGTCGTGGTCGGGGGTGTGTACCGACCACCCCCCGACTGCGAAGGTCTTGAACCCGACCAGCGACCGTTGTACGTGTGTTGGTCAATCGATAATCCATACACGATTCTGTGCGCACGACCCACAGCACGATGGACGGTGAGATACTCCAGATCTTCTAAACGACGAATGTGAGCCTTCAACTGGGTCTGACCATAACCGCAGTACTCTCGCACTTCGCGGCGTGTAAACCGGTAGTCTTGACGGTTCATCTTGAGTGCCTTGCTAGCCTCGGTGACCATCTGTTCGATTCGATCCAGCAAGGTCCTGGTTCGTGGTGGCAGTTCGTTCACACCACCGGAGAGCACATCACGGGCCAAGCGGTCTGCGGTCTGGATATCCTGGCGCGTCACCTCGATGTACTGGAGTGTGGTGCCGTCGTGACGTTGGGCCGTCTTCCGGGGACGCTGGTGTTGGTGAAGCAACGCCAGTGTCCTGATCAGTGTCAGGTATTTGACGTGGTCACGACGGGTGCGTGTCCGATTGTCCATGAACGTCAGCTCGTTGGCGTACGGGTTCACCACAGGCAATGGTTGCAGCAACCGTTGGACGTTCTGGTGAAGCTTTACGATCTGGTGACGACGTTGATTCGATAGCAGACCCTCCAACGTCTCTGCTTGACGTTGGCATTGATGGATCGCACGGGTTTGGGCACGCTCCTCGTCTACCGTCAGCACCAAGCAACGATTGAGTAACTCTTCATCTACTTCATGAGAAGTGGTCGTTAAGAAGATCATCACAGGACCCTCAACCTGGTACCGCTCTGTCTTGTGACGGCCCGTCTGGGGATCTTTGCCGGTCGAGGCAATGGCCAGTTCGCCTTCGGATTGAAGCAGCTTCAACGCATAGCTGGCCTGTTCGGCGCCTTCCTCCTCAGCAATCGCCAGGATCTTGTGCTTCAGGTTCGATTCATCCATATAGAACAACGACTGGCCCGTCATCGCGCTGTATTTAGTGACTTCCTCCGGTGGCATCAGTGATAACACCGCATCCATTAAGGAGGATTTGCCCGCTGCACTGCTCGACTGAATCACCACGGCCAGGGGTTTGTCCAATTTGCGGCTCACCGCTGCCAGGTAGCCGATCAGCTTGTTGGTCTTCTCGCCCACCACGCCACAGTGGTCGAAGTCGTCGAGGATCCGATCCAACAACTTGGGATCTTTCAGCAGATCCAAGGCGGATGTCTTGTCAGGATCTGACAACGTAACCGTTGCCTCTTTGGGTTTGAGTGTTTCGTTGATCTGCTTCTCTTGGAGTTCTTCTAACTTCAGCAACACACTGCCGAGGTCTTTCTTGATCACGCCAGGTTCAATGCCCAGTTCTTCGGCGACCTGGCTCACGAACACCGATCGTGGCCGAGCTGAATACAGATCCAGTGTGTCGACGTGGAAGGCGTCGCCACGCGACGCCAACACGTTCACCTTCAATTGATCGAAGCTCAGGTTCTTGGCTAAACCCCGGATCCGATACCGCCTGTCACCGATGGGGATGATGATCTCTTCGGGCTTGATCTGGGCGTCGATCTCGGGTGATTTTGGTGGGTGTGGGGAAGCAGCTAAGAGAGGAACGGTTGGTGATTCATCGATTATTTTTTGCTTAGCTGCTGGTTCAGCCTTGTCTACGACGGATGGGGCCGCTGGATCATGAGGCTCAGTACCTGCCATCCATTCGGCTTTTCGAATCGTTAGGCCAAGGCTTTGGTTCGCCGGTTGAACCTTCAACGCATACTCGTTCGCATCCATGCCTTTGGGGAACTGAATGCGGTAAACGCTCACGCCAGACAGTTCCTTCACGAGCCGTTCACTGTGATTGGCGGCGGCCTTCTCACCTGATTCATCCCGGTCATACGCCAAAAATAGTCGTTTGGTCCCGTGTGCACGGAATGCAGCGATGTGATCGTCAGTGAACCCTTTGTTGCCATAGGTCGCCGTGACATTGCGGTAACCAGCACACCAGAACGTCAACGCATCAATGATCGATTCACACAGGATCATCTCGGCTGACATGGCCAAAGCTGATGCGTTGAAGATCCCTTGGTGAGGACCAGGCAGATACCAGTGGCTGCCTGTACCCTTGGCACGGTTGCTGTCGTCGATGCGACGGCCGTAAATCTCGGTGATACGATCTTGAGCATCCATGATCGGGAACACGATGCAGCCGTTGAAGTGTTCATGGCCCGTCTTCCTCAGTAGACCGATCTGCTGCAACCGACCTCTCACCTCCGCCCCGTGCTTCGTCACCTTTGCCGGTAGACGAAGACCCAATGTCCGATCGGCAAAGCCAAGCTTGAATCGGTCAATCATCTTGCTGTGGGTCAGGCCACGCTTAGCTAAATAATCCAATGCCTCGGGGGCCGCCTTTAATCGCTCGTGGTAATAGTCAAGCACCTGGTGAATCGCCGCTTGATCATCCCCATCGAACGACACGGGTGAATCAAGCCGACGGTCGGTGGTGTACTTCTTGCCCGATACGCCCACACCAGGCAGGCCCTCTTTAAGCAACTCGTATGCGTGCCGGAAGCTGACGCCTTCCACCTTCATCACCCACTGGAACACGTCGCCACCGGCCTGACATGCCCCCAAACAGTTCCAGAGATTCTTCCTTGGGCTGACCACCAGTGACGGTGTGCGATCATCGTGGAAGGGACAACAGCCCACGAGATCCCCTCCGGTCCCGTGGGGTTGAAGCTCGATGCCCTTGGCCCGAACCAGGGCCGCCAGGTCCACCTCTTGCTTGAACCGGCTGATCTCGGCGGTAGGGATTCTGGGCATGGTGGGATCTCCTGGGGTGAATGGGCAAAAAAAATCAGGAAAAGCCAAAAATTTTTCCCGGGCCTATAATACAACGTTTTGTTGTAGACACAACCCCTAACCCCTTCGCGAGAACAACAAGGTGTTTTACGATCTCAGGATGACAAGAATCCGCAACAACAACGCCAAGAATGCGCCAAAGGAATCGCTGGGGCAACGGATCCGGCGAATCCGTAATGAACATGGGCTCACACAGACCGAACTGGCCGAGAAGATTGGATCCATCCAAGCCGTCGTCTCAAGTTACGAATGCGATCGCACCGAACCCAGCACCGAGGTGCTCGTACGGATCGCACAGGTGCTGCAGATCACTACCGATCGGCTGCTTGGACTGACCAAGACGCCCAAAGCCAAAACGATTGATAGGAGAATTCAACGACGGATGGAAAAGGTTGAGAAGTTGCCAAAACGAGATCAGGACGCGTTGCTGCGAACCATTGATGCGTTTGTTAATACGGCCGGTTGATTCGTGGTCAAACCTGTGAATGGGGTCGAACGCTATTGCTTAGTCAAGCGAAACATAATAACTCTCAAATTCACTGATCCTATTTCCAATCTCTGTTCCCAACGGCCAACTATCAACAACCATGCGACTCAACGTGCGGTGCCTCGTATGCTTGGGTGGTAATTTCCTTTCGCTGAGTACTTCTCGTAGCGTTTTGAGAAGTCCAAGCATAGTCTTTAGATTAAAATCATTGATCCCCGACAACCGCTGAGGCTCGGGGGTTTTGAGCTGAATCGCTATGTCGCTGGTAATAGCGTCAAGCATCTGTATGGCTTTTTCAATTCGTTGTTCATTCATTTTTACGGCGTCACTAAATTATTAGAGTCTGGAACAAATATCTGTGTGCCGCCACCAGGCCTCCCGAAGTTAGGGGCGACCGTACCTTCAAAGAAGGTGGCTCCAGGCCTCAAATTAAACTGAGTCAATCCGCTTGCTGAATTTTCAGGAGGTAGCGCCAAACGGCTCCGCGCATTGCCTTGTGGAAAGGATCGGGTCAAAAA